>PMOB01000030.1 GCA_003161615.1 Actinomycetota bacterium
GTTGGCGATGGTCGATTTGCCCGAACCGGAGAGGCCGGTGAACCATAATATACCGCCCATATGGCCGTTGACGACGGCGCGGCTTTCCGGCGTCACGCCGAAATCGACGCCGAAAATATGTTGAGATTTGACCTGCGGCGAGCCGCTGGCACGCTGGTCGGAGATGCCGTCTAAGCTGATGATGCCGCCGCCCGCCACGTCGTAGCAGTCGACCAGCACGAAGCGTCTTTTCGCCTCGCAGTCGGCGGTCAGATCGAAACCGACACCCTGCCGCACCTCGAGGATCACGTCCTTGCGGTCGGCAGGATCGCTCGGTGCGAGCGCGATGCGCAGCTCGTACTCGAGCCGCTCGGTCAGCACCTCGAGCTCGGCGACGAGCTCGCGCAGGCAGGCGGCGGCACGCGCGTGCCCGTGCTCGGCTCCGGCCATCCGCTCGCCGATGTCTTCCTCCTCAAGCCGACGCCGAAGGCGGCCGAGCTGCAGGAAGGGGTCGCCTTCTACGGCCGCGCGGGCAACGCGCTCCTCAAGTCCTTGCAGCGGCTGCACGTCGACCCGATGGCGATCTACGGGACAAACTGCGTCAAGTTCGCCGACGAGGACGAGGACGAGGCGCGCGGCTTCCTCCTGCGGGAGCTGCACATCGTGCAGCCGAAGCTTGTCGTCGTGATGGGCGAGCCGGCGCGCGAGTTCCTCAACTCCGCCCACTTCCCGCTCGCGCGGGAGCTCGCGGCGGTCGAGGGAGAGCTGCAGGAGTTCACGCCGACGATCCAGGGACTCGTCACACCCGACATCGACGAGTCGCTCGACGAGCAGCCGGCGAAGACAGCGTTCTGGAACGCCTTCAAGGTGCTCGGCGAGTGGTGGAGCGAGACTCCTCCGTACTAGACGTCCGCCGGCGCGCCATCGCGTTCGTCGTGATCGGCGTCGCGGTCGGGACGTGGTTCGTCGTCGCACCGCACGTCGGCGAGGTGAGCCTGTGGCCGGCGGTGGTGATCGTCTCGGCGGGAGTCATGCCGGCGACGCTCGCGCTCGTCTTCGTTGCGCTGCCGCTCTGGTCGTGGCGCTGGAACTTCGCAGTCGCCATCGCACTCGCGCTCGTCGCGCTCGGCACGAGCGAGGCGGGTTGGGGACTCGCCGCGAACTTCGCGAAGCTCTGGGCGGCGGTCTTCGCCGGCTGGGCCTTCCTCTACGTCTTCGAGGAGCTCTGGTGGGTTCTCGTCGTCGCCTTGATCATCCCGGTCGTCGATGCGATCTCGGTGTTTGCGCCGCAGGGGCCGACGCACCAGATCGTCGCCAACCATCCCGCGATCTACACGGACGTGTCCGTCGCTTTCCTCGCCCCGGGCGGCGGCGCAGCGAGCCTCGGCCCGCCAGACATCCTCTTCTACGCGCTCTTCCTCGCGGCGGCCGCGCGCTGGCGGCTGCGGCCCGGCTGGACATGGATCGCGACGACCGGGATGTATGGACTGACGATCGTGCTCACGGCGGCGACCAACGTGAACGGATTGCCCGCGCTGCCGTTCCTCTCGTTCGGCTTCGTCGTCGCGAACGGCGATCTGCTCTGGAAGCGGCTACGCGCGAAGTAGAAGCGCGACGCACTCGACGTGCGGCGTGTGCGGGAACATGTCGACCGGCGTCACCCGCCGCAACTCGTAGCCGTACTCCTGCTGTAGCGCCTTGACGTCGCCGGCGAGCGTCGTCGGATTGCAGGAGACGTAGACGAGGCGCGGCGCTCCGATCCGCCCCAGACGACGGAGCGCTTTCCCGGCCAGACCGGCGCGCGGCGGATCGACGACGACGACCTCCGGCGGGCCGGAGCGCTCGAGCAGCTCCTCCACCACCTCGCCGACGTTGCCCGCGAAGAAGGCGGAGTTCGTGATGCCGTTCAGCTCCGCGTTCTCGAGCGCGCAGGCGACCGACTCCTCCGAAACCTCGATCCCCCACACCGTCAACGCGTCGCTTGCGAGCGAGAGCCCGATCGTGCCGATGCCGCAGTAGAGGTCCCAGACCGTCTCGCCGCCGGTGAGCGCCGCCGCGTCCCGCGCGAGCCCGTACAGCCGCTCCGCCATCGCGGTGTTCGTCTGGAGAAAGGCGTTGGGCCGGACGCGGAAACGCAGGCCGCAGAGCTCCTCTTCGATCCCTTCCTCGCCCCAGAGCAGCCGCGTCGGCAGGTTCGTCACCTCGGCAGGCGTGTCGTTGATCGCCCAGTGGATCGAGCGCACCTCGGGGAAGCGGCGCAGGACGTCGACGAAGTAGCCCGCCTCGAACTTGTCGCCCGGCGCCGTCACGAGCTGGACGAGCGCCTGGTGCGTGTTGCGTCCTTGCCGCACGACGAGATGGCGGAGGTAGCCGCTGCCGTCGGCCTGCGAATACGCCTGAAGCCCTTCCTCGCGCGCCCAGTCGCGGACTGCGTCGCGGATCCCGTTGCCGAGCTCGTCCGCGAGCCAGCACTTCTCCAGCTCGAGCACCTCGTCCCAGCGGCCCGCCTTGTGGAAGCCGAGGCCCGGCCCGTCCGGCGTCGTCGTGAACGAGTACTCGAGCTTGTTCCGGTAGTGGAAGATCTCCGGCTCGCACGGCACGATCGGCTCGAGCGGCGGCTCCGCGATGCCGGCGAGACGCTGGAGGGCATCCCGCACCTGCCGTTCCTTCTGCGCGAGCTGCGCCGCGTACGCAAGATCCTGGAAACGGCAGCCGCCGCAGGCGGGAAAGTGCGCGCACGGCGCCTCGACCCTCTCCGGGCCGGGGAGCAGGATGTCGGTCGCGAGAGCTTCGGCGTGGCTGCGCTTGACCTTCGTGACGCGGGCGCGCACGCGGTCGCCGGGCAATCCCCGTCGGACGAAGACGACGAAGCCGTCCAGCCGCGCAACGCCGTTGCCGCCGAACGCCAGCGACTCGACGTCGAGTTCGAGCTCGTCTCCCTTCGCTACGGGCGCGGCCATGCCGCCACGGTAGCCGCGACGCCGTTACGAGTAGGGCGGGTGAAGCGGCAGGATCAGCGGCGGCCTCGGCTTCTGGTTGAAGTTGAAGTCCGAAGCGAGGTTGCCGAGGATCCCGACGTTCTCGGCGACGTACGGCCGCGAGTCGGGGCGGCCGTCGGTGCGCGGATCGAGCCGACGGCCGTCGAGGAAGTCGTTCTCGATGAACTTCAGGTAGGCGTCGAAACTCAGCGTCTGATGGTCGACGTAGCCCGTCCGCGCATACGGGCTGATCACCAGCCCAGGCACGCGCAGCCCCCAGCTCTGGCCGTGCACGACGGGCGGCTGGACGTGGTCGTAGAAGCCGCCCCAGTCGTCCCAGACGAGGAAGATCGCGGTGGAGCGCCAGTTCGGGCTCCGCATGATCGCGTTGATCAGGCCAGTGACGTACGTCTGGCCAGTGGTGACGAACCCGGGTGGATGCTCGCTCGTCGACTGGGAGGGGACGATCCACGAGACCTCGGGGAGCTTCCCGGCGCGCGCGTCGCCGAAGAAGACGTGGAGCGGGACGACGTTCCCGAGCTGGCCGTCCTGGCGCACCGTGTCGAAACGGGGTAGCGGGTTCCAGATGTTCGGCGTCCCGGCCGTTTGCGGCCCCTGTTGGCAGAACATCTGGCTGCCGGGACAGTCGGGCTGCGTGCCGTTCGAGACGTAGTAGCGCCAGCTGACGTGGCGGCGGTAGAGGAGGTACGTGAGATCGGTCCACGGGTAGTCGACACCGCTCGCGCTCTTCGCTCCGAACGGCGCGTTGACCGCCGTCTTGCAGCTCATCGGGTCGTGCGACGTCGAGCAGTACGCCGACCAGCCGGAGACCGTCGCGAGGTGCTCGGGCAGGCTCCACGAGTTGACCGACGGGAACATGTGGTCCTGAAGGACGTAGTTGCGCGCGTAGGCCCAGTAGTTCGGGATCTCGTGCCCGTCGTGGTAGCCCATCACGTCCGGCGCGTTGGGCGTGAGCGAGCAGCCGGGCAGGTCGGGGCTGTTCGCGCACGAGAGATGGCGCCCCTTCCGCGCCTCGGCCACGAAGCCGTCCATCCGCCCACTGTCGATGTCGTTGACCGCGTTGATGTTGTCGTGTGGTCCGCCGGCGTTGCGATCGCTGGTGTCGTGGTACGGCGCGAGGCAGACGGTCGACCGCGGATCGGGCAGGCACGGTTCCGTGCCGGGGTTGCCGGCGACGCCCGGTATCCCGTCCGCTCCCGGGTAGGTCCCGAAGTAGGAGTCGAACGAGCGGTTCTCCTGCATGATGATCACGACGTGGCGGATCTTGTGGATCCCCACGCGCGGGCTCGCGTCAACGTCCGACCGATGTCCCGGAACCTCGGCGGACGCGAACAGCAGAGCGAGGAGGAGCAACGCTGCTCCGCCGAGCACGAGGAGGATGCGCTTCACGGCGTGCGCACGCTATGCGCCGCGCTTTAGAGCCAGATGAGGATCAGTCGAACGGCGGGTAGAGCGGCAGGATCAGCGGCGGCAGCGGAGTGCGCGAGAAGTTGAAGTCCGCCGCGAGGTTGCCGAGGACGGATGCGTCCTCCGGGACGTCCGGGCGCGAGTCCGGCCGCCCGTCGTTCCTCGGGTCGAGGCGGTGCGCGGAGAGGAAGTCGTCTTCGATGAACTTGAGGTAGGCGTCGAAGCTCAGCGTCTGGTGGTCGATGTAGCCGGTCCGCGCGTACGGGCTGATCACGAGCCCGGGGACGCGCATGCCGTAGCCCTCGCCGTTGACGACGGGCGGCGCGACGTGGTCGTAGAAGCCGCCCCAGTCGTCCCAGACGAGGAAGATCGCAGTCGATCCCCAGTCGGGGCTCCGCATGACCGCGTTGATCAGATCGGTCACGTACGCCTGCCCGTCGGTGATCTTGGCCGGCGGGTGATCGCTGACGTTCTGGGCGGGGACGACCCAGGAGACGGCGGGAAGCGTGCCGCGCTGCGCCGCGCGATAGAAGCGGTGCACCGCCGTGATGTCGCCGAGCTGGTGATCGCGGCGAACGGTGTCGAAGCGCGGCAGCGGGTTCCAGATCCCGGGCGTCTTCGACCCCTGGGTCACCGGCGGACAGAACATCTCGCCGTCGGAGCAGTCAGGCTGATTCCCGTTCCCGACGTAGTAGCGCCAGCTCACGTGGGCGCGATGGAGGAGGTAGGTGAGATCCGTCCACGGCAGGTCGCTGTGGCCGCTCGCGTTGGTCGCGCCGAAAGGCGCGCTCAGGGCCGTCGTGCAGCTGAGCGGGTCGTGGGGCGTCGTGCAGCGCGCCGACCAGCCCGAGACGAGGGAGAGGTGGGCCGGCACGCTCCAGGAGTCCACCGACTCGAACATGTGGTCCTGGAGGACGAAGTGCTTCGCGTAGTCCCAGTAGTTCGGGATCTCGTGCGAGTCGTGGTAGCCCATGACGTCCGGATCTCCCGGCGCGAGGGAGCAGCCGGGCGAGTCGACGCTCCGGCCGCAGGAGCGGGCGAGCCCGGCGCGGGCTTGCGCCTCGAAGCCGGTCATCTCGCCGCCGTCGATGTCCCCAGTGGCGTCAACCGCGGTGTGCGGCCCGCCGAAGTTCCGGTCGTGCGTGTCGTGGAAGGGACGGACGCAGCGACCCGACTTCGGGTCAGGCGAGCACGGGACACTGCCGGGGTTTCCCGCCAGGCCGGGAATCCCGTCGGCGCCCGGGTACGTCCCGAAGTAGGAGTCGAACGAGCGGTTCTCCTGCATGACGATCACGACGTGCCGGATCTTGTGGATCCCGAGCCCGCCGGCGCTCGCGTCGGGCCTGCGGCCGGGAAGGGCGGCCGAGACGAGCACCAACAGCAGGAGAAGGACGAGCGCGAGACGCCGGATCGCGCCGTGACCTACGTGAGCGTGGTGACGTAGACCTTGCGCGTGCGCGGACCGTCGAATTCGCAGAAGAACACCCCCTGGTACGTGCCGAGCGCGAGCCCGCCGTCGCTGAGCGGGATCAAGACCTGCGGGCTCGAGGCGAGCGAGGCGCGTGCGTGGGACGGCGCGTTCGGGCCGTCCTCGTCTTCGTGCTTCCACTCCCAGTCGTCGCCGACGACGCGCTGGAAGGCGTTCTCGAGATCGGAGACGAGCTCGGGATCGATCCGCTCGTTGATCGCGACGCCCGCCGTCGTGTGCGGGACGTAGACAAGCGCCGCCGAGGCGCCGTTCTCCTCGCCGAGCGCCTCACGGACGAGGTCCGTGATCTCGATCAGCTGCGTCTTCCGCTCGGTCTCCAAGACGATCTCGCGCACGGGTCTTATCCTACGGACGCCCATGGCGGAGGCGCTCCAGCAACTCGAGATCGACGATCTCTCTGCCGAGGCGGAGCAGTTCATCCGCGAGCTCGACTCCGAGACGTACCTCCACTTCTCCGGCCAGAAGGAGACGTATGACCTGCCGCCGATCTACGAGCGCCACGAGCGGCTGACCCGGCTCGACACCGCACTCGCGCTCGGCGCGTCGGTCGACGGCGAGCGGCGGCGGCGCGAGCTCTGGAAATTCGCCTGCGAGGGCTATCTCGGCAACTTCGTCAAGGAGGAGGCTTCGAAGGTCGCCGAGCTCGAGGCGACCCTGACCGCGCGCGTCGGCGACGAGGAAGTCCCGTACCGGATGCTCCGGCCGCGGATCATGAACGAGTCCGATCGCGGCGAGCGCGCGCAGCTGGAGGCGCTGCGGAACGACCTGACCGAGCAGCACCTGAACGCCCTCCACCTCCACGCCGCCGAGGTCGTCCACACCGAGACGACGCGGCTCGGCGCGGCGAACTACGCCGACCTCTACCGCGGCTTCGCGTTCCGGCTCGACGATCTCGCGGCGCAGTGCCGCACCTTCCTCGCCGACACCGAGAGCCTCTGGGAGGAGGCGGGCGACCGGATCTACCGCGCCCGGCTGGGGCTCGGGCTCGGCGAGGTCGAGCGCTGGGACGTTGCCCGCGCGCTGCGCGGAGCCGAATGGGACGCCGCCTTCCCCCGGAAGACGATGCTGCCGGCACTGGAGGCGACGCTCGGCGACCTCGGCGTCGACCTGGGCGCACAGAAAAACGTCGAGCTCGACCTCGAGGAGCGCCCGAACAAGGATCCGCGCGCCTTCTGCTCGCCGATCGACGTGCCCGGTCGCGTCGTCCTCGTGATCAAACCGCAGGGAGGCCCGGACGACTGGCGCGCGCTCTTCCACGAGGCAGGCCACACCGAGCACTTCGCCCACACCTCCCCCTCGCTCTCGATGGAGGAGCGGCGGCTCGGCGACAACGCCGTCACCGAGGGCTGGGCGATGCTGCTCGAGCACCTGACGATCGACCCGGTCTGGCTCGAGCGGCGCCTCGACTTCTCGCGGCCGTACGAGTTCGCGGCGGAGGGCGCGACCTTCCTCCTCCTCATCGTGCGCCGCTACTGCGCGAAGCTCCTCTACGAGCTCGAGTTCCACACGGCGGACGAGCCGACCGCGTTACGGCCGCGCTACGTCGAGCTCCTCGCCGACGCGACGAAGGTCGCGCCCTCGCCGACCGACTATCTCGCCGACATGGACGGAGGCTTCTACGCCTCGGAGTACCTGCGCGCGTGGGCGTTCGAGGCGCAGCTGCGCTCGTATCTGCGTGAGCGGTTCGGCAACGCGTGGTTCTCCCGTCGCGAGGCCGGCTCGCTGCTGCGCGAGCTCTGGGCGGAGGGGCAGAAGCCGACGGCCGACGAGCTCCTGCAGGACGTCGCGGGCGAGACGCTCGACCTCGCCGCGGTCGGCGACCGCGTGCGCGAGGCGCTCGCCGCCGCGTAGTCCTGTTGACGTCGCGTGGCCGCCAGGTTTCGCTCCGGTAACGCTGAGGATTGACGTGGAATGTCCCGGGCATGCCTTGCGTTGGAAACGGCATGAGAACTCTGGAGTCGATACACGAAGAGATCGAAAGCCTGAGCGAAGAGCGCACTGAGCTCTGGCACAGGCTCTCCGCCGAGCACGATCCCGAAGTGCGGGCCGAGATCCGCGCCCTCGATACGAAGCTCGACGGACTGTGGGACGAGCACCGACTGCTTCGCGCCCGGCTGCGCTGGGGAGACCGCGAGAAGATCGTCGCCCGGGCCCGCGTCGAAGAGCGGCTCGAACGGGCCGCCTGACCTAACTCCTGCGAGGGATCGACTCGGCCGCGCGCCGAGCCGATCCCTTGGACGTCGGCTGCGGCAAGCCGGTCGAGGAGGGTCGCCGTGTCCGAGGAACCGCGCTCTGAAGAGGTCGAGAGCGACGAGAAGCGCCCGCTTCCCGCCGTCACACAGCCCGACGAGGTGCGCTGGTGGGAGCTCCAGCTCGGGTTCGCTCTCCCGAAGGGTCTCTACACTGAGATACCTACGGGGCCATAGCTCAGTTGGGAGAGCGTCTGGTTTGCATCCAGAAGGTCGCCGGTTCGAGCCCGGCTGGCTCCACTCCCGCTAGACCCGCGTCGGGATGCTCTGCGCGAAGCGGAACGTGTCGTGCGGGTCGTACTTCCGCTTCACCGCGACGAGGCGCTTGAAGTTCGAGCCGTAGTACGCGTGCTTCCACGTGTGCAGGTCGGGGTCGATGTAGTTCTGGTACGCGAAGCCCGAGACGTGCGGGCGCATCGCGGCGTAGAGGTTCTTCAGCCACTGCAGGTCGCCTGAGCCGCCGCCGTTCCAGGCCGACACGTACTGGATGGAGAAGAGCGAATTGCGGTGGACGAAGGCCGTCTCGCTCGGATGGACGCGGTTGATCGCGCCGCCGTACGAGTCCGAGATCAGCTGGGCCCGGCCGAGGGAGGCGTTCGCCTGGTTCGCCTCGAGGGCCGACTGCAGTGTCGCGATCCCGGTATCGGAGAGCGGCTGGTTGACGTAGTCCGACTTGCCCTTGAACGTGAGTTGCCCACCTGCGTCGCACTCGGGGACGGAGTGGCAGCCGGCCCAGCGGAGCATCGCGTCCATGTACGAGAGCGTTCCGACCGTGACGTGCGTCGGCCCCGCGGACGTGAGCGGCGCGATCAGGTTCGTCAGTTCGGCCTGGCTGCCGAAGAACTGACCGCCGGAGCCGACCGCCGGCTCCGTCCCCTGTCCCTTCGGTCCGGTCGTTCCCATGAAGAACGTCGAGAAGAGCTCGTCAGGCGCGTGCGGCGCGAAGCCCTGCCACGCCTTGAGGGCGGCGGTCGCGTTCGACCAGGGCCAGATGACCCGGTAGTAGGAGACGTTGCCGACCTGATGCGTGCGGAAGCGGAAGCTCGCCGCGATCCCGAAGTTGCCGCCACCGCCGCCGCGGCAGGCCCAGAAAAGGTCAGGGTGCTCGTGCGCGCTGCACTCGAGCAACTTTCCGTCCGCGGTCACGAGCGAGACGGCGACGAGGTTGTCGGAGGTGAGCCCGAGTTTGCGGCCGGCTAAGCCCACGCCACCGCCGAGCGCGAGCCCGGCGATGCCGACGGTCGGGCAGGAGCCGGCCGGGATCGTCACGCCGTGCGGATCGAGCCGCGCGTAGACGTCGATCAGATGCGCGCCTGCTCCGACGGTCGCCGTCCCGGCGCTCGCGTGGACCCCTTTCAGCCGCGAGACGTCGACCACGACGCCGGAGCTCGTGCTCGAATAGCCCGCGTACGAGTGGCCGCCGCTGCGCGGGACGATACGGATCCCGTGCTTGTACGCCCACCGCACCGTCTTCTGGACGTCCTCGGCCGACGCGCAGTAGGCGATCGCCCGCGGATGCGCGCCGTCGAAGCGCGTGTTGTAGGAGAGCTTGTCCTTCGCGTAGCCGGAGCTGGACGGGGTGACGACCGTCCCCTTGATCTCGCGGGCGAGCTCCCGGAACGGTCCGCTCGCCGTGTCCAACCGGAATCCCGACAGGGCTTCCACCGCGCCGGCACCGAGCGCCAGACCGCCGGCCAACTCGAGAAATTCGCGACGCTTGATCGCCCGACTGTACAACGCATCCCGAACAGTTGACTCATCCCGCACAAAGGCGGAGAATCGGCGCTCATGCGGACTGCGGTCTACCTCGTGGCGGTCGTCCTTGGAGCTCTCGGCCTTGCGGCCGCGGCGTTCGCCGGTGGCGCGCACCACGCGGCAAAGTGGTCGTGCAACTACGGCACGCGCTCCGGCACCGACCGGAAGGTGCTATTCGACAACGGCAACGCCTATGCGGTCAAGAGTGGCGGTAGGCCGCCGAGCTTCAAGACGAAGAACAAGGTCTGGTGCCTCGGCTACGTCCAGACGTACCACTGGAACGGCGCCGCCGGCCAGGCGCCCGGCCCGCACGGGAAGATCATCATCGAGCGGACGTTCGGGCCGAAGGTGCGGGGGATCAAGTTCAAGCAGAAAATCGTCCTCCCGGCGCTCGGCAGCCCGGGCCAGAACGGCGTCCAGAACGCGAACTGGTACGCGTACACGTCCACCGACATCTTCATCGACGGCATCTACCGCTGCCGCGACAACAACCCCACGACGTGGTCGTACAACAAGCAGTCGCGCGGCGACGGCTTCTGCCGCGTCGAGGTCTATCCGGCCGTCAAGAGCTAGCTAGCTAGGCCGAACGGCACGCGCCGGTTGCGACCAGCCGCCGCGGCAGCGAGACTTGCCGTGTGAACGACCTGCCGGACATGCGCGCCCGCTACGAGGAAGCTCTTGTAGAGGTCGAGGAGATGAAGCGGTCGCTCGCCGAGCGGGCGCGCCGCGTCGCGGACCTCGAGCAGCGTCTGATGCGCCAGGCGGAGCATGGCGGCGGGCGCCCGTCCATCGGCGGGCCGGCTGAGAGCGACCTCGCCCGGGCCGTCGCAGCGGCCGAGGCGGAGAAGGCGCTGGCGCAGGCCGAGCGGGAGAAGCTCGACGAGCGCGAGCGTTCCATCCGCAAGGTCGAGCGCGAGCTCGCGGGGCTGCGAGTCGAGCTCGAGGAGGAGCGTCAGCGACTTCGCGGGAGCGAGCCGGCGCAACCGCCGCCGGCAGAGCCCGAGCCCGACGGCGAGCCGCCGCCTCCGACGCCGCTGCCGCAGCCGCCGCCCGAGCCGGATCTCGAGCCGGCCGCGACCGCCCGGCGTCGCACGCGCCGGCGCTAGTCCGCCTCAGGAAATCCGGCTAGATCAGGGGCCAGGACCGCTGGTATCGTCGGCGGAGGCCTGTGCGGCGGCGAGTTCGAGGCTCGCCGGCGCAGGCGCTTTCGCCATGTCTACGTATGTGAATCCCGTCGATCCGCCCGACCTCGGCCTGCTGCCAACCTTCCGCAGGCTGCTCCCGCTCTGGTGGGCTGAGCGCCGCCTGGGCTTCTTCGGCCTCGCGTGCTCGCTCGTCTACGTACTCATCTCAATTGCGATTCCGGTCCTGATCCAGCAGGCGATCGACCACTCGATCGATGCGACCCACCACCAGCACCTCAAGCCGCTTTGGCCGTATCTCGCGATCATCGTCGTGCTCGGGGCCGGCCGCTTCGTCATCAACTTCAACCGGCGCTTCGCGACCGCGCGGATCGGCGTCCGGATCGAGGCGCGGATGCGCGAGCTCCTCTACCAGGCGTACCTCCGCTACCCGCGCGCGTTCTACGACCGGCACGCGACCGGCCAGGTGCTATCGCGCGCCACGAACGACCTCTACCCGATCCGCTACTTCATCGGCTGGGGGCTCGTGCAGGGGATGCAGAGCATCATGATGATCATCGGGGTCGGGATTGTTCTCGTCCTCGTCAACCCGCTGCTCGCGCTGTACACGGCCGTCGCGCTGCCGCCGATCACGTGGCTCACGTTCCGCTTCGCGCGGCGCGTCTCGCCGATCTCGCGGGAGGTGCAGGAGCGGAAAGGCGACGTGACGGAAGCCGCGGACGAGGCTGTCGTCGGGATCGAGATGGTGCAGGCGTTCGGCCGCGAGAACGACATCCGCGAGCGCTTCGGCGACAAGGCGGAAGGAGTCCGCGCGACCGTCCTCCGCCAGGCGGGAATCGAGTCGCGCCACCTGCCGGGCCTCTACTACCTCCCCGGTCTCTCGATCGCCGCCGTCCTCTTCTTCGGCGGCCGGGCGCATATCCATCACCAGCTCACGATCGGCCAGTTCGTCCTGTTCGAGACGCTCCTCCTGCAGCTCGTCTGGCCGCTCGAGGCGCTCGGCTGGATCACGAACCTCGCGCAGCGCGCGCTCGCCTCCGCCGGCCGCAGCTTCGCGTGGCTCGAGGGGATTCACCCGCTACCGGAACCGGCCGAGCCGCGCCATCTGCCCGAGAAGCCCCAGCCGCTCGAGGTCCGCTTCGAGAAGGTCGGCTTCGCCTACGGCGGCGAAGTGGACGTTCTCCACGACCTCGAGCTCGTCATCGAGCCCGGCGAGATCGTCGCCGTCTGCGGGCCGACCGGTGCCGGCAAGACGTCGCTCCTCAACCTCCTGCCGCGCTTCTACGACCCGACCGCGGGCCGCGTGCTCATCGGCGGCGTCGACACGCGCGACCTCCCGATCGCGGAGCTGCGCGCCGATGTCGCGCTCGTCACGCAGCGGCCGGTGCTCTTCTCCGTGCCGCTGAAGGAGAACATCCTTTCCGGCCGGGAGGATGAGGACTGGGAGAAGGCGCTCGCCGCGGCCGTCGCGTCCGGGGTCGACAGCTTCGGCCCCGGCCTGCCCGACGGCTACGACACGCTGATCGGGGAGCGCGGCGTCAATCTCTCCGGCGGCCAGCGGCAGCGCACCGCGCTCGCGCGCGCGCTCGCGACCGGGGCGCGCGTCGTCGTCCTCGACGATCCGCTCTCGGCGGTGGACACCTTCACGGAGCGCCGCCTTGTCGCGCGGCTCCGCCCGGCCCTCGCCGGACGCACCGTCCTCGTCGCGACCCAGCGGCTCTCGACGGTGGAGATCGCCGACCGCGCAGTCGTGCTCCTCGACGGCCGGATCGTCGAGTCAGGGAAACCGAAGGACCTGATCCAGGCGGGTGGGCCCTTCGCGAAGCTGTTCAGGGACGAGGTGGTGGCGGCATGAAGCGCCTCACCAAGTACCTCGAGGGACGCAAGCTCGCAGTGGCGCTGATGATCCTCGTCGGCGCCGGGAACGCGGCCGCCCAGACCGGCGGCTGGCTCATCGTCCGGAGCGCGATCGACCACGGAATCGTGGCGAAGAACTCGCACTACCTCGCGATCGCCGTCGCGATCTATCTCGTCGTCGCCGCGGTGGGCTGGATCCTCCAGGCGTTCCTCATTCGCGGTCTGGCGCGGATCGGCCAGGCCATCGTGATCGGCCTCCGCCGTGATCTCTTCGACCACCTGACCGGGCTCTCGCTCCGCTACTTCTCCCAGCAGAAGGCGGGTTGGATCATCGCGCGCCTCACGAGCGATGTCGACGCGGTCTCCGACACGCTCTCGCAGGGGATGCCGACCCTTGTCTCGAACGTCATCCTCCTCCCCACCGCGGTCGCAGCGCTGCTGATCGCCGACTGGCGGCTCGGGCTGATCGCGTTCGTCGTCCTGCCGCCGGCGCTGATCCTGTCGCGCTGGTTCCAGCGCGTCTCGCATATCGCGAACGTCGAGCAGCGGAACCGGATCGCCGCAGTCACCGCGCAGATCGCGGAGTCGGTCTCGGGGATGGCGGTCGTCCAGGCGTTCAACCGCGAGCGCCGCTTCCAGGCGGAGTTCGACGCGCTCAACGCAGCGAATCGAGAGCAGGCGACGTACGTCCAGAAGATCTTCTCGGTCTTCTTCCCCTCGATCGAGTTCCTCGGCGTGCTCGCGATGGCCTCGGTGGTCTATTTCGGCTCGCACCTCTACCAGCACCACACGCTGACGATCGGGACGCTGATCACGGCGATCTACCTGTTGCAGCTCGTCTTCCAGCCGCTGCAGGAACTGTCGGACGTCTACGGCCAGCTGCAGTCCGCGGCCGCGGCGATGGTCAAGATCGCGAGCATTCTCGACGAGGAGTCGGAGATCCAGGATCGCCCCGACGCGCCGGTTCTCCCGCGCATCGAGGGGGATCTCGACGTCGACTCCGTCGTCTTCGCGTACGGGAAGGACCCGGTGCTCCACGGCGTGTCGTTCCACATGAAGCCCGGCAGCTGCTTCGCGCTTGTCGGGGAGTCCGGGCACGGCAAGTCGACGCTCGCGCGCCTGATCGGCCGCCACTACGACCCGGATCAGGGAGCGGTGCACGTCGACGGCCACGACCTGCGTGACGTAGAGCTCCGCTCGTACCGCCGCCAGCTCGGCGTAGTGCTCCAGGATCCGTTCCTGTTCAGCGGCACGATCGCGTCCAACATCCGCTTCGCGAAGCCGGATGCGACCGATGCCGAGGTGGAGGGAGCGGCGGCAGCGGTCGGGGTCGACCGCGTGGCGGCCCGGCTCTCGGGCGGGCTCGACCACGAGGTGCGCGAGGGCGGCGCGGGGCTCTCGTCGGGCGAGCGGCAGCTGATCTCGATCGCGCGCGCCCTGCTCGCCGATCCGCGGATCCTCGTCCTCGACGAGGCGACCTCGAACATCGACCGGCCGACGGAGGTGCTGATCGAGCTCGCCCTCGACCGGCTGCTCAAGGGACGGACGTCGATCATCATCGCCCACCGCCTCTCGACCGTCCGCCGCGCGGACGAGATCCTTGTCGTCGAGAACGGGCAGATCACGCAGCGCGGCTCCGAGCGCGAGCTCCTCGCGCAGGACGGACCGTTCCGCCGCCTAGCGCACGCGCTCGAGGGCGGCGAGCCGGAGCTCGCGGCCGCCGGCTAGACGGGCGCGGACGCGCCGTTCGGCGCGAGCTCGTGGCGGTGCTGCTCGAGGACACGTAGCGCAACGTCCACGACCTGCGGATCGAACTGCGTCCCGGCCGCGTCGGCGAGCCGCCGCAGCGCCTCTTTGTGGCTGAGGCGGTGCCGGTAAGGACGGTCGGTCGTCATCGCGTGGTACGCGTCGCAGACGAAGATGATCCGCGACTCGAGCGGGATCTCCTCGCCGATGACGCCGTCCGGGTAGCCGCGGCCGTCCCAGCGCTCGTGGCAGTGGCGGACGATCGGCCGCACGGTCTGGAGGCGGTCGATCGGGGCGATGATCCGCTCGCCGAGCTCGGGATGGGTCTGGACGATCTTCCGTTCCTCTGCGGTCAGCCGGCCCGGCTTCGAGAGCACATCGCTCGGGATGCCGATCTTGCCGATGTCGTGGAGGAGCGCCCCCAGCTCGAGCCGCTTCAGAGTGCGCTCGTCGAGGCCGAGCTCGCCACCGACTCGCAGCGCGAGGTCGCTGATCCAGCGAGCGTGAGTGGACGTGTACTCGTCGTTCGCCTCGAGCGCGTTCGCGAGCGCCTCGACGGTGGAGACGAACGTCCGCTCGAGCCCTTCGTAGCTCGAGGCGTTCGTGATCGCGAGCTTCGCCTGGTGCGCGAGGCCGCCGAGCAGCCGCAGCTCGCGCTCTCCGAAGTCCTGGTCCGAGACGACGGCGACGATGCAGCCGGCGCGGCCGTCGACGGAGAAGGGCGCGACGGCGTAGCGGCCGTCGGGTCCAGCGGGACTCTCGTCGACGAGGTCGTTGTGGTCGCTCGGCTCCGAGATGAAGGGCTCGCGATCGACGGCGAAGGAGTCGACGGAGAAGGCGTACTCGCGCAGCCTCGCCGCCCAGTCGGGCGTGTGCCCGTGCTCGGCGAGCAGGCGCAGCTCCCCGTCCCGCTCGAACCAGAAGGACGTGAAGGCACTGCCGAGGATCTCGGCCGAGAGGGTCGTCACCCGCTCGACGATGTCCTCGAGCTCGACGAGGGTCGCGAGCTCGCGTCCGAACTCGAGCAGCGCGGTCGCACTCTCCGCCTCGCGCCGCGCCGACTCGTAGAGGCGCGCGTTCTCGACGGCGACCGCTGCATGGCCGGCGAGCACCTCGAGCAGCCTGACCTCGTCCTCGTCGAACTGGTTGAGGCCGAGCTTGGAGACGACGATGACGCCGACGACACGCGAGCCGTAGCGGAGCGCCACGGCGAGGAGCGACTCCTCGATCGGATCCGTCCCCTCGAGCTGGCGGCCGAACTCGCAGTTGGCCGCGTCGCCGACGACGATCGACTCACCGAGCTCTGCGCAGCGGCCCGTGATGCCGGCGCCGACCTTGATCCGCAGGACGTCGAGGGACAGAGAGACCTGGCTCGTGGAGAACTCTCCGAGGAAGGCGACCGGGACGAGCTCGTCTCCGTGACGGACGAAGACGCGGCAGTTGTGGTAGTCGATGAGCGATTTGAGCTCGGCCACGATCTCCTCGCCGATCTCTTTCACGTCGTTCGAGCGATTGAGCTTGCCGCTCAGGCTCTGGAGCATCTTCAGGTGAGCGATCGACCGGACGTCGCGCGCCGCGGCCGGCGTGTCCGGACGCTTCGTGCCGTCGTCGGAGTAGAGGACGATCTGGTTCTTGCCCTGCGCCTTCGCGGTCATCATCGCCGCCTCGGCGCACGTCGCGAGCTCACGCGGGTTCATCGCATGCTCGGGACCAAGGGCGAGACCGATCGAGACGCGCATGCGGCCGATGCCGGGGAACTCGGTGTCGCCGAGCCGCTTCTTGATCCGCTCCGCAACCCTGACGGCGTCCTCGTCGGCGCAGCCGACCATCACGACGGCGAACTCCTCGCCGCCGAGCCGGCAGATGACGTCGTCAGGCCGGACGGTCGCCCGCAGCGCCTCGGCGAGGAAGCGGAGGAGCTCGTCGCCGACAGCGTGGCCGTGCACGTCGTTGACGTGCTTGAAGTCGTCGATGTCGAGCATCAGGACGGCGACCGGGGAATGCGTCCGGCTTGCGTCCTGCAGCGCGTGGAGGAGTTGCTCGTAGAACACGCTGTGGTTGAAGAGGCCGGTGAGCGAGTCGGTGCGCGCCTGGTGCTCGAGCCGCGCGCGGATCTCCGCGTTGTCGAGCGCGAGCGCGGCCGCGTCGCCGAGCCGCTTCGCGAGTTCGAACTCGATCTCTGTGAAGGAGACGTCCTCGCCGTCGCGGTAGACGTTGAGCGCGCCCTTGACGTGGCCGCGCGCGATCAGCGGGATGCAGATGAGCGACTCCGGCTCGATCGGCGTGCCGGGAACGGTGCGGACGCGCGGATCGTGGTGCGCCTGGTTCGCGAGCACCGCCTCGCCGCGGCTGACCGCCCAGCCGGTGAGCCCCTCGCCTTCGGCGTAGCTGAGCGGCGCGCTCATGATCTCGTCGGCGTAGGGGTCGCGGACGACGAGCACAGGCTTGAGCATCCCTTTCGCCTCGTCCGCCTCGTAGATCGTGAGCGTGTCGTGCGGGATCAGGTCGCCGACCGTGTCGGCGATGCGCACGAGAAGAGCGTCGAGAGTCTGCTCGGCAAGGACTTCGTGGAAGACGTCCGCGAGCCGGCGGTACGACTCGACGAGCGTCGAATCGCCCGGACTCTCCTCCCCGGCGAGCAGCCGGAGGTGGGACGAGCGCACTACCATCGATTCGGCTTTCGAACCCGATCTAGCAACGAGAAGTCCCCTTTTCCAGGACCGCAGCGGACGATGGAAGCATCGGTGGACCTGACGCGCAACGTATCCCTCAGCTGGGGGAATCGGCCACGCTGCGATGCTTCGTGTGGCCGTCAGCGAAAGGTGATCGGTTCGCGCGCGCCGCTTTCGCCTGAGCGCACGATCGCGTCGCAGATCTCGGACGCGCGATAGCCGTCCTCGAACGTCGCGCCGTACGGTTCGACGTCCGTGTCGTCTGCGATGCAGCGCAGCAGGTGATGCAGCTCGTGCATGAAGGTGTCGCCCCAGCCGATGATGTGGCCGGGCGGCCACCAGTACTCCCAGAACGGATGCGTCTGCTCGGAGACGAGCACCGTCTTGAAGCCGCGCGCCCGATCCCCGTCGGCGCGAAAGACCTGCAGCTCGTTGAGGCGCTCCATGTCGAAGATCAGCGAGCCTTTCGTCCCGTTGAGCTCCCACTGGAATGCGTTCCGGTGGCCGTGCGCGAAGCGCGTCGCCTCGAGCGTGCCGACGGACCCGTTTGCGAACTGGACGGCTGCCTCGACGGCGTCGTCGACGTTGCGTCCGGCCAGAAACGTGTGCGCGAAACCCTGCACCGACTCGATCTCACCGTTCAGGAAGCGGGCGAGGTCGACGACGTGGGTCATCAGGTCGCCGAGCGCGCCCGAGCCGGCCGCCTGCGGATCGAAGCGCCAGGTGTCGAGCGACGTATCGTCGCCCCAATCCTGCAGATAACGCCCGCGGAAGTGGCGCACCTCGCCGAGCTCGCCGGCCTCGACCATCTCGCGAGCGAGCCGCACTGCCGGGACGAAGCGGTAGTTGAAGGCGCAGAGGTGCTTCACTCCGGTAGCGGCGACCCTCTGCCAGATGTCGTAGCTCTCGGCGGCGTCGCGCCCGAGCGGCTTCTCACAGACGACGTGCTTGCCTGCCTCGGCGGCCGCGATCGTCGGTTCCGCGTGCAGCGAGTTCGGCCCACTGTTGTCGAACAGGCCGATGCGATCGTCGGCGACCAGGTCGCGCCAGTCCTGCGTCGCATACTCGAAGCCGTAGCGGGTGGCGGCCTCCTGCACCGCCTCGGCGTTACGGCCGGCGATGCCCACGAGCTTCGGCTCGAGCGGCGGCGGCCACGTCATGTACGCCATCTTCTTGAGGGCGTTCGCGTGCGCCTTCCCCATGAAGGCATACCCGAGCATGCCGATGCCGATCTCGGTCACGTCAGCGATAGTAAGCACGTGGACGCTTCACGCGTGACCTGGGGAATCATCTCGACCGCCGACATCAACCGGAAGGTCATCCCGGGCGCGCATGCATCCGACAAGGTCGACCTCGTCGCAGTCGCAAGCCGCGACCAGCCACGCGCCGATGCGTACGCACACGAGTGGCACATCCGGCGCGCATACGGCTCGTACGAGGCGCTCCTCGCCGACCCGGAGATCGAAGCGGTCTACATCTCGCTGCCGAACACCATGCATTGCGAGTGGTCGATCAAGGCGCTCGAAGCCGGCAAGCACGTGCTCTGCGAGAAACCGCTGTCACGCCATCCCGAGGAGGTCGCCGCGGCGTTCGATGCGTCGGAGCGCACCGGCTTCCTGCTCAGCGAAGCCTTCATGTACAGACACAACCCGCAGACAAAGCGCCTGATCGACCTGGTCCAGGACGGGGCAATTGGCGAGCTGCGGCTGATCCGCTCGACCTTCAGCTACGGCCTCTACGACGAGGACAACATCCGGCTACGTACGGACGTCGAGGGTGGGGCGCTGATGGACGTCGGTTGTTACAACGTCTCGTGCTCGCGCCTGCTTGGCGGCGAGCCGGAGCGCGTGTGGGGCGAGGCGTGGTACGGCCCTTCGGGCACCGACTGGGTCTTCACCGGCACCATGCGCTTCCCCGGCAACGTGATCGCGACGTTCGACTGCGGCACGGCGATGACCGAGCGCGACGAGCTCGAGGCGATCGGCAGCGATGGCTCGCTCTTTCTCGACGATCCGTTCCACTGTGACATCCCGGTGATCGAGGTGCGCAAGGACGGCGACGTCGAGCGCATCGAGCTGCCGCGCGAGGACTCCTACCGGCTCGAGCTCGAGAACCTCAGCGACGCGATTCGCGGCGTCGCACCGGTCCTCCTGGGTCGTGATGACGCGATGGGCCAGGCGAACGCGATCGCCGCCCTGCACGAGTCGGCAACGACGCGCATGCCCGTCGCGTTGTAAGCGTCTTCAGATCCCCGCAGATCGTTCGATGGCGTCGAGCGCGAGCCGCTCGTCCACCTCGCCCGGTAGCCCGCTGACGCCGACGGCACCGATCCGCACGTCGCCCTCGAACACGGCGACACCGCCGAGGAAGAACGTGAAGAAGGGGTCGAAGCTTGCGCGCTCGACTGCGTCGTCGCGCACCTTGTCCGCCAGCTCGCGCGTCGAGCGTGCGTCGCTGCGCGCGGCCGTGTACGCCTTGCGCTGAGCGTTCAGCCGTGTGTCCGGCGCCGCGCCGTCCATCGTCGCCGCCGCGATCAACTCGCCGTGGGTGTCGGCGACGAAGACCGAGACCGGTCCGGGCGCCGCCGCCACCACTGCATCGATGATTGCCTGAGCTCGTTGGAGTCTCACCCGGCGAGTGTAAATCCCCTGCTCCCCCGGCTAGATTGGGAGCCGTATGGCAGAGATCGCGTTGCGGGGGACTTCCTACCCCGTCGTCTTGCCGAAGCTGCGCGATCCCCGGTTGCACCTCGCCGTGACGATCACGTCGCTGCAGGTCCTCGGCCAGGTGGCGTTCCACTTCCGGATCTCGATCGCGCAGATCCTGCTCTGTCTCGGCACGTGCGCCGTGATCGAGCTCGTGCTCACGTTCCGTAACCAGCACGTGATCATGTGGCCGGCCAGCGCGATGCTGACGGGCAGCGGCGTCGCGTTCGTGCTGCGCCTGCCGAGCAACCATCACGGCGACTGGTGGAGCCTCAACGGGTGGTGGATCTACGCCGCCACGGCAGCCGGCGCGCTGCTTTCGAAGTACGTGATCAAGTGGCGCGGCGAGCACATCTTCAACCCGTCGAACATCGGCCTCGTCGTCGTCTTTCTCGTACTCGGACGCACACGCGTCGAACCGCTCGACTTCTGGTGGGGACCGATGTCGTGGTGGATGGCCCTCGCGCTGATCATCATCGTGACCGGCGGGTTCGCGATCCTCTCGCGCCTCAAGCTACTGCGTGTCGCGCTTTCGTTTTGGGCGGCGTTCGCGGTCGGGATCGGGGGCCTCGCACTCGCCGGGCACGTGATGACCGCGCGCTGGCACCTGGGGCCGATCACCGGCTTCTCCTTCTGGTGGGTGCTGGTCACGTCGCCCGAAGTGCTCGTGTTCTTCTTCTTCATGATCACGGACCCGAAGACGGCTCCGAAGGACTCGCGGATACGCGTCGTGTACGGGATCACGCTCGGCGTGCTCGCGTCGATGCTCATCGCGCCGACACGCAGCGAGTTCGCGGCGAAGGTCGCGCTGCTCGCGTCGCTCGCGATCGTGTGCGTCGGGAAGGCGCTGCTCGAGACGTTCCCGGTCAAGGTCGACCACAGGCGGGTGGCGCTTGCCGCTGCGGCCGCGTCGGCGGTCTACGTGACGGTTGCGCTCGGCGCTGCGAGCTCCCCCGCTTCGAGCTCCTCGGTGACCTTGCCGGGCCGGCTTCCGCCGATCACAATCCTGCCCTCGCCCGGTGTGCAGACGCAGCTCGACCGAGCGACTGCCGAGGTGATCACGCACGACCTGCTCGCTGTGCAGCCCACGGTTGCGAGCCAGGCCGTCGCCCTCCACCTCGTGGCGGGCACCGACCAGAACCCTCCGACCGCTGTCGCGCAGGTGGGCTCGAGTACGTATCGGCTGCACCTCGACACGAGCGGCGTGTGGGCGCTCGCATCGGCGCCACCGGCACATATCGCACCCGTGCGGCAGAGCTCGGCGCTCGCGGGGGAGCGGCTGAAGAACGTCGCGCCCTCCGTCGGCCTCGACTTCCGGCAGGACTCGTTCCGCTACGGCGTCTCGAACGACTACACGGCGATGATGGGCGGCGGAGTCTGCTGGCTCGACTACAACGGCGACGGCTGGGAGGATTTGTTCGCCGTCAACTCGTACGCGAGCTCCGATGCCGTCCGGTGGCAGGCGCACGGCGGCCTGCCGACGACTCAACTCTTCGAGAACGACCACGGCGTCTTCGCGAACGTCAGCGCGAAGACGCACGCGAATATCGCGGGGCAGGGCGACGGCTGCGTCGCAGCGGACCTGAACGGCGACGGTCACACCGACTTGGTGGTGACCACGACGAGCGGGATCGACATCCTCTGGAATCACGGCGGCACGTTCAGCGAGCAGACGCTGCGCGCTAGCGGCTGGTACACGGGTGCTGCGGTCGCGGACGTGAACGGCGACGGCCGGCCGGACCTGTTCGTCTCGGGCTACTCGGTGCCGAACGACCTCGTCCCGAACTCGCTCGCGGGCTTCCCAACGAACCTCTACGGCGTCCGTGACCTCCTCTACCTCAATGAGGGGAACGGCCGCTTCCGTGAAGTGGGCGTACAGGCGGGGCTCGAGGCGGCCGACTTCCGCCACGGCCTCGGCGCGCAGTTCGTCGACACGAACGGCGACGGGCGGCCTGACCTCTACGTCGCGAACGACGAGGATCCGAACCAGCTCTACGTGAACGTGCCGTGGCCGGGCGGCGCAGCAGCCGACCCTGCCGGCCTCGGCTTCCGCTTCGAGGACCGTGCGGCGGCCGAAGGGGTCGCCGATCCGTTCGCGGGGATGGGGATCGCCTGGGACAGCCAGAAGAAGAGCTTGTTCGTCACGAACTCGCGTGGCGAGCCGTCGGCGGCTTACAAACGCAGCGGCACGTCCTTCCTGAATGCGCGGCCGGAGTTCGATCCGGCGCTCGGGACTGCGTTCGCCGGCTGGGGCGCGTCGTGGGTCGACGTGCAGAACTCGGGCAACCCCGATCTCGTGCTCGCCGCCGGCGCGATCCCGGTGACCAATCTGGCGAAGGACGCCGAGCCGGTGCAGGTGCTCGCGCCGACTGCCAGAGGCGCCTACGGCAACGCGAAGAACATCGCCGGCCTCATCCTGAACGGGCGCGGGCTCGCCGCTGCGGACGTCGACAACAACGGCCGGATGCAGATCGCGATCAACACGATCGGTGGCAATCTCGCACTCCTCCGCCCCACCGTCACGCGCGGCCACTGGCTCGACGTGAGCCTCTCGCGCTTCGTTCCCGGTGCGGTCGTCACCGCGGTACTCCAGAACGGACACAGGCTCACGCAGGTCGTCACGGCAGGCAGCAGCTACCTCTCGTCGGAGGATCCGCGCGTGCACTTCGGTCTAGGGTCGGCGACTTCCCTGCGCGCCCTGACCGTCCGCTATCCCTTCGGCGGCGAGAGCGTCCTCCGCAATGTGAGCGCAGATCGCATCGTCGACATAGCAGCACCCGCACCGGCCCCGGTGACGAGCCCGGCCGCAGCAGCGCCGCGTCTCGGGGCCTGCACGCGCGCGGCGCGCGGCCGCTCGATCGCAACGTACTGGGACGACGCGGCGGTGGCCGCACTCAGGAGCGGCGGCGCCTCGGATCCCGTGGAGGCGCGCGACCTCTACGACGTGTCGATGGTCATGTTCCACGCCTGGAAGGCGACGAAGAGCTCGGAGGCAATCAGTTACGCGGCGTATCGACTGCTCCTCTGGCGCGCGTCGTACAACGCAAACCTTGCGACGACGTTCGCGCTGCTGACGAAACAGCTGCGCAACCTCTGCTACTCGCCGGATTACGTCGCAACGTCCGGCTCGCCCGCGGCTACCGGCAACCGGATCGCTGCGGCGGCGATCGCTGCGGGCAGGCATGACGGCTCGAACGAATCGCTGCACTACGCCGACCCGACCTACACGCCGGAGAACGCACCGCTGATCGTGGCTCAACCGGGCTCGACCGTGCACGACGCGACCTTCTGGCAGCCGCTCGCCCTGGGGCAGGTGTCGCCGCGCGGCGGCGGCGCCGTACCAGCGCAGGTGCAGGCGTTCGAGGCTGCGCAGTGGGGCCATGTGAAGACGTTCGCCGGAGCAGTGAAGGCCGCCGCTCCGCCGTTCGCCGACCCGTCGAGCCCTGCGTACTCCGCCGCGGCGACCGCAGTGATCCGCGCAACCTCTGCGGCCTCGCCGGCGGCGGTCGACTCGTCGCCGACTGCCTGGAACTCGGTTGCGACGGACCACGCCACCGGCAACCTCCGGCATGACCTCCGCCTCTACGTGACCCTAAACGGTGCGCTGAATGACGCTGCCGTGTCGGTGTGGCGTGCGAAGCGCAGGTATCAGGCGCCGCGACCAATCGAGATGATCCGCTATCTGGCCTTCAACCACGAGCTGCCCGTGACGCCGGGCCTCGTCGAACGGAAGAGTGGCCAGCTGCTGGTTCGCGAGCGTGGCGCGTGGGTGCCGGGTGGAAGCTGGACACCGCCCGGCGGCGCCGTCACGCCTGCCTCGCCGGGTGGCGTCTCCGAAGGAGCCGCGTTCGCAGCGGCGGCACAGGTCGTCCTCGGCAACGGAGTCGCCGGACGTGCCGCCGACGCGATTCGCTCCGGGCTTGCCTGGGGTATCGAGACGCCGTTCGACGAAGCGGCCGGCCTCGCCGTCGGCACCAAGGTCGCAGTGCTCGCGCGCCGCCGTGCGAGAACGCTCTTCGCCCGCTCCTAGCGCCCGGAACGGGCCTGGAGCCGGACGGCGACCGTGTCGAGCGTGACGGCCCCGAGGAGCACGAGACCGGTGACGATGTAGATCCAGCCGTTCGACACACTGAGCGTGTTCAGGCCATTCTGAAGCGTGCCAATCAACACCGCGCCGAGTAGCGCGCCGCGTACCTCACCACGGCCGCCGAACAGCGAAACGCCACCAATGACCGCCGAGGCGATCGCGTTCAGGAGCAGGTTGCCGGGCGGGAACGTCAGCGCGACCGAGTTCACCTGCGCGGCGAAGATGATGCCGCCGATGCCCGCTGTCGCACCCGAGATCGTGAAGACGAGGATGCGGATGCGCGCCACATTGATGCCGGCGCGCCGTGCAGCCTCTGCGTTGCCGCCGACCGCGTAAACGTGGCGGCCGAACGTCGTCCACTTCGCGAGGAACGTCAGCACGATGAAGAAGAAGACGACGATGACGCCGGCGAGCGGCAGACCGAGGTGCGTGACGATCACCACAGCGTGGTTGCAGATCGCCACCGCGCCGAACGCGACACCCGCAACGCTAACCGAGCGCGCGATGAAGGCCCACAGGTTCACCTGCGCGATGTGGGTTCCACGCGCGGTGATCCTCTTGTAGAGCACACTCAGCGGATACAGCACCGCGATGACTGCGGCGATCAGGTACCCGCCGAGCGGTGAGAACAAGTAGGCGTCGGTGTAGTTGATCCAGCGGTCCTGGATGATGATCGTGCCGCGCTGTTCGAGTGTGTTCAGGATCACGCCCTGCCAGATCAGGAAGCCGCCGAGGGTGACGACGAACGACGGCACTCCGACGAGAGCGACGATCGAGCCTTGAATCGCACCGATCGCGGCGCAGACGGCGACGGCGATCACCATCGCCAAGAGGCCGTTCATCTGATGGCCGCTGCCGGGTAGCTGGAGCTCCGCGACGGTCAGGGCGCCGATCCCGGCGAGGTAGCCGATCGACAAGTCGATCTCGCCAAGCAGCAGCACGAAGACGACGCCGAACGCGAGCATCGCCGTACCGGCGGACTCGGTGATCAGGTTGACGAAGTTCGTCGCGGTGAAGAAGTTCGTCGCCGTGAACTTGAAGAGGAGGACGACGACGAGCAGCCCGACGATGATCGGCAACGGCCCGAGGTTGCCCGTGCGCAGGTTGAACCGGGCACGAGCGTAGAGCCCCGCGAAGCCGGTGGGCAGCTGCTCCTCTTCCATCGGCTTCGGGCGGTCGGGCCCGACGACGTCCGCGGTGCTCACGCTTGAGCTGCCGCGGTCGCCGGGATGCCTGCAACCTTGGTCGGCTTGCCGGCGGTGATGGCCTCCACGACGACTTGCTGCGTTGTCGTACGGCGATCGAACACACCGACGTTGCGGCCGAGGCGCAGCACCGTGATGCGGTCTGCCGTCTCGAAGACATCGTGAAGGTTGTGCGAAATGAGGACGACACCGAGCCCTTGCTCGCCGAGCCGGCGCACGAGCGCAAGCACTTGCTCGGTCTGCGCGACTCCGAGAGCTGCGGTCGGCTCGTCGAGGATGACGAGCTTGGAGTTCCACTGCACCGCCTTGGCCACGGCGACCGACTGGCGCTGGCCACCCGAGAGCGTGGCGACCGGCTGCCTGATCGACGAGATCGTCGTCACGGCGAGCGACTTCAACGTTGCGGCGGTCCTTTGCTCCATTGCCGCCTCGTTGAGGATCTGAAAGGTGTTGGTCTCGCGTCCGAGAAACATGTTCTGCACCACATCGAGGTTGTCGCAGAGAGCGAGATCCTGGTAGACGACCTCGATCCCCAGCTGCCCGGCGTCCTTCGGGCCGTGGATGCTGACGGGGCGACCCTCGAAGAAGAACTCTCCGCGGTCGGCCGGATGGATTCCCGCGACGCACTTGATGAGCGTCGACTTGCCGGCGCCGTTGTCGCCGACGAGTGCCATGACCTCGCCGGGCTGCACCTCGAAGTCGACATCGGTGAGCGCCTCTACCGACCCGAATGTCTTGCTGAGGTCACGAAGCTCGAGAAGTGGCGGGCTCATTGGCGGGCTTCGAATCTTGACAAGAAAAACGGTGGGGCACCTCGAGGGCGCCCCACCGTCAACCGTTTTTCCTACTTGCAGTACTTCTTGAACGCGCCGACGCAGACGTCACTCTTCTTGAGGAAATGGTCCGTGAAGAGCCGCGTGTAGTTCTTCTTCGTGATCCAGACGACCGGAAGTGCGTCGGTCGGCTCCTTCTTCGAACCGTTCTTGCGGAAGCCGTTCGACACCGGCGTCTTACCCTTGAGGAGAGCGACGGCCGCGGCAGCAGCTGCTTTCGTCTCATTAGGCACGTACTTGTAGACCGTGCCCGACTGCCAACCGGCGAGGATGTACTGGACACCCTGTACCGACGCGTCCTGGCCGCTCAGCGGAATCGGCTTCAGGTGCTTCGCCTTGAGGTCGGCGACCACGGCGCCCGCGATGTTGTCGTTCGCCGCGAGCACGCCCTGGATCTTGTTGTTGGTCTGAACGAGCATCTGGTTGAAGATGGTCGCCGCGTTGTTCGCATCCCAGTCGGGGACGAACTTCTGCGGGCCCTTCTTCAGCTTGTGGCTCGAGAAGAGCGGGTTGAAGATGGCGTCGTTGCCGCTCTTGAACCAGAACGCGTTCTGGTCGGTCTGGCCGCCCCAGAGCTCGGCGATGGTGCTGCTCGACTTGTACGTCCCCTTCGCCTTCATCGCAGAGATGACGCCCTTGGCCTGCGCCTCGCCGACGGCCTTGCCGTCGAACGTGACGTAGACCGAAGCGGAACCACCCGTGACCTGGCGGTCGTAGTCGATCGCCTTGCCACCGTGCGACGTGAACAACTTCTCGATCGACGCCGCGGAGCCGTTGTCGAGAGCGGTCTCGATGACCACCTTCGCACCGGCGGCCAGGCACGCCTGCGCCTGCGCCTTCTGCTTGAGCGGATCGTTGAGGGCGTTGTTGATCGATGCCGTCACACCAGCCGCCTTGAACGCGGCCTTGAAGTCCGGAGCGTCAAACTGCACCCAGCGGACGGAAGACTTGGTGTCCGGCAGCAGAACGCAAACCTGCACGCTCGACTTGTGCGTCTTAGTGCCTGCAGTGGCGGTCGCAACAACGACGGCCGACAGGGCGACGATGCCCAGGCCGAGAAGCAGGACCGATTTCTTGGAAACCATCCTCACGTAGCAATTCCTCCTTCGGGGGGAGACCGCCGCCTGTCGTCCGATGGTCGGTCAGAAGTGAATCGATCCTACTTTGCGACACGAATAATGCAAGCGGGTCACGCGGTTGTAGGTTGTCGGCGTGAAGACTTCCCTCGGCATCTGGGCGTTCGGCAACATGGCGACGCGATTCAACGCGGGCGGCTACAAGCCCGAGCTATCCGGCGTCTCGACGGCTCAGAAAGTGCGCACCGCCGTCGCCGGGCTCGGCGATCTGATCGACGACTACGAGTTCCACTACCCGCAGGAGCTCGCCCCCGCGAACCTCGACGACGTACGCGAGGCGCTCGGCGGCCATGGCGTCTACGCGGTCGCGAGCGGCCTGCACCTGGATGCGAGATTCGGCAAGGGCGCCTTTTGCTCGCCCGACGACGCGACCCGCGCAGAGGCTCTCCGCCTGACCCGCGAGGCGATCGACCTCGCGGCGGAGGTCGGCGCGCACGTGATCATCTGGCCCGGGATCGAGGGCTACAACTACCCGTTCCAGACCCCGTACACGGAGTCCTGGGCGCGCCTGATCGACGGCATCGGCCAGGCCGCGCAGCACGCCCGCGACCGCGACGTGACGATCTTCCTCGAGCACAAGAACTCCGAGCCGGCGATGAAGATCCTCATGCGCAACATCGGCATGACGCTGCACGTGATCCACAAGCTGCAACTCCAAGGGCTCGACAACGTCTCGGTGAACATGGACTGGCAGCACCTGATCATGAACGGCGAGAACCTTGCGGAGTACGCGGCGCTGCTCGCAGCCGAAGGGCTGCTCGGGCACCAGCACGCGAACTCGGGCTGGGGCACGTTCGACGACGACAACATGGTCGGCGCGACCGCGTTCATGGAGACGCTCGAGCTCGCGATCGAGCTGCGCCGCGCCGGCTACGGCGATAACGGCGAGCGTCTTGGCTTCGACCTGTATCCCTATACCGAGGACGCGGTCGGCGCGGTGAAGCGCTCGGTGCTGCAGTGGCGGTTCATCGACGGCGTTGCCGCGAAGGTGGACGGCCCGGCGCTGCGCGAGGCGCAGCAACGGAAGGACGCGGTCGCGGCCTACGAGTTGGTCTACGCGGCACTCGGTGCCTGACGCACTCGTCGGGCTCGATGTCGGGACATCGGGCGTCAAGGCGGTCGCCATCTCGCCGGACGGCGAACTGCTCGCAACGGCCGAAGAGCTGTACCCGCTCTCGACGCCGCAGCCGGGCTGGTCCGAGCAGGATCCGGAGGATTGGTGGCGCGCTGCACAGGCGTGTCTGTCGCGGTTGCCCGACGGACAGATCGGGCTGTCGGGGCAGATGCATGGCCTCGTGGTGCAGGATCGGCACGACCGCGTCCTCCGTCCCGCGATCCTCTGGAACGACCAGCGCACCGCAGCCGAGTGCGCTGAAATCGAGCAACAGGTCGGGCTCGAGCAGCTGATCGCGCTCACCGGAAACCGCGCTCTCGCCGGCTTCACCGCGCCGAAACTGCTCTGGCTCCGGCACCACGAGCCCGACACGTACCGGCAGATCCGCCATGTGCTGCTGCCGAAGGACTACGTCCGCTTCCGGCTCACCGGCGAGCGCGCGATCGATGCGGCCGAGGCGTCGGGGACGTTGCTCTTCGATGTTGCAAACCGGCGTTGGTCCACGGAGGTTTGCAGCGCGCTCGAGATCCCTCTCGAGTGGCTGCCGCCGGTCTCCGAGTCGACCCAGATCGCCGGCGCGGGCGACCAAGCCGCGGCTGCGCTCGGCGTAGGCGTCGTGGCGCCCGGGATGCTGTCGGTGGTGCTCGGTACTTCGGGCGTCGTCTTCGCGGTGTTACCCGCCTATACGCCGGAGCCTCGGGCACGTGTGCATGTGTTTTGCCATGCGGTGCCCGGCACATGGCACGCGATGGGCGTGATGCTCAGCGCGGCCGGCTCGGCGTCATGGCTACGACACATACTCGGGGCCGACTACGAGCCACTTGACGCCGAGGCGGCGCAATGGCGGCCGGGCGCCGAAGGCTTGCTGTTCGCGCCGTACCCCGCGGGTGAGCGCACCCCCCACGCCGACCCATTCGCGCGCGCGGCGTTCACGGGCCTCTCCCTGCGGCACGATCGCGGCGCGCTCTGGCGCGCCATGCTCGAGGGTGTCGCCTTCGGACTGCGTGACTCGCTGGAGCTCCTGCGCACGCTGGGCGTGCGCGCGGACGTCGCCCGCGTCTCCGGCGGCGGCGCGCGCAGCCAGCTCTGGCTTCGCATCGTCGCGTCGGCGTTGGGCGTCCCGCTCGAGCGGACGGTGTCGCAGGAAGGCTCGGCATTCGGGGCAGCGTTGCTCGCAGGCGTGCGCGCCGGCGTCTTCGCCGACGCTGCCGACGCGGCGTCACGGTGCGTTCGCGTGCTCGATCGCGTCGAGCCCGAGTGGGACTACGAAGCGACGTACGCGCGCTATCGAGCGCTCTACCCGGCACTTCGACCTCTGGAGGAGACGACGTGAAACTGGACGGCAAAACAGCGGTGGTAACCGGCGCGAGCCGCGGCATCGGAGCGGCGGTCGCGCGAATGCTCCACGAACGCGGCGCGAACCTTGGGCTCGCGTCCCGCAGCGGCAACGACCTCGGCCTCGAACGAGTCGTCGCACGTCCGTGCGACGTACGTGACCTCGAAGCGCTGGTTGCGCTTTGCGACGCGACGGCCGAGCGTTTCGGCGGCATCGACATCGTCGTCGCGAACGCAGGCGTTGGCGCGTACGGCCCGTTCCTCGACCTCTCGCGCGAGCACCTCGACGAGATGCTCGACGTGAACCTGAAAGGCACCGTGTACACGATCCGGGCCGCGCTACCTCACATGCTCGGCCGGGAGGGCGACGTGATCACCCTGGCCTCCGAGGCGGGCCGGCGTGGCCTGCCATACGAAGCGGTCTACTGCGCGTCCAAGTTCGGCCAGGTCGGTCTCACGCGCGCGCTCGACGGAGAGCTGCGCGAGCACGGCATCCGCTGCACGAACGTCTGCCCCGGCGGCGTCGCGACCGACTTCGCGCTCGACGACGGCCGTGGGCGCACAGCCGACGTGCTCCCAGGGATGATGACCGCCGAGGACGTGGCCGAGGTCGTCCTGTTCTGCCTCGAGCGGCCGCGCCGCTTCCGCATGCTGGAGACGGCGCTTCGCCCGATGACGGAGGCCAGTTGGGGCTAGGTCCTACGTGGCGCGCTCGCGCACGGCGCCGATCGAGTAGCCGCCTTCGAACATGCGCGGTGCACGCGCCAGCAGGGCGTCCCACTGGGGCACGTCCCAACCGAACGAGTCGGCGAGGCGGACGATCATGTTGAACAAAGCCGAGACGAGCGCGGCGTCGCGTAGCGCCTGCTCCGACACGCCGGCGGCATAGACCGCCTCCGCGTCGGCAGGCGTCAACTCTTCGGGATGCAGCGTCTGCTTCTCGATGAACCCGAGTGCAGCCTTCAGCCCGGGCCGCACGGGCGCCGTCCGCCAGTCCGCGCAAACCGCGTCCCAGACGTCCTCACCGAGCGCGTACGACGCAACTGCGCCGTGTGAGCCCAGTCAGAACAGACACTGGTTGAGGTGCGAGGCGAAGCCGGCGAACAGCTCGCGTTCCCCGACGCTCCACTCCGAAGGGCCGCGCATGACGCGATCGAGCTCCTCGGAGAACGGACCGCCGAAGAGCTCCGAGCGGTAGAGAAGCGTCTTGATCACGCCGAGCGCCTCCGGCGGCGCGTGATCCCCGTTCAGCACCTCGAGGCGGATCACGTGATGACACGCTCCGCGGCGGCAAGCCGGCGAAGGCCTTCCGAGATCGCGGCCGCGACCGTCTGCTCGAAGATCTCGTCTTCGCTCACGCCTGTGGCCTTCATCGCGTCGACATCGGCGTCGGTGATCGTGTACGCCGCGGCATGCACCTTCTGCAGGTACGCCGTCATCGCAGCGGACGGCTCGGGTGTTGAAGCAAGGACAGCGCGCAACTCGTCGAGCGGCGTCAGTTGTCCAGCCGAGCCCGGCGAGCTACTCGCCCCAGTCGAACTCGCGGGCGCCGCCGTTGCTCCAGAAGCCGGAGTCCTCGACGACGGGGGGCGCAGCGCTCTCGGAAGTCGGCTCGTCCACGACGGGAACAGCCTGCTCCGCGCCGGGCCAGACGCCGACGTCCTCGAGACTCGCGTCGCTGAAGTCGGGCTCCACGCCGTCCATCGTCTCCTCCAACCGCGCCTCTTCCTCACTCTTGAAGAGCGGATGGTTGTCGAAAACGTCCTCATCCTTGTAGCGCTCGATCGGCATCGTCCCGGCGAGCCGCGCGTTGCGCTCCTTCAGAGCGAGATGATCCTCGATGACCTGCGCGAAAAGGGACGTGGTCTCTACCGGCATGAAGCTGACCTCCGTTGGGGCTTGCTCGTCCTCGGCCGCGAATGATAACGCGATTCTCCGGGGTTTTCCCTTTCGAGAGTGTGAAAAGCTGCTCACTTCAGGCTCGACCCAGATTTGAAAGGATGTGAAGGATGCCTCGCAAGCTCAAGCTCCGCCCGTCCGCGTGGGCCGTTGCCGTGGCCGCGTGGGATGTCTGGCGGCGGCTGCCGCCGAAACAGCGCCAGCAGGCGCTCGGCCTCGCGCGCAAGCACGGCCCGAAGGTCGCGAAGCAGCTCATCAAAGCGCGGCGCGCGCGTAAGCCCTAGACGCCGAGCGCGGCCCGGACGATCCTGTCCTGCTCGCGCAGGTGCGCCGTCGGATAGCCCTCGCTCGGGCTCGCGCGCCATGGCCGGCCGACGTAGAGAAGCGGAACGCCTTCCGGCTTCGCCTCCTCGAGGCGGTGGCGGATCGCCCGCCAAGCGCCCATGTTCTGCGGCTCTTCCTGCACCCACACGACCTCGCTGAGGCTCGGGTAACCGTCGAAGAGCGCCTTCGCCTGCTCGACCGGGAACGGGTAGAGCTGCTCGAGCCGCGCGACCGCGACGCCGGCGGCGTTGGCCCGCTCCTCGTGGCCCTCGATGTCGTAGTAGACCTTGCCCTGGCAGAGGACGAGGCGGGAGATCTGCGCGTGGTCGACCGTCGCGTCGTCGAGCAGCGGGTGGAACTCCCCGCTCGCGAGCTCGTCGAGCGTTGCGCCTGCCTGCTTGAGCCGCAGCAGTCCTTTCGGAGTCATGACGACCAGCGGCCGCGCGGTCGCGTCGAGCGCCTGGCGCCGCAGGAGGTGGAAGTACTGCGCCGACGTCGTGCAGTTGGCGATCCGGATGTTCTCCTGCGCCGCGAGCTGGAGGAAGCGCTCCAGGCGGGCGCTCGAGTGCTCAGGCCCGTTCCCCTCGTAGCCGTGCGGCAGGAGCAGCGTGAGCCGCGTCGACTCGCGCCACTTCGAGAGGCCGGCGGAGATGAACTGGTCGATGACGATCTGGGCGCCGTTGACGAAGTCTCCGAACTGCGCCTCCCAGAGGACCAGCGCCTCCGGCGCGGCGGCGGCGTACCCGTACTCGAAGCCGACGCAGGCGTACTCCGAGAGCGGCGAGTTGTAGATCTCGAACGCCGCGTCGGCGTCGTCGAGGTGCTGGAGCGGCGTGAACGTCGTCCCGGACGTCACGTCGTGGAGGACGGCGTGGCGGTGGGAGAACGTGCCGCGCGCGGTGTCCTGGCCTGTGAGCCGGATCGGGATCCCGTCGACGAGCAGCGAGGCGAAGGCGAGCGCTTCCCCCTGGCCCCAGTCGATCCCGCCGGCCTCGATCGCCTCGCGCCGGCGCTCGAGCTGCTTCATGAGCTTCGGATGCGGCGTGAACCAGTCGGGGACGCGGAGGAGCTGTTCATTCAGCGCGCGGAGCCGGTCGGCGGCGACGGCGGTGACGACCTGCTCGCCGGTCGCAGCCGGGACGTGCGTGTCCTCGGCCGGCGGCGGCTCGGGGAGCACGCCGAACGTCTCCTTCAGCGCCTCGTGCGCCTGCTTCAGCTGCGCGAGGACGTCCGACTCCAGCTTGTCCGCCTGCTCTCTCGTGACATCGCCGTCGGAGACGAGCCGTGCCGAGAACTGCTCGCAGACGGTCGGATGCTCGGCGATCGCCGCCGCATAGAGCGGCTGGGTGTACGCCGCTTCGTCCTGCTCGTTGTGACCGTGGCGCCGGTAACCGACGAGGTCGACGACGACGTCATGGCCGAAGCGGCCGCGGTACGCGAGCGCGAGGCGGATCGCCGCGAGCGACGCCTCCGGATCGTCGGCGTTGACGTGGACGATGGGGATGTCGAAGCCCTTCGCGAGGTCGCTCGAGTAGCGCGTCGAGCGGCCGCTCTCCGGGTCGGTCGTGAAGCCAACCTGGTTGTTCGCGATCAGGTGGAGCGTGCCGCCGGTCGAGTAGCCGGCTAGCGCCTCGAGGTTGAGCGTCTCGGCAACGATCCCCTGGCCGGCGAACGACGCGTCCCCGTGGATGAGAACAGGCAGCGCGACGCTGGGGTCGTAGTAGCCGTGGCGCGACGAGCGGTCGGTCTGCTCCGCGCGGGCTCTCCCTTCGACGACCGGATCGACGGCCTCGAGGTGGCTCGGGTTGGAGACGAGCGTGATCGTGATCTCCCCCGCCTCGGTCGAGCGCGTTCCCGCGGCGCCGAGGTGGTACTTGACGTCGCCGCTGCCGCCCTCTTCGCTCGAGACGACGGCGTCGATCGTCCGCTCACCCTCGAACTCGCGCAGGATCGTCTCGTACGGGCGGCCGACGACGTGCGCGAGGACGTTGAGCCGTCCGCGGTGCGCCATCCCGATCACGACCTCGTGCGCTCCCGCGCCCGCCGCGAGCTCGATCGCCTCGTCGAGCATCGGGATCATCACGTCGAGCCCCTCCACGGAAAACTGCTTCTGGCCGAGGAAGGCGCGGCGCAAGTAGCGCTCCATCCCCTCCACCTCGCTCAAGCGCGCGAGCAGGCCGACACGCTCGGCGCGGGAGAGCGGGCGCCGGTAGCGGCCCGACTCGATCGCCTGCCGCAGCCAGACGCGCTCCTCGTGGTCGGAGATGTGCTCGATCTCGTAGGCGATCGTCCCGGTGTAGGTCTCGAGGAGGCGCGGCAGCGCGTCGGCGAGCGTCTCGCCCTCGACGTGGAGGCGGAGCAGCGAGGCGGGGATGCGTGCCTGCAGCTCGGGCGTCAGCTTCGGCGTCAGGCGGAGCGGCTCGAGCGCGGGATCGCCGTGCGGCTCCGAGCCGAGCGGGTCGAGCCGCGCGCTGAGGTGACCGTGCATCCGGATCGCCTTGACGAGCGCCATCGCGGCGGCGATCCCGCCGAGCAGTTCCGGGTCGGCGGCAGCGACGGCGGCGGGCGGCGGTGGAGCCGCGGCGGGCGCGGGCGCGGGGGAGCCGTCACCGTCCTGCGCGAGCTCGAGCAGCCGCGCGAGCCCCGGTTGGGTGGCGAGGAGCGCGGCCGGGTCGCTCTCGAACAGCTCGCGCCATTCCTCCGGGACGGAGCTTGGATTGTCGAGGTATTGCTCGGCGAGAAGGGCGGCGTAGCCCGAGTTCAGGCCGTCAACATCGTGATGTCCCATCTGCCTGACGGTAGCGAGCGAAGCCGGCGCTTCGCGAGCTCCCTTACCAGAGCGCGTGGCCGGTGGCCACCGCGAGCGCCAGGCCGAGGAAAAGGCAGACCCCGCCGATCAGCACGCTCGCCAGTTGCAAGCGCCCCTTTCGGCTCGCCATGCCAGACGAGACGAGCGCGAGCACGAGCGCCGGCAGGATCAGGCGGAGCGGGTGCCAGAAGATCCCGATGAAGCTCGTGAAGATGGCGATCGCGGCGAGGAAGCCGGAAACGGTGTCCGACGTCTTGCGCCTCGCAGGGTCGTGGACGATCTGGCTCTCGGCCTCGAAGCTCACCGGCCGCCGATCCTATCGGCGCGCGCACAGGCGGCACGAGCGGTGCGGGCGTAGGCGCGGGCCGGGCCGCCGTGCGGGCGCGGCGGGCGGCGGCGCGACCGGGCACGAATCCGGTCGGAGCCGGACGACGGGCCGTCCGGCGTGACGCGTACGCCGGCGGTGTCGGCGCGTCCCTTCGGCGGCTGCGCCTTGATCGCGTAGTAGACGACCGAGCAGAGGTAGGCGATGGGGATCTTGAGAATCACCATCAGGAAGACCAGCTCCCAGAGAGAGTCCGGCGCACCCACCGTCCTCGAGTTTACCCGCGTATAGGGCCGAGAACCCGCGCGCGTTACCGAACCGATGAGCCTGGGGATACCGAAGACATGAGTCATGACCAACTTCGCGCACTTATGGAGCACGGCGAGGAAGTCGGGTGCGTCAACCTCTCTGCGTTCACGCAGCTCATGACCGAGCTCGAGATCGACGACGAGGAGGTGCAGTCGCTCTACGAGCAGCTCGAGGAGCGCAGCATCGACCTCACCGACGACTGCTCGCTGCCCGATCCCGAGGAGACGCACTTCTCGAACGAGACGGTCGCGGCGATGACGACGGACTCGCTGCAGCTCTTCCTCAACGAGGCGGGGCGCTATCCGCTCCTCACGGCGGCGGAGGAGGTCGAGCTCGCGAAGCGGATCGAGCGGGGCGACAAGGCGGCGAAGGACAGGATGACCAACGCGAACCTCCGCCTCGTCGTCTCGATCGCNNTGGTGGATCCGCCAGGCGGTGCAGCGCGGTGTCGCGAACAAGTCGCGGACGATCCGGATCCCCGTCCATATCGTCGAGCGCGAGCAGAAGATCGCGCGCGCCGAGCGCGAGCTGACGCTGAAGCTCGAGCGGGCGCCGACCGACGAGGAGGTCGCGAAAACCGCGAAGCTGTCGTTGAAGCATGTGGGCGAGGTGCGGCGCGCGGCGCGGACGGTGGCGAGCCTCGACAAGCCGCTCGGCGACGAAGGCGACACGTCCTTCGGGGACATCGTCGCGACGCATCCGACGGACGTCGAGGAGGAGGTCGTCGTCGGGTTGAGCGAGACGCTGCTCCACGAGGCGGTCGACAAGCTGCCCGAGCGCGAGCAGCTGGTGATCAAGCTCCGCTACGGCCTGAACGGCGACCGCGATCCGATGTCGCTAGAGACGATCGGGCGGGAGATGGGCCTGACCCGCGAGCGCGTCCGCCAGATCGAGACGCGAGCGCTCGAGCGGCTTGCGCGCGAGCGCGAGATCGCCGCAATGGCCCCGGCCTAGGCCGAGGCCGCGTACGCGGTGAGTGCCTCTACGACGTAGCGCAGGCGGCGCCCCGCTTCGCTCAGCTGGTACTCGACCCGCGGAGGGCGGGTGTCGAAGACGTGGCGCTCGAGCACGCCGGCAGCCTCGAGTTCCGCGAGGCGCGCGGCGAGCGTGCGCGGCGGGATCCCTTCGAGCGTCTGCTTGAACTCGTTGAAGCGGACGGCGCCCGCCTCCGCTGACGCCCAGACGATCGCGAGCGCCCAGCGGCGCCCGAGCAGATCGACCGCGCGGGCGACCTCCTCGGGCAGCGGCTGGCAGGGGTTACACCGCATGTAGATGCGACTGCTTCGGCTCGAGCGCCAGATCGAGCACCTCGCCGAGCGTCATCACCGGATGGAACCGAATCGCCTCGCGCACGTCCGCCGGGACGTCGTCGAGGTCGGCGCGGTTCCGCTCGGGGATGATTACGTCGGTCAGCCCGGCGGCGTGCGCGGCGAGCACCTTCTGCTTCAGCCCGCCGATCGGCAGCACGCGCCCCTGCAGCGTCACCTCGCCGGTCATCCCGACCGTGTGCTTCACGGGCCGGTCGGAGAGGAGCGATGCGAGAGCGGTCGCCATCGTGATTCCGGCGCTCGGCCCGTCCTTCGGGATCGCGCCGGCGGGGACGTGCACGTGGAAGGAGCGGTCTTTGAAGGCATCCTCCGCCACGCCAAGCTCGTCTGCGTGCGAGTGGACGTACGAGAGCGCGATGCGCGCCGACTCCTTCATGACGTCGCCGAGTTGGCCCGTGAGTACAAGGTCAGTGCCGCCGTCCATCGTGGTCGCCTCGACGAAGAGGACGTCGCCGCCGGTGCCGGTGACCGCGAGACCCGTCGCGACACCGGGAACGGCCGTCCGCTCCGCGACCTCCTGGAACACCTTCTGCCGGCCGAGCGCGTCGCGCACGACGTCGACGTCGACCTCGACAGGCGCCTCGACCTGCGCCGCCGCGATCCGGGTCGCGGTCTTGCGGAGGATCGTGCCGAGCTCACGCTCGAGCTGCCGGACGCCGGCTTCCCGCGTGTACTCCGAGACGACGAGCTGGATCACGTCGTCGGCGACGGTGACCTCGTCGTCGCGCAAACCGTTCCGCTCGACCTGCCGCGGCCAGAGGTAGCCGCGCGCGATCGCGGTCTTCTCGTCGACCGTGTAACCGTCGAAGCGGATGACCTCCATCCGGTCGAGCAGGGCAGCGGGAATCGTGTCCGCGACGTTGCCGGTCGCGATGAAAACGACCTCGGAGAGGTCGAGCTCGACGTCGAGGTAGTGGTCGCGGAAGGAGTGGTTCTGCGCCGGGTCGAGCACCTCCAGCAACGCCGCGGACGGGTCGCCGCGCCAGTCGGCGCCGACCTTGTCCACCTCGTCGAGGAGGATCACCGGGTTCATCGTCCCGGCGTCGCGGAGGGCGCGGACGAGCCGGCCCGGCAGCGAGCCGATGTACGTGCGGCGGTGGCCACGGATCTCCGCCTCGTCGCGGACGCCGCCGAGCGACATCCGCACGAACTCGCGGTTGAGCGCGCGCGCGACCGACTCGCCGATCGACGTCTTCCCGGTGCCGGGCGGGCCGATCAGCGTCAGGATCGCGCCGCTCTTCTTGTCGTTCGGGATGCCGCGGTCCTGGCGTAGCTTCCGTACCGCGAGGTACTCGACGATGCGGTCCTTGACGTCCTCGAGGCCGGCGTGGTCGGTGTCGAGCACGGCCCGCGCGCTCGTCGGATCGAGAGTCTCCTCGCTCCGCTTCGACCACGGCACAGCGATCAGCCAGTCGAGGTACGTGCGGATCATCGAGGCCTCGCCACTCGCGTCGCCCATCGTCTCGAGGCGCCGCAGCTCGCGGTCGGCCTGGGCGCGGACGTCCTCGGGCATCCCTGCCTCTTCGATCTTGGTCCGGTACTCCTCGACGACAGAACCCTCGTCCTCGCCGAGCTCCTTGCGGATCGAGTTCATCTGCTGGCGGAGGAACCACTCGCGCTGCTGCTTCTGCGCGCCCTCCTCGACGTCGTCGCGGATGCGCCGGCGCACCTGCAGCTCGGCGAGCCGCTCCTTCTGGATCGCGAGAGCAAGCTCGAGCCGCTCGACGACATCGACCTTCTCGAGCAGCTCGACGCGCTGCGCGAAGGTCACGTCGGGCGCGTAGGCGCACGTGTCGGCGAGCGCGCCTGCGTCGCTGATCGCGCGGAGAAACTCGCGGACACGGTCGTCGGCGTCGCGCAGGTCGAGGATCTCCTCGACGACGGCGCGGTACTCGCGCTCGAGCTCGCGCGTCTGGACAGGCGGCGGATTCTCATCGGGCTTCTCCTCGACCTCAGCGCGGAGCCGGCCGAGCGCGTCGGTGTGGGCGGCGCCGATGACGCCGCGGTGCAGGCCTTCGAGGGCGACGGCGTAGGCGCCGCCGGGCATGCGGACGTGGTCGGCGACTTCGGCGACGATGCCGACGGCCGCGTACTCGTTCTCGTGCCGCGGCACGAGCAGGACGCGGTCCTCATCCCCCACCTCCACTGTGAGGGTGACATTCATTCCCGGAAAGACGACGATGTCCTCGAGCGGGACGAGCAACGAATCGGTCAAGACTGACTCACGCTCCATGTGTAGTAGATATCGGAATTGTACCTACTCGCTCCACTCTAGTGGTGGTCGTCTTCGAGCCCTGCGGCCTCCAGCGCTGCTTCGAGATGGGGGTACTCCTCCACCCGCACGACGCGGCCGCCGCGCCGGTGGACGACGCCCGCCCAGCGGCCGAGGAGGTAGGAACGGCGGCTCTGCAGCGGTCGCTCGTCGGTCGGGTCGACCTCGACTCGGGAGAAGCGCATGCTGACGACGACGCGGTCGCCGAGCCCGATCGCGCGGTCGACGACGACGTGGTAGCTCTCCGCGACGCGCTCGGCGAGTACTTCGAGGACGCGGTCGCGGCTGACGAGGATCGCCTCCTCCCCCGCGGCAACCCACTCGACGTCCGGGTCGAGCATTCCCTCGAGCGCCTCGAGGTCGCCGGCAACGAAGGCGCGATAGCCGCGCAGGAGAAGCTCGACGCTCTCGTGACTCATGGTGCCGAGTCTATGGAGCCGAGGGGGCTCGAACCCCTGACCTTCTGGCTGCCAGCCAGACGCTCTCCCAGCTGAGCTACGGCCCCTGGACGGCCCAGTGTAGCCGCGTGCCCATCGTTCTCCAGTCTGTTGCCTGAAGTGCAATGGCGGTTGTAAGCGCGGTCCGCCACAATCGCAGCGTGTTCGAGATCGGAGCCAGCCTGCGCGAGGCGCGCATCAAGCGCAACCTCTCACCTACGGACGTCCACAAGGCGATCCGCATCCGCGACCGCTACCTCCAGGCGCTCGAGGAGGAACGCTGGGAATCGCTGCCGGGCGATGCGTACGTCAAGGGATTCCTCCGCACGTACGCCGATTTCCTCGGCCTCGACGGGAACCTCTACGTCGACGAGTACAACAGCCGTTTCGCCGAGCACGACGAGCCGCCGCTCGCGCCGCAGCCTCTGCCGAGAAGGGAGCTGGGCGGGGGACGCAGCGTTGGCCTGCTGTGGCCGCTGCTCGCAATCGGCGCGATCGTGGCGATCGTGGCGGCCGTCGCCGCGTGGCAGCTCAACCGCGGCTCGAACAAGGCATCGCCGCCGACCACGACCACGAACCAGACGACGACGAGCGGAACCACGACGACGAAGAAGCACCACACGCCGCCGCCCGTGGCGCTGCCGACGCACGCCACGCTCGTCGCAGCGCGCGGCGCCTGCTGGGTCGAGGTCCGGGTCGGAAGCCCGAACGGGAAGCTGCTCTTCGAGAACACGCTGCAGCAAGGGCAGTCGCAGACGGTGAGCCTGGCCGGCGGCTCCCTCTGGCTGGACGTCGGCGACCCGCCGAATCTCGACGTCCACCTCGGCGGGCGGATCGCGCCGGGCCTACCGAGCCAGGCGGGGAACGTGCTGCTCACGCAGCGCGGGCTCAAGCCCGCCTAAGGCTTAGACCGCTGCGGCGTCGAGGTCGACGGCGGGCACGTCGCTCCACAGATCCTCGAGCCGGTAGTACGCGCGCGCCTCGGGCGTGAAGACGTGGAGGACGACGTCGAGATAGTCGGCGATGATCCACGCGCCTTCGCGCATTCCGTCGACGCTCGCCGGCAGCAGCCGTGCCTCCTGCTTCAGCTGCGTGTGCACCTCGTCCCAGATCGCCGCCGTCTGCCGCGGATTGCGGCCGCTCGCGATGACGAAGTAGTCGGTGAAAGAGCATTCCGGCCGCATGTCGAGGATGACAACGTCCTCCGCCAGCTTCTCCTGGGCGAGAGCGGCGATGCGGCGGGCCTGTTCGAGAGAGTTCAGCTGGAAATCGTCCTCGGTGATCGCGGCTCAGTGTAGCCCTGGGTCACGGACGGTAGAGCCCGCGCTCGGAGATCAGCCGGACGACGGCGGCCGGGACGAGGCCATCGAGCGGCTCGCCGGCGGCCGCGAGCGCCCGGACGTCGGTCGACGCGGCGGGGTTCGGCGCGATCTCGAAGAAGAGGACGCGCTCCGGCCGAACGAGTTGAGCGAGCACGTCGTCGAGGTCCTCCTGCGGGAAGCCGGGACGCGTCGCAACTGCGAGCCGCGCCCGCTCGAGCACCTCGTCCGGCTCCGTCCAGTCGAGGAAGCCGCGGAACTGGTCGGCGCCGACAACGAAGACCGGGTCGTCGAAGGGCTCCACGCGCAGGAGCGCGACGGTGCGCGGATGCGGGTCGAGGCGGACGTCGTCGTTCGGGAAGGCGGCGCGCGCGAGCGCGAGCCTGTCGCCGGCCGAGGCGTGAGTCGCGCGGTGCCCGGGCTTTTCGTTGACGAGGATCACGAGCCGTTCGGCGCCGAACCGCTCGCGCGCCGCGTCGGCGACGGCGACGTGGCCGAGATGCGGCGGGTCGAACGCGCCGCCGTAGAGCACTACTCCCATTCGAGCTGCTCCTCCCCGATCTCGACCGTGTCGCCTGCGCGCGCTCCGGCGGCGCGGAGGATCGCCTCGAGCTCCTCCTCCCCGGGCGGCTTGCCGGTGACCCGGAAGCCGCGCTCGGTGCGGAAGACCCGGTACCGGCGGCGGTCCGCGCCCGGCCGGTAGAAGAGGAAGTCGACCATCTCGTCCGCAACCTCTTCGGGCTCTTCCTCCGGCGGCACGAGCTCGAACAGCGTCCCACGCAGCTCGTCGAGACCTGCGCCCGTCGCGGCGGAGACGCGGAGAACGCGTTCGATCCGCTCGTCCTCGATGCCGAACGAGGGCGGCTCTGGCTTGAGGTCGATCTTGTTCAGGATGACGATCTGCCGCCGCTCGTCGAGGCCGGCGCCATAGGCGGCGAGCTCGGCGTCGATCGTCCGCCAGCGTTCGGCGGCGTCGTCCTCCGACGAGTCGATCACATGGACGAGCAGGCGCGCGCGCTCGAGATGCGCGAGGAACTCATGGCCGAGGCCGATGCCCTCGCTCGCGCCCTCGATCAGCCCCGGGACGTCCGCGACGACGAGCTGACGCCCGTCGGAGGACTCCACCGTCCCGAGCACCGGCGACAGCGTCGTGAACGGGTACTCGGCGACCTTGGGGCGAGCGTTCGAGATGCGGGTCAGGAGCGACGATTTGCCTGCATTTGGGTGACCGACGAGCGCGGCGTCGGCAAGGAGCTTGAGACGGAGCTCGATCTCCTTCTCGTCGCCGGGCAGGCCGATCTCGGCGAAACGTGGCGTCTGCCGGGTGGGGCTGGCGAAATGCTTGTTGCCACGGCCGCCCGTCCCGCCGGCCGCGACGACGACGCGCGCGCCCGCGCGGGCGAGGTCCGCGACGAGCTCCTCGCCCGCGAACACCTGCGTCCCGATCGGCACTACGAGCACCGCATCCTCCCCGCGTGCGCCGTTCGACAGGCGCCCGCCGCCGCCGCCGCCGCGGCCGGCACGGAGCTTCTGGTTCGGCCGGACGCCGGACAGGTCGCGCTTGCGCCCATCTGCGACGAGCACGACGTCTCCGCCGTCCCCGCCGTCGCCACCGTCCGGCCCGCCACGCGGCACGTACTTCTCCCGCCGGAAGTGGATCGAGCCGTCACCGCCGCGGCCCGCGGCGGCCGTCAATTTCGCTTGATCGTGGAACATCGAGGGGGAACGGTACTCAGCTCTCGTCGCCGCGCTCTAGATGCGCGCGGCGCGACAAAGCCGACTCGGTTGCGGCGAACCAGGCGTCCGCTAGCCCGCAGCGGGCGAAGCGGGATCGACACTGATGAAGCGGCGTTCGCCGCTCGTGCGGAACGCGACCTTGCCGTCGCGCTTCGCGAAGATCGTGTCGTCCTTGCCGATGCCGGTGCCCTCGCCGGGGCGGAAGCGGGTGCCACGCTGGCGGACGAGGATCATCCCCGCCGTCACGTCCTGGCCGGCGAAGAGTTTCACGCCGAGCATCTTCGGCTTGGAGTCGCGGCCGTTCCGCGAGGAGCCGAGTCCCTTCTTATGCGCCATTACTTCGCCTCCAATGCGCTTTCGAGCGCGGCGAGCGCGCCCTTGCGTGCCTTGCCCGAGTGCTCGGCCTCGAGCGCCGCCTCGACCTCGGCCTTGCTCCAGCCGGCAGCGGCCTCGGTGAGCTGTGCGATCGTCATCCCGCCGACGTCCGGCCCTGCCGCCGCCTTCGCGGGAGCTGCCTTCTTCGGCGCGGCTGCCTTCTCCGCCTTCGGCTTCTCGGCTGCGGCCTTCGCCTTCGCAGTCTTGGCGCCGATCGACTCGATCTGGATCCGCGTCAGGCGGCTGCGGTGGCCGTTGTGCCGCTTGTAGCCGGTGCGCTTGCGGTACTTGCCGATCCGGATCTTCTCGCCGAGCTCATGCCCGACGACTCGCGCCGTGACCGTGGTCGACGGCGTCAAGTCCGTGTTGCCGTTACCGCCGATGAGGAGCACGCGCGGCTCGAGGGTTTTGCCCTCGTCAACTTTCAGGCGGTCGACTAGCAGCCACTCGCCCTCCTGGACGCGGTACTGCTTGCCGCCGAGACTGATGATCGCGTAACCGCTCATGGCGTGGAAACGCGGGCCTTCCGCCCGCGAGTCGTGCAGTGTAGCTAACGCTTCCTCTCGATCTCGTCTGCCCATTCGGCCATCGGCACGTACTCCCAATCGCCGTTGCCGGACGGGGATTCCTCTGCAGCAGGCTCGGCCTCCGGCTCGGGCTCCGGCTCGACCTCGGGCTCGGGCTCGGGCTCGGGCTCGGGCTCGGTCGATGCCTCCGCGCCGTCCGTGGCGACCGCACCGGCCGGCTTGCGCTTCCGGTTCTTGCCTCCGCGCGATCCACGCCGGGTCTTCTTTTTGGGCTTCGGAGCGTCGCCTTCGGCGGCCTCTGCCTCCGCCACGACAGGCTCTGCCGGAGCGACCGGCTCGTCGGGCTTGGCCTCCGGACGGCCGAGGTCATCGCCGGGCACGTGAATCGTGACTGTCTTCGGCGCTTCCTCGGTCTTCGGCGCTTCCTCGGTCGCGCCTTCGGCCGTGGCGACCGCGCCGACCGGCTTCCTCTTCCGGTTCTTGCCGCCGCGCGATCCGCGCCGCGTCTTCTTCTTCGGCGTCGCAGCCGGCTCGCCCTCGACGACCTCGGCCTCCGCGTCGGCCTCAGCTTCGGTGTCCGGCTCGGCGACCTCGGGCTCCTCGGGCTCCTCCGTCTCCTCGAGGCCTTCGGTCTCCTCGACCTCGTCGGTCTCCAGCTCGTCCGTCGCCCCCGCAGCCGTCGCGCCCTTGCGCGCCGGCGGCTTGCGAGTCGGCTTCTCGGCCTCCGCCTCGGCCGTCAGCGGCTCGGCGCCCGCCTTCGCCTTCTTCATCAGGACGGCGTAGGCGCGCCCGTCGAGGACGCGCTCGACGCGCACCCTGAGCCGCTTGCCGACGAGACTTGCCGCCTCCGCGACGACGACGTCGAAGCCGTCGACCTTGCCCGCCGCGGCCGACGCATCGAACCGGTCGACCTCGACGAGTTGCAGCATCACCTCGGCGCCTTCCGCCACAGGTCCTGCCGGCGCGAGGTCGACGAGCTTGCCCTCGGAGAGGACGACGAAGTGGTCGAGATGCGACTCGGGCTTCCCCTCGAGGAAGAACTTCTTCTTCGTCACCGCCTCGAGCTCGAGGAGCCGCCGGGCGCCCGGCCCGACGAGCGCGCTCGCGATCGGCTCGGCGAGCTCGACGCGGAACGCCTGCGAGCGCGATGCAGCCGCCAGGGCCCGCAGGCGCCGCTCGACGTCGATCGCTGCCGAGGCTTCTGAATAGACGATCCCGTCGCCGCCGCAGGTCGGGCACTTGCGCGTCATGATCTCGCGCGGTCCGTCGGTGACGTTCTGGCGCGTCATCTCGACGAGGCCGAGCGGGGAGATCTCGACGACGTACGTCTTCGTGCGGTCGCGCTCGAGCTCCGTCCGGAGCGCCTCCTCGACGGTGGCGCGGTTCTTCGGGTTCGCCATGTCGACGAAGTCGATGACGATGATCCCGCCGATGTCGCGCAGCCGCAGCTGACGCACGACCTCCTTCACTGCCTCGAGGTTGTTCTTCGTGACGGTGTCCTCGAGCCGGCCGCCTGCGTTCTTGCCGCGGCCGCCGACGTAGCGGCCCGTGTTCACGTCGATCACGGTGAACGCCTCGGCGTAGTCGAAGATCAGGTAGCCACCGGAGGGGAGATCTACGCGCCTGCCGATCGTCGAGCGGATCTCCTGGTCGACGCCAAAGGACTCCATGAGCGGCGCCTTCTCGCGGTAGCGGACGACGCGCTCGACCATGTGCGGCGACGTCTTCTTGAGGTAGCCGACGATCCGCTTGTGCGTGCGCTCGTCGTCGACGTACGCCTTCTCGAAGTCGTCGGTGAAGAGGTCACGGACGACGCGCAGCGGCAGCTCCGCCTCCTGGTAGATGAGCTCGGGCGCCTTCGCGGCCTTCGCCTGCGCCTGGATCGACTTCCAGAGCCGTTGCAGGAAGACGAGGTCGAGCTCGATGTCCTGCTCCGACGCGCCCTCGGCGGCCGTGCGGACGATGACGCCGCCCTCCTTGACGTTGAGGCGCTTGAGGATGTCCTTGAGGCGGGTGCGCTCGTCGTCGTCGAGCCGGCGCGAGACGCCGAGGCCCTCGCCCTGCGGTACGAACACGACGAACCGGCCCGGCAGCGAGATCTGGGTCGTCAGCCGCGCGCCCTTCGTCTTCATCGGATCCTTGACCGCCTGGACGAGGATCGTCTCCCCGCGCTTGATCAAGTCCTGGATCTTGCGGCCGTGGCCTTTCTCAATCTCGGGGCCGACGATCTCGTCGACGTAGAGGAAGCCGTTCTTCTCGAGGCCGATCTCGACGAACGCGGCCTCCATCCCCGGCAGGACGTTGTCGACCTCGCCGAGGTAGATGTTGCCGGCGATCGAACGGCGCTCGGGCCGCTCGAGATAGACCTCGGCGACGCGGTCGTCCTCGAGCACGGCGACGCGCTTCTCGCCGACGTCGACGGAGACGATCAGCTCGCGCTTCGCGGCCGGAAGCGGGGCGCGGCGCTGCGGCTCGCGGCGGCGGCGCTGTGACGGGTCTCGGCGCCGTTCCTGCCGCTGCGAGAGCTGGCGGCCGGACTGCTTCGCCGGCTCCTTCCGCTCGCCGTCCTTCCGTTCGGGAGCGGGAGTGGTCGCGGCTGCGGCGGTGCCGGTGCCCTTCCCGGGCTTCTTGCGCCCACGCCCGCCACGACTGCCACGGCGGCGCTTGGGCCTGGTCGGATCGGTGGACTGGGTTCCGGCCGCGACGGCGGCCGGGTCGGTCAGCTGCTGCTCGGGCCTGGACTCGAGCTCGCGCGCGTCAGGCGCGCGCAGATCGTCGGAAGATTTCTTCCGGATGCGGAACCAAGGCAAAGAGAAACTCCTTGAGAGAGGCGCGCTGCACTAAACCGGTCAACCATGGGCCAATCCGCTCTGCGCGCGCGCTCGTTGTTGTCAATGAAAAGCATGGAATGCCTCGACAGCCAGAGTAGCAGTGGGTTTGGTCGGCTCTCCGTCCGGCGCCCCCCGGCCGCCCTTGGGCGGCCGATTCTCGCCCGGGCGCCGGCGGCTTCGCCGACGGCGCTTGCAGGCTCCGTCCGGCGCCGGTCCTACGATCCGGCCAATCACGACCGGGAGGTGAACGGTGGCGGCTAAGCGTGAGGCCGAAGAGCTCTTGATGATCGAAGAGGCCGACGCCTGGTTCGAGTACCTCGAGGCAACGCGGAGCCAGGCGGAGAGCCGCTACCACGAGATCGAGCCCTGGGCGTGGGCCCGCCTGTCGCAGCGCTTGCGCGCGATCAGAGCGCGACGGGCACGGCTGCGGCCGGCTGCCGCGTAGCTCGCGAAGCTGCGCTTCGCTCGCTGGGTGAAGGAACTCGGGAGCGGAAGAGCGCGGTCTTCCGCTCCCTCGTGCTGTAGAGCTTGTTCTGGGCTGACGCATGGTTCAGAGCGCTCTCCCGTCGCGAGCGCGCAGGCCTTCGGCGTGCCCGCCCGCTACTCCGCGGCGGCGTAACGCACCGTTACGCCGCCACCTGGGCGCCGTGGGGGTTCTCACCGTTCGAGCAAAGAACGGTCCTAGGCCGGAGGCTAAGACGCCCGCGCAGCGGCGACTTAGCCGCAGGCCGCACTGCGCTCGCGCCGGCCTCCGCCGCGCGCGAGCGCACGACGTAGCCAGTCCGTCCAGAGCATCACCAGCAAGAACAGCACGGAGCGGGACGGAACCGCGCTTCCGGCCCGCGCAGTTCCTTCACCCAGCTCGCGAGAGCAAAGCTCTCGCGAGCTAGCGCCGCCGGCGCGATGCGCGTCCGCGGGCGTGGATCGCGAGCAGCACGCCCATCGCCGCGAGGTTGGAGATCATCGACGAGCCGCCGACGCTGACGAACGGCAGCGGGATGCCGGTGATCGGAGCGATTCCCATCGTCATCCCGACGTTGACGAAGATCTGGAACAGGAGCGCGACGACGATCCCGCCGGCGACGACCGCGGAGAAGAGGTCGCGCGCGACCGTGACCACGCGCAGCCCGCGCCACAGCACGAGCAGGTAGAGCCCGAGCAGGATGGCCGCGCCGATGAAGCCGCGCTGTTCCGCGTAGCCCGCGAACACGAAGTCGGTGTCGCTCGCCGGCAGGAAGCCGAAGCGGACTTGCGTCGCGCCGTTCGGGCCGCGGCCGTGGAACTGGCCGGAGCCGATCGCCGCCTCCGACTGGTCGAGGTTGTAACCGGCGGCGACCGGACACGTCGTCGGATGCGTGAAGCAGGTCAGTCGCTGCTGCTGGTAGCCCTTGAGGAACGTGACGCCGGCGGCAGGCCCGATCCACAACACGCCGGCGACGAGCAGGACGGCGACACTCGCGAGTGTCGCGAGGTGGCGCCACGGCGCCCCGGCGACGAAGAGCATCGCGGCGAGCGCGGCGATGTAGACGAGCGCCGTCCCGAGGTCGGGCTGGATGAAGACGAGCAGGACGGGCAGCGCCGCGAAGAGGACGACCTTCATCGTCGTCCCCCACTCCCCGATCAAGCGCTGCCGCTCGGCCAGCATCCCGGCGAGCGCGAGGACGAAGAGGAGCTTCCCGAACTCGGACGGCTGGAAGGTGAAGAAGCCGAGGCTGATCCAGCGCGTCGAGCCGTTCGCGGCGTGGCCGAGCAGGAAGACGAACGCGATCAGCCCGGCGGTGCCGCCGAAGATCCAGCGCCAGTAGCGGCGGTAGAGGTCCGGGTCGATGAGCGCGGCGACGACGAGGACGACGGCTCCCACGACCGCGTAGAGGATCTGGCGGTTGAGGTAGTACGTCGGGTCGTTCGGCACCGCGAACTTCGTCACGCCGGCGACGCCCCAGAGCCCGACGACGACGAGCGCAGCGACGCTCGCGAGCAGGACCCAGTCGAGCGAGCGCACGACCGCGAGCAGACGCGGCGCCTCCCGCTCCCGCAGTCCCGCTCTCTGTGATCCGGCGTATTCGAGCATCAGTCAGCCATCAATCGGAGTGGATATAGCCCGCCTGCTTCGGCGAGACGTTGAAGAACTTCGCGAACACCTTCTCGGCCGCCGGCGCTGCAGCCGTGCCGCCGTGGCCGCCGTTCTCGATCCACGCGCACACGACGAGCTTCGGGTCGCCGACCGGACCATAACCGCACCACCAGGCCTGGTCTTCCTCCCGCACGACCCCCGGCAGCGTCACGACTTTCTGGGCCGTGCCGGTCTTGCCGGCGATCGGGACCGGAAAGTTGCCGAAGACGCCGTAGGAGGTGCCGATGGAGAGGTGCGTGCCGTCGTAGAGGCCCTGCTGCACAACGTTGAGATAGCCCTGGTTGAGGCCGGGGATCGGCTTCGGCGCCGGCGTCGCAGCCGTCGGGACGAGCGTCTTGTTCGGGTTCTCGACATCCATCAGCACGTGCGGCGTGACGAGCTTGCCGCCGTTCGCGATCGCCGCGTAGAAACGCGTCATCTGGATCGGCGTCACCGTCAGGTCGCCCTGGCCGATCGCGAGCTGGATGTTGTCGCCCGGCTTCCAGATCCTGTCGACCTGCCAACAGCAGTGATCCGTCTTCCGCGTGTACGTGCGCTCCCGCCAGCCGATCGTCGGCACGAGACCGGGATACTCGCCGCCGACGTCGATCCCGCTTGGCGCTCCGAAGCCGAAGGCCCGGGCCCATTTCTGCTCCGGCTGCCCGAACTTCGGGGGCAGAAGGAAGAAGTTGTTGCCGACGCGGTAGAAGTACGTGTCGCACGAGTAGGCAAGGGCGGTCGTGAGGTTCATTCCCTGGTCGATGTTCGGGTCCCAGTTGTGCCAGACGCGATGTCCCTTGTCCTCCGGCGCGACGTACGTGCCGGTGCAAGGCAGGAGGGAGTACGGGTTGAGGATCCCCTGCTGCATCGCGGCGATCGCGGTGAGCGGCTTGAAGGTCGAGCCGGGCGGATATTCCGCGGCGAGGGCGCGGTTGATGACGGGGTAGTTGTGGTCGAGAGCCGACTTCGCGCTACCAAGCCCGGCAGCGTCGAGCTTCTTCTGCGTGACGCGTCCGGTGTAGATGGACGGGTCGTACGTCGGCGCCGAGGCGAGGGCGAGAATCGCGCCGGTGTTGGGATTCATCGCGACGACCGCGCCGCCATCCGCCGCCCACAAGCCCTGGCCGTGGGCGATTCGGATGCCTTCCTGGAGCCCCTGCTCCGCCGCGAGCTGGAGGCCGGTGTCGAGCGTGAGGCGAACGGTCTGGCCCGGCTGCGCGGGCGTCACGAGCGTGTGCGCGCTGCGCGGCCGGCCAAGCGAGTCGACGCGCACGCGCGCCGAGCCTGGGACTCCCTGCAGGTACGTGTTGAACGAATGCTCGACGCCGGACTGGCCGATCACCTCGCCCGGCTGGTAACCCTGCTTCGAGAGAACCTTCAGCTCCGGCGTCGAGATCTGGCCGACACCGCCGAGCAGCTGGGTGGCGAGCGCGCCGTGGGGATACGTGCGGACGTAGCTCCGCTCGAGCCCGACGCCCTGGAACTCGCTGGCGCGCTCCTGCATGTACGTCACGAGCCCCGCCGGCGCGTTCGCGCGAACGACGACGGGATCGAGCATGTCGTTCTCGTGCCGGCGCGTGACGATCGCCTTCGTGATGTCGTGCAGCCGGACGCGCGTTACGTGCGCGAGGCTGCGCAGCTCGGCGTCGCGGCGGGCCGTGTCCTTCGGGAGGCTGGACGGCCAGAGCTCGACTGCGGTGACTGCCTGGTTCGAGACGAGGGTGTCTCCGTTGCGGTCGACGATCGAGCCGCGCGGCGCCGGCACGCTGATCGTGCGGAGCTGGTTCGCCTGCGCCTTGACGGCGTACTGCGGGCCGGCGAGCACCTGGAGATCCCAGAGCCGGAGAAGTAGCGCGGCGAAGCCGATCAGGAGAAGAGCGCTGAGCAGTGCGATCCGCCGCGCGAGCTTGGGGGTCAGCCGGTACGGCTCGACGACAACGTCGTCGGCATCTTCAGGCTTCGCCTGTCCTGGGACGGCGACGCTAGCCAAGCAGCTGCACCTCTGCGCTCAACTCCTGCCGCTCCATCGCCCGCAGCAGCCGCCGCACGAGCCCGTAGACCGGGCCGGTGACGATGAGGTTGAGGACGACCGCGGGTAGCAGGCTCCTCACGACCGCGCCGGCGGGAGCGCTCTCGCCCAGGACGAAGTGGACAACGAGGAGGCCGAGCTCGTAGAGCACGGTCACGACTGCGATCGAGAGGTACGGCGCGTGCGCGCGGTCGCGGCCGGTCGTTTCGCCGTAGCGCCCGATCCAGAAACCCGAGAGCGTCAGGACGAGCGAGGTGAGGCCGAGCGTGCCGAGCGACGCGGTATCGACGATCAGCCCGGCGAAGAAGCCGCCGACCGCGCCCGCGACGCTCCCACGCAGGAGCGAGATGGCAACGAGCGTGACGAGCAGGATGTCCGGCACCGCGCCGAAGACGTGCAGCTGCCCGAAGATCGAGACCTGCGCGATCGCCGCCACGAAGAGCAGGACGGCGACCTTGACGCCATCGAACGCGCTCACTTGTGCTTGGAGGTCTTGACGAGAACGGCGACCGAATCGAGCGAGCCCAGGTTCCCGAACGGCTGCACCTGCACCTGGAGGAAGCTCGCCGTGTCGGTGACGGTCGGGGCCGAGGTCTTCCCGATCGGGATCCCGGACGGGTAGAGATCGGGATACCGCGGGTCGATCGTCCCGAGCGTGACGAGCACGTCGGCGGCATCCACCTTGTACTGCTTCTTCACGTCGTCGAAGATCAGTGCCCCGCCCGGCCCGGGGTGGACGACGCCGCGCACGCCGGTGTGAAGGTCGAGCGCCGGCACGGGGCTATTCGGATCGCTGAGCAGCGACACGACGGCCGTGTCGGAGAAGACGTTCGAGACGCGCCCGATCAGACCGTCTCCGCTCACGACCGGGGCGTTCTCCCGAATGCCGGACGACGAGCCGGCGGCGATCGTCAGCGTCTGGGCGAACGGGCCTGCCGAGTCGGAGATGACGCGCGCGTTCACGGCGCTGTAGCCATTCGGGAAGGTCGCGCCCTGCTCGTAGTGCATGAGCCGTACGAGGCTGTCGTACTCGCGCGCCTTCTCCGATTTGAGCAGCTGGGTGCTCCGGAAATAAGCAATCTCCTTCCGGAGCTTCGAGTTCTCGGTTTTCGCGTTCGCGAGGCTATCGAGGTAGTCGTAGGCGTCCCTGAACGGCTGCGCGACGCGCGTCGCGGCGATCTGGAACGGACGCAGCGCCGACGAGCCGGCGCCCTGCAGATCGTGGAGCGCGCCTGCGGTCGGCGAGCGGAAGGAGATCGTCAAGAGCGTCAGCGCGCCGAGCACGAGGACGACCAGGACCATGCGGCGGAGGAACGCGCTGCGGACCTTCGACGGGTACGGCGTCGGCTTCGAGCGCTGGACGGAGGAAGCGAGGACCGCCGCCCGCGCGCTGCGACCACGGGTAGCCACCGCCCTAGGGTACCGCGGTTGCTGGCGATCCGAGAACGAGGGCTGCCATCGTCTCGACGGCGGTCGCGCGGAATCCGATCGACTCGTTGAGGTGTCGCATCACCGAGTTCTCCTCCGCGTTCGAGGTGGTGACGACCTCGACCTCCGGATGGTCAGCGCGAAGACGGCGCAGGGACTCGAGCTTCACGGCGCGCGCGAGCCCCTTGCCGCGCTGTCCGGCGACCGTGCCGGTGTCGTCGGTGAAGCCGAGCGTCGATCCCTTGGAGAGGCGCAGCTCGGTGAACGCGCCAATCTCCCCATCGCCGGCCATCGCGACCGTCAGCCGCATCTCGCGCCCGCGGCGCGCGAGCGACTCCTCTGAGGCTCGCACCTTCTCCGCCGTCGAGCTCGGGAAGTCGAACTCGTCGGGCGCAGGCGCGTCGTCCATGGCACAGCGCGAGCGGACGTAGGCGGGGAGATGCTCGTCGGGAACGCGGCCGAGCCAGCTGACGAGGCGAAATCCGTCTGGGACTTGCGGCTCGGGGAGCTCCGCAGCGCCTATGTCCAGGAGCGAAGCAACGATGCGCTGTTCCTCCCGCGCTCCGGCCCGAGCAGCAAAAGCGGCTCCCGCCGGGGTCGAGTGATGGCCGCGCAAGATTCCGACGCCGAGCTCTCGGCAGCGCGCGACGACGCGCTCGAGCAGTGCCGATCCGATGCCGCGCCGCCGCCGGGAGGGGTCGACGAGCAAATTCACGAACGTCGCCGTGGGGCCGTGGACGTAGAGCGTCGCGACGCCCCCGTCGGCGAGCCAGTGGCAGCTCGTCTGCGTCTCCGGCAGATGGCGATGGAAGGCGATCACCTCGTCGCGTGTCCGGACCGGCTCGCCGGGCCTGAGCTCCTCGTGGCAAGCGAGCTCGAGCTCGTGGAAGCGCGCCAAGACCTCGTCGGCCGCGGTGCGCGCGTCGACCTCCTCGATGCGCATCGCGCGTCCCTAGTAGCGGCGGCCGTTGCGGCCGTTGCGGCGGCGGGCGCGGTTCGAGCGGTGGATCGCCTCGAACTCCTCGAGGCTCCGGCCCGAGCCGACTGCGACGCAGGTGAGCGGGCTCTCGGCGAGGTGCACGGGCATCTGCGTCTCGTGGCGCAGCCGCTCGTCGAGCCCGTTGAGGAGCGCGCCGCCGCCGGCGAGGACGATGCCGCGATCCATGATGTCCGCGGCGAGCTCGGGCGGTGTCTTGTCGAGCGTGGACTTGATCGCGTCGATGATCTGGGTGACCGGTTCGTCGAGCGCGCGGCGGATCTCCTCGGAGGTGAGGATGACCGTCTTCGGAAGGCCGGTGAGCATGTCGCGGCCACGAACCTCGGCCTGCAGCTCCTCCTTCATGTCCCAGGCGGAGCCGATCTCGAGCTTGATCTCCTCAGCCGTCTGCTGGCCGATCAGAAGCTTGTAGTCGCGCTTGATGTGATTGATGATCGCCTCGTCCATCTCGTCGCCACCGACGCGCAGGGACTGCGAGACGACGATGCCGCCGAGGGAGATGACCGCGACCTCGCTCGTGCCGCCGCCGATGTCGACGATCATGTTTCCGGTCGGTTCGGCAACGGGAAGCCCGGCGCCGATCGCGGCAGCCATCGGCTCCTCGATCAGGTACGCCTGGCGCGCGCCGGCCGACAGCGTCGCCTCCTCCACGGCCCGCTTCTCGACGCCGGTGACGCCGGACGGGACGCAGACGACGACGCGCGGGTGCGCGAAGCGGTGCTGGTGAACCTTCTGGATGAAGTGGCGGAGCATCTGCTCGGTCACGTCGAAGTCGGCGATGACGCCGTCCTTCAGTGGCCGGATCGCCTGGATCGTCCCCGGCGTTCGGCCGAGCATCCGCTTCGCCTCGACGCCGACCGCGTGCACCTCGCCCGAGCGCTGGTCGATCGCGACGACCGACGGCTCGGAAAGGACGATTCCGCGGCCGCGAACGTAGACAAGCGTGTTCGCCGTGCCGAGGTCCACCGCCATGTCGCGGCCACCGAAGCCGGTCAATCCAGAGAAGAGGCCCAAACCGCCCGGAGCATAGCCGCAAAGTCATAAAGCTCTGACCAAGCCGCAATCCTCCTGTCACGACCTCCCGACTAGCGTCGGAGGGAGCGACGACGGAGGCTGAAAGTGAACGTGGTGACGCTGATCGGGAACCTTGCGACGGACGTGGACATGCGCGAAGTCGCGCCTGACAAGAAGGTGGCGAGCTTCCTGCTCGCGGTCGATCGCGCGACGCGCGACGGCGGCGCCGACTTCGTGAGCGTCTCGGCATGGGACAGGCAGGCGGAGCTGTGCGCCGAGTACCTCGGCAAGGGACGGCGGGTCGCGGTCGACGGGCGGCTCAAGTCCCGCTCGTGGGAGGAGGACGGCAAACGGCGCACGGCGGTCGAGGTCGTGGCGCGGCGGATCGAGTTCCTCGGCGGCGGCCCGCGCTCGGACGACGGCGCCGGCGGCGAGGTGATCCCCTTCGAGACGCCGGTGGCGAGCTAGGCACGCAGAGCTAGGCGGGCAGGCCGGCGAGGAACTCCTCGATCGCGGCGAGGCAGGCGTCCGGCCGCTCGCCGATCAGGAGGTGTCCGCAGCCGGCGATCGTCCGGAGGGGTGCGCGGAGACGGCGCGCGTACTCGATCCCGTCTTCGAGCTTGACCCACTTGTCGCTCGCGCCCCAAAGGCAGAGACAGGGACAGCCGACGCGGTCGAGACCGGCGCGCGGATCGCTGAAGCGGAGCGCCCGCCCGGCCTGGCGCGTGTTCGTGTGGTACGCCGGACCGACGAGGAACGACTCGGCGGCCTCCGGCTCGAAGCCGTCGGTGTCGGCGACGCCCCAGCCGCCGAATGCCACGCGGCGACCGAGGCGCGACCGTGACCACCCCTGGCGGAACGGCGCGACCGCCTTTCCCGGCTGGAGGAGACCGTCCAGCATCAGAGTCACCTGCGCGCCGCGCTTGGCCGAGCCGATCCCGGCAGCCGCCGCGAGAACGATCCCCCGCACGGCCCGGGGACTGAGAACCGCTGCGCGCAGGGCGATGAGGCCACCGAGCGAGTGACCGACCCAGGCGGCCGGCGCGAGCCCCTCGGTCTCGTCGATGGCGAGCACGGCAGCTGCGAGGGCGTCGATGTCCCGCGCCTCGGGCAATGCGGCCGAGCGCCCGTGACCGGGCAGGTCGGGGACGAGAACGCGGTGCGTCCGGGCGAGCGCAGGCGCGAGCGCCCGCCAGTTCTCGATCGTCCCACCGAGCCCGTGCACGAGGACGAGCCTCGGCCCGCTGCCGCCGATGGCGTAGCGAAGCGGCGTTCCGCGCCAAAGGAGCTCGCGCTCCTCGAATCCGTCCAGACGTCGTTTGCTCTCCGTCACCATCGGGGCATATTCTTCGCTCAATGGATGTTTCGAAGGAGCAGGCGCGGTGAGCCCTGCGATGTGGACAAGCGAGGGTGCGAGCTAACCCGCAGCGCGTTGTGCGCGGCGGGTTTTTTCGTTCCAGGGAGGAGTCTCAGTAGATGGCGAATCACCTCACGCCCGAAGAACTGTCGAAGGAGCTTGGCCTCGATCGGCAGGAGGTGATCCGGGTTTGTGTGGAAGAAGGCGTGCCGATCTATCAGGGGAAGATCGACAAGTACCTCTTCCAAGCGCAGCTGCAAGCGACAGGGGCGCAGGCGCAGGCCTGACGAACCGATTCCGCGCGCCTACGCGCTCTTGCGCGCGGGCGCCTTGCGAGACCGGGAGCCGCCCTTCGAGGCGGCTTTCCCGTTGGAGGAGTCGTTCTGCGCGGTGCGCTTGCCCTGCACGTCGGCGACGCTCTGGCGCAGCGCCTCCATCAGATCGATGACCGGCGTCTCGGCGACGGGCTGCGGCGCGACGATCTCCTGGCCCGCGAGCTTGGCCTCGAGCATCTGCTTGAGATCCTCGCGGTAGTCGTTGGCGAAGTCCTCGGGCGTCCATTCGCCGGAGAGGCTCGAGATGACCTGCCCGGCGAGCTGGAGCTCAGCCTCCTGCACCGCGGTCGCGCTGACGACCTCCTCGATCTCCTGCTTCGAGCGGACGTCCTCGGCGAAGAAGAGCGTCTCGAGCAGGAGGGTGCCGTTCCGCGCCCGGATCAGGCAGAGGTTCTCCTTGCCCCAGAGCACGAACTTGCCGACCGCCGCCATGCCCGACTCCTCCATCGCCCGGAGCAGCAGGACATAGGGCTTCCGCTGTGCCTCGGCCTCGGCCGGCGCGAGGTAGTACGTGCGGTCGAAGAAGACGGGGTCGACGTCCTCGACCCGGACGAAGCGGAGGATCCCGATCGACTGAGAGCGCTGCAGCGCGACGGCTTCGAGGTCGGACTCTTCGACGAGGACGTACTGGCCCTTCGCGAACTCCCAGCCCTTGACGAGCTCGTCGGGCTCGACGTCGCGCTCGTGCACCGGGCACCACCGCTTCTGCTTGATCGGCGTGCCGCACTCGCGATGCAGGGTGCGGAAGGACACATCCTGCCGTTGGGTCGCCAAAGCGAGCCCCACAGGGATGTTGACGAGCCCGAAGCTGATCGATCCGTTCCAGATCGTGCGCATGGGGAGGGCGAATTCTAGTCAGAGACGAGTTCTCCTCTGGCTTACGATGGGGTGATGGAGCGACTCACAGCGCCCGAGCTCTGGCGCGACGCCATCCGCGACGCGCCGGCTTCGCCTGCCTACCTCGAGGAGGGGCCGGAGGGCTGGCGCCCGGTCTCGTGGGACGAGGCGGCCGAGCGCATCGACTCGCTGGCGCACGGACTGCTCGCGCACGGCGTCCGCCACGGCGACTGCGTCGCCGTCCTCTCGCGCACGAGCGTCGACTGGATCCTGCTCGACTGGGCGATCATGTCGATCGGCGCCGTCGTCGTCGGCCTCTATCCGACGAGCACGGCGACGGAGTGCGCCTACGTGCTCGAGCACGCCGAGGCGGTGCTCGCCTTCGCCGAGGACGACGAGCAGACCCGCAAGCTCGTCTCCGTGCGTGGCTCGCTGCCGGCGCTGCGGGAGATCATGCCGTTCGAGCTGCTGGACAAGCTCGAGGCCGAAGGACGCGCCTCCCGCCACCTCCGGCCCGAGCCGGTGGAAGAGGACGACCTCGCGACGCTCATCTACACGTCCGGCACGACCGGTCCGCCGAAGGGCTGCATGCTCACGCACCGCAACCTCGTCACCGCGGCGACGAAGGTGCGCGAGACGCTCGAGCATCCCGGCGATGTCGTCCTTCTCTTCCTGCCGATGGCGCACAGCTACGCGCGGCTCGCCCACCAGGCGGCGAGCAATCGCGGCGCGACGGTCGCCGCCGTCGCGGACGTGGCGCGCGTGCCCGAGGCGCTGGGAGCGGTGCACCCCGCGATCCTGCCGGCGGTGCCGCGCGTCTACGAGAAGATCCACGCCAACACGCTCGGCGAGATCGAGCGGGCCACCGGCTTGCGACGCCGGATCGGCCTGTGGGCACTCGGCGTCGGCACGCGCGTCAGCCGCGTTCGCCGCGAGGGCGGGCGGGTGTGGCCGTGGCTCGCGCTCCAGCACCGGGTCGCGGACAAGCTCGTCTTCGCCAAGGTGCGCGAACGGCTTGGCGGCCGGCTCCGGCTCGGCATCTCGGGCGCTGCGCCGCTGTCCGTCGACGTGATGGAGTTCTTCCACGCGCTCGGCGTCCCGGTGCTCGAGGGCTATGGACTGACGGAGACGGCGAGCTCGGCCACGGTCAACGATCCGGCCGACTTCCGGATCGGCACAGTCGGCCGGCCCGTCGACGACGCGGAGGTCAAGCTCGCAGACGATGGCGAGATCCTGATCCGGAGCGATGCGGTCTTCGCCGGCTACTACAAGGATCCGGAGGCGACAGCCGACGTCCTGTCCGAGGACGGCTGGTTCCGCACCGGCGACGTCGGCGAGATCGACGCAGAGGGCTTCCTCCGCATCACCGACCGCAAGAAGGATCTGATCATCACCGCGGGCGGCAAGAACATCGCGCCGCAGAACCTCGAGAACGCGCTCAAGTCGTCCCGGTTCGTGTCACAGGCGATCGTCGTCGGCGACCGCCGGCCCTACGTGACTGCGCTGCTGACGCTCGACGAGGTGGAGGTCGGCGCGAGCGGCCGCGAGCCGCGGGAGATCGCTCAGGAGATCGTCGACGAGGTCAACAGCGACCGCGTCCGCGTCGAGCAGATCAAGAAGTTCCTCATCGTTCCGCGGGAGTTCTCCCAGGAGGAAGGCGAGGTGACGCCGACGCTCAAGCTGCGCCGCCGCGTCATCCACGAGCATTTCGCCGCGGAGATCGAAGATCTCTACGCGGGGTAGCGCCTAGCCGAGGATCCGCTTCGCGCCGACGTACTCGGAGGAGTACCAGCCGCTCAAGCGGTCGATGCTGACGACGGTGCCGGTGTGCGGCGCGTGGATGAACTCGCCGTTGCCGATGTAGATCCCGACGTGGCCGAGTCCGTCGAAGAAGACAAGGTCTCCCGGCTCGAGCTGGCTCCGCGCCACCGAGACGGCGTTGGGGTAGTCCCACTGCGCGACCGTGTAGTGCGGGAGCGAGACGCCGACCTGCGCGTAGACGTACATCACGAGACCGGAGCAGTCGAACCCCGCCGGGCTCGCTCCGCCCCAGACGTACTGGACGCCGAGGTACTGCATGGCGATGGAGACGACCTGGCTGTAGCGCTCCGGCCCGACGCTGCTGCCGGCGCCGATGGGGTCGAAACCACCGAGCCGCGACGTCGTCTGCTGCGCCTGGGCCGCAGCCTCGGCGCGACGAGCCGCCGCGAGCTGAGCCGCGCGCTGCGCAGCCTCGATCTGGTTGATCTCCCCGCGAACCGAGTTATAGAGACGCTGCTCCGTGGCCAGCCGGGCGCCGATGCTGCGCTTGGCGGCCGCGCGCACCGAAACGAGCCGCCTCTCGGCGACACGGGCGTGCCGGAGAACCTGCCGGTGCCGGACGATCGCGTGCTGGTACGAGATCACCTGACGGATCAGGGTCGAATCCTGCGTCGTGACGCTGTTCACCGTCTCGAGGCGGGAGACGAGGTCGTCGATGCTCTGCGCGCCGAGGATCACCGCGAGCGACGACTGCTGCTCGCCCTGGGAGGTGTAGATCTCGACGAGGCGGCGGGCGAGCACGTGCTGCGCGCGGACGAAGTTGGCGCGCGCAACGCCAAGCGCCTGCTTGTTGTCGGCGAGCTGGCGCTCGACGTGTTGCAGCTTCTGAGTGGCGAGCTGATAGCGGTTGTTCGCCTGCTGCGCGCTCGCATCAAGCTGCTGCAGCTCACCGAGGACGCGCTGCGCCTCGGCCCGTTTGGCCGATAGCGAAGGTCCGGCATGCGCCGCCGCAACCGCGACGCAGCAGAGACCCGCTAACAGCGCCGAAACCGCTACCTGCCGCTTCAGCGCCCGGATGACGTCCTCCGGACCGTCACAAGGTCATGACGCTAACAGCGATCTCGGATGCCCGCAACAGGGAACCGTCATCGAAAATCCTGCAATTTGGCATAAAGGCGGTCCCATCCGGACCCGGAACGTAGCGCACAAACTCCGACCTTCCGTTACGGTCCTCCCCCTCGTGCCCGGTCGGATCAGATCACGGACGGGGAAGCTCGCCGGCCTCGCGGTACCCGTCGCGCTCCTCGCCGCCTCGGCTGCAGTCGCCGCGCGAGGCGCCGCGCAGGCACCCGCGACGAAGCATGTCGGCAGCCGCGTCCAACACGCGCTGCTCGGCCTCTACGCCCTCGACAGCCGCTTTCGGGCGGCGCACGCCCGGGTGGCGGACCTCGAGAACGCGACCGTGAGCCTCCGGCGGCAGAGGAGCTCGCTCCGGCAGGAGCTCGGCGCCGCGCACTCGACGCTCGTGGTCTCGCAGCGCGAGCTGGCGATCCGCCTGCGCGACGTCTACGAGCAGGAGAACGTCGATCCGCTGGCGATCGTCTTCGCCGCCGGCTCGCTCGGGAAAGGGCTGCGCAAGCTCGACGACCTGAAGCGAATCGCCGACGAGAGCCGCCAGGTCGCCACGGTCACCCGCAACGCACGAGTCCGGCTCCTCGACGCGCGGCAGACCATGGCCGTGGACGCACGCCGGCTTGCGCGCTCGCTCCGCGCCGCGCGCGCCGCGGAAGGGAGCCTCGCGAGCGCCGTTGCCTCCCGGACGTCCTACATCTCCTCTCTGCGCCGGCAGGTCAGCCGGGCGCAGACGCAGACGATCGTCGCCGGCGCGCATGCCGCTGTACAGAAGTCGCGGACGCTCCAACCGCCGACGCCGCCCATCAAGCCGCCGCCCGCCGGAGGCCGCAAGCTGACGGTCAGCGCGACCTGCTACATCCTGAAAGGCACAACCGCGACCGGGATGCCCGTCGGCAAGGGCGTCGTCGCCGTCGATCCCCGCGTGATCCCGCTCGGGTCGAAGCTCTACATCCCCGGCTATGGCCCGGGCGTTGCGGCCGATGTCGGTGGCGGGATCAAAGGAGCGATCATCGACCTCTGGTACCCGTCGTACGCGCAGTGCGCCACGTGGGGACGCCGCACCGTCACGATCACCGTGTACTGAGCTTCACGTCAGACGGCGAAGAAGCCGTCTACACTGAGCCGTTCGGAAGGGGGTACGCGGTGACTCAGGTCATCGAGACTGCTGAGGAGCGTCAAACCGACACGCTGCGCGTGCTCCTCGTCGACGACCACGACCTCTTCCGCACCGGCCTCCGCAACCTCTTGGAGGAGCAGGGCCTCGAGATCGTCGGCGAGGCCGCGACCGGCTCGGAGGCCGTTGCGCACGTCCGCGAGCTCGCGCCCGACGTCGTAGTGATGGACCTCAACATGCCGTCGATGGGCGGAGTCGAGGCCACCCGCCACATCGCCGAGGTCGCACCGCTGACACGCGTCGTGATGCTGACAATCTCGGACGAGGACAGCGACGTGACCGACGCGATCCTCGCCGGCGCATGCGGCTACCTCCTCAAGAACGCCTCGATCCACGATCTCGTCAACGGCATCCAGGCGGCGGCGCGCGGCGAGGCGCTCATCTCCCCCAACATCGCCGGCAAGGTGCTGCAGCGGATCCGCGCCACGAGCGCTCAGCCGGAGATCGAGAAACTGATCCGCACCGAGCTCTCCGAGCGGGAGATCGAGGTGCTGAAGCTGATCGCGAACGGCAAGGACAACGCCGTCATCGCAGCCGAGCTCCACATCAGCCCAAAGACGGTCAAGAACCACATCTCGAACATCCTCATGAAGCTCCAGATCGACAACCGCATCCAGGCGGCCGTCTACGCCGTGCGGAGCGGAATCGTCTAGGACGCTTTCGAGCGCGCGCTGCTCCGCTGCGAGCGAGCGCGCTCCTGCAGCGTTTGCAGGAGCGGCCGCAGGCGGGCGAGCTCAGCGTCGACCTCACGGAGTCGACGATCGATCCGCAGCCGCTCGGCCTCGAGCGCGAGCGCCTTGGCGTAGCCGTCGGTGAGCCGTCGCTCGAGGATGGACAGGGTCGGAGCCTCCGTGCCGTTCTCGGGCAGGGTGAGGAGTTCCGCGATCTCGTCCTGCAGCGGCATAGATGGGATTATCGAAGCCCCGTCGCTGCGCCGGAATGGGCCGCGCGACCCATCTTCGACCGCGGAGCGGCCCACCGCGCTTGACGTTTCGGGCCTTGCTTGAAAAATGGAATCCGCCATGCGTAGACCGACACGCTTCGCAGCAGCCGCGCTGCTCGCTCTCTTCCTCATCCCCGCCGCCCAGGCCGGTGGCGGCTCCGCGCTTCCGCACGAGCTCGCGGGGGCGCTCGTCGCGCGGCACGTGAGCCCGGCGGAGACCGGCGCGGTCGTCCTCGACCTCGCGACTGGACGTGTCGTCTTCGCCCAGAACGCGTTCCGGCAGTTCCTCCCCGCCTCGAACGAGAAGCTCGCGACGACGTACGCGGCGCTCACCGGGCTCGGACCGACGTTCCGGATCGAGACCGACGTGCTCGGCGACGGAACGCAGAGCGGCACGACCTGGCAGGGCGACCTCGTGCTCAAGGGCTACGGTGATCCGACGCTTTCGGCTGCGGATCTACGGTCGCTCGCGCACCAGATCGCGGCGGACGGGATCGACCACGTGAGCGGGCACGTGCTCGGCGACGAGTCCTGGTTCGACGCACGCCGCGCCGGCGTCGGCTGGAAGCGCGAGTTCTACCTCCACGAATCGCCGGCGCTCTCGGCGCTGATCGTCGACCGCGGCTGGGACGGCCGCGAGGAGACGCAGCCCGCGCTCTACGCCGCGCAGCTCTTCCGCAAGGATCTCGTCCGCGCCGGTGTCTCGGTCTCGGGAGCCGCGACGACGGGCCTGGCGGCCGCCGACGCCGCAGCGCTCGCCGAGGTCGAATCGCCGACGATCGCCTCACTCGTCCACTACATGGACACCGTCAGCGACAACTTCACGGCGGAGATGCTGATGAAGGAGGTCGGCGCGGTGCAGCGGGATGCGGGCACGGCAGCCGCCGGGATCTTTGAGACGCGCGTCCTGCTCGCCGCAGGCGGGATCCCGCTCGCCGGGGTGCGGATGGTCGACGGCTCCGGCCTCTCGATCGACGACCGCTGGACGCCGGTCGGGCTGGCCCGTCTCCTGCGGACGATGTGGCTCGACCCCGACCTGCAGCAGTACATCGTCCAGGCGCTGCCGATCGCCGGCGTGAACGGGACGCTTTGGTATCGGATGCGGAAAGGGCCGGCGCACCGCTTCGTCCGCGCCAAGACCGGCACGACCGACAACTCCTCGGCCCTCTCCGGCTTCGTCGGAGACCGCTACGTCTTCTCCGTCGTCGAGAACGGCTACCCGGTCTGGACTCTGAATGCCGAGGCGTCGCAGAACCGCTTCGCGCAGGTGCTCGCGCGGGCCGCGAAGTCCGGCTAGCTCTCGCCGAGCAGGTTGAGGAGGTCGGCCTCGCCGAGGATCGGCACCTCGGAGCGCTGCGCCTTCGTCAGCTTCGACGCGCCCGGCTCCTCGCCGGCGACGAGCCCGGTCGTCTTCGCGGAGACGGAGCCGGTGACCTTCGCGCCGAGCGCCTCGAGGCGCGCCGTCGCCTCCTCGCGGGAGAAGCGCTCGAGGGTTCCCGTGATCACGTACGTGTTGCCGGTGAGCGGGCCTTCGGCCGGCCGCTCCTCCTCGCCGGATTCGAACCGCAAGCCGAGCCCGCGCAGCTCCTCGACGAGCGCGCAGTTCTGCTCGTCCGCAAACCACTCGACGACGTCCTCGGCTCGGTCGGCGCCGAACCCTTCGACCTCCGCGACCTCCTCGGGAGTCGCCGCGATCAGCCGGTCGACGGTGCCGAAGTGACTCGCGAGATTGCGCGCGAGCACCCAGCCGATGCTGGGGATGTTCAGACCGAGGAGGACTCGCGAGAACGCCACGTCCTTGGAGCGCTCGATCGAGGCGATCGCCGCCGTCGCCGAGATCTCCGCGAAGCCCTCGAGCTCTACGAGTTGCTCTTTCGTGAGGCGGTACAGATCCGGCAGCGAGCGGACGAGGCCCTTCTCCCAGAGGATGCGGATCGTCTGCTCGCCGACGCCGTCGATGTCGGCGACACCCGTCCAGTTGATGAGCGTCTCGAGGCCGCGCGAGGGGCAGGCGCGGTTCGGGCAGCGGTGCGTCGCCTCGCCTTCCGGCTTGACGATCTCCGTGCCGCACAGCGGGCAGTGGGTCGGCATCCGGAACTCCTTCGTCCCCCTCCGGTGGGGGCCGGCCGGGCCGACGATCTGCGGGATGACGTCGCCCGCGCGCTGGACGATCACGTCGTCGCCGGCGCGGATCCCCTTGCGGTTGATGTCCTCCTCGTTGTGGAGGGTGGCGCGCGTGACGGTGACGCCGCCGACCTGGACCGGTTCCATGATCGCCCAGGGGTTGAGCGCGCCGGTCCGCCCCACCCGGATCCGGATCTCGAGCAGCCGCGTCACGGCCGTCATCGGCGCCCATTTGTAGGCGCGAGCCCAGCGCGGGCGGGAATGGAGGACGCCGAGCCGCCGCTGCTGGTCGAGGGAGTCGACCTTGACCACGACACCGTCGATCTCGTAGTCGAGCTCCAGCCGGCGCTTCTCCCACTCGACGCAGGCGGCCGCGACCTCCTCGATCGACTCGAGCCGCTGGGCGTAGGGATTGGTGCGGAAGCCGTGCTCGCGTAGCCAGTCGAGCATCCCGAACTGCGTCTCGAACTCGACGCCTTCACGGTGGCCGGCGCCGTAGACCCAGATCGAGAGAGGTCGGTCGGCGGTGATCGCCGAGTTCTTCTGGCGCAGGCTGCCGGCCGCGGCGTTACGAGGGTTCGGCGCGAGCTTCTGGCTCGTTCCGGCAAGTCGCTCGTTCAGCTCGCGGAAGCCGCTGACCGGGAGATAGACCTCGCCCCGTACCTCGATCACCGCGGGCGGCTCGCCATTCATCCGCAGCGGAATCGCCTTGATCGTGCGGATGTTGGGCGAGACGTCCTCCCCCTGGACGCCGTCGCCGCGGGTCGACCCGCGCACGAGGATGCCGTCCTCGTAGGTCAGATTGACCGCCAGGCCGTCGATCTTCGGCTCGAGGACATACGCGACCTGCTCGTCGGTACCGAGGCGCTTCCGGACGTCGTCGTCCCACTTCCGCAACCCTTCCTCGGTCGTCACCTTCTCGAGCGAGCCCATCGGCTCGAGGTGCTGAACCTTCTGGAACTTGTCCGACAAGCCGCCTACGCGCCGCGTCGGCGAGTCCGCGGCGACGAGCTCCGGGTGCTCCGCCTCGATGGCGACGAGCTCGTCGAAGAGCGCGTCGTAGACGGCGTCCTCCATGATCGGTGCGTCCTCGACGTGGTACGCAGCGAGCGCGCGGCTCAGCAGCTCGCGCAACTCGGCCGCGCGGGCCTTCGGATCAGAACTCATTTCGGAAAGTCCACGCACTGACCGGGCGCGATGGTCGGATGCGAGACAAGGACGCAGGGAGCGTTCGTAGCCGGAGGCTACGAACGCGACTGAGGACGCCGTATCGCGCCGACCAGCGTGGCCGGGCGGCCCGTGCTTCTTTTCGAAGTGAGTTCCTAAAGGACGGCAAGGAGCTCCTCGGCGGTGTCGACGATCGCGTCGGGCTCTTCCGCCTCGAGTCGCGCGCGGTCGTGGATGCGCCCCCACGTGACGGCGACGGCGAACATCCCGGCCGCCTTGGCCGCGCGGACGTCGAAGGGGGAGTCGCCGACGTAGGCGGTCTCCGCGGGATCGGCGTTGAGCCGCTTGGCGGCGAGAAGGAGCGGCTCCGGATCGGGCTTGTGCCGCTCGGTCTCGTCTCCTCCCACGACCGTCTCGAAGAGGTGGCCCAGCCGGACTCGGTCGAACGCGAGCTCGGCGGTGTCGCGCCGCTTGGCAGTCACCACGCCGAGCCGCCGCCCCTCCTCGTGGAGCCGGACGAGGGCGTCCTCCATCCCGGCGCATGCCTCCAGCCCGTCGTGCAGCGGAATGTTGTGCGCGCGGTAGACGTCGACGAGCTCGGTGACGCTCTCCGGCGCGAGCGCGTGCATCTGCGCCTCGAGCCCGGGGCCGCCGACCGCCTGCATCAGCTCGGCGTCGGAGTAGTCGCGGCCGAGCACCTCGCGCGTCGCGTGGCGCATCGAGGCGAGGATGATCGCCCCGGAGTCGACGACGGTGCCGTCGAGGTCGAAGAGAACGGTCGGGAAGCGCATGCGCCGATCGTATCCACGAGGTCAGTACGCTCCCGGCGGTGGCCGAGCCTGCGGATTTCCACTTCCTCGTCGTCCCGCACACGCACTGGGACCGGGAGTGGTACCTACCCTTCGAGACGTTCCGGCTGCGGCTCGGCGCGGTCGTCGACGGCGTCCTCGACACGCTCGAGCGCGACCCGTCGTTCACGTCGTTCACGCTCGACGGGCAGGCGATCGTGCTCGAGGACTACGTCGAGGTCAGGCCGGACAACGAGGAGCGGCTGCGGACGCTGCTCGCCGCCGGTCGGCTCGAGGCCGGGCCGTCGTACGTCCTGCCGGACGAGATCCTCGTCGGCGGGGAGTCGCTCGTCCGCAATCTCCTGCTCGGCCGGCGCGTCTGCCTCCGCTTCGGCGTCGAGCCGAGTCGCGCCGGCTACATGCCGGACAGCTTCGGGCACCCGGCCCAGCTGCCGCAGATTCTCGCCGGCTTCGGGATCCGCACCTTCCTGTTCTCCCGGGGGATGGGCGACCAGCTCGACGACGTCGGCGTCGTCTTCCGCTGGCGTGCCGGCGCGTCTGATGTCGTCGCCTGCCAGATGCTCCCCCACTACGACAACTTCGCGCGCCTGACGTGGTACGACGACGCGGAGGAACGCGTGCGCGGCATCGTCGAGCGCTTCGGCGATCGCGTCCGCGCGGCGGGCGGCGACACGATCCTGCTCGCGAACGGATCCGACCACTTGCCGGTCGAACCGGAGCTGCCCGGGATCCTGAACGGGCTCGAGCAGGCGCTCGGCGCCGAGCTCCGGATCGGCCGCTACGAGGAGTTCCAGCCGTCCGGCGAAGGGCTGGCGGTGTACGAAGGCGAGCTCGTCGGCAGCCGGCTCCAGAACGTCCTGCGCGGCGTCAATTCGGCGCGGATCTATCTCAAACAGGCGAATGAGCACGCCGAGCGGCGGCTGCTCTCAATCGAGACCGCCGCGGCGCTTCGGACGCTGCGCGAGGGCGAGCCCTTCCCCGCGGACGACTTGCGCCTTGCTTGGCGCGACCTGCTCCGCAACCACCCCCACGACTCGATCTGCGGCTGCTCCTGCGACGAGGTTCACCGCGACATGCTCGTCCGCTACGAGCAGCTCGGCCGCACGCTCGACTTCGTAGAGCGGGAGGCGCTCGGCGTCGGGGGAGCGCTCGTCAACACGCTTCCCTATCGCCGTCGCCGAGCGGTGGACGGACAGCTTGTCGAGCTCGAGGGCTTCACCGGCGCACGGCCGGAGCCACTCGTCGTGGACGAGGCTCCGCCCGATCTCGAGCGGATCGCCGGACTGGTCTCCTTCGAGGACGAGCCCGATGTCGGCGACCTCTACACGTTCTGCCCCTCGGGCACGACCGTGTCAGCGTCCTTGATCTCCTCCCGACAGGACGGCAACTCGCTCGTCCTCGAACATGAGTTGCCGGAGATCCGGATCGAGACGACGCTTCGCGCAGTTCCCGGCCTCGACCGCGTCGAGGTGACGAGCGTCGTCTCCAACGAGGCATCCGATCACCGGCTCCGTGTCCTTATCCGCTCGGACGCCGGCGTCGACGAGGTAGGCGCGGAGAGCCAGTTCGCCGTGGTGCGCCGGCCGCTCGCTCCGCCGCCGCAGCGCGCCGAGTGGGTCGAACCGCCGGTCGCCACGGCGCACACGCTCGGCGCAGTCGCGCTCGGGCCGCTCGTCCTGCTGACGAAGGGGCTGCCGGAGTACGAGGCGTCGGCGGACGGACTGCGCCTGACGCTCCTGCGCTGCGTCGGCATGATCTCCCGTCCAAGCGGCCTTCCGACGCGCCCGCTCTCGGCCGGCCCCGACATCGCAACGCCGGACGGCCAATGCCGCGGCCGGCACGTCTTCGAGTACGCGCTCCGCTTCGACGGCGACGAGCTCTCGAATGCCGCGCTCGTCCGCGCGAGCCAGGACTACCGCGCGGACTTCCTGCGCGGCGACCCGTTCGCTCCGCCGCTGGTGCTCGGCGGCGACATCGTCTTCTCCTGCCTCAAAGGCGCCGAGGACAGCAACGGCCTCGTCCTCCGCGTCTTCAACCCGAACGACGAGCCCGAGTCGCTGACGCTGAGCGTTCCCGCGCGCCGGATCCGCCTCGACGAGGAAGCGGACGCGGACGGCGGGCGCGAGCTCGCGCCGGGCGAGATCGCCACCTTCCTAGTGCTGGAGGAGTACTACTAGTAGGCGACTGAAACGAGATACAGCCCCCACGGCGGCGCGGTCACGCCCGCCTCGGCGCGGGAGCGCCCGTCGAGCAAGGCGGGAATCGACGCCGGCGCCTCGAGCATCGTCCCGACGAGGCTCCGGACCATGTGGCGGAGGTAGCTGTCAGCCGTGATCTCGAAGTCGAGGTGGTCGCCGCGGCGGATCCACTCCGCTTGCCCCACGGTGCGGACGAAGACCTGGTGGTTCGTCTGCGTGGGCGTGAACGCAGGGAAGTCGTGCTTGCCGACGACCGCCGTGGCCGCCGCGCCGAGCGCCTCCTCGTCGAGCGGCCGGGGAACCCACAAGCTTCGCCGCAGCTCGAACGGCGACGCCTCCGCCCGCGTAAAGAGGCGGTAGCGGTAGCTGCGCGAGCGGGCCGAGTGGCGCGCGTGGAAGTCCGGCGACGTCTCCGCTGCCGAGATCACGCTGATCTCGTCCGGCAGCCGCGGGTTGAGCGCAGCGGCAGCTCGCTCCGGCGGTGGTCCGCCCTCGACGTCGACGGAGACGACCTGGCCCAAGGCGTGGACGCCGGCGTCGGTGCGCCCGGCGACTGCGAGTTTCTCCACCGAGGCGAACGTCTCGCCGAGCGCCTTCCGCAACGCTGCCTCGATCGTCGGCAAACCGGGCTGCGCCGCCCAGCCGTTGAAGGGCGTGCCGTCGTACTCGAGCGTCAAGATGAGGCGCACGTCAGGCCGCCCTGACACTATTTGTCAGGTTTGCCTTATGCTCTATTAACTTGCACAATGCCTGATACACTCTAAACCGATGTCGGACGAGCACGCCTTCCTCCTGCAGCGCGTCCAGCCAGCCATGGTCGGTCTGATCGACGGCTCGCTTTCCACGCTCGCCCCGATCTTCGCAGTCGTGCTCGCCTCACACGACACGCGCTACGCCTTCATCGCCGGCCTCGCCACCTCACTCGGCGCGGCGATCTCGATGGGCTTCTCGGAGGGTCTCTCCGACACCGGCGAGCTGACCGGTCGTGGCAGCCCCTGGGCCCGCGGCGCGATCACCGGCGGCGGCACGTTCATCGGCGGCATCCTCCACTCGCTGCCGTTTCTCATCACGCAGTACCACGTCGCGCTCTCGTTCGCGGTCGCGGTCGTCGGCTTCGAACTGCTGATGCTCGCCTACTTCCGCTGGAAGTTCTTTGGCGACACGTTCGTGCGCGCTCTCGGCATCGTCACGTTCGCCGGGATGCTCATCGCCGGCATCAGCGCCGGCCTCGGCTCGCTGCTCGGAACGCCCGGCGGCTAGCGCACGGCCGGATCGAAATCGACGAGCTCGAGATAGACCATCTCGGCGGCGTCGCCGGGCCGGTGCCCGAGCTTGACGATCCGGGAGTAGCCGCCCGGCCGGTCGGCCATCCGCGGCCCGACGTCGGCGAACAGCTTGTGCACGACTTCCTGCGAGCGCAGCTTCGCGAGCGCCTGCCGGCGCGCGTGAAGATCGCCACGCCGGCCGAGCGTGATCATCTGCTCGGCGAACGGCTTGACAGCCTTCGCCTTCGCCTCGGTGGTCCGGATCCGCCCATGCTCGAGGAGCGAGCACGTGAGGTTCGCGTAGAGCGCCTTCCGGTGCGCCGAGTCGCGGCCGAGCTTCTTGCCTGTCCGGGCGTGGCGCATCGCGTCCCTACTCGCCGAACCCGCCGGAGCCGTTCTCCCCGCGCAGGTGGAGGCCGTGCTGCGCGAGCGTCTCGCGCACTTCCTCGATCGACTTCTTGCCGAAGTTCGGGATCGCCGCCAGCTCCTGCTCCGACTTGACCACGAGGTCGCCGATCGTCTCGATCCCGACCCGCTTCAGGCAGTTGTAGGAGCGGACGCCGAGCTCGAGCTCTTCGATCGGGAAGTTCTCCATCCCGTGCGCGAGCGCAGTCTCGGGCGTGACGCCTCCGTCGACGGGCGCAGCCTCGCCGAACCCCTCCATCTTCTCGAGGTCGGTGAAGATCGCGAGCTGGCGGATGAGAATCTCCGCCGCCTCTGCGAGCGCGTCCTTCGGATCGACTGAGCCGTCGGTCGTGATGTCGAGCGTCAGCTTGTCGTAGTCCGTCCGCTGGCCGACGCGGGCCGCCTCGACCTGGTAGGCGACGCGGCGCACCGGGGAGAAGATCGAGTCCATGGGGATGACGCCGATCGTGTGCTGCGACCCGCGGTTGAGCTCCGCCGGCGCGTAGCCGTGGCCGCGACCGATTGTCAACGTGATCTCGAGCCGGCCCTTGTCCGAGAGGTTCGCGATCTCGAGCTCGGGGTTGAGGATCTCGAGATCAGCGGGCGCCTCGATGTCGGCAGCCGTGACCACGCCGGGGCCCTTCTTCGCGATGTGCACCTCGATCTCGGGCGACTCGCCATGGAGCCGCGCGATGAGGTTCTTGAGGTTGAGGATGATGTCGGTGACGTCCTCACGAACGCCCGGCAGCGTCGTGAACTCGTGTGCGGTGCCCTCGACCTTGACCGAGGTGACCGCTGCGCCCTCGAGCGAGGACAGCAGGACGCGCCGGAGCGAGTTGCCGAAGGTGTGGCCGAAGCCGCGGTCGAGCGGCTCGATCGCGAAGACGCCGCGGTGGTCATCGACCTCCTCGTGGACGATCTTCGGGATCTGGAAGTTCATTTCTCTAGTCGCCAAAAAAGTTCCCTCTTTCCGTTACTTCGAGTAGAGCTCGACGATCAGGCTCTCTTGGACAGGCGTGTCGATCTCGGCCCGCTCGGGCTGCTTCAGCACCTTGCCGGTGAGCCCGTCGTGGTCGGCTTGGAGCCAGGGCGCGACCGTCGAGACGAGATCGGTGGCGTCGCGGATCACCTGTTGCGCGGACGAGCTCGGCGGGACGGTGACCACGTCGTTCGGTCGCACCTGGTAGCTCGGGATGTTGACCCGCCGGCCGTTGACATGGAAGTGGCCGTGCCGGACGAGCTGGCGCGCCTGGGCGCGCGAGGCGGCGAAGCCGAGCCGGTAGACAACGTTGTCGAGCCGGGTCTCGAGCATCCGCAGCAGCTCCTCGCCGGTGACGCCGGAGCGCTTGGCCGCCTTCTCGTAGTAGGTGCGGAACTGCTTCTCGAGCAGCCCGTAGTAGCGGCGCGCCTTCTGCTTCTCGCGCAGCTGCAGCAGGTACTCGCTCTGCTTGATGCGGCCGCGGCCGTGCTCTCCCGGCGGATACGAGCGGCGCTCGATGGCGCACTTCTCCGTCAGGCAGCGCTCGCCCTTGAGGAAGAGCTTCATCCCCTCGCGGCGGCAGATGCGGCACTTCGGACCGAGATCGCGAGCCACTAGACGCGCCTCCGCTTGCGCGGGCGAACACCGTTGTGCGCCTGCGGCGTCACGTCCTTGACGGACAGGATCTCGAGGCCGGCGGCCTGGAGCGAGCGGATCGCCGTCTCGCGGCCAGAGCCCGGGCCTTTGACGAAGACCTCGACCTTCTGGAGGCCGTGCTCCATCCCCTTGCGCGCGGCGGAGTCGGCCGTGACCTGCGCGGCGAACGGCGTCGACTTGCGCGAGCCCTTGAAGCCGGCCGACCCGGCGGACTCCCAGGCGATCACGTTCCCTTCGCGGTCGGTGAGCGCGACGATCGTGTTGTTGAAGCTCGTCTTGATGTGCGCCTGGCCGATCGCGATGTTCTTGCGGACGCGGCGGCGCGTGCGGCCCCTTGCGGCCGCCTGTTTGCGAGGAGGTGCCATTAAGTCTTAGTCGCCGCCTTCTTGCCGCGGCCGACGGTCTTCTTCGGCCCCTTGCGGCTGCGCGCATTCGTCTTCGTCCGCTGCCCGTTCACCGGCAGGCCGCGGCGATGACGGACGCCCCGGTAGGCGCCGATCTCGGAGAGGCGCTTGATCGCCTGCTGCCGGTCGCGCCGGAGGTCACCCTCGACCTCGAGGTTCCCGTCGATGTAGTTGCGGAGCTTCGTGACCTCTTCGTCGGTGAGGTCCTTGACCTTCGTGTCCGGATTGAGGCCGAGCTCGACTGCGACCTTGCGCGCCGTCGGCTGGCCGATCCCGTAGATGTACGTCAGCCCGATCTCGAGCCGCTTCTGATTGGGGAGATTGACTCCGGCGATGCGTGCCACTGCGCTATCCCTGCCTTTGCTTGTGCCGAGGGTTGGTGCAGATGACCATGGTCGTGCCGTGCCGCTTGATGACGCGGCAGCGCTCGCACATGGGCTTGACGGAGGGACGGACTTTCATCGTGAGTTACCTGTGCCGGTAGGTGATCCGGCCGCGGCTGAGGTCATAGGGACTGAGCTCGACCTTGACCTTGTCGCCCGGGAGGATTCGGATGTAGTGCTTCCGCATCTTCCCGGAGATGGTCGCGAGCACAGAGTGGCCCCCGTCGAGCTGCACCCGAAACATCGTGCTCGGGAGCGCTTCGACGACCTCTCCTTCGACCTCGATCTTCTCTTCCTTGGTAGGCAAATCCCCTTCAGTGAATAGGAGGCTCAGACGCGCAACCGCGCACGGCTGAGCCGTGCGCGAAGGGGCTCATCGTAGCAAAGCCTTTCCGGCAGCCGTCAGGACGCGAGGGCCCTCGGTCGTGACGGCGACGGTGTGCTCGAAATGCGCCGCGAGCGACTCGTCGACCGAGGAAATCGACCACTCGTCGGCGTGAACGTAGACGTCCGGCTCGCCCGCCGTGATCATCGGCTCGATCGCAAGCGTCATCCCCTCCTGCAGGAGGGGGCCGCGGCCGGGAGCGCCGTAATTCGGGATCTGCGGATCCTCGTGGTACGACCGTCCCACGCCATGACCGACGAGGCTGCGGACGACGGAGAAGCCGGCACCCTCGACGACGACCTGCACGGCGTGGGAGATGTCGGAGAGGTGGTTGCCGGCGCACGCGTGCTCGATCCCGGCGGCGAGCGCCTCCTGGCAGACGTCGAGCAGGCGTTGCGCTTCGGAGGAGACCTCGCCGACGGGCAGCGTCACCGCACTGTCGGCGACGAGGCCGTCGAGCGTGACACCGAGGTCGAGGGAGATCAGATCGCCCTCGCGGGCCTGGTAGTCGTCCGGGATCCCGTGCACGACCATCGAGTTCGGCGAGATGCAGAGCGCGGCGGGAAAGCCCTTGTAGCCCTTCGAGGTCGGCGAGGCGCCGTTCGCGGCGAGATGCTCGTCCGCGATCCGGTCGAGCTCGCGCATCTCGACCCCCGGCTCGAGGTGCTCTCCGACGAGCGCGAGCGTCTCGGCGAGGAGAGCGCCGGCGCGGGCCATCCCTTCGATCTCGGACTGGGACTTGCGGATGATCACGCGCGAGCCTCCACCGACTGGAGCGACCGCCCGATCTCGCCGAAGACCTCCTCGACGGTGCGGTCTGCGTGGATGCCGACGACGTTCGCCTGGTGTGTCCGGTAGTACTCGACGAGCGGCGCAGTCTCGCGCTCGTACAGCTCGAGCCGCCGCTGAATCGCCTCGGGCGTGTCGTCGGAGCGGCTCTCCTCCGCGGCGCGATGAAGCATCCGCTGCAGCAGCACGTCGCGGTCGGGAACCTGGAAGTCGAAGACGATGTCGAGATCGCGGTCGAGCTCGCGCAGGAGCTCGTCGAGCGCCTCGGCCTGCGGCATCGTGCGCGGGAAGCCGTCGAGGATGAAGCCCGCGACCGTGTCGCCGCGCGAGAGCCGGCTGCGGATCAGCTCGATCATCAGCTCGTCCGAAACGAGATCGCCGCGGTCCATGACCTCCTTCAACTCGCGGCCTAGCTCGTCCGGAACGTCCCTCATCTCACGGAGCATGTCCCCGGTCGCGATGTGCGGGATCCCGTACGTCGCCTTGATCCGGCCGGCCTGCGTGCCTTTGCCGGAGCCCTGCGGGCCCAGCACGAGGATGTTCATCTAGCGCAGGAAGCCTTCGTAGTGGCGCATGACCATCTGCGACTCCATTTGTCGCATGGTCTGCAGCGCAACGCCCACCACGATGAGGACGGAGGTGCCGCCGAGGGCTCGATAGGTCGCTTGCGAGAAGTGGAACTCCGAGATGAAGATCGACGGTGCGACCGCGACGCTCGCGAGGAACAGTGCGCCGAAGAACGTCAGCCGCGTCAGGACACGGTCGAGATACGCCGCCGTCGGCGGGCCCGGTCGGATGCCGGGGATGTAGCCGTTGTACTTCCGCAGGTTGTCCGCCTGGTCGACGGGATTGAACTGGACCGAGGTGTAGAAGAACGTGAAGATGAAGATCATCAGCGCCTCGGCTACCAGGTACTTCCAGCTCGCGTAGCCGAAGTTGGTCTGCAGCCAGATGCTCCAGGCGGGCTTGAAGCTGCCGACGGTCTGCGGGACGGCGAGGATCGCCGCCGCGAAGATGATCGGGATGACGCCCGCCATGACGACGCTGAGCGGCATGTAGGTCGAGCCGCCGCTCGTCTGCCGGTTGCCGAGCTGCCGCCGCGCGTACTGGACGGGAATCCGCCGCTGTCCCTCCATCACGAAGACGACGGAGACGACGATCCCGAGCGCGACGAGCGGGAAGAAGAGGCGCGCGGTCGTGTTGCCGTTGATCCAGCCGCTGATGCCCTGTGGGGCGTACGCGAGGATCGAGGCGAAGATGATCAGCGAGATCCCGTTGCCGATGCCGCGCTTCGTGATCTGCTCACCCATCCACATCAGCAGCGTCGTGCCGGCGGTGAGCGTGAGGATGATGATTAGCAGGCGGCCCGCGTTCGTGTTCGGGAGCGCGTTGCTGTGCTTGAAGAGGAACGCGTAACCCGTGGACTGCGCCGCCGCGAGCGCCACCGTGAGGTAGCGCGTGTACTGGTTGATCCTGGCCTGGCCGGCCTCCCCTTCCTTCTGCAGCCGCTCGAGCGTCGGCACGACGACCGTCATGAGCTGGAGGATGATCGAGGCCGTGACGTACGGCATGATCCCGAGCGCGAAGAGCGAGAATCGCGACAGCGCCGAGCCCGAGAAGAGGTTGAGCAGGCCGAGGACGCCGTTGCCCTGCGGGCCGCCGAAGTACGACTGGAGCGCCTTCTGGTCGACGCCCGGCGCCGGAATCCATGAGCCGAAGCGGTAGGCCGCGAGCACTCCGGCGGTGAAGAGGACGCGCCGGCGCAGCTCGGGGACGCGCCAGGCGTTCGCGAGCCACGCGAACATCTCTTAGGCCTCCGCCTCGTCGGCGTCTTCTGCCGAAGCGTCGTCGGCTGCCGCTTCGGCGGGCGCTTCGTCGGCGGGAGCCTCGTCGGTCGCCTCGGAGTCGGGCTCTTCGGCGGCGGCCTCGGGCTTCGCCTTGTGATGGCGCACCTTCTTGATCTTCGGCTCGCGCAGGAGCTCGACCGTGCCGCCTGCAGCCTCGACCTTTTCCCGCGCCGTGGCGGAGATGGCGTGGACGCGGACGGTGAGCTTCTTCGACAGTTCGCCGACGCCGAGCAGCTTCACGTCGGTGCGCGTGTTCTTGATCAGGCGCTTGGAGACGAGCGTCTCGGGCGTCACTTCCTCGCCGGCCTCGAAGCGGTCGAGGTCGCGGATGTTGACGGGCACTGTGTAGGTACGGAACGGCCCGATCGGCATCGCGTCCTTCGACGTGTTACCGCGCAGCTTGCCGAGGCGCATGTAGATGTTCGTCTGGCCGCCCTCGAAGCCCGCCCGCATCTTGTGCGAGCCCGCGCGCGACTTCTGGCCCTTGATGCCGCGACCGGAGTAGCGACCCTTGCCGGAGCCGAGCCCGCGGCCGACGCGCTTGCGATCCTCGCGCGGCTGCGCCGGGGTGAGATTGGAAAGGTTGAGCTGCTTCTCGGGCATCAGGCGTTCTCGATCTTCACGAGGTGGCGAACCTTGCGGAGCATGCCGGCGAGCACCGGCGACTCCTCGTGCTCACGGGTGTGGCCGATGCGACCGAGCCCGAGCGCGCGCAGGGTACCGCGATGCCGCTGGGACTGGCCGATCTGGGACTTGATCTGCGTGATGCGCAGCTTCGCCACTACGAATCGTCCTTCTTGCGGCGCAAGCCGCGGCGCTTCTTGGGCTGATCTTCAGGAGGTGCTTCCGCGGCCGGAGCTTCAGCGGCCGGGGCCTCGGGCTCCGGCGCGGCCTCCGCGACCGGCTCCTCGGCGGGCGTCTCCTCTGCAGGAGCCTCCTCGACGACGGCCGGCGCCTCTTCGACTGCGACCGGCGACTCTTCGACAGCCGCGGGCGTCTCCTCGACGACCGCCGCGACGACAGGCGCTTCCTCCACCTGCGCGCCCTTCCGGATCGCAGGCAGCGGGAGCACCTCGCTGATCCGCTTGCCGCGGATCCTGGCGACGTCCTCCGGCCGGCGCAGCTCCTTCAGCGCGACGACGGTGGCCTTCGCCATGTTGATCGGGTTCGTCGTGCCGAGGCTCTTCGCAAGGACGTTGCGGACGCCGCCGAGCTCGAGCACCGCGCGCACTCCACCGCCGGCGATGACGCCGGTTCCCTCGGAGGCCGGGCGCAGCATCACCCGAGCCGCGTCGAAGCGGCCGAGCACCTCGTGCGTGATCGTCGAGCCGTGCTTCGGGATCGTGAAGAGGTTCTTCTTCGCGTCCTCGACGGCCTTCGTGATCGCAAGCGGCACCTCGCGCGCCTTGCCGTAGCCGACCCCTACGCGGTCGACCTCGTCCCCCACGACGACGAGCGCCGTGAAGGAGAAGCGCCGGCCGCCCTTGACGACCTTGGCGACGCGGTTGATCTCGACTACGCGCTCCTTGAGCTCGCGTGTCTCGGTGTACTCGATGCCTCCCATCAGAACTTCAAGCCTCCTTCGCGGGCGCCGTTGGCGAGCGCCTTGACGCGTCCGTGGTAGAGGTAGCCGCCCCGGTCGAAGACGCATGCCTCGACGCCGGCCTTTTTCGCCGCCGCGGCGAGGGCCTTTCCGACGGCCTCCGCCTGCGCGGTCTTGTCGCCCTTGAACGACTTCGCCAGCCCGAGATGGGAGGCGGACGCGAGCGTCTTGCCCGCTGCGTCGTCGACGAGCTGGGCCTCGATGCCGCGGTTGGAGCGGAAGACGGCGAGGCGCGGGCGCTCGGCGCTGCCGATCACCTTGGCGCGCACGCGGCGGTGACGACGGGCGCGGGCCTGTCTCACGGTCAGGCTAGGCACGCTTGCCCACCTTCCTCCGCACGTACTCGCCCTCGTAGCGGATGCCCTTGCCCTTGTACGGCTCCGGCGGGCGCACCTTGCGGATCTCGGCGGCCGTCTGGCCGACCATCTGCTTGTCCGTTCCCTTGACGACGATCTGCGTCGGGACGGGCACCTCGAAGGAGATGCCGGTGCGCGGCTTGATCGTGACGGTGTGGGAGTAGCCGACGCTGAGCTCGATGTCGTTGCCCTTGAGCGCGGCGCGGTAGCCGACACCCTGGATCTCGAGGCGTTTCTCGAAGCCCTTCGTCACGCCCTCGACCATGTTCGCGACGAGTGTCCGCGTCAGGCCGTGCAGCGCGCGATCCTCGCCGCGCTCGGTCGGGCGGCTCACGGTGACGATGCCGTCGGTCTGCTCGATCTTCATCCGCGCCGGAACCTGCTGCTGGAGCGCGCCGAGCGGACCTGCGACCGCGACGCGGGCAGGCTCAATCGTGACGGTGACGCCGTCGGGGAGCTGGATGGGGGCTTTGCCGATTCTGCTCATGCGGTTACCAGATGAAGGCCACGACCTCGCCGCCGATGCCGCGCTCCTGAGCGGTGCGGCTCGTGACGAGACCGGACGAGGTGGAAAGAATTGCGACTCCCAGCCCGCCCAGCACGCGCGGAAGACGGTCCTTCCTCGCGTAGACCCTGCGGCCCGGCTTCGACACGCGCTTCAAGCCTGAGATGACTCGTTCGCGGTTGCGGCCGAACTTGAGGTCGACGACCAGGGTATCGAAGGACTCGCCCTTCTCCACGTGATAGTCGCGGATGTAGCCCTCCTCCTTGAGGAGGCGCGCGATCTCCACCTTCATCCTCGAGCTCGGCATGGCCGCGTGCTCGTGCAGCGCCTTGTTCGCGTTGCGGATGCGGGTGAGCATGTCTGCGATCGGATCGGTCAGCACTGTTTCTCTCCTACCAGCTGGACTTCGTCATGCCGGGAATCGCGCCCTGGTGCGCAAGCTCGCGCAGGCAGATCCGGCAAAGGCCGAACTTCTTGAACACCGCGCGCGGCCGGCCGCACCGGTTGCAGCGCGTGTAGTTCCGCACCTTGAACTTCTGGGGCCGCCGCTGTTTCACGACGAGCGAGGTCTTCGCCATTACTGATTCCTTCCTTCGCCATCGGCGTTCGCGAACGGCAGGCCGAGCGCCAGTAGCAGCGCGAGGGCCTGCTCGTCCGTCTCGGCGCTCGTCGTGATCGTCACGTCGAGACCGCGGACCTGCTGAATGTCGTCGTAGTTGATCTCCGGGAAGATGAGCTGCTCCCGCACACCGAGCGAGTAGTTGCCGCGACCGTCGAACGAGCCCGGGTTGAGGCCTCGGAAGTCGCGGATGCGCGGCAGCGCGATCGAGACGAGCCGGTCGAGGAACTCGTACATCATCGCGCCGCGCAGCGTGACGCGCGCGCCGACGGCCATCCCCTCGCGCAACTTGAACTGTGCGATCGACTTGCGGGCCTTGCGCACCTGCGCGCGCTGGCCAGCGATCGTCGTCAGCTCCTCGATCGCCGAGTCGAGCTGCTTGGAGTCGGTCTTCGCCTCGCCGACGCCCATGTTGAGCGTGATCTTCTGGATCCGCGGCACCCGCATGATCGAGTCGAGCTCGAGCTCGTCCTTGAGGCGCGGACGGATCTCGCTCTCGTAGAGCTCCTTGAGGCGGGGCGTGTATGTCTCGGTAGCGGTAGCCATTACCTGTCGACTTCCTGGTTGCAGCGCTTGCAGACGCGGATGCGGACCTGCTTGCCGCCGATCGTCTTCTCGATCGTGCCGATGCGCGTCGGCTTGCCGCAGGACGGGCAGACGAGCATCACGTTCGACACCGGTAGCGGCGCCGGCAGCTCGATGATCCCGCCCGGGACGACGGAGCCGCCGATGCCGGTCGTGTTCTGGATCGCCTTCGGCCGCCGGTGCTTCTTGATGACGTTGATGTTCTCGACGAGGACCTTGCCGTCCTTGGGCCGCGCCTCGAGGACGCGCCCTTCCTTGCCGGCGTCCTTGCCGCGGAGGACGTGCACGACGTCGCCCTTCTTGATTTTCATGGTCTGCGACATCTAGAGCACCTCCGGAGCCAGGCTGACGATCTTCATGAAGTTCTTCTCCCGCAGCTCGCGCGCGACCGGGCCGAAGATGCGCGTACCGCGAGGGTTGCGCTGCTGGTCGATGATCACGGCCGCGTTCTCGTCGAATGCGATCGTCGTCCCGTCGTCGCGGCCGAACGGCTTCTTCGTCCGCACGACGACCGCGCGCACGACCTCGCCCTTCTTCACGGCGCCTTGCGGCGTCGCGGTCTTGACGGTGCCGACGATGATGTCGCCGACCCGCGCGTAGCGGCGGTGGTGGCCTCCCATGACGCGGATGCAGAGGATCTCGCGCGCGCCGGTGTTGTCGGCGACCTTCAGACGGGACTCCTGCTGGATCACTTTGCGGCCTCCACGACTTCCGCGAGCCGCCAGTGCTTCGTCGCGGAGAGCGGCCGCGTCTCGACGATGCGAACGATGTCGCCGACCTTGGCGGAGTTCTGCTCGTCGTGGGCGTGGAACTTGACGCTGCGCCGGATGACCTTCTTGTACCGCTGGTGCGAGCTGATCATTTCGACCTTGACGACGATCGTCTTGTCCATCGCGCTCGAGACGACGACGCCGCGGCGCTCCTGGCGCCGGCCGCGGTCGTACTCAGGCTTCGGCTGACGGACGATCGGATTGCCGGTCGCGGCAGTGCGGCGCGCACGCCTCTTCTCGGTGCGCAACCGGCGCGGGAGCCGCTTCGGCTTCTTCTTCGGCTCCGACTGGGGAGCTGCCACGGCCTCCTCAGGCGCCTCTTCAGCAGCCAGCTCTTCGACGGCCGGCTTGGCCTCTTCAACCGCAGGCTCTTCAACCGCAGGCTCTTCAACCGCAGGCTCTTCGGCGGCAGCGTCAGGCTCCGCCTCTTCGACAGCAGCCTCGGGCTCCGCGGCCGGCTCTTCGGGCACGGGCTCTTCGGCGGCGGGCTCTTCGACCGTCGGCTCCTCCGCAGCAGCCTCGGGCTCGGCGGGAGTCTCCTCCGCCGCAACCTCCGGAGCTTCCGCCTCTACCACGGTCTCCTCCGCCGACTCCGGCTCCGCCGGAGTCGCCTCAATTGTCTTTTCGTTCTTTTCGGTCTCTTCACTCATCAACTTGCCTTCGCCTTCTCTGATTCGCGTTCGTTCACGACGGTGAGGATGCGGGCGATCTCGCGCTTCGCGAGCCGGAGGCGCGCCGAGTTCTCGAGCCGGTCGATGTGCTTCGTCAGCCGAAACACGGCGCTGCCGCGCGGCGTCTCGTAGGCCCTGATGCCTTCGAAGACACCCGAGCCGTAGTGCAGTCCGTGCGTGCCGACGTGGACGGTCGCGTCTGCCCAGTCCACGAGCTCGCCGTTCATCCAGAT
>PMOB01000009.1 GCA_003161615.1 Actinomycetota bacterium
GCTCGCGCGCGCGGTCGCCGGTGAGGCCGGGGTGCCGTTCTTCTCGATCTCGGGCTCCGAATTCGTCGAGATGTTCGTCGGGGTCGGCGCTTCGCGCGTGCGCGACCTGTTCGAGCAGGCGAAGCAGGCCTCGCCGTGCATCGTCTTCATGGATGAGATCGACGCGGTCGGCCGCCATCGCGGCGCCGGCCTCGGCGGCGGCCACGACGAGCGCGAGCAGACGCTCAACCAGCTGCTCGTCGAGATGGACGGCTTCGAGATGAAGGACAACATCATCCTCATCGCCGCCACGAACCGGCCCGACATCCTCGACCCGGCCCTCCTGCGCCCGGGGCGCTTCGACCGCCAGATCGTCGTTGACCGGCCCGACCGCATCGGGCGTCGCTCGATCCTCATGGTGCACACGAAGGGCAAGCCGCTCGCGCCGGAGATCGACCTCGACACACTTGCGTCGGGCACGCCGGGTTTCACGGGAGCGGATCTCGCGAACCTCGTCAACGAGGCCGCGCTGCTCGCGGCGCGCCGCGGCAAGAAGATCATCGAGCAGGACGAGCTGGAGGAGGGGATCATGCGCGTGATCGCCGGACCTGAGAAGAAGGCCCGACTCCTGTCGGAGCACGAGCGCAAGATCACCGCCTACCACGAGATGGGGCACGCGCTCGTCGGCCATTTCCTCGAGCACACCGACCCAGTCCACAAGATCACGATCGTCTCCCGCGGCCAGGCGCTCGGCCTGACGATCTCGCTGCCGACGGAGGACCGGTACCTGACGACGCGCTCCGCGCTCATGCACCAGATGGCGATGACGCTCGGCGGCCGCGCGGCGGAGGAGATCGTCTTCCACGAGGTCACGACCGGCGCTGCGAACGATCTCGAGAAGGTGACCTCGACCGCGAAGGCGATGATCATGCGCTTCGGGATGAGCGAGAAGCTCGGCCCGCGCGTCCTCGGCCGCAACCACGACCAGCCGTTCCTCGGTCGCGATTACGGCGCCGAGGCGGACTACTCCGAGGAGATCGCGCGCGAGATCGACGACGAGATCCGTCGCGTGATCGAGGAGTCGCACGAGCTCGCGCTCGCCGTCCTCCGCGAGCACATGGAGCACCTCCACAAGATCTCCGCGATCCTCATCGAGCGCGAGACGATCGACCGTGACCAGTTCGAAGCGCTACTCGCCGGCGAGGACGAGGGGACTGTTTTCCCGGACGAGGTCCCCGCGGAGCCGGAGAACCCGGAGCCGCAGGAGGAGCCGAAGCGCCAGCGCCAGCCGCGCCCGCGCCCGTTCCCGCTGCCGGGCTCGGCCATGCAAGGCCCGGATCCCGCGAAGAGCTAGTCGCTCTAGGCGCTCAGCGCCGCGCGAAAGATGCGGGAAAACGCGGCCGGGAGATTGGCCTGCAGCCAGGTGCGCTGCCGCGTGATGAGGCCCCTCGCCAGCGCGTCCCCGAGCTGCTTGCTCGTGCAGTCATCCGCCTGGAAGTGCGCATAGCCCTCGCGCATGTCGTAGAAGTAGAGGTCGGCCGGGCCGGGCAACGTGGTGCTGTGCAGGTAGAAGTCGCGCGCGTCAGCGACGACGACGCGCGCGGCGTGCGCGCAGTTGCTCGCGCTGTAGTGGCCGACGATCGTCAGGGTCGGGAAGGCGCCGGCGGTGTCGAAGGTCACCGTGCGCCCCGTGCGCGACGTGCCGCCGCCACACGCGGCCAGTGCGAGAACGGCGAGCACGATCGCGGCCAGGGCGGGAGCTTTCAACTTGGCAAGTCTGGCATTACGCTCCGCGCATGCCGAGCGAGACCCAGACCAAGTCCGGAACGTGCCCCAGGCACGGCTCCGTCGAGGCGACACGCGAGCTCCCGAAGCCGAGCTTCCCGTTCTTCGTCTACGCCGTCCGCCGCTACCTCGCGGGCAAGCGCCCGTACCGCTGCCCCGAGTGCGGCTCGCCGGTCACCTGACGCCATCGATTCAGAGTTCGCCGGCGAAATACTCGACCGCGTCCCCCAGCCGGAAGAACTTGGCGGGAGGAAAGGCGCCGACCTTCTCCGAGTCCGGATAGATCGAGGTGGCGACGGGGAGCCAGTTCGACCAGATACAGACGCGCACGATTTCGTCGGTTCGGTTCGTCACCTTGTGGGCTCCCACCTCGCCGGTGGGGAAGAACGCGCAATCCCACGGGCCGAGGTCGCGCTCGCCGTCCGGCGTGCGCAGGGTCGGGCGGCCCGCGAGGACGATCAGCCATTCCTCCTCGGCGTTCTCGTAGTGGTACGCGCAGATGCTCAGGCCGGGCGCAATCTCGTAGACCGACATGCCGAGCTGCTCGCCTCCGACGAGCGGGCCGACGTGGGCACGCCGCGCGCCGTAACCCGGCGGCTCGTCCTCGTCCGCCTGGACATCGACGTCGAAGAGGTTGACGCGGCTCACGGCTCGCCCTCCCAGTAGTCGACAGGCTCGCCGAGGCGGCCGCGGTGGTTGAAGCCCCGACCGGTCACATGGAACGTGCCGCTGTCCGGGTAGACGACTGCGTCGCCGTAGGGCGCTTTGGTGGACAGCATGACGTAGCGGACGGGCGCGGCCGAGTGGTTGCGAATGGCATGCGCCCCGGCGGCTCCGGCGGGGAAGCAGGCGACGTCGCCGGCTCGCAGGACCTGCTCGCCGTCGGGTGTGCGCAGGGTCAGCTCGCCTTCGATCACGAGCAGCCACTCTTCTCCGACCACCTCGAAGTGGTACGGCCAGGACGCGTTCCCCGGCGCGATCTCGTAGACGCCCATACCCGTGGCCGCCGCGCCGAATCGAGGAGTCAGCGACGTGGCGCTGAAGCTGCGGCCGGGCGGAGAATCGACGGCTTCGAGTGGGACTGACAGGAGGTTCTGGACGCGCTCGCTGCTCACGTCGTCTCGCGCGTCCGGGCTCACGAGCTCGTCCGCCACGGCCAGCTGAGGAGGCCGAGACCGGCGAGGATGCAGATCGCTCCCATCAGCGCCCAGAACGTGCTGCCCGTCATCGACGAGCCGTGGATCAGGTTCAGCCCTTGCCCGATCCAGACCACTCCGGTGAGGAAGAGCAGCGCTCCGAGGAATCGTCTCGCGATTGTCACGCGTGGCAAATCTAGCCGCCGAGTGCTTTAGGCTCCTCCGGGGCGGTTGGTCTCGTCCCCCCGGGCGAAAGGAGTTCGATGGACATCCTCAACAAGCTCTCGCGCGAGGCGCAGGTCGTCCTCGCCGGCGGAGTGGTGCTGCTGATTCTCTCGTTCCTCAATTGGCAGCAGGTCTCATATCTCAGCGTCTCGGCTGGACTCAACGAGTGGCACGGCATCGGCTTCCTGGCCGCCCTGCTCGTGATCGTGATGTTGGTGTGGGAGGTGCTGCGCCTGATGGCGGTGAAGGTCTCGCTCGGCTCGATGAGTGAGGGCCTCGTCTCGGTGGCCCTGGCGCTGCTCGTCGCTCTGTTCACCGTGATCACCTTCCTCACGCACAGCGCTGCGCGGCATTGGCCGGCGTGGATCGGGCTGATCGTCGCGATCGTCGTCGCGGCGGCCGCGCTCATGCGCGCGCGCGCCGAGGGCGTGCAGATGCCCGAGATGAAGCAGGGCTCGACGGGCGCGGGCGGCACTTCCGAGTAACACGCAGTACGGGCGGGGTGTTGGGGACGCCCCGCCCGGAGGTTCTCTAGGCCCGTAGGCTTCTGCGCGTGATTCCGCTCGAAGAGCGCTTCCCGCGCCCGTCCGTGATCGGCGTGGTCAACGTCACGCCGGACTCGTTCTCGGACGGCGGCGTCCATCTCGATCCCGACATCGCGGCGGCGGCCGCTCGCGGGATGTTCGAGGACGGGGCCGCGATCGTCGACGTCGGCGGCGAGTCGACGCGGCCCGGCGCGGCCGGTGTCTCGGCGGAGGAGGAACTCGGGCGCGTCGTTCCCGTCCTCGAGCGGCTTGGCGGCGAGATCCCGGTGTCCATCGACACGTCCAAGGCGGAGGTCGCCCGTGCGGCGCTCGAGCGCGGCGCGATCCTCGTCAACGACGTCACCGCCTTGCAGGGCGACCCGGAGCTCGCGGGGGTCGTCGCCGATTCCGGCGCCTACCTCTGCCTGATGCACATGCAGGGCGAGCCGCGCACGATGCAGGCCGAGCCCCGCTACGGCGACGTCGCGGTCGAGGTCGCGGCGTTCCTCGATGAGCGAATGGAGTTCGCGGTCGCGGCAGGGATCGCCGAGGAGCGGATCTGCCTCGACCCCGGTATCGGCTTCGGCAAGACGGTCGAGCACAACCTCGAGCTCGTGCGGCGGCTCGACGTCCTGCTCGCGCTTGGCCGTCCCGTCGTCGTCGGCTTCTCGCGCAAGAGCACGCTCCGCAAGCTGACCGGCTCCGACGATCTGCTCGGCGCGAGCGTCGCGGCCGCAGTCGCCGCCTTCGAGCGCGGCGCGACCATCCTCCGCGTCCACGACGTCAAGCCCACGGTCGACGCACTCACGGTCGCAGGCGCAATCGCGTGATCACCGTCCATGTGAACGACCTCCGCGTCTTCGGGCATCACGGCGTGGAGGAGGACGAACGCGAGCTTGGTCAGGACTTTCTCTTCGACGTCGACCTCGACGTTGGCGAGCGCGGCGCGAACGACGAGTTCGCCGAAGCGGTCGACTACCGCGAGGTGGCGCGGGTCGTGCAGACGGTCTCCGACGCGCACCGCTACGCGCTGGTCGAGGCGCTCGCCTCGGCGATCGTGGACGAGCTCGAGCGGCGCTTCTCGCCCGAGCGTCTTCGCGTGCGCATCCGCAAGCCGGCGGTGAAGCCGGCGGGCCTCGACGGCACCGTCGGCGTGACGGTCACGCGGCCATGACCCGCGCCTTCATCGGCCTCGGCGCGAATCTCGGCGATCGCGAGGGGACGATCCGCGCGGCGCTCGCCGCGCTCGACGCGACGGACGAGATCGAGGTCGTCGCAGTCTCGCGCCTCGTCGACACCGAGCCGGTCGGCGTCGGCCCGCAACCCCGGTTTCTCAACGGAGCGGCCGAGCTCGAGACCACTCTCCCCGCACGCGAGCTACTCGACCGGCTGCTCGAGACCGAGCGGCGCTTCGGGCGCGTCCGCGTCCCCGGCGAGCACGGCCCGCGGACGATCGACCTCGACCTTCTCCTCTACGGCGACGAGACGATCGACGAGCCGGGCCTGACCGTCCCGCACCCGCGTCTCCACGAGCGCCCTTTCGTCCGCGAGCCTCTCGCCGAGCTTGATTCGACGCTGCCAGGGCTACACTGAACCGCCCATGTCGCACCTCGACGATCTCGACGAGTACGAGGCCGAACTAGAGCTCGCGCTGAAGAAGGAGTACCAGGCCGTCTTCGCGCTGTTCCGCTACTGCGTGCTCACGCAGGACGCGACCTACCTCTGCAACAAGCTCGATGTGCAGCAGGCGGCGCCCACGGCCGGCGCGCTCCCGTTCTTCCAGCTCGACCTCGAGGACGTCTGGGTCTGGGACAAGAACCGCCCGACGCGGATCATCCCGCGCGCCAAGGTCTTCAGCTCGGGCGACGTGACGATCGAGGAGCTGCGCGGCGAGGGCGACGAGCCGACGCTCACCGCCGAGGCGCTTGCCGAGCGGATCGGCGAGCCGCTGCGCGGCGACGACGAGCTCTAGCGGTACCCTCGCGCCGCGATGCTGCTCGCGGTTGACGTCGGCAACACACAGACGGTCTTCGGGCTCTACGACGGGCCTGTCCTCGGCGAGCGCTGGCGCATCGCGACCGAGGCGCAGCGGACAGGGGACGAGCTCGGCGCGCTACTGGCGGATTTCCTCGACCTGACGGCGCTCGACGGAATCGTCCTGTCCTCGACCGTTCCGAGCCTCATCCGCGAGTACGAGCACGTGGCGGAACGCTGGGCGAAGGCGCGTTTGCTCGTCATCGGGCCCGGGGTCAGGACCGGGATCGGGATTCAGCACGACGCGCCGAACGAGATCGGGCCGGACCGGATCGTGAATGCCGTCGCCGCGAAGGAGAAGTACGGCGCGCCCGCAATCGTTGTCGACTTCGGAACGTCGACGAACTTCGACGTCGTGTCGCCGGCAGGCGATTACGTCGGAGGCGTGCTTGCACCGGGGATCGAGACGTCGATGGACGCGCTCTTCGAGCGCGCCGCGCGGCTCGTCAAGGTCGACTTCGTGGAGCCGCCCGCCGTGATCGGCAAGTCGACCGCCACGGCGCTGCAGTCGGGCGTCGTCTACGGCTTCGCCGGGCAAGTGGACGGAATCGTCGAGGCGATCCGCGGCGAGCTCGGCGCTCCCGACGCGACGGCGATCGGCACCGGCGGGCTCGTCGACCTCATCGCTCCGCACTCGAAGACGATCTCGAAGGTCGACCCGTTCCTCACGCTCGACGGGCTCCGGATCATCTGGGAGCGAAACCGCCCCGACTAACCGCCGCCGTAGACCGAGATCGGCATCCCCTCAAGGACGACGTCCTCGGCGGGATCGGGAAGCTCGGCTTCGAGCCGCTCGACAAGCTCAGCTGCGCCCGGCGCGGCCGCGAAGAGCCGCATCACGACCTCCTCCGTCGTCGGCAGCACCACGAGCTCCTGCTTGAACGGCTTCGGGAAACGGCCGTGGCCGAGGTACCAGCCGTAGAACTTCTTGAGGAAGCCGACCGCCCGCTGCTCGCCGAGCTCGCGTACCGCCTCGCGGATGAAGACGATCAGCTCGGCCGCCACCTCTTCGCGGGTCGGGGCGAACGCCTCGCCCTCGATCATCTCCCGCAGCGACCACGGATTCCCCTGCGCGCCGCGCGCGACCATCACCGCGGCCGCGCCGGTCCGCTCGAGCACCGCAATCGCGTTATCCCGGCTCGTCACGTCGCCCGAGGCGATCACCGGCACCGCGACCCGCTCGACGAGCTCCGCCGTGAGCGCGTGGTCCGCCTCGCCCGTGTACATCTGCTGCGCCGAGCGGGGATGGAGCGTCAGCGCGGCCACACCCGCCTCGACGAGGCGCGGGCCGAGCTCGAGGCAGGCACGCGAGCCGTTCTCGACGCCGCGCCGCATCTTCACGGTCACCGGCACCGAGACGGCCTCCGCGACCGCCGAGACGACGCGGCAGGCGAGCTCCGGATCCTCCATCAGGTGCGCGCCGGCGCCCGTCTTCGTCACCTTCCGGACGGGACAGCCGAAGTTCATGTCGACGATGTCCGCGCCCGCCGCCTCGACCATCCTGGCCGCCTCGGCCATCGCGGTCGGCTCCGCGCCGAAGATCTGGATCGCGAGCGGGTGCTCGTCCGACGAGACGCGCAGATAGCCGTACGTCCGCTCGTTCCGGTGCTCGATTCCCGCGGCCGAGACCATCTCCGAGCAGACGAGCCCGGCGCCGAAGCGCCGTCCCTGGCGCCGAAACGCCTGGATGGAGACGCCCGCCATCGGTGCGAGCACGAGCCGCGTTGGCACCTCGACCCCGCCGATCGACCACGACTCCCGCAGGTTCACGGCCACGTTTCGATGGTATCCGTGCCCTGTTGACGGCGCTTGACGCCGGGGGTACCATCCGCCCCCGCCGCGGGGCAGGTCGCCAGCGGCTGTTTCTCTGCAGGGGGTCCAGGAGGACACGTTGAAGGAAGTCATCCTCACGCCGGACGGCTACAAGAAGCTCCAGGAGGAGATCGAGCTCCTGTCCACCGTCAGGCGCCGCGAAGTTGCGGACCGCATCCGCATTGCGCGGGAGTTCGGCGACATCGCGGAGAACGCCGAGTACGACTCGGCGAAGAACGATCAGGCGCACCTCGAGGCGCGCATCGCCATGCTCGAGGAGCGGCTGACGAACGCCCGCGTCGTCACGAGGAAGGAGATCCGCTCGGGCGAGGTCTCCGTCGGCACGAAGGTGCGGCTCAAGGACATGTCCTCGAACAAGCAGTTCGAGTACCACATCGTCGGCTCTGCCGAGGCGAACCCGGCGGAGATGAAGCTCTCCAACGAGTCGCCCGTCGGCAAGGCGATCATGGGCCACAAGAAGGGCGACGTCGTCGAGGTCTCCGCGCCGCGTGGAGCGCTGAAGTTCAAGATCATGGAGATCAAGGCGGCTTAACCGAACCTTTGCGACGGTTCGGAAACATGCGGCTACTGTGGGGCCCGAGATGAGACGCGTGATCATCGCGTCGCTTGCGGCCGCCGTGTCTCTCGCGGTACCGGCTGCAGCGACTGCCGCCTCCGGATGGTCGAAGCCCGCGATACTTCTCCCGCCCGGCAAGCTCGCCTACCAACCCGCGATTGCCACGGCCGCGAACAGCACGACGGTCGTCGTCTGGGACGCGTACGACTCCAAGAAGAATAAGTATTCGCTGATGGCGGCAACGCGGACACCGGCGGGGAAGATCGCGATCCGGAAGCTCGGGCCGGCGGTGAGCGCCCTGGCCAAACCCGCGCTCGCCGTCGGCGGTGACGGAACCTTTGCCGTCGCCTGGGAGTACCCGGGCAAGAATGGAGGCAGCGACGTGCTCGCCGTGCGAATCATGCCGCACGGCGCGAAGGCATTCGGGGCGACGATGAAGGTCTCGTCCGCCAACCTCAGCACCGACTACGGAGCAGGCGACGCGCCGAGCATTACCGTCGACGACGCCGGCACCGTGTACGTCGCATGGGAGGGAAACTACTCCGGCGGCGGGGGTAAGCACTCACAAGTCGTCGAGAGCCAGCGCGCCAAGAGCGCAGGCTCGTGGAGCGCACCCGTGCGCCTCTCCGCGCCCGGAACCGACTCCCACGGCGCTCGCATCGCCGCCGACGGCAAGGGCAACGCGGCCATCTCGTGGGCCGAGACGAACAGCTCGGTCTGGGCGAGCCTCACGGCCGGAGGCCGTTTTGGCCCCGCCAAGGAGATCGCCGGTGCCACGTACGGGTCGACCCCGCCGAGCATCGCCATCGCCGACAGCGGCAAGGCGTCGATCCTCTGGGAGCAGTCCGGCAAGGACAACACCCACCTGATCGCGGGCAAGGTCACGACGCCGCGGCTGTTCCCGGCCAAGTCCCAGTTCGTCTCCGGTAAGGCGCTCTCTCGGTACCAAGCGCTCGCACTCTCCTCGAGCGGCGGCGGTGTCGCTGCCTGGGAGGAGGAGATCGCCGGCGGCTGGGAGATCGACGCGGCGTCACTCAGCGGCTCGTCCTGGAGCAGCGGCACGCGGGTGATGCCCACCGGCTACGCGGCCACGTTTGGCATCCCGCCGGTCGTCGCCGCCAACAACCAGCGCGCCGTCGTCGGGTGGAGCGAGAGGGATCTCCACCGCGCGTCCTTCGTCGGCGTGCGGGTGCGGGTCGGCAAGTCCTGGCAGAAGGCCGTGAACTTCCCGGGCTTGAGCGCGCCGGTTATCGCCGTCCCGAACGATCCGGTCAAGTCCGGCCCGGTCGCCGGCGCGATGGTCTGGCTGTCCACCAAGGGCCTCCAGATCTCGATCCTCAAGCCGTAGACTCGCCCGCCATGGGCCTATCGAAGCGTTTTCCCGACCGGGACGAGGTCGCGGCTGTCCGCGCGGACGCCGAGCAGCTCGAGCCGGGCGCGACCGCCGACGCGAAGCGGCGAGTCGCCGGACGGGTCATGGCCCGCCGAGACATGGGAAAGCTCGTCTTCCTCGACCTCGTCGACCGCTCGGGGCGGATCCAGTTGATCTGCCCGGCCGAGCGGACGGGAGAGCTCGACCTCCACCTGGGCGACGTGGTCGGCGTGTCCGGCTCGCCTGCTCGGTCGCGCCGCGGGGAGCCGTCGCTGCAGGTCGACGAGCTCGAGCTGCTCGCGAGCATCCGGACACCGCTGCCGGACACCTTCCACGGGCTCACGGACACCGAGCAGCGCTACCGCAAGCGCTACCTCGACCTGCTGATGAACGACGAGTCGCGCGACGACGCGGTCAAGCGCGCGCGGATGGTCTCGGCGATCCGCACCTACCTCGACGGCGCGGGCTTCGTCGAGGTCGAGACCCCGATCCTCCAGCCCCGCTACGGCGGCGGCTTCGCCGAGCCGTTCGTCACGCATTCGGAGCTCCTCGACTCCGATCTCTACCTCCGCATCGCCGACGAGCTCTATCTCAAGCGTCTCATCGTCGGCGGCCTCGAGAAGGTCTACGAGCTGGCGAAGGACTTCCGCAACGAGAGCTACTCGTACAAGCACTCGCCGGAGTTCACGCAGGTCGAGTGGTACGAGGCGTACGCGGATTACAAGGACACGGCCGCGCGGATGAAGGAGCTCGTCGCGTACGCGGCCGAGGCGACGCTGGGCGGAACGAAGACGACGTTCCGCGGTCACGACATCGACCTCTCCCAGTTCCAGGAGGTGCGCTTCGTCGAGGCGCTCGACGCGCACGGCGTCTGGACGCGCGACGAGGCAGAGCTCCGCGCAAAGCTGACGGAGGCCGGCGTCGACGTCTCGAGCGACCGGACGTGGTCGCAGCTCGCCGACCACGCCTACTCCCACTTCGTCGAGCCCGAGCTGATCCAGCCGACGATCGTCTACGACTGGCCGATCGAGCTCTCCCCGTTCGCGCGCACGACCGACGGGGACGAGACGCTCGTCGAGCGATTCGAGGCGGTCGTGGCCGGCATGGAGTTCGCGAACGCCTTCAGCGAGCTCAACGACGCCTCCGAGCAGGCGCAGCGCTTCGCGATGCAGGAGTCGGAGCGAAAGGCGGGGGACGCCGAGGCGGAGCCGGGCGATCCCGACTACGTCGAGGCGCTCTCGTACGGGATGCCGCCGACGGGCGGAATCGGGATCGGGATCGACCGCCTGGCGATGGTGCTCCTCGGCCGCGACTCGATCCGCGACGTGATCCTCTTCCCGGCGCTTCGCAGCCGCGACTGATCCCCCGAACGCACTCTTTACAGCCGAAGGGGTGGGCTACGATGGGCAAACCTCCAACGCCGTTGCGGCGTTGTAGGTAGAGGAAAGGAGAGTCGAGAGACTTGTTCGAACGCTTCACTGAACGGGCTCGCCAGGTCGTCGTCCTAGCCCAGGACGAGGCGCGGGCGCTCAAGCACAACTACATCGGCACCGAGCACATCCTGCTCGGGCTGCTCCGCGAGGAGGAGGGTCTCGCGGCGCGGGTGCTCGAGTCCCTCGACATCACCGTGGAGGAAGTGCGGGCCCAGGTCGCACGCATCGTCGGTCAGGGCGACGAGGTGACGACCGGCCAGATCCCGTTCACGCCGCGCGCGAAGAAGGTGCTCGAGCTCGCGCTACGCGAGGCGCTGTCCCTCGGCCACAACTACATCGGCACCGAGCACATTTTGCTCGGCCTCGTCCGTGAGAACGAGGGCGTAGCCGCGCGGATCCTGCTCGACTTCGACGCCGACGCGGAGAAGATCCGCAACGAGATCATCCGGATGCTCTCCGGTCCCGGCCGCCGCCAGGCGGGCGCGGGCGGACCGGCGGGGGAGAAGTCGAAGTCCTCGAAGCTCCTCGACCAGTTCGGCCGCAACTTCACGAAGCAGGCCCAGGAGGGCAAGCTCGACCCGGTCGTCGGCCGCCAGACGGAGATCGAGCGGATCATGCAGATCCTCGCGCGCCGCCAGAAGAACAACCCCGTTCTGATCGGCGAGCCGGGCGTCGNNCGGCAAGACCGCGATCGTCGAAGGATTGGCGCAGCGGATCTCCGCGAACCAGGTCCCCGAGATCCTCAAGGGCAAGCAGATCTACTCCCTCGACCTCGCCGCCCTCGTCGCCGGCTCGAAGTACCGCGGCGAGTTCGAGGAGCG
>PMOB01000013.1 GCA_003161615.1 Actinomycetota bacterium
CGTCGAGCTGGACCATCGGGCGAAGCTCCGGCGGGATGACCGGGATCGCCTCGAGGATCATCCACTCGGGCCGGTTCTCGCTCGTGATGAAGGCGTTGACGACCTTCAGGCGCTTGATCGCCCGCTGCTGCTTCTGGCCCTTCGACGTGGCGATGGTCTCGCGCAGCGACGCGGCCTCGGCCTCGAGGTCGAGATCCTTGAGCAGCTCGCGGATCGCCTCCGCGCCCATGCCGCCGCTGAAGTAGACGCCGAACCCGTACGGCGAGCCGAAGCGGTCCTTGAGCTCGCGGAAGATCTGCTCGTCGTTGACGATCAGCTTCGGCTCGAGCTCCCGGAAGAGCCGCCACGTCTCCTCGAGCCGGTTGACGGCGTCGACCGCCGCCTCGCGCGCGTCCTCGCGCCGCGACTCGATGTCGAGGTACATCTCGCGCACCTTCAGCGCCCACTGGACGATCGCGTCGAGATCTTCTTTCTGGATCCGCCCGTCGGTGCGGAGGCAGAGGTCGTTCGCCAACTCGCGGATGTCCGTGTCGGCGTCCGCGCCGTCGATCGTGTCCTTGAGCAGCCCGTTACCGAGGTCGCGCGCCTTCTCGAGGTTCTTGAGGTCGACGCCCGCGACGAGCGCCTGATCCTCCTCGTTCAGCTCGGCGCCGGAGAGGAGCCCGTCGACGATGCGGTGGATGTGCTTCGTGACGGCGCCCTTCTTCGAGCCGGTCGCCTTCTCGGCTTCCTTCTCGAGCGGCGCGATCGCAGCCTTGATCTGCTCGGCCGACGCGGCGACGGTCTCGACCTCGCGAGCCGTCAGCCGGCGGTCGTCGCGGATGGCCGTGTTGCGGACGAGCTCGCGGATCTTCTTCGAGTCTTCCGTCGTGATCTTGGGGACGAGCTCGACGAACAGGCCGCCGACGAGCGTGCGGGCCTCCTCGAGGGGCGGGAGCACCTGCTCCTCAGCCCAGTTGGAGAGGCCGCGGCCCCAGAAGTCGTCGTCCTCGTCGAAGTTCCGCTCCTTGCCCTTCGCGAAGTAGTCGCGGCGCCGGGCGAGCCGGTCCTCGAGCGCGGCGAGAGCCTCGTCGCGGTCGACGTCGACCCGCTCCGCCTCTGCCTTGACCTGGTCCTCGAGCCCGTTCAGGTCGGAGGCGCGCTTCTCGTTGTCGACCGCCGTGACGATCGAGGCCGCGAAGTAGAGAACCTTCTCGAGTTCGCGCGGGGCGATGTCGAGGAGGTAGCCGATCCGGCTCGGAACGCCCTTGAAGAACCAGATGTGGGAGACGGGCGCGGCGAGGTCGATGTGCCCCATCCGCTCGCGCCGCACCTTCTGCCGCGTCACCTCGACGCCGCAGCGCTCGCAGATGATGCCCTTGTAGCGGACGCGCTTGTACTTGCCGCAGTAGCACTCCCAGTCGCGCGTCGGTCCGAAGATGCGCTCGCAGAACAAGCCGTCGCGCTCCGGCTTCAGCGTGCGGTAGTTGATCGTCTCCGGCTTGGTGACCTCGCCGGAAGACCAGTCGCGGATCTGCTTCGAGGACGCGAGACCGATCCGAATCGCGTCGAAGTCGTTGATGTCGATCACTAGCTTCTCCCCAGTCCCTTCTTAGTCCTCGAGTTCCAGATCGACGAGATCGGGCGCGCCGAGCGGACCGATCTCCGCGTCTGCGTCCTCCTTCGCCTCTTGCTTGCCAGAGACCTCGACGTCCTCGAGATCTCCGAGCGACTCGTCGGCCGGCAGCGTCAGCTCGCCGTCGGCGTCGACCCGCTCCTGTCCTTCCTCGGCCTCCTCGGCGGTCGGCTCGCGGCCGACAGCCCGAAGCGAGCCGGGCGAGAGATCGATGCCGAGCTCCTCCGCGGCACGGAGCAGTTCGTCCTCCTCCTCGCGCACCTCGACCTCGCGGCCCTCGTCCGAGAGGACGTGGACGTCGAGGGCGAGCGACTGCATCTCCTTCAGGAGCACCTTGAAGGACTCGGGGATCGACGGCTCGGCGATGTTCTCGCCCTTGACGATCGCCTCGTACGCCTTGACGCGCCCGACCGTGTCGTCGGACTTGATGGTCAGCATCTCCTGCAGCGTGTAGGCGGCGCCGTACGCCTCGAGTGCCCACACCTCCATCTCGCCGAAGCGCTNNCCCAGCGGCTGCTGGGTGACGAGCGAGTACGGGCCGGTGCTCCGCGCGTGGATCTTGTCGTCCACGAGGTGGAGGAGCTTCAGGATGTACATGTAGCCGACGGTGACCTTCTGCTCGAAGGGCTCGCCGCTGCGGCCGTTGTAGAGGATGGTCTTGCCGGAGCACTGCCGTCCGATCGGCCGCTTCGTATCGACAAGGAACTGGATCGGCGAGTCGGGGTTCTGCTTCGTCCACTCGATCAGCGCCTCGTCGACGTCGACCGGCGTGGCGCCGTCGAAGACCGGGGAGGCAACCGCGCTCGGGTTGCCGCCGTTGATGATCTGGCGGCGGTGGTGCCAGTCGACCTCGCCGTTCTTGCGCCCGTTGTCGCCGTTCTCGGCGAAGACGCCGTGCGCGGCAGCCCAGCCGAGGTGCGTCTCGAGCACCTGGCCGATGTTCATNNGGCGGCCGGCGAGCTTGTCGCCTTCCGCGATCTTGCGCTTCGTCGCGACGAAGACGCGGACGAGCTCGTTGACGCCCGGCGACAGGTCGTCGCCCGCGTCGCGCGCAAACGTCTTCACGTCGATGACGACGCCGCCCTCGCCGTGCGGAACCTTGAGACTCGTGTCGCGGACCTCGCGCGCCTTCTCCTTGAAGATCGCGCGGATCAGCTTCTCCTCCGCCGTCAGCTCGGTCTCGCCCTTCGGCGTGACCTTGCCCACGAGGAGGTCGCCTGCGCCCACCTCGGCGCCGATGCGCACGACCCCGCGCTCGTCGAGCTGCGAGAGCGACTCCTCCGAGCGGTTCG
>PMOB01000021.1 GCA_003161615.1 Actinomycetota bacterium
AGCGTGGCGGTGCTCAGCGAGCTCGCACGGCGCGGCGAGATCGACGCCGACGAGCGCGTCGTCCTCGTGATCACCGGCGACGGTCTCAAGACCCTCGACGCGGTACGCGGGACGTTCCACACCCACGAGATCGAGCCGACGCTCGACTCCTTCGAGGCGACGGTCGCGCAGGCGATCGCGTGATGGCGGTCACCGTGAAGATCCCAACGCAGTTGCGCGCGGTGACCGGCGGTGTCAGCGAGGCGAGCGTCGAGGGAACCACCGTCGCCGAGGTGCTCGACGGTCTGTTCGCGCAGTTCGGCGAGCTGCGCGAGCGGATCTCCGACGAGCAGGGGACGCTGCGCCGCTTCGTCAACGTCTACCTGGCCGGCGAAGACATCCGTTTTCTCGACGGCGTCGCGACGAGCGTCCCGGATGGCGCCGAGCTGACAATTCTCCCGGCCGTCGCCGGTGGCTAGGCCGCCGAGGGTCAAGTGGCTCGACGAGGCCGAGGAGAAGGACTACGCGGCCGCTCGTAGCTACCTGTCGCTGCTCGTGCCCAGCGGCGACCTCGACCGCCTGATCGACGCGCTGAAGCAGGCCCCGTCGGGGCGCTGGCGAGCCAAGGACATCCTCCGCGCGACCCGCCTGCCGCTGCTCGGCGCCAAGCAGAGCGAGGAGGTCGCCGAGAAGCTCGAGAAGATCCGCGCGAACGAGCGGCTGTCGCCGATCCTGATCGTCATCCTGCGGCCCGACGTGATGGCGCAGATCGCCGACGGCTACCACCGGACCTGCGCCGCCTACCTGGCCCACGAAGACACGCTCGTCCCGGGCCGGATTCTGTTCATATAGCGGGTGCGGCGCGCGGCTTTGCCGCTCGCGCCCAGGCGGGGCGTGCGCCCCCGGGGATAGCGGCTCTCAGCCGGTCGTGCTGTAGGCGGAGTGACCGCCGCATTTCTCGGCGGGGCCGCTGTAGGTCGTCGTGACCATGCCGTGCTCGTGGCCGCCGGCCGAGAAGCTGCCGCTCACCACCAGGGTCGCCACGACCGAGCCCTTCAGCGGACCCGTCGCGATCGTGTCCTTGCCGGGGCTCGAGAATGAGCCGCTCGCGGAGATCGTCGCGTTCTGGAACTTGATCTTCGGTGTCCCCGGCGGCCCGCTGCCGCCGCAGTAGATCGGCAGGCTGCTGATCCGCAGGCTCTCGACCTCGGCGCCGCTCGCGGAGACGCGGAAGCTGATCGTGATCTTCGAGTGCGATCCCGCGAGGGCACCCGTGTAGCCCGCGCCCTTGACGGGAGCGGCCGCGAACGCGGCGGTCGCGAGCAGGGCGAACGCCACAAGCGTGCCTCCCGCGAGGCGGACGATCCTCCCTGATCGAGCTGGAAACACGTGCTCCGTCCCCGTGATTGCTGCCAGTCTTTCGAAGATACGGCAGTCCGACGACGCGGGTTGAATGCTGCAAGCTTTCGTTCGCGGCGCCGAGGACCGCGGGGGCTCGGCCGGCGGTGGTGCGGCGGTTCGGCGCGGACGGGCCGGCTACACGAACGGTCGATGGCCGGACACCCTCGATCTCGAACCATCGTTGGCCGCCACCGCCGCGACCCCGCTCGCGCTGACCCGCTCGACGTACTCCCAACGACCGTCGGCGACGAGACGCAGGACGCGCCCGCGGGAACGCTCGTCTTCGTCCCGCCGCTCGTGCACCGCACCGCGGTGGCCGAGGAGGACGGCACGATCCTCTTCGTCGTCGGCGCGTCGATCGGCGAGGCCTTCGACGGCGGCGGCTGGGACACATTCGCCGTCGCGAACGCCCTCCGCCAGGCGGGCCGGATGGACGAGTGCCGCGCCTTGATGGAGAAGGAGATCGAGAAGCGGCCGGAGCACTGGGGTTTCCCGTACAACGCCGCCTGTCTCGAGGCTCTGGACGGGAACGCGGATGAGGCGCTCGCCTACCTCCAGCGCGCGCTCACGATCGAGCAGACCGCGATCCGCGAGTACCTCGAGAAGGACGACGACCTCGACAACATCCGCGACGACCCCCGCTTCCAGGAGCTCCTGAAGTGAACCTCGTCCACGTCGACGAGCTCGAGGTGATCGAGCTCTCCGAAGGCTTCGTCTGGCGGCCCGTGCGCGGTCATTTCGGCATCCAGGCGTTCGGCGTCAACGCGTACACGCCCGGCGCGAGCAAGCAGATCGTGGAGGAGCACACCGAAGGGACGCTTGAGCACGAGGAGATCTACCTCGTCCTGCGCGGCCGCGTGAAGTTCACGATCGACGGCAACGAGCACGAGCTCGGGCAGGGGCAGCTCGTCTTCGTCCGCGATCCGTCGCTCGGCCGCGGCGGCGTGGCGCTGACCGACGACGCCGCGGTTCTCGCGATCGGTGGCAAGCCAGGCGAAGCGTTCGAGATCTCGGCCTGGGAGTTCATCTTCCGCGCAGCGCCCGCGATCAAGGCAGAGCGCTACGACGAGGCGAAGCAGCTGTTGGGGGAGGCCCTCGCCGCGAAGCCGAGCAGCCCGCCGATCCTCTACACGCTCGCCTGTGTAGACGCGCTAGCCGGAGACGCCGATGCCGCGCTCGAACAGCTCAACGCAGCGGTCGCGGCGGACGACCGCTTCCGCGGGTACGCGAAGACCGACTCCGACTTCGACGCGATCCGCAACGACCCGCGCTTCCCGAGCTAGCCGTCGCCGGGAAGCCGGACGCCCGCCGCAAGCGTCCTAAGCGCCGGAACCGGATCCGACTCCGGCCGCGCTACGAGCAGGACAGAGGCGTGACCCTCCTCCTGCGCGAGGGCGTCCACGAGCAGCTGTAGCCCGACTGCGATCGCGAACGACTTGTGCGCCTGCTCGCCGCCGAACGGGACGACGTCCTCCTCCTTCCCCAGCCCCGCGACGACGTCGCCCCACGTCACCGCCGCCATCGAGACGTCCGTGACGACCGGATCGCCGCCGCTCGACGGGATCGCGATCGCCAGCGGCGAAGTGCTCGCGAGCTTCGGCCCACCGGACGGATGCGCCAGCCGGCGCGGCGAGGTCGTGGTCAGCAGCGCGACGAGACCGCCGTCGGCAAGGCGCCGCACGTGGTGGCCGAGCATTCCGGTCGGGAACGTCTGCTCGCAGACGACGAGACGCGCATGCGCCGGTGGCCGCTCGAGCTGCGCACGCACGACGCGAGCAAGGACGAGGTAGCCGATCGCACCGCCGCTGTCCCAGCGCTGGAAGCCCTCCTCGTCCACGAGCAGCTTCGGCTCGGCGGACGGGTCGTAGCCCTCGAGCTCCTCGAGCCACGGGATCCGCGGGTGGCCGTGACTCGGCTTGCCGCGCTTCTCCGCCGCGTCGAAGTGCTCCCAGAGCTCCTGCGCGTCGACCTCGCCGAAGCCGAGCGCCCGCAGGCGGGCGAGCCCTTCCTCAGCTTGCATGCCGTGTCTTGAACTCGAGAACGGGCCAGCCGCGCTCTACCGCAATCCGTCGCAGCGCCCGGTCGGGATTGACCGCGACCGGATGTCCGACCACCTCGAGAAGTGGCAGATCGGTGTGGCTGTCGGAGTACGCGGTGCACTCGGCGAGGTCGAATCCCTCCCGCTCGGCCACCGCCCGCACGCAGTCGGCCTTCGCCTCAGCGTGGAGCGCACGCTCGGCCCGTCCGGTGTAGCGCCCGTCCTTCACCTCGCAGACCGTGCCGAGCGCGCCGTCGAAGCCGAGATCCTCGGCGATCGCGTCGACGATCTCCTGCAGGCTCGCCGAGACGATGTAGACGGGCTCGCCGCGCGCCTGATGCTCCTTGACCAGGTGGAGGGGCTCGGCGTAGATGAGCGGACGGAGCACCGGCTCCATCGCGTCGGCGACGAGGCTACGCAGCTCGTCCGGCGTGTGGCCGGCGAGGACGCGCAGCCCGTCCTCCGCCGCCCGCCGCACCGCCTCGTGGCTCGCGCCGCGCGCGACGAAAAGGAGCTGCCAGCCGGCGGCACGCAGCATCTGCCAGCGGGAGATCAGCCCGCGCTCGCGGAAGGAGCCGGCGAGAGCAAGCGCCGACGAGCGCCGCAAGAGCGTCCGGTCGAGGTCGAAGAAGGCGGCTGCCGCCACCCCGTCATCCTCGCGGATCAGCCGACGAGCGGGAGCGGTTTGAGGATGCCGCCGGACGGCTCGCGGCGCAGGGCCTCGATCTCCTGCGCGATGGAGACGATCGCCTGCGCGGACTCGGCTTCCGGCTGGGCGGAGACGATGGGCGCACCGGCGTCGCCCTGCTCCCGCAGCACCGGATCGAGCGGCACCGTCCCGAGCAGCGGCACGCCGAGCTCGTCCGCAAGACTCTCGCCGCCGCCGCTCCCGAAGACGTCGCCCGACATGTTCTCGACGACGCCGAGGAGGCGCATGTTCGTCTTCTTGGCCATCGACGCCGCGCGGGCCGCGACGTCCTGCGCGAGCTTCTGCGGCGTCGTCACGACGACGACCTCGGCGCGCGGCAGCAGCTGGCCGAGCGAGATCGAGACGTCCCCCGTTCCCGGCGGCATGTCGACGACGAGCGTGTCGATCTCGCCCCAGTGCACGTCGGTGAGGAACTGCTCGAGCGCGCGGTGCAGCATCGGGCCGCGCCACATCACCGGCTCGTTCCCGTCGAGGAAAAAGCCGATCGACATCAGCTTCAGGTCGTCCTTGACCGGCGGGACGATCATCTGGTCGACCGAGATCGGCTTCTGGTGGATGCCGAGAATGTGCGGGATCGAGTGCCCGTAGATGTCTGCGTCGAGGATGCCGACCTGGTGGCCGAGTTGCGCGAACGCGACCGCAAGGTTCGCTGAGAGCGTCGACTTGCCGACGCCGCCCTTGCCGCTCGCGACCGCGATCACACGGCATTCGGCGGGAATCCGGATCACGCCGTCGCGCTCGGGCGCGCCGCCGCGCAGCTTCTGCGTCAGCGCCTGTCGCTCCTCCGGCGTCATCACGTCGAAGGAGAGCTCGAAACCGGTCACGCCGGAGACGCCGGCGAGCGCCTGGTCGACCTGCTGCTCGAACGAGTCGCGGAGCGGGCAGCCGGCGACGGTGAGGACGATCGTCAGCGCGACGACGCCGTCGTGGATCTCGATGTCGCGCACCATGTCGAGCTCGGTGACCGGTTTCCGCAGCTCCGGATCGATCACCTGCTCGAGCGCCTTGAGGATGTCCTCGCGAGATGGCTCCACGAATCGAGCGTAGCGGGAGGAGGGAGCGACTAGACGGCGAAGCGCGCGCGGATGGCTTCGGATTCCACCGGCTGGCCCGTGATCGAGGAGCGGGCGGCTCCGCTCGGGCACGTTCGCCACGCTCAGCCGCGGCGGCGCAGCCGCACACGACCCGCGTGGCTGCTGGCAACGCTCGCCTTCATCTGCGGCGCGCTCGTCAGCGCGGCGGTGTTCACGATCGGCTGGCGCCACCAGACGCAGCAGAACACGGCGGCCGAGAGCGCCCTTGCCCAGGAGACGGCTCGCGACCACAGGCTCACGGCTTCGCTGGCCACGGCTCGGGCAGCGGAGAAACACGATCGCCAGGTCGCGGCCGCAGCGCGCGCATCGGCGGGGAGGCTCGCGCGGGCCGGCACGGCCGTTGCAGCGCAGGCACGCGCCTCGAACAACGCCGCCGGATCGCTCTCGGGCGACGCGGCCGGGATCTCCTCGTCGGCGGCGAAGCTCGGAAGCGAGCTCAAGACGCTCACCACATACCTGACGACGACGCCGCCCTCGCAGCTCGACTCGGGCTACATCCAGAGCCAGGCTTCGTACCTCGCGCGGCAGATCGACAAGCTGCAGGGACAGGGCGCGAGCCTCGGCGGAGCGGGGACGAGCTTCGACGCCGCACTCCGCAAGCTCGGACGTCTCGCGGCCGCCCTCTCGGCGCGAAACTGACTAAGAAAAGCGCACGTAATCCTTAGTACAGGTAGCCCAAAAGAGGGCTAGCCTGTTTGGACAGGTGGCGCCGACAATCGGTTCAGTATGAAGACGCTTCTCGCTTCCCTTCTCGTCGCCGGGGCGCTGTTGCTCGGCGCAACGCCCGCGCCGGGAGGCGCCGCGTCCACTCGCTCTCCGGCCGGCATCGTGCCGCACATCGGAGGGTCTGTCGGAGCCGCAGCGCACTCGACCACCGCGGCATCGGGAATCGGCCCGCTCGCCTATCAGGGCGGCAAGGTCATGACGACCAACACCGCCTACGCGATCTACTGGATGCCGAGCACATCGACCTGCAGCGGCTCTCCGTGCACCGGCTACGAGAACGCGATCAACCAGTACTTCACCGACGTTGCGCACGACAGCGGCACGAACACGAACGTCTACTCGGTCGCGACCCAGTACTGCCAGGGCGTTCTGATCAACACGACCGCCTGCAACGGCGGCGGCACACCGATCACGTACGGGGCGACCTTTGGCGGCTCGTATGTCGACACGACTGCCTATCCGCCGAGCGGCTGCAACGACAATCACGGCGGCGGCGACCCCGTCTGCCTGACGGACGCCCAGCTTCACACGGAAATCCTCAATGCAATCTCCGCAAACAGCTGGTCGGAAGACACGTCGCAGCCGAGTCACCTCTACTTCATCTTCACGCCGAGCAACGTCGGGATCTGCTTCGACTCGAGCGACACGCAGTGCAGCACGAACGTCTTCTGCGCGTACCACGACAGCTTCCTCAGCGGCGGCAGCGCCGACATCGCCTATGCCGTCGAACCGAATAACGCGACGATTCCAGGCGGCGGCTGCGACAGCGGCGAGGAGCCGAATGGGACTGGCGCCGACGCGACGATCAACACGATCAGCCACGAGCACAACGAGGCGATTACCGATCCCTGGCCGAGTTTCAGCCCAGGCTGGTGGGCAAACGACGGCAACGAAAGCGAGATCGGCGACCTCTGCGCCTGGACCTTCGGCGCTGCTCTCGGATCGACCGGTGGCTCGGGCACCGAGTACAACCAGGTGATCAACAGCCACCTCTACTTCCTGCAGGAGGAGTACAGCAACGCGGGCAGCACACACTGCTTGCAGCGCTATACGCCGGTGGCGCCGCCACCACCTTCGATCCCGACCGACACCGTTCCGCCGATCGTGTCCGGCGTCGTGGCTCAGGGCAAGACTCTCTCCACGACGACCGGCACGTGGACAGGCTCCCCGACGAGCTACGCCTACAAATGGCAGCGCTGCGCATCCGACGGAACGAGCTGCGTCGACATCCCCTCGGCCATCGCAGCGACGTACAACCTCGCCTCGACCGACGCGGGCCACGAGATCCGCTCGGAGGTCAGCGCCCACAACGCCGGCGGCAGCTCGAGCTACACCCCGTCGATCACGACCGAGATCGTCCTACCGCTGCCGGCCACCACAGCCTCGCCTGTGGTCTCGGGCACGACCGCTGTCGGCAAGACGCTCTCGACGACGCAGGGGACGTGGAACACGCCCGTGAGCTATGCGTACGAGTGGCTGCGCTGCTCGTCCGCCGGCATCAGCTGCGTGAGCATCAGCGGCGCGAAGGGATCCACGTACAAGATCTCCCCCGCCGACAAGGGACACAAGCTCGAGGCGCGCGTCTCCGGCACGAATGCCGCAGGCACGACGGCTGCGACGTCGGTATCGACGGCGGTCGTGATCGCCGTCCCGGCAGCGAGCCAGCTGCCGCACATTTCCGGCAAGGCGAAAGTCGGGAAGAAGCTGTCGGTCGACGCGGGCAGCTGGAGCGACTCCCCGACGAGCTTCGACTACCAGTGGCTCCGCTGCTCGAACGGCGGTACGTCCTGCGTCGCGATTTCAGGCGCGACGAACTCCTCGTACAAGCTGAAGAAGAAGGACGCTAAGCACCGGCTGCGCGTCCGGGTCACCGCGGTCAACGCGGCGGGCAGCTCGAAGACAACGTCCGACTCCTCGGGCGTCGTCCAGCGCTAGCCCGACAGCGCCGCCGCCAACCGAGCGGCGACCTCGGCGGATCCCGCCGCCACGACGCGCGAACGCTGCCCGAGGTCGAGCGGCGCAGCGCCGAACGGATCCTCCACGTCGAACAGGTCGACGGCGAGCCCCAGCTCCCGGCAGAGGAGCTGCGCCGCGGCGATGTCAACCGAGCGCGCCGGCTTGAGGGAGACGACCGCGTCGACGCGACCGGCGGCGAGGTGGCAGAGCGAGAGCGCCAGCGAGCCCATGATCCGCAGCCGGTGCGCGAGCTGGGCGACCTTCGGCGCCTCCTGCGCGACGAGCGACGTGCGCGTCGCCTCGAAGGAGAGGATCTCGACGACGTCCTTCGGACGCACCGCGCCGAGCGCCTCGCCGTTCAGCCACGCTCCTTCGCCGCGGCGCGCCAGCCACTCCTCACCGGTGCCGAAGTCGTGGACGAAGCCGAAGTGGACGTCGTCCATCGTCCTGCCCTCGGCGACGGCGATCGAGAGCGAGAAGAACGGGATGCCGCGCTTCGCGTTGAGCGAGCCGTCGATCGGGTCGATCACGACGACGGTGTCCGAGCCCTCCAGCAGACCGACCTCCTCGGAGACGATCGACGCGCCCGTGGCTCGGAAGCGCCCGACTATCGCGTCCTCCGCCGCCTGGTCGATCGCCGTCGTCTCGTCGCCGCCCTCGCCGGCGCCCACGACGGGCTCGCGCTCGACGCGGGTCGGCAGGCGCTCGAGCACCGCCTCGACGTCGGCGGCCGCGCCCCGGCAGAGCTCGAGCCAGTCCGTCATTCGTCGAGCGGCAGCATCAGGAGGCCCGAGGTGAGCTTCGGATAGAAGAACGTGCTCTTCTGCGGCATCACGTCGCCACGGCGCGCGACCTCCCAGACGTCCTCGATCCGCGTCGGCCGTAGGAGGAACGCCGCCGCCGCATCGCCGCGATCGACCGCCGCGACGGCCTCGTGGCGGTGAGGCGTATAGGTCACGCCGGCGGGCGCGAGTTCTGCGACGACCTCCGGATCGAGCCCGTCGCCGCGCAGCAACTCGTAACGCCCCTCGCGGTAGAGGACGGGTCCGGGCAGGACATCGCCCGGCGGAGGTATCGGCTCGCCGGCGGCCCCGTCGATCGCCTCCGCAAGCCTGTGCGTGGGGAAGATCGTCAGCCCTTCCTGCCCCGTCGGGACGATCACGGCCAGCAACCACGGCTCCCCCGAGGCGAGCGTCGTCTCGTAGCGATGGTGGCCGTCGGCGATGAGCAGCTGCGCGTCGCGAAGCTCCTCCGTCAGCGCCTCGCCGAACTCCGCATCGAGCCGCCACAGGCGGTCCCCACCGCTTTGGATGTCCGGCTCGCCGAGCCCGTCCAGCTCGATCGTCCCGTCCCAGAGGAAGAAGAGCGGCTCGAGCTGCGTGCGCGTCGCGCGGAGGAGGCGCAGCCGGCCTTCCTTTGGCCCGGCGTGCGTGAGCTCGTGCGGGAGAACGACCCGGCTCTCGTACGGCTCCGCCCGAAGCGCAGCGACGAATCCTTCCCGCCGGCGCCGGACACCGTCGGGCCCCTCGTAATCCTGCGCGAGCCACCAGTACGCAGGCTCGGCGTCGCGGACGAGCACTCCCTGCTGACGCCAGTCGGCGAGCTGTGCGGCGGCCTCCTCCTCGCTGTCGGGGAGGGTCAGGTGGACGACGTTGTGCGGGTTCTTTCGCTGGAGCTCTTCTCGCTCGACCGCTCCGATGACGTCGTACGGCGGGGCGACGAGCGCCTCGAGCGGGCCTGCGACAGCCTCGTCGTAGCGGAGCGCGCGGAACGGCCGTATTGCTGCCACGGCACTGACCGTACCAATCTCACCGACTCCCTCCCGCCGCGCCGGCTCGCGGCCGCGACGACCGGGAAGCCGACCCGCCACGCCTCGCGCGCACGCTGTCCCAGCCACGTAGCGAAGACGAGGAGAAGAACACCCGCGGCGACGACGCCACGGCCTGCGGCGACGGCGCCACGGCCGGTGGCACGGACCAGCCTCCCGAGCCGCTCCCGGTTCTCCGCGCTCCGCACGGACGGGCGGCTGCGCCCTCCTGCGAGGACGAGCAGCTGCTCCGACGGGACCACCGCGACGACGGCCGAGGTCGGGACGAGCCGCAGCCGCTGCCGGCCGGTCCGCACCTCCAGCAAGGACGGCGCGTGAGGATCGTCCTCCGCGAGGACGCGCTCCACCGTCCCGTGCCCGCCGCCTGCCAGCGAGAAGCCGACGCAGTTGGCAAGCCAGTAGCGCGTGACGGGGCTCGAGGCGGAGAACCGCCTGCTCTGGCCCAATACGACCGGCATTCAAGCTTCGCTCCCCGCCCGGGCGTCATGCGAAACTCCTTGACGTGACGGCGATTGCCCAGCTGGAGGAGAACCGCACCGTCGAGGGCGTCTACGCCGTCGCACGGAAGGAGCGGCTCCGGACGCGAAACGGCGCGACCTATCTCGCGCTCGAGCTCGTCGATCCGAGCGGACGCATCTCCGCGCGGGTCTGGAACGACGTCGACCTCCTCGACGCCCGTTTCGCGGTGGGAGACGCGGTGCGCGTGCTCGGCCGCGTCGAGAAGTTCCGGAACGAGCTCCAGGTGGAGGTGCGGACGCTCGAGCCTGCGGAGGGCGTCGATCCCGCCGAACTCGCAGTCGGGCTGCGGCGGGACGCGAACGAGCTCGAGGGCTTCCTCGAGTTTCTCGTGGCGGACGTCCACAACGAGGCGCTGCACGCCGTCGTCACGCGCGCGCTCGAGAACGCGCCGCTGCGGTCGTATCCGGCGACGCCGGACGGACACCACTCGTACGCCGGGGGGCTCCTCGAGCACACGGTCGGCGTTGCGACGCTCTGCCGGGAGCTCTGCCAGATCCATCCGCGCCTGCGCGCCGACCTGCTGCTGGCGGCGGCGCTCGTCCACGACGTCGGCCGCACGCGCGAGCTCGGCCCGCCGCCGGTCTACGCGCCGACGGAGCAGGGACGACTGCTCGGTCACGTCCATCTCGGGCTGCGGCTGCTCGAGGAGCTCGACGCGCCGGCGGAACTTCTCCACGCGGTCGCCTGTCACCACGACGCCCGCGCCGCGCGCACCGCGGAGGCGGCCGTCCTCTACCACGCGAACCAACTCGACGCCGTCGCCGCGACAAGGCCCGTCCCGGCTTGATCGGGATCGTGCTCGCGCTCGCCGCGAGCCTCTCCTGGGGAGTTGCCGACTTCGGCGGCGGGATCGGCGCGCGCCGTGCCCCGATCGTCTGGGTGCTCGTCATCTCGCAGTCAGCCGGGCTTGTCCTCGTCGGCGCGATGGCGCTCGCGACGCAGCCGCACGCACCGACAGGGCGCGAGCTCGCCTGGGGGGTTTTCGGCGGCGCAATGGGCGCACTCGGGCTCGGCGCGTTCTACCGCGCGCTCGCGATCGGCACGATGGGCATAGTCGGCCCGATCTCCGCGACAGGCGCCATCGTGCCGGTCGTCTACGGCCTCTCCCGCGGCGAACGGCCGTCGCTCCTGCAGGGAATCGGGATCGCAGTCGCCGTCGTCGGCGTCGTGGCGGCCTCGCTCGAGCCGCTCCCCGAAGGGGCCGGCCGGAAGCTCGCAACCGGCGTCGGGCTCGCGCTGCTCGCGGCGCTCGGCTTCGGCTCCGCGCTGCTCGGCCTCAACCGCGTCTCACAGGCCGGAGTCGTCTGGGGAACGCTGAGCTTGCGGCTCACCGTCGTCCCGATCGTCCTCCTCGCCGCGCTGCTCGTCCGCCCCTCGACCGAGCGGCTGCGGCCGCTCCTGCCGCTCCTGATCGCGACGGGGCTCTTCGACACGGGAGCGAACCTTCTCTATGGAGCCTCCGCGCGGCACGGGCTGATCAGCGTCGTGTCGGTGCTCGGGTCGCTCTACCCGGTCGTGCTCGTCGCGCTCGCTTTCTTCGTACTGAAGGAGCGGATCGCGCGGACCCAGCTCCTCGGCGTCGCCGTGGCGCTCACCGGTGTCGCGCTCATATCCGCGGGCTAGCCGCCGAGAGCGCCGCGCAGCGTCTCGACCGCCTCCGGCACGAGACGGTAGAAGGCCCACGTCCCGCGCCTGCTCGACTCGACGAGGCCGGCCTCCCGCAAAACGCGCAGGTGGTGCGAGACCGTCGGCTGCGAGAGGTCGAACGCCGCCGTGAGGTCGCACACGCAGACCTCGTCGGCCGCCGCGAGCCGATTGACGATCGCCACGCGCGTCGGATCGGCGAGCGCCTTGAACCGGGCCGCAAGCGCGTCACGCTCCGCTGGAGCGAGAGGCTCGGTCTCGGGGCCGCAACAGATGGGCGAAAGGACGGTGAGCGCTTGCATCGATCTTCTTCAATGTATCATCCATCGACATCCATCGATGAAAGGAGGCGCAATGAGCGGCGAATGCTGCAAGCCCGGCAGCGACTGTTGCAGCGGCGACGACTGCTGCTGAGCCAGGAAGCCGCGGCGGGGCGTACGACCCGCCGCGCTAAACGTTGAAGCGGATGTTGAGGACGTCGCCGTCCTCGAGAACGTACGTCTTGCTCTCGAGGCGTTGCTTGCCTGCCCGCGCCGCCTCGGCGTGGCCGCCGGCATCGACGAGATCGTCCCAGCGGATGACCTCGCAGCGGATGAAGCCGCGCGCGATGTCGGAGTGGATCGTCTCCGCCGCGTCGAGCGCGGTCTCGCCGCGTGTCAGCGTCCAGGCCCGCGTCTCCTTCTCGCCCGCGGTGAAGAACGTGATCAGGTCGAGCGTCTCCGCAAGCCGGCGCACGACCTCGCCGAGCGCCGACTCGCCGGCGCCGCGGAACTCCGCCGCCTCCTCGGGCGACAGCTCCGAGAGCTCGGCCTCGAGCTCGAGGTCGATGCCGGCGGGGCCGTTCACAAGCTCGAGGAGCGGCTTCGTCGTAAGGGGATCGAGCTCGGCGGACAGCTCGCCGTCCCACTCCGCCAGCGTCTTCCCGGAGTCAAGGTAGGCGAGGAGGCGTTCGAGCTCCGCCGCCTCCGCCTTCAAGCGCGTGTCGCCCGACTTCGCCTGCTTCGCGACGCGCTCGAGACGCCGTTCCACGTGGTCGCGATCGGCGACGAGAAGCTCGAGCTTCAGAGTCTCGAGATCGTCGGCCGGGACGCGCGTGCCGGAGAAGCCGTCGAGAACGACGAGCAGCGCGTCGACCTGCCGGAGATTCCCGAGCAGCTGCGGTCCCGTTCCGGGGACGTCGACGACGCGCACCGCGGCGGGCGTCACCTTCCGCGCGCCAACAGTCGCCGCGAGCCGGTCGAGCCGTTCGTCGGGGATCTGCGCCATCCCGACGTGCTCCTTGCCGGAGCCCTGCGCCTCGGCGTGCGTCAGCGCCCGGAAGAGCGTCGTCTTCCCGGAACTCGACAGTCCCACGATTCCCACCTCCAGCGCCACGCGCGGAGGCTAGCCGGACTAGCCGGTGGGCTCGCGCTCGACCTGCTTCTGCAGGGAGACGAGCGCGCGATGCTGGAGCGACTTGATGGCGCCCTCGGTCTTCTCGAGGATCGCGGCCACCTCGGCGTTCGGAAGGTTGAAGACGAACTTCAAGGTCAGGACCTGCTGCTGCTCGGGAGAGAGCTTCTCGATCAGCTTGAGCATCGACTCGCGCCCGATGGTCCGCATCGCCTCGAGCTCGGCCGACGGCGCCGCTTCGCTCGGCGGCGGCTCGGGCACCTCCTCCTCCGGCTGCCAGCGACGGCGCGAGCGGAAGTGGTCCATCGCGAGGTTGTGGGCGATCCGGAACAGCCAGGCAGAGAACGGGGCGGACTGCCACTTGAAACTGCCGATCTTCTCCAGCATCTTCAGGAACGTCTGCGTCGTCAGGTCCTCGGCGTCGTGGCGGTTGCCGACGCTGACGTGGAGGTAGCTGTAGATCCGGTCGAAGTGGATCAGGTACAGCTCCTCGAGCGCATCGCGGTCACCTTGCTGGCCGCGCGCAACGAGCTCGCGCACGTGCGCGGTCGACTCGCGGTCGGGCTGATCGGTGGAGACGCTCATGCCGCTGCAGTACCCCGCCACCCGGTCGGAGCTAACTCGGCTGTGTCAGGTAGAGGAAAAGCCAACTCGACCCGCGCGCACGATCCGCTTGTAGTACGCGATGTGCGCGATGACTACATGGAGCGGGCCGTCTTCGGTGTCGAGGACGACGACCGGGGCGCTGCCGCTCCCGCCACCGAGTGCCGCCTCTAGCTTGTCCGCGGAGCTGACGTCGACGAAGCTGCCGACGATCTGCCCGCCGGCGAAGCCGAGTTCGATCCGCACGCGCTCTTCAGGCACTGGCGACCACCTCCGAGAGGACTCCATGGACGGAATCGGGATGCACGAACGCGACCTCGAGGCCGAAGATGCCGCGCCGAGGCGTCTCGTCGATCAACTGAGCGCCGGCGTCCACCAGGTCTGCGAGAGCCGCGCGAATGTCGTCGACCTCGTAGGCGACGTGGTGCATGCCGGGGCCACGCGTGGCGAGGAACCGGCCGACGGGCGTGTCCTCCCCGAGCGCACCGAGCAGCTCGAGCCGGCTCTCGCCGACGCGGATCGACGCCGCGTCGACCCCCTGCTCCTCGACCCGCGAGCGATGCTCGAGCGTTGCCCCGAACAGCGTCGCGTACGTCTCGAGCGCGCCGTCGAGATCGTCGACGGCGAGCCCGACATGGTGGATCGAGCGCGCTGTCTCCACGCGTCGATGGTATTTGAAAGACTCGAACCGATGCGCGCGACGAGTCTCGCTGGAGTGCTCGCGGCAGTGCTCCTCGCCAGCTGCGGCGGCGGCAACACGAACGGAGAAGCCGGGAAGCCGGCGGCGCAGGTGCTCGCGGACGCGAAGAAGGCCGCCGTCGGTGCGACCTCGCTGCACGTCTCCGGGAGCATCGAGTCGAATGGAACGCCGACCACGCTCGACCTCTCCCTCGCGAAGGGCAAGGGCGGGAGAGGGTCGATGAGCACGAGCGGACTGCAGTTCGAGCTCATCCGGACCGGTGGCACCGTCTACATCCGCGGCAGCGACGCCTTCCTCGAGCACTACGCGGGCTCCGCTGCGAAGCTCTTCCACGGCAAGTGGCTCAAGGCTCCCGCGACGACGGGGCAACTCGCCTCGCTGGCCCAGCTCACGAGCCCGAGCGCGCTCTTCGGCACGATCGCCGCCCACCACGGCACGCTCGTCAACGACGGCCTGAAGACATACAAAGGGCTAAAGGTCGTCGAGATCCGCGACACCTCGGACAACAGCAAGCTCTACGTCGCGGCGACGGGAATCGCCTATCCGGTGGCGATCGTCGGCGGGAGGAAGAGCGAGTCCGGCGCGATCAGGTTCGGGGGCTGGAACCGGAAGGTGTCGCTGCGAGCTCCGAAGAACGCGATCGACCTCTCGAAGCTCGGCGCGGGGTAGCGCCGTGCGCGCGGCTCTCGCAGCGGTTCTCCTCGCGGCGCTCCTCACCGCCGGCTGCGGCGGGAAGGCGAAGTCCCAGCCTGCGTCGACGAGCCGGAGAGCCAAGGAGGAGTCCGTCCTGCTGATGACGGCCACGATCGCGGCCATCGAACGGTCGACCTCCTGGCACATGACCGGGCACGTCACGTCGAGCGGTATCTCCTTCAAGCTCGATCTCTCGTTCGACGGCAATGCCCGGGTCGGCGGCGTGTTCACGCTTCCGGACAACACCCAGTTCGACCTCGTCACGCTCGGCGGCGACGGCTACATGCGGGGCTCCGACGCCGTCTGGAAGCACCTTTTCGGCGGCTCGGCAGCGTCGGCTCTGCACGGGAAGTGGCTCGAGTTCCCGCTCACGAACCGGGAACTGCTCGGCTTCACGCAATTCACGGATCCAGAGAGCTTCCTGACGAGCGTCCTGGGGCTGCCCGACCTCGCCAACAAGGGGGAGACGACGTACGGCGGGAAGCAGGTTGTCGAGCTCAGCTCCCCAGGCCACGCGACGCTCTACGTCGCCGCCACGGGCCCGGCCAATACGGTCGCCGTCGTCCTCCACTACCCGGGCGTCAGCGGCACGCTCATGTTCGACCGCTGGAACGCGCCGGTCTCGATCCCGACTCCGCCCGCGACGGACGTCCTCGACCTCTCGACGCTTGGTAAGACGAGTACGTAGCTAGCGGCTACGGCCAGAGCCGGCCGCCGGGCTGCGTGGCCACGACGCGCGGCACGCCGACCGTTTCGGACGCGCGCGACTCCGGCTCGACGTCCTTGAACAGCTCGAGCACCTCGTCGCGGACGAGCGTCTCCTTCTCGAGCAGGGCGCTGGCGATGCGGTCGAGGGGCGGCCGGTGCTTCTTCAGCATGCGTACCGCGTCCTCGTAGGCGCCGTCGGTGAGCCGCGCCTGCTCTTCGTCGCGAACGCGCTTCGTCGCCTCCGAGAGCGCGTAGTTGTCGGCGCGCATCGTCCGGGACGTGACCGAGTCGGACATGCCCCAGTCGAAGACCATGTGGCGCGCGATCTCGGTGACCTTCTCGAGGTCGTTCGCGGCGCCGTTCGTGACGCGGCCGAAGACGACCTCCTCGGCGGCACGGCCGGCGAGCGCGACGACCATCCAGTCCTGCAGCTCCTCCTTTGTGTGGAGGTAGCGATCCTCCTCGGGCAGGTGGAACGTGTAGCCGAGCGCGGTGCCGCGGGCGACGATCGTCACCTTCTGCAACTCCGAGACGCCACCCATCAGGTGAGCCATGAGCGCGTGGCCGCCCTCATGGAACGCGAGGATCCGGCGCTCCTTCTCGGTCAGCACCTTCTTCTGCTGCAGGCCGGCGACAACCCGCTCCAGCGCCCAGTCGAAATGCACCTGCGAGAGCGCGGTGTCGCCGCCGCGGCCGGCCGCGATGGCGGCCTCGTTGCAGATGTTCGCGAGCTCCGCGCCGGTGAGACCGGAGGTCTGGCGTGCGATCGTCTTGAGAGAGGCGTCCGGGTGGAGCGGCTTGCCCCGCGTGTGGACTTCGAGGATCGCCTCGCGGCCGGCGAGATCCGGCGGCGGCACGAGGAGCTGGCGGTCGAAACGGCCCGGGCGGAGCAGCGCCGGGTCGAGATCCTCGATCCGGTTCGAAGCGCCCATCACGACGACCTGCTCGGGGCCCTCGAAGCCGTCGAGCTCGACGAGGAGCTGGTTGAGGGTCTGATCCTGCTCGCGGTTGAACCCATGGCCGGTGCGCTGCGCGCCGACCGCGTCGAGCTCGTCGATGAAGACGATCGACGGCGCGTTCTTGCGCGCCACCTGAAAGAGCTTGCGGATGCGCGCAGCGCCGAGGCCCGCGAACATCTCGACGAACGACGAGGCGCTCGCGGCGTAGAAGTTCGCGCCCGACTCGTGTGCGACCGCCTTCGCGAGCAGCGTCTTGCCGGTGCCAGGCGGGCCGTAGAGGAGAAGCCCCTTCGGCGTCCTCGCCCCGAGCTGCTCGAACCGTCGCGGATCCTTGAGGAAGTCGACGACCTCCATCAGCTCGGCGCGCACCTCCTCGACTCCGGCGACGTCCTCCCACGTCGTCTTCGAGCTCCCCTTCGTCGCGAGATTCGCCGGCTTCGTGCGCGGCATCGCCCCCGCAACCTTCCAGAGCAGCCACGCCGTGATGGCGAGTACGAGAACGAAGAAGACGGGAAGCCAGGTCGTCGCGAAATTCAAGAAGTCGTGCAGCCACTGGCCCACCAGCGTGTGGTGCGGAGTGAGAACAGCCTGCTTGAGAGCCTTGAGCTGTTCTTGCAACTGCGCCCGGGTGAGGTGGTGATGCGCAGGGGTGTTTGCTGCCAGCCGCATTGCAGGTCTCATCGGCATTTTCGCACGCCTCCCTTAAGACGAGAGCGCGCGCAGTGCGGGCTCCAGCCGCTGCCGGGTCGTGAGCACTCCTGCGAAGAGATCGCCGTGGCGGCGGATCCGCTCGAGGACGACGTCCATCGTGAAGCTCGTCGGGTCGAGCGACTCCGTGACCTCGTCCCAGCGGAGCGGCGTCGAGACGGGCGCTCCCGGCCGCGGCCGCACGGAGTAGGCCGACGCGATCGTCTTCCCCTCGCCGTTCTGGTTCGCGTCGATGAGGACGCCGCGCCGCTTCGCCTTCGACCACTCGGTCGTCGCAAGATCGCGGTGGGTTCGCGCGATCGCACCGGCGACGATCTCGCAGAGCTCGTGCGTCTGCGCATATGTGTAGCGCCGCTCGACCGGCACGAGGACGTGCATTCCCTCGGCACTGCTCGTCTTGGGGAAGGAGACGAGCCCGAGCGCGTCGAGCGCCTGCTTGACGATCAGTGCGACCTGGACGACCTCCGGGAAGCCGACGTCCGGCGACGGGTCGAGGTCGAACAGGACGAAGTCGGGCCGCTCGGGCCGGTCGACGCGCGAGTACCACGCGTTCATGTCGATGCAGCCCATGTTCGCCATCCAGAGCAGTGCCCGCTCCTCGTTGACGAGCGGCGCCTCGATCCAGCGCCGCTTCGGCGGCCGCTCGCGCGTCGAGACCTCGACGCGGAAGCGCGGGATCCAGTCCGGCATGTGCTTCGGTGCGTCCTTCTGGAAGAACGCCTTGCCGTAGGCGCCGTCGGGATAACGGCGCATCGTGAACGGCCGCTCGCGCAGGTGCGGGACGAGGACAGGAGCAACTGAGCGGTAGTAGTCGAGCAGGTCGCCCTTCGTGATCGGCCCGCTCGGGTCGTCCTCCGGCCAGAAGAGCTTGTCGAGGTTGGAAAGCTTCACGCCCGAATCTTCTGCCTCCGCCGGTGCCTCCCGACGCACCGCCTTCGCCGGCTTGTCGTCGCGCAGCCCCTGGAAGGACGGCGCCCGCAGATGGCCGTCGTGCGTCCATTCGAGGAACTCGACCTCACAAACAAGCTCCGGCTCGGCCCAGACGACGTCGCCCTTCCGGATCTTCGGCATCTTCGGCTCGGCCGCGAAGGGAGTCGTCGCGCGGCGCAGAGGCTTGAGCTTCGTCAGGAGCTCGTCGATCGTGCGCTCGCTGAAGCCGGTGCCGCAATTGCCGACCCAGACGTACTCGCGGCCGCGCCGCACCCCGAGGACGAGCGAGCCGAAGCTCCCTGCGCGCCGGCCCTGGCCCTTCGTCCAGCCGCAGATCACGAACTCCTGCCGGCCGTGGGTCTTGACCTTCAGCCAGTCGCGGCCGCGCCGGCCCTCCTGGTACCGCGACTTCGCCTTCTTGGCCATCACGCCCTCGAGGCGCTGCTCCCGCGCCGCCTCGAGCAACGCCTCGCCGTCCTCGAACGCGCCGGAGACTTGGACGGTGCGCGAGGGGATGACGAGCTGCTCGAGCCGGTCGCGACGCTCGGTCAGCGGCAGGTCGAGCAGCGGCTCGCCGTCGATCTCGAGGACGTCGAAGATCTCGTAGACGAGCGGGGTTCCCGGCTTCCCCTGCTGCATCGCGGAGAAGCTCGGGCGGCCATCGTCGTCGAGCGCGCAGACCTCACCGTCGACGACCGCGTCGGGCGTGCGAAGCGCCTTCGGCAGCTCCTTCGCGACGGCGGCGAAGCGCTGCGTGAGCTCGTTGCCGCGCCGCGAGCGCAAGGTCGCCTCGCCGCCGCGGACGTAGGCGAGCGCGCGGTAGCCGTCCCACTTTGGCTCGAACAGCCAGCCGTCGCCGCGCGGCAGCTCCTCGACGAGCGTCGCGAGCATCGGCTCGTAGGTCCGGCGCCGGCTGCTCCCGGCGGGCGCGGCGCCGTCGTCGCGTTTGCGCAGGATCAGCCAGTTCTTCTCCTCGCCGGACAGGTGCGCGGGAACGAGCGCCCACGTCCCTTCGAGCCGCTCGCCGTGCAGACGAACGGTAAGCCCACCGTCCTTCTTCTCCTCGACCAGTTCGTATGTGCCGCGATCCCAGATCTCGGCCGTGCCGGCGCCGTAGTTGCCGGCCGGGATCTCGCCCTCGAAGCTCCCGTATTCGAGCGGATGATCCTCGACGTGCACCGCGAGATGCTGCTCGCCGGGCTCGAGCGGCACCCCCTTCGGCACCGCCCACGAGACGAGCACGCCGTCCCGCTCGAGGCGGAAGTCGTAATGGAGCCGCCGCGCGTCATGGCGCTGCACGACGAAGATCGGGGCCTTGCCGCGGCGCTTTCCCCCGAACGGCTCGGGCGTCTTCTTACGGTCGCGTTTGCGCTCGTATTCGCCGAGTATCTTGCTCACGAGTCGTATTCCTACCGTTCACACGACACATACATCCCCGGGGATAAGCCTGTGGACGCTGTGGACAGTGGGCAAAGCGGTGAGGCTAGAAGCTGGGCAAACCTGCCCAAAGCTCCCCCTTATGCGTACACACCGAGCCGGCGGAAGCGAGCGCGCCGGCGACGGCGGAGCTCGTCTCCCGGAATGCCGTCGAGCTCCCCGAGTGTGTCCCGCAGCGCTTCGCCGAGCAGTCGCGCCGCCATGTCGTGGTCGATCTGGGCGCCGCCCTTCGGCTCCGGGACGACGTCGTCGATCACGCCGAGCTCGAGACAGTGGATAGCGTCGGGCCGGAACGCCGCGGCGGCCTTCTTCGCCTGCCCCGCGTCGCGCCAGAGGATCGAGGCGCAGCCCTCCGGCGAGATGACGGAGTAGATCGCGTTCTCCTGCATGAGGACGCGGTCGGCGAGGGCAATAGCGATCGCGCCGCCCGAGCCTCCCTCCCCGATCACGCACGCGACGGTCGGGACAGTCAGCCGCGCCATCGTCGCCTGCGAGGCGGCGATCGCCGCGCCCTGGCCGTGCTGCTCCGCGACGACACCGGGATAGGCGCCCGGCGTGTCGACGAGCGTCACGATCGGGAAGCCGTGGCGGTCGGCGAGCTCCATCACGTGCATCGCCTTCCGGTAGCCCTCCGGATTCGGCATCCCGAAGCGGCGCTTCTGGCGCTCGTGGATGTCGCGGCCCTTCTGTTGGCCGACAACCGCGATCGTCCGCCCGGCGAACTTGCCGAGCCCAGCGATCATCGCGCCGTCGTCGCCGAGAGCGCGGTCGCCGTGCAGCTCGAACCAGTCCTCGACGAGGCGGGCGATGTAGTCGAGCGTGTACGGCCGCTCCGGATGACGCGCGAGCTCGACCTTCCGCCAGATCTCCTCGTCGGTCGCCTCCTCGCCGATCCGATCGATCTGCCGCTGGAGCCGTTCGAGCTCGCCGGAGAGCTTCGCGCCGCCGAGCAGGGAGAGGTTCTTCAGCCGTCCGAGCCGCTCGCGGAGGCGAAGCTCGTGCTCACTCTGGGGCATCGAACAGCCTCAGCAGACGGGAAAGGGTCGACCGCAGCTGCGGCCGCGGCACGATCGCGTCGATCTGGCCGTAGCGCACGTTCTGCTCGGCGCGGCCGAAGTCGTCGGGCAGCTTCTCGCGCGTGATCTCCTGCACGACGCGCGGGCCGGCGAAGGACATGAGCGCGTTCGGCTCAGCGAGGAGGACGTCGCCGAGCGTTGCGAAGCTCGCGAGCACACCGCCGGTCGTCGGGTGCGCCATGACGGAGACGAGCGCCTGGCCGGAATCGCGCAGGTCCTCGACCGCAGCGACGGTCTTCGGCAGCTGCATGAGGGCGAGGATCCCTTCCTGCATGCGCGCGCCGCCCGAGCTCGTGACGCTGATGAGCGGCGTCCCGGTCTCGGCGGCGAGGTCGCATGCGCGAGAGAACTTCTCCCCGACGACGCTCCCCATCGAGCCGCCCATGAAGGCGAAATCCATGACCGCGAGCATCGTGTTGCGACCGTCGATCGCGGCGCGCCCGATCACCATCGCGTCGGCGAGCCCGGTCTTCATCTCCGCCTCCGCAAGCCGCTCGGTGTACGGCCTCAGGTCGAAAAAGTGGAGCGGATCCTCGGAGTGGAGATCGGCCGCCTCCTCCACGAACGAGCCCGGATCGGCGAGCGAAGCAATGCGCGGCCGCGCGCGCATCGGAAAGTGGTGGCCGCACTGAGTGCAGACCCAGAGCTCCCGCTCGAGCTCGTCGTCGCGGTAGTGCGAGTGACAGCTCGGGCAGGTGTTGGGATGGCTTGGCGGAGGCGCCGGCTGGTCGCCGGTCTCGACCGACACGTCGATCTTGGCCATTCCTCAGCTTAGACCTACCGCCGCCGAAGGCGGTTGCGTCGCTACAGACCGAGTGCGGCGGTAAGCCGTTGCAGCTTTTCGACGTTCGCGGGATCGGGCGCGAGGCCAGTCAGCCCTGCGCCGGCGAGCTTACCGCTCTCCCGTACGCGCGTCAGGAGCTTCTCGACGTCGGCGAGTGCCGGGCCGTTCGGCTCCGGCATGAACACCGCGAGCTCGTCCGGGTCGAAGACGTCGGCGTCGAGCGCGACGTAGACGGCGTCCACCCGCTCGAGCAACGGCCCGGGGTCGTCGCCGATTCCCATCGCGGCGATGTACTCGACCTCGGGCGGATCGAGATTCCGCGCGCCCCAGAGGACGACGTTGGCCGGGTCGACGGCGCCGCGGTCGATGATCATCCGGAGCGGCATCCCCCATTCGTTGCCGGACGGAGACGTCTCCGGCGTGTTGAGGTCGCCGTGGGCGTCGAGCCAGATGACGCCGAGGTGGTGATCGTGGCGCGCGGCGAGCCCCTCGACGGCGCCGATGTGGGAGCAGCAGCAGCCGCCGAGCACGAGCGGGCGAGCAGGGAGGTCGGAGGCGACCGCAAGCGTCTGCATCGCGAGCGTGTCCTCCTCGACGAGCGCGACCTCGGGATAGTCGAGCGGCAGCGCGGCCGCCTCGACCATCGCCTCGCCGCCGTCGCCCCACGCCCGCGCCACGCGGATCAGCCCCGCCGCAAACGTGCGGCCGCAGGAATGGCACTCGTAGAGGTCGTCGACTGCAACGGCCGTCAGCGTCCGGCAGTCGGGGCAGCGGGCGCGGAGGAGACTCACGCGAGCATCTTCCTCCACACGACGGTCTCCTCGTCGACGTGCATCCCGACGCTCTCGTAGAGCTGCGTCGCGCCGGTCGCGTTGGAGGCGTCGACGCCGAGCGACACTCGCGTATGGCCGCGCCGCCGGAACTCGCGGAAGCTGTGTTGGAGAAGCGCGCGGCCATAGCCCCTCCCGCGGTAAGCAAGCCGCACACCGAGGGCGCCGACGTAGCCGCCGTCCGGTCGTTCCTCGTTCCGGCACACCGCGGCGATCTCGTCGCCGTCACGAATCAGGAACCAGAGCGACGTGTCGAAATTGACACGGCGCCCTTGGCGGGCCCACCACTCCTCGAGCGACTCCGGACGGTGCTCCCAGTGGTCGGCGAACGCCTCCTCGAGAGTTGCGTGATATCCCGCCTCGTCTCCCTCCTGGAACGTCTCGACCGCGGCGGACGGCTCCGGCGGCTCGCCGTCGAGGGAGATCGCCATCTCCCAGAACCGCCGCGCCTCGTGATAGCCGCGCGCCGCGAACAGCCGGTCGGCCGCGTCGTCGCCGGCGACCGTCCAGGAATGGATGCGGTCGGCGCTCTCCTCGCGGGCGCGGGCCTCGAGGGTCTCCACAACCTGAGTCCCGAGCCCCCGCCCCCAGTGCGAGGGACGAACGGCGCCGGCGCCATTCGCGCGTCGGTCGAAGCTCTGGACGAAGCCGCCGGCGATGAGAATCCCGTCCTCCTCGAACAGCCACGTGTTCGTCTCGAACGAGATGGTCTGGAGCCAGCCGTCGATCGATGCAACGTTCAGCCGGGTCGGGCGGCCAAACACGACCTCCTCGACCGAGCCGAACAGGTCGGCGATGGCCGCGAAATCGTTCCTCGTGGCCGGCCGAACGTTCACGCGGGGACGGAGTCGAGGGCGCCGGCAAGGCCGTCGAGGCTCTTCAGCTCGACGTCGGGCTGCGGCTCGGCCGTCTCGCCCAGCCGATTGATCCAGACGGTGCGCAGCCCTAGGGCGGACGCGGGAGCGATGTCGTGGAAAAGGCTCGCTCCGACGTGGACGTGCCCGGCACGGTCCGCGCCGGTGCGGGCGAAGAACTCGTCCCAGTGCTTCAGCGCCGGCTTGTAGGAGCCGATCTCGGAGGCGACGATCGACTCGTCGAACGGGACGCCGATGCGGGCCAGCGAGGCGTCGAGGAAGTCGCGGTCGGCGTTGGAGAGGATGGCGAGCCGCCAGCCACGGCTCCGCGCCTCCTCGAGCGCGGCGGGAACCTCGGGGAACGGCTCCCAGCCGGGCAGCGAGAGCGCGAGGGCGTCCTGCTCGGAGGCAGCCGCGACGAGCCGGGCCAGCGTCAGCGCCATCACGTCCCGGTAGCTCCGGCTCGGATCCTCCCGCTGAATCTCCGGCTCGAGCTCGTGGTAGCTATGCAGGAGCGTCCCCGCCTGCTCGGCGCCGAACAGCCGCTCGAGCTCGCGCCCGATCCCGCCGTTCCAGTCGATCAGCGTGCCGTAACAGTCGAATGTCGCCCAGCGCTCCATCTTCCCCGCTTCGGCGCCGTCCAGGCCGGCGCCTTCGCTCATTGGCGTGCTCCGGCGAGCCTACGCACGTGCTGGGAACTTATCTAGGCCGCGGCTAGTCCTCGAAGCGCTTGAAGACGACGCAGGCGTTGTGACCGCCGAAGCCGAAGCTGTTCGAGACGGCGACCTTGACGTCGGCGTCCCGGGCCTCGTTCGGCACGTAGTCGAGGTCACAGGTCGGATCGGCGACCTCGTAGTTGATCGTCGGCGGCAGCTTGCCGTCGCGGATCGCGAGGATCGTGAACGCCGCCTCGATCGCGCCTGCGGCGCCGAGGCAGTGCCCGGTCGCGCCCTTCGTGCCGGAGACCGGCGTCTTGTAGGCGGCCTCCTCGCCGAGCGCGAGCTTGAGCATCTGGGTCTCAGAGGTGTCACCGACCGGCGTCGAGGTCGCATGCGCGTTGATGTAGTCGATGTCGTTGACAGTCACACCCGCGTCGCCGAGCGCCATGGTGAAGGCGTTGACCGGGCCGGTCGGATCCGGCTCGGTGATGTGCTTGGCGTCGGAGGAGAGCCCGTAGCCCGCAACCTCGGCGTAGATCTTGGCCCCGCGCGCCTTGGCGTGCTCGAGCTCCTCGAGGACGAGCGCCGCACCGGCCTCGCCCATCACGAAACCGTCGCGCTCCGCGTCGAACGGCCGCGATCCCCGCTCCGGATCGTCGTTCCGCAGCGAGAGCGCGCGCATCGCGGCAAAACCCGCGATTCCGACCTCATTCACCGCGGCCTCCGTGCCGCCGCAGATCATCACGTCGGCGCGACCGAGCCGGATCGCGTCCGTCCCGTCGCCGATCGCCATGTTCGAGGCAGCGCACGCGGTGCACTCCGACATGAGCGGCCCGCGCGTGCCGAGCTCGATCGAGACCCAGCCGGCGCCGAGGTTCGGGATGATCGACGGGATCGAAAACGGGTTGACGCGGTCGGGGCCGCGCGTGATCAGGGTGTCGTAGCACTCCTGGAAGGAGCGGAGGCCGCCGATGCCGGTGGCGATCGACGCGCCGATCCGGTCGGCCTCCTTCGCGACCTCGATGCCGGAATCCGCCTCCGCCTGCCGCGCCGCGGCGAGGATCAGGTGCGTGAAGCGGTCCATCCGCCGCGCGTCCTTGCGGTCGACCCAGTCGGTCGGATCGAGGTCCTTAACCTCGCACGCGAAATGCACCTTGTAGTCGGAATGGTCGAAGTGCGTGATCGGTCCGGCGCCCGACTCGCCCGCGATCAGGCGCGTCCAGCTCGTTTCCACGTCGAGCCCGAGCGGAGTCACCGCGCCCATGCCCGTGACGACGACGCGTCTGCGTCCGTTATGAGAACCGTTCTGGCTGCTCACTACATCCCGAGTCCGCCGTCGACAAGAAGCACGTCCCCAGTGATGAACGCTGCCTCGTCGGAGCAGAGAAAGCGTACCGCCCCTGCCACGTCGACCGGCTCGCCGAGCCGTCCGAGCGGCGTGTTCGTGAGCATCGCGGCGGTTGCCTCCTCCGGCAGGACGTCGGTGAGCTGCGTCTTGACGTAGCCGGGCGCGACGACGTTTGCGCGAACGTTGCGGCTGCCGAGCTCCCGCGCCAGCGACTTCGTGAAGCCGATGATTCCGGCCTTCGACGCGGCGTAGTTCGTCTGTCCCCAGTTGCCGTGGACGCCGACGATCGACGAGACGTTGACGATCGCGCCGGCGCGCTTCTTCATCATCGGCCGGGTGACGGCGCGGCACGTGTAGAAGACGGAGGAGAGGTTCGTCTCGATCACCGTGTGCCAGTCGTCGTCGGACATGCGGGCGAGAAGACCGTCGCGGGTCAGGCCGGCGTTGTTGACGAGGATGTCGAGGTCGCCCGCCTCCTCGACGAGGCGCGCTGCCTCCTCCGCGCTCGAGACGTCGGCCTGTACGGCACGGCCGCCGATCGCCTGTGCGAGCTCCTCCGCCTCGTCGGTGCCGGTGCGATAGCCGACGACGACCTCGGCGCCGGCTCGGGCCAGCTCTTCGGCGATGGCTCGGCCGATCCCCTTCGACGCGCCGGTGACGAGGGCGCGCTTGCCTTCGAGAGAAGCGAAGCTCACGCGCGGCCGGCGAGCAGCTCGGGGAGCCGCTCGAGCGCGTCGAGATTGTTGATCGAGACCGCGTGGACGCTGCGGTCGATGCGCTTGACCAGACCCGAGAGCACATTGCCGGGGCCGACCTCGACGAAGGTGCGGACGCCCTGGCGCATCAGCTCGGTCGCCGACTGCGTGAAGCGAACCGGCGCGGTGAGCTGATCGACGAGGAGCGGGCCGATCCGCTGCGCCGACTCGACGCGCGCGGTGACGGTGGACATGAACGGGGACTCCGGCTCCTGGAACTTGACCTTCTCGATCGCGGGGCGCAGCCGGTCGGCGGCCCGTGCGACGAGCGGGGAGTGGAAGGCGCCCGACACCTTGAGCTTCACCGCGCGGCGCGCTCCTTCGTCCTGCGCCTGCTGGATGCATGCGTCGACCGCGTAGTTCTCGCCGGACACGACGACCTGGCCTGGGCAGTTGTAGTTCGCCGGCCACACGCCGAGGATGCGGCGGCAGAGCGCCTCCACAACCTCGTCCGCGAGCCCGAGGATCGCCGCCATCGATCCGGGATGCCGCGCCGCTGCCTCTGCCATCGCGAGGCCGCGCTCGCGCACGAGCGTGATCGCTTCCTCCGCGGTCATCGCCTCCGCTGCGGCAAGCGCCGCGAATTCGCCAACCGAGTGGCCGATCACGAAGTCCGCCTTGACGCCGCGCTCGCGCAGAGCGGCGAGCATCGCAAGGGAGGTCGCCACGAGCGCGGGCTGCTGAACGGCCGTGTCGAAGAGCTCCTCGGGCTCGGCGTGGAAGCAGAGCCGCTCGAGATCGAGGCCGCTCGCCTCGCTCCCCTTCTTGAAGATCGCCATCGCCGCAGGGAAAGCCTCGGCGATGTCGCGGCCCATCCCTACCTCGAACGAGCCCTGGCCAGGGAAGCAGAACGCGATCTTGTTCACGGGACGTCCTTCGTCCAGCGCATCAGTGCGCTTCCCCAGGTGAGGCCTGCACCCATTCCTGTCATGAGTACGAGCTTGCCAGGCTGAAGCCTTCCGTCGGCCTGCGCCTCCGCCAGCGCAAGCGGAATGGAACCCGAGGACGTATTGCCGTAACGGTCGACATTGATCACTACCCGTTCGGACGGAATCCCGAGCTTCTTGGTTGCGTGGTCGATGATCCTGACGTTCGCCTGATGCGGGACGTAGACGTCGACATCGTCGAGCGTCGAGCCGGCGCGCTCGAGCACGGCTTGGGCGGACTGGACGAGGATCCGCGTCGCGAACTTGAAGACCTCTCGGCCGTTCATCTTCACGCGCTTGTCTGCGTCGTCGAACAGCCGGGAACCGCTACCGGGCAACCACAGATGCTCTCCGCCCGAGCCGTCGGCGCCGAGCTCGAAGGCGAAGAAACCGGGCTCGTCCGACTGCTCGAGCACGACCGCACCGGCGCCGTCGCCGAAGAGGACGAGGGTCGAGCGGTCCGTCCAGTCGAGGATGCGGGAGAGGACGTCGCCGCCGACGATCAGCGCCCGCTGGGCAAGGCCGCCGGCGATCATCCCGTAGCCCTGGGCAAGCGCGTACATGAAGCCGGTGCAGCCGGCCGACAGGTCGTACGCGGCCGCGTCGACCGCGCCGAGCTTGTCGGCGAGAATCGCGCCAGTCGACGGGAAGGCCATGTCCGGCGTGACGGTCGCGACGATGAGGAGGTCGATGTCCTTCCCCGTGAGCCCGGCCTGCGCGAGGGCCGTCTCGCACGCCGGCAGCGCGAGATCGGAGAGCGCCTCCGACTCCGCCGCGATCCGCCGCTCGCGGATACCGGTGCGTTCCATGATCCACTCGTTGGACGTGTCGACGAGCTTCTCCAGATCGTCGTTCGTCAGCCGGCGCTCGGGTGCGTGCGCGCCGAGCCCCGTGATCGTGATCTGCACGTCGCTGCGGCCGGTGCCGATCACTGTGCCGCCTCGCCGCTGGAGATGAAGACGGTGAGCATCGCCTCTACGGCTACCTCGCCGTCGACGCTCGCGCGGCCCTGCCCCTTGGCGATCGGCCCGCGCACGCGGAGGAACTCGCACTCGAGATCGAGGACGTCGCCCGGCTCCACGACGCGCTTGAAGCGGCAGTCGTCGATACCGGCGAAGAACGGGATCTTGCCGCGGTTCGCCTCGTCGGCGAGCACCGCGACAGCGCCGCACTGGGCGATCGCCTCGATCGTCAGCACGCCTGGCATGACGGGGCGCTCCGGGAAGTGGCCGGGAAACCACCAGCCGTCCGCGGGCACGGTCAGGCGCCCGCGCACCCGGCGCCCCGGCTCGAGCTCCAACACCTCGTCCACGAGTAGGAATGGCGGCCGGTGCGGGATGATCGACTCGATCGTCTCCCGCCCGAACGGCGTAGTGAGATCGGTCACGCCACGTCGCGCTTCTCGAGCCGCTCGCGCAGCCGGTGGCGGCCGCGGTGCGCATGGCACTTGGCCGTCCCGACCGGCATCCCCGCCGCCGAGGCGATCTCCTCGAACGTGTAGCCGAGCCCGTCCTTGAGAAGGATCACCTGCGCCTGCTCGGGCGAGATGCCTGCGAGGGAGTCGCAGAGCTCGCGTCGCAACTCCGCAAGGCGAACGCCGCGCGCCGGATCGTGCTCGACGTCGGCGCCAAGCTCGTCGGGCAGCGGATCGTGCGTCCGAGAACGCTGGCGCTCGGCGGCGTCCCGGCAGGTGTTGACGACGAGGCGGTGCAGCCACGTGGAGAACTGCGACTCGCCGCGAAACTGCCGGAGCCGGACGCAGAGCTTGGCGAGGGACTCCTGCGCCGCGTCGCGTGCGTCCTCCGGATCGCGCAGGAGATGGCGCGCGAGCCGTTCGACGCGCGGTGCGTGGCGGGCACAGACCGCCTCGAGCGCTGCGGCGTCGCCGTTCTTCGCGCGCATCACGAGAATCGGGTCGCTGAGGCTCTCGTAGTCGAGCCGGCTCTGGGCGCGCAAGGGCTGGCGAATTGCCTTCACCGCAGGGTTAGTCTAAGCCGCCGTGTCGTCGGACCTGGCCCAGGAGCTCGTGCTGCCGCTTCTGGAGGGCCGTCTCGGCCGTCCATACCGCTTCGTCGCCGAGTGCGACTCGACGCAGCGCCTCTTCGCCGACGACGCGCCCGAGGGCGCGACGATCGCGACGGACCACCAGACCGCCGGGCGCGGACGGCTCGGCCGCGTCTGGGACGACACGCCGGGCCGCGCGCTCCTCTTCTCGGTCGTTCTCCGGCCGCTGCCGCCGATGGCGGTCTGGCCCGAGCTGTCCGCCGTCGCGGGGGAGGCTGTCACCGCGGCGCTGCCGCTCGCCGCACGCGTCAGTCACCCGAACGATGTGATGGTGGGCGAGCGGAAGATCGCTGGGATCCTTCCCGAGGCGGCCGACGGTCGCGTCGTGCTCGGAATCGGGGTCAACGTCAACCAGACCGCGGACGAACTGCCGGCGGAGGCTGTGAAGCCGCCGACTTCCCTGCGGTTCGAAACCGGGCACGAATGGGGGCGGGCGCCGCTGCTCGCGGCGATCCTGCTAGAGGTCGAAAGACGCTACGACGCGTGGCAGCAGGGCCACGCGGAGAGCTAGACGACCGCCGCCTCGACTTCGGCCGGCATTTCCAAGCGCTGCTCGCGGAAATTCCTCGCCGCCTCGATCGCCGCGCCGAGATTCAGGCCCTTGTCCTTGGCCTGCTTGATCAGCATCACGGTCTCGAGAGCGTCGATGTCGTAGATCCGCTGCTTCTTGCCCTTCGTCGGGATCTGGGCCTTGTTCGTCCAGTAGTCGAGCTGCATCTTCGAGATGCCGGCGATCTGGCATACCTGCCCGAGGTAGAGCTCGACCTTGCCCAGATGTTGCGCCAGATCTATGGCCTCGAGTAGATCGACCTGCCGGCTGACCGCCATATTCACCCTCGCCGCCTGTGGGATGGCCCCCGTGTGAGAGTTATAAAGCCCTGACGCGACTTTTGGAAGAGGACCCGCCGCAAACCTCAATCCTCGTCGGGCTCGTCAGCCTCATCCGGCTCGTCCATTTCGGCGTCCGGCTCTTCGGTTTCGACGACTGGCTCGGGCGTTTCGCCGGCAGGCTCGTCGGATTCGCCGGCAGGCTCGCCGGATTCGCCGACCGGCTCCTCCGGCTCGACGACCGGAGCGAGCGCCGACACGGTCTCGTCGTCGCCGCGTAGGCGCATCACGATCACGCCCTGCGTCGAGCGACCGAGCCGCTTCACGTCCTCGACGGGAATCTTGATCACTGTGCCGGCGGTGGAGATGAGCATCACCTGGTAGCCGTCGCGGACGACCCGCGAGCCGACGAGATAGCCGCGCGCCTCGTTCAGCTGCACGGTCTTGACTCCCATCCCGCCGCGACCCTTGACCGGGTACTCCGAGACACGCGTCCGCTTGCCGTAGCCGTTCTCGGTCACGACGAGCAGGTCGGCGTCGTCCTCGGCGATGTTGATGGAGATGACCTCGTCGCCGGCGCGCATCCGCATTCCCGCGACGCCCGACGTGTCGCGCCCCATCGGCCGCGCGTCGGTCTCGTGGAAGCGGATCGCCTGGCCCTTCTTCGAGACGATGAGGATGTCGTCGGTGCCGGTCGAGTGCCGGACGCCGACGAGCTCGTCCCCGTCCCGCATCTTGATCGCGATGATCCCGTCCGCCTTGAGCGGCGTGTTGTAGGCGGCGAGCTCAGTCTTCTTGACCACGCCGTTCTTCGTGGCGAAAACGAGGTACTTCGCCTCCTCGAAGTTGCGCGTCTGAACCACGGCGCGGACGGTCTCGTCCTGCCGGAACGGGAGCAGGTTGACGATCGCGCGGCCTTTCGACTGGCGGGAGCCGAGCGGCAGCTCGTGCACCTTGAGGCGGTAGACCTTGCCGACGTTCGTGAAGAAGAGGAGGTAGTCGTGGGTGGAGGCGACGAAGAGGTGCTCGATGTAGTCGTCCTCCTTCAGCTCCATCCCCATCACGCCGATGCCGCCGCGCCGCTGCTCGCGGTAGGAGGTCACCGGTAGCCGCTTGATGTAGCCGGAGCGGGTGATCGCGATGACCATGTCCTCCTCCGCGATCATGTCCTCGAGCTCGAGCTCCTCTTCGGCGGCGATGATCTCGGTGCGGCGGTCGTCGTTGCGGCCATAGATCTGCTTGATCTCAAGCAGCTCCTCGCGAATGACGCCGTCGATCTTCGCGGGATCGCCGAGGATGTCCCGCAGCTCGGCGATGCGCTCGGCAAGGTCGGCGAACTCCTTCTCGACGTTCTGGCGCTCGAGCGCGGTGAGCGCGCGGAGACGGAGATCGAGGATCGCCTGCGCCTGGATCTCAGAGAAGTCGAATTTCTCCATCAGGCCGCTGCGCGCGGCGTCGACATCGTCCGCGGCGCGGATCAGGGCGATGATCTCGTCGAGGTGGTCGAGCGCCTTGAGGTAGCCCTGGAGGACGTGTGCGCGCGCTTCCTTCTTCCGCAGCTCGTCCTTCGAGCGGCGGGTTACGACCTCGCGCTGGAAGTCGAGGTAGTG
>PMOB01000020.1 GCA_003161615.1 Actinomycetota bacterium
GGCATCGACTGGTCGCGCTGACCGAACCGAGAGTTGGGCCGCGGCGATCGGTGGCCAAGCGAGAAGGACTCTCGCCCAGGCGACGGGATAGATCCACCAGCTGGCCATGAACAGTGCGTCTGTCGCAACAAGTCGCACGGTGACCGTGCTGGGAACCTGTCGGAGTTGGCCGCTCGGCGACGCGCCCAACTCCGATCGTGCACGGACTACGGCGTGTGGACGCTGTGCAGGTTGATGACCTCTTGCGTGATCTCGAATGGGACGTTTGGCTTCACGTTCTCGTTGAACCAGGTGTCGTGCTGCTCCTGCGTCTCCCACACCTCGGCCACGACGAAGCCGCTGGCGTCTTCATAGGAGACGTGGAGCAGGAAGCCCGGCTGCTTCTTGATCTGCTCGACGAGGGGCGGCGCGGTCTCGTCGTACTGCGCTGTGCTCATTGAGGCACGGTGGCGAATCAGGACAGCCATTGATGATCCTCTCTTTCGTGGATACCGAAACGGACCGTATACGCGACGACTCCGTATCCGCCGCCAAGGCACCAAACGTTCACCCTGGCACTCGGTCCGAGGCTCAGGCGTCACTCCGGAGCACTGGCGCAGCCGGGCGCCCCGCTCCTTGACGACGTCGCGTCGTGCCGAGTGGGGGAGTCCCCATCTGTCGGCGACACCGATCTCGCTTACGGTTAGGGAACTCGCCGCAACAGTGGCGGCGCTCGAGGATGCCGTGCGGGAGATCGCACTCGAAGTCGATAGCCTCAACAGCCGCTAGATGGTCCAGTGCGGGCGTCACTCACGTCCGCTGGCCGTGACCGGGCCGTTCGGGTAGGACATCTAGGATCGGATTCGCATGGCCGGTAAGACCACCTTCAGCAGGGAAGAGGCTCGCCGTGTCGGCGAGGAGATCGGGATCGACTGGGCCGACGCGCCGTTCGACGTCGAGCAGTTCCGCATGGGCATGGACGTTGAGCTCGAGCACGGCCTCCACGACCTAATGACGAACGTCACCGACTCTGACCCGATCGTCACCGGCAAGATCGCCCTCGCGCACCTCAAAGAGTTCGCCGACTATTACACCCGCCTCGCGCGCATGGAAGCCGACGCTGAAGCCGAACTCGGCGCGGGCTGACGAAGCGCGAACGAGGCGGCTGGACACGTTCTGCTCGGAGCATTCGTCGGAACGTTGGCACAGGGAGGCGTCCGGTGCGCCGGAGCCGCGGTAGCCCCTGGCGTACAATTAGCTCGCGCGTCCACCTCACCCCCGACGGGACGACTCCGCCGCGATCGACGGGTTGATTCGGAGGTATTGCCGACATGCAGCAATGGGATCTGACAGCACCCAACGTGGGAGACAGAACGGGCCCACTCGTCCTCTTCTCGACCTCGGAGGCGCGCGGCGTCGTCGTCTCCCTTTCCCAGGGTGAGGAGATGAGCGACCATCAGGTGCGCGAGCGGGCGCTCATTCATGTCCTGCGCGGGAGCGTCACTTGCACGAGTGGTGTGGACACCGCGACCTGCGCCGAGGGCACGCTCATCCTGTGCGAGCCGGGCGAGCCTCATTCCGTGCGCGCGCTGCTGCCGACGCGACTGCTCGTCGTGCTTGCCCCCTGGCCGGCAGCGGGGCACTATGAGGCCGCAGAGGGCGAGGACCCGCACGAGTTGCCCGTTAACGCAACGCAGTCGCCGCGTAGCGCTCGCTCCTTGTAGACGACGCCTCGCGTGGGCGCCTCTCGTTCCTTTGGCTCGGGGGACATTCCCGACCACTGGCCCAGTTGAGCGTCGGCTCGTTAGTGTCGGTGAATGGTCGTTGCGGTCAGCGTCGATATGGAGGGGGCGTCGCAGCTTCGCGGCGTGCGCGAGATCTGGGGCTGTCTTCCTGAATATTGGGAGACGGGTAAGCCTCGGCTTGAGGCGGACGTGTTCGCGGCCTGTCAGGGGTTGCTCGCCGGCGGCGCGTCGGAGTTGGTCGTGCTCGACAACCACGGCGGCAATACGGTCAATGTGTCCGCGGATGCGCTGCCGGCAGGGACGCGGCTCGAGACCTGGCGCGACTTCGAGTTACGCGATCACGACGTGGACGCGATGTTCCAGATTGGCTATCACCCTCGCGGTGGTGTCGAGGGATTCCTGTCTCACACTTTCCTGCCTGGGTTGCGGTTGAGGCTGGGCGGTGAGCTGATCTCGGAGAGTCACGGCCGCGCCTGGGCCTCCGGAGTGCCGCTCCTCGGCATTACCGGCAACGACCTCCACCAGCAAACGATCGGTTCGCTTTGCGACACCCCGTATCTGGTCGTTCAGAAGTCTGTCGGCCGGAGTGCAATGCAGCCGCTCTGGAATGTCGAAGACGGCCTCGAGGCGATTCGTGAGTTCGCCGAACGATGCATGCGTGACGCCGCCGCGGCGCCGCCGATCACGTCACCGACTGATGGGACGTTCGAGGCCAGCATGCCGAACGGCCACGAGGTCGTCGACCAGATGGAAGCTGCTGGCTGGGCTCGCACGGCAGACGTAACCTTCGAAGTCCGGTTCAAGAAGTGGGCGGACACACGAGAACCGCTCGCGGCCGCGATGAGCGCGGCGCTCGCCCCATTCGTCCCCTACTGGCTCGGCGGCTTTGACAGCGCCGAAGACGCGGCGGCGGCCGACCAGGAACGCGTCTCCCAACTGAGGCTGATCTTCGACGCCTGGGCGCAGGAGTCCCAACCGCAATGGTGGGAAGAACGCGCCGACCCGCTCCCGCCGAACGTCGCGCAGGCACTCGCCGCTGGCTGATCGGACGAACGCCGTCGGGGGACATTCCCGAGCACTGGCGCAGGTGACGAACGTGTCCCCCGGCGCCGTATCTTTGCCGTATGAGGAGGGTCGTCCTCGGCGCTCTGGTGACGGTCTCGGTGCTATCGGCCGCCGCTTGCGGTGGCAGCAGCCGGGCGATCCTCTACGCGGGCATCACGCCCGGCACTTCGGGGCACCGCATCTACATCTCGGACGCTACGGCGCGGGCGCACGGAACGGCCGATCTCGCGCGGTGGAAGGCCAGCCTCCGCGCCGATGTACGCCGCGCACCAGAGAAACGGTTCCACAACCTTCCGCCTCGCGACTTTCTCGCGAGATTCCATTCCGCCGCCGCTCGCTACGGCTTCACGATTACGAGTGTGCGCTTTTACAAGCCCCGGCAGCTGGCGCCCTACGTCCGCGTCGAGACGACGCACTATCTACGCCTCGCGCGCGCGATGGCCACGATCGAGCAGGCAATCAACCCGCATGGCGGCCGGAGCGACCTGAAAGGTTGGAGCTATGAGGGGTTCTATTTCCAAGCCGACGATGAGCGTGGCATCCCTTTCATCATCACCTCGACCTTGACGCGAGGGCAGGTCGCCGGTTCTCAGTGGGCGCGCAGCGAGCAGCTGTACCCGTTCTCGCACGGCTAGGCGGATTCCCCTTCGGGGGACATTCCCGAGCACTGGCCCAGGCGAGCGCCGTCTCCTGACGTTCCTTGGCGGGCAGTTCAGTCGGCGGATGATTCGGCGTGCCGGATGAGTCTGACTGCGATGGCAAGTGCGAGGGCGAGGAAGCCGAGAAGGCCCAGCTCGAGCAGGAAGTTGGTCAGCAGACGTCCAGTTGAGGGAAGTCGTTCGAACTGGGCGGTGACGATGAGGATTCGCCGGACGACGGCGATCAGGCCGATGAAGAGGAAGGGCTCAACCGCAATCTTGTGTGTGCGCAGGACGAAGCGGAGCGTGTAGGCGAGCTCGGCGATGATGAGCAGGAGCAGGATCCGGTCGAGAACAGTGACCGCGGTGTCGACCCCGCCGGCGCTTGTTGAGATCGCGTGCGCGAGCTCGTGCACGGTGCCGACGAGGACGAGCACTGCTGCTGTCGCAAGCAGGATCGCGACTGCCCCGTAGAGGAACGCCTCGAAGCCGACCAACCCGCTAAGCAGGCTCCGGTCGAGTGACCTTGGCGCGTCCGGCGCCGGTTCAGCCTGTTCGGGGGCCATAGCTCAGCGTATCGCGACCACCTGCCCACCACTAGCTAGTTGCTGCCTCCTACCTGTGGCGCCACGGAAAGGCCGCAGAACGAATCGTGCATACGATCGCGGATTGCGTGGACACGGCTGAGGATCGCAGGCGGAGTCGTGGTCGGCTTCGCCGTTGGAGTCGCCGGGTCGCGCTGGGCTTGCTCGTGCTGGTCGCCGCTCTCACGCTCACGGCTATCGGATTCGACCTGGCAACAAACGGCAGCGAGCAGCCTGCGACCTCTCTTTACGGTGGCCCATTCGTTCGGGTCGATGGGACGCTCCTTGCCTACCGCGCCTGGGGCAAGCGAGGGTCGCCGGTAGTGCTGCTCGGCGGAGCCGCCGAGCCTTCCTGGGTCTGGCACGAAGTAGGCCCGATTCTCGCTCGCGCCGGTCACCGGGTCTTCGCGCTCGACCTACCGCCCTTCGGTTACAGCCAACGCCATGGCCCGTACACGATGATCCGTTGGCTCCAACTCCTCAACGGTTTCGAACGACGTCTCGGCCTCGTGCGTCCCGTGCTCGTCGGCCACTCTCTGGGCGCCGGCGTCGCAACAGCTGCCGGGCTCGCGCAGCCGGGCAACGTTGCCGGTGTCGTCCTCCTTGACGGAGACGCGCTCGCCTTCGGCGGCAACCACGGCTGGATCGCCGACCTGCTCGTCTACCCCTACTACACGGCCCTCTACAGATTCGTGACCAGCTCCGACTGGATTGTCGGTCGCGTTCTCCGTAACGCCTGGGGCCCCAATCCTCTCCCCATCGATCACGCAACCCTTGCCCAGTTCGAACGCCCCTTCCGTGTGCAAGGAACCGACGGCGCCCTCAAGCAGCTTCTCGGCGGCGGCATCCCCGGTCTCACCCTCACCGAACTCGCGCACCTACGGGTCCCACGCACGGTGATCTGGGGTGCCAACGACACCGTCGACTCACTCGCGAGCGGCCGCTCCACCGCCGCCGCCCTCCACGTGAATCTCCAGACCGTCCCGCACGCAGGCCACCTCTCCATGCTCGCCCAGCCACGCGCCGTGGCCGGCCGCATCCTCCGCTTCATCGCCTCTTTGCGGCACTAGAACGCCCGCGGCAAGGAAGCTTCGCTCTCGCCGCGAACTCCACCGTCTCGGGTAGCTACGGCCAGGAGGCGTGATGTTGAGATCGGTGATCGAGCGATATGCGGTGGCGGCTTTCGCCTTCGTCGCGGCGGCCGCTTGGCTCGGCGTCGGAATGATCCACGGACTCCTGTGCCTGCTCACGGCGTTGGTTGCCTCTCAGGCAGTGCGCCTGTATCAACGACGCGACGACTCACGAGCCCGCGCGGCCACGCGGCGTCGACACCGGGCGCGGCCTCGGCCGGCGGCCGATCGTGCGGAGCGCCGCTCGCTCTACGACGCCGATCAGGTCGCCTTCGACTGGCCCACGGCCGGCGACGCCGCTTGGTAGCCGGCGCACGTCACGATCAGCGGCTGCGGCGGTCAGAAGACTCTAGGCCTCACTAGAGCTCGCCCCTGCGAGCGGTGTAGCGTTCGCGCTCAGCCGGCACCGGGGCGGCGGGTCAAATGAGGACGCCACGCGACACGATCACGCTTCACGACTACCTGCGCGTGCTCCGAGCGCGCCGGTGGACGATCGTTGCCACGACCGTGCTCGCGGTGGCGATCGCCGGCCTCTACGCGGCCGTGCGCAGCCCGTCGTACGACGCGACCGCGTCGATCGAGTTCCAGACCCGCTACATCAGCCTCTTCGCGCCCGGGGTCCAGCTGCCCCCGGACGTCACTCCGAGCCAGACCGCCGCCGCCAACAGCAGGCTCGTCGCGCGCCCCGAGGTGGTGACCGCCGCCAAGACGGCTCTCGCCACTCGCGTCAGTGCCGCCCAGCTCGCTGCCGACGTCAGCACGACGATCCAGCCGGACTCGAACCTCGTCGAGATCACCGCGTCGACAGGAAACGCGGCGTTCTCCGCGCGCGTCGCGAACGCGTTCGCTGTGGCGACGCGGATCTTCGCAGCGACGAATGACCGAGGCCTCTACGCGAACGAGTCGGCCGAGCTGTCCGCTGCGCTGAGCAAAGGTGGCCTCGACCGGATCGCAAAGAAGGCCTACCGCACCGCGATCGGACGCCTCGACGTGCTGAGCCGCGTCGCCGACCCCGTACTGATCGTTCTCCCGGCGACCGCGCCGGCGCAGCCGTCGGCGCCACAGCCGGCCCGCGACATCGTGCTGGCTGTGATTCTTGGCGTCATCGCCGGGATCGGCGCAGCCTTTCTCCTCAACGCGCTCGGCGGCGCACTGCTCGACCGCCGGCAGGTCGAAGAGGAGCTTCGCCTTCCGCTCGTCGGCGAGATTCCGGCAGCGCAGGGTGTGAAGGGTGCGCGCGCCGGCGCCGCAGAGCTCGAGCCGTTCCGCACCCTCCGGACGCGAGTGCGCCATCTCGTCGGCGAGGACCGGCTGCGGGCGGTCGTCGTCGCGAGCCCGCTCGGGGCGAGCAGCACGACGCAGGTCGCGGCGGGATACGCACGCGCCTGCGCAGCCGCCGGTGAGCGCACGATCCTCGTCCAGTGCGACTCCGGCAGGCCGAGCCTCCGTCAAGGCGCCGCCGGCACAGGGGAGAGCGGACTTCTGGTGATCCCGGCCGCCGATGAGCGCGTGGCTGTGGCGATCGGCTCGGAGCGGTTCCCCGCGTTCCTCGACGCTCTCCAGGCCGAGTGCGACGTCGTCGTCTTCGACGCGGCGCCGCTGCCGGCAAGCAGCACGCTCCAGATCGCCGCCGCCGCCGACGCCGTGTTGTTCTGCGTCCGGCTAGGAGCGACGAAGCGGGCCGAGGCGCTGGCTGCGAGAGATGCGCTCGGCTGGTTGTCGGACACGCCTGCGGGCGTCGTCGTCGCTGCTCCACGACCCGCGGGCCGGAGCTGGCTCAGGGTGCAGGCGCTGACGAGGAAGTTGCCGTCCGTTGCGCGAACGCGCTAGCGCAGCGGCCGTCGTCTCGGTCCTCGCCGGCGGCCTTCTCGCGGGTGCGCTCACGGTTCTGGGGGCCGAGACCGGACCGCTGGTCCCGCTCGTTCTCCTTGCCGCTGCGGGCGTCGTTCTGCTGGCCCTGCTCTGGCCGCTCGGCGCGGTCTACCTCGCGGTGCTCTGCATCCCGCTCGAGAGCGTCTCGGCTCGCTTCGGGCAGGGAGCGTTCGGCCTCAGCCCGACCGAAGGCATCGCGCTGATCGCCGCGGGCGGCTGCGTGCTGCACCGGCTCTGCAGAGGAGGAGGGTCGTTTCGCTCGCCCCTGACAGTGCCGTTCGTCCTGCTCCTCGTCGCACACGTGCCGGGCCTGTTCTTCGCTTCCGACCGCTTTGCGGTCGTGAAGGAGCTCGTCATGTGGAGCGCGTTCTTCATCCTCTTCCTGGCGATCGTCGCCGCCCCGGGCGGCACGCAGCGGCTGGCCGCCGCCCTCGCCGCGTCGGGAGCGATCGTCGCGGCGGTCGCCGTCGTGAAGACGGGCGGGAAGGCGCAATTCGCATCCGATCTCGGCGGCTTCGTCAGCGACCGTGCGACGGGCTCGTTCGCCGCGCCGACGCTTCTCGGCGTCTTCATCGCGATGCTGATTCCGCTGCAGCTCGTCTACGTGGTCCGTGGCCCGAGAGCCTGGCATCGCGCGCTCGGGCTCGTCGCCGTCGCGGTCTCGCTGCTCGCACTGGCGCTCACGGAGACGAGGAGCGCGTTTCTCGCGATCTCCGTCGCCGTCGCCTGGATGACGCTGGTCTGGCGGCCGTTCCGCCGCTTCGGCATCGCTGCCGCCGTCCTCGCTGCGGTCGTCCTCTTCACCGGTCTGAACCCGGCGCCGGGAGTGGTGAACATGGCCACCCTCCGCGACCGCGTCGCCTCGGTGAGCTCGACGGAGACGTACACCGCGCAGCTGCGACTCGCCCTGTGGAGGGAGACGCCGAGGATGATCGAGGACAACCTTCCCTGGGGCGTCGGCGCCGACAACTTCGTCGATCGCGCCCCCCAGTACGGCGCTGTCGGGCCGGGCGGCCTGCCGTACACGCACGCCCACGACGTGCCGCTCACCGTTGCGGCCGAGCTCGGCCTGCCGGGCCTGGCGTCGCTCGTGTGGATCGTGCTTGCGCTCGCCGGCCTGCTCGTGCGGGCGTTCAAAGCGCCGGACGAGCGGACGCGCGCGCTCGGTGTCGCGCTCTCGGCCTCGTTCCTGGCCATCGGCGTCGACGGCATCTTCGACTACGCCTTCTCGGACAACGCGTTCTTCCTGACCGTGATCCTTTTCGCCGCCCTGGCGGCTCGCGTCGGTCGTCCCGAGCCCGCGACGGCGGAGAACCGCGCGCCGGCGGCGCTTGGCATGGATCCCATGCCCGCGTGACCGCGGACGAGTTCACGATCTCGACGGAGGCGAGTGGTCTCCTCCGGACGATTTGGGACGCGGGCCACCGGCGGCTTCCCCCTCGCTACGAGACCGATGCCTGGGATCGCCGTCTGCGGCGGCGCCTCGACGAGCTGCTCCGGCCCGGCGTCGCGGTTCTCGACCTCGGCGCAGGCCGACGGCCGACACTGCCGCCCGCCGACCGGCCCGCCGGCATCCACTACGTGGGCCTCGACGTCGACGCCGCGGAGCTCGCCCGCGCCGCCGCCGGGAGCTACGACGAGACGGTGGTCGCCGCGGCGGAAGAGCAGGTCGACGCGCTCGTGGGACGCTTCGACTTCGTCGTCAGCTTCTTCGCGCTCGAGCACGTCCGCTCGACCAGCCGCACCCTCGAGAACGCCCAGGCCTATCTGAAGGATGGAGGCACGCTGCTGGCGGTGGCGGCGGGTGCGAACTCCCCGTTCGCGATCGCGAATCGCCTGCTGCCCGGTGCGCTCGTCCGGCGGATCCTCGCGGCGACGCAGAGGCGCCGTTCCGAGGCGGTCTTCCGCGCGCGGTACGACGCGTGCACGGCGGAGCGCCTGCTCGAGGCGCTCGGGGACGGGTGGTCGATGCGACTCGTCGAGCCTGCCTACACGGGAGCGGGCTACGCGCTCTTCTCCCGCGTCGCCACCGCCGCCTACATCGGGTACGAGGAGTGGCTCTGCCGAACCGACCGGCGGGAGCTCGCGCCGGCCTACTTCGTCGAGGCGACGAAGTGACACGAGCCGTCTTCGTCGTCTCGAAACAGCCCTACGGCGCGATCGAGGACGGGGAGACGCGGCTGACGCGACTGCTGCTCGAGGCGGCAGCGGAGTCGTGCAGCGTCACTGCAGTCGTGCTCGCCGAGCATCCCGCGAACCGCACCGCACCTGTCGATCTGGTCGAGGTGCCGAAGCCGCCGCTGCGGCTTGGACGGCTCCTCCTCGCGAGCTCGCTCCGGAGGCGAAGCCTCATCCACTGCCGGTTCGCGCCGCGGGCGCTCGTCGAGGCGCTCGAGATCGTCGCTGCCGACGTCGTCGTCGCACGGCGCGTCTACATGGCGCAGGCGGCACTGGACGCGGGCCGGACGGCCCCCACCGACCGCCTCGTCGTCCTCGTCGACGTCCTCGAGTCGAGCGTCTTGCGTCACCGCGCCTTCGCAGCGCTCGAAGCACGGAGGACGGAGCGCGACGAGCGGCGCTGCCTGCGCGCCGCCGACGAGGTCGCCGTGCTCAGCGCCGCCGACGCGGACGAGGTCGCCGGTCTCGCCGGACGCGTTCCACGGACGCTCGAGCTCGTGCTTCCCCCGGCGGAGCGTCCGGCCGGGTTGGACGATTCGGTGGCTGTGTTTGTCGGCGATCGCGCCAACCCGGCGAACGCGCACGCGTTCGCGGAGCTGCTCGCCGTGTGGCCGTCGATCGTGCGGGCGGCGCCGCGCGCGCGGCTCCTGGTCGCGGGACGGCCCGCGCCGCGTGAACGGACGGGTGCTGTGGCGGGAGTGGAGCTGCTCGGGTTCGTCGACGACCTCGACGCGCTCTGGCGCTCGGCCGGCGTCCTGCTGGCGCCGGTTCGGATCGGCGGGGGCGTCCGCGTCAAAATCCTCGACGCGGCCCGCCACGGCGTTCCCGTGGTCGGCTCGCCGGAGGCGGTCGGCGGGATCGACCGCTACCTGCCGGTCTCCTCCCAGGGGCCGGGCGCCGACTTCACGGCCGAGGCGGTGCGTCTCCTGACGGATCCGGCGGAGCGGAAGCGGCGGGGTGCCGCGCTGTTCGAAGCGAACCGGGAGCTGGACGCGCGCGGTTTCGTGGCAGGGCAGCTTGCGGGGCTGCTCGCGCCCTCAGCCGACGCGGCGTAGCCAGAGCGCCAGCGGCGATGCGCCCTCGGTGCTGGGGATCGTCCTAGCGAGGCGCGGCCCGAAGTCCCGTGTGAGCAGCTGTGCCGCAAGGACGACCTCGAACCGCTCGTTGAAGGCGAGGAACGCCTGCAGGAGGTACTGCTCGCCCCAGTACCGCTCGTGCCGCTCGACCGACTCGCGGGGGTATTCCCACGGTAGGTAGACGTCGTGGAAATGCACGAGCACGCCGGGTTGCAGGACGGGGAGGGCGTCGAGCACGAGCCAGTTCACGTCGCCTCCCACCTTCACCGTGTGGGTCGAGTCGACGAACAGGATGTCGCCTGCGGCCAGCGTCTCGAAGCTTTCGAGTGGCACCTCGGTCGCCGAGATCTCCTTCAGCTCGGCCACCTCGCGCAGCGCGTCTGCGCCGCCCATCTCGTAGCAGCACGAGGCGGGAAACGGATCGACGATCTCGTGCCGTCCGGCTGCGCCGTCCGCCCGGTTCGCGGCGAGCGCCTCGCCGATCACGAGGCTCGAGAAGCCCGAGCCGATCTCGAGCACCCGGGCCGGCCTTGCCTCGCGGATCATCGCGTAGAGCAGTTCCGCGTCCACCGGGCCGTACGTCCCGTTGTCGAGGAAGAAGTCGTTCAGCGTGGCCGTCCGGCCCCGCGGCGGTGACCACGCTGCGATGTGCGGCGCCAGGCGGCCCTCGATGAACGCGAGCTGCGCCTCGGGATCGAGCTGCAGGCCTCCGAGTGCCGAGCGGCGAGTCCAGACGTCCTCGTGCAGCGATCCGACATCGGGAACGGGGCTGTACGGGTGGCGCTTGACGAGATCGAACCCGAGCGTCCCGACGAGCGCCTTCAACGCCTTGCGGATGCCGAGGGCGGTCGCAAATCGCCGCAGGCGCTGCGCCGGCGGAGGCGTCCTCTCCAGCGGTCCGTCGTTCGCCACGCGGCCCGTACGTTATAGCTTCGGGCCGTGGCCGAGCCCGTCCGCTCCTCCGTCTCGCTCTGCTTCGTTTCGTCCGACGCGCAGCTGGGAGGAGCCGAGCTCTATCTGGGATCGCTGCTCGCGCGTCTCGGGCCGGAGTGGGTCGGGGAGGTCGTGGTGCTGGGGGACGGACCCTTGATGGGCAGGCTTCGCGCGGACGGCTTGGCGCCGACGGTCGTCCCTTGCTCCGGACGCTCGGATTGGCCCGCGGCGGTTCTGCGGCTGCACCGGATCTTCCGCCGCGGCTCGATCCGGCTCGTCCACGCCAACGGCCCCAAGGCCGCGTTGCTCGCGACGCTCGCCGCGGCGGGCACGCCCACGCGCGTCCTCTGGCACAAGCACGATTCGGCCCGCGAGGGGAGGCTCGGCCGCTGGCTCGCCCGGCGTTGCGAGGTCGTCGTCGGTGTCTCCTCGGCCGCGCTCGGGTCGTTCGCGGGGGCAGCCCGCGTCCGGAGCCGCGTGGTTCCAAACGGCATTCCTCCGTATGCGATCGACCGGCCCCAGGCGCGGGCCGCGCTGCTGCGCGAGCTTGAAGCGCCGGAGGCGAGCCGCCTGGTCGCGCTCGTCGGGCGCCTCCACCCGGGCAAGGGACAGCTCGAACTGCTGGAGATCGCGCCGGCGCTGCAAGAGCGCGTCCCCGAGATCCGTCTCATCCTCGTCGGCGGCGCCGACCCCCACAAGCCGGAATACGAACACCTCGTGCACGCACACACCGCGGCGCCGTTCGTGCACCTCCTCGGCTTTCGCCCGGACGCAGTGACGATCATCGCCGGCTGCGATCTGCTCGTGATTCCGAGCCAGCCCGACCGGAGGAGCGGCTGGAGGGAGGGCTGCGGCCTCGTGGCGCTCGAGGCGATGAGCGTCGGCACCCCGGTGGCGGGCTACGCCGAGCCGGCGCTCGTCGAGGTGCTCGACTCGTGTGCCCGCCTGGTCGAGACCGGTGACCGCGCGGCGCTCGCCGACGCGATCGTCGAGTTGCTCGACGACTCCGAGGCGAGTGCGCGGCTCGCCGGCTGCGGGCGCCGCCGCGTCGAGGCGTTCCGGCTCGACAACGCCGTCGAGCGCATGAAGGAGACCTACCTGGACGCGGCCGGACGGCCCGCGGCCTGAGCTTGCCCCGCTTCACCGCCATCGTCGTGACGTGGAACTCGGCCGCCGAGATTCCCGCGCTCGTGGACAGCGTCGAGCTGCACCTCGGCGATCGCTGCGAGCTCCTCTTCGTCGACAACGCCTCCAGCGACGGCACCGGCGAGGTCATCCGCTCGCGAGCCCCCGCCGCCACGGTGATCTCCCTGCCCGAGAACGCCGGCTTCGGCGCCGCGTGCAACATCGGCGTCCGGGAAGCCCGGACCGACGTCGTCTGCCTCCTGAACCCGGACACGGTCATGGTCGACGACTCGCTCTACGCGCTCGGCGAGCTCGCTCTGGGCGAGCGCGCGATCTTCGCTCCGCTGCTCCTCAACGAGGACGGCACGCCGCAGATCGGCGCCCGCCCGCCGCTCGGCGGCTGGGAGTCGTTGCTCCTCGCGCTTTGGCCCGGCGCCCTGATGCCGCAAAGCCTCCGCGTCCGCTGCGAGCCCTGGCGCTTCCCGCAGCGCCTCTCCGTGGGGTGGATCTCGGGGGCATGCATCGTCGCCCGACGGGAGCTGCTGCTCGATCTCGGCCCGTTCGACGAGCGCTACTTCCAGTACGGCGAGGATCTCGATCTATCCCTCAGAGCCCGACGGGCTGGAGTTCCGGTTGTGTCCGCCGGCGACGTCGCGCAGGTCGTGCACCTAGGCGGCCGCTCGGCAGCGCAGGCGTACGCCGACCACGGCATGCAGAGCAGAATCGAGGCCAGCCGCCGGGTTGCGCGAGAACAGCTCGGGCCGACGCGTCTGGCGCTCGACCGGGTCACGCAGCTCCTCGCGCACGGGTCGCGGTGGGTTGTGAAGCGGGCGCTGCGCCGGGACACGAGCGTCCAAGCGGGATGGCTGCGCGCGCCGCGCTCGCGTCGCTTCGCGCGGATGAGCCGTCCGCGCACCCTCAGGAACGCCTGGTTCGCGACGCGGTACGTCCTCGGCAGCCACACGGCGACCTACCCGCTGCTGCGCTTCGCGCCGGCCCCGTACGCCCGCGTAATGGTCGAGAAGGGGATGGACGCCTGCATCGACGCGCTGCCTCGCTCGGCGAACACCTTCGGCGGCACGGCGTTCCTTCGCCGGAACCCGAACGTGCGGCTCGCCCACCACATGCATCTACCAGAGCAGGTCGCCCGCGCGGTGCGCCTCGAAGTTCCCTGCGTCGTGCTCCTGCGCGACCCGCTGTCCACACTGACCTCGCTCGTGATCGCCGGCGAGAACGACCTCTCCCACGACCTCGCCTTCCGCGTCTACATCGACTACTACCGGCGGATCGCCCGGCTGCGAGACCGGATCGCCCTCTGCACGTTCGAAGAGGTGCTCGACGACCCCGCCGTGATCGCGAGGCGCCTCAACGACTTCTGCGGCACGAACTTCGACACCGACCCGTTCGACGCAGCCGCCAAGCAGGAGATCGTCGAGCTGCTCGAGCGCGACCAGGCCGCGATGAACGCGCGTCCCGCCCACGTGACCGTGCCGACCGAATACAAAGAGCGGCTCAAGCCGGAAGTGCGGAAAGCGCTCGCCGCCCACCGTTTCCTTCCCCAGGCGGAAGCGGCGTATCGGGTACTCGTCGACGAGCTTCAGGCGCGGGGCTAGGTCGCCGCCGGGCGGAGGCGCGCAGCGCCGAGCAGCAGGCGCAGATCGCCGGGATAGAGCAGGCGCTCGACCACGAGGAAGCAGACGGCGTAGGCCGGTATCGACACGAGCAGCCCGGCGCCGCCCGTCCCGAGCGCGAGCGCGACGGCACCCATCCCCGCCAGCCCGCCGAGCGGCGCCGCCAGCGCCCGTCCGACCGAGACGCGGCCGGTCTCGCGCAACGCGACCCACAGGGTGATGGCAGTCGCGAGCGTCTGCGCGACCGTCATCGCGACGGCCGCTCCGTTCAGGCTGAACGACGGGATCAGGGTCACGTCGAGAGTCACGTTGACCGCGAGAGCGATCCCACCCACCCACGCGAAGACGCGCTCGCGGTTCTGCCCGACGATCGTGAGGGCGGCGACGGTGAAGAGCCCGTAGGTCGCCGTCGCGCCGGCGAGGATCCTCGTCGCCTCGCCTCCGCCGGCGAACGACGACCCCAGCAACGTCGTCAGGATCAGCGGCCCGAAGAACAGCATCGCGCCGGCGAACGGGAACGTGAGCCCGCAGATTGCGGCGCACGAAAGCTCGAACACCGAGCCGAGCGACCGGGTCTGCCTCCGTGTTCTCGACAGCAGCGGGTAGACCGCGGCGCCGAGAGCCCAGTTCAGGAAGAACGTCGCCTCGAAGATGCGGTAGGCGCCGCCGTAGAGGCCGACGACGCCGGCGTCGCCGGTCATCGCCGAGAGGATCACCGCGTCGAGCCGCGCGAGCCCGGCGCCGAGGAACGCCGCCACCGCCGTCGGGATCGCGACGCGCGCGAGCCAGCCGACACCTCGAGTCGATCCCCGCAGTCGCGGCCGGATCCCGCGTCGGGCGGCCGCCACGCCGATGTAGAGCAGCGCCACGAATGACGCCACGAGGTAGACGACGCCGAGCGCCACCAGGCCGGCGCCGAAGACGACGAGAAGAATCGTCCCCGCTGCGGCGACGATCGTCGTCTCGAGGGCGAGAGCCTTCGCCGGCGGCCCCATCAGCTCGCGGCCGCGCAACACCGCGTGGGCCGACAGCCCAACTAGGTCGACGAGGTTGGAGGCTCCGATCAGCGCGACCGCCCAGACGACCGTCCCCGAGTAGCCGCGGCCGGCGGTAAACGCGACGACCCCGCCGAGGACGGCACAGCCAGCGCCGAGCTTGAACACCGTCGCCTCCCAGAACAGCCCGTGCACGCGCTCCGGGTCGCGGGCGGCTTCCCGGCTGAGGATGAGGTCGACGCCCAGGGTCGCCGCACGCACGAAGTACGCGAGCGAGACGACGAGCGTGTAGTCCCCGAACGTCTCCTTCCCGAGCGAGCGAGCGATCACCGCGTAGAGGACGAGCAGGCCGAGCTTGGAGACGAGGTCTCCGGCGGCGAGCAGCAATGTGTTGGTCAGGACGCGGCGGCTCGTCCCCACGCGCGTGCCGGGAGCGGTGACGCCGATCTCCGGCCCGTCGATCGGCGACCCGTGGGACATCCGGAGCTATCGTCGCGCGTTACCTAACGCACGGCAAGTGGTGCAAACATGGCCACACGCGATGCCTGCCGACGGTCTCTTCGCCCTGATCCTCAGCGACTACCGTGCCTTCTCCGAGCTGAGAGGCGACGGCGCCCTCCGGCGGCGGTTGCTGCTCGTGCCGCGTCTGCTCCTGAACCCCTCGCTGCATGCCACCGTGCTCATCCGGCTCGCGAACGGGTGCCCCCGCTGGTCGCACTGGTTCTGGCGCAACCTCCTCGTGTGGAAGCACTCCTCCGACATCGTCCACCGGTCGTCGATCGGCCCCGGCCTGATCCTGCCGCACCCCATCGGCATCGTGATCGGCCGTGGCGTGCGGATCGGGAGCCGCGTAACGATCGCCCACAACGTGACGATCGGCGTGAACGTCGGGAAGCCGGGCGTTCCCACGATTGGCGACGGAGTGATCGTCTGCACGCAGGCGATGATCTTCGGGCCGGTCGAGGTCGGTGCGCGCAGCCTGATCGGAGCCGGCGCGCTGGTCGACTTCGACGTACCGGCGGGAGCCACAGTCCGCGCCGGGCGCAGCGGGTGAGACGGGTGTCCCGCCGGCTGGCACGACAGCTCCGCGACGGGGTGAACCGCGGTGCGGTCGCGCTCGCCCGGGTGGGGCGGCTCGGCGAGTACGTCGTCCTCGACTACCCCGCGAGCGCGCGCACGGCCGCGGTCTCGCGCGAGCGGGGGCGGATGTTTGACGCGATCGCCGCCGGCGAGGAGGAGTACGTCCGCTCGCTGCGCACGATCGCCTCGTTCACGGACGCCCTGGCCCGTGTCCCCGTGCACGCGGACGACGAGCGCACGCCGTCCTGGGACAACGGCTTCCTGCCGGGGCTCGACGCGGCCGCGCTCTACGCCTTCATCAGGTCGCGCGCGCCCCGGACATACGTCGAGATCGGCTCGGGAAGCTCGACCCGCTGGGCGAGACGCGCGATCGACGACGGCGGCCTCTCGACGCGGCTCGTGTCGATCGACCCGCGGCCGCGCAGCGACGTCGACTCGCTCTGCGACCTGGTCGTCCGTCGGCCGCTCGAGACCGCGGATCCGGCGCTGTTCGGGCAGCTCGAGAGCGGCGACGTCGTCTTCGTCGACGGCTCCCATCGCGTGTTCACCGGCTCGGACGCGACGGTGTTCGTCCTCGAGCTCCTGCCCGCGCTCGCTCCGGGCGTCCTCGTCGGCGTCCACGACGTGTATCTCCCGGACGACTACCCGGCCGGCGTCGCCGGCCGTCACTACTCGGAGCAGTACCTGCTCGGCGCGCTCCTGCTCGCCGGGCCGGGCTGGCTACGCCCCGCTCTCGCTGCCGACTACGTCAGCAAGCGCGATACCGCTCGCCGGGAGCTGCGCGACCTTTGGGACCGGCGCGAGCTGAAGGGTGCCGAGACCCACGGCGTCGCGCTCTGGCTCGAGGTCGCCGCGCGCGTGGACTGATGCGCGCTCGCGGCCGGTCGCCGCGACCGTCTCGACGATGAGGCGCAGCCGATCCTGGAACTGGTCGAGGCTCCAGCCTTCGGCATGCCTGCGGATCGCGTCGCTGTCGAACGCGTCCGGGTCGAACGCTTCCAGTGTCGAACGGAGGGAGGAGGCGGTCGGGTCGTGGAAGAAGACGCCGGTCGCCCCGGGGGCCATCGTCTCGAGCGCGCCCCCGCCTGCGAACGCGACCACCGGACGGCCGCAGGCCATCGTCTCGAGCGGGACGAGTCCGAAGTCGTCCGAGCTCGGAAAGATCGTCGCCGCGCAGCGCTGCATCAGCGGCAAGAGCTCGTTGTCACCGAGCTGCCCGACGAACTCGACGTTCTTGCCGGCACGCTCCTTCAGCTGCCGGTAGGCGGGGCCGTCTCCCGCGACGACGAGCCGGTGGGGGAGAGACCGGAAGGCGTCGAGAACCATCCCCGGCCGCTTGTACGGTTCGACCAGGCGGCCGCAGAAGAGGTAGTAGCCGTCATGGCCGGCGTCTGGCGAAGGGCGGAAGCGCTCGGTGTCGACCGGTGGATGGAGCACCTGCGCCTCCCGGCCGTAGGCGCGGCGGATCTGGTCGGCGACGTGGTGAGACTCCGCGATGTACTGGTTGACGCCGGCGGCCGCACGGCGGTCGGCGCGCCGCATCATGGCGGCGAGCAGCCGGAACGCCAACGTGCGCGCGCGCCCGAGGTCGAGCCACTCCGCGTACACCTCGGTCATCGACCAGGCAAACCGCAGTGGGCTGAGGCAGTAACAGACCTGCGGCGCGTCGTTCCGGGTGCGGAAACCGTGCGCGAAGGCGTAGCTCGACGTCAGCAGGACGTCGGCGACCGGCAGCCGCCGAACCCTCGTAATCGTCGGATAGAACGGCGCGAGCAGGCGGTAGCGGCGGAGAAGCATCTCGTTCTCGCGGAACAGCGTCCGCGCTCGGTCCGCGACGCCGACCCGCTCCAGCACCTCGCGCCGTCCGAGGAACGCCCAGACCGGCGCGTCCGGGAAGGTTGCCGCCGTGGCGCTCAAGATGCGCTCGGCGCCGCCGAAGGTCTCTGCGAAATCGTGCGCGATGACGACGCGCGGAGACGCGCCACTCCTGCCCCCCGACCGACTTGCGGTCGCCCTCACCACCGTAGTATCGCGCGGAATTGTCCGACCCGGAAATACGAACCCGCTACCTCGACCTCCTCGAGCGGAGCTTGACGCACACGCTCTACGCCGGCGCCGACGCCGTCGGCTATCCGCCGAGGAGCCGGATCCGCCGGCTCCTGCTCCGGCTTCTTCGCCGCCGCGGGCTGGTGCCTGTCCGGATCCTCCCCGAGCAGGAGCGCCTGCAGAGGGAGGGCCGCACCTGGCCGCTCTTCGCCCACACGATGATCGGCGTCGAGCGGCTCAACAGCCTCCGGCGCTGCGTCGAGACGGTGCTCGCGGATGGTGTGCCCGGCGACCTGATCGAGGCCGGCGTGTGGCGCGGGGGCGCGTCGATCCTCATGCGCGGCGTGCTCGAGGCGAACGGCGTCACCGACCGCACCGTCTGGGTTGCGGACTCGTTCCGAGGCCTGCCCGAGCCGAGCTCCGCCTACCCGGCCGACCGGGGCGCGGACTGGCACACGGCCGACTATCTGGCGGTCTCGCTCGACGAGGTGAAGGCGAACTTCGTCCGATACGGGCTGCTCGACGACCAGGTGCGCTTCGTGGAGGGCTGGTTCCGCGACACGCTTCCCGCTCTCACGGCAGAGAGCTGGGCGGTCGTGCGGCTCGACGGGGACATGTACGAGTCGACCATGGACGCGCTCGTGAACCTGTACCCACGACTCGCGCCGGGTGGATTCCTGATCGTGGACGACTACGCGATCCCGTCCTGCCGGCAGGCCGTGGACGACTTCAGGCAGTCCGAGGCGATCGAGGAGCCGCTCGAGACGGTTGACTGGACCGGCGTCTACTGGCGGCGTGGGACGGCGGCGAGCAACCCGGCGTCCGGCGCGACGAACACCTCCGACGTCTCGTAGCCGGCAGTCCGCAGCAGCTCGGTCGCGTGGCCGCGTGGATCGTCCGCCGGACAGAGGTGCCGGTGATATTCGAGGAAGAGGATCGCGGGGGAGAGGCCACCGAACCGCGCATCGCCGAGGATCGCCCACTCCGATCCTTCGATGTCGATCTTGAGCACGTCGACTCGATCGAGGCAGGCGAACACGTCGCGCGCCTCGGCGACGTACCCGGAGGGCGCGCCGGGCTCGAGAACGCGCGAGCTGGACGACATCCCTGTCGCAAACAAAACGGAGCCGTCCGCGGGCGCGGCGCAGGCCTGGATCGTCTCCCAGCTGCTCGTGCGCGAGCGGTTCGCCGCGATCGTGCACTCGAGCGCCCGGAAGTTCTCCGGGTCCGGCTCGAACGAGACGATCTCCGCCGTCGGGAACCGCTGCGCGATCCAGATCCCGAACAGCCCGACGTGGGCGCCGAGATCGACGACACGAACGGGACGCGCCAGCCCGGCCAGCTCAGCCTCCATCGCAGCCGGGAGCCGGTAGTACTGCTTGCGGAAGACCTCCGCCACGACCGACGCGTCGCCCGTGCCGTGGTGGAGGCAGAACGACCAGCCGCCGCGCAGCTCGTGCCGGCGCAGCCGGCGCCCGCCGAGAAGCTCGCAGGCTGCGAACCGCGCAGGGTTCGCGGTCGAGAAAGCGGGGACGGTCGCTCGCGGCAGCCTGCTCTCGGTGACTGCACGAACGATGGGGGGCGGGAGCGCCTTCCTGCCGATCCGCCAGATCCGCCGGAGGGTCCGCTCGGCGCCGCCGCGGCCGCTCACTGCGTGTCGTACCGGTCGAGGAACTCGTCGACGCGGTCCGAGCTGAGGAGCGGAACCGCCTCGAGCACCTGCTCGTGCGGCCAGTCCCACCAGCGCAGCCGCAGGAGGCGTTCGACCTGGTCGTCGCTGAACCGGCGCCGCACCTCTCGCGCCGGGTTCCCGACCACGATCGCGTAGGGCCTGACGTCACCCGCTACGACCGCATGCGCTCCCACGACGGCGCCGTCCCCGATCTGCACGCCGGGGAGAATCCGCACGCCGTTGCCGATCCAGACGTCGTTCCCGACCACGATGTCGCTCTCCGGCTCCGGGGAGCCGTCGGTGTACGCGCCCTCCAGCCCGAGCCGCGCGCGGAAGGGGAACGTGCTGACCCAGCCGGTCGGGTGGCCGCCGCCGATGAGCATCTCCACGTCGTCTGCGATCGACGAGTAGCGGCCGACGCGCACAGACGCGTTGTCTCCCCAGTGCCAGCGAACACGGGGCCGGGAGTAGCTGTGCTCGCCCATGACCAGGCCGCCGCCGATGTCGTCGAAGTCCGTCGCCGGCCGCCCGAGCAGCGACCGGCAACGCCGCCGAACGCGCGCGAGCATCCGCAGATCCGGCAACCGCCTCGAGAGACCGTCCGACACGCACCGATCTTGACACCGGGCAGCGGCGGGTGAACGCGCACCGCGGCCTCTCGCTTCGATCGGGCGGCGCTGAAGGGCGTGATCCTCGCGGCTCGCGACCTCCGATGCGCTCGGCCGGAGGTCGCAGGCAAGAAGGCGCGTCCAGTACCAGCGTGGAAAGATGCCGTCCGTGGGTCTGACCGATCGGGGACTGCGATTCGTCCTTGAAGCACAGCGGCGCGGTGCGTCTTTCGAGCGAACTGTGATGCTCGGCCGACAGAGGCTGGAGCTGAGGGCCGACGAGCTGCTGGTCACATGTGAGCGGTACGGGCGTTGCACTTGACCCCGAAGTCGTCCTCGCCACCGGCTGGGCGGAGCCGCTCTTCGAAGCGCTCGGAGCCCAGGAGATCGCCTCCATGGACATGTCCGCCTCGGAGGGCGCGGAACTCGTTCACAATCTCAACGAGCCTTTACCGGACGAGTTGCGGGGCCGCTTCACCGCCCTCGTCGACGGGGGAACGATGGAGCACGTCTTCAACGTGCCGGTCGCCCTCGAGAGCGTGGCTCGCCTGCTCGAGCCAGGGGGCCACGCGCTTCTCTGGAATCCAGGGAACAACTACTTCGGGCATGGCTTCTACCAGTTCTCGCCGGAGTTCTACTGGCGGGTCTTGCCCGCGCATGGGCTGGACGTGGCGTGCGTCCTCTACAAGGAGGACGTCGGTGGTTCCTGGTACGAGGTCGCCGATCCGTGGATGCTCGGCCGTCCAGTGCTGCTCGGCCGCGGCCGGCCTGCGCTTCTCTACACGCTCGCGCGCAAGACCTCGGATCGGCGCGAGCCGGTCGTCCAGGCGGACTACGCGCTGGATTGGTACGCGGGCTGGCCTCGCGCGAGACCGCTGGCGCGCCGTGGAGTGGCTGGGTTCGTCCGGCGTCGTCTTCCCCGGGGGCTTGTCTCGGCGCTTCGCCGGGTGCGGAACCGTCCGCAGAAGCGCGATCCGGAGGCGTTCCGGCGCGTTGAGCTCTAGCTAGGCTCGCGCGGCGATGAAGGGCGTGATCCTCGCGGGAGGCTCGCGGAGCCGGCTCGCTCCGCTGACCCGGATCACGAACAACGGCCGCGATGCTCGAGCGGGACGGCGTGACGTACTGGTTCTGCTCCGACCACTGCAAGCACCGCTTCGTTGAAGCGAGCTAGCCGAACCAGCCCGCGAGGCGCGCGCAGGCGACTTTCGCTTTCCGGTCCGATACAAGATGCTG
>PMOB01000001.1:0-26150 GCA_003161615.1 Actinomycetota bacterium
CGATCGTGTACGCCTCGTGCAGGAGCTTTGCGAGCGGCGCGACGCAGTTCGTCGTGCAGGAGGCATTGGAGATGATGTTGTGCTTCTCCGGGTCGTACTCGCGGTCGTTGACGCCGAGGACGACGGTGAGGTCGGGGTCGGTCGCGGGCGCGGAGATGACGACCTTGCGCGCGCCTGCCTGCAGGTGCTTCTCGGCGCCCTCGCGCTTCGTGAAGAGGCCGGTGGACTCGATCGCGACGTCAACGCCGAGCTCTCCCCACGGCAGATTGGCGGGGTCCCGCTCGGAGACGAACTTGATCTCGTGGCCGCCGACGCGGATGAAGTCGTCGCCCGCCTCGACGGGTACATCGAGCGCCCCGAGCACGGAGTCGTGCTTGAGGAGGTGCGCCATCGTGCGTGTGTCGCCGATGTCGTTGGCCGCGACGATCTCGAAGTCGCCGCCGCGCTGCAGCTGGGCGCGGAGGAAGTTGCGGCCGATGCGGCCAAAGCCGTTGATCCCGACCCTGATCTTCGCCATCGTCTCGATCCCCTTTTGTTGTCGCGGACGTGTCGCTTTCGTATCGAGTCTAGCCGGGCGGCTGCCGACGAAATCGGCACCTTTCCGCAGGGTCGGCGGGGTTTGGCGCAAGGCGGGCGGACCGGGAAGCTCCGAGGACGACCCTCCCGGCCCTTCACCCCCGCTCGAGACCTGGCGACAGACGGGGTCTGTATCCGCCGCCGGACGAGCACGGACCCGCCCGGCCGAGTATACGACGCTCGTGTTGCCGCGCTAGAAGACTTTCAACACATATGACACGAGCTCAGAACTTGGATAGTTCCTGCAAACGGCGGAGGCGCCGGTAGGCGCTCGCCTTCGTCAGGCCGGGCTTGCAGCGGCGTGCGAGCTCGGCGGTGGAGGCGGTCGGATGCCGGAGCCGGAGGAGGGCGATCTCACGCAGATCGTCGGGGAGCGCGTCGACGTCGAGGCGGCGAAGGGCCTCCAACTGCGCGTGCGCGGCGCGGCTCGTGCGGACAAGGTTCGCGTGGTCGGCGTTGGCGAGCCGGTTGGCGTCGGCACGCGTTGCCGCGAGGACGGCCTGCTCCTCGAGCGCGAGCACGACGTCGACGGCGCCGGCGGCGACGAGGACGTCGGCGATCGCCTCCGTTCCCTTCGCGTAGGCGGACGCGTGCGTCTCGCGTTCCTGCACATGGAGCTCCGCGCCGAGGCGGGCAGCGAGGCCGGCGAGGAAGTTGGCGCCGTCCAGCGCGCCGGTGCGGATCTCGAGGTGGGCGTCGCGCGGCCCGCTCAGGCTGCCCGCTCCGAGCAGGGCGCCGCGCAGGTAGGCGGCCTCGCAACAGCGGCGTTGGACAACGCGGCGCGGCGGGTGGTCGAGGGGGCGGTGCGCGCGATCGAGGACTCCGGCGCGGTGCAGCGTCTCGTACGCGGTGGCGGATCCCTCGACGTGCAGTTGGTAGCGCGTCGCATGGTCGAAGGCGGTGCGGCGGTAAGTGCGGATCTCGGAGGTCGCGCCTAGGGCGCGCAGGAGCGCGAACGCGCGGCGGGCGACGATCGAGCTCGACACGTCGAGGTGGACGTCGACGCTGCCGCGGCCGCGGAGGTGCGCGTGGCCGGCGACGTGGAAGAGGCCGGAGAGCTCGGCGAACCGGTCGCACTCGCGGGCGGGCGCGATCGCAGCGAGCTCCTCGCGCAGGTCGTCAGAGAGCACCGGGGTATCCCTCGAGCGCGAGGAGCCTGCGCTTGTAGGCGACGCCGTGACTGCCGTAGGAGCCGAGGTCGCCGGCGCCGACGACGCGGTGGCACGGGACGAAGAGGCCGAGCCGGTTGCGGGCGCAGAAGCTGCCGGCGGCGCGCGCGGCGCCGGGCGCGCCTGCTAGAGCAGCGAGCTCGCCGTACGTGACGACCTCGCCGCGCGGCACGTTGCGGAGCGCGGTCGCGCAACCGTGGAGGAAGGACGTCTCGTACTCGAGGTCGACAGGGACGTCCTCGAGCACGGGCGGTTCGCCGGCGAAGTAGCGGCGCAGCAGAACGATCACTTCTTCGACGAAGCCGTTCGCTCGGCGTGACGGTTTCCGTGCTACGACTGCCCCTAGCCCCGGATGGGCGGGGGATTGGGACGGGTCCTCGGAGACGCGCGCCCGCGGCCAAGGCAGCTCGTGCCAGACGACGAGCTCGTCCGCGACGACCAGTTCACCGGTCCCCCAGCCTTCGATCTCGTAGCTCCTCTGCACCACAGGCACGACTGACAATCCTAGAATCGCCTCAATGAGCTCCCACGGCATCTTCCGCGTCCCCGAGCCCTACAACGAACCGGTCAAGGGCTACGAGCCCGGCAGCCCCGAGCGCGACGAGCTCCGCGGCCGCCTCGTCGAGCTCTCCGACGAGCGCCTCGACCTCCCGCTCGTGATCGGCGGCGAGGAGGTTCGCACCGGCGACACCTTCGAGGCTGTCATGCCGCACCGGCGCAGCCACGTCCTCGCAGACGTCCACAAGGGAGCAGGCCCCGAGGTCGAGCGCGCGATCGCCGCCGCCGCCGTGGCCTGGGAGGACTGGTCGCGCACGCCGTGGGAGGACCGCGCCGCCATCTTCCTCCGCGCTTCCGAGCTCCTCGCCGGCCCGTGGCGCCAAACCCTCAACGCCGCGACGATGCTCGGCCAGTCGAAGACCTCCCACCAGGCCGAGATCGACGCCGCCTGCGAGCTGATCGACTTCTGGCGCTTCAACGTCGAGTACCTGACGCGCATCTACGCCGAGCAGCCGATCTCCTCGCCGGGCGTCTGGAACCGGCTGGAGTACCGCCCCCTCGAGGGCTTCGTCTTCGCCGTCACGCCGTTCAACTTCACGTCCATCGCCGGCAACCTCCCGACCTCCGTCGCGCTCATGGGCAACACCGTCGTCTGGAAGCCCGCCTCGACCTCCGCCGTCAGCGCCCACTTCCTGATGAAGCTCTTCGAGGCAGCCGGCCTGCCGCCCGGCGTGATCAACCTCGTCTACGGCTCCGGCGCCGCGGTCGGCGACCCCGCGCTCGCAAGCGAGCACCTCGCCGGCATCCACTTCACCGGCTCGACACCCGTCTTCCAGGGGATGTGGAAGGCCGTCGGCGACAACATCGCCCGCTATCGCAACTACCCGCGCATCGTCGGCGAGACAGGCGGCAAGGACTTCATCGTCGCCCACCCGAGCGCCGACGCCGAGGCTGTCGCCACCGCGATCCTTCGCGGCTCGTTCGAGTACCAGGGCCAGAAGTGCTCCGCCGCCTCCCGCGTCTTCGCGCCCGCCAGCCTCTGGCCGCAGATCCGCGAGCAGGTCGCGGACGAGATCGGCTCGATGAAGATGGGCGACGTCGCCGACTTCACGAACTTCGTCGGCGCGGTGATCGACGCGGGCTCCTTCGCGACGCAGAAGGAGGCGATCGAAGAGGCGAAGGCTTCCGGCTCCGCCTCGATCGTGGCCGGCGGCGGCTACGACGACAGCGACGGCTGGTTCGTCCAACCGACCGTGATCGAGACATCCGACCCGGCCTTCCGGACGATGCAGGAGGAGTTGTTCGGGCCGGTCGTCACCGCCTTCGTCTACGACGACTCCCGCTACGACGAGACGCTCGACCTCGTCGACAAGGGGACCAGCTACGGCCTCACCGGCGCCGTCTTCGCGCGCGACCTCGACGCGATCGACAAGACCCGCGACCGGCTCCGGTACGCAGCCGGAAATTTCTACGTCAACGACAAGCCGACGGGAGCTGTCGTCGGCCAGCAGCCGTTCGGCGGCGCGCGCGCGTCCGGCACGAACGACAAGGCCGGCTCGATGTGGAACCTGATCCGCTGGGTCAGCCCGCGCACGATCAAGGAAACGTTCGTGCCGCCGCATGACTACCGCTACGGGTTCCTGCGCGACGACTCCTAGCTCAGCCGCGGCCGGTCTTGTGCAGCTGGGCGTAGACCTGCCGCGCGACCTTCGCGGGCACGCCCGGGACGCCCTCGAGCTCTTCGGATGATGCGGCGACCATCGCGTCGACCGAACCGAAGTGGTTGAGCAAGGCGCGCCGCCGCGCCGGCCCTACTCCCTCGAGCTCGTCGAACAGCGAGGAGAAGCCGCGCGACTCCCGGCGCTGGCGGTGGAAGCCGACGGCGAAGCGGTGTGCCTCGTCTCGGATCCGCTGTAGGAGCTGCAGGCCGGGATCGTGGCGCGACAAGACGACCGGCCGCGACTGGCCTGGCACGAAGACCTCCTCTTCGCGCTTCGCCAGCGCGATCACCGCGACGCGCGGCAGGTCGAACGCCTGCATCGCCGCCAGCGCCGCGGCGAGCTGACCCTTGCCGCCGTCCACCACGACGAGGTTCGGAGTCGCGGCAAATGACTCGTCGTAGTCGTCCTGCGTCGGCCCGGCCGCGAGCCGCGCAAAGCGCCGCGAGACCATCTCCCCCATCGCGGCGAAGTCGTCCATCCCCGCCTGGCCGCGGATCCCGAACTTCCGGTAGTGCGCCTTCTTCGGGAGGCCGTCCTGGAAGACGACCATCGAGCCGACGTTGTCCTGCCCCATCGCGGTCGAGATGTCGAAGCACTCGATCCGGAGCGGCAAGGACTCGAGGTTGAGCGTCTCGCGCAGCTGCTCGAGCGCCTCGACTCGCCGCAGGCGGCGCTGCTCGCCCTGAGCGAGATCGCTCTTCAGGACATGGAGCGCGTTCTCGTCGGCGAGCCGCTGCAGCCGTGCCTTCTCGCCGCGTTCGGCGATGCGGATCTCGACGCGCGCGCCGCGCCGTTCGCCCAGCAGCTCGGCCAGCGCCGACAGATCGCCGGAGTCGTGCGGCACGACAATCTGCGGCGGCACGCTCGGCGCGCTGCCGTAGTACTCGAGGCCGAACGACTCGATGATCGTCGTTACGTCCTGGCCGCCGACGTTCTCGAGGTGGAAGGAGTGGCGGTCGACCATCTTGCCGCCGCGCAGCGGGAAGATCTGGACGACGGCCCGGTTGTCCTCCGCCGCGAAGCCGATCACGTCCACCGTCCCGACCGCCTGCCGCTCGACCGACTGCCGCTCGACGAGGTGCTGCACGGCGAACAGCCGGTTGCGGTAGCGCGCCGCTTCCTCGAAGCGCTCGTCCGCCGCCGCCTCCTGCATCCGCCGCTCGAGCTCCCGCTGGATCGGCTTCACGTCGCCGGAGAGGAACTCGATCACGGCGTCGATCAGCGCCCGGTAGTCCTCCACCGACACGTAGCCGACACACGGCGCGAGACAGCGGTCGATGTGGAAGTCGAGGCAGGGAATGCCACTGTGGCGGCCGGGCTTCGGCCCCTCGCACGGCCGGTACCGAAAGACACGGTTGAGGACGTCGAGCGTCTCCCGCACCTTCTTCGCATTCGCATACGGGCCGAAGTACCAGACCCCCGGCCGGTGCCGCTCGCGCGTGAACATGACGCGGGGGTACTCGTCCTCGACCGTGACCGCGATGTACGGGAATGACTTGTCGTCGCGCAGCCGGACGTTGAACGGCGGCCGGTGTCGCTTGACGAGGTTCTGCTCGAGGTGAAGCGCCTCCACCTCGCTGCCGGTGACGATCACCTCGATATCGGCGACCCGTGCCGGCAGGCTCTGGATCTGCGGGCGGCCGTCCGTCGTCTTCTGGAAGTACGACCGGACACGCGGACGCAGCGACTTCGCCTTCCCGACATAGAGAACGTCACCCTCTACATCGCGGAAGAGATAGACGCCCGGCCGCGACGGCAGGCTCTTGAGCTGGTTCTCCACGCGGGACGGCACGGCTACCATCCTGCCGATGGAGGGCCAGTACGTCGCGTACACCTTCTACCGGGTTGTCCCCGAGTGGCGGCGCCTGCTGCCGCCCGACGTCCGGCAGGCGCAGAAGGACGAGTTCGCCCAGATCGTCGACGATTTTGCCGGCCGCTTCGAGCATCTCCGCCCGTACACGACGACCGGCGTCCGGCCCGAGACGGATTTCTTCCTCTGGAAGATCACCGAGCGCTACGACGATCTCGGCGAGCTCGGCGCGGCGCTGAACGGGACGGAGCTCGCCGGCTGGCTCGAGACGCCGTACTCGTACCTCGCCACGACGAAGGCATCCCAGTACACGAACGCGCGCAAGGCGCGGAAGATCACGCCGCACGGACTGCCGTATCTCGTCGTCTACCCGTTCGTGAAGGTGCGGCCGTGGTACGCGCTCACCGAGGAGGACCGGCAGCGCGCGATGGAGGAGCACATCCGGATCGGCCGCGAGGAGTTCCCCGGCATCAAGAACCACACGACGTACTCGTTCGGGATCGACGACCAGGAGTTCATGACCGCGTTCGAGTGCGAGGAGCCCGCGGACTTCATGCACCTGATGCTGCGGCTGCGGGACAGCGAGGCGTCCCGCTACACCGAGCGGGACACGCCGATCTTCGTCGGCCGCTTCGTGCCCGTCCGTGAGGCCCTCGCCGCGCTCGACGGCGCCTCGGCCCGCGTCGAGGCCTGAGCCGCGGCGAGGCCGGCATGCCAACCCGGCGCGCGACCACGCGCCGGCGGTTGAACCGACTCCGCGTCGATGCCGCTCACCGCGAGAAGCCACGCGACGAGCGAGTTCGAGTTCCACATGTCGTTTACGCCCAACTCGTCTCGTCCCCAGACGTAGGTGGGCACCGTCGGGACGAGGTCGAGCAGCCGCCGCGCCACGCGCGGATCCGTCACCAGGCGACGCGGACTGTCCACGGCCTCGGCGACATCAGGAATCTTCCCGCCGGGCCAACGGCGTACCTCGTAGCGGAAGAGGCGGAAGCGGCCGAGCAGCGGGCTGCCGACCGGCCCCTCCGCCACCACGCCACGCGTTGCGGGATCGCCGCGCGGGATTGGCGTCATCTCGATCACGTAGCGCCGGCCGATCAGGCGCACTTCGAGCCCGGCGTGGTAGAGGTTGAGGGGCTCCCGGTGTTCGCGCTTCGCCTTGAGCCACTCGTACGCGCGTCCGTTGTGCCGGACGGAGTGGCCTCCCGCGCCAAGCGGCAGCCAGTAGAGGTCGACGTGGGCCACGGATCGAGCGTGCCGCCCGACCGCGCACGCCGCATACGTGGCTTACACGTACCTGTGCTGCTCGCGCCACGTACGGAACATCGCGAGGCCGCAGAGCGCGAGCACGGCGACGAAGGCGATCACCTGGTAGCCGTGCGCGCCGCCGTACCAGTAGACGCCGACGTCGGCGACCGCCGCAAGAGCAGCGCCGTAGAAGACGACTTGCGCCCGCGCCGGCCACATCGAGATCCCCTCGCGCTGCTCGCGCCACATGAGGAAGACGAAGAAGGCCATCGCGAGGAAGAAGGCGATCCGCGCGAGCAGCACGAACACGACGACCGTCGTCTCGAGCTGGAAGACGACGACCAGTGCCGCGATCGCCGCGATGATCAACAGGCCCCGCAGGGTCGGATTGATGCGGAAGCCGCTCACCCCGTCATGTACGCCCGCACAGCGAGCGCTCCTGCGACGAGGGTGGCGCCGGTGAACCACGCCAGCCGCCCGCGCCGGTCGGCGGGCGCGTACATCCACGGCGCAAGCACAGCGAGGAGCGCGAGCGTCCCGTAGAGGTAGTGGAGCCGGTGCGGCGCCCGGTGGTGCTGGGAGAGGAGGAGCAAACCGAGCCCGACCTGCGCGACGAGGATCGTCTGCGCGAGCGCGAGCAGATGCGTGAGGACGCTGCGCGCCTCGCGGTTGCGGTAGTACGTCCATGCTCCCGCGCCGGCGGCGCCGAAGGTCGCCGCGAGCACGGCGAAAGCGACCGCATGGTGGACGCTCACCATCGCGGCCGCACCCTACCGGCGGCACCGGAGCGGCATTCGCCCCGGTGCCGCCTTGCTGCCCAGGCTCAGACCGTCGCGACCTTGGTGCCGTTTCGCGTCGCCGGCTCGATGAGCCGGGACGGCGGCACGACGAGCACCGGTCTGCGGGCGGTGTGGCAGAGCGCGCGGGCGACGCTGCCCATGAGCGCGGCCGCAAGCCCGCCGTGGCCGTGCGTGCCGACGACGATCAGGTCCGCGTCGACGTCCTCAGCCGCCTTCGTGATGAGCGTGGCGACATCGTGACTTCCCGTCCGAATCTCAAGCTGGGAATCGAGCCCTTCGGCCCTCAGCTCCTCGACCTGGCGTGCCACCTTCTCGCGCACGTCGGGCTCGTCGGCGAAGAGCGGCGCGCCGCCGAAGCGACCCGTGAGCAGCTCGTTCGCGTGCACCGCGACAATCTTGGAGTCGTGGATCCGGGCAAGTTCCTTGACGTGCTCGAGCGCGCCATCGGCGAGCTCGGAGCCGTCAGTGGCCCACACGATCGTCTCGAACATGACTTCAATCCTTTCCTCGGTGCACCGAATGCTGGCGCTGCCTGCGGAGGCGGGCATCGGAGCGGGTACGGAGGTGCGTCGGGGTATTCCCGCAGGCTTCTGCGGCGCCCGCCACGATGCTGTCAGCGCAGCCTCCGCGGACACTGTCCGCATGGTCTCCAGCAAGGAGGAAGCGATGAACGCCACCGGACCGATCTTGTTTGCCACCGACGGATCCCCGCCCGCACTCGAGGCGCAGCACGACGCGTTCGAGCTCGCGAAGATGCTCGACGCTCCGCTGTTCGTCGTCACGGTCGCCCATCTGGCGCTCCCGACGGTCGGATACACCGCGTACGGCTATTCGGAGGTCGTGGCGCAGCTCGGCGCCGCGGAGAGCCAGCGCATCGAGAAGCTCCTGGCCGAGACGGCTGAGGCTGCCACAACCGCCGGCGTCCGGTGCGCGACGAAGGCCGCCGAAGGCCACGCGGTCGAGGAGATCTGCCGGATCGCAGCCGAGCGGAACGCGCGGCTGATCGTCGTCGGCTCGCGCGGTTGGGGCGCCGCCCGGCGGCTCATCTCGGGCAGCGTCTCCACCGGCCTCGTCCACTCGGCCCCGTGCCCGGTGCTCGTCGTGCGACCCGCCGCCCGGGCGCGCGAGCTCGCAGCGGCATGAGCAGCGTCGCCGCACCTGCCCCCGAGGCAACCGACGTCATCCTCCGCGACGGCTCGACGTTGCGCCTGCGCGCGCCGGTGGCGGACGACACGGACGCTGTGCTCGAGCTCTTCTCGGGCCTCTCCGACGACAGCCGCTACCTCCGGTTCCATGGCTTCCCCGCGCTCGGCTCGAAGCTCGTCGAGCCCGTGCTCGATCCGGACTGGGACGAGCGCGGCGCGCTGATCGGCTGTCTCGAGGGACGCGTCGTGGCGCTCGCCAACTGGGTGCGCCTCCGAGATCCGCGCGTCGCCGAGGTCGCCTTCACCGTCGACGACGCCTTCCAGCGGCGCGGCGTCGGCACCCGCCTCCTCGAGCAGCTCGCAACGCGGGCCGCCGAGGCGGGGATCGAGGAGTTCGTCGCCGAGGTGCTGCAGCGGAACGACGCGATGCTCGGGGTCTTCCGCGACGCCGGCTTTGACGTCTCGCGCGCTTCGGACGGCGGCGAGCTCGAGATCCGCTTCCCGATCGCACCGACCACGAGTTACCGCGAGCAGGTCGCGGCCCGCGACCACGTCGCGGTACACGCCTCGCTCGAACCGTTCTTCCAGCCGGGCTCGCTCGCCGTCGTGGGCGCATCGAGCCGCCGCGGGAACATCGGCGGCGAGCTCTTCCGCAACGTTCTCGCCGCGGACTTCGCCGGCGCCGCCTATCCGGTCAACCGGAACGGCGACTCCGTTGCCGGCGTCCGCGGCTACACGTCGGTCGGCGAGATTCCCGGCGGTGCCGAGCTCGTGATCATCTGCCTGCCGGGCGACAAAGTGCTCGAAGCTGCGGAGGAGGCGCTCGGCGCCGGGACGCGCGCGCTCGTCGTCATCTCCGCCGGCTTCGCCGAGACAGGTAGCGAGGGCGTCGAGCGGCAGGAGAAGCTCCTCGCGCTCGTGCGCGCGCACGGCGCGCGACTCGTCGGCCCGAACTGCCTCGGCATCGCGTCCTCCCCGGTCCGCCTTAACGCGACGTTCGCGCCGCGCGCCTTCCCCACCGGCAAGATCGGCTTCTCCTCGCAGAGCGGCGCCCTCGGGCTCGCGCTCCTCGAGCGGGCCGAGGCAACCGGGCTCGGGATCACGTCATTCGTCTCCGTCGGGAACAAGGCCGACGTCTCGTCGAACGACCTGCTCGAGTGGTGGGAGGACGACGACGCGACCGAGATGGTCGTCCTCTACCTCGAGTCCTTCGGTAACCCCCGCGCCTTCGCGCGGATCGCGCGGCGGCTTGCGCGGCGGAAGCCCGTCCTCGCTCTCAAGGGCGGCACGACGCGCGCCGGCGTCCGGGCAGCCAGCTCCCACACCGCCGCGCTCGCAGGCTCGGAAGCGGCCGTCGACGCGCTCTTCCGGCAGGCCGGAGTGATCCGTGCCCGGACGCTCGACGAGCTGATCGACGTCGCGGAGCTCCTCTCGGCGCAGCCCGTCCCACGCGGCCGGCGCGTCGCCCTCGTCACGAACGCGGGCGGTCTCGGCATCCTCGCCGCCGACGCCTGCGAATCGGCCGGTCTCGAGCTGCCGTCGCCGAGCGACGAGACGAAAGCGGCCCTGGCAGAGGTCATGCCGGCGGAGGGAAGCGTGGCGAACCCGATCGACCTGCTCGGCGGAGCGAACGCGGAGAGCTTCGAGCGGGCGCTGCCGCTGGTTCTCGCGGATCCCGCGTTCGATGCGGCGATCGTCCTTTTCGTCCCCACCGTCGGCACGAACGAGGAAGAAGTCGGAGCAGCGATCAGCCGCGCGGCGGCAACGTCGGACGGCAAGCCCGTCCTCTGCGCCTTCCTCAGCGCCAAGGGTGCCCCTGCCGCCTTGCGCAGCGCCGAGCCGGTGCCGTCCTTCACGTATCCGGAAGCAGCGGCGCGCGCGCTCGGGCGTGCCGCCGAGCGCGGCGAGTGGTTGCGCCGGCCCGCGGGCACGACGCCGGACCCCGAGCGCGACCGCGAGGCGGCGGAAGCCGTCCTGCACGAAGCGCTCGCGGCCGAGGGGGACGGCTGGCTCGACGCCGGCCAGACCCGCAGGCTGCTCGAGGCGTACGGCGTGCCCGTGGTGCAGGAGCGCGTCGTCGCGACGCCCGACGCAGCCGTCGAGGCGGCGCGCGAGCTCGGCTTCCCGGTCGTCCTGAAGACGGCCGTGGCGGGCGCGCACAAGACGGAGCACGGCGGCGTGATGCTCGACCTCGGCGACGAGGATGCCGTCCGCGCGGCGGCGGTGCAGCTGGGCGGGCCGGTGCTCGTGCAGCCGTTCATCCACGGCGGCGCGGAGCTCCTCGCCGGGGCGGTGCAGGATCCCGTCTTCGGTCCGCTCGTCGCATTCGGACCCGGCGGCGTTCTCGCCGAGCTGATCGGCGAGGCCCAATTCCGGCTCGCACCGCTGACGGATCTCGACGCCGAGGAGCTCGTCACCTCGGGCAAGGCCGGACGCCTCGTCGCCGGCTTCCGCGGTGCAGCGCCGGCCGACAAGGCAGCGCTCGTCGATCTCCTCCTGCGTCTCTCACTGCTGGCCGACGAGCTGCCGGAGGTGGCCGAGCTCGACCTCAACCCGGTTCTCGCCCTCCCCGATCGCTGCGTGGCAGTCGACGCCCGCATCCGCGCCGCGCACCCCACACAATCCCACCGCGCCAAGTCCTGGTAGCGCAAACAAACGGCGCCCTCGGAGGGGCGCCGTTCGCGGTGGATGCGCCGGACTTTTCAGTCCGTATGCAGGCACCGTCGCTCCATCCGCCCGCGCACGCATCGGGAGTTTCCCGCACTGATCGGGCGTTCGCAGACAGGTACGGTCCCGCTGTGCACGCCTTCGGTGTCAGCAGCGTGGTGGAGCGCCTCCGCAGCGCAGGCGGCGGCTACGAGATCGTCCACGAGTCGCCGGGCATCGAGCTCGGCGTCTATGTGCTCGTCGCGCCCGAGCCGGACAGACAGCAGCCGCACGCCGACGACGAGGTCTATGTCGTGCTCGAGGGCAGCGGCGTCCTCGAAGTCGACGGCAAGAGCGTGCCGGTCGCCGAAGGAGACGCCGTCTTCGTCGAGGCGGGCGCCGACCACCGCTTCACGGCATACGAGCATCTCGCCGTCTTCGTGATCTTCGAGCGTGCGCGGAAGGACTAGCGCAGTCGCGCTGGCCGGAGTCGTCGTCCTCGCGGGTTGCGGCGGCGGTGGCGGGAGCCCGCGTCACCACGTCCACCTGAACGCCGTCGAGCGACGCGGGAAGACGCTGTTCATCCGCGACTGCGGCGCGTGCCACACACTCGCCGACGCGGGTACGAGCGGCATCGTCGGCACGGCTCTCAACCAGCCGTGGGAAGCCCGCCGGGTGCGCCAGTCGATCGCGGACGGGCCTGGAGAGATGCCGGCGAAGCTCGTCACCGGTCGCGCCGCCGACGCTGTGGCCGCCTACGTCGCCGCTGCGACGAACGGCTAGGCGCGCCGGCTGAGTCGGGTCAGCGCGTCGGCCAGCTCGCTCACGGTGCCGACGCCGTCGACGCTGCCGATCCGTAGCGGGCCGCCGTCCGCGAGATCGAGCACGAGTGCGGGACGGCCGCGCAGCCTCTCCCACGCCGTGTGGGCGATCCGGATCCCGTCGATGTCGTCGTAGTAGACGCGGTGGATGCGCCTGCCGCGCGGCCCGCGAGAGCCCTCGAAGCGCAGGCTGCCGGGCTCGAGCTCGAGCTTGCCGACTTCGACGTCGCGCGACGGCTCGCTCCAGAGGACGGCGTAACTTGACATGGCTGCATGATCGCCGGGAGACCCGCAGCCGTCATCGGTGGCCACGCGGCAATCCGAGTGCGGGAAAGCCGCCGTCCTAAGAGACCGAGTCGCCGTTCGACTCGAGGAGGCCCTGGTGGAGCGCGTGACGCACGAGCTCGGCGCGCGTCGAAAGCCGGAGCTTCTGCATGACGTGGGCGCGATGCGTCTCGGCCGTCCGGACGGAGATGAAGAGGAGCTTCGCGATCTCCTGGTTCGTGTGGCCGAGGGCGAGCAGCCGGAGCACCTCCCGCTCCCGCTCGGAAAGCGGATCGGCGTCCGCCCGTGCCTTCGCCTCGGCCTCGGCCGCCGCAAGGCGAGCGCCGAGCGCCGGGTGGACGTAGCGCCCGCCGGACGCGACGTCCCGTACCGCCTGGACGAGCTCGTCGTCGGCGGCTTCCTTGAGCAGATAGCCCGTCGCGCCGGCGGCGAACGCCTGGCGGACGTAGCTGGGGTCGTCCTGCATCGAGAGGACGAGGATCTTGGCCTTCGGAGCCGCCTCGAGGATGTCGGGGATGGCTTCGAGACCGCTGCGACCCGGCATCACGACGTCGAGGAGAACGACGTTCGGCTTGTGCAACCTGGCGAGGCGAATCGCCTGCTCGGCGTCGCCGGCCTCGTCGTCGACGCCGATGTCCTCCTCGGCCTCGAGCAGGAGCCGGAGCCCGGAGCGGACGAGCGTGTGGTCGTCGACCACGAGAACGTGGATCGAGCCTGTGGCGGTCTTGGCTGCGGTTGTCATGCCGACACGATGCCGCGACGCGGCTGCGACGGCGTCCGCGCTCGCGCTTCAGCCCGATCCGTACTTTCCCGCAGTCACTAGGCTGTAGCTCGTGGTGGGCGACGGCGATCGGGCTCCCGACTTCACGCTGGCGAGCGACTCCGGCGAGGAGGTCAGCCTCTCGGACTTCCGCGGCAAGCCGGTCGTCCTCTACTTCTATCCGCGGGACGACACGCCCGGGTGCACGACGCAGGCGTGCGGGATCCGCGACGCATACGCGGAGTTCGAACAGGCCGGCGCGGTCGTGCTCGGCGTTTCGCCGGACAGCGTCGGGAAGCACGTGAAGTTCAGGGAGAAGTACGGCCTGCCGTTCACGCTCCTCGCCGACACCGAGCACGAGGTGGCCGAGCGCTACGGCGTCTGGGGCGAGAAGAAGTACATGGGCCGGGCGTACATGGGCGTGAGCCGGTCGACATTCGTGATCGGCGCCGACGGCACCGTCGCGAAGGTCTTCCACGACGTCAAGCCGGCGACCCACGCCGACGACGTCCTCGCCGCGCTCCGTTCCGCCTAATTCCCCCGGCTGGGGGAGGAGCGACCTCCCCATACGGGTGGCGCAGTCGGCGGCGGCTGGGAGCGACGATGCCTATCGGCGTCCTATGCACCTCCTTCTGCGCGATCCCGGCTATACAGACCGGCTCGCCGAGTTCCTCGCGAGTGTCGGCCAACCCGCCGTGGTCTCCGGCCCGGACCGGGTCGATCTCGGCAGCAACTCGGGAGACGGGCGGACCGAGCTCGAGATCTACCTTCGCGTCTGGCAGGTCCTCCATCCGGACGCGCACGTCGAGCTCGCCGCCTAGCAGCTAGTCGCCGGCGCCGGATTCTGCGACGCTACGCGCGTGTTCGCGTGGCTCCTGTCGCTCTTCGGCCGCGGCCGCCGGGCCGAGGCCGCTCCGATCCGTGAGGAGGACGCGTACGCGCGCAGCTACGGCGTCCGGAGCGGCGAGATCCTCAGCGTCGAGCGGCTGCCCGATCCCGAGCCGCAGCAGATCCCGCGGCGCACGGGTGACATGAGCGGAGAGCTCCTCCGGCGCGCGTTCGAAGTGAAGCTCGACTCACGCGGCAAGGCTTCGACTGCGACGTAACCTCGTGCCCGCCAGAGCGGCTGATGCGGATGAGAGGACTTGAACCTCCACGAGCCGAAGCCCACACGGACCTGAACCGTGCGCGTCTACCAATTCCGCCACATCCGCGCGGACGGTCAGTGTAGCCGGGCGTCCGAGCGCTCAAAACCCACGTACCATGCGCGCTCTGCGTCGCTCGGTCCTCCCCTTTTCGCTCCTCTTCGCCGCCGTTCTCGCGCTGCTCGCGGGTGGTAGCTCGGCGGCGCCGGGACGCGCCGGAGGGAGACTCGTCGAGGTCGTTGTGACGCTCCCGCGCGCGCCGCTCGCACTCGCGGTCGCGCACGACCGGGCGCTCGCCGCGGCGGTGCAGCGACGCCACTCGCTCGACTCCCAGGCTCCGGCCGCGGTCTCCTACGTGCGCTCGCTCGCCGCTGCGCAGCAGGTATTCGCGACCCGGCTCGCGCTCGACGTCCCGGACGCGCGGGTGAACTGGCACTACGACATCGCGCTCGACGGCGTCTCGGTCGTCCTTCCCCCCTCGCAGCTCGCCCGGCTCCGCGCGATCCCGGGCGCGACCGTCTGGCCGTCCGTCACCTATCACGCGCTCGGCGGCCCTGCCATCGCAGCGAAGTCGGGACCGGACAACCGTCCTCCACAGCTGATCGGCGCTACCAGTCTCTGGGGCTCGAACCTCTCCACCGCGGGCCAGGGAATGAAGATCGGGATCATCGACGACGGCGTCGACCAGGCCCACCAGTACTTCAACCCGGCGGGCTTCTCGTATCCCGCCGGCTTCCCGAAGGGCAACACGGCGTACACGACGGCGAAGGTGATCGTCGCTCGGGCGTTCCCGTCCCCGTCGAGCACGTGGAAGAACCAGAACCTGCCGTTCGACCCGACCTACTCCGACCACGCCACGCACGTCGCAGGGATCGCCGCCGGCGACTACGACACGCCGACCCCGATCACCGACAACGCGCTCGTGTCGGGTATCGCGCCCGACGCGTACATCGGCAACTACAAGGTCTACACCGTCCCGACGCAGGACTTCGGCCTCGACGGGAACTCCCCGGAGATCGCCAAGGGCATCGACCAGGCGGTCGCTGACGGGATGAACGTCATCAACCTCTCGATCGGCGAGCCCGAGGTGGCGCCGCAGCGCGACATCGTCGTCACGGCGCTCGACAACGCGGCGACCGCAGGCGTCGTCCCCGTCGTGGCGGCAGGGAACGACTACTCGGTCGCCGGCGAAGGCTCGGTCGGCTCTCCCGGCAACGCGCCGCGCGCGATCACCGTCGCCGCTTCGACGGGAGGGTCGTGGTCGAGCACACCGGATCGGATCGCGTACTTCTCATCCGCCGGCCCGACGCCGGTCTCCCTCATCCCGAAGCCGGACGTGACCGCGCCCGGCGTCGCGGTCGTCTCTTCCATCCCGCCGCACAACTGGCAGGCGTGGGACGGGACGAGCATGGCCACGCCGGAAGTCGCCGGCGCAGCGGCGCTGCTCATGCAGCGGCACCCCAGTTGGACGGTCGAGGAGATCAAGTCCGCGCTGACCTCGACCGGCGACCCGGTCCGAGGCTCGTCAGGAACCGCGTCGACGCTGCGTGAGGGAGGTGGCCGCATCGACCTCGCGCGCGCCGACCAACCACTCGTCTTCACGGAGCCGACCTCGCTCGGCTTCGGGCTCGTCGAGAAGCGCTCCGCAAACACCATCGACCTCGTGACTGCGGACGCCAGCGGCGGCGCAGCGCCGTGGACAGTTTCGGTCGCTGCTCAGTCCATGCCGAAGGGCGCGACGCTGACACCGCAGACGACGACGGTCGTTGCGGGCGGGACGGTTTCGCTGAGGCTGGCCCTCTCCGGGCAGGCGAAGCCCGGCGACGGCACCGGCTTTGTCGTCCTCACGCGCGGAAGTGACGTCCGCCGCGTGCCGTTCTGGTTCCACTGCGAGGCGCCGCGGCTTTCGCTCGATCCACACGGGAAGCTCTCCCGGCCGGGCACCTACTACGGCGACACGGCCGGACTTGCATCGCGGGTCAGCTCGTACCGTTACCCGGAAGGCGGCGTCGCCCCAGGCGTCCCGATTCAGCTCGGCGGCCCCGAGCAGATCTTCCAGTTCACGCTGCGGAAGCCGGTCGCGAACTTCGGCGTCGTCGTCCTGCGCAAAGGGCACGGCGTGTCCGTCTCGCCGCGACTCGTCCGCAACGACGACGAGAACCGCCTCGACGGCTACACGGGAATCCCGGCCACCCTCAACCCGTACGGGAACTTCGGCAGCCCCGCGCCGGTCGTCGGCGCCGTCCTCCCCACGCCGGGCACGTACGACTTCGTCTTCGACACGCCCACCCGCGCGCAGCCAGGCGCGTTTACGTTCCATTTCTGGATCGGCGACACGACGCCGCCGACGATCGCACTGCTGAACCGGACGAGCGCTGCCGGCAAGCCGCTTCGCCTCGCCGTGCGCGACTCCGGCGCCGGCGTCGACCGATCCTCCCTGCGCGTCGCAGTTGGCGGCGCGCGCGCGAGCTTCACCTTTGCGAACGGGATCCTCTCGATCCCGACCGCCTCGCTGCCCGCAGGCCGTCAGAAGCTGACGGTCACCGTCTCCGACTGGCAGGAAACGAAGAACATGGAGGACGTCGGGCCGGTGCTGCCGAACACGCGCGTCCTCCACGCGACGGTGACGATCCGGCGCTAGCTACCGGTCGTCGATCGTCGGCAGATTCGCGAGGTCGCGCTGCACACTGGCCTCGAACTCGTCGGCCTCGTCGTCCTCGTCAGCCTGCACGAGCCGCAGGCTCGGCTGCCGCTTCGCGCGCCGACGGCTGCGACGGCGAGGCTCGCCTCCGAACCGTTCCTCGAGCCGGGGCCACTCGGCGCCGGCGACGAGAACGACCGCTGCAGCGAGCAAGGCGATGTACAGCCAGCTCACGTTGCCGAGTCTAGCGCCGCCCGGTCGCGCCGGGATAGAGCTTTTCGACCTTCTCCTCGAGGTAGCGCAGATACGGCTCGGGGTCGAGCGGCCCGCCCGCCGCACGCTCGAGCAGCTCGGGAGGCTCGAACGTCCGGCCCCAGCGGTGCACATTCTCGCCGAGCCACTCCCGCAGCGAGCCGAACTCGCCGCGCTCGAACTCCGAGTCGAGATCGCCGAGATCCTGGCTCAGCCGGTCCCAGAGCTGGATGGAGATGACGTTCCCGAGCGCGTAGGTCGGGAAGTAGCCGAAGCTCGAGTCCGACCAGTGGACGTCCTGGAGGACACCGTCGACGACGTCCGCCGGCACGACGCCGAGGTAGTCGCGCACCTTCGCGTCGAACGCCTCCGGCAGATCGGCCGGCGTGACCGCCCCCGCGAGCATCTCCCGCTCGAGCTCGAAACGGAGGATGACGTGGAGCGAGTAGGTCACCTCGTCGGCCTCGACGCGCACCGTGCTCGGTGCGACGCGGTTGAGAGCGCGGTGGAACTCCTCGACTGGAACGTTCGCGAGCCGTTCCGGGAACATCTCCTGCAGGCGCGGATAGAAGAACTGCCACGTCGAGAGCGCGCGGCCGACGACGTTTTCCCAGAGTCGGCTCTGGGATTCGTGGAACGCCGACGACGCGCCGCTCGCGAGCGGCGTGCGGAAGTAGCGCGGATCGACCTGGCGCTCGTAGAGGCCGTGCCCGAACTCGTGCAGGCACGAGAGGATGCCGGTGACGTTGTCCGGGAAGAGGCGCGTCGTGAGGCGTATGTCGGTGTGCGCGATCGAGGTCGCAAACGGATGGACTGTGTCGTCGAGCCGCCACGCGTCGTCGTCCATCCCCCAGCGCGCGAGCATCTCGCGCGCGAACGCGCGCTGCCGCTCGGGCGGGAAGTCGCCGTAGAGGCAGGAGTCGTCCACCGGCTCGCCGAACCCGGCCACCAGCCGCACGAGCCCGTCTCTCAGCCGGTCGAAGACGGCCTCCACTTCCACCGTGCGCATGTTGGGCTCGTGGTCGTCGAGGAGGACGTCGTACGGATCCTCGTACGGTTCGTGGCAGGCGACGTACTGGCGCGTCAGCTCGATGCGACGCTCGAGATGCGGCCGGAAGAGCTCGTAGTCGCGCGCCTCTCGCGCCTCGAGCCAGCCGCGGTATCCGAGCGAGGCGGCGCGGGTCATCTCCGCTCGCAGCGCCGACGGGATGCGCCGCTCCTTCTCGTAGTCCCGGCGCGTGACGCGGATGACGCTCGCCTCGAACGACTCCGGCGCGTTCTCGGTCTCGAAGCCCCGCAGCTCCTCGAGCAGCTCTCCGAGCTCGGGCGCGGTGCCGAGCTCGTGCGCGATCCGGGCGAGCGTGGCGCGCTGCTCCGCGCGGGCGACCGCTCCGCCGCGCGGCATCTTCGTCTCTTCGTCCCAGCCGAGGAGGAACAGCGCCCGCTCGAGGTCGGAGACCGCGCCGAGGCGCTCCAGCAGCTCGTCGAATCTCCCGCCCGCGGAACTCACGAAGCCTGAGGCTAGCGTCCCGGGTCGCGCACGTCATCGGCCACTTCGAACCAGACCGCTTGGGCCATGGCCAAAAGGGACCCGTCTCGAAAGACCGCCGTGCCCGCCGACCGCGCCGGCCCGCGGACGCAGTCAAGAACTCCCCGGGTTGGACTCGAACCAACAACCCTCCGGTTAACAGCCGGATGCTCTGCCAATTGAGCTACCGGGGATCGGCGGCGGCCATTGTAGCCAGGCTCAGGCGAAGGCTCTGATCTCGTCCCGCAGGGCTGCGAGCTCCCTTTGGAGCTCGACGAGCCGGTCGCCGTCGGCAGCGGCGAGCTGCCGCTGGACGCCCCGCTCCTGCAGTCGCAGGAGCAGCTGGCGCGCCGTTTCCTCGGTGATCTCCTCCTCGTCGCGCAGCGCATAGAGCTCCGCGAGCAGCGTGGTCAGGTCGCCGCGATCTTGTTGCTCCGGCGCCGGCAAAGCCGGCGCCTCCGCTTCGCGGGCTCCGTCGAGCCTACGCCCGCCGGCGTCCTGTCCGAGGAGATAGGCGCGCGCGCGGCGGTGCAGCTCGTCGTCGAACTGCTCGGGGCCGAGCCGCTCGAGCACTGGCCGGAGCGACTCGTGCGCGGCAACGCCGGCGAGGGCGCTCCGCTCCAGCCGCAGGCCCGCGTCGAGCAGCCGCGGCGAGACGACGCCCGCGGTGCGGGCACTGCCGCGCGCCGGCGCGAGGCCGGCTTGCGTCTCGGGCGGAAGATCGAGGAGGTCGGCTGCAAGTCGAACCGCGTCGTGTTGCTCGGGCGAGTCCGGCAGCGACGTGAGGAACGCCCGGATCGTCGCGAACGCCGCGGAAGGGTCGCTCGCGCGTGCGTGCTCGAGCCGGACGCGATGCACCGGATAGCTGACAGGCGCGGCGAGCTTCTCCTGGAACGCAGCAGGATCATCCGCCGGATCGGTGCCGGACGGCAGCGGCACGACGCGAACGGTGAACCCGTCGCGCACCGCGAGCTCCATTCCGCGCAGCGTCGCGTCCTGGCCGGCGGCATCCGAGTCGAAGCAGAGGAAGAGCCGCTTCGTCAACCGTGCGAGCTCGCGCAGCTGCGCCTCCGTCAGCGCCGTCCCCATCGACGCGACGACGGGAGCGAATCCCGCCTGGCGCAGCGCGATGACGTCGGTGTTCCCCTCCACCACGACCGCGCGGTCCTCGCGCGCGATCGCCTGCCGCGCGCCGTCGAGGCCGTAGAGGAGATCCCCCTTACGGAAGAGCTCGGTCTCGGGCGAGTTGACGTACTTCGCCTGCAGCGGGTCGTCGTCGTGGAGCTTGCGCGCCTGGAAGCCGCGGACGCGACCGCGCGCGTCGGCGAGCGGGAAGACGATGCGACGCTGGAAGTAGTCGTTGCCGCGGCGGTTCGCCAGACCGACCGCGAGGAGCTCTTCCTCGGAGTAGCCCTCCTGCCGCGCGCGACCCGCGAGCTGCCCGCCGCCCGGCGCGTAGCCGAGCCGGAACTCGCGGCAGATCTCCTCGCCAAGCCCACGCGAGGCGAGATACTCCCGCGCCCCGGCGCCGGCATCGGCGTCCCAGAGCACCCGCGCGTAGAACTCGGCCGCCCGCTCGAGGAGCGCCCGCAGCCGCTCGTCGCGCGCGCGTTTCTGCTCCTGCTCCGGCGAGGCCTCCTCGTACTCGAGCTCGACGCCGAACCGCTTCGCAAGGATCTCGATTGCCGTGACGAAGTCGACGTTCTCCGTCTTCTCGACGAACGTGATCGCGTCGCCGCCCTCGCCGCAGCCGAAGCACTTGAACGTGCCGCGCGCCGGCGTGACGGTGAAGCTCGGCGTCCGCTCCTGGTGGAACGGACAGAGGCCCTTGTACGTGCTGCCGGCCTTGCGCAGGCGGACGACCTCCTCGACGAGCGGGAGGATCTCCATCGTCGCCTTGACCCGCTCGACCGAGTCGTCCTTGATCCGTGCCATCTAGCCCTCCAGCTCGGCAAGGTAGGAAAGCGCGAAGCGGTCGGTCATCCCCGCGAGGTAGTCGGTTGCAGCCTCGGAGTCCATCCCCTCCTCGTCGACGAGCCGCTCGAAGATCCGCCGCACCGCCGTGCGGGCCGGGTCGTGATCCTGCTGGAGGTAGACGCGCTCGAACATGAAGGAGCGAAGGGCAAGCATCGTCTCCCCTATCTCGTCACTCTGGACGATGTCGCCGGCGCGCGCCGACGTCTCGACGAGGTCGTGGACGAGCGTGTCGATACGACGCGAGCCGGTGTCGCCGAGCAGCTCGATCGGCTCCGCCGGCAGGTCGCCGGGCGCGAGCATTCCCGCGCGCAGCGCGTCGTCGATGTCGTGGTTGATGTAAGCGAAGCGGTCGACGAGGCGCACGATCCGGCCCTCGAGCGTCTCCGGCTCGTCCGGGCCGGTGTGCTTGAGGATCCCGTCGCGTACCTCCCAGGTGAGGTTGAGCCCGCGTCCGTCCCGCTCGAGCCGCTCGACCACACGGAGCGAGTGCTCGTTGTGCCGAAAGCCCGCGCCCCCGCGTTCGCGCAGGAGTTCGTCGAGAGCCTGCTCGCCCGCGTGGCCGAACGGAGGATGCCCGAGGTCGTGGCCGAGCCCGATCGCCTCGGTCAAGTCCTCGTTCAGCCGCAGCCCGCGCGCCACGCCGCGCGCGATGCCGGCCGCCTCGAGCGTGTGCGTAAGGCGGGTGCGGAAATGGTCGCCCTCGGGATCGACGAAGACCTGCGTCTTGAGGCGCAGCCGTCGGAACGCCTTCGAGTGGACGATCCGGTCGCGGTCGCGCTGGAACGGCGTCCGCAGGCGGCATTCCTCCTCGGATTGCTCGCGGCCACGCGTCTCGTAGCTCCGCACCGCAAGCGGCGAGAGCCAGCCATCCTCGTGCTCACGGACGGCGTCCGCGAAGCCGTCGGCGACCTTTCCGGCGATCTCGGGCATCGTCAGGCCAATCTAGCCCGGTCGGCGGAGGGCGGGAAGTGACGATTTCGGACGTGGCGTCGTATCCTCGTTGCGATGCGGTACCTGGCAGCCGGCGCTCTGGCTCTTTGTCTTGTCGCGTTCGACGCAGCGAGCTCGAGCGCGCAGAGCCACCACCCCGCGCTTGCGCTTGGTGGGATGGTCGAGTCGGGAGGCGCGCCGGATCTCGGCTCCGCACCCGGCGGCGGTGAGCTCCTCCGCTTCATCCCGCGCGCTGCGTTCGCGCTCGGCGTGCTCGTCGCGAACAAGACGCACTCGCGGCTCGTTCTCACCCAGGCGCGCGTGCTCGAGCCGCGGCGAACCCTCGTCCACCAGCTCGGGGCGCAGTTCCACCGCTGGAACCCGCCGACATGCCCGCCCGGAGCCATGTGTCCGGCCTACGTCTTCCCGATCCGCCCCGGGGCGAAGTCGCCTCACCCTCTCGCGGTCGCACCCGGAAGGGAGGCCGGCCTCGAGCTCGACTTCCGGCTCGGCAGCTGTTCGGAGATCGCCGGTGCGAACCCGGCTCCGATCGCCCGCGTGCGGGTCACGTTCCGGAAGCCGGACGGGAGCCTGCACCGGCAGACGCTCTTTCTCGCCGGAGCCGAGCTTCATATGCGGATGCCGAAGACGAACGACTGCGTCGATCCCCGCAGCACCCTCTCCGTGGACGGCCCGCAGCAGTACGAGTCGGGCAACGACTGGACGATCCCCGGCTCGACCGGTGACGTCTGCACGATCCGCAACGGAAGGTTCTATTTCCTGAGCCGGAAGTACCAGACCCACATCTCTCGCCCATTCAGGCCGAGCCACTACGAGCGGGTCACGCTGCAGATGCACTTCAGGGGAACCGGGACCTACCGCAACCACGCCACCGTCAAGCTCGTCGTCGCCAAGAAGACCGTCTTCCGATCACACACGCCCGTGGTGGACGTGACGAAGGCAACGTCTCGAGAGGTGATCGCGAAGATCGAGGCGGGCCGCCTTCCGTCGGGCACCACCCGCGGCATCCCCTTCCACATCTCGGGAACGCTGCGCTGCCGGGCTACAAGATGATCGGGACGGTGCCGCCGTCGGCACTCCATGCGGCGCCCGTGACGTAACTCGAACGCGGCGAGCAGAGGAACGCGATCACGGCGGCGATCTCCTCCGGCTCCGCCAGCCGGCCGAGCGGCCGTCCGGCGGCGACCTTCGCGAGCACCTCTTCGCGCTCTCCCTGCTGGTCGGCGAGACCCCCGGCGCCAAGCCATGCCTGCGTCGCGGTCGGGCCGGGCGTGACGGCGTTGCAGCGGATCCCGTCCTTCGCGTAGAGGTCGGCCACGAGCCGCGAGAAAGAGAGGAGCGCGGCCTTCATCACCGAGTAGTCGGGCATCCCGGTCGAGGGCCGCTTGGCCGCGGTCGAGGAGACGTTGACGATCGTGCCGGCGCCGCGCTCGCGCATGCCGGGAACGGCGGCGCGCGTCGCTCGAACGGCGCTCATGAGATTGATCTCGAAGGACGCCTGCCAGTCGCCGTCGTCGAGATCCTCGAGCTTGCGGATCTCCGTGCCGCCGACGTTGTTGACGAGGATGTCGAGGCGCCCGTGGCTCGCGATCGTCTCGGCTACGACGCGCTCCGGCTCGCCCGGGTGCGATAGATCGGCGCGGATGTCCCCGCCGCTCCGGCCGGTGCTGACCACCGTCGCGCCTTCCGCCTGCAGGAGTTTCACCGTCTCGAGGCCGATCCCGCCGGTCGAGCCGGTGACGAGGCAAACGCTCTCTGCGAGGCCGAGATCCATCGGCTGGCTAGCGTAATGGACAGATGACGACGCTCCTGCTCGTTCGCCACGGCGAGACCGACTGGAACGCGGTCGGGCGCCTGCAGGGACACACCGACCGGCCGCTCACGGACTACGGACGCCGGCAGGCGGCCAAGCTCGCGGACGAGTTGGCGGGCGAGGAGTTCGACGCGGTCTACGCGAGCGACCTCGCGCGAGCGCGCGAGACCGCGGACATCGTCGCCGAGCAGCTGCGCCTCCCCGTCGTCCAGGATCCCGACCTGCGGGAGAAGAACTGGGGATCGTGGGAAGGACTGACGGCGGTCGAGCGCGACCGGGTCGAATTCGTGGGCGAGTCGACGGAGCAGCACCAGGCGCGGATGTTCCGCGCGCTCGAGCGGATCTCCCGCCGGTATCCGCACGGCAATGTCCTCGTCGTCACCCACGGCGGCTCGATGCGCCGCGTCCAGACCGCCGTGCTCGGCTTCGCGCTGCCGGTCGTCGAGAACTGCGGACGTTGGGCGTGCGCGTGGGAGAACGGAACGGTCGTCGCAGTAGACTGAGCCGCCCGTGGAGGACTACACGAGCAAGTACAAGGGCGAGCAGGTCGAGGTCGCTCTCTTCGGTGGCGAGTACCAGGAAGGCGTCCTCACCGCGTACTGCTACGTCGACGAGGTGGCCCACATCGAGCTGAACGGACACATCCTCGTTCCTCTCCAGAACATCGCATCGCTCCACTGCTCGAGCCGCTGCGACGCGCCGCAGAACGACGACTGGCCGCCGCGCGGGCTCCTCGACGAGGGGCCCGAAGACGGCGGAGACCCCGGCGACTAGGAGCTCCGCCGGCGTGCTCGTCGCGCTCCGCAACATCCTCAAGTCCTGGCTGCTCGTTCTCGCCCTCGCCGGCCTCTTCGCGCTCGTCGGCTGGGCGCTCGGCGGCCTGCGACTCCTCTCGATCTTCGTCTTCACCGCGCTTCTGCTCGAGGTCGGCGCGTACTGGACGTTCGACCGCGTCGTGCTCGGGATGATCGGGGCGCGCGAAGTGCCGCTCGGCGAAGCGCCACTCCTCCACTCGACGCTCGAGCGGCTCGCCGCGAGAGCGGGGATCGTGAAGCCGCGGCTCTATCTGTTTCCGGACGGCATTCCGCTCACCGCCGCCACCGGACGGGGCATTCGCAGTTCTGCCGTTGCGGTCAGCTCCGGCTGCGTCTCCGCCTGCCCGCCGGCGGAGCTCGAGGGAGTGCTCGCGCACGAGGTCGCCCACGTGCGGCTCCACGAGGTGCAGGTGCAGACAGCAGCTGCGGTGGCCGCGGCGGTGATCCTCGAGACGAGCCGCATCGGCGGTTTCCTCCAGCGCGCGCTCCTCTTCGTGCTCGGCCCCGTCGCCGCCGCCTGCGTGCATCTGCTCCTCTCGCCGAAGCGGGAGTTTGCCGCCGACCGTCTCGCGGCCCAGATCTGCGACTCGCCGCACGGGCTCGCCGACGCGCTCGTTCGCCTCGACCAGGCGGCCGAGCTCGTTTCCTTCGAAGGAAGCCCGGCGACGGAACCCCTGTTCACGATCAATCCGTTCGCCGAGAGCGGGCTCGGCGCGCTCTTCGTCACCCATCCGCCGGTCGGCGAGCGGGTGCGGCGGTTGAGAGCACTCGCTCCGCCGCCGCCGGACCACGAAAAAGGGCCACTTTCGCGACCCTCTTCCTGAAGATAAATCGGCGGCGACCTACTCTCCCGGGAGGTTGCCCTCCGAGTACCATCGGCCCTGGCNNCGGTGTTCAAATCAAGACCTCGGGCAATTAGTACGGGTCCGCTGAACGCATTGCTGCGATTACACGTCCCGCCTATCAAGGTCGTAGTCTTCGACCGCCCTTACTCCCTCTAGGGGATGGGAGCTCTCATCTCGAGGTGGGCTTCCCGCTTAGATGCTTTCAGCGGTTATCCCATCCAGACGTGGCTAATCAGCAGCGCCGTTGGCACGACGACTGATACACCAGAGGTCTGTTCGTCTCGGTCCTCTCGTACTAGAGACGACTCCTCTCAAAGCTCCAGCGCCCATGGTGGATAGGGACCGAACTGTCTCACGACGTTCTGAACCCAGCTCGCGTACCGCTTTAATGGGCGAACAGCCCAACCCTTGGGACCTGCTTCAGCCCCAGGATGCGACGAGCCGACATCGAGGTGCCAAACCCTTCCGTCGATGTGGACTCTTGGGAAGGATAAGCCTGTTATCCCCGGAGTACCTTTTATCCGTTGACCGACGGCACGTCCACCAGTTACCGCCGGATCACTAAGGCCCGCTTTCGCGCCTGCTCGACATGTCTGTCTCGCAGTCAAGCTCCCTTATGCCTTTGCACTCTACGCACGATTTCCAACCGTGCTGAGGGAACCTTTGCGCGCCTCCGTTACATTTTAGGAGGCGACCGCCCCAGT
>PMOB01000001.1:26212-27374 GCA_003161615.1 Actinomycetota bacterium
CAACGTCAAGCTGTAGTAAAGGTTCACGGGGTCTTTCCGTCCAACCACGGGTATTCGGCATCTTCACCGAAACTACAATTTCACCGGATCCCTCGTTGAGACAGCGCCCAAGTCGTTACTCCATTCGTGCAGGTCGGAACTTACCCGACAAGGAATTTCGCTACCTTAGGACGGTTATAGTTACCGCCGCCGTTTACCGGGGCTTGGATTCAAAGCTTCGCCCGAAGGCTAACCTCTCCTCGTGACCTTCCGGCACCGGGCAGGAGTCAGCCCCTATACGTCGTCTTACGACTTCGCAGAGACCTGTGTTTTTGGTAAACAGTCGCTTGGGCCGTTTCACTGCGGCCCCCTCGAGCTCGGCCCGTAAAGGGCTTCACTCTACCGGGGCATCCCTTCTCCCGAAGTTACGGGACCATTTTGCCGAGTTCCTTAACGAGGGTTCTTCCGATCGCCTTGGTATTCTCTACCTGCCTACCTGTGTCGGTTTTGGTACGGGCACGTCCAACCTCCCTAGAGGCTTTTCTTGGAGGCATGGTTTCAGGCACTTCGGCCCCTAAGGGCCTCGGCATCCCGTCTCAGGCTTAACGGCCGGCGGATTTACCTACCAGCCACCCTACGCGGTTACCCCAGGTCAACCAACGCCTGGGTTGCCCTAACCTACCCCGTCCCCTCATCGGTAATAGCGGTTGGGACGTGGTACAGGAATATCAACCTGTTGGCCATCGCCTACGCCTGTCGGCCTCGGCTTAGGTCCCGACTAACCCTGAGCAGATTAGCTTTACTCAGGAACCCTTAGGCATTCGGCGGGCGAGTTTCTCACTCGCCTTTCGTTACTCATGCCAGCATTCTCACTTCCCAGCGCTCCACGGCAGGCTTACGCCGCCGCTTCTCCGCCCTGGGAACGCTCCCCTACCACTCCACTTGCGTGAAGTCCGTGGCTTCGGTTCCATGCTTGAGCCCCGTTACATTGTCCGCGCCCGACCACTTGACCAGTGAGCTGTTACGCACTCTTTGAATGGTGGCTGCTTCTAAGCCAACATCCTGGTTGTCTGTGCAATCGGACATCGTTTCCCACTTAGCATGGAATTAGGGACCTTAGCCGACGGTCTGGGCTGTTTCCCTTTTGAGCACGAAGCTTATCCCCCGCACTCTGACTGCCGCG
>PMOB01000032.1 GCA_003161615.1 Actinomycetota bacterium
CCTCTAGGGCTGTGATCACTGCACCGTCGCCGCGTCCGGGTGACGCGGACGCACTTGACACGGGGCGTTGGGCCCGACGGCGCGCAAGCGTCAACGGGCCCGACATCTAGGGTAGAAGAGCGCGGGGAAGAGCGAGCGCTCTACGGGTGCCAAGCTTCTGGATGAAGCCGGTGTAGTCCGTCAGGACGACGGCGACAGCGCCGCGAGACCGGGTGGAGAGCTGCGGCAGTCTGGCGCGCTACCGTCCTCGCGTGGACGCGAGACCGGACACCTCCTGGATGGAGCGCATCCCTTTGATGCGCGGGCCTCGGGACGACCCGGACTGGCGCTGCTGCCCAGACGATCCAGACTGCCCGTTCGTGGAGAAGTGCCGGGACAGCAAGCGGATGGACGCGGCTTACCTCGAATGGCGGGCTGAGCGAGAGGACAGCTAGCGCTCCTCGCAGTCGTCGGTTCCATTGCGTACGCGACGGTGTGAAACCGGCGCGTGAACAGCCGGCGGATCTGCTCGCCACCGTTGCGAAGCCGGCAGGCACTCGTCCTACTACTATCCGAGGCGCGTGGAGGAGTGGCTGGAGCTTCCGGAGCCGTGGCAGGTGTGCCTCGACGTTGCGTGGGAAGCGTTCCTCGCCGGAACCATCCCGGTCGGTGCTGCTGTCGCAGCTGCGGATAGTTCGGTCGTCGCTCGCGGCCGCAACCGGATCTTCGAAGCGCCCGGCGAGGGGCTTTCGGGATCGCGACTCGCTCACGCTGAGATCGACGCGCTAATCAAACTCGATGGGAGCAAGCGTTATCGCGACCACGTCCTCTACTCGACGCTCGAGCCGTGCCTTCTTTGCGTCGCTGCGGCGCTTCACGCGACCGTGGGACGGATCGAGTACGCGGCGGCCGACGCGTTCGGCGGCGGCTGCGCGGGCACCATCGACACGGCACACTGGCGCCGCAGCGCGCCGCAGATCGCGGAACTCTGCGATGGATGGTGGCCGGGGCCAGCTCTCCGCTGCGCTGCAGAGCGCGTTCTGGCAGAAGCAGCACGAGCACTCAAAGGCGCCCGAAATCATCGACAGCTTCGGCGAGGACGCGAGAGCGGCCAGCACGAGGATTCTCCAGCGACGTCAGGAGCTCCCGCGGGAGCTTGAAGAAGCGCTCCCGCAGCTCCTCGACTGTCTCAACGGGCATCCCGAGTAGGAGGATCGCAGCCGCGGGGCCGCCGTCGTGACGGCTCGCGCTCACCGGATTCGTGGGCGCCACGCCGCACGAAGTCTAAGGAGTCTCGAGCAAGCTAGTCATCGTCCGAAGGGGCCGGCGTCCCGGCCCCATGGGGCGAGGTGGGCCACCAACGTGATGGCCCTATGTCGTCGGGTCCAGACTCGACGCACCGAGATTAAGCGCGCGGTGGTAGCCGGAGCGAACTTCCCCAAGAGGACGCGTCGTGGGCGCGGGAGCGTCTTACGGCTCCTCCCGAGCCTCTGGCTTACGGCGTTAGCGATTGCCACCACAGTTCGTTCGTTTGCGAGTGCTCCACGAACGCTGTGGTTGTGTCCCAGTAGTCCTCGTGCCCCGGCCGCCGGTACTTCTCGATGCAGGTAAGGAGGTCGGGGTTGTGCGGCGATGCGCGCCAACGACGCGGCCAGTCAAGGACGAGTTCCCGCAAGTAGTCCTCGCGGCCCGGCTTCGCATGATCCGAGTACGGCATGAATCGGTCAGCGGGGCCGAGGCGCGGGAAGTCGTCGAGTGACGGCCCGAAGCCGCAACCGCACCACCGCTGGGAGCTCTCTGCGCGCGCCGCCTCGATGATCGGATGTCCGAGGAATATCCCGCGCTGTCGATCCATTACGGCATCGCCGAACGCGATAGCTCCACGCAGAGGAAGACCGTTCTTGAAGCAGTCGCAGAAGAAGTCAAGAACGATGTCGACGGAGACCTGGAACCGAAGGTCGTCGTACTTGGTCCAAAGCAAGATCGTGTCGCTGAAGTACGTGGATTCGAGATCGAGCCAACCCATGACCGGAACCATCGTGTGTTGATCCACGGGCCTTGCGGCCATCACGACCCGCCCGCCCGCGCGAGCCCTCACCATCTCGAGCAGGTCTTCATAGAGCCTGAGAATCTCGGCGAGCCCTAGCTCGTCTACGCGTTCCGCGAACCCGAGGACATCAAAGAAGAACAAGACGATGGAGTCCTCACGCAAGGGGGACTGGCCCTCGGGCGGATCCGTCTGCGCAGATGTCTCACTGTCCATCAGCTATCCGCTCGTTCGGCGGCGCAGGTCGGGAAGAAGGCAGCAGTCGGCGCTCCTCCGACCCCGAAGATGATCGCGATCGTTGTGCCGCTCACGACGACCAGTCTCCCCGGCGATCGTGCCTGCTGCAAGGTGGCTGGGGAGGTGCCGCCCGCGTGTGCCGTGATTGCCGACCGATATCTTGACCGGGCGCCGGGGGATGAAACGATCGCGCATCAGTGAGCGGTTACAAGGACTACTCCGAGACCGACCTCTTGCAGCGGAAGACAACACACGAATCGCAGATACCGATTCTTCGGAAACGCAAGCAGGAGGCGATTAAGGACCGAGGTACTCAGGCCGAGGAAGACGTTGACCACATGCTTCAAGACGTCTTTAACCAGATCAGGTGGATCGACGAAGAACTCGCAAGACGCGTCTCGCCTCACGATTGAGATGGATCAATAGATCCATGACGCGGGAGCATCTCGGTCACGGCGCCTTGGGGTCAGCATCGACTTCCTTGCCACTGGAGCCGAGGCAGACACGGAGAGCGACGAGCTCCTCCTTGAGGCCGATGTCGCGCTCGGACTCGGGGATCTCGTCGTCGCCGCAGAGCTCTACTCGAGATTGACAGTGTCCCGGCCGGATGGCCAGTCTTCGGCGCGGCCCCGAGCCGAAGCCGGCCTCGGCAAGCTGGCATTGCGGCGCGGAGAACCAGAGGCAGCGGTCATTCTCCTGTCCACTGCCTTGGAGGACGGTCTCCCGGATGCAGACGCGGCGTCGGCAGCACAAGCGTTAGGGCAGGCCTATGTCGCCGTAAAACGTTACGCCGATGCCTTCGCGCTCTTCCGACGCTTTCTCTTAAAGGCCAAGGCGCGTGGGGATCGGTTCGAGGAGCTCCGTTTTCGCAACCGGCTTGCCGAGGCGTTCCTAGAGAGCGGAGACGTCGACCTGGCGCGAGAGGTCATCACTGCAGCTCTGGCCGCAGCGCGCGAGGGGCTCGATTCTGCGCAGCGGCCACGCAGTTACTGGGAACAGGCGCGCAATTACGCGCGCCGTGGCGACGAGACAGGTGCGGCCCGTTACGCCGAACTGACGGTCGCAAGCCTGCTCGACGGCGCCCACGCGGAAGAGGCGGAGCGCACGCTCGAGCTGCTCGGCCGAATCGAAGAACTAGACGCAGCGACGACGAGCGTCGCCAGCACCGAGCGGCCGACTCCGAGCTGATCGAACCAAGCGAAAAGGAGCTAGCGCCGCTCGTAGGCGAGCAACACTCGCCACGTGTTCACTCTTACCGCTTCGACGCTTGACACGATCGAGGGCTGGACACTTTTCGTGCTCTGCCTGTTCCTCGCCCTTGGCTGGCTCGGAATCTTCGCGCCCTACTTTCTTCCCAAGCGCTTCGATCGCTTACTCGGCTGGTTCGGCGTCACACGGTCGTGGGATGACATACAGGCCTCGTGGCGGGATCAGAAACGAGAGGACGACGAGTGGTTCGGCATCTCACCAGGGCGGGATGGCATAGAGGGCCAAGAACTGGATGAGGTAAGCGAAGAAGAAGAGCACCACAGCCATTGCGCCGGCGATGACGCGTGCTCTGGGATGCCTCGCTACCGCGACGTAGCCGGTTACGACTCCTGAGCTCGGATCGATGCGTGCCGTGTACCGACGCGGCAAAAGGAAGCCCAGCCAGCCATAGCCGAAGATCAGGAGCGCAACGACGAAGGCCAGAGCCGCGGGATGTGGCGCCTTGGCCCCGACCGCGACGAGCGTCCCGGCAAGGAAGAGGCCCAGGGCAAGGCTGCGAGTTACACGACGATGGCGTAATGGCCATCTCAACGTGTTAGCGACGAGAATCCGCCAGCGCCCGTCAAGTCGTTGCGCTCTGGCCTGCGGGAGAAGCCTCCTGATCAGCAGCGGCACTCCGACCACGACGGCCGCGAGTTGGAGTATCAGCGCCACACCTGCAGTACGGGTATGCCCGTGTCGCCAGACCTCCAGAACCATCAGAGCGAGGACGATGAGCGTCGCCAGAAACGCAAACGAGGACAACTCCCTCCCGTCAGGGGCCTCCTCGTCGAGCCACCACTGGACCAGGCTGGTGCGCGCCAGTCGACGGCGAACAGCTCGAGCTGGATCGCCTAGAGACACGCCGATTGAGTCGGCGGGCCGCCCGGCTTGTTCGTGTTCAGCTTTAGCTGAACACGCGCGAAGACGCATTTGCTGTGTCCGAGCATGTTGCTCCAGCCGTACTTCTTGTCGCCGAGAAGACGCAAGAAGAAGATGTTCTGAATGTCGTCGGCCGGACGCTCGACGAGGATCCTGATCGAGTCGCCCTTGAGCCGTCGGGAGGCGGCCAAGGTAAGGAGGATCTTCGGCCAGACGGTGGAGCAGGTATCAGACTGAAAGAGGAATAGTCGCCCGATCGTCTGCCCGCCAGCTTCCTGAATAGGCCAGCCGCCGCCCAAGGGCCGCGCGTCCGGGATGCATTTCATGAAGTGAGGGTCCTGGCCGTCGAACCCTGATGCGTAGCTCGGCCGTGGTGCTGCGATCTGCATGAGAACCATGGACGTCAGGACAAGGGTTGCCGCGGCAAGGCCAACGACACCCGCCGCCCGAAGTTTGAGGCGGGAGCCAGTCGGCGAAGCGCTGGCGCTCGCTGCCGGCCGCGATGCAGTGGCACCTTCTCCCGATCTCCAGACAACGACGGCGAGGAGAGGCACGACCACGAAGAGCGAGAATCCGAACCAGCGCAGGGTTCCTCCGTGACTGACACCTAGCCCTGCTGCGCTGACCCCCGCACCCACAAGGAGCTTCAGAACCGTCGCGACATCCCCGGCCTTGACCGTGAAGCCGCGGACCCATCCCATCAGACGGCCGCTCCGCTGGCCACGGGTAGAAGAAGAATCGGCGGCAGCACTCGCCTACTTGCTGTAGCAGCCATAGAAGTACCAGCGCACCCATCGGCCATTCACATAGAACTGGGAGCCGCCGCAGACCTGCCGATGCTGGGTCGCGTCGACCATCTCCGTCCAGGTGGTCGAGCCGTTGTGGCCGACTAGACCGACGGAAGGCCCATTCGGGTTCCAGGCACTCGTCGCGAAGCCGATGTTGTAGCCGCTGTAAACAACCATGCGGAGCCAACCGGCCCCGCAGCTCGGGGAGTACCGCATGTCAATGCGCCAGCTGGCCCAGCTCTCAGCCGTGTAGCTGCGCGAGAAGACGGTTACCGCGGTCGCGTCGCAGCCCGTCGCAGCTGGGTCATGGTTGAAACACGAACCCCCGTAGCACGCGGCTCGAGCCGCGCCAGCCGAGACCCCAGGATGAGCGGCGGAAGCACCAACGACGGCGAAGACGATCAAGGCGATGGCGCCGAGGCGACGTGCCTTCAAGCCGAGATGCGTGTCCATCAGGATCCTCCGATCTTGCATAGGCGGACATGGCGATCGACGAACGGCGTCCCGTGCAACGAGCCGCGGTCATGCCCGTTGTTGTAAAAGCCGTCGGCCGAGGCGTAGAAGCGCCCGCGCCATGGCCGCGTGGCGAGGCGGTACCACCACGTGTTCCCGTCGGAGATCTTGAGACCGCGGATGCGACAGGAGATAGCGACGGCGCTGTGCTTGGGGACATTGTTCCCCTGGACGCCGCCGCCGGTCTTGTAGTCCGTCCAGGTCTGAAGAACTCCCCCGGAGACTTCGCAACGCTGCCCGGTGCGAAGGGGAGGGCAAGTGATATGAGCGCCTGCCGAGTTGCTGGCGATGGCCGCCAAGCCGGGTCCGGCGAACACCGCGCTTAGCGAGCCGAGCGCGAACACCACCAAACTGCGTGAGATTCGAGCCTTGTCCGCGCCCATCTCAAGGACTCTTCGTTCGGGGCTCAGCCGCCGCGCGCCGCACCGTCTCAACGTACGCGGCCACTTCCTGAGCCAGTCGATCGTCGCCGGCGTGGCCAGGAATAAGCCGACCAACCACACCCCGGACGCGTCCGATCGCCGAGCCCCGCGCGGCCACAAGCGCCGGCTCGAATCGTTCATTCTCAATCCACGCTGACGCTTCCTCTTCGAGGGCGTCGCCTTCAGGAGTTCCCGGCCCGACGTCGACTCCCAGCAAGCTGATGAGCTTGCCCAGCGCGTGGCCATCAGGCGCCGCGATGTATCCGCGGCCGCGCACTTCGGCTAGAACCTCCGCCTCAACCGAGCCAGTCGGCGGTTCGTCGGCCTCTGCGATAGTCGCGGCGCGTTCGCGTAGCCGGGTCACAAGGGAGCCGGCGAGCTCACGCACTTGAGTGACGTGCGGCGTGTAGAAGCTCCGCGTTCCTTCGACCTCATCGCTCTGGAACGCGATCCGCGGATCCTGAGCGGACAGGATTCGAGGGCCAGTGCCAGCATCGTCAGGAGCAACTTCATCGCCCTTGCGGATTGCCTGCCAGACAAGTTCGAGCCGGTGGAGCGCGGAAGGATGCACCGAACCGAATGCTTCGTCCAATTGAACTCGAGCGATCTGGCCGTAGTTCCACGTCTCGACCATGCAGTCGTAGGCAAGGTCGAGGTCACTGGCATCGACGAGGACATCCCAGTTCGAGGCGTACTGCGTCACGACTGAGATCGGCACCACCGTGATCGGGCCATCGACCAAGGCATCCTTGACTGGCCTCCCGCCAATTACGACGACGATGAGCCTCTCGCCCGGACGCTCGTCGGAAGCGATCGAACAGATAGCTCCGAACTCCAACCGGCTGTCATTCCTAACTCGACGAGGAAGGCCACGAATCGGCTTCCCGACGCCAAGAGTGCTTGGAAAACTGAACGGCTCACTTTCGGGAGCCGCTTGAAGCACAGCGAACCGTGCACGGCATCTGGCGCACTGTGCCAGATGCGCCTCCAGAGCAGACATCTCGTCGGACATCTCTTCGGACGTCTCGTCCGTGCTAATGGCCAGCTCTTCGAGCGAGGGGCAAATGGAGTCCGGCAAACCTGACTTGAAGTTCTCTTCCGTCATCTCACTCTCTTAAGACAGCAGATCGAAGACCTTTTCCAAGATCTGCCTCTCTGAGTAATCACCGGCGAGATCCTTTGCAGCGTCGCCGATCCGTGTCAGCTCGTTGTCGACAGTGCCACGAGCAATGCCGAGCGCTGAAGCGATCTCCTCCAGAGTCTCGCCGGAGTACTTGCGGCGGAGGACCTCTGCTTGCCGAGCCGTAATCTCCTCGAGCAGAAGAACGGCGCATGCAGAAACCTCACTCTCTTCGATGCCGGCCGACGCGTCGCCTTCGCCAGCGCCTGCTGCTTCATCGAAGAGCTCAACGGCACGGACCGCCTCCCCGGCGCCGAACCGTCGGGCGAACACAGTGCGCAAGCGAGGATTGTCGATGAGGGCCTGTGTGTTCTCGAAGAGTGCTTCGAGGAACCTCGTAAGTTCGTGCCGCTCGAGGACCGGGCTCGCGCGACCGACCTGCGGGCCATAGCGGCTGATCGTGAACTCCCCAGCTGCCCAGGCTCTCGCGACGAGTTCCTCGTCACTGGCGTTCCACGATTCTGGCTCGTCGCCCCATTTGGCCCGCCACGCGGACAGGCCCCACCACATTGCGCCGCTGAGCGGCCAGGCATCGAACTGGTCGAGCTCGCGCATTACCTCATTGGCTCGTTCGACGAGGTTCTGGACCTCGGTCGACCCCGCCGCGTTGAGCAGGTAGTGACGGAAGGAGCGCTCAAGCGAGCTGTAAAACGGGCCCGGACTCGACGCGAAGTCAAACGCCGCTGTCACGTCGTTTCGACGTAGGAGTCGCTCCTCGATCCAGCCCTGCGCGGCTGCCGCGCGCGAGTTGGCGTTCCACGTCCCGCCTTCCGCGAGCGCCGCCGGGATCCGCCCCGGTCGCGTCGCCCGCCCGACGACATCGTTGATCAAGTCGACGAGCAGCGCGAGGTCCTGCGTCGCCCTGTAGTCGCGCTTGAGCTTCGCGTAGGCGGTCTCGCTGATCACGGGTCAATCACCGTCCAGATGTACTCCAGCGCTTCGGGGAGGATTTCCATCCCGAGGTGGCCGAGCGAGGACGCGCTCGTGGCGATGAAGTAGCCGATCACTGCGATGTGGTCGACGATGAAGCTCGGGCTGTCGAGCCCGTAGGCGGCGCTGGCGGGAATCTCGTAGCCGCTGCCCGGGAGCTCGCCTTCACGGCTAAGAGGAACGACGTTGATGCTTACCTCCCGACGGGCATAGCAGAGGCAGGGCCGGTTTAGCCGATCGCCGCGGAACCCGGTCAGCTTGTCCGAGAGCTCGATGACCTCGCCGACCGAAGGCAGGTGGAGCAACTCCATGGTGCGGAGTATTTCACGACGTCGTACATTAGACCAATAATAGAATGCCTTCTGTTATGTACCTTGGGTGGGTAGGAAGTTAGAGCGACCGGTCGTGATAGCCACGCGGATCAGTTCGCATCTCACGCCACGCCTTGTCGAAAGCAGAGCGAGGGTCATCCTCCTCAAGCTCCTCCGGAAACGGAAGGATCCCGACTCGCAAACAGCCTTGGATCACCTCGTCCGTGAGCTCCAGAACCAGGGCCGGCGGGTATAGCTCGGGGCGTTGCTGGCCGCTCTCGGGCTGTTGCACCTGACCTTCGTCGGCGCCGATCACTGCGTCCCATGCGCTCGTGAGTTCATCGACCTCAGCTGCGGGTGCGACGTGCGGCAAGGTTCGCATGATCACCTCGAAGCGGATGTGGTCCGGCGGGTGGTAGTCACCGTCTTCGTAGACACTGCTCCCGTCGCGCTGACCGCAACACCAGCGGATGTGCTGCCAGGCGTAGGCCGGGCCGCAGACCCAGGCAGCGATCACGTCGCATGCAATCTCTTCGACCCCGTGGGCGAGCCAGTGATGCGCTGCCATCTGCCCAAAAGTGATGTCTCCGACCGTCGCCATGACACGATCGTGAACGAACTCATCCCGGTCCCAGTCACCGAGGATGGTCTGACGCCGCGCGCTGTTTCGCACGAGAGGGTGGGCCATTTCGTGTACGAGGTCAGGTAGCGGAAGTAGCGAGGTACCCGCGAGCGCCGGGGCGAGGATCAGCTCCTCATCGTGCTCGGCGATGAAGAAGAAGTAACTGGTCGCTCCCGGGGCAACGAGGGGCCAGTTTCCGTGCGGCCAGTTCACCTTCATGGCGATTCGCCTACAGATGTCCGTCAGCTCCATCGCCTGCTCGTCAAAGTTCCGGAGGAATGGAATCACGTAGTACTCGACGAAACGGCTGTCAACCACGGACCCGCGGTAACGGCTCATCCCTCGTCGGCGAAGGCCCGGCCCTGGATCAACCGAGTCGCGGACGAGTTCCTGAATCCCGTCCGCGAGCCGTTCCGTCTCCTTGGCCTCAGACCCCATCCGCGACTGCAGACGCCTTGCCATAGCGCGGGCCGTGGCCGCGCGAGGATCATCCGCCGAGAGTTTTCCGTGGAGTTCGTCAAGCTCACGGGCGAGCTTGTCGCATCTCCGCGAGACGGCGTAGAGCAATCCGCTGATCAGGGTGTCCATTGGTGGGAGGAGGAGACTACGGGTGAGATCGGCGCGCTAAGGCGCAGGCGAGGTCAGCGCACAGCCGCGAGGGCGCCCCAAACCCGGGCGTGCAAGCCCTGTCCTATCGCCGCATCAGCGGCCGCATTGAGACGGTCGCCTCGGCATCGGCCGCCTCGGCAATCGCCTCTAGCAACTCGACCTGTTCATTGTCGAGCGTGTCAGCGTCAGGCAGTTCTGAAGCGAGTCGCTCCAATCGCTGCCGAAGTCTCGTGTCCCCAGTGGCGTCTCGCCGGAGCGCCATGACGATCGAGCCAGGCACGACAACACTCTCCGAGCTCAGCTTCACTGGAAGGTCGTGCTCGCCATCGACTAGGAGCTCAAGTAGCGCCTCGATGATCTGAGCCATGTCCTTTTGCAGCGTCAGCCGCTCGTTCTGAGGCGGAGCAGCGCGGAGCCCGAGTCGGTTGTACTCGAGCGCCAGCATCGTGTCGTCCACGGTCCTCGAGAGATCCGCGAGTTGCCACGAGCGGCGAGATACGACCGGAGGCGTCATCTGGAAGTGGAACCCGCTAGTGAGGTCGGCAGATACGACCGAGCCCGAGGCACTCGAACGGGGGAACCCAGCCACGCGCTTTCCGCGCAGCTTCGAGGCCACGCTACGTGCGCCCATGGCCGTGTAGTTCGCGAAGAGGCATCCGAAGCCTGCTCATGAAAAGAGGCTCTGCATAGCGCGCGAGCGAGATTAGCGCACCGGACGCCGCATGTGAAGTCGGCGACCACCACCCTGCTTGCAGGTCCATTCGCTCCGAGCCTCTCACCTGCCCGGTCAGGGTGAAGCATGCCCCGGACGACGCGTCGCTCCGACACGCCCGCGCCGCGGCGGATCGGCGCACGACTTGACCGGGGGAAGGCCGCCCTTGGACGTTGGAATGTCGCGACGCCAGGTGGTCTTCATAGACAACCGCGCGGGGATCTCCCGCGCCTCGACAGAAAGGAGAGCGGGAACATGGACGCGAAGGTGCACGTGATCAACTTCAAGGTCGACGACGAGGATCTCGAGACGACCGAGAAGCAGCTGACGGTCGCCAAGATCATCGAGCTGGCCGGCGAAGACCCGGAGACTCACTACCTCCAGCTGGTCCACGGTGGCAAGCCCGGGACGGAGTACAAGGATCTGGGCCAGCTCGTCGAGCTCCACGAGGGCATCGAGTTCGTCACGGTCTTCACCGGGCCAACCCACGTCTCGTGATGGAACCGCTGCGGCAGCTCGAGATCGGCTCACACGTTCTCGTCGACGGCCTGCGCAACCTCGGCTACATCGTCGACGACTCGGTGCCGGCGGCGTTCGGAACACCAGCACCGAACGGCAATGGCTTCGTCCGCTTCGAGTACCGGATCAAGCTCGGTAGCCGGCGCGGCGAGGTCGTCCCGATCGGCTACGTCGCCCCGACCGACTTCCCGATCAACCCGCCGGCGGGTATCTACGTGTACGGCGAGCTGCGGCCACTCTCGAGCGACAACCAGCTTCCGCACGGCGGCGTCAGCGATGCCAGCGGCATTCTCGGACCCGGCTGGCGTTACTGGAGCCGGACGCATGACTCCTGGGCCCGCTCGACCCGCGATGCGCGGGCCTGGATGAAGCTCGTCGACCGGCTCTTCCTCGACCTGTGACGTTCTCGGTTGCGCTCAGCGGGCCCACACACCAGGCGCTCCGCGACCACCTCGACCGCGCCGACGGTCAGGAGGACATCTGCTTCGCGCTCTGGCGGCCGAGTCAGGGACGCGATCGGCTGACGGCCATCGTCTCCGAGCCGGTCCTGCCGGGTGAGGGCGATCGGAACGTGCATCGGAACGCCTCCTTCGAGGCCCCGTATCTGATCCGCGCCGCCGAGGCAGCGGCGGCCGCCGGCGCCGGGCTCGTCCTTCTCCATTCCCACCCGAGCGGTTCGGGCTGGCAGGGAATGAGCAATGACGACGTCAACGCCGAGCGCGGCAACGCGGCGCGCGTCAAGGCGATCACCGGCAAGCCGCTCCTCGGGATGACGATCGGCACCGGCGACGGCGGCTGGAGCGCACGCTTCTGGGAGAAGACCGCGCCACGGACCTTCGAGCGGCGGGACTGTGAGAGCGTCCGAGTCGTCGGCTCGAAGCTTCAGCTCAACTTCAACCCGGTTCTTCGCCCCGAGCCTCCCCTTCGCGAGGAGCTGCGCCGCACGATCTCGGCCTGGGGCCAGGAAGCACAGGCCGACTTCGCACGACTGCGAATTGGCGTCGTCGGTCTCGGCAGCGTCGGCTCGATCGTCGCCGAGGCGCTGGCTCGCATGGGAGTTGAGCATGTTCGGCTGCTGGATTTCGACGGCGTCGAAACTCTGAATCTCGATCGCGTCTTGAATACCCAGCGCCGTCACGCGCAAGCTGGGACGGCAAAGGTCATCGCGGCGGCGGAGCCGCTCACCGAGAGCGCGACTGCCGCACACTTTCGGGTCGACCCCCTCGAGCTAAGCATCGTCGAGCCCGAAGGCTTCCGCGCCGCGATCGACTGCGACGTCCTCTTCTCCTGCGTCGACCGGCCTTGGCCGCGCTACGCCCTCAACGTCGCCGCCTACGCCCACCTCGTGCCCGTGATCGACGGCGGCATCGTCGTCTCCAAGACGCGGACGGGGAAGATGCGCGGGGCCGACTGGCGCGCGCACGTCGCGGCTCCCGGCCGGCGCTGTCTCGAGTGCCTCGGCCAGTACAAGCCTGGCGCTGTGCAGCTGGAGCGGGAAGGCCGGCTCGACGACCCGTCCTACATCCGCCAGCTCGCCGACAACGATCCTGTGAAACGGAACGAGAACGTGTTCGCCTTCAGCGTCGGCTGTGCTTCCCTCGAGCTCTCGCAGCTGATCTCTCTCGTCATCGCTCCGGGCGGGATCGCCGACGTCGGACCGCAGCTCTACCACCTGTCGACCGGCTCTCTGGATCGCGACGGAGCGAGTTGCGAGAGCGACTGCCTCTACGCCGGCCCCTTGCTTGGAAGCGGAGATCAGGCGATCGACCCGACCGGCGTGCATGACGTTGCCGAGCAGGCGCGGAAGCGTCGTGGCAGCGCTGGGCCGGCCCTGCAGCCGACTGCTGCCGGAAAGTGGCAACAGTTTTGGTCGCGCCTTAGGCGTAGGGCATAGATGCCTAAGCACCTCTCCCCCGCCTTGGAAATGGCGGGTAGCTCCCGGTCTCCAATCTCGGCGCCGACTTGATCTGCGGCCGCCGTATTTGCGCTCCGGCGCACCATCACCACGAGTAAGGAGAACGAGCATGATGGCTAAGGAACCTGCGCACCACCGCGAGCCTTGGGCAAGTGCCGACGATCGGCGGCTGCGCGAACTCGCGGTCGGCAACACGCCGACCCGTTTGATCGCCTGGCAGCTGAGTCGGACAACGGACGCCGTCTACGGCCGAGCCAGTGAGATCGGCGTCTCCCTCAAGCCGACCAACCAGTCTCCCTACAACCGCCGCTCGAAGAACTAAATGGAAATCAAGGGAAAGCGGATTCGCTCGCTCGACCGGCATGTGCAGGCGCCGGTGGGCACGCGCCTCGTCCCGGCGGTGCTGGCGATCGAGAGGTTCGGCGCCGAGCTGACGAAGATCGGGCTCGCCGCAGCTCCCGCCATCGGCGATTCGATCCTTCCGGCAATCATCGGCCCGCGCACACGCTTCAACGCCGAAGGTGGAGTGCGGATCCATCGCGATCAGCCGATGGAGACGGTGACGCGGGAGATCATGTGGACCTGGACGCAGTGGCGGGGCCGCGACCGGATTGAGCGCACTGAGGTGCGCGACTACCCGTACAAGCGCTACCCGCGGACGCCAATTGCGCCGCCGGCCATCGAACTGACCGTGGCCGAGAGTCCGATTGGTGAACGGGTGATCGTCGCCTCGCCGCTCGACTACACGAAGGCGAACGCCGCGCTGCTGCTACACGAGATCAACCTGCTGCTCGAGATCTTCGGCGAGTGCGAGCTGCTGACGCCGGAGCTCGCGCCGCTCGAGGCGACGGCGACAAAGCGCCTCAACTGGCAGGTCCTCCCGCCGGGGGTCATGCCCTGGGCGAAGCTCCAGACACAGCTCAACCCGCTGATCAAACGCATGCCGAAGGGCAACCGGCCAGTCGCGCTGTATCGGCTCAGCTTCCTGAACGAGTTCGAGCCCGAGTTCACGGCGGTCGGCCGGGGCGGCTTTGGCGGCTACATCATCTTCGGGTACCCGAAGAAGGACGTCTACCTCCTCGAGAGCCTCTACTACGGCAACGCGACCTACGTCCTGGGCCAGGACTGGAAGACACTCTCGCAGCTCACCAAGGCCGAGATTCTCCAGGGAGGGTTGGAAAAGGAACGCCTGATCCACGCCGCAGGCTGGGAGACTCGCGTCCGGAACTGGCTGGCAGCGAGCCCTAAGTCGAGATCGCAGCCGATGCGAACTCGTCGAGGTTCGGGACCTCGTAGTCGCTCGCCTTCCAACCGACAGCCACGGCCCACTCGCTGGCGGCGTTGAAGATCAGGTCGCACGCAGGCTCCTTCACATACGAGTACGGCCCGCGCTGCCCGTCGGCGAGCTCGGCCAAACGCGTCTTCATCTCAGCGTAGGCAGCAGCCTGGGCTGGCATGACACGCAGGTAGTCGCGGAAGAGGAGCGCATAGAGCCAGTTGCCCCGGCCCACCTCGCGGACGTGCAGGTTGACATGCGGCTGTCGCTCGCTCCGATGGAGGAAGAGCTTCACCCGCTCTGAGGGCTCGATAGGCCAACGGTCGGTCGAGAGCTGCGGCTCGTGCTTGTAGCCGAGACTCACTAGCGGCTCAATCAATGCTCGCGCCTGCGCGAGGTCGTGTGTCGTCAGCTGGATGTCGAGGCGGTCTTTGGCGGCCAGCCCTGGTATGGCGGTCGAGCCAATGTGGTCGAGCCGAAGAGTGCAGTCGGCGCGAACGGCCGCCAGTTCACCGGCGGCCTGTCGGAACTGATCGGGCCAGGCCTCGCGCGGCTCGACGATCTCGAAGTAGTCGAACGACTCAACGCCAACGTCGGCCCGAAGCTCAGTGATGTCGGGCGGGAGTGGAGCGAGAGCCGACGGCCCGATGACCTTCGCCGGCGCGCTCGCGCGCTTCCTCGGTGGCGCCGTTTGTGTTGTGCGCACCGCTCTGACGCTGCCCATGCCACTCGAGACCCCTTACCCCCGGGCATTTCCAGCGCCACCTCCGCGACTTCGACGGCGACGAGGCGCTCCGAGAGGCGAGCACGGAGTTCCTTCGGCGGCAGGTCAGCGAGTATGGCTAGGGGCTCAGGAAGCTCGAACCGTCCGACTTGAAGCGGCTCGCCCTACTGGCTTCTAGATGAAAGCGCGTACCTTCGAGATCAGCTTCTTGGCACCCTTTACGCTCTTGCCATCCTCCTCGAGGATGGCGCGGAAGGCTGCTTTTGCCGAGCCGTCGCTCGTGTCGGCGAGGATCATCGCGAGCAGCCGCTCGGCTCCGTCGAGGCGGCCCCAGAGGTAGTCGTTCTGCCGCCACTTCATCTTGAAGAAAGCACCGAAGTGATGGATCGCTACGCCGCGCAGCTTCTCGCGTCGCTCCTCTGGTTGGCGCACGAGCTTGACGGTGTCTAGTGGGCTGATCCGAATGACCTCTACCTCGTCGAGCTCGCCTACCTCGCTGAGGGCACGCGCCGTGAAGGTGATCGCATCCCAATAAGGGAAACCGATGTAGTGGCTGAGGACGTCCTGCCTGATCTCGGCCGGCCATCCGGCAGTTAGATCCTGCAGCTCGGCGTTGACCCGGTCGCCGAACTCGGACAAGCCGGTCTCGAGGTGGTCGCCGAGCAGCTCCCGCAGACGATCGATCTCCTGACCATTGCTCTTGAGGAAGCCCTCGATGTCCCAGCCTGCGAGTGCGTCATCAATCGGCGACTCGCCGAAGACCTGTTCGACGCCAACGCGGATCTGCTCGTTGTCTTCGACGTCGTAGATCGAACGGAGCTCGCAGAGGTGCCGGTAGAGCAACACCTTGGCCTCGTTCAGTTGTCCGCGCTCAGGTATGACTCTCTCTGGCTGCTGCGGATCCCGGTAGTAGGTGTTGAGTCGGCCGATCGTGAAGGTAAGGCGTCGGCGGCCGTAGCCGAGGTCGAATGTGCGCAGGAACCGCCGCGCCTCCTCTCCGACCTCGACCGTTCCGAGCAGTCCTCTCTCCTCCGCCCAGCGCAGGACGACCGCGCGGACGAATGCCGCCTGTGCCGTTTCCTGTGGGAAGTCGAGGATGCGGCAGATGCCGTCGGCCATGCCCTCGACGACCGTGTAGATCTTCAGCCGTAGGTAGGCAGTGAAGGCTGGGCCGGCCGCCTGCATCGCCTCCTCGTTGGCTTGCCGGTTCGCGTCCTGGTACGGGTCGTCGACGAGCGGATCGACCGCGGCTCGGATCTGGTCTGTGGTGGCGGCGATCATCTGGCGGACGCGGCGGACGCGGCGGTTGTACTCGCTGAGTTCGTCGAGGGAATCGGCGATCGGCTGCTGTCGCGGCAGCTTCGACGTTCCGGCCTTGATCGTGCCGAGGAAACCCGGGGCATATCCGTCGGCTGGCGGCAACGGCAGCTTGGGGTCCGGCTCGATGAAGAGCAGGCTGCGCTCGACCTCGGTGGCCGCCGGCTTGGCTGGGATCGCCCGGATCGCGTTTCGGAACGGATAGTTGTCGAGGACGCCGCCGTCGATGAAGAAGGTCGCGGAAGCCTGGGCGCGCGGTCGGGCCAGCTCGTAGGCACGGCAGAACTCGTGCGGGAACGCCCGGCGTGCATCCTCAGGCTCGATGTCCTCGATCGAGGCAGGTGGGAAAGCGCCCGGGAACGACGAAGTCGAGCGAGCCGCAAAGGCGAGCGCTGGCGTGTACCTCCGACCGAGATTGCCGACCTCGTCGCGCTGGTGGAAGGCCCAGACGACCTTGTACTGGGGTGTGGTCACGAAGGTCGGGTCGCGGATTGGAATCGGCCGGTTCCAGCCGTAGGCGTCGGTCGAGGTGACGAAGAGGTCGAGCGTCAGACCGGGAGGCATGAGCGGCGCGGGCGTGTCCGTGTCCATCGCCTCGAGTGCGTCCTGTAGCCAGCCGAGGATCCGCTTGCCGGCTAGGGGCGGCAATCGAGGCAGTGGCCAGTCGTAAAGGCGAAGGATTGACCCTTTCCGAAGCCAGAGGTCGCGCAAGCCCTCCTGTGACGTGCCGAGCGCGAGCGCCTTGGCGAGATAGATGCCGTTGATACCCCCGGCCGATGTGCCGGAGATGATGTCCACCGTCACGAGCGTCCGGTAGCCGTCGACGCTCGCCTTCCGCTCCAGCGCATCGAAGTAGACGTGCTCGGTCTGGCTCGTTGGGAATGGGTTGTTAGGGACGCGGTCGACTGCGAAAGCACGTGAGGCCCGGACGAGCTTCTCTAGCTCTTTGGTGATTCCGTGCATGTAAATCGCGAGAGAGACGCCCCCGTAACAGACAAGGGCGAGCCGGTGCTCTTTGACGTCCGGGTCGTTCGGAAGCTCCGGCGCCTCGCAAAGCCGCAATCTCGTCGAACTCTCGGTCTCGATCTCAGTCATCGCAGACCCGCGAGACGACTCATTGCGGCGTAGCGCCTTGTGGCCGCGGCCAGGGCAGCGCGGCCGCGATCACGGTGAAGAAACTGTCCAACAGAGGAATCGCAAACGTGCCAGCGACAAGGATGTAGGCCGCCTTGTCGATCGTGAGATGCATGGCCTTCTCAACCGGCTTGATCGTCGCGATCGCCCAGACGACCAAAGCGAGTGCCGAGAGAAGATAGAAGTAGAAGCGGGGTCGCGGGATCTTCGGGTCAGCCATCGCCGCGGTCGTGAAGAGGTAGAGGACGTTGACGAGCGCGGCGACGGCAAGGCTCGTCCAAAGCCAGTCCCCGGTCGGATTGAACGCCGCGAAGCCGCCAGCGGTAACGGTGACAACCTCCGCCGGCACGTACTTGACGAGCTTGGTCGGCACCGTGTCCTTCGCCTGCGTCGAGCCGTCTTTGGCGGCCGGGGCATTGGCTCCCTCTGCGACCTTGGCTTCTGCCTCGACGCGGAGGTCGCGTCTCTCCCTCGGCGCAAACAGACCAAGCTTCCCCGAGGCGAGCTCGGCATAGTGCTCCTGCACCAGGGGGTCGTCATAAACGACCGTGCGGATCACAGCCCGATCCTCGTTATAGATTCCGCTCGGAGAACAGTCCAGTTCATCGCGCCTCCTGCGACTGCCCGACTATCGAACCCACTACTACGTTTGTCAAGTCCATCGAGATTCGACTCGCCCAATACTTGTCTCCGGATGATGACAGTTGTCTAATCTCGCCCGATGCCTGCGGCCATGGTCTCAACGTCGAGGCGCTCGTTGCTGAGCTCGGCCGACGGCGTTTCGCCGGCAGAGCTCCGCACTGCCGTCTCGATCATCCTCCGAGACGCGCTGCCAGTGCTCGAGCCCCATCAACGCGAGCTCCATCCAACTCAGGCCGCAGCGGAGATCCCGCCCCACATCACGCTCGTCTATCCGTTCGTCCCGCGAAGCACGCTCACCAAGGAGCACATACGGCGACTCGAGGATCTCTTCCGGTCGAGCGGGCCACTCGAGTTCGAGCTCGTTTCTGTCGCCTTCTTTCCGACCGTGATCTACGCCGTTCCGATGCCCGACGCCGAGCTTCGCGAACTCATGCGATCCCTCTGGGATGCGTTCCCGGAAACGCCGCCCTACGGTGGCGAGTTCAGCGACCCACCGCCGCACGCGACGCTTGCCCTCGTTCCCGAGGGAGAGAGTGCGGACGCCGTCGCTCGTCGGGTTGAAGCGCAAGTCGACTACCTCTGGCCGTTGCACTGCTCTGTAACGGACGTCTCGCTAATGGAGGAGTGCGAGACCGACCGCTGGCGCGAGGCGCAGGTATTCCCTCTTGGCCTAACTGACTGACGCTCACTGCTCTCGACTAACCATCGTCGAGGAGTGCCGTTACCAGCGCGTCGGCAGCCTTGGCGATGGCAGCCTTCTCGAGGTCTTCACGGATCAGCCGGCGCTGCGCTTGGAAGGCGTTGCCGGCACTCAAGTCGGTTGCCGCCGCAACTTCCTCCGCTTGCTCAGCGAGCGCGACCAGCTCGAGGTGAGCTTTCTTCGCCGGGTCGTAGATCGGGATCGGCAGGCGCCAGACAAGCTTGTCGAAGTGGCGTGGATTGTGCTCACCTCTGGGCTGAAGCGGAGCGAGGAGCTTCGTCAGCGCCGGCGCGTTCAAGATCGTCGCCAGATAGCGGCCTTCCTCGACCGAGCCGACGGCGGCCCAGTAGAGCGTGTGATCGATGACGATGCGCGGGTCGTCGAGACGGGCCGCGGCGAGATACTGACCGCCCTTCGTGTAGACCACACGATGCGGCGGTGCCGGAAGCTGCAAGGCGAGCTTGTTGCGGAAGTTGATCTGCTCGACAAGCGAGAGCTTGCTCGCACCCTTGTTGGCATCCCAGACAGCGTTCGCCTGCCTCCACCAGAGCGCGAGGCCGGGATAGAGATCGAGCCGAGGATCGTCGGCGTCGAGCATCTTGCCCTGCTCCCAGGGAATGACGGCCTTGAGCGGCTCGAGGGGCCGGAACGGAAGGATTGTCGCCCCGAGGTGGACAGAGCGAACGAACTCGGACTCGACGTTGCCGCCAAGCGCAGACAGGGTCTTCCAAGGCAGCTTCTCGTTCGCTGACCGCGCGCTGCGGACAGCTGTCGTGCCGGCGGCTACACCGATCGGCGAGCCCGGAGCGTCCTCGACGAGGATGAGCATTCGCGGAACGAGGCTCGCACCCTGGCTGAAGCGCGAGTGGTAGAGGCTGTTTGGAGCGTCCTTGGCGACGCCGATATCGGCAGCCTCGCTCCTAGTGATCTTCTCGTCAGCCACCTGCCAGCCGACGTTAGGCCCCGGAATGCGACCCGCCCAATGTTCCGCCTGATCGGTCAGCGGCACAGGCTTCTTGGCGCGAGTGCCGCTGATGACGCTCGGGGGCACGCGGAAGAGGTTGGGCTTGATGGCGTGAAGATCCCAAGGGGTCGTGAACTCGAGCGCCACTTCCCCGCTCGATATCTCATAGCGGCCCGTGCGGAAGCCAGCGAACTGGCGGCGGGTCAGCGCGGCCAGGGGCATCACGAAGGAGAAGCGCCCGCCGGGCTTCAAGTAGAGCTCGACCGCGCGCACCAGGAAGAGCGCCGAAAGGTCTTGATGCGTCGCCACCGACGCCCCCGCCCAGAGGCCACGCTCTTCGCTCATCTGACGGAACGAGGCCTGCATCTCCATGGTCATGAAGCGGTAGGCAAGCCAGGGCGGGTTGCCGACGAGGCGGTCGACTCGATTGCCTTCGCGACTGAGCCAGGTCGGGCGAGCCAGGTTGCGAATGTAGTAAGACCAGATGTGGTCGCGATTGGCGTCGTGGAGCTCGCACATCGTCTTGAAGGTCTCTTCGATGGCCGCACGATCGTCGGGATGGATGCCGAAGCGAGTGAAGATCGGCGCCAGCGAAGGAACAGGAGCGCCTGAAGAGCGGGCAGCAGCTCGATCGGCGAGTTCCTCGACGAAGCGGTCGAACTGGCCTGCGTCGGCGAGCAGACGATCGGGGAAGTGGAGGTTCGATGCCCAGAGGGTGTCGGAATCAACCGCGATCGTCAGTCCCTCTTGTGTCCAAAGGTTCAGCTCCGGCGTGCGCCACTGAACGCTGTCGCCGAGATAGACCGGGATATGGAGGTTCGGCCTCTCTGGGTCGATCAGACGCTCGCGGCCGATCGCCAGCAGGTAGGTCAGACGAGCCAGCGTGACGGCAACTGGATGGACATCGACGCCAAAGACACGTTGTGTCGCCCCGACGAGAGCGTCTTTGAGCGAGAGGTCTGCCTCGGCCGCCGCCCGTAGGTAACGCCTTACCGCCTGGAAGAGGAATGTCCCTGAGCCGCAGGCCGGGTCAAGGACACGCTGCTCAAGCGGGTCATCGACGATCTCCTCGACCATCCGCTCGGCCAGCCAATCAGGGGTGTAGTACTCGCCGAGCCGATGGCGCCAGTCGGTGTTGATGATGCTCTCGTAGAGCACCTTCATCACATCGTGCTCGACATCCTCCCAGTCGAAGCGAACCAGCCGCCGGGCCAACGTGCGAACGTATTGCTCGCCACCGGGGACCTCGACGACCCAGTCGAAGAAGTCCTCCTCGACGACCCCGGTGATGCCAGCCTGCTGGAAGCGTTGGCCGCTCAAGACCGAGGCCGGTGGCAGCAGCTCGGGATCGAGCTTCAAGACGGCGTGAGCGATGATCTCGGCCGTGATGACCAGGAGCGTGTGGTCGAGGAAGAGCGATTCGTCGTCTTGGAAGCTCGTTCCGAAGGCTGTTGTCAGCAGCCGGGCCCAAAGCTCCCGCTTGAGCTTGACGGTCGGGTCGTCGCGATGTCCGCTGTAGAGGGCCTCGAGGTCGGCGTAGTCCAAGGCGTGCGCCGAGCTCCTCGCCCCCAGCCGGCGCTCGATCTCGCGCGGGGTCGGCTTGATTGCCTCCACCGTGGCCAGCGCACCCTCGAGCCAGACCGTTAGTCCCTCGACGTCCGGGTTGGTAGTGGCCAACTCAAAGCTCGAGACCTCGCCAAGCTCATGGCCATCAAGGTGGTAGAGATGCCACTCCGCCCCGTCGGTCAAGACACCGACATAGCGCTGGCCTAGGGTCGCCGTGCGTCCTTTGACGTAGCCGGCAAGCTGGCTCTCGGCCTGTTCGCGCACCTTCGCCTGGCGAAGATCGCGCTTGACTTCGATGACCGTAAAGCCGACCTCGATGTCGATTCGCTTGCCGCCGCCGGCCTGAGCCTCTAGCTCAACGACCTGGAGATCGCCCTCGCCAAGGTTCAGCCCGCCGTAGAGGAGAAGTGTCTGGATGTCCGCCTGGACGTTCGCTTCCGCGCCGACCGAGCGGCTGGCAAGTCGCCGCGCGAGAGCAGGCAGATCAACCGTCGTCCCCGGCACGCGAAGGATGCTCGCAGAGATCGCGGACGCTGCAAGAGCCGGCCTCGGGGCGGCTCTCCTTTTAGGCGACCGCGTTCAGCTCTTCCTGGAGGGTGTTGAGAGCATTAGTGGCAAGAGTCGAGACTCGTTGCCAGGCCCCCGTCCAGTTCCGCGGCTGATGAGGCAGCCCGAGACGGTCAGCCGCGCGGAGGCCTCGGTCGCTGGCCTCGGGATGTTGTCCGGCATCTCGCAGAACAATGATTGCCTCGAGTGTCTCGATTGCTTCCGAGACCCGAGCAACCGATCCGGGATCAACCAGGGCCTGCAAATCGGCCTTGATCCGACCAAGCGGATGTAGCTGACTCCTCTTTCCATTCGGAAGACGCTTGTCGGCTTCACGCAGGATTCCGGCAAGGGTGCTCAACTGCGACAGAAACTCGTCCTCGGTCTGGATATCCCAGGCCAGGCGCGTCGTGCGATCGGCGCTGACGAAGTTGAAGAGGCGTGTCCGATTATGGGTTAGAGCCCAGACGGCGTTGAAGAAGTCCAGGCTCCCAACCAGACTGAACGGTGACACGAGCACTGGTTCGGTCGCTGGCGGGCTGCTACCCAGCTCTTCGAGCGCTGCCACGTAGCTATCGATCGAGTCCACGCCGGCGAAGGCGAGAAGGCGCCGAGTGACGACGACATTCCAGCTGCCATCCTCTTGAGAGCCGCCGCTGCCTAGCCCCAGGGGATAGTCGTGCTCCTTTAGTTGCATCGTGAGCCGTGGCGAGAGAGGGCTTCGTCGCAGGCTGAGCCAATGTTTGGCGAACTCCTCACTCGTGACCATCGGTGTGATTACTTCCCGCCGCTGGCCCGGCCTCTCTTTGCGACGGGTGATGAGGTAGGCGAGGAGCTCGAAGAAGATGTCGAGATGGTTCCGAAGGGCCGGGGAGTGTGACATCCCGACGACGGTGAGGGCTACCTCGGCCTCAGGCGAGTCGTTCCGATTCCAGTGGACGGCGCAGTAGTTCCAGGGGCCGAGCGTGGGAAAGGTAAGGAGAATTTCCTGCGCATCGAGATCACGCCGATCAAGCTCACGCTCGATGTGGTCGTAGAAGGGCCACTGATAATCGTCAGCGAGGAAAGCCTCGGCGAGAAGATCGACTACGAGCCGCTGCTCATCTGTCAGCGGCGCTAAGAGCGAATGAGTGTTGGGCACTACTAGGCCATTCCCTGCCATTGGATGACCGGCGCTAGCGGCCCGCAGAGCCAGTCGTTGACGGCCATCGGGATCCCAAAGGCCTCGCCTGCTCCAAGCTCTATCCGCTGGCCGACATCGCCGAGGGGAGACAAGTAGCTGAGAAGGTCACGCTCGGCGGCCGCCCGATCTGCAATTGGGCGATTACCTTCAGCGATCAACTCCCTCATCGCTGCCTGGACAGGATCGTGTCGATGCATCACGGCGAGAAAGAGGTATCCCTCTCCATCGCCGCAAAGGCGTAGTGCTTTCTCGGCATCGGCGCGCAGCATCGCTTCAAAGGCCGTGCGCGCTCCAAGCCGCTCGCTGATCTCCCGCAGTGCCGGCTTCCAACCCCAGCTCGTGCTGTGGCTATAGGTCGCCTTGAACTCGATAAGAGCCAGAGGCTCGCCGTCATCGTCGAGTACAGCCAAGTCGCAGCGCTCGCGCCACTCACGAGCAACACGACGACCATCGAGGTAGAGCGCCCAGGCGAGCCGATCTCGGATTGCCCCCTCGGGCTTCGAGGTCAAGGCCAGATATGCGAGTTCGCCAGGATCGAAGGCCCTCGATACCTCGACAAGTCCTGCCTCAAGGGTCTGCCGTGATACCTCGTCCCGTCTGGTCGTCTTGTTCGCCTCCAACTCGCCCGCCTCTCAGACCCAAATCCCAAGATCCTACGACTGGGGGACAGTTCTCTACTTCCCGCGGTGATCTGCCGATAGCACTCTCGTGCTTGCTGCCGCTCAACCGAAGGCACCTCAGCTCCTCCCTACGCTGACCCACGCCCTCGGAAGCTTCGCGAGTCAGTACTGGTGGCTGATCCTGATCATCGCCGCTCTCTTTGTTGCTCGGGGCATCGTGTGGCTTGTCCAAGAGCGACGTCTGGCCCGCTCGGGGATCAGTGAAATTGACCAGATGGATGGGATCACTTTCGAACGCCGTCTGGCTCACCTCTTCAGCGGTCGCGGCTACAGCGTCGAGCAGACCCGTGCCCGCGGCGACTACGGCGCCGACCTCGTCCTGGAGAGGGGCGGCGTTCGCACCGTCGTTCAGGCCAAGCGCTGGACGAAGAATGTCGGCGTAAAGGCGATCCAGGAGGCTGTCGCCGCCAAACCGATGTATCACTGCGACTACGCGATGGTCGTTACCAACCGCTACTTCACCGAACCGGCTCAGCGCTTGGCCAAGACCAACGGGGTGCGGCTCTGGAACCGAGATGAACTCGTTCGGGCTCTCTTGGCTAATGCCGACGACGGTCTCTCCCCCGCCGCCTCGCCGTCGGTAGTCGTCTAGCGGTATTGCCGCGCCTGGGCGGCGCGGACGCGCTGGCGGGTCGCGGCGTCGAGCTCGACAACAACGATCTCGATCCCCGACTGCCGCAGCGCTGCCGCCGGCCAGCCGCCGGCGAACTTGCGGGCCGCCTCCTCGTCACTGAGTAGAAGGATCAACCTTCTCGTGCCGCCTAACTCACGCCCGGCGAAGGCCAGTTTGAAGGCGTCCGTAAGGACCTTGCTCCGCTGAGCCGACTTCACCGGCCCCTGATGAGCCCAGACCTCAACGAGAACTGAAAGGTCCTCCGAAGCGGCGTCGAGCTCAACTCGCACACCGGCGCCGAACTCGACGCGCCGCGGAGCGAGAGCAACACCAAGCTGCGAGGCTAGAGCGGCAACCATTACCGCCTCGGCTTCGCGCTGCTCACGGCTGTCGCCAGGCGGAAGTTCTACGTTTGATCCGACTTCATCAGGCACCGGCTGACCCTACGACACATCGGATAGGTAAGCCGGCCTAGCGAAAGATCAGCGTCGGAGCCTGGCGCGCGCGACCATTCAAAGGTGAAAGCCTGGCTCCAAGGTTGGTACGACCCCCGCCTAGCTCTGATCTTTCTCGTCTGTCTGTTCGGGCTGTATCAGGACGGAGCTTGGCTGCTGCTGTCTCTTTGCTGCTGCTTCCTCTCGGCATATCTCCTGGCCCGCAAGAACGGAAAGCAACGCGACCATCAGAGCTAGGAGTCCATACCTCAAGCCAGCCCCGTTTGCGATCAAGTCGATTGGGATCGCTGTTGCAGTCAGCAAGTAGACCTTCCAGCGGCGCTGAAAGTGCCCTTGGGGGTCGGGCCACCGACTGAAGTCCAGAAAGAGCGGCGGAATCACGCAGAACAGGCCGGCGACGATGATGAGGTGAACCGGCTTGCCTCGATGCCCATCCACGCGGTCGAAGATCAGCATTGTTACTCCTGCCCCGACGAATAGAGCGCCGCCCCACTGGAGCCTCATCCAGCGCCTCCACCGAGCTGCGTAGATCCCGATAGCGCAGAAGCTCTTAGCGAACATCTTGCACCTCATCCGCCGGTCCCTCGCCCTGCTCCTGTTCGACGCGGAAGCGTTCCGCCCGCTCCCGCACCTTGGGCCGCTCGTGCCATTCACTTGAAGGGGGCTTCCGGCGCTCGAGTCGGTGCCACTCCCGCATCTCATCCTCGACGAGATCTTCAAGGGTGTAATCGAGGACGAAGCCGGCGTTCACGAGCCAGCCGAGCGGCGGGTTGCGGATCAGGCCGCGCTCGAGTCGGGCGTAGCTGGCAATCGAGATGCCGGTCATCTTCGCCATCTCCTCCTGCGTCAAACCAGCGGCGCGGCGAGCGTAGGCGAGGCGCGTGCGGATCTCGACTTGCCTCGGCGACATCAGGGCGGGGTTTGATCGCCACCAGCTGACTCCTGCCTGACTAAAGAGACCAGCGGGAGCCTCCCGAGCTCCAGGAGCCCGTCAAATCGGACCGATCAGCTCTGATCGGCTAGAAGGCTGTCACTAGTCCTCGTGTGAAGAAGCACGCGAGCACGGGACTGAGCGAGCTCCACGAACGAGCTGTCGCTTGCCCAAACCTGGCCGATCTTCTCCATGACGGCGATTCAGACCCCACTTTGAGGGTCTCGTGAGCGTCAAGCCCGTAGCGGCCGGCTCGATCAACGGAACGGCCTCATCTGGCAAGGCTGCCGCCAAGGCTCGGGTGCGCTGGGTCTCCTGGCTCCCCAAGCCGCAGATGGCTCTGATGCCGTACAGCCTCAGCTGCCCCGAGGTTGCCGACTACGCGCCTGGTCAGGTCACTCGCGATCTCATCGACAGTGACGCTTGGCGCGAGGTGATGCGCCCGCTCTTTCAGGAGATGGACTGTCAGAGGCTGGAGCGCGATCGGGAAGCGCCGCTCTACTCCAGCGAGGAGTTGGAGAGCGTCCTCCTCTACCAGCGGGTCTGCGGCAAGATCACCGTCAAGGAGGGCCGCGGCTTGCTCGCCGGCGACGAGCCCCAGGCGCTTGAAGCGCGCCGGTTCCTCGGTCTTGATCAGCCGCGCAACAACGGTCGCTGCCGCGGCATCAAGGGGAAGCCGGTCGAACGCCGCGATGGTGTCCCTTCCGAAGCATCGCTCTGCCGCCACAAGGAACGGTTCGGCGAAGAGCCGCGCGCCGCAGCCTACGAACAGCTCTTTGCCCGGCTACGCGATGAGCACGTGAAGATGCCTGAGTTCCAGGCCGAAATCCGTGAGTTGGCCATCGACGGCTCCCATCTCTTCGTCCGCCGGACGGCGCCGATCTACGACGCTAAGACAGGCAAGCTCGTTAATGGCGACCAGGTCACCCTCCCTGATGGTGGCTTCGCGCCGAAGTCGATGGGCGAGCACAAGACGGGTCACGGTTGGAATCTGGTCACGCTCGCGCCACTGAGCGGCGTCCCGCTGAGCTACGACCTCCCGAAGCTCCCCGCTGACGAGAAAGGAACTGGCACCAAGCTCATTGAGGAGTTCATTGCGGACGTTCTGCCCAAGCTGCCGGCCGAGCAGATTGGAGTCCTGACCTGCGACAGCAACTTCCAGAGCCCACACATCCGCGCTGCCGCTCGCCGGGCACGGCTACTCGAGAACATCCACTTCGCCAGCCACGGCAAGAGCAAGGAATCAATCCGCAACGCCAAGACCCGCAACAAGAAGATCTTCCAAATCGAGGGTTACCCCAACTGGACGGCCAACGGCCATCGAGAGATCAAATGCCGGTGTGGTCGCTGGGCCTCGAAGCGCTGCAAGATTCTCGGCAACGGCAGCCTCTCCGTTCGCCTCGAAGGTCAGTGCCCGAGCTGCGGCTCGATCACGGTCACTTCCGGCGACTGGCGTAATGCCCAGAACCCCGATCGCTTCGTCCGCTGTATGCCGGACGAGGAGGTCGAGGATCGGGAGTGGGCTCTCGGTAATCCCTTGACCTACAACAACCCGGAAGCAAAGGCTTATGGGGTCGCCCGCTTCAGCCGCAACGAGAACCTCCACTCGATCCTGAAGACCCGCTTCAAGGTCCTCGAGGAGCGCCGCTGGCTCCGCAATCACGCTCAGGCTCGGGCCGACGTGGCAATCGTCTACTCGATCATCCACTGGATCTCGATGGAGCAGCGCCGCCGCGCACGGGCGACAACAACGCTCCGCGCCGCCGCCTAACCAACCCGCGGTACAGGGAGCGGCTTCACTCGGAGCAGGAGCCGACTCGAGGTCTCGATCGCCTCCCGCTCGCCAGCGCAGAGGCTGGCCAGAGAGGCCAGTCCGTCCGCCGTGATCTGCTACCCAGAGAGCAGATATGGACCTCCTTCTCGCAGAGCTAGGGATAGCCACAGGCATCGAAGCGGGCAAGAAGCTGGCCGCTGTACTGCGAGCACAGGTGCACGGCGACGAGATCGACCGTCTCTTCTCCGAGATTGAGGAGCGCTATCCCGATATCCCTGGACTTACAGCCGCGGGGCTTGCTCCACTCCGAGAGGATCCGGCCTTCCTCAAGCCGCTTGCCTTCTACTGGCTGTACGCCTCATTTCCTCGGGAGGCGATGGTCGAGGTTCTCGAGCAGCATCTCGGCGAGACACCCGATCGCACGCCTCACGAGCTCGCCCTTGAGGTCGCAGACCTCATCGACCGATTCAGCGCGCGAGCCCGCGAGACAAACAAGGAGCTGTTCGCCGTTGAGGCTCTCCGCCGTACGCTCGAGGAAGAGCTCGGTTCGATCAAAGCCGTAATCGGGCGCATCGAACAGCAACTCGGCGCGCAACCGGAAGTTCGCTACCTCAACCTCGACACAGCGCCGCCGCTGATTCGCGAGCGCTTGCGTCGAATGGTCGAGGAGGGCGCCGATGACCTTGCTCCTCTTCAGACCGAAATCGAGGGAGTTCCCGACCCGCGGTCACGCATCGAGAATTTGGTTCGAGTTCAGCCGCGCTGGCTTGAAGAGGGAAGCGTCCGAACCTGGGAGTTCGTTGGCGAGTACGCCTCGGGCTACGCCCTCTGGGCCACTGCTGGCAAGGCGTTCGCCGAAGCGGCGGAACGACCAGGGGCAGACCGAGCCACTCTCTTAGCGCGGGCCGCAGCGAACTACCTCCTCGCCGGCAACGAAGACGCCTACCGCGAGCTGCTCTCTAAGGCCGAGCAACTCGATGCCCGGAACCCGCAGGTAATCCTCTCGCGCCTTCGCCCTCCGCTTGCTCCTGTTGATCGGCTGGTGGTACTCGCGGAGGCGCCCGACGATCTAGAGCCCCGACCAAAGGCGGCCATTGAGGTAGCGCGAGCCGTAGCTCACCTAGATCTCCACAAGTGGGATGAGGCAAGAGCGAGCCTCGAGACCGTGCGCGTGAACGCGCCCGACCACATCGCTCTCCGAGAACTCGAACCGGTGTTAGTCATCGCCCAGAACACTGAGCGCGGGCAGGAAGGACAGCCGATCGATGTCAGCGACCTCCGAAAGGCAGCCGTTGCGACTCAGGAGCTCCGAGAAGACCTGCACATTGCGTTTCGCTTCGGCGAGAGCAGCCAACTTCTCGCCCGAGCGGTGACAGCCCTAGCCATCGCTGGCGATCACCAAGAGGCCCGCGAGCTGCTAGCGACGATCCGCGATGAAGAGCGGCAACACGAGGAGGCTCGCGTCGCCCTAGCCACGGCAGCGCTCTCAGCAGGCGACATTGAGTTCGCCCGTGAGGTCGTGCCCCAAGGCGACGATGAGGCTGCCCGACTCCTACGTGCCGAGATTCAGGCCGGATCGGACGATGACGACGAGACGCGCCGGGCGATCGCCGAGCTCGATGAATTGGCCGCCAAGGCCATCGACGCCTCCGTTCGGCTGCAAGCGGCCTTCTCGCGCCAACTCCTCGCTAGCACTGGTCACGCGGACTCCAACCCAGAGGCGGAGAAACTCCTCCACGATGCTCGGCCCGAGCTTGAGGCACTGCTCCGGGCAGAACGCTTGATCCGCGAACAGAAGCTAGACGAGGCAGAAGCCACCCTTCTCCCCCACACTGACGACCATCGAGCCCTCCGTGAGCTCGCTCGGCTTGCCGGACTGCGGGAAGACTGGCAACTGGCCGCTCAGCGGCTCGAAGATGTCGTTCAACGAACAGGCGCGGCCGAGGATCGCCTCCTTCTTGCAGATGCCCAAGGTAAGGCTGGGCGCATCGCGGAAGCGCTTGTGAATCTCGAAGCCCTGGCTAGCGATATTGAGGCTCCGCGCGAGATCCGCACCGCGGCCCTGAGCTACGCCACGCAGTTCGCGATCGACAATCTCGACTACGCCGCTGCCGAGCGCTTCACCGGCCAGTGGCTGGAGCTCGAGCCCGGACTGCATCGCGCTGCTTGGGGGCGACTATTCGCACTGCATCGGCTTGGACGCTCACAAGAGGCACTTCAGCTGATCGAAGCGATCGACCTTGACCCCCAACGCGAGGATCTCGCCGAGCTCTACGTCGCCGTTCTCAGCGAAGGAGACCTCGAGGTCGCAGCGCGCAGAATCGCCGAACTCTCGGATCGCTTCGACCGTCCTGAGCGGCTCGAGTATCAGTTCCTGATGAACGCCGTCCGAGTTCGACCTGAGGAGCGACTGGCCGACCTGGCCAATCAGATTCGCGAGCGCTGGGCCGCATTCCCAGTGAGGTTCCCCCAGTCGCAACTAATCCAAGCGGTTCCGATCGACACGAGCCCCGAGGGCGTCGAGGCTTTCTTCGCTGAGTACATCGTGCCGGCCGCCGAGCAACGCCAGGAGTTCTTCGACAAAGTTCGGAGCGGCGAGGCGCCGCTCGCATCTCTAGCTGCGGCCCTGGGGCGGCCATTGGCGCTCACGACGGTTCAACTCAGACCGGGGCTCCCGATCGGGTTCCGAGATCCCACCCTCGACCAGCTCGAACTCGAATCCGCTCGCGCAGCCATCGGGCGCGCCGTCGTCTTCGATCCGGTCTCCCTTGCCGTGCTCGGATCGCTTCCTCCTGAGATTGCCAACAAGATCCGACCGCTTCTGCCGGGGTCGGGCGTTGCACTAGCGACGATGGACGATCTCCATCGAGCGGTCGAGAACCCTGATGCCAGAGGTGCAGACGCAATGATCGGCTACGACCCATCCTCGGGGCAGCGATTCCTTCACGACTACAGCGCGGAGGAAATCGCAGAGGAGCGGAACCTCATCGATCGGGCGATGAAACTCGCACAAGAGACCGATGTGCGGCCGAACATCGACGCAGCGCAACCCACCGACTTCGACGAGTTGATGGAAGGTGAGATCAATCCGACGATGCTGAGCTGGCCGGCCACGCTCAGCCTGGCTTCGCGGGAAGGGATGGCGATCTATTCCGACGACCGCTTTATTCGGGTTTTCGCGCGCCGCTACGGGCTTCAGGCATTCGGAACAGCAAGTCTGCTCGATGCTCTCGTCGAACGCAGCCTCCTCACCGACGAAGAACGCCTCGAGGCTCGCCGGCAGCTCCGTAGGCGGGGTGTCGTCGGCCTCGGCGCGACCCTCGACGAACTCCTTGAGGAGGGCCGGGAGGTTGGCTGGCGCCACGAGCCAGAGTTCCGTCTTGCCTTCCCGCTAATCGACCAGACGGCCTGGCGGCAACCGGCGATTGCCGAAACGATGCGGATGTGGGGCGCACTACTCCGAACGATCTTCGATGAAGCACCCGAGCAGTTCGAGGGATGGGTGGCGCGGGTCATTGACGCCGGCAAACAGGCAAACGCGGCTGCCGATTACTCCTTCTTCGCCGAGACCCTGATCCTGGTCGCCTGGCGACCCTTTGAGAACCCCGAATTCCTCCGAGCTCTCATCGCCGCCGTGCGAGAGATGAAGCAGAAGGTCGGGTGGCGCCGAGATCCCATCGACGGCGTTGGTATGCGGCTGGCGGCCATCGCGCAAGCGTCTGACGCCGAGCAGGGCGGGATACTTTCGACGGTGTTTCTCAGGGAGATCTCGCTCGCAGATCAGCTGCGGTTGTTCGGTATTCGGCTATAGCGGCCAACTCTCGGCTCCAGCAGTAGAGCGCCTTCCGGGCTCCGGTTATGGGCCGAAAGTGATACACCCGAGGGTGGCGTGCTTCTCCAGAAACGGCTTGATTAAGCGGCAGAGAAGTTGAAATCACTCACGCCGCACTAGTTGAAATTGATGCGCAGCAGCTCCTCGTAGACGAACGGGCGCGCCAGGCAATCGTCCGCCCGCGCGAGCGCCCGCACCCGCGCGGCGGGATCCGCACCGCCGAGGACGATGACGGGACAGTCCGGCACGAGCCCGCGGTCGAGCGCGTCGGCGTCGCCGAGCACGAGCACGTCGGGGTCGGCCGCGCGTGGCAGCTGATCCGCGCGCTCGTAGGAGAGGACGTCGAAGCCGTCGTTGCGGAGCTGGCGCTCGAGGAAGCCGCGTACCGCCGGCTCGGGCTCGGCGAGGTGAAGAGCAGTCATGACGCCGAGGCTAGGCGATCTTTTGAAACGAAACCGTTACGAACCGCCCCGTCCGGACTCGGCCGCCGGAGGGATTTCAGTCGCAGTCGTGGTCGCGGTCCGGGTCATGGCAGCGCGGCGCCGGCCGGACGACCCTGTAGCGAACCCGGGTCGTCTTCGTCTGGCCGTCCTTGCTGCGCGCTGTCACGGAGTAGACGTGCGCGCCGACCCGATGCGTATGGAGGAAACCGCGGTGAGAGGTCTTGCCGTTCGAGTCGGTGCAGCGCGCGATGCCGGGGCCACCGGCCCCGTCGTGGCAGCTGAAGATCGTCCGGACTCTCTCTCGCAGCGTGAACTTCCGTCCCGACTTCGGGAACGCGATCGTCGCGTGTGGCGCTGCTGCCACCCGATACGAGACTGTCTTGCGCGCCTGCTGCCCGTCCTTGGAGACGGCGGCAACGGTGAGCGAGTAGCGGCCAGGCTTGCCGATGTCGACGGCCGTTCCCGACGGATCGCCGTTCTCGTCGAGACACGAGATGAGGCCCGGACCACTCGCCCCTTCGGTACAGGAGAAGCTCGTGACGACGTGGGCGTCGACGCGGTAGACCGCGCCCGGTATCGGCCCGGCAACCTCGACCGTCGGCGGCGCCGCCACCGTGTAAGTCGGGCTGATGCTGCTCTGCTCGTCGTCCAAGGAGATCGCCGTGACCGTGAGCGTGTGCAGGCCCGGCGTGCTCGTATCGAGGGCGGTTCCGGAAGGGTCCCCATTCTGGTCGAGACAGGAGGCGACACCCGGGCCGTCGATCCCTTCCGTGCACGTGAAGCTCGAGTCGACCGCCGCGCCCTGGGAGTAGATCTCCCCGTTCACCGGCGTGGCAACGTGGACGGTCGGAGGGGAGGCGACCGTGTACGACACCGACTTGACCGTCATCAGGCCGTCGCCCGAGTTGGCGGTCACAGTCAACGTGTACGTGCCCACGCTGCTCGTGTCCAGCGCCGTGCCCGAGGTGTTTCCGTTCTCGTCGACGCAGGAGGTGAGCCCCGGGCCGAGGGCGCCTTCGTTGCACGAGAAGTCGGAGTCGACGACCTCGTTGAGCGCGTAAAGCGCCCCGTCGGTGGGCGTCACGATCGAGACCGACGGAGGCGGCGCCGTCCAGCTGATCACGACCTCCGGCGTCGCCGAGTGCAACGCGGTCTGGAACGTCGTCCCTGCCGGACCGAAGCTCGAGCCGCCGCCACCGGCGCCGCCGCTGAACTGCTCCTCCGTGGGGCCGCCGCCCCCGCCGTAGTAGCCGCCGCCTCCTCCGCCCGCACCGCCGCTCCCCGACTGGCTCCCATCTCCACCGCCGCCTCCGGCCCCCACGCTCCCGTTACTCCCGGTCTGCGGATTGCCGCATGGGTAATCATCCGTGGCGGCGACCGTGCCGGCGGCGCCCGCAGGCCCGCCGGTCCCGCCGTCGCCGCCGTCCGGCCCGCTACCCCCGAGGTTCGAGCAGTAGATCGTGCCGCCAGAGCCCGCGCCTGCTCCCGAGCCGCCGCCGCTGCCTCCAGCGCCCCCAGGACCGATGACGTCTTCGTCGCCGCCGCTGTAGCCGGGGTCGCCACCGCCGCCGCCTCCTCCTCCGCCGGCGACGACGAGACGCCTGTCTCGGGCGCCGCCGGTCAGCCCACCGGCGGAGGCGGGCGACCTGCGCACGTCGGAGGCGCCACCGCCTCCGCCACCCCCACCGCTCCCGCAGCCCCCGGGACCACCCATGCCGCCCCCGTTGTTGCCGCCTGCTCCGGCCGGACAGGTAGAGGTGACCCCCTGGGACTCCGAGACGCCATCCGTGCCTGCGCCGCCGACCTCGACATACAGCGTCGTACGTCCGTGGAGTCCGAGGCGTGCGGTGACAACTGCGCCGGTGCCGCCGGTTCCGCCGGGTGTCGTGCCGTCGCCGTCGTCGAACGAGGAGGCGCCGTTGCCGCCCGGAGCGCCAACCGCGACGACGTCGACGTTCGGGACCCCGCTCGGCACGTTGAAGTCGTCTTCCCCCGTGCCGACGTAAGTGCAGCTGAACGTCAGGCCCACGCTCGCGAGGACGCCATGCTCGCCACACGGACCTGAGCCGTCCGCGCGTGCGGAAGCGGTCACGCTCCCCAGTAGCGCCAGAGCGAGCAGGAGCAACCAGAGAACCCTTGAGCGCCTCACCTTGTGGCAGCGATCCTCGCAGGCTGCGGTAGCCCCATCAACATGAAGGCACTCAGCGGCGGCCGGGGGGATTCGACGCTTACAAGCGACCAGAACGAACGACGCCCCAGAGCAGCCACAGCCCGAGCACTCCCGAGAAGGCGAAGCCGACGATCGAGATGATGTTGACGCCGAGGAAGTGTGGCCCTGCCTTGGCGAAGATCCCGATCAGGCTCGAGCCGATCAGCCCGCCGACGACGACGAGCGCGATCACGAGCCGGTTGAAGAGCGTGTCGAGCTTCGCGAGCACGTCCTCGAGGCCCTTGTGGACGAAGCCCACCTCGATCTGCCCGTCCCGGATCTCCTCCATGAAGTCGTGGAACTGGTGCGGCGCCTCGGCGATCACCTGGGCGTAACGGATCGCCTCCCGCCTTGCCCGCCGCGCGACGCGCTCGGGCGTGAACCGCTCGAGCATCAGGTCGCGCGCGTACGGCCGCGCCACCTCGAAGACGTTGAAGTCCGGATACAGCTCCTGCCCGACCGAGCCGAGCGTCGCGATCGCGCGGTCGAGGAGAAGGAAGCGCGTCGGCAGGCGGAGGTTCATCGTGTAGATGAGCTGGAAGCCCTCCCGCATCACCTGGAGCGGATCGATCTCGCTCAGACTCGCGCCGTAGTAGCGGTAGTAGAGCTCGCGCAGCTCGGCGTGCAGCTCGCCCTCGCGGTCCTTCGGATAGCGGACGCCGAGGTCGGAGAGCCGCCGTGGCAGCGCTTCGATGTTCTCGTTCGCGGCGTCGATGAACAGCCCGGTCAGCTTCGACATGTCGTCATCGGTCAGCTTCCCGGCAGAGCCGAAGTCGACGAGGCCGATCGTGCCGTTCTCGGGCGGCAGGAGGATGTTCGCCGGGTGCGGGTCGCCGTGGAAGAAGCCGTGCCGGAAGATCATCGTCATCCACGTCTCGGTCATCCGGTAGGCGAGCTCGCGCCGCTCGTCAAGCGTCATCGCGACGAGGTCGACATCGGCGAGCTGGATCCCGTCGATCCACTCGAGCGTCAGGACGCGCGCGCTCGAGTAGGGCCAGTGCACCTTCGGGACGCGGACGTGCGGACTGCCGGCGAAGTTGCGGTGGAAGGCCTGCGCGTTGCGGCCTTCGAGGCGGTAGTCGAGCTCTTTGCGGATCGAGCGGGCGAACTCGTCGATCACGGCGTGAGCGTCGACGAAGTCGAGCGCCCGGATCCGCTCGCGCACGAGGCGAGCGGCCTGGTAGAGGAGGACGAGGTCGGCCTCGATCTGCCGCGACGCGCCGGGGCGCTGCACCTTGACGGCGACGAAGCGTCCGTTCGGAAGCGTGGCGCGGTGCACCTGGCCGATCGACGCCGCCGCGACCGGGGTCGGATCGAACTCGAGGAAGAGCCGCTCGAGCGTGTTCCCGAGCTCCTCCTCGATCACGCGCTCGGCCTGCTCGAACGGGAACGGCCGCACGTCGTCCTGCAGTGCGCGCAGCTCGCTGACGATGTCGGGCGGGACGAGGTCCGGGCGGGTGGAGAGCAGCTGGCCGAACTTCACGAACGTCGGGCCGAGCTCGTCGAGCACCTCCCGCAGATGCTGGCCGCGGGCGGACGACGCGCCGTGCTCGACGGCGGCTTCCGCGAGCCTTTCCTCCGCCGAGCGGCCGGGCAGGAGGTCGCTGAGCCGGTTCGTCTCGAGGAAGTAGCCGAAGCCGTGCCGCACCATCACCTGTGCGATCTCGGAGAGCCGGCCGATGCTGCGGGTGGCGTTCATCCCGAAAAGGGTAGGCCGATTCGCCGCTCTTGTCAGGCGATGGCGCGGCGGCGCTGCTCTCGCCGTCTCGTCCACGGGCCCGGCGGCACGAGCAGGGACTCGGCGTGGAGGTACGCGAGACCGACCGCGGGGAGGTCGCTGAACCGCTCGACGCAGACGTAGCGGCGCCGCCATTCGGGGAAGAACTTGCGGTTGAACGAGTAGAGCCGCTCCAGCTGGAAGACGTTGTCGGCGAGCAGAAGCCCACGCCGCACGAGCCGCTTCGACCAGCTCGTCGCCCGCTCGGGCGAGAGGACGTCGGTGAAGGCGCAGAAGTTGAGGGAGAGCTCGCTCGCCCCCTCCTCCTTCGCCCAGGCGATCGTCTCGACGATGAGGAACTCGTTCAGCCCGTTCGGGGAGTGCGGCCGGCGGCGCATCGTGCTCAGCGACCAGCCGCCTCCGGCCGGTGACGGCGCGAGGTGGAGGAAGCCGCCGACTCGTCCGGTCTCGTCCGCCGCGATGGCTAGCACGGTTCCCGGCACGTGGAGATCGTCGATCGACATCGAGAAGCCGCGCTCCGCCTGATCGCCGCGCCAGGCCGCGGAGACGTCCTCGAGCTCCTCCTCCAGCTCCGGCGAGACGTCGTCGGCAGCGACGACGCGGAACGAGTAGCCGGCTTTCTGGAGGCGCGAGACCGATTGGCGAACCTTTCGGATCGCGCGTCCTTCGAGCGAGAATTCCGCCGGCCGCAGCACCGCTTCCTCGCCCAGCGGGATGGGCTTGAGGCCGAGGGCGCGATAGCGGTCGAGGTGATACTCGGAGGCGCCGACGACCGCGATCCGCCAGCCGTGTGAACGGGCGAGTTGCCACAACTCGGCGAGGAGCTCGTCGATCTCCGCCTCGTCACCGACCGGGTCGCCGCTGACGAGCGCTGTCCCGGCAACGACGCGATAGGCGAGGAAGGCGCGGCGCGTCGGCGAGAAGAGGTAGTTCTTGTCCCGTCGCAGCGCGAAGAAGGAGAGGCTGTCGGTGCCGTACGCGTCGACGAGCGCGCGTGCGACCCGCCGCTCCCCCACGCTCTGCGCGACGGCCTGGCCGAACGGGCGCAGCCAGAAGTACAGCGCGGCGAGGCCGAGGAGAAGACCGAGGCCGGTCAGGCCGATCGCGGCACGATGCGGAAGCTCCGAGCCTCGCAGCTCCATCGCGATCACGATCGCGGCGATTCCGGCAATGGCTGCGCCGAGCCCGAGCAGCGGCCGCACGCTCGCAGGGTCGCCAGGGATGTCGAAGCGCTTCCGCCAGCGGAGGAGCGCCGCGAGGAAGGCGATCGAGATCGTCGCCTCCTCGACGTCGAGTCCCTTCGCGAGGTGCGCCACCGCCGAGGCGACGACCACCACCACCGCGAGCTGCCACGCGCGGCGGCGGCGCTTCGCAAGCGAGCGGGAGAGCCAGATCAGTCCGATCGCGAAGGCGACCGTAAGGACGCGCGCCGCCTCCGGCCAGCCGGGCGGCAGCACGCCGCGGACGATCTTGAGGCGGTCGGCCATCTCCGGGGTCAGCGCCGAAACGAGGCCGATCACGCCTACCGCGGCGGCGGACCAGGCCAGCAATTGCTCGGCCTTGGGCATCCGCAGCGTCACGCGGCCAGGGTACAACGTGTCCGTGCCGGACGAGTCTCTCCGCATTCGGGTGCCGCGCTGGGCGGCGATTCTGCTCGCGGGCGTCACGATCCTGCTCGTCCCGTGGATCCTCTACCTCACCTTCACGCTCCCCTCGCGGCACGTCACGTTCCACTACGACGTTGCCTGGGTCGGCTTCGACGTAGCGCTCACCGCCTCGTTCACGGCGACGGCGTGGGCGACGCTGCGCGGCTCCCAGTGGCTCGTGCCGCTCGCTGCGGTGACGGGGACGATGCTCTGCTGCGACGCGTGGTTCGACGTCGTCACCTCGCACACGGGATCAGAGCTGCTCGAAGCGGGTCTCGAGGCGGCGCTCGCAGAGGTGCCCCTCGCCGCGATCTGCGGCCTCGTCGTCTACGACGCGGAAACGTTCCTCGCCGCGACGGTGACGCGCTTCCGCCGGGACGCGTAGGTCTCCACTCAGAACGTCAGAGACACTCGCCTGGGCCAGTGCTCGGGAATGTCACCCGAGCAACCGGCCTATGTATGCGTGGCGAAGATGGCGACAATCGCCACGATGCACACTCCCATCGTCACGAAGGCGATCCCAGCAAAGAGCTTCCCTTCGCGTATCGCGCTCTTGTCCATTGAGCGAAAGGCTGCCGCAGGGTCTTCTTTCATGACGCGGCGGAGCTTCATCCCGCGTCGGTAGGCGTAGGCGAGGCCGAGGAGCCCTAGGGCGAAGCCGACGATCGCCACGGCCGGACCGAAGACGAAGCCAAGCACTACGAAGACACCGAGAGTCGGCACGAGCGAAATCATCCAGTGGGTGATCCGGGCGAACCAGCCAAGGCGTGTCCGCGGCCTGAGCGTCATCTGACTCATTGTGGCGTGGTCGCGCTGAATTGCGCGAGGCGTTGCTCTCGCCCGAACGTCCAAGCGATCCTGGCCGGAGACTAAGCCTCGCGCAGCGGGCTTAGCCGGAGGCTTCCCCGCTCCCCGGCGCGCGCCGCAGGCGCCCGCCGCGGCGGGCAACGAGTCCTCAGCACGGAGGCGCGGAAGACCGCGCTCTTCCGCGCCGGAGTTCCTTCAGCCCAGCGAGCGAGTGCGGAGCACTCGCGAGCTATTTCTCAAGCAGCCGAAGGCGGTGTTCGAGCTGCGCCACCCGCAGCTCCAGCTCCTCGAGATCCTCACGGCGTACGAGGTCGAGCTCCTCGACGAGTGACCGCAGAGCGGCCAGCGCCTGGTCGGAGAGCTTCTCCCGGCCGCCGCGCACCCGGCTCGGCAGCTCCGCGACGAGCTCCTCGATGGCGTCGAGGAGCACGTGGCCGCTACCGCGAGCGGCCATGCGGCCTCGAGCGCCGCCGTTGACGCCGCTTCTCCCGCCGGTCCTGTGCGTCCGGCTCCGACGGCGTCGCAGTGATGGCGTCGATGAGCTCCGGCGTCGACTCGACCGCCAGCGCAGCCTCCGACGCTGCGAGCGCTGCGTCGCCGCGCTTGTCGGCACCCGCCGGCGCCGCTGCGGCCGCGGCCGCCTTCTTGCGCGCGTAGTCGGGCTCCCGCTCCTTCGAGATCGTCAGCAGCGGAGCGGCGATGAAGATCGAGGAGTACGCGCCGGACGTGACGCCGACGATCAGCGCGATGGCGAAGGCCTTGAGCGTCGCGCCGCCGAGGATCTCGAGACAGACGATCGGCAGCAGCGTGATGAACGTCGTCGCCAAGGAACGGCGGATCGTCTCCCACAGCGAGATGTTGGCGATGGTCGCGAACGGCTCCTTCCGCATGATCGGCGCGTTCTCGCGGATGCGGTCGAAGATGATGATCGTGTCGTAGATCGAGTAGCCGAGCACCGTCAGCACGGCGGCTACGGTCGCCACCGAGACCTCCTTCCCGACGAGCGCGTAGACGCCGACGGTCACGGCTATGTCGTGGAGCATCGCGAGGATGACCGGGATCGCGAACTTCAGGTCGAACCTGATCGTGATGTAGATCGTGATCAGGATCAGCGAGACGATGATCCCGTAGATCGCGTCGATCGCGATCTGGTGGCCAAACGTGCCGGAGACGGCCTTCACCCCGCCCCCGTGCGCGCCGAGGCCGGTCTTGAGGCTTTGCTGGAGACGCGCCTGCTTCGCGCGGGTGAGCGACTTCGTCCGGATCTGCCACGCCTTGGAGTCGCCGTGGAACAGCGGGCCGGTGCCCTGGACGATGGCGTCCGGCTGCCCCTGGGAGGACATGAACTGCGAGATCTTGCTCGTCGAATACGCCTGGTGCGTCTGGAACGTGAACTGCGTGCCGCCCTTGAAGTCGATCCCGAGGTTGAGGCCGCGGACTCCGAGGGAGACCATCCCCGCGAGAATCACGACGCCCGACAGGGCGAACCACCAGTAGCGGCGCTTCATGAAGTCGATCTGCAGCCACTTCGCCGTCTGCTGGCCGTGCGCGCCCATGAACTGCGGGTTGTCGAACCAGCGGAAGCCGGAGAGCAGACCGAGCATCGCGCGCGTCGCGGCGACCGCGGTGAGCAGCGAGATCACGGTGCCGATCAGCAGCATGAGGGCGAAGCCCTTCACATCTGCGACGGCGATCAGGAAGATGATCATCGCCGTGATGACGGTCACGACGTTCGCGTCGAGGATCGTGTGGAAGCCCTTGCCGTAACCGGCGGAGATCGCCGCGCGCACGGACTTGCCGGCCCGCACCTCCTCCTTGATTCGTTCGAAGATGACAACGTTCGCGTCGGCCGCGACACCGATCGTGAGGATCAGGCCCGCGAAGCCCGGCAGTGTCAGCGTCACGCCGAAGAGGAGGATCGCCGCGTAGTAGAGGAGCCCGTAGATCGCGAGGCCGAAGACAGCGACGAGACCGAGGAAGCGGTAGAGCAGGAGCAGGAAGAGCGCGACGATCACGAGGCCGGCCGCCGCGGCGTAGATCGCCTGGTGGAGCGAGCTCTTGCCGAGCGTCGCCGTGACCTCCGTCTCGGCGAGCTGGTGGAACTTGTACGGCAGCGAGCCGCTCTGGAGGACGAGGGCAAGGCTTTGCGCCGCGCCGATCGACCCCATGTTGCTGATCGTCGCCCCGCCGCCCGCGATGCCGAACTGGAGCGTGCCGTCCGTGTAGTCGATGAACGGCGTCGACTGGAGCTTGCCGTCGAGGACGATCGCGTTGTGCTGCGCGTACTGCTGATTCGCGGGGGGGCCCGACGAGCCGTGGAGCCCGGCCAGCTGCAAGCCGCGCCGGAACTCGGCCCGCGTGATCGCCTGGAACTCCTTGGCGCCGTGGCCGGTGAAGGCGAGTACGACCTCGGGCGCGTTGTTGCTCTGCGCGTAATCGGCGGTGATCCCGCCTTCGTTGAGATCCTTCCCGGTCAGCTCCGGCGGCCCGTTCGGCGCCGTCGCCGAGTACTTGAAGAGGTACCAGTACTCGCCGTCCGGCGAGGCCTTGACCGGCTGCGTGGCCTGCGTGGCGATCCCGCCGAAGACGACCTCCCGGTTCCCCGGCACCGCGAGGATCTGCGTGTTCGCCGGCTGCTTGCCACCCTTGAAGCCGCTGAGGAGACCCTTCTTCGTGAAAGCGGGACCCGCCAGAATCGCGTTCTTGACCGTCGACGTCGTCTTCTTGCCCTTGACCTTGTGCGTCGTGGTCTTCGTGCCGAAGAGGTAGTACGCCGACGGCGGTCCCGCCTTCTTCACCTGCCCCTTGATCTGCGTGAGCAGGCTGTAGAGGGTCGGGTACGGGGTCGGATTCCCCTGGCTGACGGTCGGCGCCGCGAGATCATGCTCGAAGTCAAAGAACTGGAGCGTCCCCGTCGAGCCGATGATCGCGGCCGCCTTGGCGGGATCGTGGATGCCGGCGAGCTGGATGACGATCTCGTCGCTGCCCTGCAGCGCGACGTTCGGCGAGGCGACGCCGAGCTTGTCGACGCGGCTGACCATGATGTTCTGCGCGACCTGCATCTGAGCCGGGGTGATCTGCTGGCCGCGCGGCGGCACCGCCTTGAGGATGACCTCGAGGCCGCCCTGCAGGTCGAGTCCCAGCGTCGGCGCGCGGTAGATCGGCGAGCCGGGGATGGCGAGCATGACCGCGCCGACGAGCGCGGCGGCGATCGCGCCCATCAACAGGAGGTAGTTGCGCCGCTCTCTCAAAACCCGCGGGAAAGGTTAGCCGGGCTTCTCTTCGTCCGAGCCTTCGCCGAACGCCGACTGCCAGCGCTCGCCGGACTCGTCGTCCGGCTCGTCGGGGGCGGCTTGCGGCTCCGCGTGCTCAGTCAGGATGGCCGCGATCGCGCGCCGCGCCACCCGCACCTCGACCTTCGGAGCGATCTCGACCGTGACTTCGTCCTCGGCGAGCCGTGTCACGCGACCGTAGACGCCGCCCGCCGTGAGCACGTCGTCGCCGACTTGCAGCGTGGAGAGCTGCTGCCTCGCCTGGGTCTGGCGCTTTTGCTTCGGCCGCAGGACGATCAGGTAGAGCAGGACGAAGGCCAGGATGATGATCAGGAAAAAGTAGGAACCGCCGCTGCTGCTGCTCTTGCTCGCCGCCTCGATGATCATCCAGCAGCTCCTTTCGCTCGTTCGAGCGCCTCGTCCCGCCAGGACATGAACTCGCCGCGCTCGATCGCCTGCCGCGCCGCGGCTACGAGATCGAGCAGGAAGCGCAGATTATGCAGGCTGAGCAGCCGCAACCCGAGGATCTCCTGCTGGTTGACGAGATGGCGGATGTAGGCGCGGCTGAAGCGGACGCACGCGGGACAGGCGCACCCGTCCTCGAGCGGCCGCGCGTCGCGCGCAAACCGCGCGTTGCGGAGGTTGAGGCGCCCCTCGCTCGTGAGCGCGCTGCCGGTACGCGCGGTGCGGGTCGGCAGAACGCAGTCGAACATGTCGACGCCGCGCGCGATCACCTCGAGCACCCCCTCCGGATCGCCGATCCCCATGAAGTAGCGGGGCTTCTCCTCCGGCAGGAACGACGCTGCGGCCGTCGTCGCGTCGAACATCGGCCGGCGGTGCTCCCCCACGCTGAGCCCGCCGATCGCGTAGCCGTCGAAGTCGAGCGCGACGAGAGCCTCGGACGACCGCCGCCGCAGCTCTTCGTCGAGGCCGCCCTGCGTGATCGCGAAGCGGAGCTGGCCCGGCGCGCGCGGCAGGTCGCGCTGGCGCTCGGCCCAGAGCGTCGTCCGGCGTACGGCGTCCTCGAGCTCGGCGCGGGGCACTCCTGCCGGCAGGCAGATGTCGAGGCACATCGCGACGTCCGACCCGAGCAGCTCCTGGACGCGCGCCGCCAGCTCCGGCGTGAACCGCTCCGGCGCGCCGTCGTAGACGGAGCGAAACGTGACGCCGTCGTCGTCGGCCCCGAGCAGCGTGTCGCGGAGGGAGAAAACCTGGAAGCCGCCCGAGTCGGTGAGGATCGGGCCGTCCCAACCCATGAACGCGTGCAAGCCGCCGAGCTCGGCGATCAGCTCCTCCCCGGGCCGGAAGTGGAGGTGGTACGTGTTGCTGAGGACGATCTCCGCCCCGACAGCGAGTAGCTCGTCGGGATCGACGGCCTTCACGGTCGCCTTCGTCCCGACCGGCATGAACGCGGGCGTGCGCACTTCGCCGTGCGCCGTGCGGAGGACGCCTGCGCGCGCCAGGCCGTCTCGCGCGGTGACGCTGAACGTCTCGGTCATTCGGTCCTGCTCCGGCGCCGTCAAGGCCGGCGCCTGCGCTCTTGGCGTGCTCCGTCAAGCCTACGCACGTGCCGAGCCTAGTTTTCCGGCGCGACTTGGGGGAAGGAGACGGCATGGCAAACGCAGATCCTCTCGCCGACACTCCGTACTTCTTCGCAGCGCGGCGTCCGTTCCGCCAGGAGCGGCTGCTGTCGTACATCCGCCGCGAGCACCGGCGCGGGCGGAATCTCGCCGACATCCTCGAGGACGGTTACGTGCGGCGCTGCGGCTCGCGCGAGTTCGTCTGGCAGACGCTGCGCGAGACGCCGCTGATCGAGCTGCTCGAGCAGGACGTGATCGAGGCGATTCAGCGCGCGAGCGCGGCGCTCTCGAACCAGGAGTAGATCCGGGCCGCAACCTCCTCGTCCCGCGCCGGATCGGGAGGCGCGGCGAGCTCGTGCGCGCGGATGCGCCCGAGCTCCGCGACGAGCGCCCGGAGTGGCGCGTTACTGCCGAGCAGCGTCGCGATCCGGACCGAATACGGCGCGAACTCGTCGAGCTGCGCGTGCAGCTCCTGCTCGCCGCCGTCCCGCCAGAAGTCCCGCCACTCGTTCGCGCTGCGCGGCCTCACAGCACCTCCACCACGTTGCCGTCCAGCCCGGTGATCGCGATCCCGACGTGCTCGGCGGGAGGACGACCGTCGTCGATGAGCGCGATGTGACGGCGGTCACGCGCGACGAAGACGTAGCCGGGCCAGCGGCCCTCTCCCACCTCCAGGCCAAGCTCAGGCGCGAGCTCCTCCCAGAAGCCCCGGCTCGCGGCAAGGTCCGCGACGCCGAGCCAGAGATGGTCGATGCGCGGCCCGGTCTCCGTGCGGCCCGGTCGATGCACCGCCTCGACGGAGTTCCCGTCCGGATCGAGGAGGAAGCCGCCGTAGTAGTCCGGCGTGTACTGCGGACGGAGCCCGGGCGCGCCGTCACTCGTGTAGCCGGCCTCCACGCCTGCGCGCCAGAAGCCGTCTACGTCCTCCTGCGACGCGGCTGCGAACGCGATGTGGAGGTGACGCGTCGGCTCGCCTTCGTCGATCGCCAACGCATCCCACGGCTCGCCCGGCAGCGGCGCCAGCACCGTCTCGTAGAAGCGCCGGCTCGCGGCGAGGTTGGACGCCGTGACGGTGACACGGGCGAACATCAGAGCAGGAGCATCGCATCGCCGAAGGAGTAGAAGCGGTAGCGCTCCTCGAGCGCGAGCCGGTAGAGCCGCCGCGTCTCCTCCACTCCGGCGAAGGCCATGACGAGGGCGAGGAGCGTCGAGCGCGGCAGGTGGAAGTTCGTGAGCAGCGCGTCGACGCGCCGGAACTCGAAGCCCGGCGTGATGAACAGCTCCGTGCGGCCGGAGAGCGGCGCGCCGCGCGCGAGGGTCTCGAGCACCCGCACGGTCGTCGTTCCGACGGCCAGGACACGGTCGGCGGCCCGGATCCGCTCCCACGCTTCCCGCGCGACCTCGTAGCGCTCCCCGTGGATGCGGTGCTCCTCGAGCCTCTCCTCGTTCACAGGCCGGAACGTGTCGAGCCCGACGTGGAGCGTGACCCGCGCGGGATCGAGCTGCGCCAGAAGCTCTGGCGTGAAGTGGAGCCCGGCGGTCGGCGCGGCGGCCGAGCCGGCGTCGCGCGCGTAGACGGTCTGGTAGCGGGATGGATCCGCGAGCGGCTCGGTGATGTACGGCGGCAGCGGCGTCTCGCCGTCCGGCTCCCCGTCCAGCCGGAGGCGCCAGCGTCCTTCCCCGAGATGCTCGATCAGCTCGATCGGGCCGTAGCGGTTGCCGGGCTTGAGCCGCCGCGTCGGGCGGGCGAGCCCTTCCCACGTCCCGTCCTCGAGCCGCTCGAGCAGCAGCACCTCGCCGCGCGGCGAGGCGATCGGAATCCGGGCCGGCACGACCTTGGTGTCGTTGACGACGACCAGCTCACCGTGGAGCTCATCCGGCAGCTCCGCGAACGTCCGGTGCCGAACAGCGCCGGTCGCGCGGTCGTAGACGAGCAGCCGCGACGCGTCCCGCCGCTCGGCCGGATGCTGCGCGATCAGCTCCTGCGGCAGCTCGTATTCGAGCTCGTCGACGTCCATCCGGCTGCAGTTGTATCGTCGCGCCGTGGATCAGGACGCGATCGCCCGCGCGCAGCAGCGACTCGAGGAGGCCGCATCCGGCCGCACCGATCCCGCCGCGTTCGACGCGGCGCTCGAGCGGGCGCGCAGCGCGGTCGAGGCTCTGGCCGCGACGACGGCCGAGCTCGAGACGGGACTTCCCGAGGCGCTCCAGGACGGGCTCCGCCAGCACTTCCGGCCGAGCGCCCGTCACCTCGCCGAAGTGCGCGGCCTCATGAACCAGGTGATCCGCCGGCTGGAGCGGATCGAGGGCGACATGCTCGGCGAGCGCCACGCTCGCGTCGACGACCTCGCCTTGCTCGTCGATCTCGTCGCGTCTGGTTGGCGTGCGGTCGAAGACCGCTTTACGCAGCTCGAGTCGCGGCTACAGCGCGAAGGCGCCGTCGTCTACCGGCTCGAAGACCGCGACCGGCACGCAAGCTAGAGCTAGAGCTCCCGCGGCAACAAGAGGACGAAGCGGCTGCCGCGACCCGGCTCGCTCTCGACGTCCACGCTGCCGCCGAGCGCCGTCGCGAGCTCGCTCGCGATCGTCAGCCCGAGCCCCGTCCCGCCGCCGTGCCCCGACCAGAACGGGCGGAAGATCCGCTCCCGCTCCTCCGGCGAGATCCCCGGGCCGGTGTCCGCCACGGTCACCTTCACGTCGTGCTCACCCACCGCAAGCTTGAGCTCAACGCGTCCTTGAGCGGGAGTCGCGTGGATGGCGTTCGCGAGGAGGTTGGAAACGATCTGCAGCACGCGGTCGCCGTCGGTGACGAGGACGGCACCGCCGTCGAGCGAGAGCTCGTAGTCGATGCCGCGCGCCTTGGCCTCCGCCGCGAACGCCGCGTAGGCGCGCTCGCAAAGGACGCGCATGTCGACCTCCTCGCGCAGGAGCGCGAAGCGGCGGGCGTCGAGCTTCGCGAGGTCGAGCACGTCGCCGACGAGCCGCTCGAGCCGCACAGCCTCCTCGGCAACGACCTCGAGCGAGCGCTGCTTGGACTCCTCGTCCTCGACCACGCCCTCCCGTAGCGCCGCGACGTGTCCGCGGATCGCGGTGAGCGGCGTCCGCAGCTCGTGGGAGACCGACATCAGGAAGTGGCGCGACAGTTCCTCCGACTCGGCGAGCTTCGCGGCCATCTCCCCGAAACGCGCCGAGAGCCGCTCGATCTCGCTGCCGCCACCGGGCCCGGGGAGCTCGACGTCATAGTGCCCCGCGGCGACCTCGTCGGCGGCGTCCGACAGCGACTCGAGGGGCCGCGCGACCTGGCGCGAGAAGACGGCGACGAGGAGAACCGCGACGGGAATCCCGATCCCGAACGCGATCGCAAGCTCCTCGAGCAGCTGCAGCCAGCGGCTCGTCAGCGCCGAGTCGGGCTTCGCGACGACGATCGCGCCGGTCGGGATCCCGGCGAGATCGACGACCTGGACGACGGCGAGGTAGCCCTTCCCGCCGGCGCTCAGGTTGATCGTCTGCGGCCCTGCGCCGAGAGTCGCGAAATGAACGGCGCTGCGCTGCAGCACCGGAACGCGGCCTGCAAAGAGCGACGCGTCTGCCACGCCGGGCACCCAGAAGATCCGGTCGCCGCCGATCGCGCGGCGGAGGCTCTCGACCGGCACATCCCCCGCTCCCGCCTGCCGCGCGTACAGCTGCACGATCCCGGCCGACTCGGCGCGCAGCTCGTGCGCCGCGCGCGTGCGCGTGTAGTCCTGAAAGAAGCGGACGGCGATCAGCGTCGCGACGACGGCGGCGAGGACGATCCCGAGCAGGAACAGCGCCGGCAGCCGGAAGCGCAGGGATCTGAACATCGAGGCGCCTTACGAGGCTGCGGGAGAGGCCGCGGCCTTGTAGCCGATCCCCCACACCGTGACGATCGGCGACGCGTCCTCGAGCTTCTTCCGCAGCTGCCGCACGTGGACGTCGACCGTGCGCGTGTCGCCGGCGAACGTGTAGCCCCAGACGCGCTCGAGCAGCTGGTCGCGTGTGAGGACGAGACCGCGGTGGTCGAGCAGTTCCCAGAGGAGGTCGAACTCCTTCGGTGCGAGCCGGATCTCGGTCTCGCCGACGTGGCACTCGCGGCTCCCCGCGTCGAGCACGAGCTCGCCGTGGCTCAGCGTGCGGCCCTCTCCGGTGGGCCGCTCGGTGCCGCGACGGAGGATCGCGCGGACGCGCGCCACGAGCTCAGCGGGGTTGAACGGCTTCGTCAGGTAGTCGTCGGCGCCTGCGTCGAGCCCGGCGATTTTGTCGAGGTCGTCGTCGCGGGCGGTCAGCATGAGGACGGGCAGGTCGCTGCTCTCGCGGATGCGACGGCAGACCTCCATCCCGTCGAGATCGGGAAGCATCAGATCGAGGATCACGAGCGACGGCTGCTCCGAGCGCACGAGGGCGAGCGCTTGCCGCCCGCTCGCAGTCGACTTGACGTCGAAGCCGTCCTTGCGCAGGTAGGCGGAGACGAAGGAGGCGATCGCCTCCTCGTCCTCGACCACGAGGATCGTCTCGGGCAGCGAGTCGTTCATGGGTGTCCGATCGGCACGGTGAGCTCGCCCGAGGGCAGGGACGTGAACGGGCGTCCGTCGAACGCGAAGCGGCCGTCGCTCCCTGGGTAGGCGTGAGAGCCGTGCAGGGTGACGCGGCCGCGCCCGCCGGCGTAGACGTCGATGCCGGAGCCGTGGATGACGACCCGCCAGACGCCGCCGACCGCGCGGAAGCGGAAGCCGCTGCCGCTGTACGCCGTCCCCGGCACGCCGCGCCAAGTAACGCCGCTGCGTGAGAGGTCGACACCGGTCGCCTGCGCCGCCAGGCGTCCCGTGCCCGAAGCGAGGTGGTAGATCTCGACGCGTCCCTCCTGCGAGACGCGGCCGAGAACGAAGCCGTCGACGACGACCGTGACGACCGGGCTTCCCGTCACGCCGCCGTCCGCCGCGGCGTTGCGAACGACGAGGTAGCCGGCCGCGCCCGCGTGGGCGCGCGCCGCCGCTGCGGTCGGCAGGGCAAGAACCGCAGCACTCGCGGAGATGAGCAGGATCCGCCGCATCGCGAAACGGAGCGTATCGACCGCAGGAACGTACGACCCTGCCACGAACTTTTTCTTCATGGTCGACCGTGCTCTCGAGGAACGCTCAAAGCGCCTCGCGGCGCGCGTCGAGGCCCTCGCCGTCGCCCTGCAGGAGAGCGGCGTCTCGGAAGAGGTTGCGGCCCGCGTGCTCGCGCACGCCGCAGCGCAGGCGACCGAGGAGCCGCAACGCAAGCCAGCGCTACCGCACGCCGCTTAGCTGTCGTACGAGTAGAAGCCGCGACCGCTCTTGCGGCCGAGCAGTCCCGCGTTCGCCATTGCCACAAGCCGCGCCGGCGGTGCCATCCGCGGCTCGCGGAGCTTCTCCCAAAGCGCTTCGCTCGCGTTGACGTGCACGTCGATCCCGACGAGGTCGACGAGCTCGCACGGCCCCATCGGCCAGCCGGCGCCGTGCTTCATCCCGGCGTCGAGATCCTCGGGCGTGACGCGCGCCTCGTCGAGCACGCGGACGCAGTCGTTGAGCAGCGGGATGAGGACGCGGTTGACGACGAAGCCGGGCGTGTCGTGGCAGCGGATCGGATGCTTGCCGAGCTTCTCGGCCAGCTCGAACGCCGTGTCGAACGCCTCGTCCGACGAACGCTCGGCGCGCACGATCTCCACCAGCGGCATGAGCGGTGCGGGATTGAAGAAGTGCATGCCGACGACGCGCTCCGGCGTCGAGACGGCTCCGGCGATCTCGGTGACGGAGAGCGCGGACGTGTTCGTGGCGAGGACGGCGTCCGGTCCGCAGACCTTCTCGAGCTCGGCGAACAGCTCCCGCTTCGGGTCGAGCTCCTCGACGATCGCCTCGATCACGACGTCGCACTCGGAGAAGTCGCTGACCTCGGTCGTCGTCGAGAGGAGCGAGATGTCATAGGACTCGATCTGGCCCTTCTCCACCTTCCGGGTCAGGAAATGGTCGATGCGCCCGCGTGCCTTCTCCCCCAGCTCGTCCGTGACCTCGCGGCCGACGGTCTCGAGGCCGGCCTCGACGGCGAGTTGCGCGATCCCCGCGCCCATCGTTCCCAGTCCGACGACTCCGACTTTCACGCGGCGGAGACTAGACGCGGGGCGTCGAGTCGCGCCGGTGGAGGTGCGCCCGCTCCGACTGAGCGCAGTCACTCCGGGACGTCACGCAGACCTACGTGGGCATCGCCGGCGGCTGGGACGGGTCGCCGCCGCCGCTCACCGAAGTCGCGCCGGCCGGCTCAGCCGCAAGCTTCTCGTTCAGGTCGCGGATCTTCGCGACCGTCTCCTCGAAGCGCGGGTGCGAGATCTCGCCGGAGTCGACGAGCTCGAACGCCGTCTTCCCCAGGTCACCGTAGGCCTGCGAGAGCTCCCGCTTCTGCTGGACGTCTTCGACGCCCTCCTTCGCCTTCGCGGCAGCCTGCTCCGCCTTCTGCTTCGCCTTGTCGAAAAAGCTGCTCATCGCTCGTTCCTTCCTACTCGAGGATCTTGCCGAGGAGCCCCCCGACGCCCACGCCCGCAGCCTCGCCGCGACCGCCACCGGCGGCCTCGAGCACACGACGGGCCGTGCGCGAGAAGGGCAGAGTCTGCAGCGTGACATGACCCGGCCCGGTCATGTGGACGAGGAACAGTCCTTCGCCGCCGAAAAGGCTCTTCGCGACGCCGCCCTGGAGCTTCACATCGTAGGAGACGCTCGGCTCGATCATCACCATGCAGCCGGTGTCGATGACCAGGTGCTGGCCCTCCGCGAGGTCGAAGTCCATGAAGTCGCCGCCGCCGTGCAGCCAGACGGTTCCCTTCCCCTTCAAGCGCTGCAAGGTGAATCCCTCGCCGCCGCCGTGGATCCCCATTCCGAGCCGCTGGGAGAAGGCGCCCTCGATCTCGACCTCGCCGTAATGCCCGAGGTAGGCGTGGCGCTCGCAGATGATCTCGCCGTCGAGCTCGTGCTGGCGGATCGAGCCCGGGAAGGGCCCGGTAATGCCGACCGCGCCCGCGCCGTTCGCGACGTAGCGCGTCACGAACATGCTCTCGCCGGCCATCACCTTGCGCTTCAGCCCGCCTGCGAGGCCGCCGGGCATCTCCACTTCCATCGAGATGTCGCCGGACACGAACATCATCGCGCCCGCCTCCGCGGTCAACTTCTCGCCTGGTTGCAGGGAGACAACGACGGCCGGCGCCTGCCCTTCGCGGATGGTCGCCTCCATGGCCGCGATCCTAGACCTCTCTCGGAGGTCGCGCGCTTAGACGCGCTCGATCACGGCGGCGATGGCCTGGCCGAAGCCGATGCACATCGTCGCCAGCCCGTAGCGGCCGTTGCGCCGCTCGAGCTCCGAGACGAGCGTTGCCGTGATCCGGGCGCCGGTGGCGCCGAGCGGATGGCCGAGCGAGATGCCGCCACCGTTCGGATTGACGTCCCCGGCCTCATAGCGCTCCTGCAGCCCCGCATCCGCGTTGAACTGCGCGACGACGGAGGCGAACGCCTCGTTGACCTCGATCACGTCCATGTCGTCCCAGGTCAACCCGGCCTTCGCGAGCGCCTTGGCCGACGCCTCCGGGTTTCCGTGCAGCATCAGGTGCGGCTCGACGCCGACGACGCCGAAGGAGACGAACCGCGCCCGCGGCGTCAATCCGAGCTCCGACGCCTTCGCCTCCGACGCGACGAGCACCGCAGCCGAGCCGTCGACGATCTGGGAGGAGTTGCCGGCGGTCACAACGCCGTCCGCGATGAACGCCGGCTGCAGCGACGCCATCTTCTCGAGCGTCGTTTCGCGCCGCACCGCCTCGTCCACCGCGAAGCGGACGCGCGTCAGCGTCGGCGCGCCGCCGTCACCTTCTTCGGGGACGTCGACCTCGACCGGGACGACCTCCTTCTCGAAGCGCCCCTCGTCGATCGCGCGCGCCGCTCGCTGGTGCGACTCGTACGAGATCCGGTCGAGCTCCTCGCGGGAGAGGTTCCACTGCTTCGCGATCTCCTCGGCCGAGATTCCCTGCATGACGATGTCGTAGCGCTCGTAGACGAGCGGAGACATCGAGCCGTTGTTCGAGCCCATCGGGACGCGCGACATCATCTCCACGCCGCCCGAGACGACGAGGTCGAGCTGCCCTGAAGCGACCGCCGCCGCCGCGTTGAAGTTCGTCTGCATCGAGGAGCCGCACTGCCGGTCGACCGTCGTCCCCGCAACGGAGACGGGCCAGCCCGCGGTCAGCGAGACGTTGCGCCCGATGTTCCAGGCCTGCTCGTCGATCTGCGTGACGCAGCCCCACTGCACGTCCTCGATCTCAGCCGGATCGACGCTGTTGCGCTCGACCAGCGCGTTGACGACCTGGGCGGACAGCTCATCGCCGCGGATGTGCGAGAGCGTCCCGTTTCTCTTGCCGATTGGGCTGCGAACAGCGTCGACGATCAGGGCTTCATTCATGCGCGGGATTTTACCCGGACGACGATTTCCTAGGCACGCGTGGCTCCCACACGTGCGCGAGATACGTTGGCGCGGCGAGCTCGATCACGAGCTGCTTGCCCGGCGTGTCGGCTAAGCCGACCTCTCCGAAGGAGTGCCCGACGTCGCCACCGAACACGACCGCCCCCTCGTCAGTCTCGACGACGACGATCTGGTGGCCTCGCGTCTCGCCCGGCGCCGGCACGATCCGGATGCCCGGCAGGATCTCCGCCTCCCCGTCGTACTCGACGTAATTCATGCCGGGGAAGTCGATCCACTCGCGGATCGTGTAGTCGTCTAAAGTCCGCGCGTCCTCGAGCTCGACCCGCTGGATGTGGATCGGGATGCCCGGGTAGAGCCGGTTCGCGCCGTGGTGGTCGAAATGCATGTGCGTGATCACGACGTGCGCGACACGCTGGACGAGCTCGTCGGGAAGCGGGTGCAGCGTCGGCTGCCAGTGCTCGTCGATCTCCGGGGTCGACTCGATCATCCCCGTGTCGACGAGCACCAAGCCGTCGGGGTGGTCGATCGTGTGCGAGAGGCACGGCCACGTGGCATCACCGACCACGAGCTCGGCGGTCAGGTGGATCCCGATATCGTCGCGCGTGAGCACGGCAGGAGCATATGACGACCGCAACCGACAGCTGGATCGACGTTCATTCGCCGTATTCCGGCGAGCTCGTCGGCCGCGCGCCGAAGTCCGGCGCCGAGGACGCCCGCCGCGCGGTGGACGCCGCGGCGCGGGCACTCGGCTTGCCGCTCCCTGCGCACGAGCGCGCCGCGATCCTCGACCGCACCGCCGGGTTGCTCCGCGAGCGGCAGGAGGAGATGGCGCAGACGATCTGCGGCGAGGCCGGCAAGCCAATCCGCACCGCGCGCGTCGAGGCCGCCCGCGCCGTCTCGACCTTCACGTTCGCGGCCGTCGAGGCGCGCAAGCTCGCCGGCGACGTCATCCCGATGGAGGCGTCCGAGGCGGGAGAAGGCAAGGTCGCGTTCACGCTGCGGCGGCCGATCGGCGTGATCGGCGCCATCTCGCCCTTCAACTTCCCGTGCAACCTCGTCGCGCACAAGCTCGCGCCCGCGCTCGCCGCCGGCTGCCCTGTCGTCCTGAAGCCCGCGAGCGCGACACCGCTCTCCGCCCTGCTCCTCGCCGAGCTCGAGCGGGAAGCGGGACTCCCGGACGGCTGGCTCACAGTTCTCGTCGGCCCGTCCGGTGAGATCGGCGACGTTCTTGTCGAGGACGCGCGCGTCCGGATGATCACCTTCACCGGCTCGAGCGCCGTCGGTTGGGGAATCGCGGAGCGCGCGCCACAGAAGCGCGTGCGGCTCGAGCTCGGCAACTCCACCCCGGTCGTGATCGCGGCCGACGCGGATCTCGACGCCGCCGCGCAGAAGCTCGCCGCGAACGCCTTCGCCTTCGCCGGCCAGAGCTGCATCTCCGTGCAGCGGATCTACGTCGAGCGGCCAGCTCTCGACGGCTTCCTCGAGCGGTTCCTCCCCATGGTCCAGCAGCTCGTCGCGGGCGATCCCGCCGACGAGAAGACGGATGTCGGCCCGGTCATCGACGAGGACGCGCGCAGCCGGATCGTCGAATGGGTCGAGGAGGCACAGGCGGCCGGCGCGACGCTGCTCGCCGGCTCGACTGACGCCGATCCGCTCGGCCCGATCGTGCTCGGCGAGGCACCCGAGTCCGCCAAGGTCGTCTGCGACGAGGTCTTCGGCCCCGTCTGTGTCGTCAACGCCGTCGATTCGCTCGCCGAGGCGTACGAACGCGCGAACGCCACGGAGTACGGCCTGCAGGCGGGAATCTTCACGAACGCGTTGTCCACAGCCCTCGCCGCCGCCGAGGCGCTCGAGTTCGGCGGCGTCACGGTGAACGAGGCCCCGACGTTTCGCGCCGACCAGATGCCGTATGGCGGCATCAAGGGCTCCGGGAACACGAAAGAAGGGCCTGCCTACACGATCCGCGAGATGACCGAAGAGCGGCTCGTCGTCCTGCAGCGCTGACGTTTCCCGTTGATTCCGGTCGGGGACGCCGAGTGTGTGATCGGCGTCGGCGGCGTCTGCCGTTTTCTTTCCAGCCAACAAAAGTGGCGACTTTGTAACAGTGCCCGGTACGGTGTAGGATCGATAACCGAACGAGGCTGAGGGGAGCTTCGAATCGGCTAGTTATACGCCCTCCGGGCCCGTTGACGAGGAAATGCGAGACCGAGTGATCGAAGAGAGAACCGCGCAGTTACAGCAGTGCATGTATCAGTACTCTCGAGCGATCTATCGCTCGATCAAGGACATGATCGAGCCGTACGGTGACCGCGAGGCTCAGCTCGAAGCGCGTCGTGGCGTGCTGGAGGCGTGCGAGCAGACGATGGAGCGCCTCGCGAGCGACCCGCTCTATTTCGCGAAGCCGGATCGGGCGCTTTTCCAGGACATTCGCCGCTTCTTCCCGATCACCGCGCAGGCGCAGGTCGCGTGGGCCGTGCAGAACGGGGTCAAGGCCGCAGCGGACTTCATCGAGGAGCAGATCGAGTCGGGCCTGCTCGACGGCGGCATCGCCCGCTGTCGCGCGACGACGCGGAAGGGCAAGCCGTGCCAGCGCACGCCGCTTCCCGACCGCGACTACTGCCCGTCGCACCAGCACCTCGAGACTCGCGCCGCGGCCTAAGCCGTCCCTGGCCGCCTTCGGCTCCCGGTCGGCGGAGCCGACCTCCGCCGAAGGCTGACGTCGCTGGACGGCAGGATGCTGCGCTCGCGGCGCTTGTCCGTACCGTTTGTACTGTCCTGCGCGCCGCTCGCTTGCCTCCTTTGCCAGCGACGCCCCAGGAACGGCTTACGCAGCTCTCTCCCCAGCTTTTCCACACGAGCGATCCACAGCCTCGCCCTAGTAGGGTGCGAGACGGGGTGTCGCACGACACAGACAAGCTGATCCGGCAGCTCTCGCTCGTTGCCTTCTTGATGGCCGAGCGCCGGCCGATCACCGCGCGCGACGTGAAGTCGAACGTCGAGGGCTACTCGGAGATGTCCGACGAGGCGTTCGCGCGCCGCTTCTACTCCGACCGCGCGGAGCTGCTCTCGCTCGGCGTACCACTCCAGTCGCAACGCGACGAGTTCACCGGCGAGGAGCTGTACACCCTCCGCTCGGAGCAGTACTTCCTCCCGAAGCTCGAGCTCGAGGACGAGGAGCTCGCAGCGCTTCAGACCGCCTTCTATCTCCTCGAGGGGAAGTTCGCGTACGCCGAACCACTACGGCTCGCGCTTCAGAACCTCGCGCTCGGCCGTCCCGGCTTCGTCGAGGCGCCGACCGACACCGCGAGCCGCGTCGAGGTGCTCGATCCGGACTACTCGCCCGAGACGCCGGGCCGCCTCGCGAAGCTCGAGAACGCGATCTCGAAGCAGCGGACGGTGAAGTTCGAGTACTGGTCGATCTCCCGCGACAAGACGAGCGAGCGGACGCTCAACCCGTACGCGCTGATCAACGACAACGGGCTCTGGTACGTCGTAGGCCAGGATCTCGACCGGAAGGACATCCGCACCTTCCGGGTCTCGCGGATCCGCGGCGACATCAAGTTCGCGACGCGGCGGGAACGGGACTTCCGTGCGCCGACGGACTTCGACGTCGAGCAGTACCGCGGCCGGCCGCCGTGGCAGATCGGCGACATCGTCGGGACGGCACGGCTCGAGGTGCTGGGCGACACCGCCTGGTGGGTGCGGCGCGCCTTCGGCACTACCGGGAAGCTCGTCGACGACGTCTTCGTCACCGACTACTCCTCCATCCCCCAGCTCGCCTCGTGGGTGCTGCGCCAGAACGGACGCGCGGTGCCGCTCGAGCCGCACGAGCTGAAGCAAGAGGTCGGCGCCGCGTTGCGCCGCGTTCGCGAGCGGCACGAGGGGGCAGCGCCAGAGCCCGCCAAGGAAAAGCCCGCCCGCGTCGTCGACGGCGTCGCGGAGCGGCCCGCGGGGCCTGTGGCGCCGGAGCGGTTCGCCGTCCTCCAGGCGCTCCTCGCGTATCTCCTCGCCGCGTGCGGCGAGGAGAAGACGGCCGTGATCCCCGCCAGCGAGCTGCTCCAGCGCTTCCCGTCTGTCCCGGCGGACGAGCTCGAGGAGCACCTCTCACTCCTCAACCTCGTCAACTTCGGCGGCGGCTGCTACACGATCTACGCAGAGCTGCAGGGCGACTCGGTGCACGTGGACAAGGAGCTCTGGGGCGACACGTTCCGTGCGGCGCCGCGGCTGACGCCGCTGGAGGCGCGCGCGATCAGGCTCGCGCTCGAGTACGTCGGCCCGATGATCGCCGCCGACGCGCACTCGCCGCTCACACGCGTCCGCAAGAAGCTCGAGGAGACGTTCGGCCAGTTCGACCTCGAGCGGAGCCCTTCGCCGCACGTCGGCAGCGAGGAGGTCGATCTCGTCTCCAAGTTCGCCCGCGCGATGCGCGAGCACCGGCTCGTGGAGATCGAGTACCAGAAGGAGGCCGACTCGGAGCCGTCGACGCGGCTCGTCGAGCCGTACTCGCTCGAGCGGCAGCTGCCCAACTGGTACGTCCACACCTGGGACAGGACGAGCGAAGGTGCGCGCTCCTTCCGCCTCGACCGGATGCGCAGCGCGAACGTGACGAAAGAGAAATTCGAGCCCCGCGAGGGATTCGAGCCGACGCGCCTCCGCGACGCGCGGACGGTGAAGCTCCTCTACGACAAGACGATCGCGCGGTACGCCGTCGAACGCGGCGCGCGGCCGCTCGCCGACGGGACAGCCTTGCGCGAGGTGCCGGTCGGAAGCGACGAGTGGCTCGAGGGCGAGGTGCTCGCGCTCCGCGGCGAAGCCGTCCTCCTCGCGCCGGCAGAGCTACGAAAAGCGGTCGCCGCGCGAGCGAAGGCGCTCGCCAAGGAGCTCGGCGTCGAGCGGCTCCGCGCGCCCGCCGCGTAGGCGCTAGCCGAGCGAGAGGCGAAGGCCCGGGCCGAGCGCACCGGTATCGACGTGTCCGCCGATTCCGAAGTCGAGCCCGCTGAGGGTCTTGCGGTCGAGGACGAAGGTCATGACGCTGCCGCGCGGAGGCGCGTGGCCCGGCGGGCCGCTGCAGGACGAGCAGACAAACCGGCCCTGGACGACAACGAGGTAGACCGGCTGGCTGCCGGGGACCCCGGAACCGGCTCCGGCGGCGATGTTCGCCTCGTGCCGCCGGCTCGCATAGACCCAGGCGCTTGACGGTTGAGCGTCGCCATCGGCCCGGGCGTTGCTCTTCACGAGCGCTTCGATTTTCGCGACCTTCTTCGCGTCGAGTCCGGGCAAGGAACTCGACGACGAGCTCGCGACGTGGCCGCCGCCGCAGCCTGCAGCGATCGTGGCGAGGACGAAGCCGAGAATGAGTGCGCGCTTCGTCATCTCGCAGAGAGTACGACGCCGACCCGCCGAATCGTCACCCGCCGGCGGGCAGCGTGACGACGAAGGTCGCTCCCTCCCGCGGGACGGAGTTGACCTCGAGCGTGCCGCCGTGCGCCTCTGCGATCGAGCGCGCGATGAACAGTCCCAGGCCCGACCCCGGCTTCGAGCCGCCCGGCACCTCCGCCCGGCCGAACTTCTCGAAGATCCGCGTCTGGTGCTCGAGCGGGATCCCTGGCCCGTCGTCGTGCACCGAGATCCGCACCACCCCGTCGGATGCCGAGGCGCCGACCTCCACCTCCCCGGCCTCGGGCGAGTACTTCACCGCGTTGTCGATCAGGTTGCCAAGCACCTGCCGGAGCCGGGCGCGGTCGCCGCGGATCTCCGGCAGCGTCCCGTTCACGGCAGCGACGACCCTCACGTCCTGCTGCGTCAGTCCGGCCAGCTCGACCGCGTCCGCGACCAGCCGTGCCAGATCGACCTGCTCGAAGCGGTAGCTGAACGTCCCGGCCTCGAGCCGCGAGGTGTCGAGGACGTCTCCGACGAGCGCCGCCAGCCGGTCGGTCTCGTCGGCGATCAGCGCGAGGAACGACTCCCTCTGCGGCGCCGAAAGCATCCGCCAGCGTTCCTGCAGAGTCCGCGCCGCCCCGATCACCGCCGCCATCGGGCTCCGCAGCTCGTGGGAGACGAGCGAGACGAAGTCGGCGCGCAGGGCCGAAAGCCGCGCGAGCTCCTCGACGCGCCGCCGCTCGGACTCGTACGAGCGGATGTTCTGCACCGCGGTCGCGACGAGGCGGCCGAGCAGCGCGACGAGCTCGATCTCGTCGTCCGTGAACGCGTCGGGAAGGTCGCGCGAGAGGGTCAACATCCCGATCGGACGCGCGCCGAGCAGGAGCGGCGCAACGAGCTCGCTGCGCAGGCCTAGCTTGAGCAGCAGATCGTCCTCGGGGTACTCGCGCTGCTCGAGATCGCGCCGGACGACGATCCGGCCCTGCAGCACCTGCTCGAGCACCGAGCCCTCGAGCGGGCCGGCATTGCCCGGCGGGAAGATCTCCTCCGCCCCCGCTCCGGCGGTGGCCATCGTCGTGGCCGTGTCGCCCTCGACGAGGACGATCGCCGTCCGCGCGAACGGGACGAGCCCGCGCAGCTCGCGGATGAAGGCGCCGAATGCCTCCGCGAGCTCGAGCGACGAGGCGAGAGCACGTGCGACGCGGTTCGCGGCCTCGAGCACATCGGCACGGTGACCGAGCTCGTCGCGCAGGCGCTCGGCCTCGGCGGCCCGCGCCATGGCGATCTGCCGCTCGGCGGCCAGGCTGTTGCGGAGCCGGCCGATGACGAGACCGAAGAGGAGCCCGACGAGCACGCGGGACGGAATCGTGTGCCACGTGAACCCAGGCCCGAGCGCGTCGACGACAAACGTCGCGCCGACCATGCCGATCGCCGCCGAGATCCCGCCGACGATCCCGAAGCGGAGCGCCGCCTCGGCGATCGGGACGAGGTAGAGGAAGCGGTACGGCTGGCCGACCTGGTACGAGAAGACTGCGACAAAGCCGATCCCAACGAGCGCGTCGCAGACGATGAGCAGCGCCCGCGCCCGGCCGCGCGCGACACTGTCGAGCATGACCTGCGTCAGCGCCGCCGAGACGACCGTCACGATCGCGAAGAAGCCGACGACCACCCACGCCCACGGCGTGTAGGACGGCGGGAAGCTCGTCAGCGCGACCGTGATCACCGCGACGACGACGAGCGCGACCCGCATCAGAACGAGCCACTCGCCTTGTCTCCTGGGTGTCCAGATCACGCTTCTCCAGCCGTTGCTAGGCATCGTTCGCCGCCGCAATCCGCGCATTCCGCTGCAAGAACCGGCCGTCGTTCCGTGGCACGTAGAGGCGATCGAACTCGCGCCGCAGCTCGTCCGGGTCGCTCCGCAGCCAGTCGACGAGCGAGACGTGCGGGGTCGCGTCCGGGGGCAGAGGCTCGCCGGCCCGCCGCTTCTCGACGCCGCGATTCCAGGGGCAGACGTCCTGGCAGATGTCGCAGCCGTAGACCTGCACACCCATCCTCGCCTCGTACTCCTCCGGTATCGCGCGCTCCGACTGCGACCAGTATGAGAGACAGCGCGTCGAGTCGAGCACTCCGGGCTCGTCGAGCGCTCCCGTCGGACAGGCGTCGATGCAGAGACGGCACTCACCACAGTCGGCAGCGAAGGGCGGCGTCGGCTCGAGCACAACGTCGGTGATGAGCGTCCCGAGCACGACCCAGGAACCGTGCCGGCGCGTGATCAGCAGCGTGTTCTTGCCGTAGAAGCCGACGCCGCTGCGCGCGGCCCCTTCGCGGTCGACGTGCTGGTTCGCGTCGACGAGGACGCGGTAGCTCCCGCCCCCCTCTCGATGACATATCCGCCGTCCGAGTTCGTCGAGCTTGTCCCGCAGAACGGCGTACGCATCGAACCACGTGTAGCGCGGCAGACGGCCGTGTCCGGCCGGACGCTCCGGCTCCGGCAGCCAGTAGCAGAGCCCCGCCGAGACGACGGTGCGCGCGCCAGGCAGGAGCGTCTCCGGATGGCACGACTCCTCCGGACGCGCCATCGTGAAGCGCATGTCGGCGAAGAGGCCGCGAGCGCGTCGCTCGCGAATGTGGCGCTCGGTCTCGGCGTACGGCTCGGCCGGCGCTGCGCCGATCGCGTCGAGCCCGAGCTCGCGGGCGAGCGTCTGGAGTTCCGCACCGGTCACGCCGATAGTCTGCCGCGGTGCGCGCGGTGCGGATCCACGAGGACGGCGGCCCCGAGGTGCTCGTGCTCGAAGAGGTTCCCGATCCGGAGCCCGCTGCGGGCGAAGTGCTCGTCCGCCTGAAGGCCTCCGCGCTCAATCACCTCGACGTCTGGATCCGTAAAGGGATGCCCTCCGTCCCGAAGCCCCGGATCCTCGGCGCCGACGGAGCAGGCGTCGTTGAGGCGCTCGGTGAGGGAGTGAGCGGCTTCGAGCTCGGGGAGCGCGTCGTCCTCAACCCCGGCATCGAGACCCCGCGCGGCATCCACGTGATCGGCGAGCACGCGGACGGGACAAACGCCGAGCTGATCGCGGTGCCGGCGACGAACGTCCACCCCATCCCCGACGGCCTCAGCTTCGAGGAGGCCGCCGCCTTCCCGCTCGTCTTCGAGACGGCGTACCGGATGCTCGTGACGCGGGCGCGGCTGCGGGAGGGCGAGTGGGTGCTCGCGTGGGGAATCGGCAGCGGCGTCTCGACCGCGACGCTCGCGATCGCGAAGGCGCTCGGCGCGCGCGTCATCGTCACCTCTTCGAGCGACGCGAAGCTCGAGCGCGCGCGCGAGCTCGGCGCCGACGTGACACTCAACCACGCGACCGACGACGTGAAGGCGGCCGTCAAGGAGGCAACCGGCGGCCACGGCGTCGACATCGTCGTCGAACATGTCGGCGAGGCGACGTGGCGGACGTCCCTCGACGTCGCGGCGCAGGGCGGCCGGATCACGGTCTGTGGCGCGACGAGCGGCCCGAACCCGCCGGCACAGCTGCACCGCATCTGGTGGAAGCAGCTCTCGATCCTCGGCTCGACCATGGGGACGGGCGAGGACTTCGCGGGCGCCTACGAGCTCGTCGCAAGCGGCCGCGCGCTGCCCGTCGTCGACCAGGTCTTCCCGCTCGAGGAGATCCGGGCTGCGCACGAGCGCATGGAGGCCGGCGAGCAGCTGGGCAAGATCGTCCTGGCGATCTAGATCTAGATCTTGCCGCGGGCGAGGTCGATCAGGCGCCCGAGGACGCGGGTGTCCTGGCGGAGGCCGTTGTGCTCGTACTCGTTCGTCAGCCACGGCCGCAGGCCCTTGATCCGGGCGGCGGTCTCCTCCGAGAACTTCCGGTCGACGTACATGTCCTCGGCGTAGATCGCCGCGGCAGCCGGCACCTCGTTCGCCTCGAGGCGCGCACCGTCGTACAGCACCGGCCACTCGTGCTGTGCGAGGAGCTCGGCGGCTTCGCGGAGCGGCGCGAGCGCGCCGTAGTCGGAGAACATCCACGAGTAGACCATCTCGCCGGTGAAGAGCTCCGGGCTGGACGCGAACTCGTCGGGCAGCTCGCGCTCGGCCGCCCAGTTCGTCACGCAGCCGTCGGCGTAGCAGGCCTCGTGGACGATCGCGTACAGCGGGTGGCGCGCGAAGCCCGTGTCGTCTTCGACCTCGTGGAGGAACACCGGCGAGTCAGGCGGGAAGTCGAGCAAGTAATGGAGGCGCTCGGCGCCGTCGCTCATCCCGAGCATCGAGCCGAGCTGCCGGAAGCGCCGCGAGGTCAGTAGGTCGCCCGAAGGGAGACGCAACTCTCCGGCGGCGAGCCGCTCGTGCAGCGCGCGCACCTTGTCGAGATCCTCCGGATACCGCTCGTAGAAGCAGCGGTTGCGCTCGCGCAGCGTGATGTACGTGGCGCGGTAGACCTCCTCGGTCGGCCGCGCGATCGGCGGCAGCCCGCCGGTCAGGTACGCCTCGCGCAGGCCGTCTCCGAAGAACGAGAGATACGTGGTCACGCAGAAGCCGCCGAAGCTCTGGCCGAGCACGCTCCAGCGCTCGACGCCGAGCTCCTGCCGGATCGCCTCGGCGTCGCGCACGATCGAGTCGGCGCGGAAATGGAGGAGGTAGGCGTATTGCTCCTGCGGAGACATTCCCTCGAGCTGTCCGACGGGAGTCGAGCGTCCGGTGCCGCGCTGGTCGAGGAAGAGGACGCGATAGTCCTCGAGCGCCCGCGACAGCCAGCCCGGCGTGCTCGGTGTCACCGGGCGCGGCGCGTGCGAGCCCGGCCCGCCCTGGAGGAACACGAGGAACGGCCTGTCCGTGCCCTTCTCTGCCGCGACCTCGCGCGCGAAGACGCCGATCGCAGGCCCGGCGGGATTCGCATGGTCGAGCGGCAGTGAGAACTCGTGATCGGTGATCACGAGCCCGTGGATCTCTCGCGTGATGGACATTCTCGGGGAGAGGCTACTAGCCCGTTCCTGGGGCGCCGCTCGCAAGCGGGGCGAGCGAGCGACGCGAAGGACAGTACGTCGGGTACGGCCGAGCGGAGCGAGCGACGCACCGCGCAGCGAGCGGCGTCAGGCGGCGGCGGAGCCGGGCTCGGCCCGGCGGGAGCCGACGCCGGCCAGGGACGGGCTAGCCAAAGCCGAGGATGAACTTCGCATCGTCGGACATCTTGTCCGGCGTCCACGGCGGGTCGAACACCAGCTCGAGCTCGACGTTCTCGATCCCCTCGACCTGGCGGATGGCGCTGTCCATGTCCTGCGCGATGAGTGGCCCGGCCGGGCACCCCATCGAAGTGAGGCTGTACGTCACCCTCGCGGTCGAGTCCACGATCTCCGCCTCGTAGACGAGACCGAGATCGACGATGTCCATCCCGAGCTCGGGATCCTCGACCGTCCGGAGAATTTCCATGACTTCTTCAGGCGTCGGCATGGCGCCAGTGTACGGCCGCGTACGATTTCGAGGTGCTCCTCGGCGCCGGCACCGCGGTTCTCGACGCGATCATCCTCGCCTCGATCGTCGTGCCGATCGGCGGCTTCCTGGTCTTCGCCTGGTGGTTCCTGCGTCGTCCGGGCGACTAGTCGTCGGGTGCCATCGAGAGGGCGAGCCAGACCACGCCCGAGAACCCTCGACTGGGCCAGTGCTCGGGAATGTCACCCGAGGGTGAGCGCATCCACGCTTGACGTCAGCGGCTGGTCTCGGTGAAAGTTGGGTCATGCGGCGGCCAGTGGCCTCCATCCTCGTCGCACTCGTCGTGGCGCTAACGGTCGCGGCATGCGGTGGTGGCAGTCGTGCCTCGGTGCCGGTAAAGCTCACCCTGCTCGTTGTGAGTGAAAGCTGGCCCGGCTACGAACACTCCCCCCAGAGAGACGGCGGCCGCGCGCTCTTCCATCTCAAGTGCGATCCGGCCAGCGGCAACGTTGCGGATCCCGCCAAGGCCTGCGCGGCTATCGCCGCACAGCCCAGCCTCGTGACGAATCCGAAGCCCTACCGGGTCACTGGCGAAATCACCGGCCCCCCAATCACCGGCTACTTCACTTACTTCACGATCACCGGCAGCGTGCACGGGAAGGCCGTCCACTTCAGCGGCCCGGGCATCTGGGGGACGGACGTGCCGCTAGTCGCCAAGCTCGGCCTCGCCAGACGGTACGGGAAGCCGGTTGTTCGTCTCGAACCGCGCCGCTACGGCTCCGTTGCAATGAACCACACCCGCAGGTTCGCGCCAGGGATGCTGCGGTCAGGCGACCTCGTTACCTGCCGAACCGACCACAGCTACAAAGGCCCCCCACTGGCGATGAGCGTCCCGGTCGAACGGGGGAACAGGGAGATGATCTCAACTACACCGGGTCTGATGGCGATCATCATGCGGGCCGACAGCACAGTCCTCGCCTCCTGCCTCGGCCGCGACCGCATGCCACTCGACAAACGAGGCCGGACCACCGACCCGAAGAACTGGCCGCCGAAGAGCCTCCGGTAGAGAGAGATCCCTCGTCACTCTCGCCTGGGCGAGAGGTTCCTCTCACCCGATGCGGCGTTGGGGCGAAACGCCGGCGGCTAAGCCTACGGCTTAGCTAAAGGCACGTTTCCCGCCACGAGCTTGCCGCACGGAGGCGCGGAAGACCGCGCTCTTCCGCGCCGGAGTTCCTCAATTCGCGAGCGAAGCGCCAGCTTCGCGAACGCAGGACTAGTAGCCGAGCAGGCGCACTTCCTCGCGCCGCTCGCGGGCGAAGAAGTGGACGCCGTCGACAAAGCGCACCCAGTTGCAGCGGGTGCACATGACGAGGGAATGCGTGCGAGCGCTGTCGGCGAGGAAGCGGACGCCGCGGAGCAGGTCGCCGTTCGAGACGCCCGTCGCAGCGACGATCACCTCGCCCGGCGCGAGATCCTCGGTGGTGAAGACGCGCTCGTAGTCCTCGATCCCGGCCTCTCGCAGCTCATCGATCTCGCGGCGGGAGGTCGGCCAGAACTGCGCCTGCAGCTCCCCGCCGAGACAGCGCAGTGCCGCGGCCGAGAGCACGGCCTGCCGCGTCCCGCCGATCCCGATCGCGAGGTGGTCGTTCGTGCCGCGGATCGAGGCGGAGATCGCGGCCGTGACGTCGCCGTCCTGGATCAGCTTGATTCGGGCGCCGGCGTTACGGATCTCCTCGATCAGGTCGTGGTGGCGCGGGCGGTCGAGGATGATCGTCGTCACGTCATTGACGCGCCGTCCGAAGGCCGCCGCGATCGCCTCGATATTCTCGCCGATCGGCCGGAGGAGGTCGATCGAGCCGCGCGCCCGCGGCCCGACGGCCATCTTCCGCATGTAGATGTCGGGGAGCGTCGTGAAGCGGCCCGGCTCGCCGATCGCGATCATCGACATCGCTCCGTTGCCGCCGCGCGCGACGACACCGCGGCCCTCGAGCGGATCGAGGGCGAGGTCGACCTCCTTGCCGCCGCTGCCGACGATGGCGCCCGGCGCCAGCCCACCGGAGTCGTCGACCGAGCCGAAGACGACGCGGCCGCTGATCGGGAGGATGTCCAGCGTCGTGCGCATCGCAGTCGCGGCCGCCTCCTCGGCGGCGTCCTCGTCGGCCCGCCCGAGCCAGCGCGCAGAGATGAGCGCGGCCCGCTCGGTCGCGCGGAGATAGGCCTGGCACTGGCACGGCTCCTCCTGCGGGACGATCTGGGACTCCTGCTCGCTCATTTCGCCTCCCTGCTTCGATCCGCGGCGTCGAGTACGAGGTCGGCGACCGTTCGCGCCGCCCGGTCCGCGTCGTCGTTCTCTATCACCTGGACGCCTGCGAGGTGCGCTCGCTCCACGATCAGCTCCTGCAGGCGCTGGATGTCCTCGAACCGCTCGAGGTAGCGCGAAACGGGTCGTTCGGAGTCCTCGTCGCGGTAGCGGAAGTGGCGTTCGTGCTCCTCCTCGTCCTCGATCGCGAGCACCACGAAGACGGACACGGCGCGCTCGGGTGCCGGCAGCTCGACCATGCCCGGCACGAGGTGGACGCCCTCGAGCACGAGCGACCAGCCTTCCTCGAGCGCGCGCTCCGACGAAGCGCGCACGCCGACGAGGACGCTCCGCGCCTGGGAGACGAAACCGAACTCGAGCGGATCGTCGGCGTCCGGGAAGGCGTCGCCCGCTTCAAAGCTCGAGTGGTGGACGGACGGCATGAAGTCGTCGGAGAAGAATGCGCGCATCGTCTGGCGGATGAAGTCCGTCGACGTGACGCGCGTGATCCCGAAGCGGTAGGCGAGCTCGGTGGCCACCGTCGACTTGCCGGTGCCGGTGGCGCCGCCGATGAAGACGAAGATCGGCAGGTCGAGCTCTCGCAACTCCTGGTAGCGGCGCAGCCGCTTGATGCTCTCGCTTCCCTCCTTCTCGCCGAGGACATCCACCGCCAACGCCTCCAACCGCTCGAGCTCGATGCTGCGGACGCCGCGTTCCAGCAGCTCGTCACCGACGCGGGTGGCGAGCGCGTAGGCGCGATGCGCGGCAACCCCGGCGGCCATGAGCGAGCGGGCCATCAGGCCACGCGAATAAGGAAGCCCGAGCTCTCCGCCGCCGAGCGGGAGCGGCATGATCCGGCGCGGCTCGCTGCTCAAGTCCGGCTCCTCTCCGGCACGAGCGCGAGCAGCCGCTCGTCGAGCTCGTCGGAGACGACGTCGTTCGCTGCGAGGACGACTTCTGCGCCCCGTGCGAGTGCCGCCTCGGCGACGACGTCGATCGCGGCGGCCTTCAGCTCGACGAGATAGACCTCGGCGTCGACGGTCTCGAGCTCCTCCCTGAGCGCGTCGCGTCGAGCGAGATTGCGGGAGACGTGCACGACGTCGGCGTCGAGGCCGTCGGTCGGCGCCGGCCCGGTCGTGAACACGGCGGTGCGGCGGCCGGCGAGCGGTTCGACAGGCCGTAGCCGGAGCTCCGCGGAGACAACCGGGATGTCGACGATCGCGGCGATCTCCTTCCGGTCGGCGCCGCCCGTGTCGACGACGAGGTCGGAGATGAGGACCCGGTAGGCGTTGAGGCCGGCACGGACGTCGTGAGCACCGTTCGTGACCAGGATCCGTGCGTCGGCCGCGATCGGCGGCAACGCGGCGCCACTGCCGTCGAAGACGATGATGTCCGGCTCGAGCTGCGCGGCAAGCCGCGCGCCGTCCAGCACGTTGTCGGCCAGAGGAGCGCCCGCGAGGCCGCCGCCGGCGCGGCGGCAGCCGACGGTCGGAACGCCCACGAGCGCGGCGGTCTCGAGGTGGTCGGACGCGGCGTGGCGTCCGGAGCGGGCGAGCGCGAGGAGGTCGTCGAGTGTCGGCGGCGTCTCGATCAGCTCCGGCTCTGCCGGCCCGCCGCGTCCCATCGCGACCACGACGACGCGGCGGTCCTCCGCGAGCAGCCGCGCGACATGCCCGGCGACCGCGGTCTTGCCGACCCGCTTGCCGAGGCCGATCACCGCGAGCGACGGCGTGTCGACCGGCTCCAGGGGAGGCGGCTCGAAGCGAAAGTCGGCGCCGACGTAGGGCATGCCGAGCGCGAGCACCCGCGATGCCCAGAGCATCCGCTCGCGCGGCCCGAGCACCGGCTCGTCGGACAGATCGATGACGACATCCACCTCCACGGCGTCGAGGGAGTCGACGAGCGGCACGCCGTAGTCGTCGCCCCCGCGCAGTTTCTCGGTGCCCCCGACGAGCAGTGCCCCGACGACCTCGTACGGCAGCACCGCGAGGACGTCCCGCACGACCGGCGCGTAGTGCTCTCCGTCGATCAGCACCAAGGCCCGGCGCCTCACAAGGAGCGAACCTCGTCCTCGATCTTCGCCGTGTACTTCTCGTACGTCTTCGTGTCGGTCGAGAACTGGATGATCCGCTCCTGCTCGTGGAACGGGTACCTGCGCCAGACGCTGACATGCGTCCCCTCGACCTCGATCACGTTGTAACAGGGCCGTCCGTTGCCGCGAAGCCGGGAGGACGAGACCGTGCCGGCATTGACGACGAAGAGGTTCTCGAGCCGCCACGCGTACGGGACGTGCTTGTGCCCGGCGAGGACGAGGTCGACGTTGGCGCGCTGGAGCGTCTCGAGCGTGTCGCCGGCGTCGTTGACGATGTTGCGCTCGCGGCCGGTTCCCGGCACGGGCAGCAGGTGGTGGTGGAGGACGAAGACGCGCAGGTCGGCCTCCTCGGCGAACTGCTCCTCGATCCAGCGGTAGCGGCCGCGGCCGATCTGGCCGTTGTCGAGGTCGGGCTCGCTCGAGTCGACGGCGACGATCGTCGCGTTCCCGACGCGCAGGACCGAGTTCCGCTCGCCGAACAGCTCCTCGAAGTGAACGTAGCCGACGTTCCGCGAGTCGTGGTTGCCCGGGATCACGACCATCGACTTGCACTCCACCTTGTTGAGGTACTCCCGCGCGAGCGCGTACTCGTCCTTGAAGCCGTGCGAGGTCAGATCGCCGGAGATGACCACGACGTCCGGCTCCATCTCGTTCACCTCCGCGATGGCGCGCTCGAGGTGTTGCGGGAGGAAGTACTGCTGCCCGCAATGGAGATCCGAGAGCTGGACGATGCGGAACATCGGCGAAGGCTAAGCGATAGGCCTAGAGAAGCCAGCGCACCGGGTAATAGAGCGCCGCTGCGACGAGCCCGGCCGCGGGCAGCGTCAGCAGCCAAGCGAACACGATGTTCCCGGCCACGCCCCAGCGAACGGCCGAGAGCCGCCGCGTCGCCCCCGCGCCCATCACCGAGCCGGTGACGACGTGCGTCGTCGAGATCGGGAAGCCGTAGTGGGTACCCGTCCAGAGGGTCGCCCCGGCCGCGATCTGCGCTGCGAAGCCGTGCTCCGGCTGCAACCCGTAGATCCGCTGGCCGAGCGTCCGGATGATCCGCCAGCCGCCCGCGTACGTCCCCATGGCGATCGTCAGGCCAGCCGCGATCTTCACCCAGGTCGGGATGTAGAAGCTCGAGATGGAGCCGTGCGTGTACAGCGCGAGCGCGATCACACCCATCGTCTTCTGTGCATCGTTCGCTCCGTGCGTGAACGCGACCCATGTTCCGGAGAGGAGCTGTCCCAGACGGAAGCCCCGGTGCGCGGTGCCGGGTGTCAGACGGTGGAAGAGCCGGTAGATGAGGACGAGCAGGAGGAACGCTCCGACAAACCCGATCACCGGCGAGGCGAGTCCGGGGAGGAGCACTTTCTGCCAGATGCCCGTCCACTCGACGCCCTTCGAGCCCGACTGCACAAGGGCAGCGCCGATCAAGCCGCCGACGAGGGCATGGGTGGAGCTCGACGGGAGCCCCGCCCACCACGTCAGCAGGTTCCAGACAATCGCGCCGAAGAGCGCCGCGAGGAGGGTCTTCTCCGTCGCAAGGCCTGTGTCGATGAGCCCGCTGCCGACGGTTTTCGCGACCGCGGTCGTGACGAAGGCGCCGGCGAGGTTCGCGGCGGCCGAGACGAGCACCGCCAGTCGCGGCGAGAGCGCGCGCGTGCCGACCCAGGTGGCGACGTAGTTCGCCGTGTCGTGGAAGCCGTTCGTGAAGTCGAACGCCAGCCCGACCGCGACGACGAGGACGACCAGGAACACAGCTACTTGTTCTTGACGAGGATCGCCTCGAGAACGTCTGCGGCGTTCTCGCATGCGTCGACCGCCTCTTCCAGGCTCTCGTGGATGTCCTTCCAGCGGATCACCACAAGCGGGTCGGCGCCGTCGGCGAAGAGCGAGGAGACGGCCTCGTGAGTCAAGCGGTCGCCCTCGTCCTCGAGCTCGCGCAGCTCGATCAGCACCCGCTTCGAGACCTTGAAGCCTTCGAGCCGGCTCATCGCCTCGGCGAGCTTGACGGCGGCGCGGCCGATCACCTGCGCCTGGCCGGGGGCCGGATGGCGAATCTCGCGAACGCCATAGGAGACGATCTTCCCGGCCGCCTCGTCGATGTAGTCGCAGATGTCGTCGAGCGCGCCCGCTAGGCGGTACATGTCGTCGCGGTCGAATGGCGTGACGAAGGTGCGGTTGATGAGATCCACGAGCTCGTGCGTGAGGCGGTCGCCCTCGTGCTCGAGCTCCTTCACCTCTCGCGCGAGATCGTCGACGCCGTCCGGGAACCGCTCGAGGAGGTCGACGAGGAGCCGGGCGATCTCCACGATGTTCGCGGCGGCAGCGTTGTAGAGCTCGAAGAACTCGCGTTTCTGGGGGATCAGATTGAACGGCGCCACGCCAGAGCGTTGTCTATCACGCCTGCTGCGAAAACCACACGCACCCCGCTTGTGCGGATTGTTTCGGCGTCCGACGCGCTGACTACCGTGCCGAGGGATGGAGCTCCAGCTCCCCGCCTTCCAGGCGTATCGCGGCTCCGAGCCGCCGCGGTTCGCAAGCCCCGCGGAGCTCGAATGCGCGAAGGTCCTCGACTATTACGGCGTCCCGTGGGCATATGAACCACGAACGTTCGTGCTCGAGCAGGACGAGGCGGGCCGTGTGCTGGAGGCCTTCACGCCCGACTTCTACCTCCCCGAGCAAGACCTCTACGTCGAGATCACCGCCATGAAGCAGTCACTCGTCACCAGGAAGAACCGCAAGATGCGCAAGCTGCGGGAGCGGTATCCCGGCGTCCGGATCAAGCTCTTCTACCGGCGCGACCTTGAGCGCCTCGCCCAGCATTTCCACCTCGATATCGCCAGCTGAGTCCGCTCACGCGGACAACCGGATCGGAGAGATTCATCTCTCCGCGGCGGAGCTGGGCGCGCGTGTCCGCGAGCTCGGCGAGGAGATAGCGCACGACTACGCAGGGCGCGAGCCGGTGCTCGTCTCCTCGCTGAAGGCGAGCCTCGTCTTCGCCGCCGATCTCTCGCGCGCGATCCGGATCCTCCATGCCATCGACTTCGTCGAGCTCGCCGGCTACGGCAGCGCCCGGATGGGCGGACACGGGCAGATCCGCTTGCTCAAGGATCTCGACCTCGACGTGCGCGGCCGAGACATCCTCATTGTCGAGGACGTCGTCGACACCGGCCTGACCCTCAACTACCTCGTGCGGACGCTCGAGCTGCGCGGCCCCGCCTCGGTCGCGGCGGTGACGCTCCTCGACCGGCCGTTCCGCCGCCTCGTCGACGACCTTCCCGTCCGCTACGTCGGCTTCACCGTTCCCGACGAGCTGTACGTCGGCTACGGCTTCGACATCGAAGAGCGCTACCGCGAGCTACCCGACCTACGGCTCCTCCACCTGTAGCTCGCGAAGCCTGCGGCTTCGCTCGCTCCTGAAGGAACTGCGCCAACGGGAGAGCGCGGTCTCCCGTTGGCTCCGTGCTGAGAGCACATTGGGGCTGACGCGAGGGTCTGAGCGCTTCTCCGTCGCGAGCGTGCAGGCCTTCGGCGTGCCCGCTCGCTACTCCGCGGCGGCGTAACGCGGCGTTACGCCGCCGCCTGAACCGCATGAGGCTTCTGACCGCTCAAACAAAGAGCGGCCCTTGGCCGGAGGCTAAGACGACCGCGCCAGCGGCGACTTAGCCGAAGGCCGGACTGCGCTCGCGCCGGCCTCAGCCGCGCGCGAGCGCACAGGATCGGCATCTCATCCAGAGCATCGAAGACCAGAAACAGCACGGAGCGGGACGGAAACCACGCTTTCCGGCCCGCGGAGTTCCGTCACCCAGCGAGCGAAGCGCAGCTTCGCGAGCTCATCCGAGGTAGGCGAGCGGGTCGACCGGGGTGCCGTCGACGCGGACTTCGAAGTGGACGTGCGGACCGGTGCAGAAGCCCGTGCAGCCGGAGAGCGAGACGACCTGGCCTTGCCGGACGTCCTCGCCACAGTGGACGAGAATTTTGCTGTTGTGGCCATACGCGGTCGCGTAGCCGCCGCCGTGATCGATGACGACGAAGTTCCCGTAGCCCGACATCCAGCCGCACCAGACCACCTGACCCGCAGCGGCGGCGTGCACCGGCGTGCCCGTAGGGACCCCGATATCGATGCCCGGATGGAGCACGCCCCAGCGCATCCCGAACGGGCTCGTGATCGGGCCGTTCACCGGCCAGATGAAGTGAGGCGCGTGCCCGTGGTCGCCGGAGCCGCTCGTCGTGGTCGTCGTTCCCGAGCCGCTTCCCCCGGCGCGGAGCTTGGCTGCCAGCTCTGCGCTCGCCGAGGCAAGCGACTCCGACTCGCGGATCTCCTGCTGGATCGCGTTGCGCGTCGCGAGCAGCGCCTGCCGCTTCGCGCCGCGCAGGCTCGAGATCTTCCCCTGGCTCGTGAGGAGCTGGGCGCGCAGGATCGCCACCTGCTGCGCACGGCCGCGGATCACCTGCGTCTCCGTTGCCACCGTCTTCCGCACCCCCCGCGTGTGCTTCCGCGCGGCAGCGGCCTGCCGCTTGGACGTCCTCACCTGCTGCGCTATCCGCTGGTCCTGGCGCGCGAGGGCGCCGAGGAGGTTCTCCTCGTCGCGGAATTGCTGGAGGCTCTTCGACGCGAGGAGTACCTCGACGGTCGAGGGCTGCGGATCCTCGTAGATGCGGGCGAGCCGCTGGTCGAGCCGGCGCACATCGTCGCGGTACTGGCGGCGGAGGACGCGATAGCGGTGCGTCTGCACACGGAGAAGCTCGCCGAGCTTCGCGAGGCGCTCGCGGTGGAGATCGATGTCGCGGTTCAGGACGGATAGTCGCTGCGACACGCCGCCGACCTGGCGCTCGATCCCGTGAATGCTCGTCGTCAGGCCGCCGACCTGGTGGGTGAGCGCGATCTCGCGTTGCTTCGACGCGACGAGCTGCTGCTGCACCTGCGAGAGCTTCGCGTCGACGCGCTTCTTCTTCTTGCCGATGTTGTCAGCGGTCGCAGAGCCCGCCACAGCGAGCGCGAGCGCAACGGCAAGCAGAGGCAGAAGCCGGCGGGCCATGCCCCGGAAGGTTCGGCAAGCGGCGCCGCTCTCCTACTCGGTTGGCGGTTCAGCGGGATCGGCCACCGGCGGCACCAACAGCGTCTTCTGCCCAGGTAGGCGCGCGAGCCGAATCCTCTCCTCCGCCCCGCTCAGCCGCTCGTCGCGTTCCGCCTCGACGCGCATGCGCTGCGCGTCGAGCTCGTCCACCTGCCGCCGCGCCTCGGTTTCGGCGGGCTTGTCGCCGCGGTGGACGGCGTCGCCGAGCGTCTGGAGGAGCCGCGGGCGCTCGAGCTCGAGCTGGTCGAGCTGCGATTGCGTCCGCCAGCGCGTCAGCGAGGACTCGAGGCGCGTGCGCCACACCTCGGCCGCCGTTGCAGCCTGCGCGCGACCGTCGGCGGCGAGGCGTCCCGACTGCTCGGGCCAGAAGCCTCCGCCCTGTCGCGCCGCCTCGCCGAGAGCCGACAGGAAGATCAGCGCGAGCAGGAGAGTGACGATCCCCCAAGTCCAGCTGCCGGTCGCGAAAAGGCCGATCGTCGCGCCGAGCGCCGCGCAGCCCAGGCAGAGGAGGACGTAGCGTGCGGGCAGGCCGAGGAAGCGCCTCTCGACGCGTTGCCTCGCTCCGGGGCCGGGAATCGGCTCGAGCGGCGGCGGCTCATCGGCCTGCGTGCTCTTCGGGAGCCGGGATGCGTTCATGCCCGGTCTCTTCCCGCGACTCGAGCGCGCGTAACGCCTCGGCGGCCCGGCGCCGCAACGGCCCTACCTGAGCGCGGTAGTCGTCGTCCGAGACCTTGCCGGTGCGGTGGTCGAACTCGAGCTCCTTCAAGGCCGCGAGAGCCTGATCGCGCGTCTCGGCGAGCGCGAGCCGCTGCCGCGCTTCCGGCGCGAGCTCGTCGAGCCGGTCGCTCGCGGGATTCGGATCGCGGAGAAACGGGCGCGCGACGAAGAAGACGGCCGCGAGCGCCAGCACCGCCGCGAGAGCGAGCGCCCACGCCATCGCCTAGATGCCGGCGGGAGCAGCGCCCGCCGCGTACCGCGCTGCGAGACGCCGCTGCTCGACCGCGTCCGGCCACATCGCGATCAGCGCGCCGAAGACGAAGAGGAAACCGCCCGCCCAGATCAGGTTGATCAGCGGTTTGACGAGGACAGTGAGGTCGATCGCTGTGCCATGCTCGCCCGGCGGGATAGACGCGGTCGTGAAGACGTCGCCGAGCGTGCGCGGGTCGTGGTAGATGGACGCCTCGTTCGCCGAGTTGTCCCCTGTGTAGACGCTCTGGCCGGGGTTGAGGGTGAACCGCTCCCCGTGCCCCGAGACGGTCAGGAGCGTGCGGTAGCCGGTGTAGTCCGGGCCCTTCACCCCGCTGATCGACCGGTACGTCAGCGTGTAGCCGGCCGCCTCGATGGACTGGCCGATCCGGAGGTGCGCGTTCTCGCGGATCGTCTGGTACGCGCTCGAACCGGCGATCCCGATCGCGAGGAGGACGATCGCGGCGTGGACGACGTAGCCGCCGTAACGGCGCCGGTTGCGGGAGACGAGCCGCAAGATCCCTCCCGCCGCCGCTCGGCCGCGCACGAACTCGAGCACGATCGAGGCGATGACGAAAGCAGAGAACGTGTAGGCGAGTAGGCCGGCCCACGAGCTGCCGAAGCCGAGCCCGAGCAGCACTCCTCCCGTCACGACCGACACCGCGAACGGAATGGCGAACGTCTTCCCGAGCGAGCGCAGCGACGCCCGTCGCCACGCAACGAGCGGCCCGAGCCCCATCAGGAAGAGGAGCGGCAAGCCGAACGTGTGGAGGAAGAAGTCGTAGTACGGCTTCGATACGGACCTCGTTTGGCCGCGCACCGCCTCCGAGAAGACCGGGTAGAGGACGCCCCAGAGGATCGTCAGCGCGAGCGCGACGAGCAGGAGGTTGTTGTAGAGGAAGGTCGCCTCGCGCGAAACGAGCGACTCGAGCTTCGTCTTCGTCCGCAGCAGCGGCAGCCGCAGATAGATGAGCCCGACCGAGAAGACGACCATCAGCGCGAGAAAGCCGAGGAACCAGGCACCGATCGGGCTCTGCGAGAACGAGTGGATCGAGTCGATGACGCCCGAGCGCGTGAGGAACGTGCCGAACAGCGACAGGTTGAAGGCGAGCGCGACGAGCACCATGTTCCAGACCTTCAGCATCCCGCGTTTCTCCTGGATCATCACCGAGTGGAGGAAGGCGGTCGCCACGAGCCACGGCATGAGCGCGGCGTTCTCCACGGGATCCCACGCGTAGTAGCCACCCCAGCCGATCTCCGTGTACGCCCAGTGCGAGCCGAGGAGCTGGCCGACGCCGAGGAAGAGCCAGGCCGCGAGCGTCCAGCGACGGGTGGCGACGATCCAGCGCTCGTCCGTGCGGCCGGAGAGGAGCGCTCCCATCCCGAACGCGAACGGCACCGCGAGCCCGACGTAGCCGAGGTAGAGGATCGGCGGGTGCGCGAGCATGTACGGGTTCTGGAGGCTCGGCACCATCCCAGCGCCGTCCAAGGGCGCGGGCTGGGTGTGGAACGGGCTCGAGACGAAGCAGAGCATGAAGCTGAAGAAGACGGCGATGAGCCCGAAGACCGGTACGACCCACGCCATCAGCTCGTGTGAGCGGCGGTTGAGCCAGACGGCGAGCGCCGCGTAGCCGGTGAGGACGGTCAGCCAGAGGAGGAGTGAGCCCTCCTGTCCGCCCCAGAAGGCCGAGAGCGCGTACGGGAGCGGCAGGTTGTGGCTCGTGTGCTCCGCGACGTATTTGAACCTGAGGTCGCGGCGAGCGAGCGCGACGAGGAGGACGGCACCGGCGGCGAGGGTCGCCGGGAAGGCGGCGAGCAGCGCGTTCTGGGCGGAGAGAGCGAGGCGGCGCCGCTTTCGCCAGGCTGCGTACGAGCCGGCGAGCAGCGCGTAGACGATGAGGCCGAAGGCGAGAAGGAGTGCGGCGCGCCCGAGCGGCGCCATTAGGTCTTCGAGGAGTTCTTCGGCGCGTAGTGATCCGGGCACTTCGTGATGAGCGAGTTGCGCGTCGCAACGAAGACACCGTTGCGCAGCGTTCCGTCGACGACGATGTCCCGTCCGGTCCTGAACAGGCTCGGGACGCTGCCGCGGTAGGCGACGAGCACGCGCGCCGGCTTTCCGTCGCCGATGTCCTTGACGTGGAACCGGAGGCTGCCCTTGCTCGCGGGTATCACCGGGCCGACGACCTTGCCGACGAGAGAGACATGACCCTTCGCGGTTGCGATGGTGCTCGGCGTCAGTTGCGCGACGCCGTTGCCGGCGAGCGCCGTGTAGACGACGAAGATCGCGAGAGCCGCCGCAACGGACAAGGCAATCACGAGCCGCGCAGGACTGGCACCCACGGCGGAATCGTAGCCCCGGCAGCGGCGCGGGAGCGGCAGTGCTGTTAGGCCGCGCGTCTCTCGGGCTTGCGATCCGGGATCCGGTAGCCGTGCTCGTGGCAGAGCGAACCGGGCGCGTCCTCGGTCAGCGCGTCGCAGTAGCCCTTGCCGTACGCGGCACGGATGAAGGCCGCGACGACCTCGAGGTTCCACTCGCTGACGTCGGAGGCCTCGCGCCAGAGATCGGCAAGACGGAGGTCGATATCGAGCTCGAGCAGGTCGATCCGGGAAGGGCGCTTGGACATGGCCAACAAGCTAGAAAAAGGGTCGGACGGCATCCGTGCGACGGGCACTCGGGATGAGCTGGCGGCATTGCCCAGCTCTCGTCACACAGCCGCGAACCGGACGTCACGGTTTCCACGGCATGCTTTCTTCCCCGCGGGTGGGTGGGAGTTTGGGATGGAACAGGGGACGCACCGTCCTCATAAGCTGGCGCTGTGGGAGAGCTCCGTTTCGGCCCGTCCGGCCTGCCCGAGGCGGCGAGCTACGAAGCCGCGTTCGCCGGGCTTACTGCTGACGGATACCGCGCCTGCGAGTTCGGCTTCGCGGGCGGCTTCTGGCTCGACTACGAGACCGCGCCGCAGCTCGGCGCGGCTGCCGCGGCGGCCGATGTTGCGCTCTCGGTGCACGCGCCGCTCGCCGCCTTCATGGGTCACGTCGACCGCGGCAAGAAATTCAAGATGGCGCTCGGGATGCTCGACCACACGGCCGGGCTCGCGAAGGCATGCGGCGCGCAGCTGATCGTCTTCCACCCCGGCTTCCTGCTCGGCCGCGAGCGGGAGAAGGCGATCGCGGACGTCGTCGACCAGCTCGGCGACCTCCGCGCGCGGCTCGAGGCGAAAGACAGGCTCGTCCCGTTCGGCGTCGAGGTGATGGGACGCGTCCGGGATCTCGGCACCGTGGACGACGTCGTTGCAATCGCCGCCGCAGTCGACTTCGTCCGCCCCGTGCTCGACTTCGCCCATATGCACGCGACCAGCGACGGTGCCTTCCTCGAGACCGGCGCATTCGCGGCAGCGCTCACGGCGACCGACGCCGTGCTCGAGCCGGGCGCGCCGTTCCACATCCACTTCAGCGACATCCAATACGCCAACCGCAACGAGACGAAGCACCTGCCGTACGGCGAAGGGACGCTCCGCGCGGAGCCTCTGCGGGAAGCGCTCGCCGGCTTCGAGCGGCCGGCGACGGTGATCAGCGAATCGCCCGACGCCGCATCGACACGGTTGATCGGAGACGTGCTCCTCGCGGGTGCGTAGCATCGCTTCCGTGCTCGATCCGAAGATCTTCAAGGCCTACGACGTGCGCGGGATCTATCCCGGCGAGCTCGACGAAGCGGGCGCCGAGGAGATCGGGCGCGGCTACGTCGAGCAGTTCGAGCCACGCAGGATCGCCGTCGGACGCGACATGCGCCTGTCCTCGCCGACCATCGCCGAGGCCGTGATGCGTGGCGCGGCCGGCGCCGGCGCCGACGTCCTCGACATCGGCCTCGTCGGGACCGAGATGGTCTATTTCGCAGTCGGCTCGCTCGGCCTCGAAGGCGGGATCATGGTCACCGCCTCGCACAACCCCAAGGAGTACACCGGGATGAAGCTCGTCCGGCGTGGCGCGCTGCCGGTCGGAGGCGAGTCGGGCCTTCTGGACGTGCGCGACCGCGCAATGTCAGACGCCCGTGTAGCGCCGACTCGCGTGGCAAGCGTCCAGCCGTACGACATCTGGCCGGAATACGTCGACCGGGTGCTGTCGTTCGTGGACGTGTCGGCCATCCGGCCACTCCGCGTCGTGATCGACGCTGCGAACGGGATGGCGGGGACGATGCTCCCACCCGTGCTCGAGCGGCTGCCGATCGACGCGGTCCCGTGCTATTTCGAGCCCGACGGCTCCTTCCCGAACCACGAGCCGAACCCACTGCTGCCGGAGAACCGCGAGTTCATCGTCCGCAAGACACTCGAGGAAGGCGCCGACCTCGGCGTCGCATTCGACGGCGATGGCGACCGCTGCTTCTTTGTCGACGACAGCGGCGAGTTCGTCCCGGGCGACTTCGTCACCGCTCTCTTCGCCGAGATCCTCCTTGCCAAGGAGCCGGGCGCAAAGGTGATCTACGACGTACGCGCAAGCCGTGCGGTGCCGGAGACGATCGAGCGGAACGGCGGTACCGCGCTGATCAACCGCGTCGGTCACGCCTTCATCAAGGCGCGGATGCGCAAGGACGACGCCGCGTTCGCCGGTGAGGTCTCCGGCCACTACTACTTCCGCGACTTCAGCCAGGCCGACTCGGGCGTCATCCCGTTCCTCCTCATGCTCGAGCTGATCTCGCGGAGGGAACGGAAGCTTTCCGAGATCCTCGCGCCGCTGCGCGAGCGCTACTTCATCACCGGCGAGCTCAACACCCCCGTCGCCGACGTCGCGCTCAAGCTGCAGGAGCTGAAGGAGCGCTACGGCGGCGAGGGTCGCGTTTCCCACCTCGACGGCCTCTCGGTCGACGCCGACGACTGGCACTTCAACGTCCGCCCGTCGAACACGGAGCCGCTGCTGCGGCTCAACCTCGAGGCGACCTCGGAGGAGCTGATGGAACGGAAACGCGACGAAATACTGGCGGTGATCCGGTCGTGAACAGCGAGTACGCATTCTCAACGCGGACTCGCGTCGGCTTCTCGGACACGGACGCCCAGGGCGTCGTCTACTACGGGCGCTACAACCCCTACTTCGACCTCGCCCGGGCGGAATACCTCCGGTCGCTCGGGCTCCTCCACCGCAGCGGCGTCGGCGAGTTCGTGATGCGCGCGAACGACGTCGAGTACTTCGCGCCGGCGCGCTTCGACGACGAGCTCGACATCCACGTCCGCGTCGCCCGGATCGGGCGGACGAGCATGACCTTCGAGTTCGCCGCCTTCAAGGTGCCGGAGGAAACGCTGCTCGTCACCGCCCATCAGACGCTTGTCTTCATCGACCCGCAGGCGCGCCGGCCGATCGAGATCCCCGCCGACTATCGCGAGCCGTTCGATGCCTGACGCGGACGAGCAACTGCGGACGACCGTCGCGGAGCTCGCGGCACGCACGGGGTGCACGTGGGCAGGCGTGTTCTTCGTCGAGGGCGAGGAACTCGTCCTCGGCCCGGAGGCGGGGACGCCCGACCCCGAGCGCCGCGCGACCGTCCCCGTCGTCTGGCGAGACACCCGGGTCGCAGAGCTCGCCGCCGACGGCGACGTCGAGCCCGCTCAGCTCGAGAGCATCGCCGCCGAGATCGCGGAGCTCTGCCTCGTCGGCTGGGACACCGGAGGCGAAGAGTGGGAGCCCTAGGAGGGCGTGACGCGGCGGGCGTCGAAAACGCCGTCGATGTTGCGCAGTGAGGTCAGCAGGCTGCGGAGTGCCTTGACGTCGCCGACCTCGGCGACGTACCAGTTCCGCGCCATCTGATCCTCGACGGTGCCGCCGTAGCCGACGATGTTCGCGCCGTGCTCGGCGAACGTCCGCGCGACGTCCTCGAGCAGGCGTGGGCGGTCCCAGGAGTCGACGGCGATCTGGACGCGGAAGCTCTGCGTGCCGCCGCCCTCCCACTCGACCGGCGTGAACCGCTCCGGATTGCGACGCAGCGAGCGAACGTTCGGGCAGTCGCCGCGGTGGATCGTGATCCCCTTGCCGAGCGAGATGTAGCCGACGATGTCGTCGCCGGGAACAGGCGTGCAGCACTTGGCAAGCCGCACGAGGACATCCTCGACGCCGATCACGTTGATCCCGTACGTCTCGCTGCCGGCCGCGTCGCGGGCACGTGGCTTCTTGACCGGGACGGTCTCGTGCGCGACCTCGCTCACCTTGAGCTGCTGCAGAACCTTGTCGACGATCTTCGCGGCGGTGAGCTTCCCCGAGCCGAGCGCGATGTAGAAGTCCTCGGCCTTCTTGAAGCCGGACTCACGAATCACGCCGGCGAGCACCGCGGAGCCTGCGAGCTTCTTGTACGGGAGGTTCTGGCCCTTGAGCGCGTTCTCGAGCAGTTCGCGGCCCTTCGCCTCGAGATCCTCCTTCTGCTCGCGCGAGAAGAACTGGCGGATCTTGTTGCGCGCGCGGGAGGAGGCGACGAGAGAAAGCCAATCGCGGGACGGGCCGCGCGCGGCGGACTTGCCGGTGAGGATCTCGACCCGGTCGCCACTGTGCAAGTGGTAGTGGAGCGGCACGATCCGGCCGTTCACCTTCGCGCCGACCGTGCGGTGGCCGACGTCGGTGTGGACGGCGTACGCAAAGTCGATCGGGGTCGCGCCGGCCGGCAGCGTCTTCACCTCGCCCTTCGGCGTGAAGACGAACACCTCCTCGTCGAAGAGGTCGGTGCGAAAGCTCTTGACGAACTCGCCCGCGTCGGACTCGTCAGCGTGGATGTCCATGAGCGAGCGGACCCAGGCGTTCCACTCCTCGTCGGCCCGCTTCTTCGAGCGGCGTCCGTCGCGCGTGTACGCCCAGTGCGCGGCGACGCCGAGATCGGCGGTCTCGTGCATCTCCCGGGTGCGCACCTGGATCTCGAGCGGCCGGCCCTCCGGCCCGATCACGGTCGTGTGGAGCGAGCGGTAGCCGTTGAACTTCGGCATCGCGACGTAGTCCTTGAAGCGGCCCGGCATCGGCTTCCAGAGCGAGTGGATCAAGCCGAGGGCGCCGTAGCAGTCGCGGGTTCCCTCCTCCCCGTTGCGCTCGACGATCACGCGCATCGCGGTGAGGTCGTAGATCTCGTTGAACTCGCGGCCCTTGCGGGCCATCTTGTCGTAGATGGAATAGAAGTGCTTCGCGCGGCCGGAGATGTCGACCGGGATGTCGACTTTCTCTAGCTCGCGCAGCAGGACGTCGGCGGCCTCTGCGACGTGACCCTCACGGTCGGCCCGGCGCTCGGCGACCATCGTCTTGATCTCGGAGTACTTGCGCGGGTGGAGCGTCTGGAAGGCGAGGTCTTCGAGCTCCCACTTGAGCGCGTGGATGCCGAGCCGGTGCGCGAGCGGTGCGTAGACCTCGAGCGCCTCTTTCGACTTCTGGATCTGCTTCTGCTTGCCGAGGTACTCGATCGTGCGGAGGTTGTGGAGACGGTCGGCGAGCTTGATCAGGATGACCCGGACGTCCTCCGCCATCGCCACGACCATCTTCCGGTAGTTCTCGGCCTCCGCCTGCTCGCGGGTCTGGAACTGGACGCGCGTCAACTTCGTGACGCCGTCGACGAGAGTCGCGACCTCGTCGCCGAACTCCTCGCGCACGGCGTCGAGGCCGACCTCCGTGTCCTCGACGACGTCGTGGAGGAGCGCCGCGGCGATCGTCTGCTCGTCGAGGCGCAGTTCGGCGCAGATCGTGGCGACCCCGACCGGGTGTGTGATGAACGGCTCGCCGGAGCGGCGCTGCTGGCCCTCGTGCGCCGCGGCGGCGAAGCGGAAGGCCCGCGTGACGAGCTCGATGTCGGCGTCACTGCGCTGTGCGGACAGCTCGGCGAGCAGGCCCTCGAGGAGCTCCTCGTGCCTCTCTCCTGAAGCCACCGACGTCACTTCTCCAGTGTACTTCGGCACTTTCTTCGCGAAACTTTGCGGCAGGAACGGCCGTTACAGAAGCGAAATGACGCTTTCCATGCCCTCGCTCCGCCGCTTTCGCTCGCGCCGCGCCGCCCTTCGGTTGGCGCGTGCTCTCGCGCTCACGCTGCAGCCCCGCTAGGCGGGAAAGGCGTCGCTGAAGACGACGCGACCCTGCGGCAGATCTGCCTCCGGGCTGAGCACCGCGACCTGGAACGGGCGGGACGGCCACCCTGACGGCGGCAGGATCCCGAGCGGCTCCGAGTGGACGAAACCGAACCTCTCGTAGAGCGCGGGGTCGCCGATCAAAGCGACGCAAGAGGCGCCGGCCTCGCGCGCGCCGGCGAGCGCCGCCTCGACGAGAGCGCGGCCGATTCCCTCGCCCTGCCGTTCGGGCAGGACGCCGATCGGGCCGAGCAGGAGGATCGTGTCGCCGCTCGGCTCGACGTGGCCGCGGCTGACGAGAACGTGACCGACGATGCGAGTGCCGTCGTCGGCGACGAGCGACAGCGCCGGGATGTAGGCGTCGGTTGGACGGAGGTCGTCGACGATCTGTGGCTCGAGCTCCTTGCCGAAGGCCGCGAGGTGGACGGCGTGGATGGCCTCCTCGTCGCCGGGGCGTTCGGGCCGGATCACGCGGCGCGCGCGAGCGGCTGCTCCGTGGCGAGAAGCGCGCGGAAGCGAGCCGACTCGAGAAGCTCGCGGCGGGCACCGTCCTCGAGGCCGAGCTCGGCGAAGATCGCGGTCGCTTCGGGATCGCGCGCCGCCGCCGGCTTGCGCCACTCGCCTGCGAGCCAGTCCCGCAGCTCGAGATAGCGCGGCGGGGTTGGGAAGACACGCCGGACGACGAGCTGAGGCGCGACGGTGCCGTTCCAGCGGTTCTCCTCGAGCCGGAACGCGACGTCGTAGCGATCCTCCGGCCGGAAGGAGTCGAGACGAGAGCCCTGGCCGAAGGCGATAGCGCTGCCGCCGTCGCGGCCGTCGCGGCGGATCCGGAAACGGAGGTGCTTCCCCTCCCCGACGGTCGCGAGCTCGGCGATGCCGACACCGGGCGCGAGGAGCGTCGGCGCCGGGTTGCCCAGCCCGAACGGCGCGAGCCGCCCGAGCTCGGTGCAGAGCTCGAGGGAAAGTTGCGCGTCGCGCGAGACGACCGCATCCACGTGCGTGACGGGCGCGAGGTCGCCGTCCTCGAGGGCGCCGGCGGAGTGCGTGGCGAACGCCTCGGCGAACGCCTCGACGTTCTCGGGGTTGATGGAGAGCCCGGCGGCCGCGCGATGGCCTCCCCAGCGGCCGAGGAGGCTGGCGCAGGCGCCGAGCGCCGCGTGCAGGTCGAAGGCGGGGATCGAGCGCCCAGAGCCCTTCCAATCGCCGTCACCGCCGGCGATCAGGACGACCGGCCGGTGGTAGCGATCGACGAGCCGGGAGGCGACGATGCCAATCACGCCTTCGTGCCAGTCGGCGCCGGCGACGACGTAGGCGTGGCGGCTGCGGAACTCGGGCGGCCATTCCTCGACCTGGGCGATCGCCTCGCGGAGGATGCGCCCTTCCACGGCCTGCCGCTCGCGGTTCAGCTCCTCGAGCGAGTCTGCGAGCCGGCGCGCCTCGTTCTCGTCCTCCGTTAGCAGCAGCTCGAGAGCCGCCCGCGGATGACCGAGCCGGCCGGCGGCGTTGAGGCGGGGCGCGAGCCGGAAGCCGACGGCCCCCGCATCGACCGCGGCGGGATCGACCCCCGCGGCCTGCATGAGCGCGCGCAGGCCGGGCTTCGAGGTGCGCGAAAGAGCGCGGAGCCCGGCGATCGCAAGCGAGCGGTTCTCATCGACGAGCGGGACGACGTCGGCGATCGTCGCGAGCGCGACGAGGTCGAGATGTCGCTTCGGGATCTCGGAGTCGACCCCGAACAACGCTTGGCCGAGCTTGTAGACGACGCCGGTGCCGCAGAGCTCGGGGAACGGGTAGTCGGACGGTCGCGTCGCGACGATGGGGCACTGCGGGAGCGTCTCGCCGGGACGATGGTGGTCGGTGACGATGACCTCGAGGCCGCGCGCCGTTGCCTCCGCGACCTCCTCGACGGCCGTGATGCCGCAGTCGACGGTGAGGACGAGGCCGCAGCCCGCGTCGGCGAGCCGCGCGAGCGTCTCGCTGCGGACGCCATAGCCTTCGTCGAAGCGGCTGGGGAGATGCCAGTCGACGTCGGCGCCTAACTCCCGGAGGAGGAGGACAGCGAGGGTCGTCGCGGCGATGCCGTCGACGTCGTAGTCGCCATGAACGCAGATGCGGCGTCCCGCGGCGACTGCGGCGCGCAGCCGGGCGCAGGCCGTCTCCATGTCGCCGAGCAGGAACGGGTCGTGCGGTGGCTGTTCTCCTTCGAGGAAGCGGCGGGCGGCTTCGGGCTCGTCGTGGCCGCGCCGGATGAGGACGGCCGCGGTCAGCTCGGAGATTCCGAGCGCGCGCGAGAGTTCCGCCTGCGTCGTGGGCGGGCAGTCGGCGAGGGTCCAGGTGCCGTCGTACATCGTGCGATCCACGCTACGGAGAGGTGCGGACGGAACTCCCTGCAAAACCGGCACGCCACGCGAATTGCCAGCCTTCCGCCACAGAGTTCTGACTCACACGTCACCGCTGGAGCGGCACACTCCCGGCGGTCCCCTTGGGTGGGTGGGGGCTTGGGATGGAGTAAAAGAACGTCTGCCATGACCCCCACCCCCGATCCTGCCGAGCTGCGCAGCGAGTTCCTGCTCGACCCGGACGTCGCCTTCCTCAACCACGGCTCGTTCGGCGCCTGCCCGCGGCCCGTCTTCGAGCGCTACCAGGCGTACCAGCGCGAGCTCGAGCGCGAGCCCGTCGACTTCCTCTCGCGCCGGCTCCCCGACCTCCTCGCCCACGCCCGCGCCGAGCTGGCGCGTTACCTCAACGCCGCGCCTCAGGACCTCGCCTTCGTCCCGAATGCGACGACCGGCGTCAACCTCGCGGCGCGGTCGCTCTCGCTCCAGCCCGGCGACGAGATCCTTGCCACCGACCTCGAGTACGGCGCCTGCGACCTCGCCTGGGAGTGGCTCTGCCGCCGCACCGGCGCGAGCTACGTCCGCGCGCCGATCCCGCTCCCGCTCGACAGCCCCGACACCCTCGTCGAGATCCTCTTCGCGCACGCGACCGAGCACACGCGCGTCGTCTCCGTCAGCCACATCACGTCGTCGACGGCCCTCGTCCTGCCCGTGGAGGAGATCGTTGCCCGCGCCCGCGGGCTCGGCCTCGTCACCATCGTCGATGGCGCGCACGCACCCGCGCACGTCCCTGTCGACCTCGAGGCGCTCGGCGCCGACTTCTACTCCGGGAACACGCACAAATGGCTCTGCGCTCCCAAAGGCGCCGGCTTCCTCCACGTCCGCCCCGGGCTGCAGGAGCCGGTCGACGCGGCGATCGTCAGTTGGGGCTACGTCGACGGAAACAGCTTCCAGGAGCGGATCGAGAAGCAGGGGACGCGCGATCCGGCCGCCTGGCTTGCAGTCCCCGAGGCGATCGCGTTCCAGGAGGAGCGCAACTGGGACGCCGTCCGCGAGCGCTGCCGCGCCCTAACCCGCGCGACACGCGAAGAGCTCTGCGCCCTCCTCGGCAGCAAGCCGCTCGCTCCCGCGGAGATGCTCGGCCAGATGGCGAGCGTCCGCCTCCCCCGCCCCGATGCCAGCCTCTCCAGCCGGCTCTTCGCGAACCACCGGGTCGAGATTCCGGTCGCCGGGCCGGATGACGACCTCCTCCGCATCTCGGTCGCCGCCTATACGACGCGCGACGAAATCGAGAGGCTCCTAGCCGCCCTCGTTCGGGAGCTTGACGCCGAGGATCGTCAACACGACGAGTAGCCCGAGTCCGAACAGCCAGTAGGCGAGTACGCGCCGCGGGTGGCGCGACTCTTGCAACGAGGTGAACGCGACCTTCCCCCAGAGCAGGACGAGGCCGACCACCGCGGCCCCGCCGACCACGATCACGGGCGCGAGGGTGACCGCTTTCGACAACGGCCACGAAAGCAGCCACGCGGCCAGCGCGACGAGCCCGACCACCGCCACGAGGGCGACGGGATAGCGGAGTACGCGCATGATCGGAGGGTACGCTCCACCCGTGGAAGCGGCCGGCAACTACCAGTCGGGCGACGACTACGTCGTCGAGTTTCTCGGCTACCACTTCTCCTTCAGCAGCCTCGATTTCGAGGAGCGCGTCACCGCCGCGGCCGTGCGCCTCGGCCTCGTTCCCTCGCCGGAGCTCGACCCCGACGAGACCGCGGATCTCGTGGAGCTCGTGGAGCGCGATGCGATCGGCGAGCCGCGCAGCGCGCTCGGGGAGTACCTCGTCGAGCACTGGGACGCCCTCGCGCTCGTCCGCGGCGAGTCGCTCGTCTACTGGCTGAAGAAGCTCGTCTTCCGCGGCGCCTGGCTCGACCACCGCGTCAAGGAAGGACTGCTCGAGGTCGGCTGGGACGAGAACGAGCAGGACTTCACGTACGCAGACACGAACGGCGGCCGCGCCCTGCTCGAGCTCCTCCCCACGCCGAGCTGGCACGAGCTCCAGTACCGCCCGTGACACCGCCGCGCTGGTACGCAGTGGCGCTGCCGCTGTACGGCGTGGCCCTGCTCGCGGTCGACACGCAGGTCGGCTGGGACGGCCAGCTCGCGCTCGGGGCTGTGACGTGGGCCGTCCTGATTCTCGCCCTGCGCCCGCTCTCCCCATTCGCTCGCGCGCAGACACTTGCCGTCATCGCCTTCGCCACCCTCGGGGAGGTGACGGGATCGCTCGTCTGGGGCGTCTACCACTACCGCCTCCACAACCTGCCGCTCTTCATCCCGCCGGCCCACGGGCTCGTCTACCTGAGCGGCCTGGCCCTCGCGCGCGCGCTCCCGCAGCGGCCCCTCGTCTGGGCAGCCGCAGCGATCGCCGCCGGCTGGGGAATCGCCGGGCTGACGGTGCTGCCGCGCCTCGACGTCGCCGGTGCGTTCGGCGTCCCGCTGCTGCTCGTCTTCCTCTGGCGCTCGCGCTGGCGCGCGACGTACGCAGGCGTCTTCCTCGTGGTCGCGGCGCTCGAGCTCTACGGGACGTCGATCGGGACGTGGCGCTGGGCGACGACGCTGCCCACCCTCGGAATTCCGGACGGAAACCCGCCGAGCGGCGTGGCAAGCGGCTACGTCTGGTTCGACGTGATGGCGCTGCTCGTAGCGCCGTGGCTCATCTACGCCGCCGGCGGGACGGTGAAGCCGAAGCTGTCGGGCTTCTCCGGCGCCTTCCGCAACTCGATCCGCCGCACCGAGCCAATCGGGACGATCAGCGCATCGGGCGCGTCGTCGCGCGCGTCCGTCACGTAGAGCGTCACCATCCCGTAGCCGGGCTCGGGCTCGATCCGCTCGAGCGTGAAGTGGGACGTGTCGGCGAGCTCGACCTCGACGAGCGGCTTCTCCACACCGGTCGTCTCGGCGAAGGCGGCGATCGCCCGGTGGAGCCGTTCGACGAACACCTCGTGCGGCGGCTCGTTCACGGGAACCCAGAACTCGGGCATCAGAACAGCCGCTCCTCGCCCGCGGGCTCGGGAACCGCTCCGCCGACATGCGCCCGCCCGAGCGTGGTGACCGTGCGCCCGCGCGGCGTGCGCGCGATGAAGCCGAGCTGGAGGAGGTACGGCTCGTAGACGAACTCGATCGTGTCGGGCTCCTCACCGAGCGACGCGGCGAGCGTGTTGACGCCGACCGGGCCGCCGTCGTACTTCTCGACGATCGTGCGGAGGAGATCGCGGTCGAGCCGCTCGAGCCCCGCCTCGTCCACCTCGAGCAGCTCGAGCGCCTCTCGCGCAATCGCGGTCGAGATCGAGCCCTCGTGACGCACCTCGGCGACGTCGCGGACGCGCCGGAGGATCCGGTTGGCGACGCGCGGCGTTCCGCGCGCGCGGCCGGCAATCTCCGCCGCCGCCTCGGGAGCGATCTCGACGCCGAGGATCCGCGCCGAGCGGCCGACGATCGAGGTGAGCTCGTGGTCCTCGTAGTAGTCGAGTCTGAAGGTCATGCCAAAGCGGTCACGCAGTGGCGACGTCAGCAACCCGGTGCGCGTCGTCGCGCCGACGAGCGTGAACGGAGGCAGGTCGAGCGTCAGCGTGCGCGCCGCGGTTCCCTGTCCCATGACGATGTCGAGCCGGAAGTCCTCGAGCGCCGGGTAGAGGATCTCCTCGGCGGCGCGGCTGAGCCGGTGGATCTCGTCGACGAAGACGACGTCGCGCGCCTCGACCGCCGTGAGGATCGCGGCGATGTCCTTCCGCTCGAGTGCAGGACCGGCGACGGCGCGGATGCCGACACCGAGCTCCTCGCGGATGATGTGGGCGAGGCTCGTCTTACCGAGGCCGGGCGGCCCGACGAGGAGGACGTGGTCGAGCGCCTCGCCTCTCCCCTTCGCCGCCTCGAGCGCGATCGCGAGCTGCTCCTTGATGCGCGCCTGGCCGACGAACTCGTCGAGCCGGCGCGGCCGGAGGGTCTGCTCGAGCTCCTCCTCGTCCTCGCGAATCTCGGGCGTCAGCAACGGCGCTGAGCTCATGCCGCTTTCTTCAACGCGAGCCGGACGCGTTCCTCCGGCGACAGCTCGGAGTCGACGTCGGCGAGCGCGCGTTCGGCGTCGAGGAGCGACCAGCCGAGCTCGACGAGCGCATCGCGGGCGACGACGTGGTCGTCACCGGAACCGCCGGCCGGTGCGAGCCCCGGATCGCCGAGCTTCTCCTTCAGCTCGAGCACGATCCGGTCGGCGGTCTTCTTCCCGACGCCGGGAATCGCCTGGAACCGTGCGGCGTCGTCGCGGACGATCGCTCTCCGCAGGTCGGCCGCAGGCGAGCCGGAAACGATCGCGAGCGCGACCTTCGGGCCGACCCCGCTGACGCTGAGGAGGTGGACGAAGAGCTCGCGCTCCTCGCGGTCGGCGAAGCCATAGAGCTGCATCGCGTCCTCGCGGACGTGGAGGTAGGTCTCCACCGTGATCTCGTCGGCTGCGTCGCCTTTCCGCACGGCGGCGGGAGTCGCGTGGACGAGGTAGCCGACTCCGCCGACGTCGAGGATGAGGCCTTCCGGGGTGTTCGCGACGGGCTTGCCGCGGAGGCGCGCGATCATCGAGCGGACGCCATTCGCAGGAGCGGCGGCGAGAGCGCGTGGCAGATCGCCACCGCAAGCGCGTCGGCCGCGTGGTTCGGCGTCGGGATGTCCGTGAGGCCGAGGATCATCTTCACCATCCGCTGCATCTGCGCCTTCTCGGCGCGCCCGTAGCCGCAGATCGCCTGCTTGACGCGAGCGGGCGCGTACTCACAGGTGGCTACTCCCGCGTTGGCGGCCGCGACGAGCACGACGCCGCGCGCCTGTCCGACGGAGAGCGCGATGCGGGCGTCGGCGCCGACGAACGACTCCTCGAGAGCCACCGCATCCGGCGCGTGCTCCGCGATGAGGCCCGCCACGCCGTCGTAGATCGTCTTCAGCCGGAGTGCCACGTCTTCTCCGGCCGGCGTCGACCAGCAGCCGTGGCTGATGCCCTTGAGGCGCCCTCCGCTTTCGTGGACGATCCCGTACCCGCATGCAGCCGTCCCCGGGTCGATGCCTATGACTTTCACGGGTAGAGGTTAGGGAGCAGGCCGGATGTTCCTCGCTTTCAGAAAAGCCGAAATCCGATCCGGCGAGGCGTGCGTAGGTATCGATTGGAATGCGGAAGCTTCTCGTTGCCCTGCTGCTGTTCGGCCTTGGAATCGGCGGCGCCGTGATCGTGGCGCAGCCTGCCGGCGCGCACACACTGACCAACACAGTCCTCACCGGCTCAGTCGCAACGTCGGGCTCACCCACCAGCCAAACAATGACGCTCACGCTGAACGGAGTCCCGGTAACGAACATCCCAGCGGGGACGTACGACTTCGACGTCACGGACTGGGCGACGACGCACAACTTCCACCTCTGCGCCGGCACGAGCTCGACGCGCTGCAACGTCAGCACTACCGGCCTGTTCAAGACATCGATCGGCGGCACCGGCGAGCAGACGTTTTCCAACATCACGCTCACCGACGGGACATACACGTACCAGTGCGACGCGCACAGCAACATGACGCATCACTTCACCGTCGGGACGGTGACGACCACGACCGGAACGACGTCGACGACCACGCACACGACGACCACGACGCCGACCACCACGCACTCCACGACCACGTCGGCCACCACCACCACGACGACGCCGACCACGACCACCACGCACACGACGACCACGACGCCGACGACGACCACGTCCGGCGGCGGCGGCGGCGGCGGTTCGCTGACGATTCACATCGTCTCGGCGAAAGGGACGGCGCACTCCGTCGTCGTGAAGATCTCCTCGAACAAGCACGGCAAGGCCGTCGCGCAGCTCTTCAAGGGAACGAAGCGGCTCGCGAAGGCCTCCCACACCGTGCCGGGGAAGGTCACGCTGAAGCCGTCGAGCGCGCTGAAGCCGGGCCGCTACACGGTCAAGGTGAAGGTCACCGCCGGCGGCAAGACCGCCACGGCGAAGAAGACCGTCAAGGTCTCCTAGCTAGCCCGCGACAAGCTCGAGCACGCGCTCGGGGATGTCGAAGTTCGCGAAGACCTCCTGCACGTCGTCGTCGTCCTCCAGCTCGTCGATCAGCCGCAGGATCTTCTTCGCCTCGTTCTCGTCGGAGACCGCGACAGTCGTCTTCGGGAGCATCGTCAGCTCGGCGGACTCGATCTCGAAGCCGGCGTCCGCCACCGCCTGGCGCACCGAGGCGAACTGCTCGGCGGCGGTGAGCACCTGGAAGCTGGAGCCGTCGAGCGTGACGTCGTCCGCCCCGCCCTCCGCGGCGGCGAGCATCAGCTCGTCCTCATCCGTCCCGGCGGCGGGAACGAGGATGACGCCGCGCCGCTCGAAGAGCCACGCGACGGCACCGGAGCCGCCGAGGTTGCCGTCGTTCTTCGCGAAGGTGTGGCGCACCTCGCTGGCGGTGCGGTTGCGGTTGTCGGTGAGCGCCTCGACGATCACGGCGACGCCGGCGGGGCCGTAGCCCTCGTAGACGATGGACTCGTACGCACCTGCGTCGTCGCCCGTGCCCGCGCCCTTCGCGATCGCACGGTCGATGTTGTCCTTCGGCATCGAGTAGGAGCGCGCCTTCTCGATCGCGTTCTGCAGCGCGAGGTTCGCGGCGGGATCGGCGCCGCCCTCCTTCGCCGCGACGATGATCGCGCGCGTCAGTTTCGAGAAGAGCTTGCCGCGCTTCGCGTCGGCGGCGCCCTTCTTGTGCTTGATCGACGACCACTTGCTATGCCCGGACATGCGCCTCCTTCTCCTGCCGCACGATGTTCAGGAACCGCTCGTGCACGCGCGTGTCGTCGGTCAGCTCGGGGTGGAAGGCCGCGACGAGGAGCCGTCCCTCGCGCGCCAGCACTGCATGGCCGTCGACCTCGGCGAGCACCTCGACGTCCGGGCCTGGATCCTCGAGCCACGGAGCGCGGATGAAGACCGCCCGGATCGGCTCGTCTCCGTCGTCGATCTCGAGATCCGCCTCGAAGCTGTGCACCTGGCGGCCGAACGCGTTCCGCTCGGTGCGGTAGTCGCCGAGGCCGAGGTGGTCGCGGTCGAGGACAATCATCCCGGCGCATGTCCCGAAGATCGGGCCGTCGAACTCGCGCACCGCGTCGTCGAGGCCATAGAGCTTCATCAGCCGTCCGATCGCCGTGGACTCGCCGCCCGGCAGGATCAGCCCGTCGAGGCCGGCGAGCTCCCCGGGGAGCCGCACCTCCACGGGCTCGGCGCCGAGCCGGCGCAGGACGGCCGCGTGCTCGCGGAAGTTCCCCTGCACGGCGAGAACGCCGATCCTGAGCGGCTTCTCCATGCCTCGATGGTAACGAGCGTTATTCGGCGGGCGGAGGCGGCTCGGCGGGCGGCGCCGGAGTCTCGACGACCACCGTCCTCTCGACGACCACGGCGGCATGCCGCTTGCGCCGGCCGACCATGCCGAGGAAGACGAGCCAGAAGCCGAGGAGACCGAAGGCGAGCGGGAACGACCAACCACTGATGTGAGGCCCGACCGACGTGCAGGTCGGCGCCAATCCCGTCGATCCACTGCACACCTGGCTGGTCCCGAAGATCCCTTGGGCGATCCCCGTCGGCGAGCCGACGAGGTAGTGGATGCTCGCGATGAAGAAGCCGATCGTGCCGTAGACAGCCCAGATCGACCGCCTCGTCCAGTACGCCCAGACGACGAAGACGAGCGACATGAACGAGACGACGGCGAAGTCGAAATCGGTGGTGTGACACCAGTAGAGAATCGCCCCGCCGATGAGGCCGCCTCCGACCACGTGGAGCCAGAACGCCGAAGGCTTGTCCGTGACGTTGCCAACCGCGAGATAGAAGAGCCCGACGAACAAGGCCCAGAAGGCCGACCAGTTTCCGCCGGCCGGCATGAGCTGGAGGACCAGCGCGAAGAACATGACCGCCGAGATCGCGCGGATGAACGGGAAGCGGAAACGACGCCTCGCGTCCCAGGCAGCGAGGAGGATGAGCACGATCGCGGCGAGCGCCGACCAAGACCATTGCGTCTCGGAAGCGTTGACGCCGTTCCATCCCCACCACTCGAAGGTGAGGATCACGAGAGCAGCCCAGGCGATCACGCTGCTGAACGCGAAGATCCCGGCGGCTATCGGGCGGTCGGCACGCCGTAGCGCGTAGGCGACGAGGAAAAGCACCACGTAGATGAGGAGCGCCCACGCGGTCTCCTGCCCGTGCCCGCGGAACTGCGCCGAGAGATAAGCCAGCGCGCCAAGGCCGCCGCCGAGGACGGTCAGCCCGCCCGTGTAGACGAGGAAGGTCGAGGTCGTCCAGATGGGCTTGGTCTCGCGCGCAGCCACGGGCGGGATCATCCCTCCCCCGCCGGACGGAGTAAAGGCCTACCAGCCGCGCGTCTCGAGCAGCTCGCTCGGATCGAGCGTCTGCGTCGAGATGCCGACCATCGGCTCGCCGAGGCCGGCTGAGACGCGAGCGAGGATCTCGGCGTCGTTGAAGTGCGTCGTCGCCTCGACGATCGCCTTCGCGCGCCGCTCCGGATCGCCCGACTTGAAGATGCCCGAGCCGACGAAGACGCCGTCCGCTCCGAGCTGCATGCAGAGCGCCGCGTCGGCGGGAGTCGCGATGCCGCCCGCGGTGAATGTCACGACCGGAAGCTTCCCGTTCTCCGCCACCCACTTGACGAGCTCGTACGGCGCGCGGAGCTCCTTCGCCTCGGCGTACAGCTCCTCCTCGCGGAGCGCGCCAAGCTTGCGGATGTGACCGAAGACCGAGCGCATGTGCGTGACGGCGTTGACGATGTCGCCGGTGCCGGCCTCGCCCTTCGTCCGGATCATCGCGGCGCCCTCGGAGATGCGCCGGAGCGCCTCGCCGAGGTTCGTGCAGCCGCAGACGAACGGGACGGTGTACTGCCACTTGTCGACGTGGTGCTCGAGGTCGGCGGGCGTCAGCACCTCGGACTCGTCGATGTAGTCGATCTCGAGCGCCTGGAGGATCTGCGCCTCGGCGAAATGGCCGATCCGGCACTTCGCCATGACGGGGATCGACACGGCCTCCTGGATCTCCCGGATCATCTCCGGGTCGGACATCCTCGCGACGCCGCCGTCGCGGCGGATGTCGGCCGGGACGCGCTCGAGCGCCATCACGGCGACTGCGCCTGCCGACTCGGCGATCTTCGCCTGCTCGGCGTCGACGACGTCCATGATCACGCCGCCCTTGAGCATCTCGGCAAGCCCGCTCTTGACCCGCATCGTCCCGTACTCGGCCATCGGCATGAGTGTAGCCAGCGGCCGGCAAGCTGATAGAAGGCACGCATGGAACCGTGGTCGCGGGAGCGGTTGGGACAGCTGGACGAGCTCGAGATCGAGAGCGAGCTGCTGCGCGGAAACCCGCTCGGCGACCCGCACATCCGGCCTCTCTGGGTCTATCTGCCGCCGGCCTACGAGGCCGAGCCGGAGCGCCGCTTCCCCTCGATCTACCTGATCCAGGGGATGACCGGGCAGCTCGACATGTGGACGAACCGGAGTGCCTTCCGGCCCAACGTGACGGAGCTCGTCGACCGCCTGTTCGGCGAGGAGGGCTGCCCGCCGGCGATCGTCGTCTTCGTCGACTGTTGGACGTCGTTCGGCGGCTCGCAGTTCATCGATTCGCCCGGCACGGGCCGCTATCTCGGCCATCTCTGCGACGAGGTCGTCCCGTTCGTCGATTCCCGCTACCGCACGCTCGGCGAGCCGGCGCACCGCGGCCTGACCGGGAAGTCGAGCGGTGGCTACGGCGCGATGGTCGTCCCGATGCTGCGGCCGGACATCTTCGGCGGCCTCGCGACCCACTCCGGCGACGCGCTCTTCGAGCTCTGTTACATCGAGGATTTCCGCGCGGCGGCGCGGACCTTGCGCGACGAGTACGACGGCTCGTACGAGAAGTTCTGGGAGAACTTCCGCTCACGGCCGGCGTTCACGAAGCAGTCCGACTATCCGGTGCTCAACGCCTACGCGATGGCCGCCTGCTACTCGGCGAACGAGGACGCGTCGATCGACCTGCCCTTCGAGCCGGAGACCGGCCGGCTACGGGACGACGTCTGGCAGCGCTGGCTCGCCTGGGATCCGGTGCGGATGGCGCGCCGCCATGCGGAGGCGCTGCAGGGCATGCGCGCGATCTACATCGACGCGGGCAAGCGGGACGAGTTCTTCCTCGACCTCGGCGCCGACGCATTCCGGCGGGAGCTCGAGGCGCTCGGGATCACCGACGTGTTCTTCGAGCTCTTCGACGCCGGCCACGGCGGCATCGAGTACCGCTACCCGCTCGCAATCCGCTACCTCGCCGAGCGACTCTAGTAGCCGGCTACCCCGCGAAGTACATGACCAGCACGAGGACGGTCATGCCGAGCGAGACGATCCCGAGCGCCGCCAGCCCGAGCGAGAAGCGGTCGAACCGGACAAGGAGCGGCGCCGGCCCTGGATCGGCGACCGTCTTGCCGCAGACCGGGCATTTGCCTTCGCTATAGAGCGGCCGGAACCAGAAGCCGTCCTCGGGACAGAAGACGAACTGGTCGCGGTGGCTCCGGAGCGGCCCGCGCAGGCGGGTGGCGACGCTGCTCATGTCGCCCCTGCCGCGCGCCAGCGCCACAGGCTCGCGCCGGTGCCGATCGCGAGCACCTGCCAAACGAGGAACGCAGCCAGCAGCCACATCGGCTTGTGCAGGACCGACGTGAACGACGCCGGGGAGTTCTGCGAGACGGCCGTGCTGCCCGTCGATCCGGACGTCGGCGTCGACGAGTAGCTCGAGGATGTCCCTCCGCCGCCGGAGGAGAAGCCGGTGGAACCGCCACCGACGCCGCCCGTCGACGACGACGAGGTTCCGCTCACCGGCGTACCGATGAGTTTGCCGAGCTTGAGCTTCGGGACCGGCCCCGCCGGCGCGGCCAGCGAGTCCACGTACACCTCTCCGAGAATGTGCTCCAGGTACTGGGCCGGAACGCCCGACTGATCCACGGGCTGCGTGAACTTCACGTGCACGCCGGTGGCCGTGATCGTCTCCTGGTTCGTCGCCTTCGCGACCTCGGGCAGGACGGTGAACAGCTCGACTCCCGCCTGCTTCAGCGCGGTGTTCAGGGCGTCGTCGGCCTGCTGGTACGGCAGGGCCTGGCCCTGGCCCTGAACCGCCACGCCGTTCTGGTCGATCGTGACCGGGACGCCGCCGACCGAGGCGGCCCCGATGTCGACGGAGACCTTGTCGGTCGGCTTGCCGCCGTTCGTGATCTCGGCGGAGACGTCGATCTTCTTGATCACGATCTGGCCGCCGATGTTCACGGCGGCGAGGCTCGACTCGCCGCTCGTCACGACGGCGCCGCTGCCCGGATCAACGGCGGCGAGGCTCGACGATGCGAGAAGCGAGTTGTCGGGCGATGACGATGGCGTCGTCGATGTGGTGGACGTCGGGGTCGTCGACGTCTTCGTGGTGGAGGTGGACGTGGTGGAGGTCTTGGTGGTGGACGACTTGGACGCCAGCGGCAGCGTGACGACCGGCGTGGTCACTATGGGCGTGGTGATCGTCGGCGGCTTCGGGGTCTTGATGCCGAGACGCGGCAACCACTTCGCCTTCCAGGCCGCGAGCGCCAGACGGAGACGGCTGTTGAAGCCCTTCGGGGCTGCAACGCTCTTCGAGCTGCCCGATGCGCCGGAACCGCTGGCCGAGGCCTCCTCGCTGTTCGCCACCGCGTTGAAGGGCGTCGCGGCCGAGACCCCGTACGGCCCGCCCTGGTTGCCGAACGTCGCCTTGCCGGAGTTGCCTGGCCAGCGCGCGTCCGCGTACTGCGGTTGCGAGAAGTTGCCGGCGGCGGCCGTCTGCCCGAGCGGGCCGGTGTCGACAGGGCTCGCTGTCCCCTCGGCGAACGGGGAATTGTCCACGTGCGAGTGCGCCCACGAGTAGTAGTTGTCGACCGCCCCGTTCGTGTAGTTGGGGAAGGCCGAGCTGCCGAGAATCTCGTGATCGGTCGCGGCATCCACGGTTGCGTTGATGACGCCGTAGTTCTCGGCCGCCGTCGTCGCCGATTTCGTCGACTTGGACGCCGACGCAGGCGCGACGAACAGCAGCACCGTCAGCGAGAGCGAGCCCGCCACGAGCAAGCTCAGCCCTGTGGTCGCGACGGTGTTGCGCCTATGAGCGGGGATGTTCTTCACGAGGTTCCTCCCTTGCCATTGCCCTGTCCGGTCGGACTTGACACCGCTTCCCGCAGCAGATCGAGGACGACGTCTGCGGAGTTGCGCCCTTCCCGCGCCGCCCGTTCCTCGATCGTCCGCAGCAGATCGGGCGGGAGCGACGTCTCGTCCTCGTCCTCGTCCTCGAAGTGCAGATCGGCCGAGCCGTTTGTGGCCGCCACGGCAGTGCCGCCCTCGCCGAGGTAGCTGCCCTTGACGAAGTCCTCGTCCTTCGCGAGCTCAGCCGCGTCGCCGCTGAACGCCACCTCGCCCTTCTCGAGCACGTAGGCGCGCGACGCCACTTCGAGCGCATGCGTGACGAACTGCTCGACGATCAGGACGGAGACGCCTTGCTCCGGCAGCGAGCGGACGACGCCGAACAATCCCTGCACGATCGCCGGCGCGAGGCCCTGCGACATCTCGTCGATCATCAGGACGCGCGGCCGCATGATCAGGCCGCGGGCGATGGCGAGCATCTGCTGCTCGCCTCCCGAGAGTGTCCCCGCGAGCTGCGTCCGGCGCTCGTGGAGGCGCCCGAAGAGCGCGTACATGTCGTCGACCCGCTCGGCGACCTTCAGCCGCGGGATCCCTGCCATGGCGCACGCGAGACGCAGCGTCTCCTCCACCTTCAGGTTCGGGAAGATCCCACGCCCCTGCGGGACGTGCACGATCCCGGCGCGCGCGATCTTGTCCGGGGAGGCGCCGTTCAGCGGTGCCCCGTAGAGACGAACCTCGCCTCCCATGAGCGGCAGCAGCCCCGAGAGGGCGCGCAGCGTGGTCGTCTTCCCCGCCCCGTTCGCGCCGAGCAGGGCGACGATCTCGCCCTCTCCGACCTCGAGGTCGATGTTGAAGACGACGGGCAGGCGGCCGTATCCCGTGCGGAGCCCGCGGGCCTCGAGCAGCGCGGTCATGCCGCCACCGCCGCGTCGCCGAGATACGCCCGCGCCACCGTCGGGTCGTCGCGGATTTCGGCCGGCGTCCCCTCGGCGATCATCTGCCCGTAGTCGAGGACGTAGATGCGGTTGCAGATCCGCATGATCAGCGCCATGTCGTGGTCGACCACGAGCATCGTGACCTTGAAGCGCTCCCGCACCGTCGCGAGGAGCCGCGCGAGCTCCGCGGTCTCCCGCGCGTCGAGCCCGGCTCCCGGCTCGTCCAGGAGCAGCAGCCGTGGCTCGAGCGCCAGCGCGCGGCCGATCTCGAGGCGCCGCTGCAGGCCGACCGGCAGGTCTCCAGCCGGCGTGTCGGCATGGTCGCCCAGGTCGAGGAAGTGGAGGATCGAGCGGGCCTTGTCCTGTGTCTTCCGCTCGTCGAAGACGGTCATCGGCAGCCGCAGGAGATCGCCGATGACGCCGCGCGGCGCGAAGGCGTCGAGCGGCAGCAGGAGGTTGTCGAGCGCGCTGAGCTCGTCGAACAGCTCGAGGTTCTGGAACGTCCGTGCGATCTTGAGCCGCGCCCGGTGATGCGGCTTGAGGTTTCTGAGGTCCTCGCCGTCGTAGCGGATGTGGCCCTTGTAGCCCGGCACGACGCCCGTGATGCAGTTGAACATCGTCGTCTTGCCGGCGCCGTTAGGGCCGATCAAGCCAAGGATCTCGCCGCGGTGGAGGTCGAAGGAGACGTCCGACAGCGCCTTGACGCCGCCGAAGCTCATCGAGACCTTGTCCGCCTCCAGCAACGGGGCCATCAGACGTTCACCACCTCGCGCTCGGGCAACTCGATCTCGAGCACCCGCGTCGGCGCCTCCGACCCGCCGGGGAAGCGCGGGCCGGGCGGGAAGCGCTTGCGAAGGCGCTCCTGCCAGTCGACGACGACGCCCTGCGGCGTGAGGATCACCTGCACGATCAGGATCGCTCCGACGATCAGCGGGAACCAAAGCGTCGAGACTGGCGTGTGGGTGAGGAGCTCCGGCCCGAAGATGAGGAAGATCCCGCCGACGGCGGCCGCGGCTACCGACCGGACGCCGACGACGATCGCGATCGCCACCACCGTCAGCGACTGCTGGAACGAGTACGCGCCTGCGCTGACCGAGCCGATCAGGGGAGCAAGCAGGCCTCCCGCCAGACCCGCGAGCCCCGCGGAGATGCCGAAAGCGACAAGCTTCCACGCGGTGACGTTCACGCCGCTCGTCGCGGCGGCGATCTCGGAGTTCCGGATCGCTCGCAGGACGCGGCCGGTCTTCGACCGGCTGAGGTTCCAGACCGCGAGCACCGCGACTCCGAATACGCCGAGCGCGAAAAGGTAGAAGGCGTAGCCGCCGTTGAGCGAGACGCCGAGGAAGCTCGGACGTCCCACCGTCCACGACGAGATCCCGCCGGAGAAGGAATCCCACGTTCCCGGCGCCAGCAGGAAGTTGTCGAAGAAGAGCGCGACCGCGATGGTGAGGATCCCGAGGAAGAGGCCTGAGAGCCGCAGCGCGGGGATGCCGACGAGCACGCCGACGCCGATCGAGGCGACGACGCCCAGCGCAAGCGCGGGCCAGAAGTTCCAGTGATGCCCCCCAACGAGCGACCCGACGGTGAAAGCTCCGATCGCAGCGAAGGAGTACTGGCAGAAGGAGATCTGACCGACGAGCCCCGTCAGCACGACGAGCGAAAGGACGATCAGCCCGACGATCAGGGCGTCCGCGGCGAGGTACTGGTAGTAGCCCGAGAGAAGGAGCGGCACCAAGATCCCAAGCCCGAGAGCAGTGCCCACGACGAGGCGCCGCAGCGGCGCGTTGCCAGTGGCGGGAACGGGCATGTAGTCCCTCCCCGCCGTGATGCGCTGCCGGAGACGCGCGCCGGGCCGGAAGAGGATCGCGAGCGTAAGCAGGACGAGCGCGAAGGTCACCGCGTGGCCGGCACCTGCGTTCGACGAGAAGATGCGGGGATAGGTCTCGGCCAGGCCGAGGAAGAACGCGCCCACAACCGTCCACGGCAGGCTCGTGAGGCGGCCGATCAGGGCCGCGGTAAAGGCGTCGATCACGACGATCGTGAGCGAGATCGGGTCGAAGTTGATGCTCGGCGTGATGAGCACGCCGGCGATCGCGCCCATCGCAGAGCCGGCGATCCACGACACCGCCATGACGCGGTTGACGTTGATCCCCCACAGCCGCGCCGCGTCCGGGTCGTCGGCGACCGCTCGCATCGACGTGCCGAAGGTCGTCCACCGCAGCACCGCGGCGGTGCCGAACGCGAGGCCGAGTGCGACGACGACTGTCGTCAGCTGATCCCAGCCGACGACGACGGAGGTGCCGGGGAACGTGAAGCCGGAAGGCCGAACGAGCCTGACCGCTGCGTGATACGCGGTGTCCTTCCAGATCAGTCCGGCAGCCGTCTGGAGGACGAGCAGCCAGCCGATGGTCACGACCATCTTGTTCAGCGCCGAGCGTCCGGCGAGCGGGCGGATCGTGAAGCGCTCGATGATGTAGCCGAGCGCGCCGCCGGTTCCGATCGCAGCGAGCAGGCCGACGAGCGCCGGAGCCCCCATGACGATCGAGACCTGGTACGCGACGAAGGCGCTGAACATCGACACCGCGCCCTGGGCGAAGTTCAGCACTCCCGAGACGCGGTAGATGAGGACGAGCCCGATCGCCGCCAGGGCATAGATCCCTCCGAGCGCAATCCCGATAACGGTGAAGCCGGGGAGCAGCCCCCATTGCACCGATGCGAGCACGCTAGGCCCCCATCAGAAGCAGTTCCACCCGGACGTGGTCTTCCAGCGCCCGTTGTAGTTATGGATCCACTGCAGACAGTGCAACGGGTCGTGGTTCCCCGATCCGTAGGTGATCGGCTGGGTGAGGCCGCCGTCGCTGTAGGCCTTGATCCCGTCGAGCGCGGTGACGAGGGTCTGGCGGTTGACGGGACCGTTGCCGATGTCCTCGATCGCCTTCACGAAGACCTCGGCTGCCAGCCACTGGTACGTCGTGTAGGTGTCGAGCGCGCCGTACTGGCCCGGATAGAACTTGTGCACGGCCGCGAGATACTGCGCGACCGCCGGCGTGCTCGAGTGGTCGAGGTACTCGAGCACCGGTGTCGCGGAATCGGCGCCGAACACCGCACAGGTCGAGCCGCAGCCCGAGGCGTATTGCGCGTTCGCCGAGGCCTTGTCCAGTCCGCCGCCGAGGACGGGCGGATGGAAATTCTGCCGCTCCATCGCCTGGAACAGGCGCGCATACGAGAACGGATCCACGAACGCCGCGACCGACTGCGCGCCGTCAGCCTGGAACTTGAGAACGACGTCGGTGTAGTCGGCCTTCGTGGCGTCGACCGTTTCGACGTCGACAGGCGAGATGCCGCACTTCTTCATCGCATTCAGGAACGACTGCTCGACCGGAGCGATGAAGTTGGCGTTGAGGAAGATGACGCCAGGGCTCTTGAGCTTGAGCTCGCAAGCCCGGGTGCCGAGCGCCGTCCCCTCGGTGACGAGACTCGGCGTCGTGGGGAACGACAGCGGCGACGCGTACTCGGCCGGAACGCCGAGGCCGCCGATAATCGGCACGCCTTGGCCGGTCAGGTACGGCGTCTCGGTCTGCTCGCCGGAGAGGGACAGCCAGCCGACGATCGCTAGGACGCCTTCGCTGATCAGCTTCTGGGCGCACTGGTGCGCGGCCGAGGGGTCGTACTTCGAGTCGCAGTCGATCAGTTGGAGCTTGTAGCCGTTGACTCCGCCCTGCGCGTTGACGAGGTCGAAGTAGGAGCGGACGGTGTCGCGCTCGACTGTCGCATCGACCGGTCCGGTCTCGTCAAAGATCCCGCCGACCGTGATGACGCCGTTGGACACTCCCTGCTGCGGATCCGACGTTCTTGCCCCCGAGCTCGTCTTGCCCGAGCTCGTCTTGCCCGAGCTCGTCTTGCCGGAGCTGGTCTTACCCGTGCTCGCCGGCTTCGAAGAGCCGGAGCTCGTCTGGCTGCTGCCGCCGCCGCCGCCGCCTGCCGTCACTACCGGGGCAGAAGTGCCGCCCGAGGAGGAGTGAACCTGGCCGGCGACTCCGCCCGCCGTCGGCTGCGACGTCGCGGGAGTCGTCTGCACCGTCGCGCCGGCCGACTGCGTAGCTGTGGCGTGCCCCGGATGCGCGAACTCGTACGCGATCGCTCCACCGATGGCGAGCGTCGCCACGACGTTCAGCGTCATGAACACGATCGCAACCCGTTCCCTCATGGGTCGTCTCCCTTTGGGGGTTACCGGAGTGGGCATCGCCGCAGCGATCCAGAAAACGTCTTCCGTTTCCCCGCCGGGCAATTCCGCAACCTCCCTGGAGGAGATTCTGTGTACGGGCTGTGTAAATCCGGCCGCAGGCGGTTGGCGCAGCCCTGATTTTGCGCCGCTTTTACCTCGCCCGGGCCGGGTCTTTGCGCGGGTCGGGGAGGATCGGAGGGACAGGACCAACCAGGGGGTAGAAATGAAACGGTTGATCGTTCTTCTCGTCGCGGCGGCGGTTCTTGCGCCGGTTGCGGCGTCCGCGGGCGCAACAGCGAACACAACGAGCGCTCGCCTCGACTGTACGAAGCTGCGGGCCGCAATCGGCGCCACCGCATTCGGCCAGGCGTACTCGAGCTTCGGCGCTTGCGTCTCACGCTACGCGCCGGTCGAGCAGCAGGTGACCGTGAGCGCGCAGGCGACGTGCACGGCGCAGCAGGCGGATCCGAACTTCGCCACCACGCACGGCGGCAAGACGTTCGCCCAGTACTACGGCAGCGGCAAGAAAGAGCGCAACGCGTTCGGCAACTGCGTCTCGACGGTCGCTAAGGCGAATAGCAAGAGCGAGCAGCAGGGGCGCGTGAATCCGGCCCGGACGTGCCGCTCGGAGCGCACGCAGCTCGGCACCTCGACGTTCAACGCGACGTACGGGAAGAACTCGAACGACCGCAACGCGTTCGGTAAGTGCGTCTCGGCGACCGCGAAGGCGCAGGTTCAGGACGAGGTCTCGGCCTCGAGTTCCTGCAAGTCGTCGCAGCAGACCGACCCGAACTTCGCGCAGACCTATGGGACGAACGCGGATCTCACCAACGCGTTCGGCAAGTGCGTCTCGACCACGGCCAGCGCTAAGTCCAACGCGCAGGAGCACGCGGTCGTCAACGCGGCGCGCACGTGCAAGGGCGCGAAGAAGTCCGACCCGTCGGGCTTCAACGCCAAGTACGGCAGCTTCGGGAAGTGCGTCTCGGCGCAGGTCTCGAAGTCCTCGCAGGCCTAGCTCGACGGACGGAAGGGCCGGCCACGCGTCGGCCCTTCTGTCATTCGCGTCCAGCTACGCGGTCTTGAGCCCGACGGGGCAGGCGACGCCGGTACCGCCGAGGCCGCAGTAGCCGTTCGGGTTCTTGGCGAGGTACTGCTGGTGGTAGTCCTCGGCGTAGTAGAACGGGCCGGCGGCCGCGATCTCCGTCGAGATCGTCCCGTAGCCGGCCTGCGTGAGCTCGGCCTGGAACATGTCGCGCGTCGACTCCACTGTTTCCCGCTGCGCGTCGTCGGCCCAATAAATCGCCGAGCGGTACTGCGTGCCTACGTCGTTGCCTTGCCGGTTGCCCTGGGTCGGGTCGTGGCCTTCCCAGAACAGACGCAGGACGCCTTCGAGCGGCAGGACAGCCGGATCGAACACGACGAGCACCGCCTCGGTGTGGCCGGTTTTCCCGGAGCAGACCTCCTTGTACGTCGGGTTCGGCGTGTAGCCGCCCGCGTAGCCGACGGCCGTCGTATAGACGCCGTCCGCCTGCCAGAAGACCCGCTCCGCGCCCCAGAAACACCCCATTCCGACGACGAGCTGCTCCATCCCATCCGGGAACGGAGGCACGAGCGGCGTCCCGAGCACCTCGTGCCGCTCGGGAACGGGCATCGCCTCGGCGCGGCCGGGGAGCGCGTGCTCGGCGGAAACCTGCTTGGTCATCTTCTCGAAGAGGAACATGGCTCAAGGGTACGCAAGTGACCCAAGTGACTGACAGCTGACGCCGATCTGCGCTTCGGGAGGGTTGAGTCGCGAGAGCGCGGACCGCACACGAGCGGCCTGCTGCCGGCACGACCTGTGAGTCGTCCAGTTCACAACGACGTTGCCGCGGAAGCCATAGGCATACGTCATGGCCGACTGGTTGGAGTCGGATGTCACTGCGATGAGGAATGCGCCGGAGGACTTCCCCGTGATCACGCTGACACCGAGCTTCGTGCTCGGTGCGAGCACACCGATCAGATCAACGGTGGCCACCTGAGAGTCGTGAGCCAACGTCAGCGGGATCCCTTCTGCTGCGAACGCGTGCTTCACCTGCGCGACGGTGTACGGAGGAAGCAGCGTGGCGCCCCCACCGAGCACGGCGGTCGGGACGATCGCGGCCGCCACAACGACAAGGGCGAAAAGGCGCGCCATTCGTCCGCTTGTATTGCAACCCGATCCTCACGTCAAGCTCACGGAGGCCGGTTACCGTGGAGGCGTGATCGAGGCCAGCAACCTCACGAAGGACTACGGGGACAAGCGCGCCGTCGACGGGCTGACCTTCACCGTTCAGCCCGGCGTCGTGACCGGCTTCCTCGGCCCGAACGGTTCCGGCAAGTCGACGACGATGCGCCTGATCCTCGGCCTCGACGCGCCGAAGAGCGGCGACGCCACCGTCAACGGCCGCCACTACCGCGACCACCCCGCCCCACTCCATGAGGTCGGCGCGCTGCTCGAGGCGCGCTCCGTCCACACCGGGCGCTCAGCGTACAACCACCTCCTCGCGCTCGCGCAGACACACGGGATCCCGAAGCGGCGCGTCAACGAGATGATCGACCTCGTCGGCCTCCACGACGTCGCGCACAAGCGCTCGGGCCAGTTCTCGCTCGGGATGGGGCAGCGGCTCGGAATCGCGGCCGCGCTGATCGGCGATCCGAAGACGGTGCTGCTCGACGAGCCGGTGAACGGCCTCGATCCGGAGGGGATCCACTGGATCCGTAACCTCCTCAAGGGCCTCGCCGCCGACGGCAAGACGGTCTTCGTCTCCTCCCACCTGATGAGCGAGATGGCGCTCACCGCCGACCACCTGATCGTGATCGGCCGCGGCAAGCTGATCGCGGACACGAGCGTCGAGGACTTCGTCGCGCACGCCTCTCAGAAGGTCGTGCTCGTCCGTTCGCCCGATCTCGCGCGACTGCAGGAAACGCTCGCCGGTCCAGGAGTCTCGTTCGAGACCGCCGAGCGTGGCGCGCTCGAGGTGCTCGGCCTGACGCCGGAGCAGGTCGGCGACGCAGCCGCGGCAGCCGGAATCGCGCTCCACGAGCTGACGCCGCAGCAGGCCTCGCTCGAGGAGGCGTTCATGCATTTGACGAAGGACGAGCTCGAGTTCGGCGCGCAGCTCGAGGAGGTGGTCGCGTGACCGCCGCAACCCCTGCCGCCTCTCGCGTCCCGCAACTCGAGCACACCGGCCGCGTCACGTTCCCGCGCGTCCTCCTCTCGGAGTGGACGAAGTTCCGCAGCGTCCGCTCGACCGCCTGGACGCTCGCGGTCGGGATCCTGCTCACGGTCCTCTTCCCGGTGCTCTTCGCGACCGTCACCTCGTCGCACTGGGGACAGATGTCGCCACAGGATCGCGCCAACCGGTCGCCGCTCGACATCGCGCTCGCCGGCGTCAACGTCGCGCAGCTCGCGATCGCCGTCCTCGGCGTGCTCGTGATCACGGCGGAGTACTCGACCGGCTCGATCCGCTCGACATTCACCGCGGTGCCCAAGCGGCTGCCCGTCCTCTGGGCGAAGCTCCTCGACTACGCCGTCGTCTCCTTCGTCGTGATGGTGCCTGCCGTCCTGATCAGCTTCTTCGCGAGCCAGGCGATCCTCTCGCGCCACGACATCCTCCAGGTCTCGTTCACCGCGCCGGGCATCGCGCGCTGCGTGATCGGCGGCGCGCTCTACACGACGATGGTCGGGATCTTCGCGCTCGCGCTGGGCGCGATCGTCCGGAACACGGCAGGAGGAATCGCGGTCTTCGCCGGCATCTTCTTCGTCCTGCCGCCGCTTATGTTCACCCTGCCGCAGAGCTGGAACAACGCGATCAGCCAGTACCTGCCGAGCGACGCCGGACGGCAGATCTTCGCGCTCCAGCACGGCCAGCACACGCTGACGCCACTGGCCGGCGGGCTCGTGTTCGCGGGCTACTGCGCCGCCGCGATCGTCGTCGCCGCGTATCTCCTGCACCGCCGCGACGTCTAGCTCGTAGAGTCAGCCCGTGGACGTCTTCGAGGCGGTTCAGGCCGCGCGCGAGGAGCACGGCGTACCGGGAGTCGCGGTCGGCGTGCTCGAGGACGGCGTCGAGCGTCACGAGAGCTACGGCGTGACGAGCATCGAGAACCCGCTCGAGGTGACACCGGAGACGCTCTTCCAGGTCGGCTCGATCACGAAGACCTTCACCGGCACCGCAATCTGCCGGCTCGTCGCGCGGGGCGATCTCGACCTCGACCGGCCGGTGCGCGAGTACCTGCCGGAGCTCGCCCTCGCCGACCCCGAGGCGACGGAGCGCGTGACGCTGCGGCATCTCCTCTCCCACACGAGCGGTTGGTTCGGCGACTACTTCGACGACACCGGCTGGGGAGACGACGCGACCGCGGTCTACGTCGAACGGATGCGCGAGCTGCCGCAGCAGACCCCGGTCGGCGAGCTGTGGGCGTACAACAACTCCGGCTTCGTTCTCGCGGGCAGGGTCGTCGAGGCCGTCACCGGCAAGCCCTTCGAGGAGGCGTCCAAGGAGCTCGTCCTCGATCCGCTCGAGCTCGCCTCGACGACGTTCTGGCCGTGGGAGGTGATGACCGAACGCTTCGTCGTCGGCCATCTCGGCTTCGGGGACGACCTTCAGGTGGCGCGTCCGTGGCCGGTTGGCCGCTACGCCGCAGCGGCGGGCGGGATCTCCTCCACCACGCCGGACCTCCTGCGCTACGCGCGTCTCCATCTCGATCCACCGCCGGCGCTCGCCGTAATGCAAGCGCCGCAGGCTCCCGCCGCGGACGAGGGCGAGTGGGTCGGGCTGACCTGGTACGGCGAGGACCGCCACGGCACGATCCGCCACGGTGGCGGCACGAACGGCCAGATCGCGATGCTCCTCCTCGTCCCGGCGCGTTCCTTCGCGGTGGCGCTGCTCACCAACCACTCGCCCGGCGGCCTGCAGGTGCTAGACGCGATGTTCCGGGCGGCCGGAGTTGCGGCGGACAAGCCGGAGCCGATCGACGACGCACCGGTCGACGAGTACGCCGGCGTCTACGAGACGGCCATGAACCGGGTCAAGCTCACACCCCTCGAGGGCGGCCGGATGCGCCTGGACAACGAGGATCTCGGTGGCTTTCCAAAGAAGGACTCGCCGCCCGGTCCGCAGCTGCCGCCCGCGGAGGCGATCTTCTACACACCGGAGCGCTGGTACATCGGGGAAGGGCCGCTGGTCGGGTCGCGTGGCCACTTCATTCGGGGCCAGGACGGCAACGTCCGCTGGCTCCGTTCCGGCGGCCGCCTCTACCGCCGCGTCTAGCGCCGCCGCGCCTGCGACGATGCAGGCGTGACGGAGGAGTCCCGGACAACGCGCGCCCTGATCGACGCGTACGCGCTCGGGTCGACCGCCGCGAGCTCGTTCGTGCGGGGGCTGACGCATCTCCTCGGCGGCGAGGAACGGACGCGCGTCATCGTCCTCCTCGCCTGCGTGCTCGGCCTCGCCGGAGCCGATGCAGCGACCGTCGGCGCCTCCGCCACCGAGCTCCGCCACGGCCTCCACATCACGAACACCGACATCGGCCTGCTCGTCACCGTGACCTCGCTCGTCGGCGCGGTCGCGACGCTGCCGTTCGGCGTCCTCGCCGATCGCATTCGGAGGACGACGACGCTCGGGCTCGTGATCTTCCTCTGGGCCGGCGCGATGCTCTGGAGCGCGTCCGTCGCGAACTTCCACGAGCTGCTCCTCGCGCGGCTCTTGCTCGGAGCCGTCGTCGCTGCTGCCGGCCCGCTCGCCGCCTCACTGATCGGCGACTGGTTCGCGGCGTCCGAGCGCGGCCGGATCTACGGCTTCGTCCTCGCCGGGGAGTTGCTCGGCGCCGGCTTCGGCTTCGCGGTGACAGGAGACATCGCAGCCCTCTCCTGGATCGGCGGCTGGCGTGCTGCGTTCGTCGTCCTCGCCATCCCTGCGTTCGTGCTCGGCTGGCTCGTCCTGCGGCTGCGCGAGCCGGTGCGCGGCGGCCGCGGCGTCCTTGCCCACGCCACGCAGCCGCTGCCGGCCGAAGCGGACGAGACGCGCGAGACCGAGGCGCAGCGGCTTGCCCGGGCGCGCGGGATCCAGCCCGATCCCGCGCTCGTGACTGGCCGCGACATGCGCCGGGCGACTCTCCCGCAGGCGGCGCGCTACGTGCTGCGGGTGCGGACGAACGTGCTCCTGATCGGCGCCACCGCCTGCGGCTACTACTTCCTCGCCGGCATCCAGACGTTCGGCTCGGAGTTCGCGAAGCAGCAGTACGGGATCGGCCAGCCGCTCGCGAACCTCCTCCTGCTCGGCATCGGCGGCGGCGCGGTCGCGGGCGTTCTCTTCGGCGGCGCGATCGGCGACTGGCTGCTCCGGCACGGTCGGTTGAGCGGACGAATCTCGACCGCGGTCGTCGGCGCCGTGGGCACGGTGATCCTCTTCATTCCGGCGCTACTGACGCGGAGCGCGTTCACGGCGCTGCCCTACCTCGTGGTGGCCGTGCTGTTCCTGACGCTGCAGAACCCGACCATCGCCGCGTCGCAGCTCGACATCATGCCGCCGTCCCTCTGGGGCCGAGCCGAGGCGGTACGGACGATGCTCCGCTCCCTCGCGATGGCGCTCGCGCCGCTCCTCTTCGGTGCGGTCTCGGACAACGTCTTCGGGGGAGGACGCGCCGGCCTGCAGTGGACGTTCGTCGTAATGCTCGTCCCACTCGCCGCTAGCGCGTGGCTGCTTATGAAGGCTCGCCGGACGTATCCGCAGGACGTCGCCACTGCTGCCGCGGTCGCACGAGCCGGTGGCTACCCTCGACCGAGTCGCGCATGAGTACCGGTAACACCTTCCTCATCCTCTCCGCGTTCCTCGCGAGCGCGGTCGAGATGGTCGAGGCACTGACGATCGTCCTCGCCTCGGGACTCGCGCGCGGCTGGAAGTCGTCGCTCGCGGGGCTCGGCGCGGCGACCGTCGTGCTCGCGGTCCTGGTCGCGGCGCTCGGGCCGGCGCTGACCGCGATCCCGCTCAACGCGCTGCGACTCGCCGTCGGCGCGCTCCTGCTCGTCTTCGGACTGCAGTGGCTCAGGAAGGCGATCCTGCGCGCGAGCGGCTACAAGGAGCTACACGACGAGGACGCGATCTTCGCGCGCGAGCTCGCGGAGGCGCAGGGCGCAGAGCACCTCGAGCGCGCCGGCCTCGACTGGTACGGCTTCGTCCTCTCGTTCAAGGGCGTGCTGCTCGAAGGGCTCGAGGTCGTGTTCATCGTCCTGACCTTCGGGAGCGCGCAGGGCTCGATCCCGCTGGCAGCGGTCGGCGCGGCGGGCGCACTCGTCCTCGTCGCCGGCGTCGGCATCGCGGTGCGCGCGCCTCTCGCGCGGGTGCCCGAGAACCTCATGAAGTTCTCCGTCGGCGTGATGCTCACGACGTTCGGGATCTTCTGGTCGACGGAGGGAGCCGGCGCGCACTGGCCCGGTTCGGACGCCTCGCTCCTCGGCGTGCTCGGCTTCGTCATCGCGGTCTCCGTTCTGCTGGTACGCCTGCTGCGGCGGGAGCGGATGGAAGCAGTGCCGGCGTGAGGTGGATCAAGGGCTTCGGGCGCTTCTGGTGGGACTTCGTGATCGGCGACGACTGGCTCGCCGCCGTCCTCGTAGCGGTCGCGATCGGCGTCACTGCGGCGATCGCCCACTCGCACATCACGGCGTGGTGGCTGATGCCGGTCGCCGTCCTCGGAGTTCTCTGGCTCTCGCTGCGGCGCGCTATACGCTCGGCATAGCTACGGCGCGGGCCCGTAGCTCAGCTGGTTAGAGCAGCGGACTCATAATCCGTTGGTCCCTGGTTCGAATCCAGGCGGGCCCATCGATTCCACCTGCAGGATCCGCTGAGGGATAGCGGTTCTCCTTCCGGACGGAGTGCCGCTTCCCTCAGAATGGCGACGGCGATGAAGGTCTTCCAGCACGAGACGCAGCTCCGCACCGCAGGTGGGCTCACCGTCACCGACATCACCGAGGACGTCCAGTCCGCCGTTCGCGAGAGCGGCGTCGCCGACGGGATCGCCTGCATCTACTCCCCGCACACGACCTGCTGTGTGCGCGTCAATGAGATGGAGCAGGGATTCCTCGACGACTTCACGAGCCTTCTCCGCCAGCTCGTCCCGCACGACACGTACTACGCGCACGACGACTGGGACAGGCGCACCGAGAACATCTGCCCCGAGGACATGGATCAGGGCAACGGCCACTCGCACTGCATGGCGATGCTGCTCGGGACGGCAGGGGAGTCGGTGCCGGTGCGCGAGGGTGAGCTGCAGCTCGGGACGTGGCAGCGCGTCCTCTTCATCGAGCTTGACCGCGAACGGGATCGGCGCTGGCTCGTCCAGGTCGTCGGCAGCTAGCGCTTACTCAGGCGTCACGTAGGCGGCCGTAAGACCGCCGTCGACGACGAACGTCGCCGCGTTCACGTAGCTCGACTCGTCGCTCGCGAGGAAGAGCGCGGCGTTGACGATCTCCCGCGGCTTCGCCATCCGCCCCATCGGCACATGCACGAGCCGCCGCTCGGCAGCGCCGGGTGTCTCGCTCCAGATCCGCAGCAGCAGCGGCGTCTCGACCGGCCCCGGGCAGAGCGCGTTGACGCGGACGCCCTGGCGCGCGAACTGGACGCCGAGCTCCTTGCTCAGTGACAGGACGGCGCCCTTCGAGGCCGTGTACGAGATCTGGGAGGTCGCCGCGCCGACGAGCGCGACGAACGAGGCGACGTTGATCACCGAGCCGCCGCCGCGCTCGAGCAGGTGCGGGATGCCGTGCTTGCAGCAGAGGAAGACGCCGCGCGTGTTCACGGCCTGCACGCGCTCCCACGCCTCGAGATCCGTCTCGAGGATCGAGGCGTCGTCGGCCGGCGAGATGCCCGCGTTGTTGTAGAGGACGTCGATGCCGCCGAAATGCTCTTTCGCGGCCGCGTACATCGCCTCGACGGAGGACTCGTCCGCGACGTCGACCTGAACGCCGAGGCCGCCGACCTCGCCCGCGACCTTCTCCGCCGCCGCCCCGTCGACGTCGGCGGCGACGATCCGCGCGCCCTCCTCCGTGAAGCGCACCGCGGCGTCGGCGCCCATCCCGCCGCCGGCGCCGGTGATCACGCAGACCTTTCCCTCGAGACGCTTCATTCCGTCGAGTAGAACACGTTCTTGACCTCGCTGTAGCCGGCGAGGCCGTGCATACCCAACTCGCGGCCGAAGCCGCTCCGCTTGAAGCCGCCGAACGGGGTCGAGGGGCGCACCGAGGAGTTCGAGTTGATGGAGAGGACGCCGGTGTCGATCGCGCGCGCGACGCGCAGGGCGCGGCCGCCGTTCTCCGTCCAGATCGAGCCCGAGAGGCCGTACTCGGAGTCGTTCGCGATCCGAATGGCGTCGGCTTCGTCCGCGAACGGGATCAGCGCGGCGACCGGGCCGAACACCTCCTCGCGCGCGACCCGGTCCTCCGGCCGCGCCTCGATCAGCGTCGCCGGGTACCAGAAGCCCTTGCCGTCCGGCGTGTCGCCGCGGTAGAGCGGCTCGGCCTCGACGAACGACGCCACCGTCTCGCGGTGAGCGGCGGAGACGAGCGGCCCCATCTCTGTCGCGTCGTCCTCCGGGTCGCCCACGCGCAGCCCTCGCGTCGCCTCGACGAGCAGCTCGGCGAAACGGTCGTAGGCGCTCGCCTCGACGAGGATCCGCGAGCGCGCGCAGCAGTCCTGGCCGGCGTTGTCGAAGACCGCGTACGGCGCAGCGGCGGCGGCCTTCTCGAGATCCGCGTCCGCGAAGACGACGTTGGCGGACTTGCCGCCGAGCTCGAGCGTGACGCGCTTGATCGTCGCCGCGGCGCCGCGCATGACGCTCTCCCCCACCTCCGTCGAGCCGGTGAAGCCGATCTTCGCGACATCGGGATGCTCGATCAGCCGCTGCCCGACGACCGAGCCCTTGCCCGGCAGAACGTTGAGGACGCCCTCGGGGATGCCCGCCTCGAGCGCGAGCTCGGCGAGCCGCAGGGCCGAAAGCGGAGTCAGCTCGGCCGGCTTGAGGACAACCGTGTTACCGCACGCGAGCGCCGGCCCGAGCTTCCAGGACGCGATGTTGAGCGGGAAGTTCCAGGGAACGATCAGCCCGACGACGCCGAGCGGCTCGCGGAAGGTCATGTCGATCCCACCCGCGACCGGGATCGTCTCGCCGAAGTTCTTGTCGACGGCGCCCGCGTAGTAGTGGAAGACCTGCGCGACCATCCCGACCTCGCCGCGCGCACCCGCGATCGGCTTGCCGACGTTGCGGGACTCGATCCGCGCGAGCTCCTCGAGGTTCTCCTCGACGAGCGTGGCGAGCCGCCGCAGGAGCCGGGCGCGGTCAGCCGGCGAGACCGCGCGCCAGGCCGGGAACGCCTCTTTCGCCCGCGCGACGGCGGCGTCCGTCTCCTCCACTCCGGCCGCCTCGATCTCGGCGATGACCTCTTCCGTCGCCGGGTTGAGGATGGTGCTCACTTGCGGGCCGCCTCGACGAGCTGCTCGAACAGGCGCTGATCCTCTCCGGCTTCCGGATGCCAGAGGACGCCGACGACGAACGGCTTGCCGGGATCCTCGATTGCCTCGACGATCCCGTCCTCCGCCCAGGCCACCTCGCGCAGGCCGTCGCCGAGCCGGCCGATCCCCTGGTGGTGGTGCGACATGACCTCGCCGCGCACCTCGCCGAGCCGTGAGTCGGGATCTACGCGCACGGGATGCTGCGAGAACTCGCCGACGACGGCCCGATGCACTTCGCTGCCGATGACGTCGGGAAGGTGCTGGACGAGATCGCCGCCACGCGCGACATTCAGCACCTCGACGCCGCGGCAGATTGCGAGCACGGGAAGGTCGCGCTCGAGCGCCGCCGTCAGCAGCGCGAGCTCGCCGCGGTCGCGCGCCGGATTGACGCCGTTCGTCGCGGGATCCGCCGCGGCGCCATATGTCTCCGCCCCCATGTCGTTGCCGCCGGAGAAGATCAGCCCGTCGAGGACGGCGAGAATCTCGGCGCTCCCGTCCTCGTCCGGCGGGATCAGCACCGCCCGCCCGCCGGCGCGTTCGACCGCGCGGACGTAGTCGTAGGGGACGAGCGCCGCTTCGAGCTGCCACGCGCCCCACGCGGCCGGCTCGACGTACGTCGTGATCCCGATCAGCGGGCGCTTAGCCACGTTCGAACATGCGCTCGCGCTCGTAGCCGGTGACCGTCTTGTCGAACAGCTCCTGCTCCGTGCGCGCGTAGTTGAGGTAGTGGTCGATGACCTCGTCGCCGAGCAGGCGCCGGGCGACGGTGCTCGACTCGAGCCGCCCGATCGCCTCGCGCAGCGCGTGCGGGAAGCGCTCGGCGTCGGAGATGTAGGCGTTCCCCTCCAAAGCCGGCGCGAGCTCGAGCTTCTCCTCGATCCCGTACAGCCCCGCCGCGAGCAGCGCTGCGAACGCGAGATATGGGTTCGCGTCGGCGCCGGGAATGCGCGTCTCGGGCCGGCAGGAGGAACCGTGCCCGACGACGCGGAAGCCGCACGTGCGGTTGTCGTAGCCCCACGCGAGCGTCGTCGGCGCCCACGATCCCACGGCGAAGCGCTTGTACGAGTTGATCGTCGGCGCGACGAAGATCGCGAGGTCGGCGAGGCAGGCGATCTGGCCGGCGAGATAGTGCTTGAACTCCTCCGACTCGTCCGCGAATGCGTTCTTCCCGTCGCGCCAGAGCGAGGAGTGGATGTGACAGGAGGAGCCGACCCAGTCGTGGTGCGGCTTCGCCATGAAGGTCAGCGACTGGCCGTGCTGGAAGGCGATCTCCTTGGCGCCGGTCTTGTAGACGACGTGATCGTCGGCGGCGCGCAGCGCGTCCTGGAAGCGGAAGTTGATCTCGTGCTGCCCCGCCCATGCTTCGCCCTTCGAGGACTCGACCTGCATCCCCGCGCCCTTCATGGCCATGCGGATCGCGCGGAGGAACGGCTCGTCGAAGCTCGCGGCGAGGATGTGGTAGTCGAGGATGTACGGCACCGACGGCGTCAGGTCGTGGTAGTGCTTGGCGTGCGCCTCGAGGTAGCTCTCGCGGAAGAGGAAGAACTCGAGCTCGGAGCCGAACATCGGCTCGAAGCCGAGCGCCCGCGCCTTCTCCACCTGCGCCTTGAGCACCTGGCGCGGCGACGGCGCGACCGGCGTCCCGTCGTGCCACTCGACGTCGCACTGCACCATCACGGTCGCCTCGTGCCACGGGATACGGCGCAACGTCTCGAGGTCGGCCCGCAACCCGAAATCCCCGTAGCCGCGCTCCCAGCTCGCGATCGCGTAGCCGGGCATCGGATCCATCTCCATCTCGAGCGCGAGGAGGTAGTTGCAGCCTTCGCCGGTGTGCCCGGCCTCGGACTCCGAGAGGAAGAATTCGGCGTCCAGCCGTTTCCCCATCAGGCGTCCCTGCATGTCGGTGAAGCAGGCAATAACCGTGTCAACGGCGCCCGACTCGACGTCAGCCCTCAGCTCATCGACCGTGAGCACGGAAGCGACCCTACCGCGCAGCGGGTTGTGAGGGTTGCAACGTCCGCCCGATGGCGTTAGCTTCGCTCATCCACAAGGGCCGGTTGGGGGCCTCGGCCCGTCAGCAAACGACGGGGAGGGAACGAATGAGCAGTTCGGCACCGCCGATCCACCTCACGGACGACGAGAGGATGCTGCACCGCCTGGGCTACAAGCAGGAGCTGTTCCGGGCGATGAGCGCCTTCCGGAACTTCTCCATCAGCTTCACGATCATTTCGGTCCTGGCGGGCTGCCTGACCTCGTACTACCTCGCGTTCCAGTGGGGCGGTCCGGTCGCCGTGACCTGGGGCTGGGTCGGCGTCGGTATCGGTACGACGTTCGTCGCACTCTCGATGGCGGAGATCGCGTCGACGTACCCGACCGCGGGCGGCCTCTACTACTGGTCGTCGAAGCTCGGCAGTGCCGGCTGGGGATGGTTCACCGGCTGGTTCAACCTGATCGGGCTGATCGGGATCATCGGAGCCGTCGGATACGGCCTAGCGATCTACGCGACGGCCCTCTTCAACCTGCTCTGGCAGTACCCGAACGACATCCACCACATCTTCTATCTCTTCGCCGCCTTCATGGTCGCGGCGACGGCGATGAACGTCTTCGACGTGCGCATCACGTCGCTGATCAATTCGATCTCGTCGTTCTGGCACGTGGCCGGCGTCCTGATCATCGTCTTCGCCTGCATCATCGTCCCCGACCATCACCAGTCGGTCAGCTATGTCTTCGGGCAGACGATCAACAACTCCGGCTTCAGCGGCCACTCGTTCGGGCATTGGCCGTTCTTCGCGGTCTTCCTGATCGGCTCGATCGGGATGGCGCAGTACACGCTGACCGGCTATGACGCCTCGGCCCACATGTCCGAGGAGACGCACAAGGCGTCGCGCGCTGCGGCGACCGGTCTGCTCTGGTCGGTGATCGTCTCTGTCATCGCCGGCTTCGTCCTGCTCGTTGCGATCACGTTCGCGATCCCGAGCCAGACCGGCGTGCAGGCGCAGTTCACCTACATCACGACCTACATCTGGCAAACCTCGATGGGAACGCACTGGGCCGAGGTACTGCTCTTCATCGTCGTCGCGGCCCAGTTCTATTGCCTGACCGCGTGCATCACCTCCGGCTCGCGGATGTCGTTCGCGTTCGCGCGCGACCGCGCGGTACCGGGCTGGCGGTTGGCGCGCCACGTGTCGAAGCACCGCGTGCCCGTCAACTCGGCGATCGGCGTCGGGCTGCTCGGCTTCATCCTCCTGATCCCGACCTGGTGGAACAACCTCGCGGGCTACTACGTCGGTACGTCGGTCGGGACGACCGGCCTCTACATCGCTTTCATCCTCCCGGTGATCCTGCGTTTGCGGGCCGGCGCGAGCTTCGAGAAGGGCGCCTGGAGCCTCGGGCGCCACTACAAGTGGATCAATGTGATCGCCATCCTCTGGGTCACGTTCATCACGGTGATCTTCATGCTCCCGACCTCCCCGGCCGGGATGCCGTGGCAGTCCAGTTGGACTTGGAACGCGATCAACTACGCGCCGGTGACGATCGTCGGGGCCTTCGTGTTGTTCGGTGGCTGGTGGGTCCTCTCGGCCAAGAACTGGTTCAAGGGCCCGGTGCGGATGGGCACCGACGAGGAACTCGCTGCGCTCGAGGCGCAGGAGGAGAAGGAGTTCCTGGTTCCGGCCGACACCGAGCTCGGCTCCGCGCCGGACGCCACATAGCAGCAACGGTTCTAGCGGCGGGCGGCCCCCCGAAAGCCGCCCGCCGCATTTCCCCCGCCGGGCTAATGCCCGTTGATGGAGAAATGCATGTAGTCCTTGGTCGATCCGTACCAGGATCCGCCCCAGCCCCAGCCGATCGAGGCGAAGACGTGCACGATCGGCTCGTTCATCCCGGGCCGCTGGTTCTTGCGGTTCAGGTACGAGAGCGCGGTCTTGTCCCTCGTCATCCCGCAGCCGACGTAGGGGTTCTCGCGCGGATCGACGTCGACCGCCTCGCCGTACGCGTGCATCGACCAGTTCGTCCCCTTCGCGTTGCCGCTGCACGGTGACGGGACGGCGTCGCGGCACTCGAAGGAGGCGGTGACGTCGCCGTTCTGGTTCGGGTGCGGGCCGTACATCGCGGCGAAGGACATCTCCCGAATCGGAAAGCGCAGCCGGTAGAGCGCGCGAAAGACCTTCAAGAGCGGATGCGCGACAGCCTCGTTGACGACGATCTGGCCGACGTGCGTCCGGTTGTCGAAGCCGTGGTAGAGCGTCGTCAGGACGCGCAGCCGGCCGAGCCCGACGGGGCAGCCTGCGTGCCACTCACCGGAGGCCTTGACCTCCTGCTTCTGCGCCCAGGTGAGCGGGCGGCTGGTCCCGGCGTGCGCGGTCGCGGCGACGACGGCGCAGAACGTGACGGCGAGGAGGAGCGCGACGGCCTTCATCGGCCCGGATGGTGCCAGCTATTCCTCGAGGCCGCGCATGCGCCGCGCCTGGGTGACGCGCCAGCCGAGCGGCATCGGGTTCGGGGGCTCCGGATAGGCGGGCAGGTGCTCCCAGGGGTCGCGGAACTCCGCGCGCATGAGCGCGATCGCGAGCCCGGCAAGCTCCCGAGCGACGAAGCCGCGCTCGCGCTGCAGCCGGCGACTGTAGAGCTCCTGCTCGTCACTCGGCTTGAGGACGTAGCTGCCGCGGCGAAGGAAGGACGGGAACTTGACGACCGTCATCGCCTGCGAAGCGGCGAAGGTGGCGCCGTGCGTTCGGGCGCGCTCGAGAAGCTCGTCGTCGGGCGCGAGCGCGATCGTCCGGTAGTCCTTCCACGGGCCGATCTCGTCGATGAGGCCGCGGCGATGGACGACCGCGGACGGCGGCGGATTCCCCCACTCCCCCAGGCCGATGCCGCGGAGCCGGCGGAAGCCGCTTCCGGGCGGGCCGATCAGCTCCGTGACTGCGTAGCCGACGTCGGCGCCACTCGCAAGGACGGCGTTCATCACGAGCGAGAGGTGGCTCGGCAGCCAGACGTCGTCGTGGCCGAGATAGGCGATCCACTCGCCGCGCGCAAGCTCGATCCCGACGTTGTTCGGCGTCGACTGGCTGCCGGAGTTCTCCGGCAGGTTGTGCCAGCGGACGCGCTCGTCCCCGAAGGACGCGACGACCTCCTCGGAGTCGTCGGTGCACCCGTCGCCCACGACGACGAGCTCGAGCCGCGGGTACGTCTGCGCGAGAACCGACGCGATCGCGCAGCGCAGGACGCTGCTCCAGTTGTACGTGGCGATCACGACGGAGACGAGCGGCGCCTCCCCGCTCCCTTCGAAGCCCGCCCGCAAGCGGGTCGCGCGCGCCACGCCGGGCAGGGGCGCGAGCGCCAGAACACCGCGCCTCGCCTTCTTCAGCGGCGCAGGCATCAGCGCGGCGAGCGCGCGCCGCGCGCGCATCAGAGCCGGTACGGGATCTCGGGCGTGTCGAGCGGCAGGCGGTATTTGTCCGGATCCTCGTGCCGGTACGGCTTCGTCGGCAGGTTGACGAAGAGCGCGTCCTCCCGACCGACGTTCTGGAGCGCGTGATACACGCCCGCGGGAATGCGGAGGAGCGCGCGGTGCGCCTCGCCGAACGTGTGGACGTTGAGCCGTCCGAAGGTTGGGGAGTCGGGCCGCGCGTCGTAGAGGACGACCTTTACGTCTCCGGTGGAGAAGAAGAGCCGGTCGTCCTGCTCGAGATGGAGCACCCAGCCCTTGATCTGGCCGGGACGAATCGTCGCCTGGTAGATCCAGACCACGGGCTCGTCGGTGAAGTCCCAGTCGGGGCTGTAGATCTCGCAGACGCTGCCGCGCTCGTCGAGCTGCGTCGTGGCGGCGCGGATGCGAACACCGTCCAGCAGCTCCTGGACGAGCTCGCCCTCCTGCGTGACGGTCTGTGCGTCGCGCGTCGTCGCCTCCAGCCCGGCGACCGTTTCCTCGGGAATCGTCTCCACGTCGGGATTCTCGCATTCCCTGCCTAGATGCCGGGACGCAGCTCGCGCATCCCGGCATCCGAGCGAGGCGCTACTGCGTGATCGTGAGGTGGGAAGCGGCGTGCGCCTTCATCACGCTGCCCAAGGTGATGTACGCGCAGATCCCGTACGTGCCCGGCGTGCTGATCGTGATCTTGGCGTGGACGTTCTCCTTGAAGTTCCCCTTTGACGTATTTCGGCGCGACCGGCTTGCCCTTCGCGTTGGCGATGCCGGAGAGCGATGCGAAGCCGGCGGAGTAGTCCGTCGGGCAGCTGCCCGGCGCGGAGGTCATGGAGAGAGCGAGCTCCTCACCCGTCGTGCCCGCTTTCCCCTTGACGTTGACGTTGTACTTCGTGCCGTACTTGCCGGTCGTCGGCGCGACCGTGATGTCGACGGTGTCCTTCTTCTTGGCCGCGAGCGCCGAGCCGGCGACGACGCCGGCGGAGACGAGCGTGAGCGCGAGGAACAGCCCAACCATGCGCCTCGAAACCCTCGCCATTCGTTGCGACCTCCTTTGTCCCCCCGAACCGAAAGTCGCCGCAGCGCGCGGAAGCCTAAAGAGCGACCACGCGAATCTCAATCACTCGAACGAGGCGAAGCGGGCGGCGCGAGTGAAACGACGGATTCGGCGGGAGTAGAGTCGCCGCATGCCGCAGCGCAACGGTTCGTTGAAATGGCGGGCAAGCGCCACCGTCGCGACAATCGTTGTGCTCTTGGTCTCTGCCGGCTGCGGTTCGAGCCGTCCGGGTAAGGCGGCAGGGACGACCACGACGGCAAAGACAACGCTCGTGCGGCCCGGCATCGGCAGACGGTCATCCCCGCCTGGGGGGTTGCTCTACGTCATCGAAGCCCGGTCCGGGCGCCTCTCACAGCTGCCCGGGAGGTCACGATTGCGCCTCGAGCTGCACGGCTTGCTCGGCCACGTCAGTGCGTTCGCCGATCGTCCATCACGTCTGACCCTGCTCGTTCGCACAGCCCAGTTCTTCCGCGGTTGGAAGCCGCAGTTCGGGACGGACCCTCCCAACGCAGCTCTGGATGTCCTCGACGACAACAAGCTCGGGGACGTCGTCCTCGAGCTCTCCAACCCGCGCTACGCGAACGGCTCGGTCGTCTTCGACGCACACCGGATAGGACGCTGGGTCGGCGGATTAGGCAGGCACCGCTCCAGGCCACTGACAGGCTCCTTCACGGAGGCCAGTCTCTTCGTCGACGCCGGATGCTTTGCCCAGAACAACGGCGCAGCGCTCGTCGGCCTCACCAACCTTTCGTGCGACGACGCGCAGGCGGTGGTCGCACTGTGGCCCGTGCCGCTCAACCCGCTCGGAGCGACCTGGAACAACCCGTTCACGGAGACGCTCGGGCAAGGCTGGTCTCTCACCGAGATCTGCCAACCGGAGGGAGACTACGTCTACCAGTACGTCAACGGGGACGAGTCGTTCTGGGGCCTGTTGGGGAACCCCTGCGGGACATAGTCCCGCCTTCGAATGATGGAGGTAAGCGGAGCACTTTGGAACCCCGCCTTCGACGCCGGGAGGCTCCTGAGGGTCGCCACCCTCCACCGTCGGCTGCTTACGACCACCAGGGTGTAGGTTCCTCCGCGACACTGCGGCGGCTACGCGGGAGCATCGTGATCGTTCACTCGCGCATCGAGGGCACACAACTTGCGGGCAACCTGCTCGGAGATCCGACCGAGCGCGATCTGTTCGTGTATCTGCCGCCGGGCTACGAGGAGTCGGAGACTCGCTATCCGACCGCCTACCTGTTGCACGCACTCGGCAGCAGCGCGCAGTTGGAGGTGACCCCGGAGACGGACGGGCAGCGCTGGCATCCAGCGGTGGAGGACGTGCTCGAGCCGGTGTTCGGCCGGCTGGGAGCCGCGCCGATGATCGTCGTCATCCCCGACTGCGTCTGCCGGTATGGCTGCGGCCAGTGGGTCGACTCACCAGTCAGCGGTAACTTCGAGCAATACGTGCTGCACGACGTGATCCCGCACGTCGACACCGCCTACCGGACAATCCCGGACGTCTCAAGCCGTGGCGTGTTCGGTTTCTCCTCGGGCGGGTTCGGCTCGTGGAACCTCGCCTCCCGTAACCCGGAAGCGTTCGGCGCGATGGCCGTGCTGTCGGCCGACTCGTGGCTCGACATGACCCACAAAGTCATGCTCTACAAGTACCTCGACAGCATCTCGCCGGAAGCCCCGGACGGCCCGGTCGAGGGCAATTTCTGGGCGGAGATCGTCTACAACTACTCCGCCACCTACTCACCGAATCCCGACAATCCGCCCTATTACGTCGACCTGCCGGTGGCCTTCCCGAGCGGCGAGCTGATCCAGGAGGTCTGGGATCGCTGGCTCAGCTTCGATCCGGTCGTCAACGTTCATGAGCGCCTCGACAACCTCCGCAAGCTCCACGGGATCATGCTCGACGCCGGATCAAACGACGACTACAACCTCCATTGGGGCCACCGGCTACTTAGCCACTACCTGACAGAGGCAGGTATCGCCCACGAGCACCTGGAGAACACCGGCAACCACGGCGGGCGCTACGCCGAGCGCTACCAGGTCGCACTCGAGTGGCTCTCGGAAATCCTCGAGCGCGAATAGGCCGGCCCTCGGCGACCAGCTCCTCCC
>PMOB01000006.1 GCA_003161615.1 Actinomycetota bacterium
GGGTGGCGGGAATCGAACCCGCATAACTAGCTTGGAAGGCTAGGGCTCTACCACTGAGCTACACCCGCGGGGCGCTCGGTACGGTAGCGAGATGTTCCCCTCGGCCGAGGCCGTGGGCCTGGCGCCTGCCCTCGCGATCGGGCTCGTCCTTTGCGCCCGCGGCGAGCGCTCCTCGCGCCCGCGCCTCGTCGCCGGAGCGCTCGGCGTCGCGCTCGTCTTCGCCGCCTTCGTCACCGAGCTCGAGCCGCTCGCGAACCACACGTTTCTCTGGGCACATCTCCTCCAGAACGTCGTCATGGCGGAGTGGGCGCCGGCTCTGCTGCTGCTCGCAATCCCGCCGCGAGTCGCGGCGCGCGCCAACGGCTTCCCGCTCTTCCGCCCGCTCGTTGCGCTGCCGCTCTGGCTCGCGACGTACTACGTCTGGCACCTGCCGTGGATCTACGACGCGGCGCTGCGCCATCCCCACTCCCTCCTCCACGTCGAGCACCTGACCTATCTGCTCGCCGGATGTTGCCTCTGGTGGCCGGTCGTGCACAGTCGGCGGCCGGCGGGAGTGAAGGCCGCCTATCTGTTCGCCGCCTTCGTCCTGGCTTCGCCGCTCGGCCTGCTCCTCGCGCTGATCCCGCGCGCGATCTATCCCTTCTACGTCCACGCGCCGCGGACGTGGGGGCCGAGCCCGCTGGCCGATCAGCAGATCGCCGGCGTGACGATGGCGGCGGAGGAGGCGATCGTCTTCTTCGGCGCCTTTACGGCGTTCATGCTTCGCTTTCTTGCGGACGAGCAGGCGTCGGGACATCTGGTTCCGAGCGCTGCTCGCGGCTCCGCTCGCTCTCGGCATTGAGCTCGGCGCCGAGGAGCAGCGCGATCGCCGCGAGCCACAGCCACGTCAGCATCACGATCACCGCTGCGAGCGATCCCCACGTCTTGTTGTAGGAGCTGAAGCTCGAGGTGTAGACCGCGAAAGCGCCCGAAACCGCGAGCCAGACGGCCGACGCGAGCACGGAGCCGGGAGTGATGAAGTGCCAGCGCCTGCGCGGCGCGTCCGGGCCGAGGTGGAGCAGCGTCGAGAACGCCGCGAGGAGCCCGAAGAGCAGGATCGGCCACTCGGCGATCCACCAGATCCACGCAACCGCGCCCGACGCGCCGCCGGCGTGGTCGGCGACGAGCTGTTCCAGCGCGGGCCCGAAGATCAGGAGCACGGCGACGAGGAGGAAGGCGGTGCCGATCACCGCGACCATCTCGACGGCGACGAGCCGTTTGCGGAGAAACGAGCGCTTGTCCTTCCGCTCGTAGGCGAGGTTGATGGCGGTCATGTAGGCCGTCATCGCGCCCGTCGTCGACCAGATGGCGAGGACGCCGCCGACCGCGGTCATGGCGATGCTCGTCGACTGGTTCCGGCCCAGCCGCTGCAGGCTGCTGCCGAGGAGGCTCGTCGCCTGGCCCGGCATGAAGTGCCGGAAGTGCTCCATCAGGGTCGAGATCGTCGCCGGCCCCGCGACGAGCGTGAAGATGCCGACCGCGACGAGCAGCACGGACGGAATCGCGAAGAACGTCGAGTACGCGAGCGCCGAGGCGAGCATCGTCCCGTTGTTGTCGAGGAACCGCTTGAACGCGCGGATGAGGAGCGCGCGCCGGTCGCGGAAAGAGAGGCGGTCTGTCACTGGGAGGGAACGGCGGGCATCTATGGCGAGTTGCGGAAGTCGGGGCGGGCAGAATCGAACTGCCGGCCTCCCGGACCCAAACCGGGTGCTCTACCAGGCTGAGCTACGCCCCGAATCCAGCCAGTGTAGGGAGCGTGTCGGCGTCGCGTAATCTCGGGAACCGATGCGTCTCACCATCCTCCACACGAACGACATCCACGGCCGCATCGAGGGGCTCGCGCGCATCGCGACGCTCGTCGAGCGGATCAAGGAGGAGACGCCGCACCGCGTGATCTACGTCGACGCCGGTGACGTCGAGGAGACGACGACGCGCCTCTCGAACCTGACCAAGGGCGTCGCGATGCACCGCCTGCTCTCAGCTGCCGGCTGCGAGGTAGCCGCGGTCGGCAACGCGGTTTGGCTCCGCTACGGACCACAGGTGATCCCGGCGCAAGCAGAGGCGGCGAGCTACCCGCTCCTGCTCGCCAACCTCGAGCCCGTCGAGGGAGTGCAGGCGACCGCGCTGATCGACAGCGTCGGCTTCGTCGGCGTCACCGACCCGTTCCGCAGCTTCCTCGACGGAGACGTCGACTACGGGATCCGCGCCACCGACGAAGTGGAAGCCGTCCGAGCCGGTGCAAGCGAGCTGCGCGCGCAGGGAGCCGAGCTCGTCGTCTGCCTCTCGCACCTCGGCTACAGACGAATCGCTCACGACATCGAGGACGGGACGATCGACCCCGAGCTCGCCGAACAGGTGCAGGGCGAGGTCGACGTGATCGTCGGCGCGCACTCTCACGACTTCCTGCCGGAGGGTGAGCGTGTTGGCTCGGTTCTCATCGCGCAGACAGGATCGTTCGCCGAGCACCTCGGTCGGATCGACATCGACGGCAGCGAGATGACCGCGTCCGTGATCCCGGTCGGCGATGACATCCCGCCGCATCCGCGCGTGCTCGAGGCGGTCGCCGCGGCGGAGGCCTCGCTCGACTCGTCGCTCGACGAGATCGTCGCCGAGCTCGACGAGCCGATCGACGCGCAGTGGGTGGCCGAGATGCTGCGCGAGCGGATGGGCGCCGAGATCGCGCTAGCGACGTCGGCGGTGATGCTCGACTATCCGCTCCCCGCCGGGCCGCTCCGCCGCCGCGAGCTCTGGGAGGCATGCCACTCGACGGCGAATCCCGCTGTCGCCGAGCTCACGGGCGAGCAGCTCGCCCGGATGATCGAGAAGGGGAGCGACCCGGAGTTCCAGCAGACGACGACCGGCCCGCTGCGCGGCAAGCCGCACGGGCCGCTCCATGTCGCGGGCGACGCGAGCCCGATCGATCCCGGCCGGACGTACGTCGTCGCGGCGACCGACTTTGAGCTCGAGAACTACGGCGGACTGATCGAGCCGGAGTGGCGGCTGAACGTCCGCTACGACTTCCCGACGATCATCCGCGAGGCGATCGAGGAGAAGCTCGGAGCGGCTACTCGGTTTCCATGAGCGACCGCAGCTCTTCGAGCTTCTCGCCGCGGAGCTCGTCCCGCTCGCCGCGGTCGAGCCGCGAGAGCAGCTCCCGCACGAGGGTCGCGAGCTCGAGCGGGTTGAACGGCTTCGTCACGTAGTCGACGCCGCCGATGTCGAGGCCACGGGCGCGGTCGCGGAACTCGGCGCGCGCCGTGAGGAAGATGATCGGGATGTCGCTCGTCCGCTCGTCCGCGAGCAGCGCCTCGGCCACGCTCCAACCGTCGAGGCCCGGCATCATCACGTCGAGGAGGACGACATCGGGCTGCTCGGCGCGCGCGAGGTCCAAGCCGGCCACGCCGTCCGCCGCCTCGAGGACGCGCATGCCCTCAGCCTCGAGGTTGACCCGGCACAGCAGCCGGATCGGCGCCTCGTCGTCGATGACGAGAACCGTCGTTCCCGCAGGATTCACCGGCGCGCTATTCCCGTCCATTCCCATTCCGGCACTCATTCTGAGGCAGCACCGGACGGAGCCGCCGCCGGCAGCTCGAAGGAGAAGCGCGAGCCCTCGCCCTCGCGCGACGCGACCCAGATGCGGCCACCCATCGCCGTCACGAGCCCGCGGGCGATGAACAGCCCCAGCCCGGTGCCTCCCGCGCCCACGCGGAGCTCGGCGTCGACGCCGCGATAGAACTTCCGGAAGATCTGCTCCTGGTCGGCCTGCGGGATGCCGATCCCCTCGTCCGCGACAGTGACCTCGACCGTGTCCTGGCGCACCAAGGCGCCGACTGTGACCGTCCCACCGTCCGGTGAATAGCGCAGCGCGTTGTCGACGAGGATCGAGAACACCTGGCGCAGCTTTTCGGGATCCGCCTGTGCGGTAAGCGGAACGTCGGGAAGCTCGACGACGACCTGGTGCCCGTTGTCGACGCGCACCCCCTCGAGCGCCTGCCGAACGACGGCGCGGACGTCGGTCTGGGCGAGGTTGACCTGGAGGTCGCCGGTGTCGAGCCGCGCGACGCTGAGCAGCGTGTCGACGATCGTCGTCAGCCGCTGCGACTCCGACGCGATGTAGCGGAGGAACGTCTGCCGCTCCTCCTCCCCGAACATGACGTCCTGGCGGAGAAGGGTCTCCGCGAAGCCGTAGATCGAGGTGAGCGGCGTGCGCAGCTCGTGCGAGACCGTGCTCACGAAGTCGGACTTGACCTGCTCGACGAGCCGGTCGCCGGAGATGTCGCGGAAGGCGAAGATGCGGCCCGCGACGGCGCCGAGCGGATCACGCATCACGGCCTCGGTGACCGAGAGCCAGACCTCCTCCCGCCCCCGCATGATCGGGACGAGCCGGTCGCCGCGTGGCGCCTCGTCGGGCGCTTCGAGGCTGCGCTGCAGGACGTCGACGGGCGGACGGCCGAGCGCGACCGGCGCGGGGACTCCCGTGATCCGCTCCGCCGCGGCGTTCCAGAGGACGACGTCGCCGTCGCGGTCGACCGCGACGATGCCTTCGGCGATGTTGGCGAGGATCGCGACCGAGCGTTCCCGCTCGAGCGCGACGCGCTGGTAGAGCTCGGCGTTCGCGAGCGCGGCGGAGGTACTTGCGGCCACGGCCTGCAGCGCCTCGATGTCCTCCTCCCGCCACTCGCGCGGCAGTTCCGCGTAGACAGCGAGCACGCCCGCCATCGTCCCTTCCGGCCCCCCGACGGGGACGCCGAGGAACGCCGCGTTCCCCGCGGCGAGCATCGGGTCGAGAGAACGGAGACGCTCGTCGGACCCGGCGTCGGTCAGCACGATCGGCGCGCCGGACTGGAGCGCGTCGCCGGACAGCCAGCCGCCCGCAGGACTGCGGGAGTCGAGCGCCGCCTCGGCGCCGTTCCCCTCGGCCGCCGTGACGACGAGCTCCTCGCCTTCGAGCATTCGGAACGCGGCGGCGTCGGCGTTGACGAGCGCCGGCGCCTGCTGCACCACCTCGTCGAGAACCGCCGCCGGATCGAGCTCGCTCGTGAGCATGCGTCCGGTGCGCGTCAGCTGCTGCGCGAGCGCGCGGGCACTCCGCTCCGCCTCGAACAGCTCGCTCCGCTCGAGGGCGCCGCGCGTCGCGTCGCCGAGGTGGCGGGCGAGCTCGAGATCGTCGTCGGTGAACGAGCGCTCCTCGGCGAAGAAGATGATGACGAGCCCATGACCGGCGTCGCGCGGAGCGACGACCGGCACCGCGAGGAGCGCGAGATAGCCGTTCGCCGCGGCGGCCTCGCGCAGGTCCGGCAGCAGCCGCTCGTCGTCCGAGATGGACGGGGAGGCGACGATGCGCCCTTCGGCGGCGGCCCGGAAGAGCGGACCTTCCCTCGTCGCCGCCCGCTCCGCGAGCACCTGGCCGAGGTCGGCCGACAGCTCGAACGTCCCCACCGGCTCGAGCCTGCCGCTCGAGGGGACGAACACCGCCGCAGCCGCCCCGCCGAGCGCCTCCGCCGCCGCCTGTGCGACCGCTTCGAGCGTGGCGGGGCGGGACAGCGACTGTCCGAGCACCGACGCGATGCGGTAGAAGCCGCGCTGGATCCGCGCCTGCCGCGCGCTCTGCGTGAACATCTCCGCGTTCCGGACGGCGAGCGCGGCGAGCCCCGCGAACGCTTCGAGAACGCCGGCATCGCCGGTCCGGAAGCGGCGCTCACCCCGGCGGCCGACGCCGAGAACGCCGCGGACTTCCTCGCTCCAGGACATCGGAGCCGTGATCACGTCGGTGAAGCCCTCGTAGGCCGGGTGCTGCACCGGCTCTCCGAGTTCCCCGTAGGAACTCTCGATCAGCGGCCTCCCTTCCTGCACGGCGGCGCCGGCGAGCCCGCGCTCCATCGGGAACTCGAAGCCGAGCAATGACTGGTCCAAGCCGTGCACCGCCACGCAGCGGAAGACGTTTCGCTCTCGATCGAGCAGGTAGCAATCGGCCGCGTCGGCGTCGAGGAGCACGGCAAGCTGGTCGGCGAGCCGCTGCAGGACGACGCCGAGGTCGAGCTCGCTGCTGAGCGCGTGGGCAGCGCGGAGTAGTGCCGCCTGCTGTGCGAGCCGCTCCTCGTTCTCGGCGAGCGCCTCTTCGAGGGCGACGCCGGCCCGCAGCCGCGCGAGCGCGACGGCCGCCTCGGAGGCGAGCGTCTGCATCAAGCCGAGATCCTCGGTGGAGAAGACCCGCTGCGTGTCGTCGCTCGCGACCGAGATCACGGCGATCACGCGCTCCTGCACGAGCAGCGGGACGAAGGCCGCGCTCTTCGCGTCGGTCGCCTCGACGAGCTTCGGGCTGACGAGCTTGGACTCCGCAGCGTCGTGGACGGTGAAGGCCGCAGCCTCGACGACCGCGCTGGCGATCCCGGACGGCTCGCGCTCCAGGTCGAGCCGCAGCTCACGCCACCAGGCGACGTCCTCGCCGTGCGAGCGCGCGAGATAGCCGACGGCCTCACTGCCGTCGTCGGAGACGAACGTCAGGCCGGCGAACGAGACGCCGAAGAGCGACGCGATCTCGTCGAGCAGCGTCCGCGCGACGCCTTCGACGTCTGCGGTGCGCGCGAGCTCGCCGGCGACGCGGCTGACACTCTCGAGCTCTCGGCCGCCGCTGTCCCGCTGGCGGCGCTGAATTGGGCGTGGTGTCCTCACTGGGCGGTGAGATTGTAGGAGTCTCGCGCGGGATCAGTCGACTCGCCGGACAGGTTCGTCCTGCGACCTTTCCCCAACACGAACCGTAGTTGTCCATGTTGCAAAGATGGGCCGTGCGGCCCATTGTCCGTGCGGCAAACGCCCACTAGCGTTTCAGTCACTGGGCGATGCGAACCGCGGCGCGTCCTAGACGTTTCGCGGCTAGCAACGGGAGAGCCCGCCGCACCGACCCCCCGAGCGGCGGGCTTTTCCATTTTCGAAGCCGGCTCGCGCGCCCCTCTCACTCATCGCTAACACCCGCGGGCTATCGTGGCCGCGTAGTGGTAAAGCGCCTTCTCCTCGCCTCGCCCCGCGGCTATTGCGCGGGAGTCGAGCGGGCGGTCGAGACGGTCGAGCGGGCTCTCGCGCTGTACGGAAAGCCCGTCTACGTCCGCAAGCAGATCGTCCACAACTCGCACGTCGTCCGAGATCTCGAGGCGCGCGGCGCCGTCTTCGTCGACGAGCTCGCCGGCGTGCCGGAGGGAGCGACAGTCGTCTTCTCCGCGCACGGGATCGCGCCGGCGGTGCGTGCCGAGGCGGATGACCGGGCGCTGACCACGATCGATGCGACCTGCCCGCTCGTGACCAAGGTGCACACGCAGGCCCGGCGCTACGCCGAGGCGGGCTACGCGATCGTCCTCGTCGGCCATGCCGGGCACGAGGAGGTCGAGGGGACGCTCGGCGAGGCGCCCGACGCGATCGTCCTCGTCCAGTCGGCGGAAGATGCCGAGCGTGTCGCGATTCCCGGCGGCAAGCCTCTCGCCTACATCACGCAGACGACGCTTTCGGTGGACGAGACGACGGAGATCGTCGCGGTGCTGCGCCGCCGCTTCCCTCACATCGAAGGCCCGGCGCGCGAAGACATCTGTTACGCCACCTCGAACCGCCAGTGGGCAGTGAAGGAGTTGCTCGAGGAGGTCGATCTCCTGCTCGTCGTCGGCTCGCTGAACTCGTCCAACTCGCTGAGGCTCGTCGACGTGGCGCGCGCAGCTGGGATCGAGGCGCATCTCGTGGACGACCTCGCCGGGATCGACGAGAGTTGGCTCGACGGCTGCGAGACGGTCGGCCTGACGTCGGGCGCGTCGGCGCCGGAGCGGCTCGTCCGCGAGGTCTGCGACTGGTTCCGCGCGCGCGGAGCCGAGGTCAGCGAGCGGAAGCCCGTCCACGAGGACGTCAACTTCAAGCTGCCCGTCGAGTTGCGCCGCGCCGAGCGCGCGGCGGCTTAGATCTTCTCGATCTGCAGCTCGCCGTCGAGGCGCGTCTCGGTCGCGAGCACCTCGCCGGCGATCCACTCGCCATGCGCGTCAACGAGCTCGCGCATCTCCGCGGGGAGTGTGAGGACGATCCGGTCGGTGAGCTCGTAGCCCAGCTCTTTCCGCAGCGAGTTGACGCGGTGGATCAGCTCGCACGCCTCGCCCTCGAGCAGCAGCTCGTCGTCGAGCGCAAGGTCGAGAGCCACCGTCACGCCGTCAGCGGACGCGACCGCCCAACCCTCGCGTGCGCCGCGCTCGACGATCACCTCGTCCGGTTCAAGCTCGATTCCAGCCGCACGGAAGCGCCCCTCCGGCAGTGCGTCGAAGCCTCCAGACGCGAGGGCAGCCCGAACCGCACCCAACTCCTTCCCCAGCTTCGGTCCGAGCACTGGGAGATTTGGCTTCACACGCAGCTCGATCGATGCAACGACGCCGAGCTCGACGTTCTTGACGCGAAGCTCGTCGGCGATCTCCTCCACGTGGCCGTCGACGCGCGCGCCCTCGACGACGAGCCGGCGCAGCGGCTGCCGCAGCTTGATCCCTGAGCTCGAGCGCGCCTGGCGTCCGAGCTCGACTACGCGCCGCACCGCCGCGATCTCGTCGAGGAGCGCGCGGTCCGGCTCCGCCACGGCGGGCCAGCCGGCGAGGTGGACGGACTCCGGCCCGTCGAGAACAAGCGTCCGCCAGAGCTGATCGCTGACGAACGGGAGGATCGGCGCGAGAACGCGCACGGTCTGGACGAGCGCGTACCAGAGCGTCCAGAGCGCCGCCCCGTCGCCGTCCCAGAAGCGGCGCCGCGAGCGGCGGATGTACCAGTTCGAGAGATCGTCGAGGTACGCCTCGAACTCGCGCATCACGTCGACGGTGTCCCACCGCTCATAGCCGGCGGTCGTGTCGGCGACGAACGCGTGTGTCCGCTCGACGAGCCAGCGGTCGAGCGACTCACTCGCGTCCGGCGCGAGGCTCTCCCAGCTCGGCCGGAAGCCGGCGATGTTCCCGTAGTCGACGAAGAACTTGACGGAGTTCCAGAACGTGAGGAAGCGCCGCTTCACCTCCTCCGCCAGTCCGTAACCGAAGCGCAGCTCCTGGGCCGGGTTCTGTGAGCAATAGAGCCAGCGCATCGTGTCGGCGCCCATCCGGTTCAGCGCCTCGTCGAGGCCGATCGCGTTGCCCCACGACTTGTGCATCTCGCGGCCTGTCTCGTCGACGACGTTCTCGTAGGTGAGAACGCGCCGGTACGGCTGCTCGCCGGCGAGGGTGATCGACATGAAGCACTGCGAGTAGAACCAGAGCCGGATCTGCGCGCGCCCCTCGGAGACCCAGTCGGCCGGGAACCACTTCTCCCAGTACGCGTGGTCGGGAAGGTCGGCGCCGGAGACGGTCGCCGACGAGCCGGTCGCGTAGCCGTGCGGGATCCACTCCGGGTTCTGCCAGCCGAGCGTCGAGAAGTGGACGATGCCGGCGTCGAGCCATGCGTCACCGACTTCCGGGATCCGCTCAACCTCGCGCTCGCACGCCTCGCAGCGGATCCGGACCCCGTCGATCCAGGGCCTGTGCAGCTCCTCGAGCTGCTCGAGGCCGGAGACGGCCCGCTCCTCGAGTTCCGCGCGCGAACCGATCACGTTGAGGTGCCCGCACTCGCACTCGTAGAACGGGAGCGGCAGCCCGAAGTAGCGGCGGCGGGAGATGTTCCAGTCGCCCATGTTCCGGAGCCAGTCGTCCATCCGCTTCTTGTATTGCGGCGGCGTCCACTCGACGGTCGCATTGCCGTCGAGCATCGGCTGCCGGATCTCCTGGGCCGAGATGAACCAGTCGTCGACGACGCGGAAGACGAGTGGCGTGCGGCAGCGCCAGCAGACGGGGTACCGGTGGACGATCGACGTCGCCTCGACGAGGATCCCGCTCTCGCGCAGCGACTCGATCACCGGCACGACGACGTCGTCCGTCGTCTTCCCCTCGAGCTCGCCGTAGCCGGGCAGCATGACCCCCGCCTCGTCGATCGGCGCCAGGACGGCGAGCTCGTGGACGCGCGAGAGCTCGAAGTCCTCCGCGCCGCAGCCGGGCGCGATGTGGACGATGCCCGTGCCCTCGTCGAGCGAGACCTCGTCCCACGGGATGACGCGATGGACGACGCCCTCCTGCGCCGCGAAGTGGTCGAACGGGCCGGTGTACTCGAGTCCGACGAGGTCGGAACCGCGGACGCGCTCCTCGAAGTGCTCCTCCGGGTAGCGCTCGACCGCCACCCACTCCCCGACGTCGTTGCGTCCGTACTCGGCGTCGGGCTTCACGGCGGCCGCGACGTTGGCCGGCAGCGTCCACGGCGTCGTCGTCCAGACCACGAGCGACTGGCCGTCGCGGTCTTTGAGCGGGAAGCGGACGAAGAGCGACGGATGCTCCAGCTCCTCGTAGTTCTCCTCGCCGGCCTGCTCGTGCTTCGAGAGGGACGTGCCGCAGCGCGGGCACCACTGGGTCGAGCGGTGACCCTTATAGAGCCAGCCGCGCGATTGCACCTCCTTGAGGAAGCGCCAGATGTACTCGATATTCGTGTCGCTGAACGTGAAGTAGTCGTTGCCCCAGTCCATCCACATCCCGAGCCGCTTCGACTGCGCGGTCTGGATCGCGGCGTACTTGGCGACGAAGTCGCGGCAGTCGTGGGCGAAGCGGTCTAGCCCGTACGCCTCGATCTCGTGCTTCGAGTTGAAGCCGAGCGCCTTCTCGACCTGCACCTCGACGTGGAGCCCCTGCGAGTCGAAGCCGTTCTGGTTGCGGAGCTCGTGGCCGCGCAGAGCCTTGTAGCGCTGGAAGACGTCCTTGAGCGTCCGGCCGAGCCCGTGGTGGACGCCGGCCGGCCCGTTCGCCGTGATCGGACCGTCCATGAAGGAGAAGGTCGGCCCGCCGCGGTTCAGCTCGCGCAGCTTCCCGAACGTGCCCTCGGCGTCCCAGAGTGCGAGCATCTCCTCCTCGAGGCGAGGATGATCGGGTTTGTCCGGCAGCGGCTGGAAGATGTGCTTCCCCATCGGGAAGGCAAGTCTAGGGCGCAGCGTTCTTATATTTGTGGGTGGGGAGAAGACCTCTTCACCGCAGTAGAAACGGAAAGGAAACGATGGCAACGAACGTCACCGACGCCACCTTCGAGAGCGAGGTCCTCCAGGCGGCCGAGCCCGTGCTCGTCGACTTCTGGGCCGAATGGTGCGGGCCGTGCCACGCGGTCGAGCCCGTTCTCGAGCGGATCGCCGAGGAGCGGAACATCAAGCTCGTGAAGGTGAACATCGACGAGAACCAGGAGCTCGCGATCCGCTACGGGATCCAGTCGATCCCGAACACGATGCTCTTCGAGGCGGGCGCGCCGAAGGCTGCGGCTGTGGGCGCGATGCCGAAGGGCATGCTCGAGAGCCAGCTCGGTCTCTCGTAGAGGTCTTACCGCGCTGCGGAGCGCACGACCCCTGTCGCGCTCCGCGTGCCCTCACGATCTATGCGGCGAGCTACTCGGCCGTCGGCTGAGCCGGCTCGCGCGCCGCGAGGAACCGTAGAAACTCGGCGTGCTTGGCGAGGTAGTCCTCGAGCTCGGCGAGCCCGGCGCCGGCCCAGTCCTCGAGCCAGGTCTCGGAGATGTCGTCGTCGATGCGATGGAAGCCCCGCTCGCTCATGCGAGGCATGATCGACCCGGTTTCGCGAAATGACTATGGGCCGTTCGGCTCAACTTGCGGGGACGCGGGACCCACTTCCTCCAGCACGGCGTCGCTGAGACTGGGCCAGGCCTCCTTGGCCCAGTCGCCGAAGTCGCGCCCAGTGAGGACGCCGCAGGCGATGCCGGCGGCGGGATCGACCCAGAGGAAGGTGCCGCTGCGGCCGAAGTGCCCGAACGTGCGTGGCGAGTTCCGAGAGCCCGTCCAGTGCGGCGACTTGGAGTCCCGCAGCTCGAAGGTCAGGCCCCAGTCGTTCGGCTTCATGCGGCCGAGGCCGGGCAGGACTCCGTCGAGGCCCGGGAACTGGACGGACGTCGCCTCCGCGAGCGTCTCGGCGGCGACGAGCGTCGGCGCGAGGAGCTCGCGACCGACCGCGAGCAGGTCGGCGAGCGGGCCGCGATAGCCGGACGCGGGCGAGCCGTCGAGCCAGCCGCGCAGGCCGAGCGGCGTCACGACCGCGTGCTGGAAGTAGTCGGCGAACGGCATCTCGGCGCGCTGCTCGAGGAGCTCGGCTGCGAGCTCGATTCCGGTGTTCGAGTAGATGCGGCGACGGCCGGGCTCCGCGATCGGCTCCGAGCCGTCGATCGGCAGCCCGGAGGCGTGAGCGAGGAGATGGCGGAGTGTCGCGCCCGGCGGACCGGCCGGCTCGTCGAGGTCGACCGTCCCCTCCTCGAGGGCGACGAGCAGCGTGATGCCGGTGAGCAGCTTCGTCACCGAGGCCCACGGGACCTCGACCTCCTCCGCCCCGTGGGTCGCGACCACTCCGGCGTCGCGAACCACTCCCGCTGCCGCGCCCGGCGCGTCCCATCCGTCGATCAGCTGCAGCGCGTCCACGGCGCGGGATACTAGGCGCGTGGAGCGCCGCTCCGTTGCTCCGGTCTCGGGATGCTCGATCCGGCCTGGAAGGTCGAGATCGAAGCGGACGCCGCCCTGCCGGAGTAGCCGGCTTTCTTCCTGCAAAGCAGGGCAATAAGGTTCCGGCATGACGGATTCGCTGATCCCTCCGTCGATCACGGGTACGGGCTTGAGCTTCCCGCCGGGCGGCAGCGTGCTCGACCACGCCTTCGGCCAGAGCGACCCGTACACGCTCGGGGTCGAGGAGGAGTACATGCTCCTCGACGCCAAGACGTTCGACCTCGTCCAGCACATCGACACGGTGCTCGCAGCCGTCGCCGGTCATGAGCTCGAGCCGCGGATCGACTCCGAGCTCATGCAGTCGGTGCTCGAGGTGGCGACGCCGGTCTGCCACACGCCGGCGGAAGTCCGGCAGCAGCTACTCCGCATCCGCAGCTACGTCTGCGACGTCGCGCGGGAGAAGGGCCTGCGCGTCGGCTCGGCAGGCACGCATCCGTTCTCGCTCTTCGAGCGCCAGCGGATCACGGCGAAGGACCGCTACCGGGCGCTCGTCGACCAGATGCAGTACATCGCGCGTCGCGAGCTGATCTTCGGGATGCACGTGCACGTCGCGGTCGACGACGCGGAGAAGGCGATCCAGGTCGTGAACGCGCTGATTGCGCACCTGCCCGAGCTCGTCGCGCTGTCCGCGAGCTCCCCGTTTTGGCGCGGCGAGCCGACCGGCCTCCGCTCCTCTCGGCACATGGTCTTCGCCGCCTTCCCGCGCTCGGGCCCGCCGCCGCGCTTCCGCGACTACTCCGACTACGCGCAGGTCGTGAACCAGCTGGAGAAGACCGGCTGCATCCAGGACTACACGCACATCTGGTGGGACATCCGTCTCCATCCGCGCCTCGGCACCATCGAGATCCGGATCTGCGACGCGGTGACGCAGCTCGACGACGTGATCGCGATCACCGCGTACTGCCAGGCGCTCGTCAAGCACTACGCGGAGCTCGTCGACCGCGGCGAGGAGACCCCGTCCTTCCACCGGATCCTGACGACCGAGAACAAGTGGCTCGCCGCGCGCTACGGGCTCAGCGCGCCCGTGATGGACCTCCACACCGGCCGGCGCAACCGTATTCCGGTCGCCGCGCTTGTGCGGCGGACGCTCGAGACGATCGAGCCGCACGCGCGCGACCTCGGCTCCGAGGAGGAGCTCGCGGGCCTCCAGGAAATCCTCAGCCGCGGCAACGGCGCCGACCGTCAGCTCCAGGTCTTCAACGCCAACAAGGACATCGTCGAGGTCGCCCGCGAGATCGCGGAGGCGACCGAGGTGGCGGCGGAGCCCGAACCCGCGGCCGCGTAGACTCGACGCCGTGCTCGAGGTTGGGGAAAAGGCGCCGCTCGAAGCCGGCGTGTGGACGACGCCGCGTGAGCGCGCGACGATCGGCGACTTATTGCACGAACGCCCGCTCCTGCTTCTCTTCTATCTCTTCGACTGGTCGACGACCTGAACAAGTGAGCTCGAGCTCCTGCGTGACAGGAGAGAGGAGCTCCAGGCGGCCGGCGTCGAGCCGTACGCGATCTCGCGCGACTCGCCGTACACGCACGTCGCGTGGATGCAGGCGCTCGACCTCGACTTCCCGCTCCTCTCCGACTGGAACGCCGACGCGACGCACGGCTTCGGCGTCGAGTACGAGCACAACGGGATGAGGGACGTCTCGCGCCGGAGCGCCTTCCTCCTCGACCGCGACGGCGTCGTGCGCGGCGCGTGGGCGTACGCGAACGACGAGCTGCCCGACCTCGACGAGCTGATCGCCGCGGCGAAGCTCTTGTAGTCGTCCGGCGAATCGCCTTTACTCCCGCAGCATGGAAACCACTTCTGCGCACGTTCCCGAGAGCAGGGCCGGCTGGATCACTCCCGCCATCCTCCTCACCGTCGTCGGCGTGTTTCTCCTCTTCGCCTTCAAGGCGACTGACGCCAGCACGACCTGGTTCGCCGCCTTCAAGCTCATCCACGTCAGCGTCGCCGTCTTCTGGGTCGGTGGCGGTCTTCTCCTCACCGCGCTCGCGATTCGCGCCGAGCGCGCTGACGATCCCGAAGAGATCGCGACCATCGCCCGGCAGGCGACGTTCGCCGGCGAGAAGCTGTTCGCGCCTGCGGGTGGCGTCGTCCTCGCGATGGGGATCGCGATGGTGATCAACCAGCACATCGGCTTCGGCACGACTTGGGTCGACATCGGGCTCGCCGGCTTCGCGGTCTCGTTCATCACCGGGATCGCCGTTCTCTCCCCCCGCGCGAAGAGAATCGCGGGGCTGTGCGAGACCGTCGGAGCAGCGGCTCCGGAGACGCAAGCCGCGATCAACGAGATCCTCCTCATCGCCCGTCTCGACGTCGCGCTGCTCGTGCTCGTCGTCGCCGACATGCTGATGAAGCCGTTCAGCTAAGTCACTTGACCTGAAGACGCTGCTCGAGACGGGCGAGCCGCTCACCACCTAACCGATGAGTTTCGCGCTCGCGGCGAGTCTCTTTCCCAGAGGCTCGCCGATCAGCGAGACTCAGCACAGTCCCGCGAATCGAGGAGAGATCGATGTCGAAGACCCTGTTGACCGTCGCCACCCGCAAGGGCACCTTTCTGCTCGAGAGCGACGACCGGAAGAGTTGGACGCTGAGCGAGCCTCTCTGCGAGGGCTGGCCGATTTACCACGCGATCTACGACGCGACATCCGACTCGATCTACGCCGCCGCGGCAAGCGAGTGGCACGGCTCGGCCATCTGGCGCAGCCGCGACCACGGCGCGACCTGGGAGATGTCGAGCGAAGGCCTCACATACGGGGACGAGGACGGGCGGAAGGTCTCCAAGGTCTCGACGCTCGCGCGCGCCGGCGACCGGCTACTCGTCGGCGCCGAGGCGCCGGGCATCTTCGAAAGCAGAGACAACGGCGAGACGTGGTCACTCCTCTCCACCCTCTCCGGCCAGCACGGCAGCGAGGCCTGGGACGACCCCGCGAACCAGCCGCCCGGCCATCTCGGGATCTCCGGCTTCGTCACCGACGCCGAAGACTCCGACAACTTCTTCGCGATCGTGCAGGGCGTCGGCGCGTTCCAGACCGACGACGGCGGCTCGTCCTGGGCGCCGCGCAACAGCGGCCTGCGGCGCGACTGGCCCGGCGATTATGAGGACGTGGGTTTCTGCGTCCACAAGCTCGTCCGCTCGTCGAACCCGGAGCGGATGTATCAGCAGAACCACGTCGGCATGCATCGCTCCGATGACGCCGGCCAGTCGTGGACGGAGATCACCGAGGGACTGCCGGGCGACTTCGGCTTCGCGGCCGCCGTCCATCCGCACGACACCGAGTCGTTCTACGTCATCCCGGTCGACGGCGGACACGGCAGGACGATGCACGAGGGAAAGGCGACGGTCTGGCGCACGCGCGATGCCGGCTCGAGCTGGCAGCCGATGCGGAACGGGCTGCCGCAGGTGGACGCGCACCTCGGCGTGCTCCGGCAGGGGATGACGATGGACAAGCACGACGTCCCCGGCGTCTACTTCGGCACGAGCACCGGCCAGGTCTTCGCGAGCGCCGACGAAGGCGAGACGTGGAGCGAGATCGCGAGTTACCTGCCGTCGATCTCCTCCGTCGACGTCGCGATCGTCGACTAGGAGAAGCGAGATGGCCGACGTCCGCCTGCCCGGGACGCTGACGCCGCTCTTTCCCGGCTTACCACGCCGCCTCGAGGTCGGGGCGGCGACGGTGCTCGGCGCCTTCGACGAGCTCGACGCGCAGTGGCCGGGACTCCGCGACCGCCTCGTCGGGGAAGGCCCGACACTGCGCTCGCACATCCACGCCTACGTCGACGGCGAGCGCTCCAGGCTCGACACACCGCTCGCTGCGGGCTCCCGCCTCGACGTGATCGCCGCCATCTCGGGCGGCTAGAGCGCTCGCCTGGGCCAGTGCTTACTCTCACTTGACCTTCTCGATCTTCCGCCGGAGGCTAAGCCTCGCGCAGCGGGCTTAGCCGGAGGCTTTCCCCGCTCCCCGGCGCGCGCCGGAGGCGCCCGCCGCGGCGGCCAACAAAGCTCTACTGCACGAGTGCGCGGAAGACCGCGCTCTTCCGCGCGCGAGTTCGTTGCCTTTCCGCGAGCGAGTGCGAAGCACTCGCGAGCGAGCGCTACATGCCCATCGAGTGGTAACCGGAGTCGACGTAGAGCGTCGTCCCGGTCACGTTCACTGCGCCGTCTCCGAGGAGATACGCGGCGCCGGCGCCGACATCGTCGGCGGTGATGTGGCGGCGGAGCGGCGAGCGCTCCTCGACGATGTCCTCCATCGTCGTGAAACCGGCGATCGAGCGCGCGGCGAGCGTGCGCACCGGCCCGGCCGAGACGGCGTTGACGCGGATGTTCTTCTCCCCGAGATCCCACGCGAGGTACTTCACGCAGGAGTCGAGCGTCGCTTTCGCCACGCCCATCACGTTGTAGTGCGGCACCGCCCGCTCGCCGCCGAGATAGGTCATCGTGACGATCGAGCCGCCGCCGGCCTTCTCCATCAGCGGCTCGGCCGCGCGCGCACACGCGACGAGGGAGTAGGCGGAGATGTCTATCGCCAGCCAGAAGCGGTCGCGCGGCGTGTCGGTGAAGCGGCCCTCGAGATCCTCCGCGGCGGCGAAGGCGACGGAGTGGACGAGGAGGTCCAGCTCGCCGCCGAACGCCTCCCCCACCTCGCCGAAAACGCGCGCCACGTCGTCGTCCGAACGGACGTCGCACTCGGTGACGAGCGCTGCGTCGACCGAGCCCGCGAGGTCGCGGACAGTCGACTCGATCCGCTCGCCCTGGTACGTGAAGGCGAGCTTCGCGCCGCCGGCCGCGAGCTGCTGTGCGATCGCCCACGCAATCGAGCGCTTGTTGGCGACGCCGAGGACGAGACCGCGCTTCCCCTCGAAAGATCCGGACACGGGCGCGATCCTACGGGATGCAGTTCGCCGGGTAGCCTGTCGTGGTGCGCCGCGCCGCGATCCTGCTGGGGCTGAGCGCGGCCCTCGCCGCTCCCGCCGTCGCGGCAGCGACCGTCTTCCCCGGGAAGCACCTCGTCCCGATCAAGTTGCACGGACCGCGGCTGCGGCAGGGGACGATCCACCTCCAGCCGGCGGATCCGCGTGTGCGCGTGATCGCCAGCCTCCCCCTGCCACCGCTCGCGCGCCGCTACGGCCGCGGGCTCGCCGCCTATGGAGGACGGCGGATGCTCGCCGTCCACAGCGCGACCTCGCGGGCGTATCTCGCCGAGCTCGCCACGGCCCAGGTGCGGGCCGTCGCCGAGCTCCACGCGCAGATCCCGCAGGCGCGCGTGCAGGAGCGCTTCTCGATCCTGCTCGACGCGGTCACCGTCAGCCTTCCGAATTCGAAGCTCCCGAAGCTGCTCCGCGAGCGGGAGTTCAAGCACGTCTATCCCGTCTTCCACTACACGCTCGCCGACGACACGTCGCCGGGAGTGATCGGCGCGCCGCAACTCGAGCAGGCGCAGGGCGCCGACGGCCACGGCATGAAGATCGCGGTCGTCGACGACGGGATCGACCAGACGAATCCCTTCTTCAGCGCGACCGGCTACACGTATCCCGCCGGCTTCCCGAAAGGGGACACGAGCTACACGACCGCGAAGGTGATCGTCGCGCGGGCGTTCCCCGGTCCGGGCAGCGGGCAGGCGGGGAAGCTGCCGCTCGACCCGCTGACGTCGTTCCACGGGACCCACGTCGCGGGGATCGCCGCGGGAGATGCAGGGACGACAGCGCCGGCGAGCGACGCCCATCCGCAGGTGACGGGGCTGAGCGGCGTCGCGCCGAAGGCGTGGCTCGGCAACTACCGCGTCTTCACGATCCCGACCCCGTTCGGCGACGAGGCGGACTCGCCGGAGATCATCGCCGCCTTCGAGGCTGCGGTCGCGGACGGGATGGACGTCATCAACTTCTCGGGCGGCGGCCCGCAGACCGATCCTGCGAACGACGCGATGATCCCGGCGGTCGAGAACGTCGCGCAGGCGGGCGTTGTGCCTGTGATCGCGGCCGGCAACGAACGCGACCAGTACGGCGACGGCTCGGTCGGCTCGCCGGCCACCGCTCCCGACGCGATCGCCGTCGCGGCGACGTCCAACACCCACGTCTTCGCGCCGGCGCTCAACGCCACGACCGCGGGCGCTCCCGCGGACCTGCACGGCATCCCGTTCCAGCCGGACTTCGGCAGCGCCGCCGCGTCGATCTGGGCGGGCGGGGAGACGCTCGTCGACGTCGGCACGATCACCGGAACCGACGGAAACCCGGTCGACCGGCACCTGTGCGGGCCGGCGGACGACCGCTCGTCACCCGACGGCAACCTGCCGGCGAACTCGCTGACGGGGAAGATCGCGCTCGTCTCGCGCGGGCTCTGTCCGTTCGTGACGAAGGCGCTGCAGGCGATCGACGCGGGCGCGACCGGGATGATCCTCGTCGACAACCGCGAGGGCGAGGCGGGACCGATCCCGCTGCCGCTCGGGAAGCCGGCCGGGATGATCTCCAACCTCGACGGCGCCGACCTGCGGACGTTCATGGACGCACACGGCGGTGTGCTGCAGTTCACCGTCGGCGCCTCGGTGCAGGAGCTCGAGACGGGTCGCAGCGGGATCATCACGGACTTCTCGTCCTCCGGCCCGACCGCCTTCGGACACGATCTCAAGCCCGACATCTCGGCGCCGGGCGGGCAGATCATCTCCTCGACGCTGCCGAACACCGACAGCTCGCGCTTCGCCGTCTTCGACGGCACGTCGATGGCGACGCCGCACGTCGCCGGCTCCGCCGCTCTTCTCCTCGAGCTCCACCCGAGCTGGACGCCGGCGGAGGTGAAATCCGCGCTGATGTCGACCGCGAATCCGGCCTGGCAGAACACCGCTCGGACGGTGGAAGCGCCGGTGATCGACGAGGGCGGCGGACTCGTCTGGCTGCCGCGCGCCGCGAATCCGCTCCTCTTCACCGAGCCTGCGTCGCTCAGCTTCGAGGACGTGAACGTGCTCCACGGCGCGGCGAGCAAGGCCCTTCTCCTGCAGGTGTCGGACGCCGGCAGTGGCTCCGGACTGTGGTCGGTCAGCGTCGAGGCGCAGGCGACGACGGCCGGCGCCTCGCTCGACGCGCCCGGCACCGTGAGCATCACTCCGAACGGCGAGATGGACATCCCCGTCACCGCGAAGGCCGCCGCGAACGCGACGCAGGGGGAGAACTACGGCTTCATCGTCCTCACCAAGGGGTCCGACACGCGGCGGATCCCGTACCTCTTCTATGTCGACCGGCCGGCTCTCGCGAGCCTCTCCGTGCTGCCGCTGCCAAAGCTCACACTCGGCGACACGGCGAAAGGCACGAGCCACGTCGCTGCCTACCGCTTCCCGGTCGCGCCGTTCGGCAACGCGCCCGACATGGCGCCGATGGACGAGACCGGCTCCGAGCAGGTCTACTCGCTCCTGCTCACGCATCCCGTCGCGAACGCGGGCGTCTCGGTGCCGCTGCAGAACGGGATCGTCGACCCGTGGCTCCTCGGCGCCGACGACGAGAGCACCGTGCAGGGCTATGACGGGACGCCGCTCGACGTCAACGGCCTCACGTTCGACTACAACTTCGACATCTCGTCGGCAGCCGTCTCGTTCCCGAGCGTGCAGAAATACTTCGTCGCCGTCGATTCCGGCACCGACCCGTACACCGGCGGGAGCCTCGCGGGGAGTTACATCCTCAACTCCTGGGTCAACGACGTCACGCCTCCGTCGCTGCAGGTGCTGACGAGGCGCGTCTCCGCCGGCCGGCCGACGATCGCGGTGCGGACGCTCGACTCGCAGTCCGGCGTCGACCCGTTCTCTCTCGTGCTCGCCTACCACGGCGTCCTCGTGGGCTCGCTCGCCTATGACCCGATCAGCGGGCTCGCGATCTTCCCCCTGCCGAAGGCGGCCCCGAAGCTACCCGCCGGCCGGCTGCGGATGCTGTTCGCCTCGTCCGACTACGAGGAGGCGAAGAACATCAACACGACGGGGAACAACATCCTCCCGAACACGCGGACGGCGGCGCACAAGCTGCGTGTGGTGCACGGCCCGACCGCCAACTGGCTGCTCCCGTCAGGCGGCACGTGCGTCGCGCCGCACTCCGGGCTCCTCGTGACGGCGGACGCGCCCGGCGGCGTGAAGAGCGTCCACTTCCTCCTCGACGGCCGGCGGCTCGCGAACGGCAAGCACGACGCATTCGATCTCTGGAGTGGGAAGCTTGGCCGCGTGAAGAAGGGCAGGCACAAGCTCGAGGTCGTCGCGCTGACCAAGTCGGGCCGGAGCGCTACGAGCCGGATCCCCATCCACACCTGCGGATGAGCGAACAACGCGTTGCGGTCGTCACGGGCGCGTCGTCCGGGTTCGGCGTGGAGATCGCGCGCCGGCTCGCGGCGAGGGGCGACCTGTGCGTCCTGATCGCACGCCGCGCCGACCGGTTGGAGGAGCTGGCTGCGGAGATCGGAGGCGAGGCGGAGCCGTGCGACGTGTCGGATCTCGCGGCCGTCGAAGCGGTCGCCGCGCGCGTCCTCGAGCGGCATCCGCGCATCGGCGTCCTCGTCAACAACGCCGGGATTCCGGGCCGGACGAGCTTCCTCGACGGCGATCCGGAGGTCGTCGAGCGGCTGATCCGCATCAACTACCTCGGCAGCGTCTGGTGCCTGCGCGGCTTCTACCCCGGCCTGCTCGCGGCCGCCCCGTCGGACGTCGTGAACATCGTCTCGGTCTCGGGCGTCGTCGCCGGCCCGCCGAGCGGCCCATACTCCGCGTCGAAGCACGCGCAGCTCGCGTTCTCACGCACGGTCGCCGCGGAGCTGCGCAGCAAACGCATTCGCGTCCACACGGTCAAGCCCGGGTTCGCCCGGACCGAGGGCTTTCCGCAGGATTGGCTGCCACGGTGGGTGCAACCGATTGTCATCGGCCCGGACGACGTGGCGGATCACGTTCTCCGCTCGCTCGAGCACGGCCACGGCGAGACGACCGTGCCGCGGTTCTACGGTCCGCTCGGCGCGCTTCAGGACATGTTGCCGAACGTGTTCACACGTGTCCTTGGTCGCGCGCCGAAAGCTCCATAGAATCGCGATATGACGCTGGACATGGATCAGATGCGGCCGTCGGTCGACGATGTGATGGCGGTCGCCGACTTCCGGGCTGCGCTGCGCCGCTTTCTCCGCCAGAGCGAACGGATCGCGCGCCAGTCGGGGCTGACTCCCCAGCGCTATTCGCTGTTGATGATGATCAAGGGCGCGCCGGACAGGAAAGAGCAGTCGACCGTGACTGAGCTGTCCGAGCGCCTCCAACTCGCGCAGAGCACCGTCACCGAGCTCGTGCGCCGGGCCGAGGAAGCGGGCCTGATCGAGCGGGAGCAGTCGCAGCGCGACGCCCGCGTTGCCCATCTCCGGCTAACGCAGGAAGGCGAGCGGCGGCTGATGCTCTCCTTCACCGAGCTGGCGAAGGAGCGCGACCAGTTGCGCGACGCCTTCTCTCAGCTCGACGGCGGCGTCGCCGGCTACGTCTAGTCCCGGATGGCGCGCGTGGCGCGCCCCGGCGAGCTCTCGATCCCGCACGCGATCTCGTAGCCGATCGTCCCGGCGATGTCGGCGTGGCGCTCGATCAGGATCCCGTCGCCGATCAGCGTCACCGGTGCCCCGACCTCGAGTTCGCGGTCGAGCTCGACGGCGACCGCATCCATCGAGACGGTGCCGACCGCACGGCGCCGCTCCCCGTCCACTAGCACCTCGGTGCCGGTCATGTCCCGCCGGAAGCCGTCGGCGTAGCCGACCGGGACGATGCCGATCCAGGTCGGCCGCTCGGCGACGAACCAGCGGCCGTATCCCGTGCTCTCGCCCGGCTGGAGGAGGCGCACCTGCGCGAGGTGGCTGCGCCAGGAGAGCGCCGGGCGCAAGCCGTCCTCCGCCGGATCCGTGTTGTACGGAGAGATCCCGTAGAGCGCGATGCCGCAGCGGGCGGCGTCGAAGCGAGCCTCGGGGATGCGCAGCGCGGCGGCGCTGTTCGCGAGATGGCGCGTCAGGTGCGCATAGGGCTCGGTGGCCTCGCGGAAGCGCTCGATCTGCTGCGCCGCGAAATCGGGGTCGCTGTCGGAGGTCGCAAGGTGGCTCATCAGGCCGACGACGTTCGCCGGGAGCTCCGGCAGCTCGGCCCGACCCCAGCGGCCCATTCCCGTGTCGAGCTTGAGGTGGACCGGGATGTCCGGCGGGATCTCGCCGTCGCGCACGACGGCCAGCTCGAGCCGCGCCTCGCGAGCCTCGGCGACCTGCTCGGTCGGCCCCATGACGAGGATGCGCGCGTCGGGAAGCTCACGGCGGAGCTCGAGCGCCTCGTCGACGGTGGCGACGCAGAGAGCCGTCGCACCCGCCTCGAGCGCAGCGCGACCGACATCGACGGCGCCGTGGCCGTAGCCGTCCGCCTTCACGACGGCCCAGAGCTCCGCGCCGTCGAGCGCCTCGAGGAGCCGGCGCGCGTTGTGGCGAATCGCGCCGAGGTCGACGGTGATCTCGCTCCGGTGCACGGCGGCCAGCCTAGGCCAGAACGCTGGGAAGCGCCTCGATCACGTCGCTCGCGACGAGGCCGTAGCGCTGCGTCGCCGCGTGCGCCGCGAGCTGTTGCGCTGCGCAGGCCGCTGCCGCTGCCCGCTGCGGCTCCATTCCCTTTGCGAGGAACGCCGCTGTGATTCCGGTCAGGACGTCGCCCGTTCCCGCGGTCGCGAGCGACGGCAGCCCGAGCGCCGCGACGAGGACGCCGCCGCCCGGCGCTGCGACGAGCGAGTCCTCGCCCTTGAGCACGACGACGCAGCCGAACTTCTCCGCCGCTTCCCGCACCGACGCGAGCCGGTGCGCGGCGATGTCCCGCGACTCGCGCCCGAGCAGGCGCGCGAGCTCGCCCTCGTGCGGCGTGAGGACACGCGGCGCGGGCCAATCCTCAGGCTCGAGCTCGAAGAGCGCGTCTGCGTCGACGACCGCCGGAACCTCGACCTCGGCGAGCAACCGCCGCACGAGCGCCTTCGCCTCCTTGTCCCGCCCGAGCCCCGGTCCGACTGCGAGCGCCCTCGCTTTCGCCGCGGCCTCGGACACCTGCTGCAGCGGCCGCTTGACCGCCTCGAGCACGAGGGTCTCGAGCACCGGCAGCGATTCCTCCGGCGCACAGATCGTGACGTAGCCGGCGTCCGCCCGCAGTGCAGCGCGCGCGGCGAGCGCCGCAGCTCCGGTCATCCCACGTGACCCGCCGACGATGAGGACGTGGCCCGCCGTGTACTTGTTGTCGCCGGCCGAGCGGCGCGGCACCTCGTCCAGGATCACCGGCATGACGAGCGCGTTCTCGGTCTCGCCTGATACCAGGCCGATCTCTGCAACGACCACCTCACCCGCAAGGAACCGCCCCGGGGCCACGGCGAGACCGACTTTCGGCCCGTGCATGGTCACGGTGACGTCCGCGCGCACCGCGGCGCCTTCCATCTCGCCGGTGGACGCGTTCACGCCGGAAGGGATGTCGACCGCTACGACCGGCACGCCCGCCGCGTTGATCCGCTCGATCTCGGCCGCGGTCTCGTCCCGCGGCGCACCCTTCATCCCCGTGCCGAGCAGCGCGTCGATCACGACGTCGGGCCGCTCATCGACGAGCTCGCGTCCTTGGCCCTCGAGGAGCTCGCCGGCGATCCGCCCGTCTCCTCCGTTCGCTCCTCGGCCGGCGTGGATCGCGATCCGGCGCGCGTCGGGGAAGCGCCGCATGACCTCCTCCGCCACCGCCGCTCCGGCGCGCTGCATCAGCGCGTCGACGTCGTGGCCCGCCTCGGCGGCGCGCATCTCCTCCGCGGTGTAGAGGGGCTCAGTCGCCGCCACTGGCGATCGCCACCGCCTGCGCGAGCTCGCGCGAATGCGTCATGGAGAGATCGACGGAGGCGGCGCCGACCGCGGCGGCCCGCTCGGCGAGCCTGCCAGAGAGCCGCACCGCAGGCTTCGGCCGGCCGACGATCTCGATCTCCTGCCAGGCGAAGGCTCGCGCGACGCCGAAGCCGAGCGCCTTGCCGACCGCCTCCTTCCCTGCGAAGCGACCCGCGTAGCTCTCCGCCGGATTCCGGCGGGAGTCGCAGTACGCCCGCTCCGCCTCGGTGAAGCAGCGCTCACGAAAGCGCTCGTATCGCGCGAGCGAGCGCCGGATCCGCTCGATCTCGATCAGGTCGGTGCCGACCGAGATCACAGGTGCTCCTCGAGCCAGTCGGGGAGGTGCGCGATGGAGGAGACGATCCCGTCCGGCTGGATGCGCGACCGCTCGACCGTGTCCGGCCGGAACTTCCCCGTCCGCACGAGCACCGCGCGCATCCCGACGCCGCGCGCCCCGATCACGTCCGTCTCGAGGTCGTCTCCGACCATCCAGGTCATGGACGGCTCCGCGTCGAGCGCCTCGCACGCGGCGTCGAAGTACGCCGGGCTCGGCTTGCCGAGGACGGTCGCTTCGATCTGCGCCGCGTACTCGAGCCCCGCGACATAACAGCCGGTGTCGAGCAGCGGCCCGCGCTGCGTCTGCCACCAGCGGTTGCGATGCATGCAGTAGAGCTCCGCGCCAAGCTCGAGCTCGGCGAAGGCGCGCGCGAGGTTCATGTAGGAGAAGACGAGGTTCGTCTCCGGGGAATCGTCCGCGCCGCCGATCAGGACGGCCTGCGCGTTCTCGCCGACGAGCTCGACTCCCTCGAGATCGCCGACTAGCGCGTGCATCACGAGGGCGAGCACGCGGCGACCGCGCAGCGCCGCGACAGCCGCGTCCGCGGTCGTCTGCACCTCCTCGGCCTCGAGCTCGATCCCCATCGCCTGGAGGTCCTGCGCGAGCTTCGCCTTCGAACGCGTCGTCGCGTTCGTGACGAAGCGGAGCCGGTGGCCGTCGCTGCGGAGCCGCCGCACCGCGTCGGCCGCGCCGGGGATCGGCTCACCGGAAACGTGCAGAACCCCGTCCACGTCGAGGAGAATCGCCGCCATGGCTGCAGACTCTATTCGCGTCACGCGTTCGGTCCTGCTGCCGCTCGGCGAGATCGAGCTCCAGGTCTCCCGCTCGAGCGGGCCGGGCGGACAGCACGCGCAGAAATCCGAGACGCGGGTCGTCGCCGTCTTCGACGTCGAATCCTCGGGCGTCCTGACCGAGGGGCAGAAGAAGCGCGTGGTCGCGAAGGCCGGGACGGTCCTGCGCGCCGTCGCGCAGGACGAGCGGAGCCAGTCGCGCAATCGAGAGCTCGCGGTCGAGCGGCTCGTGGCCGCGCTGCGGGAGGCGCTGCGCGTCGAGCGGAAGCGGGTGCCGACTAAGCCGACGAAGGCGGCACGGGAGCGGCGCCTCTCCGATAAGAAGCGGCGCAGCCAGACGAAGCGGCTCCGCCGCGAGCTCGAGTGAGCTACTCGACAGTGACGGTCTTGGCGAGGTTCCGCGGCTGGTCGACGTTGAGCCCGCGCAGCCGCGCGATCCGGTAGGCGAGGAGCTGCAGCGGCATCACCGCGAGCGGCGCCTGGAGGAAGTTCGGCGTCCGCGGCACGTAGATCACGTCGTCGGCGTGGTGCTGGATGTCCTCGTTGCCGTCCGTCGCGATCGCGATCACGTGCGCGCCGCGCGCCCGGGTCTCCTGAATGTTGGAGACGATCTTGTCGTAGACGTGGATGTTCGTCGCGACGACGACGACCGGCGTCCCCTCCTCAAGCAGCGCGATCGGGCCGTGCTTCATCTCGCCGGCCGAGTACGCGTCGGTCGGGATGTACGAGATCTCCTTCAGCTTCAGCGCGCCCTCGAGCGCCACCGGCAGGCCGATGTGGCGGCCGAGGTAGAGGAAGAACGGCTTGTCGTAGAAGCGCTGCGCGATCGACTCGATCGGGTGGTCGCCGTCGAGGAACTCCTGCATCTTCTCCGGCAGCTCGTGCAGGCGGTCGAGGATGAACTCGATCTCCTCCTGCGGCAGCGTGTGTCGAATCTCGGCGAGCTTCAGCGCCAGGAGGCTGAGGAGAGCGACCTGCGCCGTGAACGTCTTCGAGGCCGCGACGCCGACCTCCATCCCGCAACGTGTGTAGAGCGTCGCGTCGACCTCGCGCGTGATCTGCGTGCCCATCAGGTTCGTGATCCCGAGCGTGCGCGCACCGTGCTCGCGCGCGAGCTTGACGGCATTGACCGTGTCGCGCGTCTCGCCGGACTGTGAGATCCCGATCACGAGCGTGTCCTTCGAGAGGACGGGATTGCGGTAGATCCACTCGCTCGCGATGTCCGGCTCGACCGGCAGGCGGGCCCACTCCTCGATGATGTAGCGGCCGACGACGCCCGCGTGGTAGGCGGTGCCGGCGGCGACGATCACGATCCTGCGCAGGTTCTGGACCTCCGTCTCGGTCATGCCGAGCGCATCGAGCATGAGCTTGTGCCCGCGGACGCGATCCCCGATCGTCTCGGCGACCGCCTCGGGCTGCTCGAAGATCTCCTTGAGCATGAAGGTCTCGAAGCCGGACTTCTCGGCGCTCTCCTCGTCCCAGTCGATCTCTTGCGGCGCCGACATCTCGACCTCGGTGCCGTCGACGAAGACACGGACGCTCGCCGGCGTCAGCTCGATGACCTCGCCATCCCCCGGGTGGAGGACGGTGCGCGTCTCGCTCAGAAACGCCGCGATCGAGGACGCGAGGAAGTTCTCCCCCTCGCCGAGACCGACGACGAGCGGCGTCTGATTGCGGACGCCGACGAGAAGATCGGGATGGTCGTGATGGATCGCGACGATAGAGAAGTGGCCCTCGAGCTGCGGATAGACGCGCGCGAGCGCCTGCGTGAGGTCGCCGTCGTAGGACTGCTCGAGCAAATGGACGACGACTTCGGCGTCGGTCTCGGACGTGAAGGTGTGGCCCGCCTCGGTCAGCTGCTCGCGCAGCTCCATGTAGTTCTCGACGATCCCGTTGAGGACGATCGCGAGACGGCCGGGGTCGCAGCCGGTGAGCGGGTGCGCGTTCCGCTCGGTGACGCCGCCGTGGGTCGCCCAGCGCGTGTGGCCGAGGCCGTGGTGGGTGCGGGAGCCGTTCGATTGGGCGGCCGCGACGAGGTTGTCGAGGTTGCCGACGGCGCGGACGTATTCGAGCTCCGCGTCCTCGCGCAACGCAAGCCCGGCGGAGTCGTAGCCGCGGTATTCGAGCCGCCGCAAACCGTCGAGGAGAAGCGGCTTCGCCTCGCGTGATCCGACATATCCGATGATCCCGCACACGTTGCGCTCCTTTCCCTCTGCGGCGGAAAACTCCCCCTGAAAACGCGAAAAGCCCGGCTTCACGACCCGGGCCGCAGCGTCGCGGGCGGGTCAGCCGAGCTCGTCTGTAACAAGCGCGGCGACTGTAGCACAGAGGGTTTCGGCCGCTTCCCGGCTCTCCGCCTCGGCGAGAATCCGGACGACAGGCTCCGTTCCGGATGGCCGGACGAGCACGCGGCCGGTTCCGTCGAGCTCCTCGTTGATGCGCGCGACCCGGTCGAGAAGGCGGGTGGGGAGCGGCCCTCGCGCGGCGCGCGGCAGGTTCTGGACGACCTGCGGGAAGCGCTCGAGGACGGACGCGGCTTCGGAGAGGCTCCGCCCGCCGAGCGCGTGGCAGAGAAGGAGCGCCGCGACGAGCCCGTCGCCGGCGACATGGCCGTCGAGCCAGAGGATGTGGCCGGACTGCTCGCCGCCGAGCCGCGCGTTCTCGCGCCGCAGCGCTTCGAGGACGTAGCGGTCGCCGACGTCGGTCGTGATGACACGGATGCCGCGCTCCTCCATCAGTCGATGGAAGCCGAGGTTCGTCATCCCGGTGACCGCGACGGTGTCGACCCCGAGCTGGAGGGCGAGGACGGCGAGGATTTGATCTCCGTCGAGTGGCACGCCGCGCTCGTCCACCGCGAGCATCCGGTCGCCGTCGCCGTCGAACGCGACGCCGAGGTCGAACTCACCGGCGCGCACGGTGTCGGCGAGCGCCCGGAGGTCGGTGGCGCCGCAGCCGGCGTTGATGTTCGTGCCGTCGGGCGCGTCGCCGATCGCGGTCACCGTCGCTCCGAGTTGTTCGAAGGCGCGCGGCGCGAGCCCGGAGTAGGCGCCGTTCGCGCAGTCGACGGCGATGCGGAGACCGGCGAGGTCGGCGGCGAAGCGCTCGAGCACGAGTGCGAGGTACTCGTCCGCCAAGCCCTCGGCGCGCTCGACGCTGCCGCCGGCCCGGGCGGGCTCGTCGAGGAGCGCCTCGATCTCCTCCTCAGCCGCGTCGCTGAGCTTGCCGCCCATGCGGTCGAAGAGCTTGACGCCGTTGTACTCGGGCGGATTGTGGGAGGCGGAGATGACCGCGCCGAGGTCGAGCCGCAGCAGCGCGACGGCCGGCGTCGGCAGGACACCGGCGAGGACGGCCGTTCCCCCCGCCGCCGCGATCCCGCGCGCGAGAGCGTCTTCGAGCTCGGGGCCGGAACCGCGCGTGTCGCGTCCGACGAGGACACGGCCGCCGCCGCACCAGAGCGCAGCCGCCTTGCCGAGCCGTTCAACGAGCTCTGGCGTAAGCGATTCGCCCACGATCCCGCGGACTCCGTCCGTGCCGAAGTACTGGCGCGCCACGGCGCGGGAGGCTAGCGCTTCGAGAACTGCGGCGCCTTGCGCGCCTTGTGCAGGCCGGCCTTCTTGCGCTCGACCTGGCGTGCATCGCGCGTCAGGAAGCCCTCGCGCTTCAGCGGGATACGCAGCTCGGGATTCGCCTCGACGAGCGCCCGGGCGATGCCGTGCCGGACGGCTCCCGCCTGTCCGGTCAGGCCGCCGCCATGGACGCGCACGCGGAGGTCGTACTGGCCCTCGACGCCCGCGACCTTGAGCGGCGAGACGGCGATCGTCTGCCAGACGGCACGCGGGAAGTACTCCTGCAGCGTCCGGCCGTTGACCCACGTCGCGCCGTCGCCGGGGCGGAGGATGACGCGCGCGACCGACGTCTTGCGCTTGCCGGTGCCGCGGTACTGCGCGATCGCGCTCACGAATCGAGCTCCAAAAGCTTGGGATTCTGCGGGGCGTGCGGATGCTCGGGGCCGGCGTAGATCTTGAGCTTCGTGATCTGCTGCCGCGCGAGCCGGTTCTTGGGAAGCATCCCCTTGACGGCGACGCGAAGCACCTCGGTCGGCCGGCGGTCGAGCTGCTCGCGGAGCGTCCGGCTGCGCAGCCCGCCGGGATAGCCCGAGTGGCGGTAGTAGCGCTTCTGGTCGAGCTTGTTGCCGGTGACGTGGATCTTCTCCGCGTTGACGACGATGACGAAGTCGCCGGTGTCGACGTGCGGCGTGAACTGCGGCTTGCGCTTGCCGCGGAGCGTGTCGGCGATCTGCGTCGCGAGACGGCCCAGGGTCTTCCCCTCGGCGTCGACGAGATACCACTCGCGCGTGATCTCTCCCGGCTTGGCGCTGTAGGTCTTCATGAAAAGCGGCGGACAGGAGCCCGCCGGCGGCGGATTGTAGCGAAAGCCCGTTGCAATCCCGCCTCGAACTCGGCCGCGCCACCGTGCGACGGATGGCGGACGTAGGGAGCGTCGAGCGCGGCCTCGGCGACGCGCCCAACGGCGATCGCGATGCGTCCTTGCAGGACTTCGTCGAGGTAGGGGCGTGCCGCGTCGACTTCGTCCGGGCGGGGCCGGCGATTGGACGTCTCGGTGCCGGGATGGGTCGGCACGACGTTCCAGAGGAGAACGTCCTCGGAGCGGCCCAGCCGCGCGAGGACGCGATGGACGATCGTCGCCGTCGCCTCGGCCGGGCCGGCGCCGCCGAGCTGGCGCTCGGACGTGAACGGGATCCCGCTCATGCGCGCGCCGCGATAGCCCGCCGCCTCGCCGACGAGAACGATCTCCGCTTCAGCGCGAGCGTCGAGGTAGCGCGAGAGCCGTTCGCGCAGGAGCTGCGACTCGGCGTACTGGTTGAAGGTCGCGCCGATCTGCGCCTCGGCGAGCCGGTCTGCAAACTGCGCGTCGGCCACACCGGCATTATCGATCGCGATGAGGACAGTCGCGATCGTCTTCGCCGTCGGTTGGGCCGTGTTCGGGCTGGACTGGCTTGCAGCGGCGTTCTCGATGAAACGCGGCAGGATCCCGTGGTCGCGCGAGCTGCGCATCCGGGCGCTCATCCTCGTCCTCGCCGTCGTCCTCGTGCGCGTCGGCGCATTCCGCGGATACGGCGTGCAGTCGGATGCATGGCGATCGGGCTTCGGGCTCGCGCTCTTCGCCGCTGGACTGCTCTTCGCGGTCTGGGCTCGGATCCACATCGGCCACAACTGGGGAACGCCTATGACGCAGAAGAACGAGCCGGAGCTCGTGACGAGCGGCCCGTATCGCCTTGTCCGCCACCCGATCTACTCGGGAATCCTTGTCGCGAACGTCGGCACAGCAATGGCACTGAGCTGGTTCTGGTTGGCCGCCTTCGGGCTGGCGGCGATCTACTTCGTCTACAGCGCAACCGTCGAGGAGAAGTTCTTGACCGAGCAGTTCCCGGAGGCGTATCCGGCCTACAAGCGGTCGTCGAAGATGCTCATCCCGTACCTGCTCTGAGTGGCTACTCCCACTCGATCGTGGCGGGAGGCTTCGACGTCACGTCGAGCACCACGCGGTTGACGCCGGGAATCTCGTTCACGATCCGCGCCGAGATCGTCTCGACGAGGTCGTACGGGAGGCGCGCCCAGTCGGCCGTCATCGCGTCGTCGCTCGTGACCGCGCGGATCACGATCGGGTAGCCGTACGTCCGCTCGTCGCCCTGCACGCCGACTGACCGGATCGCAGGGAGGACGGCGAAGGACTGCCACAGCTCGCCGTAGAGGCCGGCGCGCCGCACCTCTTCCTGCAGCACCGCATCCGCCTGGCGGAGGATCTCGAGCCGCTCGGCGGTGACGGCGCCGATGATCCGGATCGCGAGACCCGGACCGGGGAACGGCTGGCGCCAGACCATCCGCTCGGCCATCCCCAGCTCCTCGCCGACGCGCCGCACCTCGTCCTTGAACAGCATCCGCAGCGGCTCGACGAGCTTCATCTTCATGTCGTCGGGCAGGCCGCCGACGTTGTGGTGCGACTTGATCGTCGAGGCAACGCCCGCCGTGCCGCCCGACTCGATCACGTCGGAGTAGAGCGTCCCCTGCACGAGCCACCGAACATCGCCGAGCTTCCCCGCCTCGTCCTCGAAGACGCGGATGAACTCGCGGCCGATGATCTTGCGTTTCTCCTCCGGCTCCTCCACCCCGTCGAGCAGCTCGAGGAACCGCTCCTGCGCCTGGACGTGGACGAGCGGGACGTGGAAGTGCTCGCCGAACGTCTCGACGACCTGCTGGGCTTCGTCTTGCCGGAGAAGACCATGGTCGACGAAGACACACGTCAGCTGGTCGCCGATCGCCTTGTAGACGAGGAGCGCGGCGACCGCCGAGTCGACGCCGCCCGACAACGCGCAGAGCACGCGCTCGCTGCCAACCTGCGCGCGGATGCGCGCGACCTGCTCCTCGATCACCGCCGCGGGCGTCCAGGCGGGCGGCGCGGCGGCGACGGTGTAGAGGAAGTTCTTCAGGACGTCCATCCCGTGCGGCGTGTGCACGACCTCGGGGTGGAACTGGACGGCGTACAGCCCGCGCTCGGTGTCCTCGAAGGCGGCGACCGGGGTGGCGGGAGAAGACGCGACGACGCGGGCGCCCTCGGGGGCCGCGACGACGGTGTCGCGATGCGACATCCAGACGGTCTGCTCCGGCGGCGTGTCGGCGAGGAGTGCCGACTCCTCCACGTGCATCTCGGTGCGCCCGAACTCCGAGACGCCGGTGCGGTCGACGCGGCCGCCGAGCTCGAGCGCCATCAGCTGCGCGCCGTAACAGATGCCGAGCGTCGGGATCCCCAGCTCGAACAGCGCCGGATCGACGCGCGGCGCGTCGTCGGAGTAGACCGACGCAGGCCCGCCGCTCAGGACGAGCGCGTACGGGTTCCGCGCGCGCACCGCCTCCGGCGTGATGGTGTGCCCGACGAGCTCCGAGTAGACGCGGCACTCGCGCACGCGGCGCGCGATCAGCTGGGAGTACTGCCCACCGAGGTCGAGCACCAGCACGGGACGCTCCCCACGAACCGGGAGCTCGAGGACCTCTGCCGGCTCAGCGCCGATAGTTCGGCGCCTCTTTCGTGATCGTCACGTCGTGCGGGTGCGACTCGCGCAGCCCCGCTCCCGTGATGCGCACGAAGCGCGCCTGCTTCATCTCCTCGATCGTCGCGGCGCCGCAGTAGCCCATCGCCTGCCGCAGGCCGCCGACGAGTTGATGGAGGACGGGGCCGACCGCACCCTTGTAGGAGACGCGTCCCTCGATCCCCTCGGGAATCAGCTTCTCGGCCTCCTCGATGTGCTCCTGGAAGTAGCGGTCCTTCGAGAAGCCCTTGCGCATCGCGGCGAGGGAGGCCATGCCGCGATACTCCTTGAAGCGCTCGCCCTGGACGATGATGATCTCGCCCGGCGCCTCGTCCGTACCCGCGAGCATCGACCCGAGCATCACGACATCCGCCCCGGCGCCGATCGCCTTCGCGATGTCGCCCGACGAGGTGATGCCGCCGTCGCCGATCAACGGGATGCCTTCCTCGGCGGCCACGCTCGCCGTGTCGTGGATCGCGGTGATCTGCGGAACGCCCACTCCGGCGACGACTCGGGTCGTGCAGATCGCACCCGGGCCGATCCCGGCCTTCACCGCGTCCGCCCCCGCGTCGATCAGCGCGCGCGCCGCCTCGGCGGTGGCGATGTTCCCGGCGATCACGTCGGCCGACACGGAGTTCTTCACCTTCCGCACCGTCTCGATCACGCCTGCGGAGTGCCCGTGTGCCGTGTCGACGACGATCACGTCGACTCCGGCAGCCACGAGCGCCTGCGCCCGCTCTAGCGCGTCGGGGCCGACGCCGACCGCTGCGCCGACCTGCAGCCGTCCCTGTTCGTCCTTCGTCGCGTGCGGGAACTCGATCTTCTTCTGGATGTCCTTGACCGTGATCAGCCCGCGGAGCTTCCCGTCCGCGTCGACGACCGGCAGCTTCTCGATCTTGTTGCGGTGGAGGATCTCCTCCGCCTCTGCGAGCGTCGTGCCGATCGGCGCGGTGACGAGGTCGCGGGCGGTCATCAGCGCCGAGACCAGCTGGTCGACGTCGCTCTCGAAGCGGAGATCGCGGTTGGTGAGGATGCCGACGAGGACGCCGGCGTCGTCGGTGATCGGGACGCCGGAAACCTTGTACCGCGCCATCAGCTCGAGCGCCGCCCGAACGGGCGCGTCGGGCGGCAGCGTCACCGGCTCGACGATCATCCCCGACTCCGAGCGCTTGACCTTGTCCACCTCGGCGACCTGCGCCTCGATGGAGAGGTTGCGGTGGACGATGCCGAGGCCGCCCTCGCGCGCGAGAGCGATCGCGAGCGGCGCCTCGGTGACCGTGTCCATCGCGGCCGAGACGAGCGGGATCGCGAGCTCGATCGAGCCCGTCAGGCGGGCGCGCGTCGAGACGTCGTTCGGTAGGACGTGCGACTCCGCCGGCACGAGGAGCACGTCGTCGAAGGTGAGACCCTCCTGCGCGAACTTCCGGTCGAGCTCCAGCAGCCGCTGCACGTCATCGGCGCTCAGCTCGGCTGCTGTGGGATCCCTCAAGGGACAGCCAGGGTACCAACGTTTCCTGACAACGCCCTAACAGGGCGGAGCTAACGTGCCCGCGGTGCGCACCCTGATCGTCAGTGTCGGCCTTCTCCTGCTCGCCGGCGTAGCGGCCGCTGCGACATCGCAGCCGCTGACGCTCGGACGCAGCAACTCGCCCGTCGACGCGGTCGCCCAGGACGGCGGCCTGGTCGGGTGGCTCGCGGGGAACGGTGCCCGGTGCAACGTCGTGCACGTGCTCGCGCCGGACGGGACGGAGGTTCTCCCCCAGCCCGCGACCGCGAGCATGACCTGCCACTGGGATCTCTCCGTCGGCCAGCCGCAGCTCGCGCTCGCCGCCGACGCGTCCTCCGCTCTCTGGACGCTGCACGAGACGGGCTCGGTCCCCTTCGACTACGTGATGACCGCGAAAGTCGGTGGGCGCGAGCAGCAGGTCGACCGGCTGGCGCACGAGAGCGACGGCACCGGCTGGTGGCTCGGGGGAATCGCCGGCGCCGGCTCGATCCTCGCCTACTCGTCCGTGGACGTCGAGTACGTCGACCCGCTCGGCTGCGCCTCGGGCGACTCGTGCAAGAAGAAGATCGCGGGCGGCGGGATCCAGGTCGTTTCCGGCGGCCATGCGTCCGCTTTGCTCGGAAGCTCTCCGGCTCTCGACCTCGTGTCGTCGGCCGGACGGATCGCGTTTGTGCAGGCGACCACGGTCGACAAGAACGGAGCGCCGGCGCCTAACCGCACCGCACCGATCGAGGTCGCGGATCCGGATCAGGGCACGCTCATCAGCCAGGCGCAGCCAGACGGTTTCCCCCTCGCAATCGCGCTCGCGCCGCGGGTGCTCGCTGTCCTCACGCGCAACGGCCGCACCGACGAGGTCGCGTGGTACGACGCCGACGACGGGATGAAGCTCGGCAGCGTCAACGTCCCGCGCCGCACAGCGCCGGAGCTCGCGGCGAGCGACCACCTCGTCGTCTTCCGGGTGGGCAGGACGATCCGCGCCATCGTGCTCGGCACCAGCCGGATCCGCATACTTGCGCGCGCCGCGAGCACGCCGGTCGGCCTCTCCTTCTCGCACGGCCGCATCGTCTGGGCGGAGAACACCGCCACCGCCGGCCGGATCCAGGCGCTTTCTCTTCGGTAGCTCGCGAAGCTGCGCTTCGCTCGCTGGGATAACGGAACTCCGCGCGTCCGAGAGCGCGGTCTCGGCCGCGCTCCGTGCTGCTATGGCTTTCGATGCTCTGGATGAGATGGCTACCCCGTGCGCTCGCGCGCGGCGGAGGCCGGCGCGAGCGCAGTCCGGCCTGCGGTTAAGTCGCCGCTACGCGGACGTCTTAGCCTCCGGCCCTTTGCGACGACTGAGGTTCAAGGGTCGAACCCACTCTGGGTTACGCCGCTAGGTGGTGACGCGCTCGAGTTCTTCGATCTCGACGCCGGCGGCTAGGCGTTGCGCTTCGCGCGGGTCGAAGCGTCCGGCGCCCAGCTCGACCACCGACGCGGCGGCGCAGCCGATCGCCGTGCGCAGCGCGTCGCCGGCGGCGGCGCCGTTGAAGCGCTCCGACAGGAAACCGCCGAGGAGGACGTCGCCCGCGCCGACCGGCGCGATCGGGTCGACGCGCGGAATCGAGGCGCGGAAGCGGTGCACCTGCCGTTCCTCCCGAACGAGCGCGAAGCACGACGTCTCCTGCGTGATGAGGACGTTGTGGGCGCCGAGGTCGGCGATCGTCTCGAGCGCCATGACGAAGTCCTCGTCGTCCATGAACTCCTGGCCGACGAGGCTCTCGGCCTCCTGCTGGTTCGGCGAGACGAGGAACGGCTCGGCCTCGACGCCGAGCCGCAGCGGCTCGCCCTCGCAGTCGAGCACGCAGTGGATGCCGCGCCGGGTGAGGTCGCGGATCGCGTCGGCGTAGAACTCGTTCTCGACATCGCGCGGCAGCGAGCCGGAGAAAACGACGTAGCTCGCAACGCGCGAGAGGTAGTGGAGCTTGTCGGTGAGCCTCTCGAGCTCGTCCGGTCGCACGGCCGGGCCCCACTCGTAGACCTCGGTGAGCGAGCCGGCGGTCGGGTCGACGACCGCGATCGAGGTGCGCGACTCGTCGGAGATCCGGACGAAGTCGTTGAGGATCCCCTCGAGCGCGAGGTCCTCGACGATGCGGTCGCCGGTGCGCCCGCCGGCGAGGCCGGTGGCGATGACGGGCGTCTCGAGCTGCTTCAGCGCGCGCGCGACGTTGATCCCCTTGCCGCCTGCACCGGTGAGGCTGTGGCTTGCCCGATGCCGGTGGCCGAACTGGAAGTTCGGGACAGTCAGCGTCCGGTCGACTGCCGCGTTGAGGGTGACAGTGACTATCAAGGGCGGCCGCAGGTTACTTGACGCGGATCGTCTGACCGACCTGGAGCGACGTCGGGTCGACGCCGGGATTGAGCTGCTCGAGCCGGGCGACGGTTGTGCCGTGGCTCTGCGCGATCGACCCGAAGGTGTCGCCGGACTGGACGGTGTACGTGCGCACGGCCTTGTGGGAGTGGTGCTTCTTCCGGTGGGTGCGCGTCGTCGTGGTCCGCGTGGTCGTCGTCGTGGGCGGCGGCGCGTGGTGCCCGCTGCGATGGAGCTCGAACCGCACGAGAAGCACGGCGATCGTCACGACGGCGAGGAAGGCGACGGGGCCCGCGTAGCGGGCGAAGCGCCGGTCTTTCACCTCACGCTGAGAGCGAGGGCGCGCAGCTCGCCCGCGAGCTCACCAGCGGCGGCGGCCGCCGCGTCTCGCCAGCCCGAGCCGGAGTCGGCGTAGATCACCGAGCGCGAGGCCGACGGGAGCGCACCTGCCGGGCCGGCCGTGAACGCAGCCGCGAGCTCCTCCGTCCGGCCGCCTTGCGTACCCACGCCCGGCAGGAGAAGGACGGCTCTCGGCATCAGGCGGCGCGCCTCCGCGACCTCCCGCGGGAAGGTGGCCCCGATCACCGCGCCGACGGAGGAGAAGCCGGACTCGCCGAGACGATCCGCGCCCCACCGGTCGACGAGCTCCGCCACGTGCTGCCAGAACGGGCGTCCGTCGGCAAGCGGCTGGTCCTGCAGGTCGACGCTGCCCGGGTTGGAGGTCTTGACGACGCACAGGACACCGAGCCCCTCGTGTGCGAGGAACGGCTCGATCGAGTCCCGCCCGATGTACGGGTTGACGGTCACCGCATCGGCGACCGGAGCGAACGCGGCCGCGTAGGCGATCGCCGTCGACGGGACGTCACCGCGCTTAGCGTCGGCGACGACGAGCAGCCCGGCCTGCCGCGCGTAGCGACAGACAGCGAGGAGGCCTGCCCAGCCATCGGCTCCGAGCGCCTCGAAGAACGCCGTCTGCGGCTTGACCGCCACCGCGACGTCGGCGACCGCGTCGACAATCCCGCAACAGAACTCGACGGCGTCGACGCCCTTCGGCATGAGCGCCGGATCAGGATCGAGGCCGACGCAGAGGGGAGCGCCTTTCTCCTCCACCGCCGCGGCGAGCCGATCCGCGAAATGACTCACGGCTCCCAGGATACGAGAAGGCCCGGAAAACAAGAGGCCGCCCGGAGGCGGCCTCTTGATCCTCGGAGGAGACGTAATCCGATCGCTAGTAGGACGATCCCCCGCTCTTGACGGCCGTCTTGAGCGTGCTGCCCGCCGAGAACTTCGGCACGGTCGCCGCCGGGATCTGGACCTTCTGGCTCGGGTTGCGCGGATTGACCCCCATCCGCGCGGCGCGATTGGCCGTTGAGAACTTGCCGAATCCCGTGAACGCCACTTCGCCACGGCCCTTCAGTGTGTCGGTGACGCACTCGAGGAACGCGTCGACAGCCTTGCCGGCGTCGCGATTCGAGAGACCCGAGCGGCGGGCCACCTCGGAAACAAACTCCTGCTTCGTCACTCTCTCCTCCAGTCGTTGATCGCTTGCAGGCCTAAACGACCCTACCAACTCCGCGTTTGCGGCTCAACCAAGCGGTTTTGCGGGGGTTTTCTGAGCCTCTAGCAGTGATCCTGCCCGAAAGAGCGGACGGAGCCGCACCGCTTGGCGCGCGAGAGCGTCCGATCCACCCTCCTCGCGGTCGACCACACAGACCGCCGTACGGACGACTAGACCCGCCTCGCGGGCCGCTCCGATCGCCTCGAGGAGAGCTCCGCCGGAGGTCACGACGTCCTCGACGAAGCACACGTTCTCGCCTTCCGCGAACGGACCTTCGATGCGATTCGCGGTGCCGTACTCCTTCGCGGCGTCGCGCACCATCAGGAACGGGAGGCCGGAGACGAGCGCCGCCGAAGCGGCGAGAACGACTCCGCCGAGCACCGGCGCGGCGAGCCGAACGGCCTCTGGCTCGTGCTCTGCGACCACCGCGGCGATCCGCTCGCCGATCGGTGCGAGCAGATCGGGGCGCGTCTCGAAGCGGTACTTGTCGAAGTAGTAGCGCGAGCGCTTGCCCGAGCGGAGGAGGAAGTCTCCTTCGAGATAGGCAGCGTCGACGAGCGCCTGCCGCAGCTCAGCGTCGTTCATCGATCGGCCACTCGGAGGGAGTCTTGTGGACGGCCGCAAGAACCTGGCGGGCGAGCGGGAGAAGCCGCTCCGCCTCGCCGGAGCCGTCGAGGAACGTGACGAAGGAGCCGTCGTCGAAGTAGACGTCGACGCGCTCGCGCCGCCAGCCGAGCCACGCGCGATAGGCGAGGCCGGCGGCAAGGCCGCCGCTGAGGAGGCTCGAGACGGCGAAAGACCTACGCATCGTCGCCCGTCTTCCGTCTCCGTCCCCAGCTCCGACGCGCTTGCGGCGGAGCCGCCGGCGGCTGCGGCTCCGGCTCGGCGGGCCGCAGCGAAGCGAGGCAGCGCTTGAGGTCGTAGAAGACGAGGCCCGGCGCCTGCCGCGACGCCGTCACGGCGACTATCGTCGGCTTGCCCGCCGCGCCGACCGCGAAGACGTCCCCCTCGCGAAGCGACGCGTGGAGCTGCGTGACCGCACCGCCGCCTTCCGCCGCGCCTTCGAGCAGCGCCCGGCCGGCTCGCGCGACGGCGGTCGCCCACCAATCGCTGACGCCGACGGCGCCGAGCGGCTCGGAGTCGACCCCGAACACAGTCGCCGCTTCGATCTGCGGCGAGATCTCCACGAGGTCGGCGAGCGCCTGTGCCGCATTCATCGCGGCCGACGCTACCACCGTAGGGAGTGCAGACTCTCCCAAGTGCGGATACGGCGTCGTCAGCTCGTGCGCAAGTTCTTCGCCGATCGCGGCACCCACCTCGCCGCGATGGTCGCCTACTTCGCGCTGCTCTCCTTCGTCCCCCTGATCTTCCTCGCGCTCTCGCTCTTCGGCCTCGTGCACCGCGCCGACGCCGGGAACTTCTTCGTCCATGAGCTGAAGCGCGCCTTCCCGGGAACCTCGCTCGGGAGCATCATCGTGCTCGTCCGGCGGGTGCAGGACAACGCCGCCGCGCTCGGGATCATCGGCGGCGTCGGCCTTCTCTGGTCGTCGCTCTCGCTCTTCAGCGCGCTCGAGTCGGCGCTCAACATCGTCTACGGGCTCCCCAATCGCCGCTTCTTCCACGGGAAAGGGATCGCGGCCGCGTTGATGGCGAGCGTCCTCGTCACGCTCTTCGCCAGCCTCATCGTCGGGGCGCTCGGCGTCGACGCACTGAAGCACTACCTCGGCTTCGGGCACAGCCCCGTGGTCGCTTATCTCCTCTCTGTCGCGGCGTCGCTGGCCGGCGTCTTCGTCTTCCTGTTCGCCGTCTACCGCTGGCTACCGAACACGCAGATCCGGTGGCCGGAGGCCCTGCCCGGAGCGGTGCTCGGGGCGCTGCTGCTCGAGGTGTCGTTCCAGGCGCTGCCGCTCTTCGTCCGCTTCGCCGACGTCAATGTGACCCTGCGGACGCTCGGCGGCCCGGCCATCCTGCTGCTGTGGCTTTACGTGATGGCGAACGTGATCGTTTTCGGCGGCGAGCTCAACTGGTGGTGGAGAGAGCGCCGAAAGGTCGAGGGACCCGAAGAGGCGCCCGCGACGTAAAGAAGGCATGGCGGCGAAGACGGCGGTCGTGGTCCTGTTGGTGACGGCGCTCACCGCCGGCTGCGGCGGCGCGTCGCGGCCCGACTTCGCGCAGGCGCACGGCTGGCACGTGCTCGCCGAGCCCGGGCAGATCGTCTCCGCGGCCAACGTCCCGTTTGCCTCGGCCGACCGGTCGCAGAGCGCACCGATTCGGACCGTCGCGTCACTCCCGCGGCAAGGCATCGTGATCTGGGTCCAATGGCTCCGGCGTGGCAAGGTCCCTGCCGAGGATCGGCACTTCTCGCGAAGGTCGCTGCCCCTGCGGGTTCAGGGAATGGCGGCGGTTCAGCCAGAGGGATTCACGTGTCCGCCGTCGAGCGGGAACGGCTGCTCGACCCGAGCAATACAAGCGGCGAGCACGAGGTGGGACGTCGCCGTATGGGTCTTCTTCGGAACAGCACATCCGTCCAGTGCCACCGTCGCGGTGGCCAATCGCGAGCTCGCTCAGCTGCGATTCGCCTAGCCGAGCGCGGCGAGCAGCGCCCGCGCCGCGCGGGCCCGGTGGGAGTTCTCCGCCTTCCACTCGTTGCCGAGCTCCGCGACGGTCTGCTCCTCCCCGTCGGGGACGAAGACCGGGTCGTAACCGAAGCCCTCGCTGCCGCGGGCGTCGTGCGCGATGCGACCCTCGAGGATGCCGGTGCCGCGCAGCTCGCGGCCGTCCGGCGTCAGGAGGACGAGCTCGGACGTGTAGTGGGCGGCGCGATCGTCGACGCCGGCGAGCTCGCCGAGGAGTTTCGCGATCGCAGGCGCGCCCTCTGGCGCGTATCGGGCCGACAGCACGCCGGGCCGTCCGTCGAGCGCGTCGACCTCGAGCCCCGAGTCCTCCGCGAGCACCCAGCCGCCGGCGTGCTCGCGCCCGAACGCCGCCTTGATCCGCGCGTTCTCGTAGTACGTCGCGCCGGTCTCGGGCGGGTAGTCGTCGCGGTCAAGCGACTCGATCGTCCAGCCCGGCAGCAGCCGTTCGAGCTCCCGCGCCTTGTGTGAGTTGCGGGAGCAGAGAACCGCGCTACGGGAGCTCACGCGCGACCGCCTCGGCCTGCAGCGTCGCGATCTCGCCGATCCCCGCCGCCGCGAGCTCCAGCAGCTCGTCGAGCGTCTCCCGCGCGAACGGGTCGCGCTCGGCGGTCGCCTGCACCTCGACGAGCCGTCCGTCGCCGGTCATCACGACGTTCATGTCGGTGTCCGCGCTCGAGTCCTCGGAGTAGTCGAGGTCGAGCAGCGGCACGCCGTCGACGACGCCGACCGAGACCGCCGCGACCGAGTCGCGGAACGTCTTCGAGAGGCCGAAGCGCGCGAGTGCCCGCATCGCGGCGACGTACGCGCCGGAAATCGCCGCGCAGCGCGTGCCACCGTCCGCCTGGAGGACGTCGCAGTCGAGCCAGAGCGTCCGCTCGCCGAGCGCTTCGAAGTCGGCGACGGCGCGGATCGCGCGGCCGATCAGCCGTTGGATCTCGACCGTCCGTCCCTGCTGCTTGCCGCGCGACGCCTCCCGCTGGACGCGCTCGCCGGTCGACGCGGGCAGGAGCGAGTACTCCGCCGTGATCCAGCCCTTGCCCTGTCCCCGCAACCAGCGCGGGATGTCCTCGTCGACCATCGCCGTGCAGAGAATCTTCGTCCGCCCCTGGGTGACGACGACCGAGCCGTGCGGGTTCTCGAGGTAGTCCGGCTCGAACGTGATCGCGCGGAGCTGGTCGGGCTTGCGGCCGCCCTCGCGCGCGCTCATGCCGCTGCCTCGAGCGTCGCGACCGTCACATGCTCGACGTCGTGCACCGGCAGCTGGAGGAAGCGCCGGCCGAGCTCGCGGAAGGCGTCCGGATCACCGGTCGTGAGGAAGCGGTAGTCGCCGACGCGGCCGCGCTCGTTCTCCGCTCCCTTGCGCGCCAGCGTCTCGGCGACCTCGCGCGCCGTCTCCTCCGCCGAGAAGACGAGGGTCACGTCGCGCCCGAAGACGCGCTCGAAGATCTTGCGGATCAGCGGGTAATGCGTGCAGCCGAGGATCACCGTGTCGACGCCCGCCTCCTGCAGCGGCGCCGCGTACTCGCGCACCGCGCGCTCGGTCTCCTCGCCGTACGGGTCGTCCCCCTCGATCAGCGGTACGAGCCGCGGGCACGCGACGGGATGGAACGTGATGCCGGCGTCGAGCGCGTGGACGAGCTCGGCGTAGCGGCCGGCCTCGACCGTCGCCTCCGTCGCGAGCAAGCCGACCTGCCGGTTGCGGGTCGCCTGGACGGCAGCGTGCGCCTCCGGCGTGATCACGCCGACGACCGGGACGCTCAGCTCCTTCTGCAACCGCGGCAGCGCGGCGGAGGTGGCCGCGTTGCAGGCGACGAGGATCAGCTTCACGTCCTGCTGCTCGAGATACGTGCCGATCTCGCGCGCGAAGCGGCGGATCTCCTCGAGCGGACGCGGCCCGTACGGCAGCCGCGCGTGGTCGCCGAGATAGACGAAGTCCTCGTTCGGCATCGTCACGAGGCACTCGTGGAGGACGGTCAAGCCGCCGACTCCCGAGTCGAACACACCGACGGGGCGCGCATCCATGGCGCTGATCGTACTTCGGCGCTAGCGTGAGGCTGTGGTTCGGAGAAGCGCTCTGCTCGCGGTGTGCGCGGTGGCGCTCGTGTGCGCCGGTGGATCGTCGGCGGCGCGGGTGCGCTCGGCGGCGCCACAGGAGATCGCGATCACGGTTTCAGGAGGCGTACAGCTCGCGTGCGGGCTCGTCCTTCCCACCGGCTCGGCACCCGCCGGCGGCTGGCCCGGGCTGCTCCTCTTCCACGGGCTCGGCCAGTCCCAGACGACGATGGAGCAGATCGCCCTCGCGGCGTTCGCTCCGGCCGGCTTCGCGTCGCTCGCGTGCGACGCGCCCGGCACCGGATCCTCCGGCGGCACGTTCGGCCTCGACGGCCCGACCGACGTGCAGGACGCGCGCGACCTCTTCGACTGGCTCGCGGCGCGCCCCGACGTCTCCGACACCGAGATCGGCGCCTTCGGGCTTTCGCTGGGAGGCGGCCTAGTCTGGAACGCCGCGGTCGCCGGCGTGCCGTTCAAGGCGATCGTCCCGGCGATCACATGGACGAGCCTCTCGTCCGCGCTTGCCCCGAACGGAGTCCCGAAGAGCGGCTCGATCGCGCAGCTCGCGCAGGTGATCCCATTCGGGAAATGGGATCCGTCGCTCGTGCAGGCGCGGAGCGATCTCCTCAGCGGCCAGGTGACGCCGGCGGTGACGGCCGTCGCAACCGCACGCTCGTCGCTCTCGAAGCTCCATTCGCTCACCGTCCCGACGCTGCTGCTGCAGGGGAGGCACGACTTTCTCTTCGACATCGATCAGGCGCGCGCGGCGTACAACCTGCTCGCAGGACCGAAGCGTCTCTACATCGGCGACCTCGGCCATCCGCCGGCCGCAAACCCGGCGGACGAGGAGTCGAAGTACCTCGGCGAGGCGGTCGCGTGGTTCGCGCACTACCTCGCCGGCGGCCCGGCGGTCACGCAGGGAGTCGAGCTCGCGCACGATCCCTGGAACGGGACGACGACGACGTTCAAGACGATGCCGAAGAGCCGGCTGGCGAGCGTGAACCTCCCCGGCGCGACGACGCTCAAGCCGGCCGGCTTCGTCACGCGCTCGGCGCGCCTTACCGGCGGGCCTTTCCAGACCTTCGGCGACGCTTATATCCGCGTGCGCTACTCCGGCGCGCAGGGCAACACGGATTGGGGCCACCTCGTTGCGACGGTCTCGGTGAAGGGCCGCTCGACGCCCGTCACGGAGGGAGCGGCGCCGATCGGCGCCTCGGCGGGAGTCGTGAAGATCCCCCTCATGGACGAGTCCGTCCCGCTTCCCCGCGGCAAGAAGCTCGTCGTCACCTTCGGGGCGACGTCGCGGGATCACGTCTACTACACGAGCGTCCCGCAGAGCGCGAGGATCACGATTGGCCGCGCCACGCTGGTGCTCTCGCTGCTCGCCACGCGGTAGCGTCCGCCGCGTGGCGGCGACCGTCCGGATCGGCACGTGCTCGTGGGCCGACGACGCCCTCTCGAAGTGGTTCTATCCGCCGAAGCTGCCCGCGAAAGAGAGGCTCGCCTGGTACGCCGAGCATTTCGACACCGTCGAGGTCGACTCGACCTTCTACCGCCTGCCGAGCGAGTCGATGGTGCAGGGCTGGGCCGAGCGGACGCCGGACGGATTCACGATGCACGTCAAGGCGTTCGGGCTGATGACGCGGCATCCGGTCAAGGTGGAGACGATCCCGCCCGATCTCCGCGACGAGATGCCGGTGGACGAGCGCGGCCGCGTCGACCGGCCGCCGCGCGAGCTCCGCGGCGAGATCTTCCGCCTCTTCCTCGAGGCGCTCGAGCCGTTGCGGACGGCCGGGAAGCTGGGCGGGATCCTTATGCAGCTACCGCCGTACGTCGTCTCCAAGGACGCGTCCCTCGACTATCTCGAGTGGGCGCGCGAGCAGCTGGACGGGTACGAGATGCTCGTCGAGTTCCGCCACCGCTCGTGGCTCGACGAGCAGACGCGCGCCCACACTCTCGCCTTCCTCGAGCGGATCGGCGCCTCGTACGTCACCGTCGATGCGCCGCGCTCCGACACGGCGAAGAACCTCGTCCCGACCGTCGTCGCGGCAACCTCGCCGCTCGCCTACGTCCGTCTCCACGGCCGCAATCTCGCGACGTGGAACAAGCGCGGCGGCTCGGCGGCGGAGCGCTTCGACTACCTCTACTCCGACCAGGAGCTCGCCGAGTGGATGGAGCCGCTGCGCGAACTCGCCGGCCAGTCCGAGCAGGCGTACGCCTTCTTCAACAACAACGCCTCGTCGGAGGATCCGGACAACCCGCTGCGGCGCGTTTCCCAAGCCGCGACCAACGCGCGCCAGCTGCGCGGGCTGCTCGACGTCAACAACATCGCGGCGAGCGGCGGGGCGTAGGGTTCGACGGATGAACGTTCTCTCAGTCGTGCACGGCGAGGATGCTCGCACCGAGCTGTTCGCGCCGGTGATCGCGGCGGCCGGCCACCGCCTCGACGAGTGGAGCTTCGCCTCGGCCAACGATCTGCCGCACCCGCTCGATTCCTACGGCGCTGTACTCGTCTTCGGCGGCGCGATCCATCCGGATCAGGACGACCGGCACGACTGGATGAAGGACGAGCTCGCTTGGCTAGAAGACCTGATCGAGCGAGGCGTGCCGACGCTGGGCATCTGTCTCGGCTCGCAGCTCCTCGCTCGAGCGGCCGGCTCGTGGGTCGGCCCGCTGGTCGAGCCGGAGGTCGGCTGGGCGGAGGTGGAGCTCACAGAGGAGGGCCTCGCCGATCCCGTCCTCTCGGCGCTGCCGCCGAGCTTCGAGGCGCTGCAGTGGCACCACTACCAGCACGGCTTGCCCGAGGACGCCGTGGTGCTAGCGCGAAATGACGCCTGTTTGCAGGGATTTCGCCTCGGAGATGCGTGCTGGGGAATCCAGTTCCACCCGGAGGTCACGGAGCCGCAACTCGAGCGTTGGATCGCCGAGGACGGCACACCGTTCGGGACGGACCGACTGCTTTCGGAGACGCGGACGTTGATCGGCGAATGGAACGAACTGGGCCGCCGGCTCTGCCGCGCCTTCATGGCAACGGCCGAGCAGCTCGCCGTTCGAGCCGCTTGAGGCACTTCTCCTCGCGTTAGCCGCTGCGGTCCTTAACCCGTGGCGCCGGCAGGATCTCGGTAGGTCCGTTGTCCGCATACGGGTTCGGCGCGTGGAACGTCCTCGTCGTCCCGTCGCCGAAGTGGACGATCAGCGCGATCGCGTCCGTGCTCGCGATCGAGTCGTAGTCCGCGTAGAAGGAGTTGTCCACGATCGGGATGCTGCGCGTGACTCCACCGACGTCGGCCTCGACCGAGCTGACGTTGTCGGCCACGAGCCCGAAGACGCCGAGCGGGCCTGTCGGCCCGGGCGGAGCGTTGCCGGGCCAGGCGGCCCAGGCGACGCCGTCCAGCGCCGGGTTGTCGTGCATCCACGTCGGCAGGCAGATCCCGCCCACTTGAGGCACGAGGTAGACGCAGGCGCTGCCGTCGTTCCCCGGGAACGCGTAGAGGTCGAGAGTCTGATTCCCGAGCGTCAGCCCGCTCTGGACGAGGCGCAGGCGCTGCTCGGCCTCGCTCACCGTGAGACCGGTCGCCGAAGCGATGTCGGGAAGCGAGTCCGTCGGCATGCTCGACGGCCAGGGAACGGTCGGCAGGCTCTCGAGCCCGGACAGGCCGGCGGTGAAGCCGGGCGAGGGGCTGAGGACGTGATACGCGAACGCCGAGGCCGCGCCCGCGAGGGCGAGCGCCGCGACGGCGACCGCGACGACCGTCCGGCGCCGCGAAGCGCGGCGCGGGCGAGGATCCGCGGCGCGGGCGACCGCATCCGCCCAGAGATCGCGGGACGGAGCGACGCGGTCGAGTGCCCGGAGTTCGTCAGGCCAGTTCGTGTTCATCGGTACCTCCTGTCGACCACGCGCGCATCGCGGCGGCGCTGCCGTAGCAGCGACGCAGGTTCTCGCGGGCACGGTGGAGCTGGACGCGTACGGCGACCCGGCTCGACCCGGTCGCGTGTGCGATGTCGGCGATCGAGAGATCGGCGTAGTAGAAGAGGAAGACGGCCGCGCGCTGCTGTGGCGTCAGGAGCGCGAGGGCCCCGAGGGAAAGAGCCAACGCGACATCGCCGCTTTCGGCCTTATCCGGAACGAGAGGCTCCGCATGGTCTCGCCTCTCGTCCCGCAGCCGCTGGGCCGCCTGGCGAAACGCGACCCGGTAGAGCCACGGCAGGAGAGAACGGATTCGCCCCCTGTGCACGAGAGCGCGGGCGAATGCCTCGGCGACGGCGTCGTCTGCGATCTCGGCGCGGCCACCGGAAAAGGCGTAGACGCCTCGCCACAGCTGTGCCCCGTAGTCCCGGTAGGCACGCTCGATCGCTTCCTCGGATGTCGAGACTTCCATTGACACCGATATAGAGCCTGGCGCGGCTCCGAAGGTTACGCCCGGCGCGCTAGCGCTCCATCGGCAGCTCGTCGTGCCGGCTCCACTCGTGCCACGAGCCGGGGTAGTTCCGCGCGTCGTAGCCCGCCGCCCGCAGCGCGAGTGCTGCCAGCGCCGAGCGCGAGCCGGAGTGGCAGTACGCGACGATCTCCGCTCCCTCCGGCAGTCCGACGAGCTCGCGCACGCGGTCCGGCGAGGCCGGGAGCCCCGGCCCGTCGAACAGCTCGCCCAGCTCGAGGAGCCGCGCGCCGGGGATGTGTCCTTGCCGCGGGTCGCAGGCGCTGCCGCGCCGGCCGGTGTATTCGTCCGGCGTTCGCACGTCGAGGATCGTCAGCGACTCGTCGCCAAGCCGCTCCAGCAGTTCCTGCCGGGTCGGAAGCGCACGCGGGTTTGGCTCGAGGTCGGCCTCCCGCACCGGCTCGAGCTCGACCGTCCCCTCCTCGAGCTCGCCCTGCCAGCCCGCCATGCCGCCGAGCAGAACGGCGACGTTCGGATGCCCGGCGAGCTCCGCCATCTGCAGTGCAGGCATCGCGCCCACTCCATCGCCGCGATCGACGAGGACGAGACGTTCGCGGCCCGTTATCCCGTGCCGCCGCAACCGCAGCGCGATCTCCTGCGCGAGCGTGCGCGCCGTCTCCTCGTCCGCCGCGGGCGGCGGCGAGCCGAGCACGAGCGGCCGCGAGCCGGGGATGTGCCCGCGCGTGTGCGCGTTCGGGCCGCGCACGTCACCGACGACGAGATCCTCGTCGCCGAGGTGCTCCGCAAGCCAGGTGGCATCGACGACCGAGTTCACAGCGCGGCGACGATACCCGCTTCGGCCGCGACGGCGGGACGCTCGAGCACCCGCTCGAGCCAGCCGGCGAGCGTGGGATACGGCTCGAAGTCCACGCCGAGCATGTCGCGCGCGCGGAGGATCCACGGGACGTAGGCGATGTCCGCGAGCCCGTACTCCGCGCCGCCGAGGAACGGCCGCTCGTCCAGCGCCGAATCGAACCTGCGCAGTGCCGCGTCGAACCCCTCCGCCGCACCGTCCTCGCCGCGCCGGAAGGCGTAGTACGGGTCGGTCAACTCGTCATCCCGAAAGATCAGCAGCCGTGCGAAGGCGCGATCGGCGGGATCCGCCGGCAAGAGCGCAGGCTCGGGATAGCGCTCCTCGAGGAACTCCATGATCACGGCGGACTCCGGCAGCGGCCGGTCGTCCTCCTCGAGCACCGGCACGCGGCCGCTCGGGTTCTTCTCGTACAGCCACGCCGGCCGGTCGGAGAGGTCGATCTCCACCACGTCGACCTCGACGTTCTTCTCGGCAAGGACGATCCGCACGCGCGCGCAGTACGGGCAGCGCGGCGCGTCGTACAGCGTGAGCGTCACAGCTGGACTCCCAGGACTTCCGCGATCTGCTTGTACAGCTCGTCCGCAGGCGGCAGATCCGCCGGCGAGGTCGCGGTGCGCGCGACCGCGCGGACGCGCGCGGGGTCGGCGTTCGTCAGGCGGGCGACGACGGTCGGATTCGCGCCGAGCGCCATCACGTCGCCGGGCGGCAGCTCGCCGAAGTACTCCGGCACGGAGAGGTACTCGTCGACCATCGAGCCGCGGTCGAACAGGACGTAGCGGACGACCGCGCCCGCCTCAAGCGTCAGCGCGACCGAGACGCCCGTCGTGAAGGAGAGCTCGCGCGCGAGGTTCCGCAGCTCGTCGGGCTGCGCCTCGACGCGCGTCCAGCCGTCGCCGGCGGCCAGTTCCGGCTCGCGCCGCAGAACCTTTGTCGCGTCGCGGCGCACCTTCTCGACGTCGTCGTTCTGGACGTGGACGGCGCCGATCGTCGCGCCTTCCTGCCCTGCGGAGACGAGCGCTGTCACCGGCGCGGCGAGCGTGCGCTCGACCGTCGTGAAGCCGAGCCGGTCGTAGAGGCGCTTCGCGGCGGCGTTCGACTCGAGCACCTCGAGCGCGAGCAGCTCCGCTCCTTGCTGCTGGACGTACTCGGCGGCAGCGCGGACGAGCTCCGTCCCGAGCCCTTTGCCGCGGCCGGCCGGACGGACGTAGAGCAGGTCGAGCAGCCAGGTGCGGTCGCCCTTGCGGTCGAGCGCGGCGACGCCGACGTCGTCGGCGAGGAGGACGTAATCCCACTCGTAGTCCTCGTCGTCGTCGTGCCAGAGCTCGTCCGGCACCTCGCCCTCGAACTCCGCGCGCAGCTCCTTCACGAGCTTCCGGTCGTCTTTCGTCGCGGCGCGAATCACGCTGCGGCTAGAGGTGGGAGGTCAGGCCGGCACCGGAGGCGTCCGTGTCCACGTCGCTTTCGGCGTTCGCGTACCACGACTTCCAGTACGTGCCGTCGTCGAGGTCACGCGCGAACGGCGTCAGGCGGAGCGGATTGAACGTGTCGCACATCACGGCGAGCTCGTGCGTCTCACGAACGCCGATCGACTTCTCCGCGAGACCGGGCTGCGGGCCGTGCGGCAGGCCGGAGGGATGGAGCGTGATCGAGCCGACCTCGACTCCCTTCCGCGAGCCGAACTGGCCGGAGACGTAATAGATCATCTCCTCCGACTGCAGATTCGAGTGGTGGTACGGGATCGGCACCGCTTCCGGGTCGAAGTCGAGCTTGCGCGGACAGAACGAGCAGATCACGAAGTTCTGGCCGGCGAAGGTCTGGTGTGACGGCGGCGGCTGGTGGATCCGACCAGTGATCGGCTCGAAGTCGTGGATCGAGAACGTCCACGGATAGAGGTAGCCGTCCCAGCCCACGACGTCGAACGGGTGGTAGTCGACGATGTACGTCTGGTAGCCGCCGCGCACGCGCACCCTGACCGGGAACTCGCCGGTCTCCCGCACCGTCTTCAGCTCGGTCGGCGGATGGATGTCGCGGTTGTAGTACGGCGCGCCCTCGAGCAGCTGGCCGTACTCGTTGCGGTAGCGGTGCGGAATCTCGATCAGGCCCGGCGTCTCGAAGACGAGGTAGCGCTGCGGGCCTTCGGGACGGAAGCGGTAGGTCGTTCCGCGCGGCACGACGACGTAGTCGCCTTCTTTGTACGGGAGATCGCCGAAGGTCGTCTCCAGGATCCCGGATCCCTCGTGGACGAAGATCACCTCGTCGCCCTCGCCGTTGCGGAAGAAGTAGTCCATCGTCCCGCTCGGCCGGCAGAGGGAGATCTCGACGTCGTTGTTCCACATCAGGAGCCGGCGGCCGGTGATCTCGTCGCCTTCGGGTGCGGTGTCGAACGTCTTGAAGTGGAGGTGGGTGTGCTGCTCCGGGACCCACTCCTCGCGCTCGATCGGCTGGAAACCGCCGAGCGCCATGACTCGGCAGGGCGAGTGGAGGTGGTAGAGGATCGACTCGTTCCCGGTGAACCCCTCGAGGCCCATGACCTCCTCGGTGAGGAGGGTGCCGTTCTCCCGGAACTGGACGTGGCGCTTGCGGGGAACGTCGCCGAGGCGCTGGTAGAACGGCATTTGCCTAGGTTATCCCAGCGCCAAATCCGCAAGTCGCGCGCCGACCGCCGGCGCGAACTTGAAGCCGTGGCCCGAGCACGCGGAGCCGATCACGATGCGGCCGCGGCGCTCGAGGATGAAGCGCTCGTCGGGAGTCGTCGTGTAGAGGCAGGACTCGGCGCCGACCGGCTCGGGGTCGACGGTCGGCAGCCGTCGGCTGACCCAGGCCGAGATCCGCTCGACAAGCTCGGCATCAGGCTCGGCGGTCTCGTCGGGATCGGCCTCGGCACCGGCGTGATGCGCGCCGGCCTTGAGCCCATGCACCGGATCGTGGAGAGAGAACATCGCGTGGGCGCTGTGCTCGTCGAGCTCGACGATTGAGGGAAGAGGGGCACCCTCGTGGCGGAAGTACGCGACCGTCTCCCTGGTCACTTTGAGCGGCAAATCGGGGAAGAAGCGGCCGATCCACGAGCCGGCGGTGACGACGACGACATCGGCGTCGAGCGCGTCGAGGTCGTCCACGCGCGAGCCGTACCGGACGTCGATGCCGTCGAGGAAGGCGTGGCGCGCGGCGTCCGCGAGCACGACGCCTGCGCGGTCGACGAAGAGCGCAGCCCAGCCCTCGGGGACCTGCGCGCCGAATGCCAGCGCCTGCTCCGGGCTGAGGAAGCGATGTGGCACGACGCAATCCTCGAGCGCGCGCGCCGAGGTCAGCTCTGGATCCGGGGCGACCTCGATCAGCCCGTACAGCCCGAGCAGTTCGGGGTCGAGCTCGTTCCAACCGGCGTATGCCTCCTGGGCCAGGCGGATCCATTCCGATTCGGGATAGACGACCCGGAAGATCCGCGTGCGACCGTGGCTCGAGCCGCGGTCATGGTCCAGCTCGAACTGCTCGTGGACGACGACGTCCGCGCCGCGCCGCGCAAGTTGCCACGCTGTGGCGGCGCCCATGATCCCTGCCCCGACGACTGCGACACGCGTCACGCGGCGATCAGGTCTCCCGGATAGAGCAGCGTGTTCTCCGCCGCATGTGCGACGAGCCGCTCCCAGTCGACGCCCGGCGGCACGTCCTCGTCCGGCGTCGTGACGACCGGGCCGAGCGCCAGCGCGAAGTCACGCGACTTCTCCCCCGCGAGCTCCGGCGACGTCCATTCGACGAGCGGCGTGAAGCCGCCGATCGCACCGTCGAGCCCGATCACTGCGGCGTGCCGTTCGACCGGCACCGCGCCGGCGACCGGGATCTCCGCGCCGGCAGCGACGATCGCGGCGGGATTCGCGAAGCGGAAGTCGTCCCCCTCGAAGATCCGCACCGACGGCGGATGGAGGACGGGCGCGCGAAAGACGACCTCCGCGACCGGGTAGAGCGCGTGCTCGCGCGCCTGGCCGCCGCCGGTGAAGAAGGCCTGCACCGTCTGCGCCGCGAGCTGGATCACGCGGTCGCCGTCGAGCCGGCCGGGCCAGCCGCGCTCGAGGTCCATCTCCACCGGACTGAACATGACGAGTTTCATGGCTCGGTGTGGACGATGACATCGCCGATCTCCGGGCGCTCCCGGCGGATCCGCTCCTCGATTCTGCTCGCGCGCGCGTGCGCTTCGGCGAGCGGCGTCGACCCGTCGACTCGCAGCGTGAGGTAGGCGACGAGGCCTTCGTCGGTGTGGAGGAAGCGCAGCTCGCGGGGCATCGTGTCGGTCTCCTCCAGCACGATCCGCGCTACGAGCTCGCGGTCGATCCGGACGTCCCACGCAGGCGGGCTCGTCCCTTCTGCCGCCTCGGTCAGCGGCTCGAGGTGCGTCTGGACCGAGACCACCTCCGGCACCTCGTCGCGAATCGTGTGCTCGACCTCCTCGGCGATCGCGTGCGCCTCGACGAGCGAGAGGTCGGCCGGCAGCTTGAGGTGGAGAGACAACTCGGTGCCCGACTCCAGCTCGACGGCGGTGACGTTGTGCACCTCCCGCACGCGCGGGACGCCGAGCGCGGCGGCATGGGCGCGCTCACGGACGGCGCCGACGGCCTCCTCCGGCTCGACGTGGACGACGACATCTGCCTCCGGCAGCGCGGCCTGCACGGCCCGCTCCACGGCGTCCGCCGCCGCGTGGCCCTGGCGGATCCCGGAGTCCGCCGAGACGCCGATCACGACGTCGGCGAAGTGGCGGCCCGCCGCCTGGCGCATCCGCAGCCGCCGCAGGTCGACGGGAGGCGTGATCGCCGCGATTGCCTGGCGCGCGGCGGCGGCCGCGTCGGCGGGAGCCCGATCCATGAGCACGTCGACGTTCCGCCGCATCAGGCGTCCCGCTGCAGCGAGGACGAGGAGCGCAACGAAGAGCGCCGCCACCGCGTCTCCCTTCGGGTGGCCGCCGCGCGCGAGGAGGAGGCCTGCGAGAACGGCGAACGAGCCGGCGAGATCGCTCGCGAAGTGGAGCGCGTTCGAGGCGAGAGCCGCGCTGTGGTAGCGGCGCGCTGTCCGCGCCGAGGCGGTCGTCCTCCCCACGTCGACGAGAATCACGACACCGATCACGAGCAGTGCCCACCACGCGGCGTGCACCGGTTGCGGGTTGCTCGACCCGAGCCGCAGCACCGCGCGCACGGCGATGTAGAGGCTGGCGAGGACGAGGAATGCAGCCTCGGCGAGCGCAGCGAGATGCTCGGCCTTGCCGTGTCCGTACTGGTGGCCGGGGTCGGCCGGCCGCACGGCGACGCCGACCGCGAAGAACGTGAGGAGCGCCGCGATGAGGTCGGTGCCGGAGTGGATCGCCTCCGAGACGAGCCCGAGGCTGTGCGTCTCGAGACCGGTGGCGAGCTTGAGCGCGATGAGCGCGCAGGCGGCGAAAACGGAGGCGAGGGCTGTCCGGCGTTGCGGGCTCATCCGCGGAAGCCTAGAGCTGCGGTCAGACCGGCTCGGGCGGCCAGATCAGCGCGTCCTGCCGGAAGGCGAGATGGCAGAGCGGCGCACCCGTCAGTTCGACCGGGGCGATCGAGGCCAGGTCGATCTCCGCTTCCGCGGGGCAGAGGAGCCAGCGGTCGTGGTGCATCTCCGCTCTCGCGTCCCTCGCGAAGAGGCGGTAGCGCTCGGTCAGGAACCACTCGAGCGAGTCTGGCTCGGCGTGGAAGGACTCCCCGGTCGCCCGGTAGCGCCCTGAGAAGACGCGGCCCGGCTCCCCGACCCGCACGCACTCGGCCTCCGCCCACCCTCCCGACTCGTCGAGCGTCATCCGCGCATGGAACGCCGGCACGCGGTAGATCCGGCGCACGCCGAGCGCGGCAAGCCGGCTCGAGGCGTCGATGCTGAAGAACCAGACGCCGGGGAGACCGTCCGGGCCGAGCACGTAGGTGCGCACGTTGAGCTGGAGAAAGTTCGAGATTCCCGGCACCGGCAGCGCGCCGCGCGCCCGCAGCGCGCGCACCCGGAAGAAGACGAGGCTGAGCCAGGCGCTGCCGTCCTGCTCCTCGATCGCGAGCTCGCCGGGAACGAGCGGGCGTAGCTCCGAAGCGGCGACCGGCCAGTGCGCCCAGAGCGTGTGCTCCCACGTCTGGCCGAGCGTCCAGCGGCTGTTCGGTAGCGGGAACGGCCGGTGACCGACGCGGCGCAGCGCGCGCGCCTGCCGGCTCGCCGCCCTCGCATCGTCGAACAAATGCGCCTCCTTCTAGAGATTTCCGCGCAGAGCCTGCTCGCGCTCGATCGCCTCGAAGAGGGCCTTGAAGTTCCCCTCGCCGAAGGTCGTCGCGCCGTGCCGCTCGATCACCTCGAAGAACACCGTCGGCCGGTCTTGCGCCGTCTTCGTGAAGATCTGCAGGAGGTAGCCGTCGTCGTCGCGGTCGACGAGGATGTTGTGCTGCTGGAGAACGGCGTAGTCCTCGGCGATCTCGCCGACGCGCACCGGAGCCTCGTCGTAGTACGAGTCGGGCGTGTCGAGGAAGAGGAAGCCGCGTTCCTTCATCGCCGAGACCGTGCCGACGATGTCGCTCGACGCCAGAGCGATGTGCTGAACGCCGGCGCCGCCGTAGAACTCGACGTACTCCTCGATCTGGCTCTTGCGCTTGCCCTCCGCCGGCTCGTTGATCGGGAACTTGATCTTCCCGTTGCCGGACGACATGACCTTCGACATCAGCGCCGAGTACTCCGTCTGGATCTGGTCGTCGCCGAAGTGGAGGATGTTCGTCATCCCGAAGACCGTCTCGTAGAACTCGACCCAGGGGTTCATCCGGCCGAGCTCGACGTTCCCGACCATGTGGTCGAGAGCCAGGAGGCCGACACCGGCGTCGCGGTGGCCGTTCGAAGAGACCGAGACGTAGCCGGGAACGAACGGGCCGTTGTAGGCCGAGCGATTGACGAACGTGTGGATCGTGTCGCCGTAGGTCGCGATCGCCGAGCGCTCGAGCGTCCCGAACTCGTCCTCGACCGTGTACGGCTCCGCGACACTGCGCGCGCCGCGCGAGACGGCCTCGCGATACGCCTGCGTCGCGTCGGGGACGGTTAGCGCGATGTCGCGGACGCCGTCGCCGTGCTTCGCGAGGTGCTTCGTGATCTCGTGCTCCTCCCGCAGCGCGCTCGTGACGACGAAGCGGATGTCGCCCTGCTCGAGGACGTAGGAGGCGCGGTCTCGGACGCCCGTCTCCGGCCCTGCGTACGCGGTGCGCGTGAAGCCCATCGCGTGCTCGTAGAAGTAGGCGGCCTGCTTCGCGTTCCCGACCCAGAACTCGACATGATCCCAGCCGTCGAGCGGCATGAAGTCTTCGGCCATGGGCCGATTATGCCTGGGCTAGTCCGTGCGGAGGATGCGCCAGGCGGCGAAGGCGATCAGGAGAAGCGCCACTCCGGTGAAGAGGGCTGTCTCGGTGAGCTGGAGCGGCCAGAAGTGGCTCTCGGGCTGGTAGACGGCATGGAAGAGGGCCTTGTTGAGATTCGGCGCCTGGAACTTGACGCCGCCGCCGGTAAAGCCGCCGCCGCTGATTACCCGATGGCCATGGAGGGTCGCGAAAAAGTTCAGAACCTTGGCGTTGTTGAACGAGGCCGGCGGGCGACCTCTCCATGTTGCGTGCACGGCCGCCACGAGGTGATCGCGAAGCTTGAAATCGACCATGATCCGCGCGGCGAAGTAGGCGACGAAGCCGACAATGAGCGAGGCGGCGGTGCGCCGCCAGACGGCGCCGAGCGCGAGCGCGAGGCCGAGCGCGAAGAGCGTGTAGCCGAGCATTACGGTGCCGGTCGTGTCGAAGACGCCGGTGTCGAGACGTCCGTCGAGGTGAGCTATCGGCGTTCGCCACCAACTGAAGAGCGCGATCAGGCCCCCGGCGGCCAGCAGGGCGGCAACGACCGGCAAGCCGAGCTTGCCGAGCAGCCAACGCCGGCGCGTGATGCTTTGCGTCCAGGCGAGCCGGTACGTCCCGTTCTCGAGGTCGGACACGAGGGGCGCGGCGAGCAGTACGCCGATCAGGCCGGGTAGGAGGTTGAACCAGCTGGCGAGGTTGCTGATCCCTCCGAACCGCGCCCGGAACAATCCGATCGCACTGTCGCACCGCAGCGCCTGGTGGACGATGCAGGCGCCGAGACTGTTGTGCTGGTACGCGTCCCACATGTTGAGCCCGGTGGGAACGAGCCACGCCGTCAGAAGGGCGAGGACACCGAGAACGACGAGCGTCTCGGTCCGCTGCAGGCGCCAGCTGAGCCAGATCACGACGCCACCGCCTCGCGCCGGCGCGCCGCGTCCTGGCCGAGATACGCGAGGACGATCTCCTCGAGGTCGAGCTCGTGCACCGTCCAGCGCGCGTCGTAGACGTGGCCGTTCGCGCGGACGAGCAAGGTCGTCTGCCGCTCGGCGTGACTCTCGCGCACGACGTCGTGCATCCGCGCCACCTCGCCCGCGTCGTCTCGCGGACCGGTGAGCAGGCGGTGGGAGGCGACGATCTCCTCGATCGGCCCGACGAGCTGCGTCCGTCCGACGGCGAGGATGACGAGGTGGTCGCAGACCCGCTCGAGGTCGGCGAGGATGTGGGACGAGAGCACGACCGTCAGCTCGCGCTCGGCAACGGCCTCCAGCACCGACTGCATGAACTCGCGCCGGGCGAGGGGGTCGAGCGACGCGACAGGCTCGTCGAGAAGGAGAAGCGCCGGGCGCTTCGCGAGGGTTAGCGTGAGCGCGACCTGCGCGCGCTGTCCCCCGGACAGGCTCCGCACCTTCTTCTTCAGCGGCAGATCCAGCTCGGCGATGCGAGCGCGCGCCGCCTCGTCGTCCCACGCGGGGTTGAGCTTCCGGCCGACGCGCAGCATCTCCGCAACGGTGAAGCCGCCGTACAGCGGATGCTCCTGCGCGAGGAAGCCGACGCGCGGCAGCGCCTCGGCCGCGTCGGCGTGCGGATCGAGCCCGAGCACGCGCACCGATCCGGCGCTCGGTCGGCTCAGGCCGACGGCGAGGCGGAGCAGCGTCGTCTTGCCGGCGCCGTTCGGGCCGACGAGCGCGGTCACGGAGCCGCGCGGGATCTCGAGCGTGCAGTCGCGCAGCGCCCACTGGGAGCCGTACCGCTTGCCGAGCTCGTGGGTGGAGAAAGCGGCGTTCACGCCACGCGCCTCGCAGAGCTGTGCTGTTCGGAGAGGAGCGCCTCGATCGCCTGCTCGTCGAGCCCTGCGGCGCGCGCCTGCGCGAACCACTGCCGCAACGAGCGACGCAACTTGCCGAAGTCGTCTCCCAGCGGTGCCGGTGCGGAGGTCTTCACGAACGTTCCCTGACCGCGGCGACCCTCGGCGATCCCGTCGCTCTCGAGCACCCCGTACGCCTTGAGCACGGTGTTCGGGTTGATCGCGAGGCTCGTCACGACCTCCTTCACGGTCGGCAGCTGGTCGCCCGGCTGCAGAATCCCGAGCTGGACCGCGTGGCGCACTTGCTGCACGAGCTGGAGATAGGTCGGCACGCCGGAACGCGAGTCCAGGTGGAAGGCGATCAATGCCATATATCTAGTGTTATAGATAAACTACGGCAGCGTGTCAAGCGCCCGGCGTAGCCGCCGCGACCGCCTGTCGCCGCAGCCGCCGCTCGAGATAGAGGCCCAAGAAGATGAGGAGCCCGCCGGCGATCTCGAGGGGATGGAGCGACTCGGAAAGCAGCACGAGCGCGAACAGCACGCCGAAGAACGGCTGGAGGTTGTTGACGATCACCGCGCGCGCAGCTCCGACGCGGTTGACGGCCGTGAACCAGAGGATGTTCGTCAGGAAGAGCGGACCGACGACCGCATAGGCGAAGCCGAGCCACACGAGCGTCCCGAAGTGGAACTGCTGGTGCGAGACCTGCGGGATCGAGATGAGCGCGAGCGGCGCCCAGCCGATCGCGAGCACGACTGCGCTGATCCGGTACGGCGAATACCGGCGCATGAGCGGCGCGATCGCGACCGTGTAGCACGCCCACGTCAGCGCCGTGCCGACGGCGATGACGTTGCCCTTCGTGCTCGTGCTGAAGCCGCCGCCCGCGCCGACCGCGACGAGCGCGACGCCGGCGAACGTGACCACCGCGCCGACCCAGAACGCGCGGGTGAGCCGCTCGAGCCGGAAGAGGAGCGAGACGATCGCGACGAAGACGGGCGTCGTCCCGAAAAGGAGCGAGACGGTCGAGGCCTGCGCGAACTTCAGGCTGTAGACGAAGCAGAGCTGGTTGCAGAAGATCATCGCGGCCGCGATCGCGACGTAGCGCCAGTCCTCCCGGGCGATCCGGAAGGAGCCCTCGCGCCGGTACGTGAAGATCCAGAAGAGCGAGATCGCGGCGAAGTAGCGGATCGTCCCGTAGGCGAGCGGCAGCCAGCCGTGCTCGAACATGTACTTCGTGACGGTGACGTTCAGCGCCCACAGGAGCACCGCCCCCAACAACATCGCGTACTCGGGAGAGGGCCTGCGCACTATCTCGACGCTACATTCCTCTAGGGTTTCTGCGATGCCAGAGCCGACTTTCGCCGACGTCGACGCCCTCGTCGGGCCTGCGACACCGCACTTCGCATACCAGCTGCGGGCGCGCGTCCGCGAGCTCGTCCGCGACCTGCCGGACGACCATCCGGTGCGCGTCTACGCGGAGGAAAAGGTCGCGCTGCTCGACCGGCTCGGCTACGCCTCCTCGAAGGCGGTCGACAGCCACCGGGAGCCGCGGACGCGTCCCGGCTGGGGCGAGCTCCCGAGCTCGGCGCCCGCCGACGAGCCGCTGCCACGGGCATGAGCCTCGACGGCGCCTCGGTGCTGGTCACCGGGGGAACGCGCGGGATCGGCAGGGCGATCGCCCTTCGCCTCGTCGCCGACGGCGCGAGCCGCGTGACGCTCGGCTACATGCGCAACGACACCGCGGCCGAAGAGGCGGCGGGGCTGATCCGCGACGCCGGCGCCGAGCCCGTCCTCGTGCGCGGCAACGTCGCCGAGGCGAAGACGGTGGCGAAGCTCGCCGCCACCGGGCCGTTCCGCATCGTCGTCCACAACGCGGCGACGGGCGTGATCCGGTCCGCACTCGAGACCGAGGACAAGCACTGGGACTGGACGCTCGCCGCGAACGCTCGCGCGCTCCTCTCCCTCGCCCGCGCCACCGCGCCACAGATGCACGAGGGCGGCGCGATCGTCGCGATCTCGAGCCTCGGCTCGCAGCGCGTTCTCCCGAACTACGTCCTGATCGGCGTCTCGAAAGCGGCGCTCGAGACGGCCGTCCGCTACCTCGGCGTCGAGCTCGCACCACGCGGGATCCGCGTCAACTGCGTCTCCGGCGGCGTCGTCGACACCGAGGCGCTCGACTGGTTCCCGAACAAGGAGCAGATGCTCGCCTCCGTCAAGCGGACGCCCGCAGGCCGGCTCGTCGAGCCAAAGGACATGGCCGCGGCGGTCTCCTTCCTCTGCTCGGACGACGCCGCGATGATCTGCGGCCAGACGCTCGTCGTCGACGGCGGCTACTCGCTGCCCGCGTAGCGCGATGGAGCCGACCGAGGAGAACCTCCGCGCGTTCGACGCCAGGCACCGCGCGCATCACGAGCCGGACGTGCTGCCTGAGCTCGTGGCGAGGACGCTAGGCGAGCTCGGAAAGAAGAAGGTGTTGCACCTGCTCTGCTCGACGGGCGAGGCGACGGCCGCGCTCGCGGAGCTCGGGGCGGTCGTCACCGGGGTCGATCCGCGCGCCGGGGCGCTCGAGGCGGCGCGGGAGCGGTGGCCGAAGATCCTCTGGGTGGACGGCGACCCGCAGGAGCTGCCGCGACAACTGCGGCGCGCGCGTTTCGACCTCGTCTACTCCGGCGAAGGCGTCCTCGACCGGCTGCACGATCTCGAGACATGGGCCGGCGGAATCGCGGCGGCGCTCAAGGCCGGCGGGGAGTTGCTCGTCTTCGACGACCACCCGGTGGCGGACTGCGTCGACGGGCTGCTCCGCTGGCGGAGCGACTACTTCCGTGATCCCGCCGAGCCCGACCGGCTGTGGCGGATGGGGCAGATCGTGAGCGCGCTCGCGCGGGCGGGGCTGCACGTCGTCGCGCTCGAGGAGTACCCGGGCGGAACGTCCCGCCGCCGCCACGACCGGCGAATCCCGGCGACGTTCCTACTCTACGCGCGCAAAGCCGCCTAGCGGCCGAGCCGCAAGATGCGCCCCACCGTCGCACGGGCAATCATCCCCGCCATCGCGGGGTTCTCCTGGAGCCGCCGCACCGAGTACGCGTACCACTGCTCGCCGTAAGGGACGTAGACGCGAAGCCGGTGACCCGCGGCGACGAGCTCGTCGCGCCGCTCCTCCCGCACACCGAGCAGCATCTGCAGCTCGTACTCGAGCGGCCCGAGCCCCCGCTGGGAGATCCGCCCGAGCGACTCGCCGATCAGCCACTCGTCGTGGGTTGCCACGCCGACATAGCAACTTGCGTCGAAGAGCGCGTCGAGACAGCGGAGGTAGCTCGCGCGCACCGCCTCGAACTCCGTGAACGCGATCGCGCCTCGCTCGAGATAGATCCCCTTGCAGAGCCGGACGCTCGGCCGAAGTTCGGCGAGCGCGGCGATGTCATCGAGCGTCCGCCGCAGTCGCGCCTGGAGGACGACGCCGATGTTGTCGTGCCCCTCCTCGCGCAACTCGCGATAGAGGCGCAGCGTGTCGTCGGTCGTCGACGAGTCCTCCATGTCGATGCGCACGGAGTTGCCGTAGCCGGCCGCGGTGCGCACGACGTCGAGGAGGTTCTCGCGGCAAAGCTCGTACGAAAGCCCGAGCCCGAGCGCTGTGAGCTTGACGCTGACATTCGAGTCGAGTGCCGCCTCGTCGATCGCGGCGAAGACGTCGCGGTACGCCTGCGCGATGGCGCGCGTCTCCTCCTCGCGCGTGATCTCCTCGCCGAGGACGTCGACCGTCGCCATCTTCCCGCCGGTGTTGAGATCGCGGACGACCGCGACCGCGTCGGCGAGCGTCTCGCCCGCGATGTACCGGGCCGAGAAGAGCTGCACCACGGGCTTCGGCACCGCCGGCAAGAGGCGGACGATGGCGGAGTCGAGGAGCGACACGGGCGGCGCGATTCTACGCGGGCGGTGTAATTTCCCGGCGACAACGCTGCGGCACTCCACCCTGGAAGGAGTGCAAATGGCAACGTCTCTTCTCCTCTGGCTCGCGACGCTCGGCTTCCTGTTCGGGATTGCCCTCGTCACCGGCCGCGTCGTCACCGGCGACTGGCGCGGCATCCTCGTCGACACGCGGAACAAGCTCAGCATCGCGCGACTCCAGCTCCTGCTCTGGACGGCCTTCATCCTGTCCGCCTACCTCGCCGTTGCTCTGGCGAACGTCGCCGCGGGCGCGGCGAATCCGCTCGGGATTTCCGTGCCGGAGGGCTTGTGGGCGGCGATGGGAGTGAGCACGGCGTCGCTCGCAGCGGCGCCCTATGTCCTCAACCGGCAGCCCGGCAAGCTCGCGACGAACGCCTCACCGGAGACGGCGAGCTGGCGGGATCTCGTCAGCGACGAGGTCGACGGCTTCGACCACCTCGTGGATCTCGGAAAGCTCCAGATGGTGCTCGTCACGGGCGTGCTTCTCGTCGCCTATGCGGTCGCGCTCGCCGACCGGCTCAGAGCGGGGCCGGCAGTCGTCCACTCGCTTCCTGCCGTGAACGACGCGTTCGTGATCCTGCTCGGGATCAGCCACGCGGGCTATCTCGCGAAGAAGCGCGCGCCGCGCTCGGGTGCGACGAGAACCGCTAGCTCTCGCGCATGAACCCCTGGCGCGCGGCGCTGACGAGCGCCACCGCCTCGGGGAAGAGAACGCGCATCGCGTCGCGCAGGGCGATCGTCTGCTCGTCGACGCCGCCCGTCGGCTGCATCTGCTGCAGCGCTGCCGAGGTCAGTTCGACGGCGGTGTTGAGCGTGAGGGTCGCGAACTGCTCGCGCTGCGCCTCGTGGACGCTCTCCGCCTGCTGCTCTGCGAACTCCCGCAGCCCGCGCATGATCTCCTCGGGGTCGCCCCCGAACGGCAAGCCGAATCCTCCACCTTCCATGCGGCCAGGGTAGCGGCGCGGCTCAGCTCAGCGGCAGCTTGTATGAGCGCTCGACATCGGCCGTGAGCTCCTCGACGGCTCCGATCGCCGACTGCATGGCGGCCGCGAAGGGAGAACCAACGCTCGCGCCAAGCGCCCCCTCCAGGCGGCGTGAGGCGCTGCCGATCGCGTCGAGATAGGCCCCGCTCGCGACGCACGGTACCGGCTGGAGCGTCTCGGCGAGCGCCGCCGCGGCCGTCTCCGCCTCCTCGATCCCTTCCGGCGCCTCGGTCTCGCGCAACTTGGCGAGCCGCGCGCGGAGCTCGGCAAGATCGCCGCCGCCCGCCGACTCCTCCGCCACCTCGCACAGCGCGGTGAGCGAAACCGCCTCCCGCACGAGCCGAACATCGTTTATCGGCTGCGCGTCGCCATCGAGCCCGAGCCAGGAGTGGCCGTCCGCCGAGGCGAACGCGCAGAGGTAGACGCGGCGGCCAAGGGTCTCCGCGACGAGCACGCCCGCGAGCTCCTCCCCGTCCGCCGCGAAGGCGGCAGCTGCGGCCGCGATCCGCGCGACGTCGTCCGCCACAGCCATGCAGGGAGAATAGGCGCGTGGAGTCGACCGCCCGGACGCGTCACGCCCGCGAGCTGTTCGCGCCGCTCGGCGGGACGTATGACCGCTATGCGCGTTTGCTCTCGCTCGGCCAGGACCCGCGCTGGCGCGCTTTCCTCGTCACGCGGATCCCGCCGGATGCGCGGCGCGTCCTCGACGTGGCGAGCGGGACGGCGGCGGTCGCGATCGAGCTGGCGCGCGCGGAGCCGGAGCGCACCATCGTCGGCGTCGACCAAAGCGCAGAGATGCTCGCGGCCGGCCGCGCCCGCGTCGGGGCTGCGGGACTCGCCGACCGGATCGAGCTGGGCGAAGGACACGCCGAGTCGCTTCCGTTCGCGGACGGCGAGTTCGACGCCCTTACGTTCACGTATCTCCTGCGGTACGTCGACGACGTCCCCGCGACGCTGCGGGAGCTTGCGCGCGTCGTGCGGCCGGGCGGTGTGATCGCGATGCAGGAGTTCGGCCTGCCGCGCGGCGTCTGGCGGCCGTTGTGGGAGCTGTACGTCCGCGTCGGCCTGCCGGCGGCGGGCGCGGTGATCGCGCCGGGCTGGCACGAGGTAGGGAGCTTCCTCGGGCCGAGCATCCGCGACTTCTGGACGCGCCGGCCGGAGCCGGCGCTGCTCGAGGCGTGGCGGGAAGCCGGGATCGAGAGCGTCCAGGCCCTCCGGCTCAGCGTCGGCGGCGGCATCGTCGTCTGGGGACGGCGCGCGTGAACCTCTCGCGGCCTCGCCCCGCCTTCTACGCGCTCGAGTCCGGCGGCTGGCGCGACTACGTCACCCTCCTCCATCCGCCGTACACGCTCTGGCACCTCTCCTATGTCGCGGTCGGTGCCGCCCTCGCGCCGCGCATGGACTGGGCGCTGCTCGGCTGGACGACGCTGGCGTTCGCGCTCGCCATGGGGGTCGGCGCGCACGCGCTCGACGAATTGAGCGGGAGACCGCTGCAGACGCGAATCCGGACGCGGACGCTCGTCGCACTCGCCGCAGTATCGATCGGCGCCGCTTGCGCGATCGGCTGCGCGATCGCAGTCTCGCGCGACCTCTGGCTCCTCGCCTTCGTCGCAGTCGGCGGCTTCATCGTCGTCGCGTACAACCTCGAGCTGTTCGGCGGCTCGCTCCATGGCGGCTTTTGGTTCCCGGCGGCCTGGGGCGCGTTCCCCGTCCTCACCGCGTATTTCGCCGCCGCGCACACGCTGCGCGGCGCCGCGTTCGCCGCCGCCGCCTACGCGTTCGCCTCGAGCTGGGCACAGCGACAACTTTCGACGCCGGTCCGGCTCGTCCGGCGACGGGTCGTGGCGATCGACGGGGAGATGGAACTGGACGACGGCACGCGCGTCAGGCTCGACACAGACTCGATCGCAGGAGCCGCGGAGACCTCGCTGAAGCTGCTCGCCGCGGCGAGCGTCCTCATCGCTGCCGCGCTGCTTCTTGCGCGCGTCTGAACGCCGCCTACACTGGAGCGAATGTCGCTGACGACCTTCGCCGATCTCGTTTTCGCCGGCGGCGTCCTCGTCGCTGCGCTCGCCCTCGCAGTTGCGGCGCTCCGCCGTGGCCCGACCTGGCTTCTCGCGAGTTTCGTCGGGCTGGAAGGCGCCGGAGCGATCGGGATCTGGGTCGCTTTCGCGCTCCGGCACGGGCGCCCGCTCGCGGTCGCCGCGGGCGGACTGACGGGCTGCCTCGTCGCCGCCACCGCCGCGGTCCTCCTGCGCGCCGCCCTGCAGCGCGTCGCGGCGATGGACGCGCGACTCGTCGAGGCACAGACCGACCTCCTCGCGCTCGTCGAGCGGGAGAAGGCGACGCGCGCGACCGAGCTCGAGCTCACGCTGGCGCGCGCCCGGGCCGACTCCCGTTCGCTCCTCGAAGAGCAGGAGCGCCAACTCGCCGAGGAACGCCGCGCGGTGGCCGAGGAGCGCGGCGGGGAGGCTACTGCCGTCCTGACGGCGCGGCTTGCCGAGACGCAGGCGCAGGTGGAGGAGCGGCTCGCATCCTGGGCGCAGGACCTGGAACGCGCCGCGGAGGGCACGAAGACACAGATCACCGACCTTCGCCGCCGCCAGGAACAGCTTCTCTCGGAGGTCGAGCAACGGCTGCTCGCCGACTCGGAACGCATGACGACCGAGAGCGAGCAGCAGCGGACAGCGCTCTCGCGGCTCCGCTCCGACGTCGACCACGCACTGGAAGAGGCGCTTTCCATCGCCCGGTCGGAGCTCGAGGCCCACGGCGCCGAGCGGCGGCGCGCGCTCAGCCAGCTCGAGGAGCGGCTCTCCCGCCGCGAGCGGGAGCTCACCGAGCACGCGCAGCGCGAGGAGGCCGAGGCCGTTCAGCGGATCCGCGCAGGCTTTGAGGACGTAGCCCGCCGCCAGGTCGAGCAGCTCGAACGCTCGGTGGAGCGAGCCGTCGCGTCATACGCCGCCGAGGCGGCGCAGCAGTTCGCGGCCGTCGTGAAGACCTCGCGCGAGGACGCGGCGAAGCGGCTCGCGCGGGAGCTCGACCGTTCGGTGAGCACCTTCGCGCGCGAGGCCGAGACCGTCCTCGCCGAGAAGCTCGCCCACGTCGGCGACGCCGGCGCGCAGCGGCTCGAGCGCCGTATCTCCGACATCACGACCGACCTGGAGCGACGGCAGGAAGAAGTCGTCGCCGCCCACGACCAGAAGCTCGCAGAGCTCGAGTCGGAACTACGGAGGCGGATCGACGAGCTTCACGCAGACGTCGACGCCGAGCGCGGGATCCTCGAGGCACGGCTGCAGGATCTTCTGCGGCGCCTGCCGTCCGCCGCCGCCGTCGGCGATTCGTAACGAAAACCTGACCTAACAAACCACGGCAGGGTTCGTCGGAAACACCACGAACTGGTGGAGCCATGAGCGAGACGACGCAAATCCTCGAGCCCCTGATCGACGAACGGTCGAAGGTTGAGAGCTGGCGGCTTCACATCCTGATCGAGGCCGGCTACCCCCTCTCGCTCGCCGAGCGTCTCGCGGTCAGCGAGGCCGATCTCCACACCGCGTGCGCGATGATCGGCAAGGGCTGCGCGCACGAGACCGCGGCCGAGATCCTGCTCTAACCCGATCTCAACCGCGAGTACGCTGCGCCCATGGCGAAGGTCGAGGCGCTGCCGTACGACGACCGCACCGTCTACTCGGTCGCGGCCTTCAATCGCGGCGTCGCGCAGTGGCTCGGGCGCCTGCCGAGCGTCTGGGTCGAGGGGGAGGTGACGGAGCTCCGGCGCCACGAGCGCTGGGCGACCGTCTTCTTCACGCTCAAGGATCCCTCCGACGGCTCTTCGGCGGGCGTGACGATGTCGCGTGGCAAGTTCGACGCGCTCCAGCTCGAGCTGGAGAACGGGGAGCGCGTGCACGTCTTCGGACGCCCCGAGCTCTACGAGCAGCGCGGCGATTTCAAGCTGCGCGCCCTGACGATCGAGCGGTTCGGGCTCGGCGCGCACCTCGCGGCGCTCGAACGGCTGAAGACGAAGCTCGCGGCCGAAGGGCTTTTCGCGGCGGAGCGCAAGCGACCGCTTCCCTTCCTGCCGCGCCGGATCGGCGTCGTGACCGGGAACGACGCCGCGGCGAAGCAGGACGTCGTGACGACGATCCAGACACGCTTCCCGCCGGCGTCGGTTCTCGTCGCGGAGACGTACGTCCAGGGACCGCGCGCAGCGGGAGAGATCGTCGCGGCGATCGACGCCCTCTGCGAGCAGCCGGACGTCGACGTCATCGTCCTGACGCGCGGCGGTGGCAGCTTCGAGGATCTGCTCCCGTTCAGCGACGAGCGCGTCGTCCGCGCCATGGCCGAGTGCCGGGTTCCCGTCGTCTCGGCCGTCGGCCACGAGCAGGACACGCCGCTGTGCGACCTCGCGGCCGATGTCCGCGCCTCGACGCCGACGGCCGCCGGGAAGCTCGTCGTCCCCGACCTCATTCAGTTGTCCGGCAGGCTCGACCGCGCGCGCGAGACGCTCGCGCGCGACGTCCGGCGCTCGCTCGAGCGGGATGCGGCGAGACTCGCGCGGGCGGCCGAGCGGCTGCGGACTGCACCGCGGCTCGGCCTCGAACGCGAAGGGATCCGCCTCGAGCGGGCGCGGGAACGGCTCCGGCGGGCGCCGGCGCTCGCGGTCGAGCGCAAGCGGGCGGTGCTCGAGAATTCCGGCGCGAAGCTCGTTGCGTTGTCACCGTTGCAAACACTCCGCCGAGGGTACGCAATCGTCCGGACGGATTCCGGCCTCGTCTCGTCGAGCGAGAACGTCTCGCCCGGCACCCGCGTCGAGGTGGCGCTCGCGCAGGGCGGCTTCGGTGCGCGCGTGGAGGAGGTGACGCCGTGAGCGAACCCGAAGAGCCGACCTTCGAGCAGGCCCAGGCGGAGCTCGAGCAGATCGTGGAACAGCTCGAGCGCGGGCAGGTTCCGCTCGACGAGGCACTCGCGCTGTGGGAGCGGGGCGAGCAGCTGTACGCCTTCTGCCGCGGCAGGCTCGACGCCGCGCAGGGGAAGGTCGAGGAACTGGCACGCCGGGCCGAGCAGCAACGCCCCGAGCCGGAAGCTGCCGCGCCCTCCTAGCCCGCCGCCGCGCTCTCAGTCTCGCCCCGACGACGGCGCTCCCCATCCTCGGGCAGCTCCGCCTGCGCCGCCGACGGCATGACGCGCAGCATGGTGAACGAGAGTCCCTCACGGGCGAGGAAGAGGAGCCCGACGCCGATCCCGACCGAAGCCTCGATCGCCTGCAGCCCGAACCCGTACGCGACGCCGACGCTGTACGCGACGCCGTAGCCGGCGAGAGCCGACGCGATCGCGACCTGCACGAGGCCGACGTTGCCGGGCCAGAACGGGAAGATCGTCACGACGTTCATCAGCAGGAGGACGACGCCCGCTGCCGGCAGAGGCGCATGGATGTCGAAGGCACGCATCGCGGTGTAGACGGCGAAGATCTGGCACGTCCAGCCGCAGATCTGGAAGAAGATCGCGAGCGCGGTGGCGCCGGGGGAGCGCATCACGTGCAGGCCCGCGCGCCCCATCGCCAGCAGCCGGCGCACCGGGCCGAGGTGCTCGAGCGAGACGAGCGCCGGCCTCCGGGCGGAAACGAATGCGAACACGAAGAGGCCGACGCCGAAGGCGATCACGGCCAGCAGGCTCTCCTGCGCCGACGTCGGGATGTTCGCCGTGGCGACGACGTAGAGGACGAGCAGGAGCACGGGGACGATGTCGAAGACGCGGTGCGCGAACACCGTCCCGACGAGCGTCGCCCACGCTCCCTTCCGCCCCGGCAGCTTCCGCGTCAGCACGGCGACGCGCGCGAGCTCGCCGATCCGCCCCGGCAGGACGGCGTTGGCGAAGAGCCCGACGGAGAACGCGGAGAAGACGAGCGGCGCGTTCGGCCGCGGCGGCTCCATCGCGGAGTGGATCACGGTCGTCCAGGCGAGCGCGCGGACGACGACCGACAGCAGGTTGAGCGCGATCGCGACGACGACCCACTGCCAGCGGACGTGGGAGAACGCGGTCCCGATCGCCGAGAGGCTTCCGTGTCTCCACCACACGAGCGCAGCGAGCCCGCCGAGGAGGACGAGACCGGCGCCGACGCGAACCAGCGGACCGGCGGGCGGGCGGCGGAGACGGTTGGTGGGCGGAGGCGCGCCGTCCGGCTCGGATGTCCCTGGCTCCATCGGCCCATTATCGTCGGCGGCCCCGATGCGCCTTCGCTCGCTTCACGACCGCGAGATCCTCCGGCTCGCGCTGCCCGCCCTCGGCGCGCTCGCGGCCGAGCCTCTCTACGTACTCGCCGACACCGCAATCGTCGGCCACCTCGGCCGCCCCCAGATCGCCGCGCTCGGCCTCGCGGGCACCGTTCTCGCGGGCGCGTTCACGATCTTCAACTTCCTGACCTACGGGACGACGGCTGTCGTCGCGCGCGCGTCGGGCGCCGGCCGGGAGGAGGACGCGGCGCGACTCGCGGCGCAGGCGCTTTGGGCCTCGCTCGGGATCGGCTTCGTCCTGCTCGTCGGCTGCGAGATCGTCGCCGCGCCGCTGCTGAGCGGGCTCGGCGGCCACGGCCGTTCCGGCCACTTGGCGCTCGTCTACTTCCGGATCGCCGCGATCGGGCTTCCCGCCGCCCTCGTCGCACTCGCCGGCCAGGGCTACCTCCGCGGCGTCTCGAACCTCCGCCGGCCGCTCGAGATCGTCGTCGTCGCGAACGCCGTCAACCTCGTCCTCGAGGTGCTGTTCGTCTACGGCTTCCACTGGGGAATCGCGGGCTCGGCAGCCGGAACCGCGATCGCCCAGGCCGGGATGGGCGTCGCGTTCGTCGCCGAGTTGTTGCGGCCGCACGCGCCGTCGCGCCGGCCGAGCTGGCGCGAGATGCGGCCGATGGTGCGCGTCGGCCGGCAGATCTTCGTCCGCACCGCGGCGCTCTACGCCTCGTTCCTCGTCGCCGCGTCCGTCCTCGCGCGGATGGGCGACGCGGAGATCGGAGCGCACCAGATCGCGTACGAGCTCTTCATCTTCCTGGCCCTGATCCTCGATGCGCTCGCGATCTCCGGGCAGGTGATCGTCGGGAGGATGCTCGGTGCCGGCGACGCCGACGGCGCGCACGCGGCCGCGACGCGGATGATCTGGTGGTCGGTCGCGATCGGCGCGGCCTTCGCGGCGATCCTCGCTCCTCTCTCCCACGCGCTGCCCGCGGCATTCACGAGCGACCCGCGCGTCCTCCATCAGGCCGCGCTCCTCTGGCCGTTCCTCGCCGCGATGCAGCCGCTCGGCGGCGCCGTCTTCGCGCTCGACGGGATCCTGATCGGCGCCGGCGACACGCGGTACCTGATGTGGTCGATGCTCGCTGCGAGCGCTGTCTTCATCACGCTCGCAGCCCTCGCACTCGCGCTCGGCTGGGGAGTGATCGGCGTCTGGGCGGCGCTCGACATCCTCATCGCCGCCCGGCTCGCGCTCCTCTGGCCGCGCTTCGCCCGCCGGCGCTGGGCGGTCGTAGGCTGGGACTAAGATTCGCGGATGGACGGGGGCCTCGCCGAGCTGCACACCCATCTCGGCGGCTCGGTCCCGTCCGAGACTCTCTGGTCGCTCGCCCACGAGCAAGGGATCGCGCTACCGGTCAAGGACTTCTGGGATTTCGACCGGCTCGTCACCGTCTCCGACCCGCGCGGCGTCCCCGACCTCGACGCGCTCGACGCGATCTACCACTGGACGGAGCTCATCCAGTCGAGCCCGCTCGCCGTCGAAGTGTCTGTGCACGGCGCGATCGGCGGCGCGTACCGCTCGCAGGGGATCACGACGCTCGAGCTCCGCTTCAACCCGATGAAGAGGAACCGCGGCGGCGAGCGCGACCTCGACCACATCATCCTCGCCGCGATCCGCGGCCTCGACGTCGCGAGTCTCGAATACCCCCAGGTGCGCGCGGGCCTGATCCTGATGATGGACCGGACGTTCACGGCGCGGCAGAACCAGATCATCGTGGAGAAGGCGATTCGCTGGGCGCCGCGCGGCGTGGTCGGGATCGACATCGCCGGGCCGCGGCCGGGCGGCGGACGCTACGACTACTCGCAGGTGCAGCCGATGGTCGAGGAGGCGCGCGCCGCTGGGCTCGGCGTAACGATCCATGTCGGCGAGGAGGGCGGCGAGTTCGGCCGGGAGGAGATCGGCGAGGTGCTCGAACTGCTGCGCCCCGACCGGATCGGACACGGGATCCTCGCCGCCGGCGACGCCGGCCTGATGAAGGAGCTGCGCGAGCGCGAGGTCGTGCTCGAGATCTGCCCGACCTCCAACCTCCTGACGAAGGCGCTGCCCGACGACGACGCGGTGCGCGACACCTTCCGCACCTTCGTCGAGAACGGCGTCCTGTTCACGATCGCGACCGACGGCCCGGAGATGATGCGCACCCACCTGCGCGACGAGTTCGACCTGCTGCTGCGCGTCGGCGCGCTGACGCAGGAGGAGCTCACCGAGGCGAACCGCCGTGGCCACGAGGCGAGCTTCGTGGGCGGTTCCCACACAGCCCGGGCGAATACTCCCGTCGGCCGATAGCTCGCCCTCCCGCGTGGGCTTAGCCTGCCGCGCCATGACCAGTAGAGACGAAAGACGGCCCGGCCTGACCGAGCGCCAGCTGCAGATCGTGGAGCTGATCGCACGCGGGTGCTCGAACGATGAGGTCGGCGAGCAGCTCGGCATCTCGCCGCGAACTGCGAAGGCGCACTGCGACGTGCTGCGGCAGAAGCTCGGCGTGCCGAGACGGCGGCAGATCCCTGCCGCATTCAGGGCCCTCACGGGCGAGGACCCCCTCGCCCTCGCCCAGGAGCCCGTGCCGGCCCTGGCCGGCATCGGGGGCTGACGGCGAACCCGCGCCCGGCCTACACCGGGCGCGGGGCCCCCGCTTGCGGCATCCGTGACAAGCCTGTCGGAGAGGAGTAGGGTTGGCGCGTCTCGGGCGGCCTACGCCCGATCAGGGGAATGGTGGAGACGATCTCACCGGCGCTTTCGCCCGCGCTCGCGCACATCATCGAGCGCCCCAGGCTGATTGCGCGCCTCGAGGAAGGTGGCGGCTCGCGCGTCGCCGTCTTCGCGGCCCCGGCGGGGTACGGGAAGACGACGCTCGCGCGCCAGTGGTCGGAAAAGCAGTCAGGACAGGTCGCCTGATACCGCACGACGCGCGCCTCCGGCGATGTCGCTCTTCTCGCCGTTCAGTTCGACGAGCTCCTCGCCTCGCTCGCGCCCGACCTGCCGCGGGAGCCGGGCAAGGTCGCGTCGATCGCCTCCGTGAATCCCAGCCCTAAGCCGCTCGGCCGGGCGGTAGTGCGCACGTTCGAGCCGCTGGAGGAGGACATCCTGATCATCGTCGACGAGTGGGAGGCGGCCGAGACACCGGAGGCTGAGGAGTTTCTCTCGATGCTCGTCGACGGCCTCCACATTCGTTTCGTGATCACGACGCGGGAGCGGCCTGAGTGGTTCGTACCGCGGCTCGAGGTCTACGGCGAGGGGCTCGAGATCGGCGTGGACGAGCTCACGATGACGGATGACGAAGCCGCGGAGGTTCTCTCTGCCGCCGGCGCGGTCGCGGGTCGCGCACGCGTGATGCGGACGGCCGCCGGCTGGCCGGCGGTGCTGGGCCTCGCGGCGATGAGCGGCGAGGTGGACTTCACGTCCGACCGGCTCGTGTCGCACACGCTCTACGAATTCCTCGCCAGCGAGCTCGTGGCGTCCGCGGAGCCGGAGACGCGAGAGGCTCTGATGCTCCTCGCCGTTGCCTCGGTCGTCGAGCTCGAGCGCGCGAAACAGCTCCTCGGCGACGGCGGCGAAGCGGCCCTAGCAGACGCCTCCGCGCGCGGCCTGCTGGCAATCACCGAGCGGAGCGCCCTCTTCTTCCACCCACTGCTGCGCGATCTGCTGATCCAGCGCTTCAGCGAAGTCGACGACGAAACGCGGTCGCACCTCCTGACGCGGTGCCGCCGCCTGTTCGAGTTCCGGCTGTGGGATGAAGCGCTGTCGGTCGGGGAGCTGTCTCTGGATCCGGTCTTCGTCGCCGACGCGATCGGCGTCGCATTGGACGATCTCCTCGCCGCAGGCCGCACGAGCAGCCTGGAGCGCTGGGTCATGTCCGCCCGCGCCGCGCACGCGAAGGGGCCTCTGGTGTCCTTTGCAGAGAGCGAATTCCTGTTGCGCCGCGGAGAGTTCGACGCTGCTGTGGCGATCGCGACGCAAGCAGCGCAGGATCTAGACGGCGACATCGCGGCTAGGGCGGACTTACTCGCCGCTCGGGCAGCTCACCTCGGAAACCGCCCAGGCGTCCGCGACAGACATCTCGCCCAAGCCGAGGAGAATGCAAAGAAGCACGAAACCAAGGCCGACCTGCTATGGCTGAAGGTAGCGGCGGCGGCAGCCAGCGAAGATGCAGGAACCGAACCCCTCTTCGATCAACTCGAGAAGCTCCCGAGAGGCGGGTTCGACCACTCGCTACGCGTCGCGACTGGCCACATTCACCTCGGTCTCCTAGTCGGGCGATTGACGGAGCGGCTCGAGGAGGCTGAGGCAAGGATCGCGGCGCTGGACAAGGCCACCGATCCGTATGCGCAGAGTTCGGTGCTGAATCTCTATGCCTCGGCGTTGATCGCCGCAGGGCGCTATGGAGAGGGGTTGGCTGCTGTTGAGAAAGAACTGAGCCTTGCAGAGGAATATGGATTCGAGTTCGTAGTCTGTTACGGCTTCGCGAACAAGACCTGGGCGCTCGCCGGGCTTCGACGCCTCCCCGAGGCGCGTCGAGCCCTTACCGTGTTGGAGCGCTGTCTTTCGTCATCACCAGACCCGTTTGTTGAATGCCAGCGATCGATCTACGCCGCAACCCTTCACATCGCCGAGGGCGATCTCGAGCGAGCTTCCAACACACTCATGAGCGGGCAGGATCCGCGCGCCGGGGTGACCCAACGCGGGGAACATCGCGCATTGCATGCCTTAGTGCTTGCGGCACTCGGGCGTGGGAGAGAGGCTGAGCACTATGCCGACGCAGCTCGGCACTGCTCGCGCGGAGTCGAAACGCGAGCACTTCTCGCCGGCGCCTCAGCCGTGGAAAGTATTCATAAGGGCAACCGGAAGCAGGCGCTTGAGGCGTATGAGGAGATAGCGACGCTTGGCGTATGGAACGCACTGGTGGTCGCTTGGCGCGCGTGCCCTGATCTGGCGGCTGTCCTAATGGAGGACTCGGAGCGACGCGAGCGGATGTTGCCGCTGCTGATCGGGGCAAATGATCGCGATATCGCCCGGCGCGCAGGCGTACCGATTCCGCGCGAGGCAAGACCGCGCGGGGTTCTGTCGGCGCGCGAGCGCGAAGTACACGAGCTAATTGCTCAGGGTCTGACGAACGACGAGATCGCAAAGCTCTTGTACATCAGCCTCTCGACGACCAAGGTTCACGTGAAACACATTTTCGAGAAGCTCGGGGTTAGATCGCGCATCGAGGCCGCGCGGCTTTGGGACAACGAGCGGGACTAGTTCCCTGCGTCGACTGCTAGCGCCTCGACCAGCGTGACATCAGACTCAAACTCGCCAGCGGGTTCCTCGTGGTCGAACCGAAAGCGTTCGCCGAGCGCAGTCCGATATGCCTCGTCTTCCGAAGTCAACACCGCTTCGAACGCCGCGACCACTGCGGTGTCGAACTGGCTTTCCACAGCCTGCGCCAGGCGAAGGCGCGCGACACGGCTCGGAAGCTTGTCACGATACGGGCGGTCGGACGTCATCGCGTTATAGGCGTCTGCGACGGAGATGATCTTCGACAGGAGCGGGATTTCGTCCGCACGAAGGCCGTCGGGGTAGCCCTCGCCGTCGATCCTTTCATGGTGGTGCCGGACGATTCGGCCGATCCGTCCGTGGTCCTCGACCTCGACCTTCCGAAGGAGCTGCTCTCCGTACTCGGGATGCTTTTCCATCAGCCGCCGCTCCTCGAGCGACAGTGGTCCGTTCTTTTCCAGGAGTGCGGCCGGAAGACGGTACTTGCCGATGTCGTGTACCAACGCGCAGAGATGTACGAGATTGCGATCGTCGTCCGCAAGCCCCATCCGTTCGGCGATGTCGTGCGAATAGGTTGCTACCGCTAGCGAATGACCCGCGGTGTAAGGGTCGCTCTCCTCGAGCATCGCCACGAGCCCTGTGGCAAAGCGCGCATTTGCGGTCCTAAGTCGGGCGTTTGCTGCTTCCAGGCTTCGTGACGCCTCCTTTTCCTGTTGATAGAGGTGAAGAAGGCGCTGAGCCGCGAGTGTTGGGACGAATACGACGAGGACGAGCCGGAGCGAGTACGCGTGATACCCGTAAACGAACAGCGCGACGATCGGCACGTAGAGCGGAACCGTCAGCAACGAGACAGCTCCGATGGCCGCGAGACCTGCCTTCCAATCGGCGCGGCGGACGATACCCGTCCCGGCGACCAGCACGGCCTCAGCGGCTTGGTCGGCGACCGAGGCTGCCAAACTCGCGAGGAAGTACGTGCCCACGTCATTTGCGCCATGCAAGAAGGGGGCGGCAGCTAGGCCGGCGGCCGCCGCCATCAAGCCTCCAATCGGCGTGTAGACAGCCCATTTCAGTCGCGATTCGCGGATGTCCCAGGCGTTAGAGATCGCACCGACCGCGAAGCCCCCGATTGGGCCGAATACGACGGCCGCAAACACAACGGGGAGAAACGAGACGGACATCGTGGCGCGCTCCGTCACGGCCACGCTCTGTCGTTCGGCAATTGCAGCAACTGCACCGAGCACGACAACTGCCCAGAGAGGCGGCAGCCGGTAACCGTCCATCCAAAGCGCAGCAACGGCGCCTGCGGATGCGACCGCCAGCACGACCGCCCAAGCGGCGCTTCGTCTGTCGACGGGACTAGACCGACGCACGATTGAAGCCAGCCTTGCGTATCCCCCAGAAGGGGTATACGCTGCGGCTGCCGTCAGTCCCCGATCGATCGGAGTTCTCAATGCGTCGTTCGCTTATCCGCCTTGCCGTCCGCTCTGCCGCGGTCGGCCAGGGCAAGATCTGGTAGAGCCGTCGGATAGTCCGTTATCCACAGCCTGTGATCATCCCCCGGCTGGGGGAAAGGCACAAGGCGGATAGCGGGATGACGGCAGCAGTTCACGGGCGCCGGGTGTTCTTCACCCGGCGCCCGTTTTTTCCTCGTCCACAGCCTGCGGCTTGCTCCTGTGGACGAGTGCGTGCTAGGCGATGAGCCCGCGACGAAAGCCGACGGCAACGGCATGAGCACGCGAGCGCGCCTGCAGCTTCGCGAGTAGATGGCGGACGTGAGACTTCACCGTCTCCTCCGACAGGAACAGCCGCTCGCCGATCTCCCGGTTCACGAGGCCGTCGGAGATGAGCTGCAGCACCTCGATCTCCCGCCCCGTCGGCTCCTGCTCGAGCGCGCGTGTCGGGGTCTGAAGCGAGATCACGTCCCCGCCGGGCCCCCCGCGCCGGCGCGCCGCCACTTCCTCGAAGCGGCGCGAGTGCGTGAGGTACCGGCTGAGGATCTCCTTGCGCTCAGCAGCGTCCACGAGCCGAGTATCGGCGCGGCAGCACTCCCCCTTTAGCGGGAGTCGCTAACTCGACCGTGCCGGCCGCACGCAGATCGTCGCGTAGTCGAACTCGTAGAGGACGTTGTTCACGTAGCAGCCGAGGTCGACGCGCGCGCTGAAGAAGTCGGTTTCCTTGCGATTGAGGAACGGCGCCCACGGTGCGAGGCGCATCACCTGCAGGTCGAGCTGCGCCCAGCGCGCGTCCACCTTCGAGGTGAGCTTCGGCTGGCGCGTCAGCGCGTCGATCTTCCGATTGACCGACGGCGAGTCGAAGTACGCGTAGTCGTCGTTGTGCGTCGGCCGGATCTGCTGGCCGTTGAGCAGGACGCCGAACCAGTCGAGCGGGTGCGGGTAGTCCTGGAACCAGTCGGCGAAGCCGATCTGCGCGCGCGTCGTCCCCTCGCCCAGCGTCGCCCAGTAGTCGCTCGCCGTCAGGACGCGCTCGCGGACTTTGAAGCCGAGCTTGCGGAGGACGGAGGCGAGGTACTCGGTGAACGGCAGGTCGGCGGCGACGTCGTGGTTCCAGACGACAACGCGCTTCCCGCGCTCACCCGACTCGCGCACAAGCTTGCGCGCCAGGCGCAGGTCGTGCCGGTAGAGGTGATGCCGGCGGAAGGACGGATAGTCCGGCGGCAGGACGTTCTCCGTCGGCTTCGCGAGCCCGCCCGCGAGCTCCACCAGCGTCCGGCGCGAGATCGCGTAGTTCACCGCCCGCCGCACCGCGAGCTTGTCGAACGGCGCGACACGCGTGTTCATGAAGAAGTAGAGAAGGTTCGGCGTCGTGAACTTCTCGAGGCGCTTCGGGTACTTCCTCTGGATGCTCGCCAGCCGCTTGCTCGGAACCGGCCAGTAGCTCATCCAGTCGTCCTTGCCCTGGATGACGCGGCGCAGCGCGACACCGGCGTTCGGGACGACGTCCCACGTGACGCGGTCGGGATTGCCGGCCGGCACCGCGCCGTGGAACTGCCAGGCGTGGAAATACGGATTCCGCACCTCGACGATCCGCGCGCGCGGCTGGTAGCTCTGGATCACATACGGCCCCGTCGCGGGCAGCGGGTGGAGCGAGGTGTCGGCGCGCGGCGCGCTTGCCGGGACGGGAGCGGCGAACTCCGACGCGAGGATGTTCTCGAAGTCGCCCTCGGGCGCGCGGAGATGGATGACGATCGTCCGCTTCCTGTCGTTGACGACGATCCCGGGGATGCCGCCCTTCTGGCGCTGCGCGAACCCCTTCGCGCCGATGATGTCGCGGAACAGGCCGGCACCGGCCGAGTCGAGGATGAAGTCCCGCTCGATCGCTGCTTTGAAGTCGCCCGCCTTGACGCGCGTCCCGTTCGAGTAATGGAGGTCTTTGCGCAGCGTCAGCGTGTACGTCCGCTTGTCCGGCGAGACGGTCGGCAGCGCCCGCGCAAGGTAGGGGACGAGCTTCGCGCCGTCCAGCCCGCTGTCGTGCTTGTAGCCGAGGAGCGGTAGGTAGACGTTCCACATGACGCCCCAGCCCTCGGTCGAGTCCGACAGGCCCGGGTCGAGGTAGTCCGTCGACTCGTCCATCGCGATCCGGAAGTCGGGGAAGGCGTGCGGTGCGCCGGTGGGCTTCGCGGGCTTCGGAGCCGCGACCGTCACGGTCGTGGCATGCGTCGTGCCGGGCGGAGCGGCGCTCTCCTGGCTCCCGCAACCGACGAGGGCGAAGAACGACAGAGCCGCTACGAAAGCGCCGAAGCGGACGAGGGCGCGGCGGCGCGCACGCAGCTCCGCGGGCTCGTCCTCCTCCACGACGCCGTCGACGCCCTCGCGGCGCGTCGAGTGGAGGATGCGCCCGCCGCCGAGCCAGAACGCGATGTGATCGGCGCTTTCCGGCGGTCCGTACGTGATGAGGTCACCGGCACGGAGCTCGTCTTCGCCGAGCTTCTCGCCCGCCGCCTCCTGCTCGTCGGCGTCGCGGGGAACGAGCGTGCCGGTCGCCCGAAAGGACATGTGGACGAGTCCAGAGCAGTCGATACCCGCAGCGGTCATTCCTCCCCATTCGTAGCGGGTTCCGAGCAACGACCGCGCGTAGGCGACCGGATCGGCCCCCCGCGCCGCGAGCCATTCCGGGTCGGCGTCGCCACCAAGTGCCTCGCGGCGGATCCAGCCGGGATACGCGTACGCGGTCTCGACGCGCGCCCACTCGCCGCGCTCCTCAAGCACGCGAAGCGGCTCGCCGGCGCGCGCCTGCGTGACCTGCTCGGCATCGTCTCTCGGTTCCGCCCGCAGTGGTGCCAGCTGGCGCGCAAACGTATGTTCGCCTACGCTCTCCGCCATGCAGCTCAGGCTAGACGCGGCCGACCGGCTGGTGGAACTCGTGGAGGAGCGGCGCGGGCCGGTGGCCGCCGAGGACGCGGCGCGCCAGCTCTTCGCGCTGCGCCAGGCTCCTGTCGCGCTCGCGCGCTCGCTCCTCAGCGAGGTCGTCGAGGCCGACGCGCGCCTCGCATGGAACGGCGACACGGTCGGGCTCGCACAGCCGCCCGGCGCCGGCCTCCTGCTCGAGGACGCAACGTACGTCGTCGTCGACCTCGAGACGACCGGGCTCCGGCCCGGCCAGTCGGGGATCTGCGAGATCGGAGCGGTGCGGATCCAGGCGCTCGAGCCGGCCGGCGAGTTCGAGACGCTCGTCAACCCGGGAATGCGAATCGCGCCGGGCGCGTCGGCTATCACCGGCCTGCGCGACGAGCAGCTCCGCGGAGCGCCTCGGCCGCAGGAGGCCGTGCGGCGCTTCCTCGACTTCGCCGGCGACGCGGTGCTCGTCGCCCACAACGCGCGCTTCGACCTCGCCTTCCTCGACCGCGAGACGGAGCTGCTGACGGGCTCGCGCATCGCCGCACCGGTCGTCGACACGGTGCTCCTCGCGCGAAAGCTGCTTGCGGGGCGCGTCGCGGGCTTCTCGCTCGGGCAGCTCTCGTGGTTCCTCGGGACGACCGAGCGGCCCTGCCACCGGGCGCTCCCCGATGCGCGCGCGACGGCCGAGCTCCTCCTCGCTCTGATCGGGCTCGCGCAGGAACGCGGTGCACGGACGGTCGCCGATCTCGGCGCGCTCGCCGCGACGCGCAACCGCCGGCTCCTCGACAAGCGCCATCTCGCGTTCGGCGCTCCGACCAGTCCCGGCGTCTACCTCTTCCGCGGCCGCGGCGACCAGGTGCTCTACGTCGGCCGGGCTCGCGACCTGCGGGCGCGGCTTCGCTCCTACTTCCGCAGCGACCGGCAACGCCCCGCGGTCGAGGCGGCGCTCGGCGCGACGGAACGGATCGAGTGGCGCGTCCTCGGGTCGGAGCTCGAAGCCGCGCTCGCGGAGCTGCGGCTGATCCGGGAGCTGCGCCCGCCGGGAAACGCGCGCGTCTCGCGGCCGGAGCGCCATGTCTGGCTGCGAGCGCGCGGCGACTCCGTCGTCGCGTCGACGCAGCCGTCCCCGCTCGGCCCGCTGCGCTCGCGGCGGCAGGCGCAGCTCGCGGCGCGGGCCTTGAAGCCGGACGAGCTCGTGTCGCCGTCCGCCGCGCTGCCCCGGCTGCGACGCCGTCTCCGCGAGCTCTCGGACGCGCGCCGCTTCGAGGACGCGGCGAGGCTCCGCGACCGGATCGGAGCGCTCGAACGCGTCTGCCGCGAGCTCGAACGGCTCGAGCGGCTGCGGCGGATGGAGTGCTGCCTCCTTGTACCCGCTGCCGAGGAGAGCTACGTCACCGCGGTGTTCGTCGCCGGTGGCGGCGTCGTCGCGGAGCGAACGCTGCCGCCTGGAGGCGGCGCCGCGCTCGAAGTCGAAGCCGGCCTCGCCGCTGCGAGACGCGCCGCGACAGCAGGCGGCGAGCTCCAGCTCGACGAAGTGCTCCTCATCGACTCGTTCCTCCGCCGCCCGCCGCCCGAGCTGCGGGTCGCGCCGCTCGCGCGCACGGCGATCCTTCATGCGGCGGAGGCGGTTCCCCGGGGCGGCTAGGCCGGGGCGTTGTAGAGGTGGCAGGCCACCTCGACGTCGCCCGACTGCCCGAGGGTCGGGTCGTGCGGCTCGTGGAAGTCGAGCTCGAGCCGGCCGTCGACCGCTTCGAGCCGCCGCACACCTTTCCAGAACGGCTCGTCGGGATCCTCTGTCCGGATCCGCTCGAGCACGGCGAGCATCTCCGCTGCGGTCCGGCCGCGCGGCGGCGTGAGCCGCGCGGAGATCAGCGGCGCGGAGAGAGCGTCGAGATTGCCGAACAGCGCCTCTTCCTCCTCCACTCCCGCCTCGCCCGCCTTCCGCGCCCAGCGCGCCTCGAGCAGGTCGCGGAGATCGCGAGACTCCCAGCCGCACGGCTGGAACGCGAGCGGGCAGCGCGGATGGAAGGAGCAGCCGAGCGGCGGCGACGCGGCGTCCGGGACTTCGCCGCGCGGCAGGTCCCGCGGCACTGCCCGCGCCGGGTCGGGCTCGGGAATCGCACGGAGCAGCGCCTTCGTGTACGGGTGCTTGGGATCCGCGTAGATCGACGCCGCATCCCCGATCTCGACGATCCGGCCGAGATACATGATCGCGATCCGGTCGCAGAAGAACTTCGCCGTCGCGAGGTCGTGGGTCACGTAGAGATACGTGAGATCGAAGTCGCGCTTCAGCTCGGCCATGAGCTCGAGGATCTTGGCCCTGACGCTCATGTCGAGCATCGACACGGGCTCGTCTGCGACGAGCAGAACCGGGTTGAGGATGATCGCGCGGGCGATGACCGCGCGCTGCTTCTGCCCGCCCGAGAGATCGCTCGGGTACTTGTCCATGTACTGCGCGGCTGGCGCCAGCCCAACCCGCTCGAGAGCCTCGGCGACCTTGATCCGCAGCCGCTCGCGGTTCCGTTCCAGGCCGTGGATCTGGAGCGGATGGCCGACCGCCTGCGCGATCGTCATCGCCGGGTTGAGCGACGCGTGTGGATCCTGGAAGACGACCTGCATGCGGCGGCGAAGCGCGCGGAACTCCCGCTCGGGCACGTGCGCGACGTCGTGTCCCTCGAATTCGACGACGCCGGACGTCGCACGGACGAGACCGAGGATCGTCCTCCCGAGCGTGGTCTTGCCGCTGCCGGACTCGCCGACGAGCCCCAGCACCTCGCCCTTGCGGACGTCGAGCGAGACGCCGTCGACGGCCTTGACGACCCCGCCTTCGCGGCCGACGAGCCGGTCGGCGAAGCTGCCGCGGATCGAGTAGTACGTCCGCAGGTCGCGGATCGAGACGAGCGGCTCGCCCTCGGCGATGTCCGGCCTCGCGACCGCCGCCTCAGGCCTCATCCGCAACTCCGAGCAGCTCGCGTTCGAGCGGCGCGCCACCGCCGGCCGGAATGCGATCGTTCGGCCCGTGCAGCCAGCAGAGGACGCGGCGGCCGTCCTCGAACCGCTGCTCAATCGGCTCCAGCTGGGCGCAGACCGTCATCGCGTTCGGGCAACGCGGATGGAACCGGCACCCCGGCGGCGGATCGATGAGGTTCGGCGGCGCACCGGGGATCGAGTGCAGCTCGGTCGTGTCGAGGGAGATGGTCGAGCGCAGCAGCTCCCGCGTGTACGGGTGCGCCGGCTCGGCGAAGATCTCGCGCACCGGCCCCTCCTCCGCGATCCGGCCGGCGTACATCACGGCCATCCGGTCGCACGACTCCGCGACGATCCCGAGGTTGTGCGTGATCAGGAGCAGCGCGGTCCCGAAGTTGTTCTTCAGGTCGGCGAGGAGCGCGAGGATCTGCCCCTCCACGATCACGTCGAGCGAGGTTGTCGGCTCGTCGGCGACGAGGAGTTTCGGCCGCAGGACGAGCGCGAGGGCGATCATGATCCGCTGCCGCATCCCACCGGAGAACTCGTGCGGGTATTGGCGGAACCGGGTCGGCGGGATCCCCATCCGGCCGAGGGTCTCGAGCGAGCGCCGCCGGACCTCGGCGTCGGTCAGGTTCGGCTCGTGCTGCTCGAGCGTCTCGCGGAAGTGGCCTTCGATCCGGAGGAGCGGATTCAGCCGGGTCATCGGCTCCTGGAAGATGAGCCCGAGCTCCGGCCCTCGCATCCGGCGCACCGACTTCTGTGACATGGCGACGAGGTTCTGCCCGTCGTACAGGACCTCGCCGTCGGCGCGCGCGCCGTCGGGGAGAAGGCCGAGGATGCCGCGGCCGAGCGTCGACTTGCCGCAACCCGACTCGCCGACGAGACCGACGACCTCGCTCTCGCCGATGTCGAGCGAGACGCCGTCCACCGCGCGCACCGGCCGGCCGGGCGTCCCGTAGTAGACGCGGAGGTTCTTGACCTGGAGGATCGCGTCGCTCACTCGGCCTCTTCGACTGCGCCGGGCACCGGCTCGAAATCGAACTGCCCGAAGCGGCGCCGGCGGAGCACCGGGTTGATCGTCTCGTTCAGCCCCTCGCCAAGCAGGGTGAGCCCGGTGACGAGAAGGACGATCGCGAGCCCCGGGAACAGGCCCGTCCACCAGATCCCGGACGAGGCGTCCGAGACGGCGCGCGATACGTCGTAGCCCCACTCAGCGCCCTGCGTCGGCTGGATCCCATAGCCGAGGAAGCCGAGCGAGGCGAGGAGGAGGATCGCGTCGGCGGCGTTCAACGTCGCGATCGGCGGCACGTTCTGGACCACGTTGAAGAACACGTACTTGCGGATCACCGTGCGCGGGCGCGCGCCGAGCGCTCGCGCGGCATCGACGTACGGTTCCTCGCGGACGCTGATCACATGGTTCCGGACGACGCGGAAGTACAAGGGAACGTAGGCGGCGGTGATCGCTATCGCCGCAGTGAAGATCCCTCCGCCGATGCTCGAGGTGGAGAGCACGAAGGCGATAACGATCGCGATCAGCAGGTACGGGAAGGCGAAGATCGCGTCCATGATCAGGACGAGGGCGCGGTCGAGGATCCCGCCGAAATAGCCGGAGATCAGCCCGAGCGGCACACCGATGCTGAGCGACATCGCGAGCGCGATCACGACGACCTTGAGCTCGGTCTGGGCGCCGTAGATCACACGCGCCATGACGTCGTCCGACTGCACGGTCGTCCCCATCCAATGCAGGCCCGACGGATGCCCGAGCTGCGGGAAACGGACGCCGTTCGCCTTGTACTGGCTGAAGTTGTAGCGCGAGATGACCGGCGCGAGGAAGGCCATGAGGATGAACGCGAACGTGATGCCGACGCCCGCCCAGAACATGCCGCGGGCGATCCCGCTTGCCTCGCGGATCGGCTTCGTCGCGCGGCCGAGCGCGAGCAGCCGGGCGCGGCCGTACGGCGTGCGAGGACTCGCGGGAGCGGTCGCAGCCACGCTAGTACCGGATCCTCGGGTCGACGTACGCGTTAAGGAAGTCCACGAGCACACTCACCGCGACGACGACGAGCGCGAACACGATGATGATCCCCTGCACGGCCGTGTAGTCCCGGTTCTCGAGGTACACGACGAGCTCGTGACCGATGCCCGGCCAGTTGAACGTGGTCTCCGTGAGGACTGCGCCGCCGAGCAGGATCGCGAGGTTGAGGCCGACGATGGTGATCACCGGAACGAGCGCGTTCTTGAAGGCGTGCGCGAAGACGACGCGATGCTCGGCGATCCCCCGCGCTCGCGCGGCCTCGATGTAGTCGTCGCGCATGGTCCTGATCACATTGACGCGGACAAGGCGGATGAAGACGCCTGCCGTCACGAGGCCGAGCGTCGTCGCGGGAAGGATCAGATGCTTGGTGATGTCCCACAGCGCTCCCCAATTCCCGTCCCAGATCGCGTCGACGAAAAAGATGTTGGTGTGGGTCTGGAGCAGCGCCTGCGTGATCGGGCTCGCCTGATCGGATGTCGGCAGCCAGCCGAGCCAGACGCCGAAGACGAGCTGCGCCATCAGCCCGAGGAAGAACACCGGCGTGGCGTAGATGAAGATCCCGAACAGGCGCCCGAAGATGTCGAGCGGCGTGTCGCGGTAGCGGCCGGCAACGAGGCCGATCAGCACCCCGACGACGATCGCGATGAGCATCGCGAAGAACGTGAGCTCGAGGGTGGCAGCGCCGTTCTGCTCGATGATCTGGGAGAGCGGACGATTGTCGGTGATCGTCGTGCCGAAGTTGCCGCGGAGGATGTTCCAGAGGTACTCGCCGTACTGGGTGATGAGCGGCTTGTCGAAGCCGAGCCGGTGTTCGATCTGGTGGACGTACGCGGCAGGGACGTGGCCGCCGAGCGCCGCCTGAATCGGGTTACCCGGAGCGACGCGCAGAAGCAGGAAAACCAGCGTCAGCAGGATGAACACCATCGGCACGACAAGCGCCAGGCGCGTAATGAGGTACGTCCTGAGAGAGGTGCCGGCCACGTTCTGCGGATTCTGCAGGAAGGGGCGCCTCGGTAGAGGCGCCCCTTCGTTCGTCGAGGGCTAGGACTACTTCGAGATCAGCCAGAAGCGCATGTAGTACGCGGCATCCAGCGTCGAGTCGATGCCCTTCACGTTGCTGCGGCTCACCGCGATCATGTTCCCCTGCCAGTACGGAATCGTCGGCAGGTCCTTCGCGCCGAGCATCTGCATCTGCTTCAGGTACGAGTAGCGCGAGGCTTCCGTCTTGGCCGCCCGCTCCTTCGCAATCAGACCGTCCATCTTCTTGCTGCTGTAGCCGTTCGAGTAGAAGGAACCGGTCTGGTAGAAGCTGACGGTGTAGTCGTCGGCGTCCGGATAGTCCGGGAACCAGCCGAGCTGGAACGCCCCGTACACCTTGCCGAGCGCGCTGCTGTACTGCGCCCACTCGGCGGACTTCAGCGTCACTTTGAACAGGCCCGACGCGTTGAGCGCCCGCTGGATCTCCACGTACTCGTCGGCCGACGCGTCACCGTAGTGCGACGGCGTCCACCAGAGCGTGATCTTCAGCGGCGTCTTCACGCCGGCGGCCTTCATTGCGGCCTTCGCCTTCGCAACGTTCGGGCTTGCGCCGTACAGCGCCTTGAACGCGTCGGTCTGGCCGGGCAGGCCTTTCGGCACCATCGAGTAGAGCGGAGCCACAGTGCCGTGATAGACGCGGCTCGCGATCGTCTGCCGCGGCATCAGGTAGGCGATCGCCTTCCGGACGTTGACGTTGTTGAACGGCGCCCGCTTCACGTTGAACACGAGATAGCGGATGACCACGCCGTGGCCGGAGTGGACGGTGAGCGACTTCTGCTTGCCCAGCGCCGTGAGTTCGGTCGGCGTGAACGTCTGGAACGCCATGTCGAGGGAGCCCTGCTGAAGCGCCAGCTTCATCGTCGACGACTTCGAGAAGTAGTTGATGATGAGGCCGCTGTTCTTCGGCTTCGCGCCCCAGTAGTTCTTGTTCACTCCGAACACCGCTTGCTGGCTCGGCGTGAACTTCGTGAGCACGTACGGCCCGGTGCCGATCATGTGGGCCGTGTCCGTGTTCGCCAGGATCTTGGTGGCCGGGAAGTCCTTCTTGTCGACGACGTAACCGGCGTTCGTCGAGAGGATGTACGGCCAGACCGAGAACGGGTGGATGAGGTGGAAGACCACCGTGTACTTCCCGCTCGTCGAGGTGCTCTTGAGGTCCGACAGCAGGGTGTAGATGCCCTGGTCGCCCTTGATCTTGAGGACGCGGTCGAACGAGTACTTCACATCCGCCGAGGTCATCGGATCGCCGTTCGAGAACTTGACGCCGTGCCGGAGCTGGCACGTCCACGTCTTGAGGTTCGTCGAGTGGCTGCACCCCGTCGCCAGGACAGGCGTGAGCTTCGCGCCGTTCGGGAAGCCGTAGAGCCCCTGGAAGATGTTGAGGTCGACGGTGAACGAGTCGTAGTCGTACTGGTTCGCCGGATCGATGTTGACGACCGTGCCCGTCGTTCCGTCAACGATGATCCCGCCCGACTTTGCGCCACCGTAAGCGCTCGTCGCGACCGCGGCGGCAGCCGCGGCGAGCGCGACGGTCAGCACCGCCAGCGCCCATTTGAACCTTTTCTTCATGAAATCCTCCCTTTCAAGCTAGGGCCCTAAGATCGGGAACCGACACAATCCTCCCGTTTTCGGGTCCCGACCGCAACTCGTTTCGTTGCGGGAGGTGTCTAGGCGGCGGCGACGGAAATGAGGTCGCGCAGGGCGCCGAGCCGGGCGAGAGCCTGGCCCTCGAGTTGGCGGACGCGCTCACGCGTCAGATCGAGCTCGTTGCCGATCGCCTCGAGCGTCCACGGCTCGCCCTCGAAGCCGAAGCGGAGCTCGAGAATCCGCCGCTCCCGCTCGGGCAGCGCCTCGAGAGCCCGCCGCACACCCTGCCGGCGGAGCGATTCCTCGGCCTCGTCGAACGGATCTGCGGCCTCGCGGTCGGCGAAGAGATCGCCGAGCTCGCCCTCGTCGTCGGCGCCGACCGTCTGGTTGAGCGAAACGGACGCGTTGGCCGCGCCGAGCGCCTCGTCGACGTGCTGCATCGGGAGGCCGGTCGCCTCGGCGAGCTCCTCCTTCGTCGCCTCGCGCCCGAGCTCGACCTCGAGCCGGCGAGCGGCGCGGGACAGCTTCTGCTGGCGCTCGACGACGTGGACGGGAACGCGGATCGTGCGCGCGTGGTTCGCGACCGCGCGCTGCACCGACTGGCGAATCCACCAGGTCGCGTACGTCGAGAACTTGTAGCCGCGGCGCCAGTCGAACTTCTCGACGGCGCGGTTCAGGCCGAGCGTCCCCTCCTGGATCAGATCGAGGAACGGGACGCCGAGGCCGCGGTAGCCCTTGGCGATCGAGACGACGAGCCGGAGGTTCGACTCGATCATGCGGCGCTTGGCCGTCGGGTCGCCGCGCTCGATCCGCTTCGCGAGCATCACCTCGTCGGCGGCAGTGAGCAGCTTGTGACGGCCGACGTCGGCGAGGAAGAGCTGGAGGCTGTCGGCCGAGCCCGAGACCGCGACCGCCTGGGTCTGCGTGTCCTCCACCTTCTTCTCGTCCTTCTCGTCCTTCTCGTCGGCGTCGCTCTCGGCCTCCGCCTTCGGGGGCGCGGCGACGGCGGCCGGCTGGCCAATCTCGATCCCGGTCCGCTCCAACTCGCGCGTCAGCTCCTCGAGCTCGCTCTCGTTGAGCTCCTGCTCGGCGGCGAACGCCGCGATCTCGGCCGGGTCGACGTAGCCGCGCTCCTCCGCCCCTTCGACGATGGCCTTGATCTGGTCCGACTCGAGCAGTTCCTGCAGCTGGTTCTGCGTCAGAGCTCTCTCAGTCCTTTCGTCCTACCTTGTGAAACGTCAGCAAGCCTTCTCACCATAGGAGGGAAGTCCTCCGCCTGCCACCCGGTCGCTCGAACGAGTCGACGCGCAAGTGTATTCCGCGCCTCGGCTGCGTCCGGAGCATAGGACGCCGGTCGGCGGGCGAAGTTGGGCAGGAACCGTCTACGAGGCCTTGCGGCGGCCGCGCGTCGGCCGTTTCGCCGGCCCTTTCGCGCGCCGCTCGGCGAGGAGCTCGAGAGCGCGGTCGAGCTCGACAGACTCGGGATCGTCGCCGCGCCGGAGGCTCGCGTTCGTCTCGCCGTCGGTGACGTACGGGCCGAACCGCCCCTCTTTGAGGACGATCGCCTTGCCCGTAGCGGGATCCGCGCCGAGCTCCCGCTTCGGAGCGGCGGACGCCGCCTGCCTGCCGCGCCGCGGCTTCGGCTGGGCGATGAGCGCGAGCGCATCCTCGAGCGTGATCGTGAGGAGCTGCTCCTCGGCCTCGAGCGAGCGCGTCTCCTTCTCCTTCTGGACGAACGGCCCGTACCGGCCGTTACGCGCGACGACCTCCTCGCCGTCGGGCGCAGTGCCGAGCGTGCGCGGCAGCGTCAGAAGGCGAAGCGCGTCCTCGAGGGACACGGTCTCGACGGACATCGACTTGAAGAGGGATGCGGTGCGCGGCTTCTCCTTCGAGTCGTCCGGCAGGACCTCCGTGACGTACGGGCCGTAGCGGCCGGTTTTGGCGACGACCGGCCGGTCGGTCTCGGGATCGACGCCGAGCTCGCGGTCGCCGGTCGGCTGGGAGAGAAGCTCCTCGGCCTTCTCGACCGTCAGCTCGTCGGGCGCGAGGTCGTCGGGCACGCTCGCCCGCGCGCCGTCGCGCTCGAGGTACGGGCCGTAGCGGCCGACGCGGAGGACGATCCCGTCGCCGATCTCGAGCGAGTTGATCTCCCGCGCGTCGATTGCGCTGAGGTCGGAGACGAGCTCCTGCAACCCCGCTGATCCGTCCCCGAAATAAAACCGCCGCAGCCAGTCGACGCGTTGCTCGTCGCCGGCTGCGATCCGGTCGAGGTCGTCCTCCATCCGGGCCGTGAAGTCGTAGTCGACGAGCTGGGTGAAGTGCTGCTCGAGAAGGCCGACGACCGAGAAGGCGAGGAAGGCGGGAACGAGGGCACCGCCGCGCTTGAAGACGTAGCCGCGGTCGAGGATCGTGCCGATGATCGAGGCGTAGGTGGACGGGCGGCCGATGCCGAGCTCCTCAAGCGTGCGGACGAGCGTCGCCTCGGTGTAGCGCGCGGGGGGGCTCGTCTCGTGACTCTGCGGCTCGAGCTCGCGCAACTGGACGGCGTCGCCCTCGGAGAGGTTGGGGAGACGGCGCTCCTCGTCGTCGTCGCCCGCCGCGCGGTCGTCGTCCCGCCCCTCCTCGTACGCGGCGAGGAAGCCGCGGAACGTGATCACGGTGCCGCTCGCACCGAACTCGACGACCTCGCCGTCGCTGGATGCGCCGCCGATCCGCAGCGAGACCGTCTGGCCCTGTGCGTCCTTCATCTGCGACGCGATCGTCCGCATCCAGATCAGCTCGTAGAGCTTGTGCTCGTCGCGGGACACCTCACCGACCACCTGCTGCGGCGTGCGGAAGCGGTCGCCGGCCGGGCGGATCGCCTCGTGCGCCTCCTGTGCGTTCTTCACCTTGCGCTCGTATCGCCGCGGCTTGTCGGGGACGTACTCGGCGCCGAACAGGGAAGTCGCCTGGTCGCGGGCGGCGACGAGGGCCGACTCCGACAGCGTCGTCGAGTCGGTGCGCATGTACGTGATGTAGCCGTTCTCGTAAAGGCGCTGGGCGATGCGCATCGTCGTCTGCGCGGTGTAGCGGAGCTTGCGGCTCGCCTCCTGCTGCAGCGTCGACGTCATGAACGGCGCGGCCGGCTTGCGGGAGTACGGCTTCTGCTCGACGCGGGTGACGCTGAAGGAGGAGCCCTCGAGCCGGGTCGCGAGACCGCGCGCCGCGTCCTCGTCGAGCGGGCGAGCGTCGGTGCGCAACTTCCCGTCGGGGCCGAAGTCGCGGCCCACGGCGACGCGCTGGCCGTCGACCGAGACGAGCCGCGCCTCGAAGGAGTCCGGATCGAAGGTCGCGAGGAGGTCCCACCACGCGGCGGCGCGGAACGCGATCCGCTCGCGCTCGCGCTCGACGATGAGCCGCGTCGCGACCGACTGGACGCGCCCGGCGGAAAGCCCGCGCATGATCTTCTTCCAGAGGACGGGCGAGACCTCGTAGCCGTAGAGCCGGTCGAGGATGCGGCGGGACTCCTGCGCGTCGACGAGCCGGCTGTCGACGTCCCGCGTCTCCTCCAGCGCGCGGTCGATCGCCTCGCGCGTGATCTCGTGGAAGACCATCCGGCGCACCGGCACTTTCGGCTGCAGGACTTCGAGCAGGTGCCAGGCGATCGCCTCGCCCTCGCGATCCTCGTCCGTTGCGAGCAGCAGCTCGTCCGCGCCGGCGAGGTGCTTGCGCAGCTCGGCGACCTTCTTCTTCTTGTCCGGATCGACTACGTAGAGCGGCTCGAAGTCGTGCTCGACATTGACGCCGAGCCGCGCCCAGGGCTCGCCCTTGAGGTTCTCGGGGATCTCGGCGGCGCTGTCCGGGAGGTCGCGAATGTGGCCGACGGAGGACTCGACGATGAAGTCTGGGCCGAGATAGCCGGCGATGGTACGAGCCTTCGCGGGCGACTCAACGATGACGAGCCGTTTTGGCACGGCCGGTCACGATAGCCACCGGTAGGGATACTCCTCCCGCATGCGTCCGCCGATCGCCTACCGGGTCATCGCCTTTCTCAGCTGGCCTTTCTTCTACGGGCTCTTCCGGCTGCGGGCCCGCGGGACCGAGAATCTGCCGGCCTCCGGCGGCTTCGTCCTCGCCTGCAACCACATCTCCAACCTCGACCCGTGGCCGGTCGGACTGCCTCTCTGGCCGAAGCGCTGGCTCCGGTTCATGGCGAAATCGGAGCTCTACTGGTGGCCCGCGACGTACGTGCTCGACGGAGTCGGCGCCTTTCCCGTGCGCCGCGGGGTCGGCGATGTCGAGGCGATCGAGACCGCGGTGCGCCTCGCGCAGGAGGGCCACGTCGTCGTCATGTTCCCGGAGGGAACGCGGCGCGCGAAGGGGCTCGTCAAAAGGCACGTGGCGCGGCCCCGCTCGGGGGCGGCGCGGATCGCGCTCGAGGCAGGAGTCCCGCTCGTCCCGTGCGCGGTCTCCGGCATGGACCGGCTGAGGCGACTCGGCCCGCTCCGCGTCGCCTACGCCGCGCCGCTCGACATCGACGATCTGCGCGGCAGCAGCGACGTCCGGGAGGCGGCACAGGAGGCGACGGAGCGGCTGATGGCGCGGATCGAGGAGCTCGAGGCGTCGCTCGCGTGAGCATCCTGCTCGCGATCGATGGCGACTCGTTTGCCCATCGCGCCTATCACGCGCTGCCGAAGTCGATCCGCCTCAACGCCGTCGTCGGCTTCACGAACATGCTCGTCCGGCTCTGGCAGTCGGAGCAGCCGGACGCCGTCGTCGTCGCCTGGGACACGCTCACGACGCCGACGTACCGGCACAAAGCGTTCCCGCAGTACCAGTCGGGCCGGGTCTTCGAGGACTCGATCGTCGAGCAACTGGCGATCCTCCCCGAGCTGACCGCCGCCTGCGGCTTCGTCACGGCGAAGGCTCCGGGCTACGAGGCCGACGACTTCCTGGCCGCAGCGGCGCGCGAGTGGCCCGGCGAGGTGCTCGTCGCGACCTCCGACCGCGACGCGTTCCAGCTCGCGAGCGACCGTGTGACGATCCTGCAGCCGGCGCGCGGTGTGAGCGAGCTCGCGCGGATCGGGCCGGCGGGGGTGCGCGAGCGGTATGGCATCGAGCCGGAGCAGGTGCCGGATCTGATCGCGCTGCGCGGCGATCCGTCCGACAAGCTCCCGGGCGCGCGCGGGATCGGGCCGAAGAAGGCGGCGGAGATCCTCGCGCAGTACGGCACGCTCGAGGCGGCGCTCGCCGACGGCCGCTTCGCGGCCGAGGCGGAGGACTTGCGCCTGTTCCGGCGAATCGCCGCGATGGACGCCTTCGCTCCCCTTCCTCCCCTCGCACAAGCAACACCGACGTGGGCGGAGGCGTCCGACTTCCTCGAGCGGCTCGGTCTCGCCGGCGCCGCAGAACGGGTACGCGCGCTATCGACGTCCTGACGCATCCCGCGCTCGCGCGGCTCCACCCGACCGGCGGCCACCCGGAGCGTCCCGAGCGGCTCGCGGTTCTCCTCGCGCACCAGCACGTGTGGAGCGAGGGACGCGCTGCGAGCGAGGAGGAACTGCTCCTCTGCCACACCGCGGAGCACGTCGGGCTCGTGCGGGATGTCGAGGACGCGGTCTGGCTCGACGGCGACACGCTCTGCACGGCGACGACGTACGAGGCAGCGGCCCTCGCGGCAGGGACTGCGATCGAGGCAGCGTTGCGCGGCGGCTTCGCGCTCGTCCGTCCGCCGGGCCACCATGCGCTCGCCGGGCGGGCGATGGGGTTCTGCGTCTTCAACAACGTCGCCGTCGCCGCTCGCGCCGCGCAGCAGCGACTCGGGCTCGAGCGGGTGGCGATCGTCGACTTCGACGTCCACCACGGCAACGGCACCGAGGCGATCTTCCGCGACGACGACAGCGTCCTCTTCGTCTCGCTCCACCAGTGGCCGCTCTATCCCGGCAGCGGCGGTCCGGATGAGCAGGCGGAGACGACGCTCAACGTGCCCTTGCCGGCGGGATCCGGCGACGACGAGTACCTCGAAGCGTTCGACCGCGTCGTCACGCCGGCGGTGGAACGCTTCGAGCCGGAGCTCGTGCTCGTCTCGGCGGGCTTCGACGGCCACGAAGCCGATCCGCTTGCCGACATGCGGCTGACCGAGGACGGCTTCCGCGAGCTCGCGCGTCGCTGCCGCGCGCTCGGCGACCGCGTCGCCGCGGTGCTCGAGGGCGGCTATGTCCTCGACACGTTGCCACGGCTGGTCGACGCCGCGCTCGAGGGCTTCGTCTCCTGAATAGAAGCGGGGCGGCCCTAACGCCAGGACCGCCCCGTGTTGTCTCGCCGCGCCACCCCTCCCCGGAGGGGAACTGCTGGTACGCGGAGCATCGGCAGTTGCCGGTCTATCCGCGCGACCCGGCGTGGGTGAATCGCATCCCCCGCCGTGGGGGATTCATTAGGAGGGCTCAGGCTCGAGCGAGCGTCAGTTGCTCGAGCGCCTCGCGGCGCGACGAGACGCCGAGCTTGCGCAGGAGGCTCTTGACGTGCGAGCGGACGGTGTGCTCCGAGATGAACAGCCGCTGGGCGATCTCGTCCGTGCCGTGGTGCTCGTCGAGCAGGAGCAGAACTTCCACCTCGCGCGCCGAAAGGAGCGACGCGATGCGATCGGGGACTCCCGAGCCGCGGCCGCCGCCGCTCCGCACCTGATCGAGCAGCCGGCGCGCGATCGGCCCGGAGAGGGCGGCCTCTCCTCGTGCGACCCCGGCGAGGAAGGACGCGATCCGCTCGGGTGGCTCCGTCTTGAGGAGATAGCCCGCCGCGCCGCCGCGAATCGCGGCGAGGAGGTTCTCCTCCGTGCCGGAAGCCGTGAGAACGACGACCTCACACTCGGGGGCCGCCTCCCGGAGGCGCGGTAGCGCCGAGAGCCCGTCGAGCCCGGGCATCGAGAGGTCGAGCAGGACGAGGTCGGGCTGCGTCGCGGTTGCGGCGGCGATCGCTTCCTCGCCGTCGGCGGCGACGCCGGCCACCTCGAACCCGTGCGCGCGGAGCAGCGCGGACAGCGCGTCGCGCGTGAGGGGATGGTCGTCGACGACGAGAACGCGATCCGGCATGTCGTACTTATCGGCAGCGACGCTTCTGCCGACAAGACCCACATGAGCGGACGGCGCACGGACCTGCAGGCGTTCCTCTGGGGAGAAGTCCTCCTCGTCGGCCTCCTCGCCGCCAGCCTCGCGCTCTTCCTCTCCCACCCGGTGCTGCGGACGCAGTACGACAAGCCACAGCTGCTGCTCGTGCTCGAGACGGTCATGGCCCTCGCCGGCTTGCTCGTCACCGTCCTCGCCGGCGCTCGCTTCGCGGTCGATGGGCTCCGCACAGACCTGCTCCTCGCGACCGGCTTCCTCACGAGCTCGCTCTCTCTCGGCGCGTTCGCGATCGGCCCGGTGCTCGGCGGAGGAACGCTCGGACGCCCGGAGGGCTGGGCCGCATTGCTCGGAAGCATCCTCGGCCAGGGTCTCGTTGCAGCGGCGCCGTTCGTGCCAGGCCGCAGCCGCGTGCGCGAGCGCGCGCTCGGAAACTCGATTGCGGGCGCGGCCGTCGTCCTCACGGTGGCGTGGCTCCTGCTGCGCGCGCACGGCAGCGCGCTACCCGGCCTCACCGCCGCGCCGGGAGCGCGCGAGCCGGCGGGACTGACCGCGACGCTGTCCCTCCTGGCACTCCTCGACCTCCTCGCGGTGCTCGGGTGGGGACGGCGGTTCGCCCGAACCGGCGACAACCTCGCGCAGTGGCTGGCACTCGCCTTCACACTGCAGCTCTTCGCGGCTCTCCACCTCGTCTTCACGCCGCCGCGAGGCACGACGTCCGTGGCCGAGGGCGACTTCCTGCGTCTCCTCGCCTTCGCGGTCGTCCTCGTCGGCGCGTGGCGTGCGATCCGCGCCTCGGAGTTCGGCCGCGCCGTCGCGGAGGAGCGGGCGCGCGTCGCGCGGGAGATCCATGACGGGCTCGCGCAGTACCTGTTCACGCTCGCTACCCATGCGCAGATGCTCGAGGCGGGCGGCCCGGTGGAGGAGATCGCACCGAAGCTCAAGGAGGCGGCGGCGCTGGCGCAACAGGAGGCGCGCTTCGCGATCCTCGCCCTCTCCTCGGCGAGCGGCACGGCGCCCTTCGACGCCGCCCTGCGCCGCTACGTCGAGGTCCTCACCGCAGATGGGAAGCTCGAGGTCGAGCTCGAAGTCGACCCGGACATCCGCCTCGCTCCGGACGAGCAGATCGAGATCTTCCGGATCGTGCAGGAGGGGCTCGGCAATGTCCGGCGGCACGCACGCGCGACGCAAGCCGAGGTCGTGATCGGCCGCAGGCCCTCCGGCGAGCGTTTCGTCGCGATCTCCGACGACGGCGACGGCTTCGAGGGAGACGCTCCCGCGGCCGGTCAGGGACTCCGCAACATGCGGGCTCGGGCGGCGTCGATCGAGGGCGGCTTCAGCCTGCGGAGCACGCCCGGGCGCGGCACTGCGCTCGAAGTCGTCTTGCGGACGTAAAGCGCCTTCCCATCTGCCGTCCGTTCCGCCTATTCTGCTCGCCGTGCGTCGCGCTCTCGTTGTGCTCGCTGCGGTCGTCGCCGCCTGCGTCCTCTCCGCTTCTGCGGGAGCGGTAAAGCACGCGCCGCTGCAGCACGTGACGATCTTCGGCGACTCGGTCGCGGCCGCGCTCAGCTGGGATCCGACCGCCCGCGAGGTGCTCGAGCGCGGCGACCGGCTCACGCTCGAGCTTGCGCCATGCGGCCGGCTCAGCACGCCCGGCTGCTTCTCGCCGCCGCCGCCGAGCGTTCTCGCGGAGGTGCGCGCGCTCGGCCGCCGGATCGGCCCGACGGCCATCGTCCTCGTCGGCTACAACGACGACCCGCACGTGTACGCGGCGGGAATCGACACCGTGCTGCGGGCGATGCACAAGCGCGGCGTCCAGCAGGTGCTCTGGCTGACGCTCCGCGCCGTCTACAAGCAGTACGCGATCACGAACGAGGTGATCCGCGGCGCCTCGCACAAGTTCCCGTGGATGAAGGTCATCGACTGGAACCTGTACTCACACAACCACTCATCGTGGTTCGGGCCGGACGGGATTCACTTCAACGGCAGCGGCGCCGTCGCGTTCGCGGACTACCTCCACCGGACGCTCAAGGAGTACGGGCTTACGGGCCCGATCTCCTCGAACGCCGGTTAGAGGAACTTCCTTCCTGCCGTCCTAGCTACCGCTCGGCGCGGCGCACGACGTCGCCCACGTGCAGGCGTTGAAGCCGTCCGCATCGGGATCGGGCGCCGACGGGCTGCCGATCACGCTGCCGTTCGAGTCGATGAGCTGCATCTGCTCGGACGCGTTCAGGTTCGCCGGATGGCCGTTCACCGTGGCGAGATCGAAGACCGGTGACGTCAGGCTCGGCAGCGCCGCGAAGCCGGCATTCGTGCCGAGGATCAGCGGCGTCTCCTCGATCCACTCGGCCGTGCCGTGAGTCGAGCTGTACGGAACGGTCTGCGTGAACGTCTCGTTCCGTGTCACGTCCTGGAGCGTGATCACCCAGACGTTCGCGTCGGGCACCGTCTCGGCGATCGAGGCGTGCATGTGGTCGCCCGGATCGACGGTCATCGAGATCCCGATGGACGGACCGGGGATGATCTCCCACCAGGCCGAGTACGAGGTCTGGCCCGCGGCCGAGACGTCCTGCTCCGTGCCGGTCTGGATGAGCGTGTTGTCCGTGACTGTGCAACCGGCGTCGACGCAACCACCGCCGATGCCGATCCAGTCGGACGAGTACTCGTCCTGAGCCGGCGCATGCAGGCTCGCGGTCGGCACCGTCCAGTCGCCGGTGATCGAGTTGAAGAGCGTGCCGCCCTGCTCGAGCGTGCCCTGGTTGTAACCGAACCAGTTCGAGCTCTGGTTCGTGTTCGCGCGGACGTTGAGCAACTGACCGTGCGAGCTGAGTGTCGAGCCGGCTCCCGCCGAGGCGGCGGCGGCGAGGAGGGCAACCGCGATCCCGAGGAGCGACGCGCAAAGCGTCCGTGAGCGCATCCGGAACTTCTCCTTTCGAAGCAGAAACGTTGGTGAAGGAGGGTTTCCTGTTGCTCACGTCGAAAACCCGTGCTCGTTCGGTCCGATACAAACTCATCAGGAGAGAATCGATGAACATCGGCCTCAGGTCGTTGCTACTCCTCGCGGCGGTCGTGCTCTTCGTGATCGCGATCTTCGTGGACATCTCGAACGAGATGGATTGGATCGCTGCCGGCCTCGCGTGCTCGGCCGGCGCGGTGCTCGTCCGCGAGATGGGCTGGGATCACATGCTCGGCGGCAAGGCTTCGTAGGCACGAAGCGCCAGGCACGGAATGGAAAAGCCCCGCAAATGCGGGGCTTTTCGTTAGCAGGCCTGTAAGCCGGATTCTGTCGAGGGTGACCATCCATCTGTGCGGTTACCCGGCTCCTCGGCGGGCCGCCTCAACGGAGCCTGTTCACCTTGCACCGGACGGGGTTTGGCGAGCCGGCCCTGTCGCCAGGGCCGCTGGTGGGCTCTTACCCCACCGTTTCACCCTTACCGGCCGCGACTCCGGAGATCCGCGACCGGCGGTCTGTTTTCTGTGCCACTTTCCGTCGGCTTTCGCCGCCTCTCTAGTGAGAGCGTCCTGCCCTGCGGTGTCCGGACTTTCCTCGACGCCCTAAGGCGCCGCGGTCACCCGGCCTGCGTCCCGGATTGTACCGGCGCCTCTTCGAGGCCGAGCCTGCCGTGGAGCTGCATCCCGCACTCGGGGCAGCGCACGTGCGCGCCCTCGTGGAGGACGAACTCCCCGCAGACGGGGCACTCGAGCGACGCTCCGCGCAGCACGGCGAGAAGCTCCTGCTCGAGCGAGCGGTGGAGAGGCGCCACGCCGGTCACGTCAAACGAGCTCCCTGAAGACGCCGACGACCTTGCCGAGGATCTGGACGTGGTTCGCGTAGATCGGCTCGAGCGCGCTGTTCTCGGGCTGCAGCCGCACGCGGCCGTCCTCCCGGAAGAACCGCTTCACCGTCGCCTCGTCGGCTGACTCGTCGTCACCCGCAAGCGCGACGACGATCTCGCCGTTCTTCGCCTCCTGGGCGCGACGCACGACGACGAGGTCGCCTTCGAGGATTCCGGCCTCGATCATCGAGTCGCCCTTGACGCGCAGGAGGAAGTCACCGTGCAGCGTCTCCGGAACGGCGATCTCGTCCTCGACGTTCTCCTCGGCGAGTAGCGGACCGCCGGCGGCGATCTGCCCCAGCAGCGGCAGCTTCGGCAGCTCGGCCGGCTCGGCGACAGGCTTGGCGCGGCCGATCAGCTCGAGCGCACGCGGCTTCGTCGGGTCGCGCCGGAGCAGACCAGCCCGCTCGAGGTTCGCGAGATGGGCGTGCACGGTGGAAGGAGACGCAAGCCCCACGGCCTCCCCGATCTCGCGCACGGTCGGCGGGTAGCCGTGCCGGTCGGAGTAGTCGAGGACGAAGCTCCAGATCTCGCGCTGGCGGGCGGTCAGTTCCGTGCTGGTCGGCATCTCACGCTCCGGGGGGTCGGGGACGATTCCGAACGTGTGTTCGGCAGCAGAGTACGGACTCCTCCGGACGGCGTCAAACGAAAAGAGCCGCCAAACGGCGGCTCCGAAAAATGCGCTGGAGAGGACTTGAACCTCCACGGCCTAAAGCGGCCACTAGGCCCTCAACCTAGCGCGTCTACCAATTCCGCCACCAGCGCGCGAGAGCCTGCGGAGTGTAGCGGCGGCTACTTCAGGTAGTGGAAGAGCGCGATGCTGTTCGCGACGAACAGGACCGCGACCACGACCGTGACGCGCGTGAGGTTGCGCTCGACGATGTGCGTGCCGCCTGCGGAGGCCGGAGTGAAGCCCATCCCGCCCATTCCGGCATCGCGCCCGGAGTGCATGAGGATGAGCGCGACGAGGCCGACGACGATCAGCACCTGGGTGACTGCGAGGAGCTGGAGCACGCGCCTAGGGTAGCCGCCGCTTGCTCACCTCGACGATCGCCTCGACGAGCTCGGAGGCGATCCTGTCCTTCGTCACGTAGCCGGAGGCTCCGAGCTCGCGGGAGCGGTCGACGTCGGCCCGGGAGTTCGAGCCGGAGAGCATCAGCACCCGCACTCTGCTGCCGGCGGTGCGGATCTCCTTCGTCGCTTCGAAGCCGTCGAGCACCGGCATGCTCACATCCATCAGGACGATGTTCGGCTTGAGCTTCCTCGCAAGCTCGACCGCCTCACGGCCGTCGCCGGCCCGGCCGACCACCTCGACCCGTTCGTCGGTTGCGAGAATCGCCTCGAGCGCCTCCGCGAACAAACGGTGGTCGTCGGCGATGAGGACGCGGACGCGACGGTTGGCCATCCGCTCATCCTGCCTTGTTAGCGTCGGCTTGTGGAGGGGAACGTCGGAGAGCGGATCCAGAAGCTGCTCGTCACCGGCGACAACCGCCTGAAGCAGGGTGTCGATCCGGCGAAGGTGCGCGAGAGCTGGGAGCAGGCGCTCGAACTGGCAAGGGAAGCTGGGCTCGAGGACAGAATCCGGCCGCTGGTCGAGCTCAGGCTCGCCGGCCTGTCGCAACCGCCCGGCTGAGGATCGCCTCGATCCGTTCCGCCTGCCGGCGGACGTCGTGGTCGGCGGTAGCCTCGCGTGCGGCCTCGTTCGGGCACGGCAGCGCCGCAGCAGTCGCCAACGCCCGCGCGAGCGCATCGACGTCGAGCGGATCGACGAGGACGCCTGCCTCCGGCGGCACGAACTCGGGCGGGCCGCCGATTCGCGTCGCGACGACGGAGCGTCCGCAGGCCATTGCCTCGAGCAGCGCCTGGCCGAGCGGCTCGACGAGGCTCGGCTGTGCGAGGACGCGGCTCTCCGCGAGCAGGCGCGGGATCTCGTCGTGCGGGACGCGGCCGAGCAGGTGGACGTTGGGACGGCCTTCGAGCTGCGAGCGCGCCGGGCCGTCCCCGGCGAACGTCAGCGTTCCTTCCCCGACGCGCTCGAAGGCGTCGGCCAGCCGGACGACGTTCTTGCGCTCGTCGAGCGCGCCGACACAGAGAAAACGCGGCGGCCCGTCGGGCGCGGGCGCGACGGCGAACCGCTCGCGGTCGACGCCGCTCGAGACCACCTCCGTCTTGCCGCGCGCCTCCGGCAGCTTCGTCTCGAGCTCGCGGCGGAGGTAGTCGGAGACGCAGATCACGGTTGCCGCGCGCCGGACGACGAGGCGCGTCGCCGCGGCGATGCCCGGGATGACGCCGACATTCCGGACGTCGCGCCCGTGCGCGGTGACGACGAGTGGCGCGCGACCGGCGAGCGCGGCGATCAGCCCAGCGGGGACGAGGAAGTGCGCGTAGACGACGTCGGGCCGGCTCGCCGCGAGCGTCCGGCGCGCGAGCGTCAGGTAGCGAAGCTTCCCTCCCCCACGCGTGTCGAGGACGGCGCGCTCGACCTCGTTCCCACGCTCGACGAGGGCGCCCTCCACCTGGGCGACGAACGTCCCGAGGTCGGGCGCATCCGGCCCGGGGTACATCTGGGAGACGAGGAGGATCCGCACGCGCGGCGCGTCAGGCCCGCGCGCGGAGGGAGTCGTACATCCCCCACTCCTCGCGCAGCGTCTCGCAGATCTCGCCGACGGTGCAGCGCGCCCGCAGCGCCTCGCGCATCGGCGGCAGGAGGTTCGCCTCGCCGTGCGCCGTCTCGCGCACCGCGGCGATCGCCGCCGCCGCATCGTCGGCATTCCGCTCCGCGCGAACCCGTGCCGTCCGCTCGAGCTGGCGCTTTTCCGCCGCCGGGTCGATCCGCAGGAGCTCGATCCGCTCCGCCTGTGCCTCGTGGAAGGCGTTGACGCCGACGATGACCCGCTCGCCGGACTCGACCTGCTGCTGGAACTCGAACGCCGCCTGCTCGATCTCGTCCTGGACGAAGCCCGACTCGACCGCCGCGACAGCGCCACCCTGCTCGTCGACCCGGGAGATGAGCTCCCACGCGCGCGCCTCGAGCTCGTCGGTCAGCGCCTCGATGAAATAGGAGCCGCCGAGCGGATCGACCGTGTCGGTCGTCCCTCCCTCCGCCGCGAGGATCTGCTGAGTGCGGAGGGCGATGTGGGCCGCGTGCTCGCTCGGCAGCGCGAGCGCCTCGTCGAAGGAGTTCGTGTGGAGGCTCTGGGCGCCGCCGGCGACCGCGGAGAGCGCCTGGATCGCGACGCGGACGATGTTGTTCTCCGGCTGCTGCGCGGTCAGCGTCGAGCCGCCGGTCTGGGCGTGGAAGCGGAGGGCCAGCGCCTTCGGGTTCGTCGCGCCGAAGCGCTCGCGCATGATCCGCGCCCACAGCCGCCGCGCCGCGCGGAACTTCGCGACTTCCTGGAAAAAGTGGTTGTGCGCGTTGAAGAAGAAGGAGAGACGCGCGCCGAACTCGTCCGGGGACAGTCCCGCCGCGACCGCCGCGTCGCAGTAGGCAATCCCGTTGGCCAGCGTGAATGCGAGCTCCTGCACCGCGGTCGAGCCCGCCTCGCGGATGTGGTAGCCGCTAATCGAGATCGTGTTCCAGCGCGGGATCCGCTCGGCGCAGTACGCGAACAGGTCCGTCGTCAGCCGCATCGAGGGGCGCGGCGGGAAGATGTAGTTCCCGCGCGCGATGTACTCCTTGAGGATGTCGTTCTGGGCGGTGCCGCGGAGGTCGGCAGGCGCGACGCCCTGCTGCTCGGCGACGAGCTCGTAGAGGAGGAGCAGGAGCGACGCCGGCGCGTTGATCGTCATCGAGGTCGAGACCTCGCCGAGCGGGATGCCCTCGAGGAGGATCTCCATGTCCGCCAGCGAGTCGATCGCGACGCCGGTGCGGCCGACCTCGCCGAGCGCACGCGGGTCGTCGGAGTCGTAGCCGAGCTGCGTCGGCAGGTCGAAGGCGATCGAGAGGCCGGTCTGGCCGCGTTCGAGGAGGTAGCGGTAGCGCGCGTTCGACTCCTCCGCGGAGGCGAAGCCCGCGTACTGGCGGATCGTCCACGGCCGGCCGCGGTACATGTCCGGATACGGCCCCCGCGTGAACGGGAACTCGCCCGGCGGTTCGAGCTCGCGCGGCGCGTCGCCGGCGTCGTAGACGGGCTTCACTTCGATGCCGGAATCGGTGCGCCGGTCGTCGGTCGCGGCCATGTCCAGATCGTACGTCGCGCTGCCGGAAGCGGTCTCGGGCGCGGCTCTCCGTCGGAGGACGACGTGTGGTACGGTTGACTGGCTGTTCAATCAACCGTAGCTCCGCAGAGAGCGGTTGGATTCTTCTCCTTGGTCGTAAGAGGCCGGCGCGAGCCGGTCTCTTGCGTTTCTCGGGCAAGATCACCCGGTGGCGCGTGTGACCGTCCGTCTCTTTGCCGGCTTGCGCGAGCGCGCCGGGAAGTCGCGCCTCGAGCTCGAGGACGTGGCTTCCGTCGCGGACGTCTGGCCGAAGCTCGGGCTCGGGGAGGAGCCGCCGGGACTTCTCTACGCGCTGAACCGCGGATACGTGGAGCGCAATGCCGAGCTTGCCGACGGGGACGAGGTGGCGGTCATCCCGCCCGTGAGCGGCGGCTCCTTCGTCCTCGTGGACGGCCCGCTCGACGCCGCGGCGGTCATGCGCGCGGTCGAGGATCCCGAGGCAGGCGCGGTCGCGAGCTTCGTCGGCACGGTGCGGCGCCATTCGCGCGGACGCGATGTCCTCCATCTCGAGTACGAGGCCTTCGAGGAGATGGCGGAGGAGATGCTCGCCGGCCTCGGCGCCGAGCTGACCGAGCGGCACGGCCTCACGGCGGTCGCGATCCACCACCGGCTCGGCCGCGTCGAGATCGGCGAGGCGAGCGTCGCGATCGCCGTCTCCGCGGCGCATCGTGCGGCGGCGCTCGATGCATGCCGCGAGGCGATCGAGACGCTGAAGACGACGATCCCGCTCTGGAAGAAAGAGGTGTACGCCGGCGGCGAGGAGTGGATCGGGCGGGGCTCGTGAGCGCAACTCCGAATCCCGTCCAGGACGAGCGCGGCAGCGTCCGCCGCTCGCTCCAGCGGATGGCCGGCTCGGCGGTGGTCCTCGGCGCGACCGCTCTCAAGTGGGCCTTCGTGTTCGGGAAGTTCTTCGCCTTCTTCGTCTCGTTCGCGCTCTACTCGTATCTCTTCAGGAGTTGGCAGTTCGGGCTCGGGCTCGTCCTCCTGATCCTCGTGCACGAGATGGGGCACTTCGCCGAGGCGAAGCGGCAGCACGTGCACGTGTCGTTGCCGACGTTCGTCCCGTTCTTCGGCGCGTTCGTCACGATCCGGCGCGCGCATCTCTCGCCCTGGGGGAACGCGCTCGTCTCGCTCGCCGGCCCGTTCGTCGGAAGCATCGGGGCCGCGGTCGCGTGGGGCGCGTCGAGCTTCGGCGATGCCCAGGTGCTCGTCGGCCTCGCCAACCTCGGTTTCCTCCTCAATGCCTTCAACCTCCTGCCGATCGGCTTCCTCGACGGCGGCAGCGTGGCGCGCGCGTTCAGCGAGGCACGGCGCGGCTGGATCCGCTACGAGAACGGCGTGCCGGTCGAGGCGATGCACCCGGACCGTGAGAGCGCCTGGAAGATCGCGTTCCTCTACGTTCTTCTCGCGGCGGCGATCGTCGTCGGTCTCATGGCCACGAAACAGAACGGATCGATCTGATGCAGCAGGATCGCGAGCTCCTTCAGAGCCATCACTCGGAGGAGTACCTCCAACAGAAGAGCAAGACGATCGGGCGCGAGTTCCTCGCCGGCTTCGAGGCGGTGGAGAAGATCGACCGGCCCGCGGTGTCCTGCTTCGGGTCGGCGCGAACGCCGGAGGGATCCATGCCGTACAAGCTCGCGCGCGAGGTCGGACGCCTCTTCGCGGAGGCCGGCTGGGCGGTCGTGACCGGCGGCGGCCCGGGCGCGATGGAGGCGGCCAACCGCGGCTGCCAGGAGGCTGGCGGCCTCTCGGTCGGGTTCGGGATCGAGCTTCCGCACGAGCAGTCCATGAATCCGTACCTCGACCTGGGTCTCGTCTTCGACCACTTCTACGCCCGCAAGACGATGTTCGTGAAGGCGGCGGAGGGATTCGTCGTCTGCCCAGGCGGCTTCGGCACGGCGGACGAGTTGTTCGAGTCGCTGACGCTGATCCAGACGGGGAAGGTGATGCACTTCCCGGTCGTCCTGCTCGGCGAGGCGTACTGGACGCCGCTCCTCGAGTGGGTGCGCCGGAGCGCGCTCGCCGACGGCATGGTCTCTCCCCACGATCTGGAGCTGTTGACCGTGACGGACGAGCCACAGGTCGCGCTCGACACCGTGCTGTCGTCCTATCGCGAGAACGGCGGCGCATGAATCTCCGCGATCTGCCTTCGGTGGACGAGCTCGCGCGCGAGGCCGGCGATCCGCTCGCGGTCGACGCCGCGCGGGCGGTGATCGAGCGGGCGCGGGAGGAGATCCGCGCCGGCGCGGATCCGGGCGATCTGGCGGCACGGCTTCGGGAGGAGCTCGACGACGTGCGGCGCCCCCGGCTGCGCGGAGTCCTCAATGCGACTGGCGTCGTCGTCCACACAAACCTCGGCCGTGCGCCGCTCGCCGAGGAGGCCCTCGCGCGCGTCGTCGAGGCCGGGCGCGGCTACTCCAACCTCGAGTTCGATCTCGCGGCCGGAGCGCGCGGCTCGCGGCAGGACCACGCAGGGGCAATCCTGCAGAGACTGACCGGCGCCGAGGCGGCGCTCGTCGTCAACAACAACGCCGGCGCGGTGCTGCTCGCGCTCGCGGCGCTCGGGGAAGGTCGCGAGGTCGTCGTCTCGCGCGGCGAGCTGATCGAGATCGGGGACGGCTTCCGGATCCCCGACGTCCTCGCCCGCTCCGGCGCGCGCCTGGTCGAGGTGGGGACGACGAACCGGACGCGCGCCGCCGACTACGAGCGCGCGATCGGGCCGGAGACTGCGGTTCTCCTCCGCGTCCACCAGTCGAATTTCCGGGTCGTCGGCTTCGAGGAGCGGCCGCGGCTCGAGGAGGTCGCCGAGATCGCGCGCCGGCATGGGCTGCCGCTCGTCGACGATCTCGGCTCGGGCGCGATCGCGCCGGTCGACGCCGAGCCAACCGCGCGCGAGTCACTGGCCGGCGGCGCGGATCTCGTCTGCTTCTCCGGCGACAAGCTGCTCGGCGGCCCGCAGGCCGGGATCGTTCTCGGCCGCGCGGAGCTCGTCGAGAAGCTCCGCCGTCATCCGCTGCAGCGCGCGCTGCGCATCGACAAGCTCTCGCTCGCGGCTCTCGAAGGGACGCTGCTGCTCCATCTCGAGGCGCCGGAGCGGATCCCGGTCCTCCGGACGCTCGCGCAGGATGCGGCGACCGTGCGCGCGCGGGCCGAGCGGCTCGCGACGGCGACGGGCGGCGAGGTCGAGGAGACGGTCGGCCGCGTCGGCGGCGGCGCGCTGCCGCTCGCCGAGCTGCCGAGCTTCGCGTGCGCACTCGAGGAGTCGCTGGCCGAGCCGCTGCGCGCAAGCGAGCCGCCGGTCGTGGGAGTCGTCCGCGACGGCCGCCTCCTGCTCGACTGCCTGACGCTGACGGACGAGGAGGCCGATCAGGCCGCAGCACTCGTTCTCGCCGCTCGCGGATGACCGACCTCTGGGACGCGCTCCGCGGCGGCCTGCTGACCCGCGCGCTCGGGCTCGCTGCCGACCACGACGTGGCGCGCGCGCTCGCCGACGGCCCGCGCAGCGTCGACGAGCTAGCTGCGCAGTCGGGCGCCGACCCCGGCACCCTCTACCGCATCCTCCGCGCCCTCGCGAGCGACGGCATCTTCGAAGAGGTCGAGCCGCGGGTCTTCGCCAACACCGAGACGTCCGCGCTCCTCACGGAGGACGGCTGGGACGACTTCGCGCATCTGTTCGGCAGCTCCTGGCTCGGAGCGATCACGGCCCTTGACGCGAGCGGCGAGGCGTCCTTCCCGCGCGTGCACGGCGACGAGTTCTGGTCATGGCTGAAAGCCCATCCCGAGGAGCGTGCCGCCTTCGACCGCGCGATGGCGCAGGGCTGGCAGCGCAGACTGGAGCGCGTTGAGGGCGTCGGCTGGCGGGGGGACGAGACGGTCGTCGACGTCGGGGGCGGGAACGGCTCGTTTCTCCTCCACTTCCTCGAGCTCCATCCGGAGATGCGCGGGATCGTCTTCGACCTGCCGGAGACGGTGCGCGACGAGTCGGAGTTCGGCGACCGCTGCGTGTTCGTCGAGGGAAGCTTCTTCGAATCGGTGCCCCGCGGCGACGTCCACGTGCTCGGGACGATCATCCACGACTGGGACGACGAGTCGGCGCTGCGCATTCTGCGGACCATTCGCGCCTCCGCCGGGGAGCGGCTCGTCCTCATCGAGGCGGTGATCCAGCCGGGCAACGAGCCGCAGGGCGCGAAATGGCTCGACCTGCTGATGCTCGTCATCTCCGCCGGGCGCGAGCGGAGCGAGGAGCAGTGGCGCGAGCTGCTCGCGGACTCCGGCTGGGAGCCTGTCCTCTTCCGGGAGAATGGCGTGATCGAGGCCCGGCCGTGCTAGTGGCCCGCGCCCATGAAGAGCGCGGTGAACATCAGGAGCACGAGGACGACTGCGCTCTCGACCGGTCGGGTGCGGCGCCAAAGGTGTGTCGTCACTCCGGCCACGACCGCCGCCGCGAGCAGCACGAAGATCCACGTCGGCGGGAAGATGCCGCCGTCCGCATAGCTGCGGAACGAGGTTCCGTAGTACGGGTCGCCCGCATAGAAGCGCGCTGTAACGAACAGAGCCGCCACCGGCGCGAACAGTCCCGTGGGAGGCACGCGCGCGAAGACGAGCCCGCCGGCCACGAGCATCGCGATGAGACCCACGAGCAGCAGAGCGCCGGCACCGGAAGGACTGGGCGTGCGCCGCAGCGCGAGCACGAACTCGTACGCTGCAGTTGCGGCCAGCGTGGCGACCACGAACCATCCAGTCCAGCGGAGCACTTCGGTGATCTATAGCAAATTTGCTATGTGCAGACAATGCCGCTGACGGTCGGCACGGCGGGCCACATCGACCACGGCAAGACCGCGCTCGTCGAGGCGCTCACCGGCAAGAACACCGACCGCCTGCCCGAGGAGCACGAGCGCGGCATCTCGATCGACCTCGGCTACGCGCCGCTCGAGCTTCCGGACGGGACGCAGCTGTCCGTCGTCGACGTCCCCGGCCACGAGCGGTTCGTCCGCACGATGGTCGCCGGCGCGAGCGGCATCGACCTCTTTCTCCTCGTCATCGACGCCGCCGAAGGCGCGCGGCCGCAGACGCGCGAGCACCTCGCGATCCTCCGCCTGCTCGGCATCGAGCACGGCGTCGTCGCGCTGACGAAAGCCGACCTCGTGGACTCCGAGACGCTCGGGCTCGCGCGGCTCGAGGCGGAGGAGCTCGTGCCCGGCGTCCCCGTCGTGGCGACGAGTTCGCGCACGGGAACCGGGCTCGACGAACTGCGCACGGCCCTCGCGGAGGTTGCGGCACGGGTCGAGCAGCACCCGGCCGACGGCCCGACGCGCCTCCACATCGACCGCTCCTTCACGCTGCACGGGATCGGCACCGTGGTGACCGGCACGCTGTGGTCGGGGACGATCGGCGAAGGCGACGAGCTCCGAGTCGAGCCGCAGGGGCGGATGGTTCGGGTTCGGAGCGTCCAGGTGCACGACCGTCCGGTCGAGCGCGCGGAGGCGGGCCAGCGCGTCGCCGTCTCGCTGCCGGGAGTCGAGCGGCAGGAGATCACGCGCGGCGATGTTCTCGTCACGCCCGGCGCGTTCGGGCCGAGCTTCCGGCTCGACGTGGCGCTCGACGAAGCGGCGGAGATCCCGGCGCGCGTCCAGCTCCACCACGGCACCGCGGAGGCTGTCGCTCGCGTCGCGCGCGTGGGCGAGCGCTTCGCCCAGTTGCGCCTGTCGCGTCCCGTCGTCGCGGCGCGCGGCGACCGCGTCGTCCTCCGGGCCGGAACAACGGTTGGGGGCGGCGCCGTCCTCGATCCCAAGCCGCCCCGCCACGCCGACCTCGCCCGCTTCGAAGCGCTCGAGCGCGGCGAGACGTTTGTCCACGCCCCCGTGCAGGTGGACGGGGAGTGGGTCTGGTCGGCGGAGTGGCTCGACGAGCTCCGTGCCGAGCTCGGCCACGCCATCGACGCAGCGGACCCGCTCGACCCGGGCGTTCCTGTGCCGGCGGCAGCGTGGACGAAGACGGTTCTGCCGCAGCTCGGGCTCGAGCTGCGTGGCGCGAAGCTCTACCGGCCTGGTGCCGCGGCGGAGCTCGGCGGGCATGCGGACGCTGCCGCCGCCCTCGAGGCGCAACTCGGGGTGGAGCCTGTCCAGGTGGAGGACGGCGCACTGGCCGGCTTCCTCGAGGAGCAGGGACGTCTCGTCCGCGTCGGCGACGGCTACGCGATCTCGCCGGCCGCGTACGAGCGGGCCCGCGCCGTCCTTCACGACGGGATCACGCTCGCCGAGTTCCGCGACGCGCTCGGCGTCGGCCGCAAGACGGCCCAGCTCTATCTCGAGCGCTTCGACGCCGACGGGGTGACACGGCGCGTCGGAGATGGCAGAGTCCTGCGACGCCGATGAACGTTCTGGAGCTGATCTCCTCCTACAACGACGCCTGGAACGCGCAGGACCTCGATGCGATCTGCGCGCTCCACGCGCCGGGAATGGTGTTCGAGAACCACACGGCAGGCGAGCGCGCCGAGGGCGATGCCGTCCGCGAGCACATCGCCGCGATCTTCGCCGCCTATCCGGACTTGACGTTCACGACGCGCGACCTCCGGGTCGGCGAGGACTTCGCGGTCTGCGAATGGACCGCGCGGACCGGCGGCCGCGAGTGGGACGGCGTCGACGTCTTCCCGCTCAGGGACGGGCTGATCCTCCGCAAGGACGTGTACTCGGCGTCCCACCTCGCGCGCTAGCCCTACGCTGGCGGCGTGCCGATCCGCGCCTTCCTCTTCGATTTCGACGGGCTGATCCTCGACACCGAGCTCGCCTCGCGCGCCGGCTGGGAGCTGCTCTACCGCGAGCAGGGACACGAGCTGCCGGCGGATATGTGGGCGACCCTCGTCGGGACGACCCATGCGCCGTGGGACCCGATGACGCACCTCGAGGAGCTCGTCGGGGCGCCGCTCGAGCGGGAGGCGCTGAACAAGCGACGCCGCACCCACGAGCTCGCGCTGATCGAGACAGAGGAGCTCCGGCCCGGCATCCCCGACTACCTCGCCGCTGCGCAACAGCACGGGCTGAAGCGCGCGGTCGTCTCCAGCTCGAACGACCAGTGGGTCGAGATGCACCTCGAGCGGCTCGGAGAAGCCGACGGCTGGGACGCGATCTGCACGGCGAACCGCGATCCCGCGCGGGCGAAGCCAGCGCCGACGCTCTACCTCGAGGCGCTCGACCTGCTCGGCGTCGGGGCGGACGAGGCGATCGCCTTCGAGGACTCGCCGAACGGCATCCGCGCCGCCAAGGCTGCGGGCATCTTCTGCGTCGGGATCCCGAACGAGGTGACCCGCGAGCTCGGGCTCGGCGACGCGGGAGCCGACCTCCTGCTCGACTCGCTCGCCGATCTGCCGCCCGACGAATTGCTCGCGCGCTTTGCGAAGGCATAGGGTCGCTTCATGGCTGCCTACGAGACTTCCCACATCGACGCCATGGCGTCGCAGCAATGGCCGCACTGGATCCCGATCCGCCACCGGCTGGGGATCGAGACGTTCGGGATCAATGCGTACCGCCGCAACGCCGGCGAGGGCGCGGTGCCCGAGCACGACGAGTCGGCGAGCGGCGCCCCTGAGCTGTTCTACGTCGCCACCGGCCACGCGACCTTCTCCGTCGGAGACGACGAGTTCGACGCTCCCGCCGGCACATGCGTCTGGATCACGGACGCGGCGGCGAGGCGCTCGGCCGTCGCGAAGGCCGACAACACGCTCGTCCTCGCGATCGGAGCCGCGAAGCCGGGAGAGGCGTACGCCCCGTCCGGCTGGGACACGCACTACCTCGCCGACGAGAGCTAGACCCGGACGGAGCGGCGCCGGAGTCGAACCGACCTAGCCGTGGGTTGCACGACCGTACGGGTTTTGAAGACCCGCTGGGCCACCAGGCCCGGCCGCTCCGCTCCGAGGGTATCCGGCTACGTACAGACCGCCGACGCGGTCGTCGTGGTCTCGAGCAGGCCGGTCGGATCGAGCTGGTAGGCGAACCAGCGGCCGACGGTCCCGTAGACGCAGAAGTGCGACCCGTCGAGCGCCACCCGGGCAGTCACGCCCGCAGCCTCGACCCCGGAGTTGTTGATGTACATCGCGCTGGTGAGGCCGCCGTCGTAGACCTTCAGCCGCGCGAGCGTCATCCCGGCGTAGCCGCTGTTCTCCTGGCCGTAGATCGCTGCCGCGGTGGCCAGCTCTCGCGTGTCGGCCTTCGCTGCCGACTGGGAGGCGGTGTCCTGGTACTGGAGATACGCGGGCACGGCGACGAGCAGCAGGATCGAGAGGATCACCATCGTGATCAACAGCTCGATCAGCGTGAAGCCGCTTTCTTCGCTCGCGAGACGGTGGAGAGTGCGACGACGTGCCACGAGTCGCGAATCGGCATCCCGCCGCCCGGAATCAAGGATGGATCGGGATACGAAGAAGCTCTACTCGCCCTGCATCTCGTCGATCGCGCCACGGCCCGCGTCGTGCACGCGGCGGCGCCGCTCCTCGACGGACTCCGGCGGTTCGCTTGGCTCGGCGGCAGACGGTTCGTCGCCCGCGCGGCTCTCGGCGAGCTTCGCCCGCAGTTCCTCGGCCCGCGCGTCCTGCTCGTCCGCGCCGGGCCATTCCGAGACGGCGCTTCTCCCTCGCAGCCACCGGTACCCAACGGCCGCTCCTGCGGCTCCGGCGATCCAGGCGGCTAACCGCTTCACGAGGTGGATGCTACTCTGGCCGTCGCTTCCTGCCCCGTCATCGCGCTGTTCCGTCCCGAGCAGCGCCGGCAGTCGGGGCCGACATCGAGACCATGGGAAGGGAGGGCCTCGGGACTGTGACGACCTACGAGATCTTGCTGATGCTGGACCCGGAGCACGCCGAGGCGCGCCAGGACGAGATCGTCGCGCGCACTCGCGAGCTCGTGGAGAAGAGCGGCGGAACCTGGCAGAGCCACGACCCGTGGGGCCGGCGGCGCCTCGCCTATCCGATCGACCACAAGGAGGAAGGCGTCTACCACCTCGTCGTCTTCGACGCGGAGGCTGCGACGCTCGATGAGGTTTCCCGCGTGCTCAAGATCGACGACGCCGTGATTCGCCACCTGGCGACGCGCCACACCGCAGGCTCGCGCACAGGCGCGCCGCACGACGAGCTGGCCACGCTCGCGGCACCGAAGCCGGCCGAGGTCGAGTCGGCCGAGGTCGAGCCCCCCGCTGAGCCGGCGGCCGAGACGGTCGAGTCCGAAACGGCCGAGCCCCCCGCGGACGAGCCAGAGGCGGACGTTTCCGCCGTCGAGGAGCCGGAGTACGCTGCCACGGACGAGGCTGGTAGCGACGCCGGCGAAGCCGACGTCGCCCGGCCGGAAGACCTGGGGGAACCGGGCGAGGTTCCGGAAGAGAAAGAGGAGTAAACGATGGCAGCCAACATCAATCGCGTCGTGCTCGTCGGCAACCTGACGAGAGACCCCGAGTTGCGGCACACGCCGGGCGGCACGCCCGTCTGCAGCCTCCGCGTGGCGGTCAACGACCGCAAGAAGGACGAGTCGGGCAACTGGGTCGACGCACCCAACTACTTCAGCGTCTCCGTCTTCGGCAACCAGGCCGAGAGCTGCGCGCAGTACCTCAGCAAGGGCCGGCCCGTCGGCATCGACGGCAAGCTCCGCTGGCGCGAGTGGGAGGCGAAGGACGGCGGCGGCAAGCGCGAGGCCGTGGAGATCGTGGCCGACAGCGTCCAGTTCCTCGGCGGCCGCGGCGAGGGCGAAGGCGGCGGCGCCGGCGGCGGCAACCAGTTCGTGCCGGCAGGGGCGCAGGAGAGCGCCGACTTCCCGGCGGCGGCAGACGACGACATCCCGTTCTAGGAGAGGCATGGCGAGAGAGAAATCACAGCAACAGTCATCGCGGCGGCGGCCCGGCCAGTCGGCGGGCCCGTTCAAGAAGAGGAACTGCTTCTTCTGCAAGGAGAAGATCGCGGAGGTCGACTACAAGAACATCAACCAGCTGCGGCGCTACGTCTCCGAGAAGGGGAAGATCCGCAGCCGCCGCATCACCGGCGCCTGCCGGCGGCACCAGGTGCAGGTGGCTCAGGCCGTCAAGCGCGCGCGCGAGATGGCGCTGCTGCCGTACGTCGCCGAGGGCTCCGAGGAAGGCGGCCGTGGCGGAGGCCGGCGCGACCGCGGCGATCGCGGTGATCGCGACAGGGGCGATCGCTGATGGAGGTCATCCTCCTCTCCGACGTTGACGACGTCGGCCTGCGCGGCGACGTTGTTTCGGTGGCACGCGGCTACGCCCGCAACTACCTGCTGCCGCGGCGGCTCGCCGAGGAGGCCACGCCCGCCCGGGTCGCCGAGCTGCGGAAGATCGACGACCAGCGCGCCCGGCACGAGGCGAAGACGTTCGAGCAGGCGCAGTCGATCGCGGAGACGCTCGCGAAGACCGTGCTCCGCTTCGAGGTCAAGGCCGGCCCGACCGGCTCCCTCTTCGGCTCGGTCACACCGACCGACATCGTCGACGAGCTCTGGAGCTCCCAGAAGATCCGCGTCGACCGGCGCAAGATCGACACCGACCCGATCAAGCGGATCGGCCGCTACCAGGTCCCGATCGACGTCTTCCAGGACGTCCGCGTCGAGGTGAAGACCGAGGTGATCCCGGAAGGCGGCGAGCTGCCGTCCGACGAGGAGCTCGAGGCGATGGAGGCCGCCGAACGCGCCGAACAGGCCGAGGCGGACGAGTCCACCGAGCCTGCTGCGGACCTCGAGGAGATCCTCGCCGAAGAAGACGCCGCCGAGACCGCGGAGGCAGAAGCCGCCGAGGCCGGCGAAGGCGAGGCGGAAGCCGAGCCGGAGCCCGACTGGCGCGCCGACGCCGACGCCGCTCTCCGCAACGAATAAGTAGCTCGCCGAAGCCCTGCGGCTTCGCTCACTGAGTAACTCCGCAGCGCCCGCGATCTATCAACAACGCTGTGGAACTAGGCAGGAAGTTCCCGCTGCTAGCGGCTCCTCCATCCACAGGTGCGCCGTCCGGGGCGCCTGCAACGATGCCTGTTTCTCCTGCAAATGGCTGAAAAAGACCTGTTCACAGTGGACATACCCACACCTAGTAACCCGGCGGCCGGAGTGCTGGAATCGAGACGTATGTCGCTCGCCCCGGTTCCGTCCCCTGCTGCAGCGCCTGGCGTCGTTCCTCCGCAGAACCTCGAGGCGGAGGAGTCTGTCCTCGGCGCGATGATGCTGTCGCCCGGCGCGATCGCGGCCGTGAGCGAGATCCTCGACGCCTCGGACTTCTACCGCGAGTCGCACGCGAAGATCTATCGCGCGGCGCTGCAGCTGTACGGCAAGAACGAGCCTGTAGACGCGATCACGCTGACGAACGAGCTCGAGCAGCGCGGCGAGCTCGAGGAGGTCGGCGGGCGCGTGCGCCTCTACGAGCTGGCGAACCTCGTCCCCGCGAGCGCGAACGCGCGCCACTACGCGGAGATCGTGCGGGAGAACGCGACGCTGCGCGGCCTGATCCGTGCCGGCGGCGAGATCGCGCAGCTCGGCTGGGAACGCGAGGGCGAGCCGACGGAACTCGTCGCGCGCGCCGAGCAGCTCGTCTTCGAGCTGGCCGAGCGCCGCAGCGAGGGCGAGCTCGTCCTCTTCAAGGACACGCTCGTCGAGACCTTCCAGCGGATCAGCCACCTCTACGAGTCCGGCGCCGAGGTCACGGGGCTCCGCAGCGGCTTCAAGGATCTCGACAAGCTCACCGCCGGCTTCCAGCCCGCCAACCTGATCATCCTCGCCGCGCGCCCGTCGATGGGAAAGAGCGCCTTCGCGCTCGAGATCGCGAACTACGTCGCCGTCGACGAGAAGACGCCGTGCGCCTTCTTCAGCCTCGAGATGTCGCGGCAGGAGGTTGCGCAGCGCCTCATCTGCTCGCGCGGCAAGGTCGACGCCCACCACATCCGCACCGGCCGGCTCGCGAAGGACGACTGGCCCCGGCTCGCTCAGGCGTGCGGCCAGCTCGAGGCGGCGCCGCTCTACGTCGACGACACCCCGGGGCTCAGCCTGCTCGAGCTCCGCGCCCGCGCCCAGACGCTGAAGCGGCGCGAGCCGAACCTCGGGCTCGTCGTCGTGGACTACCTGCAGCTGATGACGACCGGCCGCAGCGAGGAGAGCCGCCTGCAGGAGGTCTCGCGGATCTCCCGCGACCTGAAGGCGCTCGCGAAGGATCTCGACGTTCCCGTGATCGCCCTCTCCCAGCTCAACCGCTCGCCCGAGCAGCGCCACGACAAGCGGCCGATGCTCTCCGACCTCCGCGAGTCGGGCTCGATCGAGCAGGACGCCGACCTCGTCATGTTCCTCTACCGCGAGGAGTACTACGACCGCGACGAGGCAGACGACAGCAAGAAGGGCATCGCCGAAGTGATCATCTCCAAGCACCGCAACGGCCCGATCGGGAATTTCAACGTCGCCTTCATCAGCCGATATGCAAAGTTCGCCAGCCTCCAGCAGCAGTAGCTCGCTCGTGGCGAAGTGCCTCGGCTGCGGGCGCGAGTTCGCGACCGAGCAGGTCGTCCTCCTCGGGCAGACCTTCCCCGCCGAGCGCTACTGCGACGTCTGCCGCGAGGGCGAGATCGTGGAGGACGAACAGCGCCAGGCGGACATCCGCTGGACGCGCGTCCGCGTCCCCTCCGCGTACGACGGCTGCACGTTCGAGACGTTCGAGCCCGTCCCCGACACGCGCAACGCGCTCGCGGTGTGCAAACAGTGGGCGAAGGAGTTGCGCGCCGGGACGGACCTGCGGCAGGGCCTGCTCCTGCGGGGGAATCCGGGCGCGGGCAAGACGCACCTCGCGGTGGCGATCCTGCGCGAGATCATCTGGAGCGACCAGCGAAAGACGGCGCTCTTCCTCAACGTCCCTGCCTGGCTCAACGCGCTGCGCGAGAGCTACGGCGACGGTGAGCCGCCCCCCAACCCGAGCGGCTACGACCTCGTCGTCCTCGACGACCTCGGCGCCGAGGACTGGTCGAGCTGGGCGCGCGACCGCATCTACAACCTCGTCAACCAGCGCGAGCAGCAGCGCAGCCTCGTGATCGTGACGACGAACCACGAGTGGCCCGACCTCGCCGGCCGCGTCGGCGGCCCGACCGCGAGCCGGCTCCGCCGCCTGGCGCGCGAAGTGCACGTCGACGCGCGCGACGACTTCCGCGCACGCGACGCGGCGTAGGCCGGAACCCGCGGGGGGCATACTTCTCCTGTGCCTGGCACCGTGATCGTGGGCGCGCAGTGGGGCGACGAGGGCAAGGGCAAGATCGTCGACCTGCTCGCCCAGAACTCCGACATCGTCTGCCGCTACCAAGGCGGCCCGAACGCAGGCCACACCATCGTGGTCGGCTCCGAGACGTACAAGATCCGCGCTCTGCCGAGCGGCATCGTCCGCGGCAAGCCATGCGTGATCGGAAACGGCTGCGTCGTCGATCCCGAAGTGCTGATCGCAGAGCTCGACGAGTTCGAGATTCGCGGCTGCTCGACGGAACAGGTCTATGTCTCCGGCAACGCGCACCTGATCATGCCGTGGCACCTCGCCATCGACCAGGCGAGCGAGCGGCGGCTCGGCAAGCTCGCGATCGGGACGACGAAGCGCGGCATCGGGCCGTGCTACGCCGACAAGGCGATGCGGCTCGGGATTCGCGTCCAGGACATCCTCGACCCGAAGATCCTTCGCCAGAAGATCGAGGTCGCGCTCGCGGAGAAGAACCTCTGGCTCACCCGCGTCTATGAAAGCGAGCCGTTCGACCTCGAGGCGGTCGCGGCGCAGTACGAGGGCTACGCGCAACGGCTGCGGCCGTATGTCGCCGACACGTCGCTCTACGTCGAGACGGCGTTGCGCGACGGGAAGGACGTCCTCTTCGAAGGCGCTCAGGCGACGCTGCTCGACCTCGACCACGGCACGTATCCCTTCGTCACGTCGTCGAACCCGGTCGCGGCGCAGGCGGCGGTCGGTCTCGGGATCGGCCCGCAGCGGATCGACCGCGTGCTCGGCGTGTCGAAGGCGTACGTGACCCGGGTCGGCGAGGGGCCGTTCCCGTCGGAGATCGAAGGAGACGAGCAGGCGCGGATGCGTGAGCTCGGCGGCGAGTACGGAACGGTCACCGGGCGCGAGCGGCGCTGCGGCTGGCTCGACCTCGTCGCGCTCCGCTATGCCGTCCGCGTCAACGGAATCGACGAGCTCGCACTGACGAAGCTCGACGTCCTCTCCCACTTCACCGAGCTGCCGGTCTGCGTCCGCTACCGGACACCGGACGGACGCGAGACGCCTGACTTCCCGGCGCACCAGAGCGACTTCCACGCCGCGGCGCCGGTCTTCGAGACGCTTTCCGGCTGGAACGAGCCGCTCGATGCCTGCAGCTCGGTGGACGACCTCCCGGCCGCAGCCCGCGACTACGTCGACTTCGTCGAGCGCGAGCTCGGGGTCGGGGTCAGCCTCGTCGGCACCGGTGCCGAGCGGACGTCGGTGCTCAGCCGCTGATCTTCGCCGCCCACGCGCGACCCGAGAGCGTGAACGGCCCGCTCGGATCGCCGAGCTCGCGGATCAGCTCGGTGCGCGCGGTCTCGCGGCGCGCGTCGTCGAGCGAGGCCACCCACTCGCCGAGCGGTCCTGCACCACCGAGCACGGACGCCCAGTAGTCCTCGAATCCCTCGTAGTCGGCAACAACGTCGAGCGCGGCGACCTCCGCGTCGGGGCCGAGCAGCTCCTGGAGCTCCGCGGCCGTGCGGTAGCGCCGGGGCTCGGGTCCGGCATCGCCCATCCGCTCACGCACGTGATTGACCGACGCGAGGAGCTGCTGCTCCTCCATGTCCCACATGCAGACGGCCACCCGACCGCCAGCGACTCGCGCCATCTCGCGCACGCCCGCCTCGGCGTCGTTCATGAACGAGACGACGAGCTGCGCCAGCGCGACGTCGAACGAGTCGCCCGGCCACGGCAGCTCCTCGGCGCCCGTCTCGCGAACGTCGAGATCGGGGAAACGGCGACGCAACGACTCGGCGAACGCCGGCGCCGGTTCGGCTGCCGCAGCCTGCGCGCCTCTCCGGACGAGTTCCTCCGTCAGCGCGCCGGTGCCGGCGCCGACATCGAGGACGCGCTCACCCGCTCCGACGCCCGCGAAGTCTGCGAAGACCGGGGCGAGCCGCCGCGAAAAGCGGCCCATGAAGCTGTCGTAGGCGGCGTCAGAGTCCCACATCGCCCGGAGTATTCACGTTCAAGAGCAGCGCGGGGTCGAGTTCGATGTGGGCCGTATCGAGAGCGGCGAGGACGGTGCGCAGGCGCCGCTCCTCCGTCTCGAACGACCGGCGCCACCGGCGAGCGACCGCGCACGGGAGTGGGCCATCCTGCGCGACCGCCGCGTCGCGGCAGGCGTCCGCCAGCGCGTGCAACGCCTCGACCGTCAGCAGCGGCATGTCGACCGGGATCACGACGGCAACTTCGTGGGACGCCGCGCGCAGTGCGGCGGCGATCGCGGCGACGGGCCCGGTGCCCGGATCGGCCAATCCGCCTGGCCCGACCTTGAGACGTTCGTCGCACGCCTCGCCGAGCAGGCGCCAGGCGCGGTCGCCGAGCGTCTCGCCTCCGTACTCCGCGAGCTCCTTCGGCGACCCGAAGCGGCTGCTCGCCCCACCGACGAGCAGGATCCCTGTCAGCCCTCGATCCGCCACGGCTCGGTGTAGACGTTTGCCTTGCCGTCGCGGACGAAGCCGCAGAGCGTGACGCCGCGATCGGCGGCGAGCTCGACCGCGAGGCTCGACGGCGCTCCCACCGCGACGAGAACGGGACAGCCGGCGACCGCCGCCTTCTGGACGAGCTCGAACGAGAGCCGGCCGCTGACGCAGAGGACGTGCGCGGCGAGCGGAAGAAGTCCGTCCCTGAAGGCCCAGCCGACGACCTTGTCCATTGCGTTGTGCCGGCCGACGTCCTCGCGTGCGCAGAGCAGCTCGCCCGCGGCGGAGAAGAGCCCCGTCGCGTGGAGGCCGCCGGTGATGGCGAAGCCGGCCTGCGCCTCGCGGAGCCGGTCCGGCAGCGAGGTGACGAGCGCGAGCGGCAAGCTCAGCGAAGACTCGACCGGCGGCGCCTCCACGGCGACCGCCTCGAGCGCGCCCTTGCCGCAGACGCCGCACGACGACGAGGTGTAGAAGCTCCGTTGCAGCCGGGTTGGGTCGAAGCCGGGCGCGTCCACGTCGACCGTGTTTGCGGCGAGGTCGTCGGGGAGGCGAGCGCCGCCCGGCCGCAGTCCCTCCGAGAGGCAGAAGCCGAGCGCGAGCTCCTCGTCGTGACCCGGCGTCCGCATCGTGACGGCAACCGACACGCCTCCGATTCGGATTTCGAGCGGCTCCTCGACCGCGACCTGGTCGCGTTCGCTCGCGCCGCCCGGCAGGCGGACTACGTCGACCCCGGCGGCCGAGTAGGGCGGGGCGTCCATCGCCGGAGCGTATCGCCGCGCCGCGAACGCTTACGATCGATTCGTGCGGGTGCTAGTGGTCGGATCGGGAGGAAGGGAGCACGCGCTCGTCTGGGCGCTCTCCCGCGGCGGCGGCGTCGACGATCTCCACGCCGCGCCCGGCAACCCCGGTATCGCGGCGCTCGCGACGTGCCATCCTGTCCGCGCCGACGACCACGCCGCACTCGGCTCGCTTGCGCTCGAGCTCCGCGTCGATCTCGTCGTCGTCGGGCCGGAGGGGCCGCTGGTCGCGGGCCTCGCCGACGATCTGCGCCGGCGCGGCATCGCGGTGTTCGGCCCGAGCGCCGCCGCCGCGCGGATCGAGGGCTCGAAGACGTTCGCGAAGGACGTAATGGATGCCGCGGGAGTCGCGACCGCGCGCACGCTCCCCGTCGCCCAGCCGCCGTGCGTTCTCAAAGCGGACGGGCTTGCCTCCGGCAAGGGCGTCTGGATCTGCCGGACGCAGGAGGAGCTCGGCGCCGCGCTGCACTCGGCCGAGGCGCTCGGCCAGCCGTTTCACGCCGAGGAGCTCCTCGAGGGGCCGGAGCTGTCGCTCTTCGCGGTCGCCGCGGGAGGCCTCGCCGTTGCGCTGCCGCCGGCGCGCGACTACAAGCGGATCGGGGACGGCGACACCGGCCCGAATACCGGCGGCATGGCCTCCTTCTCGCCGCTTCCGGACGTCCCCGACTCCGACGCCGCGGAGATCCTCGAGACGATCCACCTGCCGGTGCTGCGCGAGCTTGCGCGACGCGGCTCGCCCTTCCACGGACTGCTCTACGCCGGCTTGATGCGGACGGAAGACGGCCTCCGCGTGATCGAGTTCAACTGCCGCTTCGGCGACCCCGAGACGCAGTCGATCCTGCCGCGACTCGAGAGCGACCTCCTGCCGCTGCTGCTCGGCGACCTTGCCGGCCCACCTGCCGTCTCGGCTGGAGCAGCGGTCACCGTCGTGCTCGCCGCGCGGGACTACCCCGCCCGCAGCGACGACCGGGGCACGCCGATCGAGGGAGTCGACGCCGCGGCGGCGACCGGCGCGCTCGTCCTCCACGCCGGCACGGCACTCCACGACGGGACGCTCGTCACAAACGGCGGGCGCATCCTCGACGTCGTCGGGCTCGGCGAGAACGTCACCGCCGCGAGAACCGCTGCCTACGACGCCGCTTCGCGCATAGATTTCGCCGGCATGCACTACCGCACCGACATCGCCGCCAATGTCTGAAGGCCCGCTCGTCGGCATCCTCGTCGGCTCCGAGTCGGACCGGGAGCGGATGGAGGGAGCCACGAAGGAGCTCGACGAAGCCGGCGTCGCCTACGAGTTCGAGGTGCGCTCGGCGCACCGGACGCCGGGCGCCGTCGCCGAGTACGCGCAGACCGCCCGGGAACGCGGCCTGCGGGTCCTGATCTGCGGCGCCGGACTGTCCGCGGCGTTGCCGGGAGCCGTCGCCGCGCACACCGACCTGCCGGTGATCGGCGTCCCTCTCCGCTCCAGTCTCAGCGTCCTCGACGGGCTCGACGCCCTCCTCGCGATCGCCCAGATGCCGCCGGGCATCCCGGTCGCCACCGTCGGCGTCGACAGCGCCCGGAACGCCGCGGCGCTCGCGATCCGGATCCTCAACCGGTAGCCGCTCTAAACTGGATCCAGTGATCGCCCGCTACTCCCGCCCGGCCATGGCCAGCATCTGGTCGGACGAGGGGAAGCTCGCGACGTGGCTCGAGGTCGAGCAGGCAGCCACCGCAGCCTGGGCAGAGCTCGGAGTCGTGCCGGAAGATGCCGCTGCGCGGATCGCGCAGGTAGCGCCGCCGGCCGCGGCGCGCGTGGCCGAGCTCGAGGCAACGCTCCACCACGACACCGCAGCGTTCGTCGACGCGGTGGCCGAGCAGCTCGGCGAGGAGGGCCGCTGGCTCCACTACGGACTCACCTCGTCGGACGTCGTCGACACGGCGCTCTCCCTCCAGATGCGGGAGGCCGGCAAGCTGATCCTCGCCGGGCTCGACCAGGCGTTCGCGGCCGTCATCGCGCGCGCGGAGGAGCACCGGGAGACGCTCCAGATCGGCCGCACACACGGCGTTCACGCCGAGCCGACGACCTTCGGGCTCAAGCTCGCGGGCTGGGCGTTCGAGCTCGCGCGCGGCCGCGAGCGCGTCGCTCGCGCTCTCGAGGGAATGCGCGTCGGAAAGCTCTCCGGCGCGGTGGGCACGTACTCCGCAACCGATCCGGAGCTCGAGCGGATCGCCTGCGAGCGCCTCGGGCTCGAGCCGGCGCCGACGTCGACCCAGATCCTCCAGCGCGACCGGCACGCCGAGCTGCTCGCCGCACTTGCGGTCGTCGCGTCCTCCCTCGACGCCTTCGCGCTCGAGATTCGGCATCTCGCGCGCACCGAGGTCGCCGAGGCACAGGAACCGTTCGGCAGCGGCCAGAAGGGCTCGTCCTCGATGCCGCACAAGCGGAACCCCGTCGTAGCGGAGCGGATCTGCGGGCTCGCGCGCGTCGTCCGCGCGACAGCGATCGTCGGCCTCGAGAACGTCGCACTCTGGCACGAGCGGGACATCTCGCACTCCTCGGCCGAGCGCGTCGTGATCCCCGACGCCTTCCTCGCCCTCGACTACATGCTCGACCGCTTCGCCTGGCTCGTCGACGGGCTCGTCGTCCGGCCCGAGCGGATGCGGCGCAACCTCGAGTCGAGCCACTTCCTCTTCTTCAGCCAGCGCGTCCTCAACGCGCTCGTCGAGTCCGGCCTCAGCCGCGACGACGCCTACCGGCTCGTCCAGCGCGCCTCGATGCGGGCCTGGGACGAGGAGCTCGACTTCCGTGAGCTCTGCCGCGCCGACGACGAGATCGCCTCAGTCGTCGATCTCGATGCCGTCTTCGACCTCACCGTCTACACCCGCCACGTCGACACCGTCTTCGCCCGTCTCGAAGCCCTGAAGGGGGAACCCGCCCATGCCTGAGCTCCAGCACGTCGCGTCCGGAAAGATCAGGGAGATCTACTCCATCGACGAGGAGAAGCTCCTGCTCGTCGCGTCCGACCGGATCTCGACCTTCGACGTCGTCCTGCCCACGGAGATCCCGGACAAGGGCCGCGTCCTGACCGGGCTGAGCGGGTACTGGTTCACGCTCCTCGGGCCGATCGTCCCGAACCACATGCTCGCGATCCGCGAGGACGGCCGTTCGATGGAGTGCCGGCGGCTCGAGATGCTGCCGATCGAGTGCGTCGTCCGCGGCTACATCACGGGCTCGGGCTGGAAGGACTACAAAACGACGGGCAAGGTCTGCGGGCACCGGCTGCCGGAGGGCCTGCAGGAGTCGCAACAGCTCCCCGAGCCGATCTTCACGCCGGCGACGAAGGCGACGAGCGGCCACGACGAGAACATCACGCGCGACCAGGCCGCCGAGCTCGTCGGCCACGACCTGTTCCGGCGCGTCGAAGAGGTCTCGCTTCTCCTCTATCGCACCGCCGCCGAGCACGCCCTCGCGGCCGGGATCATCATCGCCGACACGAAGTTCGAGCTCGGCCTCGACTCGGCCGGCAACCTCGTCCTCGGTGACGAGGCGCTGACGCCCGACTCCTCCCGCTTCTGGCCCGGCGACACGTACGAGCCGGGTCGCGGGCAGGACAGCTTCGACAAGCAGTACGTCCGCGACTACTGCGAGACGACCGGGTGGGACAAGACGGATCCCGGGCCGGAACTGCCGGACGACGTCGTGCACGCGACACGCGCGAAGTACGTCGAGGCGTTCGAGCGGCTGACGACCATCCCGTTCCCGGCGTATCTCGAAGATCCGAGTGTGGTGCTCGGGTGAGAGCAACGGTTCTCGTCCGGCCGAAGCCCGGCATTCTCGACCCGCAGGGCGAGGCCGTCGGCTCGGCGCTCGGCCACCTCGGCTTCGAGGTGCGCGACGCGCGCGTCGGGAAGGTGATCGATTTCGAGGTCGACGCGACGAACGCCGCTGACGCGAAAGCGAAGGTGGAACGGATGTGCGAACAGCTACTCGCGAATCCGCTCATCGAGTCGTACGAGATCGAGGTCACCGCCTGATGGCGATGCCGCGGCCGCGGATCGGCGTCGTCACCTATCCCGGCTCGCAGGACGACCGAGACGCTCTCTGGGCGCTCGCGGCTCTCGACGCCGAGGCGGTGCCGGTCTGGCACGAGAAGCGGGATCTGTCCAGGCTCGACGCGGTCGTCCTCCCGGGCGGGTTCTCGTACGGCGACTACCTCCGCTGCGGCGCGATCGCGCGCTTCTCTCCGGCGACGGCCGCGGTGTGCGAGTTCGCGGAGGCGGGTGGGCTCGTGCTCGGGATCTGCAACGGCTTCCAGATCCTCTGCGAGGCAGGACTGCTGCCCGGCGCGCTGCTCCGGAACGAGACGCTCCGCTTCGTCTGCCGCGACGCCCGGCTGCGGGTGGAGCGGAACCTCCTGCCGTTCACGTCGCGTTGCACGGCGGGGCAGCTGCTCGTGATCCCGGTCAAACACGGCGACGGGAGGTACGTCCCGCCGCCCGGTCTCGACCCGGCCCAGGTGGTGCTCCGCTACGTCGACAACCCCAACGGCTCGATCGACGGCATCGCCGGCGTCTGCAACGAGGCCGGCAACGTGATGGGACTGATGCCGCATCCCGAGCATGCGGTCGATCCGCTGCTCGGCTCCGACCACGGCGCGCTCATCCTCGCCTCGCTCGTGGACTCCGCGCGCAGGCACGCGCTCGCGGCTGCCTGAGCGGCGGCGAATCGCGAGTCAGATCCCGAGCGTCTCTGCGAGCGCCGGGTACTGGGCGAGCGCAGCCTTCAGCCGTTCGATGTCTCGCGCCCGGAGCGTGACCGGCCCGCGCACCCCGCCACCCGCTCCTGTGTAGGAGAACCGGACGAGCCGCTCGCCCTTCGCGGTCTCGAGCAGCTGCAGCTTCGACGCGAACCGCTTCTTGCCAGCCTGTTGCGGAACGGTCAGCTCCTCCACGAGCTTCGCCGGCCCCCACGGTGTTGCCGCTTTCGTCGCCATGACGAGGACGCTAGCCGGGCGGGTGTGACGTGTCTGTCGCGACTTGCTAGCGAACCGTCAACCCGAACACGTAGCCCGCGGCGAGCGCGCCTGCCGGCCCGAGCACCCAGCCCTGCAGGATCGAGAACAGCGTCGACAGGTGGACGGTCTCACGCCCGCGCGCGAACCCTGCGCCCGCCATGGCGCCAACGAGCGCCTGGTTCATCGAGGTGAAGAAGCCAAAGGCGACCGCCGCGAGGACGACCGACGCCTGGACGAGCTGGGCCGCCGTCGCCATCGCCCGGTCGACCTCGACGATCTCGAAGGCGACGCGCCGCAGGAGTGGTTTCCCCCAGGTCAGGACTCCGACCGCGATTCCCACGCCGCCGACTGCGCCCGCCGCGAGGGGGCTGAAGGTGCCTGTCCCGACGAGCGCGCCGGTGGCATTCGAGACGTCGTTCGCGCCCATCGCGAAAGCGGCGATCGCTCCCATCAGGACGAGCGCAGCGCCGATCTTGCCGCCGAGCGGGAGCCGGTCGAGGACGAGCGTCAGCGCGTAGCCAAGCCCGATCGCGGCGAGCGGCGCCGCTGCCCAAACCTCGCCCAGACGCCCGATCGCGCTCCAGCGGACGCTCCCGCGCGTCGCGAGCGTCACTCCGACAACCGAGAAGACGAGGATCTGGATCGTCGAGGTCGGCATCTTGAAGCGGTTGAAGAAGGTCGTGACCGCGAACGCGACGCCGATCACGACGACCTCCTCGCTCACCGACAGCCGGCCGGCCGTGAGGCCCGAGCCCACGCGCTTCTCGACGGCGTGGCTCGCGAACGTCGCGCCGAGAAAGGCGAGCGGCGCCATCAGGAGCAACGCCTGCCATGCACCTATGGCGCGCAGCGCGTGCGGCATCCCCATCACCGCGCCGGTGTAGTGCGCGCCGATGCTCCACGCGAAGCCGAGGGCGAGCACGATCAGGAGCGCTGTCACCCGCGCGAGGCTATCTCCCTTGTCGGCGCGCGTCCCCGGCTGTACGGTCAGCCTCATGAAAGAGCGCGATCCGGGCTTCGACGACTGGTTCGACGAGCCCGAGCCGCCGACCCAGGAGTCTGGGCGTGGCGGCCATGCCGTCTACGACGACGGCGCCGACGACGCCTGGGTTCTCCCGGTGGACGAGCCGCGCCGGCGCGCACGCAGGTCCGCCGGCGGCGGTGACATCGCGTTCGGAGGCGTGCGGCTGACCACGACGCAGCTCGCGATCATCGCCGCCGCCGTCCTCGCGGTCTTCTTCGGGATCCTCGCCGCTTTCGGCGTTTTCAGCAGCAACGCCAAGACGACGGTCCCGCCGATCACGACCGCCACGACGCTGCAGACTCAGCAGACGACGACCGCGGTCACGCCGCCCGCAGCGGCGGCGCCGACCTCCACGCTCAAACCGCTCGACACCGGCAAGCAGGTCAAGATTCTGCAGGGCGCGCTCAACGCGCTCGGGTTCTCCGTCGGCAAGCCGGACGGGGACTACGGCCCGAAGACGCAGAGCGCCGTCGAGCAGTTCCAGAGCTCGAAGGGGCTCACCGCCGACGGGATCGTCGGTCCGGCGACGCTCAACGCGTTAGCGCAAGCGCTCTCCGGGTAGCTTCGGACCTGTGGGGTTCGAGGACGTCCTCGCGGCGAACGAGGAGTACGCGCGCGGCTTTGCGCTCGTCGGCCTGAGCGGCCGGGCCGCGAGAGGACTCGCAGTCGTCACGTGCATGGACTCGCGGATCGAGCCGCTCACGATGCTCGGGCTCGCTCCGGGCGACGCGAAGATCCTCCGCAACGCCGGCGCCCGGATCGACGACGGCGTGCTCGCGGCACTGGCGCTCGCCAAGGAGCGGCTCGGCGTGACCCGCGCGATGGTCGTCGCCCACACGGATTGCGCCGCAGTGCAAGCCGGTCAGGAGGAGATCCTGCGCGCCGACGTGGAGATGCTCCGCTCGTCTCCCGAGCTCGCCGACGTCGAGGCCGGCGGCTTCGTCTACGACGTCGAGACGGGCTTGCTCTCCCGGATCTGCTGAGGGATCACCAGCTCGAAGCGGGCGCCACGGTCGCGCGGGTCGTAGACGAGATCGCCACCGTGCGCCTGCGCGTACGCGCGCGCGATCGCGAGCCCGAGTCCGTGGCCGGTGTCGCCGCCGCCGCGAGCGAAGCGGTCGAAGATCCGTCCCTCGAGCTCGCTCGGAATCCCCGGGCCGCAGTCCTCGACCGCGATGCGGAGGTGACGGTCACGCTGCTGGGCCACGATCCGGATTGGCGGCGCGCCGTAGTGCGCGGCGTTGACGAGGAGGTTCGTGATCACGCGCTCGAGCACGAGCGGATCGACGACCGCGGCGAGATCGTCCGGGACGTCGATCTCGATGCCGTCGGTGACCGGCAGAGCTCCCTTCACGACGTCGTAGATCGCCGCCTTCAGCACCACCGGTCGCGGATCGACGCTGACCGCCCTGGCGTCGAGACGCGAGAGGTCGAGCAGCTCCTCGAGCAGCCGTCGCAACCGCTCGCCCTGCTCGACGCCGACCCGCAAGAGCTCCTCGCGGAGCTCTTCACCAAGTTCCGGGCCGCGCTCGGCGAGCGTCTTGAGGACTCCGTAGACCGCCGTCGACGGCGTCCGGAGCTCGTGCGAGGCGATGGCCACGAAGTTGAGCTTGAGCTGGTCGAGCTGGACGGTCTCCTCGTGCAGCCGCGCGCGCTCGATCGCGATGGCGACGCGTTCGGAGACGAGCTGCAGCAGCTCGATCTCGTCTCGCCGGAATTCCCGCAGGGTCAGCGACCCGACGTGAAGGACTCCGAGCGACCCGCCTCCGACGATGAGCGGCACGCCGAGCATCGACTTGATCCCCTTCTCGCGGAGGATCGGGTTCCAGACGGGGTACTCGTCGACGTCGATCGTCTGAGGTCGCCCTTCCGCTGCGACCTTGCCCGCGAAGCCGGCGCCGAGCGGGATGCGCACGCCCTGTTCGACCTCCTCCTCGATGCCGAGCGCGGCGCGCGCGACCAGCTCCTTCGAATCGTCGTCGAGGAGGAGCACGGCACACGTGTCGGCGCGGAGGATCTCCCGGATCCGCGGCAGGAGCACGGAAAGGAGCTCGTCGACCTCGAGGTGCGCGAGCGCGGCGTCGGTGACGACCTGGATGTTCTCGACCCGCTCGCGCGCCGCGCGCTCCGCCTGGAACAGGCGCGCGTGGTCGATCGCGAGCGCGGCGCGGTCGGCGACCAGTTGCAGCAGCTCCACCTCGTCCGCTTCGAAATCGCGATAGACGAGCGAGCCGACGTGGAGGACTCCACCCACCTTGCCCTCGACGACGAGCGGCACGCCGAGCATCGACTTGATCCCCTTCTCGCGGAGGATCGGATTGAGGACGTCGCCGTGGTCGACGTCGTCGAGGACGAAGGGGCGCTTCTCCGCGGCGATCCGGCCTGCGAAGCCGCCGCCGACCGGAATGCGGACGCCTTGCTCCACCTCCTCCTCGATCCCGAGCGCCGCGCACGCCACGAGCTCGTTCGTCTCCTCGTCGAGCAGGAGGATCGCGCAGGTGTCGACGTCGAGCAGCTGGCGCGTGCGGATGAGGAGCGCGTCGAGCAGCTGGTCGAGCTGCAGGTGCGCCAGGGCGGCGTCGGTGACGGATTGGAGGCGCCTGACCTGCTCCGCAGTCGATTCCCCCTGCCTCATGCCGGCGGTCCTGCCCTGTCGGGCTGCGATCTAAGCGCTGCGGGAGTGGCGGCGCGCGAGAAGGAACGCCCCCGAAGAGGAGCCCGGCGGCGACCTCGGCGATCGTCACCGACCGGTAGCGGATCGGATTGACGGAGATCCGCCGCGCGAGCGGCTCGAGACAGAGCGCCGCCGCGACGAGCAGAGCTCCGAAGAGCGCGCGTCCACTCCGCCACTGCTGGCCGAACCAGCCGAAGAGCGGTCCGGTCGCGAGCCCGCCGACGAGGACGGTGCGCTCGCTGTAAAGGAAGCCGCGGACGGTCGCCACCGTGACGTGCGCGTTCTCCGCAGGGCTCAGCGTCATGACCGCGTACCCGAGCAGGGCCACGTACGTCGCGGCGAGACCGAGCAGCGCGGCACGACGTTGCTCCCGCTGGGTCGCACCGGCGGCGAAGGCGAGGACGAGCCACGGCGCGGAGAGCAGGCTCACGTCGGCGGCCCAGGGGTGCGCGGAAAGGCTGCCGAGGTACTGGTCGCCCGCGCCGAAGGCGGCGGAGAGCACGAGCACGATCACGACCCCCACGATCCGGATCGTACGACTAGGGGCCGGCGAACGGGATCGAGCCGTGGAAGTTGGCGATCTTCCCGTCCTTCACGACGAGCGTCAGCCGGAACGGCGCGCGCAGATCCCCCGCGACGATCTCGCCGAATGCCGCGAACCCGTCGGTGTGGAACTGCACGACGTCCGTGTATTCCCACCGGAACGGCTCGCCGTCGGCGACGGCGGTGAGGTAGTCGACGACCGCTTCACGGTCGGCGGCATGAGCCGACGTGCCGATCAGGACGGCGTTCTCGTCGAAGAGCGCGATCAGCGCATCACGATCTCGGGCGTCGATCCCGGCTTGGAGCGTGCGGAGGATCGCCCACGCGTCGTCGAGCGTCACGACTTGCCGATCAGCTCGATGCGATAGTCGTCCGGAACGTCAACCAAGCCGGAGAGTTGCATACGGTGGTCTAGTCGGCTGCCTGCGGCGGGACATCCCCGTCACCGCCGCCCGAGACGATCCGGCCGTTGGCTCGAATCTCAAAGCGCCAGGAGTGGTGCAGCGTTCCTCTCGGCGGGCCGCCTGTGCGGAACTTCCTAGCCGGCCAAAACTCCGTGAACGTAACGGTCGTCGAGCGACCCGTATGGCTGACTTGAGTCTGGCAGGTGCCCTTGATGCTAAGAGCGATGCCCGGACCAGGGATAAGACAACCGGTTCGTGTTCTTGCGTTGGGAAACATCCGGAAGCTTTGGCCGGTGTTGCCCAGGACGCGGGCAATCGCAATGTCGGCCGGTGTTGAAGGGACGGTGCCGGGCATCGGCGGTTGGCTCGCTCGGTGGCTAGCGCCGCAGCCGGACGACGCGAGCGCGAGTAGAGCGAGCACGGATGCTCGTTTCACACCACTCAACACACCAAAGATACGACGCCGCGCGGGCAAGTGTCACGCTCGACGCGGGCGAGTTGCCATCACTTTCCAGGCTTCTCTATTACTTCAATCCGGTATCCATCGGGATCCTGGACGAAGCAGATCAGCGAGCCGCCTTCGCGCACCCGGTACGGCTCCCGTTCCGGCTCGATGCCCTGAGCGGCGAGCTCTCCGAGCGCGGCCGCGAGGTCGTCGACGCCGACGGCGATGTGGCCGTAGCCCGTCCCGAGCTCGTACATGCGCTCGTCGTGGTTGAAGGTCAGCTCGAGGACGGCCTCCTGGCCGCCGATCCCGAAGAAGTAGTTCGTCGCCTCGAGCTCGCCGTTGCGGACGATGTCCATGTCGCGCTCGAAACGGAAGCCGAGCGCCTCGTAGAACGCGCGGCTCTTGGCCGGATCCGTGATCCGGACCATCGTGTGGAGGAATTCAGCCATGCCGGGAATCTAGATCTTCCAGGAGAAGGGCGTAGAGGACAGAGTCGACCCACTCGCCGTCCTTGAGATACGCACTCCGCTTCCGTCCCTCCCGCACGTAGCCGACCCGCTCGGCGTGCGCGCACGCGCGCTCGTTGAAGGCGTAGATCTCGAGCTCCAGCCGGTGGAAGCCGAGCTCCCCGAGCAGGAGCCTCTGGAACTGGCGCGCCGCGTCGTCCGCGAGCCGCCGGCCGCGGAAGCGCGGGTGGACCGCGAGCCGCTCGAGTCGCGCGATCCGGCTCCGCTCGTTCGCGACGTGGAAGCCGAGCGCGCCGGCCGGCTCGCCGTCGACCTCGATCACGAAGCGGCCGAAGGCGTCCGGCTCTGCCAGCGACCGCTCGATCTCCTCGAGGATCGCCTCCCGGCTCGCCGCGGTGCGCGGGCCGAGAAACGGCCGCACGTCCTCGTCGGCGTTCAGCTCGACGAGGAAATCCGCGTCAGGCGGTTCCGCGCGCCTCAGCTCGACGGCCACGCGCGGACGCTAGTCGAACGGATCCCGTGGCGAGCGCGACCCCGCCGAGGATCAGCGCGAGGCCGAGGAAGGCGTAGAGGCCGAAACGCTCCCCAAGGAAGATCGCGCCGTAGGCGAGCGCGATCGGCGGCACGAGGTAGGTGACGAGCGTCGCGTACGCGGGGCCGGCGGACTGGATCAGATGGAAGAAGAGGAGATAGGCAACGGCCGTCCCGACGACGCCGAGGACGAGGATCGCCATCACCGTCTCGCCGTGCCACATCCCGCTCGGCGCCTGCGCCACGCCGGCGGGAAGCGTCGCGAGTGCGGCTATCCCGGTGGAGGCGAGCGCGACGATGAGAGGCGGCGTCCCCTTGAGATGGCGGCCGGCGAAGAGCGTTCCGATCGCGTAGCAGAGCGCCATCGCGACGACCGCGAAAGCGGCAAGGAGCTTCCCGTGCGGTTGCGCGCCGACGAGCAGCGCAACTCCGACGAAGCCGATCGCGAGCCCGGCGAGCCGGAAGCCCGTCACCCGCGCCTCGCGGAAGAACGCGAATGCGAGGACGGCGTTGAAGATCGGAACCGCTCCCTGGATGATCGATGCGAGGCCCGAGTCGATCCGCGTCTCGCCCCAGGAGAGGAGCCAGAACGGCAGCGCCGTGTTGACGATCGCGACGACGACGAGCCAGCGCCAGGCGCCCCGCAGCTCCTCGATCGTGCGACGCGCGCCGAGGCGGACGACCGCAACGATCGCGAGGACGATCGCAGCCGAGCCGATGCGCCCGAGGATCAGCGTCGACGGCGCAAGCTGCCGGTCGGCGATCTTGATGAGCATGAACGACGCTCCCCAGATCAGAGCGAGCAGCGTGAGGACGACGATCGGGCGGCGCATCTGCACTGTGTAACGCAACGACGCGCGGGCGTGTGAGATTCCACCGGAAGGGTGGCTAGACTGGATCGTCTGACGGAGGTCGCCGCCCAGTCGCTCCATCGCGCGCTCGGTCTCACCGACTGGGAAGCGAGCCGTATCCGGGAGCTGCTCGGTCGCGAGCCGAACCATTTCGAGATTCGTGTCTTCTCCCTCCTCTGGTCGGAGCACTGCGGCTACAAGCACTCTGCGCGGCTGCTGAAGCGGCTGCCCTCGGCGGGCAAGCGCGTCCTGCAAGGGCCGGGAGAGAACGCGGGAGTCCTCGACCTCGGCGACGGGACTGCCGTCGCGTTCAAGGTGGAGTCGCACAACCACCCGTCGGCGGTCGAGCCGTTCCAGGGCGCCGCGACGGGAATCGGCGGGATCCTGCGGGACATCATCGCGATGGGCGCCCGGCCGGTCGCGCTCCTCGACGGTCTGTGGTTCGGCGAGCCCGACTTCCACTTCTGGCAGGCCGTCGCGGGAATCGGCCACTACGGCAACTGCGTCGGCGTCCCGACCGTCGGCGGCCAGACCGTCTTCGATCCCGCCTACGCCTCGAACTGTCTCGTCAACGCGATGTGCGTCGGATTGCTCGACGCCGGACGGCTGCACTCGGCGAAGGCGAGCGGCCCCGGGCGGGTCGTCGTCCTCTACGGCGCGACAACCGGCCGCGACGGGATCGGCGGCGCCTCGGTGCTCGCGAGCGCGGAGCTGAGCGAGGACGACGCCGACAAGCGCCCGTCAGTTCAGGTCGGCGACCCCTTCACCGGCAAGAAGCTGATCGAGGTCTCGCTCGAGCTCGTCGAGTCGGGCCTCGTCGAGTCGCTGCAGGACTGCGGCGCCGCAGGGCTCGCGTCGTCCCTCTCCGAGATGGCCTCGGCCGGCACCGGCATCGACGTCCACCTCGACCGGGTGCCGCTGCGCGAGGACGGCATGGAGCCGTGGGAGATCATGATCTCGGAGTCGCAGGAGCGGATGGTCGCGGTCGTCCGGCCGCAGATGCTCGACGCGGTGCGCGACGTGTGCCGGCGGTGGGAGCTGCCGTGCACGCCGATCGGCGAGGTGACGGGCTCGGGTGTCCTCCGCGCGTTCCACGGCGGCGCGACCGTCGGCGAGATCCCAGCGCAGCTGCTGACCGACGAGTGCCCGCGCTACGAGGTCGAGCAGCGGGAGGAAGCGCGCTCCGTGCGTCGGCTCGACCCGCCGCCGTTCGAGGTGCGCGACGTGATCGAGCAGTACGACCACCTCGTCGGCTCGCGCACCGTCCGCCGGCCGGGCCTCGACGCGGCCGTGCTGCGGCTCCGGCCGTCGCTCCGGGGGCTCGCGGTCTCGCTGCAGGGCCCCGCGCCCGGAGAGACGAACGGCCTTCGCGCGGGCGTCCAGGCGACGCTCGGCGCCGCGCGCAACGTCGCGTGCTCGGGCGGCGAGCCGATCGGTCTGACGGACTGCCTCAACTTCGGCAATCCCGAGAAGCCGGAGATCGCGCACGAGCTCGCGCAGGCGATCGAGGGAATCTCGATCGCGGCAGAGGCCCTCGGGATCCCGGTCGTCTCCGGCAACGTCTCGCTGTACAACGACGCGGATGGGGTCTCGATCCCGCCGACGCCGGTCGTCGGCTGCGTCGGCCTCGTCACGGACGTCCGCAGGGTGCCGGGACGCTGGCGGCGTGGCGACGCCGTCCTCCTCGCGATGTCGCCGGACGGCTCGCTCGCAGCGGAGGCGGCGCTGATCCGCTTCCTCTGGAAGGCGGCGCCGCACCTGAGCCTCAGCCACGACGTCGGCTCGAGCGGCGTTCACGGCGCGCTCGCCGAGGCGACGGCCTGGAGCGGCGGGCTCGAGGCGGACGTCGAGATTCCGACGGAGTACGACTCGCGCCGCGGCGCCGCGATCCTCGCCTGCTCGCCCGACCGTGTGGCGCGGCTCGGCTCGCGCGGCTTCGTCCGGATCGGCGAGGTTCGCTAGCCGTGTGCGGCGTATTCGGTATCTATGGCCCTGGGCACGACGTCGCACGCCTGACGTACTTCGGCCTCTTCGCGCTCCAGCACCGCGGCCAGGAGTCGGCCGGGATCGCCGTCTCCGGCGACGGACGCCTGACGGCGCTGCGCGATCTCGGGCTTGTCTCCCAGGTCTTCGACGAGCAGAAGCTCCGCGGCCTGCACGGGGAGGTCGCGATCGGCCACAATCGCTACTCGACGACCGGCTCTTCGCAGTGGGCGAACGCGCAGCCGCTCGTCCAGCACGGCCGCGTACGCACCGTCGCGCTCGGGCACAACGGCAACCTGATCAACGTCGGGGAGCTGCGGGATGAGCTCGGCGCGAGCGGCATCCGCCTCGGCACGACCTCCGACAGCGAGCTCGTCGCGGCCCTGATCGCGAACGACGCGGCGCCGCTCGCTGAGGCGACGGCGAGCGCGATGCGGCGGCTCGACGGCGCCTACTCCATCGTCGCGCTCTCGGAGGGCCGGCTCGTCGCCTTCCGCGACGCGCACGGCTTCCGGCCCCTGGTGATCGGGAAGCTCGAGGACGCGTGGGTCGTCGCCTCCGAGACCTGCGCGCTCGACCTCGTCGGCGCTGAGCGCGTGCGGGAGGTGGCGCCCGGCGAGCTCGTCATCGCCGACGGTGACGGCCTCGAGGCGATTCAGGTTCTCGACCCCGCCGAGCGCAGCGCGCTCTGCATCTGGGAGTACTTCTATCTCGCCCGGCCCGACTCCGACCTCGCTGGAGTGGAGGTGCACGGCGCGCGGGTGCGGATGGGCCAGCGCCTCGCACAGGAGGCCCCGGCCGAGGCCGACCTGGTCCTCCCCATCCCCGACTCCGGCATCCCCGCCGCGATCGGCTTCGCGCGCGAGCTCGGCATCCCCTTCACCGAGGGCCTGATCAAGAACCGCTATGTCCAGCGCACCTTCATCCAGCCGGGCCAGGAACTGCGGAAGCAGGGGATCAAGCTCAAGTACCACCCGGTCGCCGAGGTCTCGGGGAAGCGAGTCGTCGCCGTCGACGACTCGATCGTCCGCGGCAACACGACCGAGCAGATCGTCCGGATGCTGTTCGAGGCGGGCGCCACCGAGGTGCACGTCCGCATCTCGTCCCCTCCGGTCGTCGGCCAGTGCTTCTACGGGATCGATCTCGCGGATCCGGCGGAGATGATCGCGGCCGGCCGGACGGTCGAGGAGGTGCGGGAGCGGATCGGCGCGACGTCCCTCGCCTACCTCTCGCATGACGGGCTCGTCGAGGCGACGCAGCGGCCGGCCTCGACCTTGTGCCGCGCCTGCCTGACGGGCGACTATCCGACCGATGTTCCCGCCGAGGCCGCGAAGAACCGGTTCGAACCCGTGCGCACCTGAAATAACCCAGGAGCGGTGCAGCTTTTCCACTACCACCTCGTCACGAGCCGCGTCCGCGAGGTCGAGGCGCGCTACATCGGCAAGCTCGGCTTCGACCTTGTCGCACGCCACGGCCGGATCGGCGAGGACCTGACCTCGTACGAGCCGGGGGTCTCGTGGGACGAGCTCGACGCGATGAGCTTCAAGCTGCGGCTGACCGAGCTCGAGAAGGGCGCGGTCAACGTCGTCGTCCAGCCCGGCCAGTGGCCGACGCCGCGCGTCGATCACCTGGGGCTCGTGCTCGACGAGGACGAGTTCGAGGCAACGCTCGGCCGGGCGGACGCGAACGACCTCCGTGTGCAGGAGCACGGCGGCCGGCGAACGTTCGTCTCCACGAACGCCGGCTACCGGCTCGAAATCCATCCGCCGCGAGAGTGGATCGACGAGCTGCTCACACGCGACGACGAGCTGCAGCTTTCCGAGCTGCACCTGAAGGCGGAGGATCCGGGGGCGAAGGCGAAGGCGCTCGCGCAGCTCCTCGGCCTCGAGCGGCGCGGCAGCGACGTCACGGTCGGCGAGACGGTCGTCCGTTTCGTACGCGGCGGCCCGCAGGGCCGGCCGGAACTGTTCGGCGAGCTCTTCCTCTAGTCGCGCCGTAGACTCGCCTCGTGGGGGAGGACGGACGGACGTACGACGCCGCGGGCGTCTCGCTGGCGACCGCCAACGCTGTCGTCGAGCGGCTTCGCGCCGCGGTCGAGTCGACCGGCGCGGGCGGGTTCGGGCAGTTCGCGGCACTCCATCCGCTCGGCGACGGCCGCTTCCTCGCCGCCTCCACGGACGGCGTCGGCACGAAGCTGATCCTCGCCCGCGAGCGCGGCGCTCTTCGCGCGTGCGGCGCCGACCTCGCCGCCCATTGCATCAACGATGTGATCACGTGCGGCGCCGACCCGCTCGTCCTCCTCGACTACGTCGCAGCCGCCCAAGTAGAGCTCGAGCAGGTCGCGGAGCTCGTCGAAGGAGCGGCGGACGTCTGCCGCGAGGCCGGCGTCGCGCTGATCGGCGGCGAGACCGCAGAGCTGCCGGGGATCTACCGCGACGGCGAGCTCGACTTCGCGGGCACGTGCGTGGGGATCGTCGACGAGCCCCTCGACGGCACCGCGATCGAAGCCGGCGATGTCGTCCTCGGCTTTCCGTCGGCCGGCGTCCACGCGAACGGCTTCACGCTCGTCCGCCGTGTGCTCGCCGAGGAGGACTACGACGGCGACGATCTCCTCGCGCCGACGCGCCTCTACCTCGACGACGTGCGCCGGCTGCGCGGCCGTGCGCGCGCCTTCGCGCACGTGACGGGCGGCGGGATCCTCGGCAATCTCGAGCGCGTCCTCCCCGCCGGGCGCACGGCGGAGATCGACTGGGACTCCTGGGAGCGGCCGCCTGTCTTCGGCTGGCTTGCCCGCCACGTCGCCGAGGACGAGCTGCGGCGCGTCTTCAACCTCGGGATCGGCTTCTGCGCCGTCGTGCCGGAAGCGGAACCTGGCGAGCTCGTGATCGGGCGGATCGCGTGATCGGCGTCCTCGTCAGTGGCTCCGGGACGAACCTTCAGGCGCTGCTCGACGCCGGGCTCCCGATCGTCGCCGTCGCCTCGAACCGAAGCGACGCTCCCGCGCTCGCGCTCGCGCGCGCCTCGTGCCCGACCGCGGCCTTCGCGCTCGGCGACTTCCCAGACCGTTCGGCCCGCGACGCCGCGATGGCCGGCTGGCTCGCCGAGCAAGGCGTCCGCCTCGTCGTCCTCGCCGGCTACATGCAGCTGCTCACGCCGGCCTTCCTCGACCGCTTCCCGGACGCCGTCGTCAATGTCCACCCGTCGCTGCTGCCCGCGTTCCCCGGCGCGCACGCGGTGGAGGAGCAGCTCGCCGCGGGCGTCGAGGAAGCCGGCGCGACCGTTCACTTCGTCGACGAGGGCGTCGACTCCGGCCCGATCCTGCGGCAGGAGCGGGTGCCGGTCCTGCCCGGCGACACTGCGGAGAGCCTCCACGAGCGGATCAAGGCGGTCGAGCACCGGCTGCTGCCCGAGGTGGTGAGGGAACTGTGCGCGCGCTGATCTCGACGTGGGACAAGTCCGGCCTGGACGAGTTCGCGCGGGGGCTCGTCTCGCTCGGCTGGCAGCTCGTCGCGAGCGGGAAGACGGCTGCGGCGCTCGAGGCCCTCGGCCTGCCGGTCGAGCACGTCGAGCAGCTGACCGACTCGCCGGAGATGCTCGGCGGCCGCGTCAAGACGCTCCATCCGCGCATCCACGCCGGCATCCTCGCCCGCCGCGACGACCCCGAAGACATGGCGACGCTCGCCGAGCACTCGATCGAGCCGTTCGATCTCGTCTGCGTCAACCTCTACCCGTTCGAGGAGGTCGCCGGGCGGCAGGGCGTCACCGAGGCGGAGGCCGTGGAGATGATCGATATCGGCGGGCCGTCGATGCTGCGCGGCGCGGCGAAGAACTTCGCCCATGTCGCGCCGGTCTGCAGCGCGGCACAGTACGGCCCGGTGCTGGAGGAGCTGCGGGAGAGCGGCGAGCTCTCGCTCGAAACGCGCCGGAAGCTTGCAGCCGAGGCGTTCGCGCATACCGCCGCGTACGAAGCGGCCATCTCGACGTGGTTCGGCGCCACGGAGGCGTTCCCCGACTCGCTCTTCCTGTCCCTCGAGAAGGCGCACGACCTGCGCTACGGTGAGAACCCGCATCAGCGCGCCGCCTACTACGCCGAGCGCGGCGTCCGCCGCCACCTCCTCTCCCGCGTCGAGCAGCTGCACGGACCTGAGCTCTCCTTCAACAACCTCAACGACCTCTCGGGCGCGCGTTCGCTCGCACGCGAGTTCGCGCTGCCGGCCTGCGTGATCGTGAAGCACGCCAACCCGTGCGGCGTCGCGGTCGGCGCGACGATCGAGGAGGCGTACACGAAGGCGCTCGCGTCCGATCCGACCTCGGCGTATGGCGGCGTCGTCGTCCTCAACCGCGGCGTGCCACTCGCGCTCGCCGAGCAGATCGCGGTCTCGGCGGACCTCGTCTTCTCGCCCGGCTACGACGACGACGCACTGGCCGCGATCCGCGAGCGGCGGAAGATGATCCGTGTCCTCCTCGATCGCGAGCGGCGCGCCGGCGAGTCCGGCGAGCGCCACTACAAGCGAGTGCTCGGCGGGATGCTCGTGCAGGACTCCGACGCCGAGATCGATGACCGCGAGGGCTGGGAGGTCGTTGCCGGCGAGGTGGACGAGACGCAGTGGGGCGATCTCGTCTTCGCATGGCGCGTCTGCAAGCACGTCGCCTCGAACGCGATCGTGCTCGCGAAGGATCTCGCGACGATCGGATGTGGCGCCGGCCAGATGAGCCGCGTCGACTCCGTGCGGATCGCGGTCGAGAAGGCGGCGGAGTTCGGACACGACGTGCGCGGCTCGGTGCTCGCCTCCGACGCGTTCTTCCCCTTCCCCGACGGCCCGCAACTCGCGCTCGACGCGGGAGTCGCGGCGATCGTCCAGCCGGGCGGCTCGCGGCGGGACGAGGAGGTGACCGCGGCGGTCGCGGCCGCGGGAGCGGCGATGGTCTTCACCGGCCGGCGCCACTTCCGGCACTAGATGTGTGACGTCGAGCCGGTTCCAGCCAGCGAGGCGGACGCCGTCTTTGGCTCCGAAGACGTGGACAGCTTGGAGCCACTCCGGCCCAGGCCGCTCGGCGCGACCGTCGGCGTATGGCGCGCTCGGCTCGGAGACGACTCGGCCGTCTTGAAGCTACTGCGACTGGACGCGAGTCCGAACCCGAACTGGGTCGCTTCTTCCGACCCGAAGCACCCTCGCTGGTGGCGCCGCGAACTGACGGTGCTGCAGGACGGCGTCGTCGAGCGGTTGCAGCCGGAGCTGCGTCCTCCTCGTCTACTCCACACCGCGGAGCGTGAAGACGGCTCGCTTGCCGTGTGGCTCGAAGACCTCGGAGCACCCGCGAACTGGACCGTCGAGCACATCGCTGAAGTCGCCCGCCTACTCGGGAGGGCCCAAGCTCGTGTCGCACAGGAACATCTTCCTGGCGACCTACCGCGCGGGTTCGTGCACGCTTACCTGGAGCCCCGGAAACAGCACCTCGCCGAACCATTCGCGTCGCTCCGCGAAAGGCTCCTCAGTCGGCTCGACGCGGCGCCGCAAACGCTCTGCCACTTCGATCTCCATCCGGCGAACGTCTTTCCGTCGAGGTTTGGAACAGTCGTGATCGACTGGGCCTACTGCGGCGTAGGCCCGCTTGGAAGTGATCCTGGCGTGCTCGCGTCAGACGCGATCGCCGATGAGGTCATCGCACCGCATGACGCTGGGCAGCTGGTCGATGCGGTCTGGGAGGCATATCGGGACGGACTCGGCGACGACGACCTCGCGGCTGCGGCGGAACAGGTGTATGCGGTTGGGACGGCACTCCGGTACTCGTGGCTCCAAGCGTGGCTGGAGGGAACGTACGGCCCTCAGATGACGGAAACGCGCCGGCCGTTCGTCGCCGCGGCGCGTGGTGCCTTCCTAGAGCGCGCGCTCACGTTCCTCTAGTTCTAGGCTTCCCGCGATGGCGCGCGAGTATCCGACCCTTCTCGACCTCGTCGGGGGGACGCCGATCGTCCGTCTCGACAAGCTCTCCCCCGCCGGCCACGCCCGGATCCTCGCCAAGCTCGAGTTCCTCAACCCGGGCGGCTCGGTGAAGGACCGGATCGGGCTCGCGATGATCGAGGCGGCCGAGCGGGAGGGGAAGCTCAAGCCGGGCGGCACGATCGTCGAGCCGACCTCCGGCAACACCGGCGTCGGCCTCGCAATCGCCGCGGCGCGCAAGGGCTACCGCTGCATCTTCGTGATGCCCGACAAGATGAGCCAGGAGAAGATCTCGATGCTGCGCGCGTACGGCGCCGAGGTCGTGATTACACCAACGGCGGTCGACCACGACTCCCCCGAGTCCTACTACTCCGTCTCGTCGCGGCTCGCCGAGGAGATCCCCGGCGGCTTCAAACCCGACCAGTACTCGAACATGGCGAACCCGCAGGCGCACTACGACGTCACCGCTCCGGAGATCTGGGAGCAGACCAACGGCGAGCTCGACGCGATCGTCATTTCCGTCGGCACCGGCGGGACGATCTCGGGCGTCGGACGCTGGTTCCACGAGAAGAAGCCGGAAGTGAAGATCGTCGGCGTCGATCCCGAAGGCTCGATCTACACCGCGCACGACGACTCCGAGCTCCACCCCTATCTTGTCGAGGGGATCGGCAAGGACACCTGGCCGGACACGATCGACCTGAAGGTCGTCGACGAGTGGATCCGCGTCTCCGACCGCGACTCGTTCCAGATGGCGCGCCGGCTGGCGCGCGAGGAGGGGATTCTCGCCGGCGGCTCCGCGGGCTCGACGATCTGGGGCGCGATCGAGGTCGCGAACCGCCTACCGGCCGACGGGACGGTTCTCGCGGTCATCCCGGACTCCGGCCGCTCCTATATGTCGAAGTTCTACGACGACAACTGGATGCTCGAGCACGGCTTCGTCGAGCGGCAGGCGTCCCTCCCGACGGTGGACGAGCTGCTCCACGCGAAGCACGGTGGCGAGGTGCCGGAGCTCGTGACGATCTCCGCGCACGCGAAGGTCGGCGAGGGGATCGACACGATGCAGCGCTACGGCATCTCGCAGGTTCCGGTCGTGCGGGACGGACAGTGCGAGTCGCTCGCCGACGTGATCGGCTCCCTGCAGGACCGCGCCCTTCTCGAGCGCGTGTTCGGGAATCCCGACGCGGTGCACGAGGACGTTGCGGCCGCGATGCAGCCGCCCCTCGCCGCGGTCGAGGCGTCGGCGACGCTCGACGAGGTCTTCGCGACGCTGAGCGGCGGTACGAACGCCGTTGTCGTCGCGCGGGAGGGGAAGCCGGTCGGCGTCCTGACCCGCTCCGACCTGCTCGAGTTCTTGGCACGAAGCCGGTAGCTACTCTCCGCGCATGGCCGTCGAGAGACTCGAGTCGCTCTTGCGCGACGCATTTCCCGACGCAGCCGAGCTGCGCGTCGACGACCGCACCGGCGGCGGCGACCATTTCCAGGTGACTGTCGCGAGCCCGCGCTTCGAGGGGCTGTCGCTCCTCGACCAGCACCGCCTCGTCAACGAGGCGCTGGCCGAGCCGCTGCGCGACGGCACCATCCACGAGCTTCGGATCAAGACGAAAGGGACCGCATGAGCGAGGTTGGCGACCGGATCAAGCAGGTGATCGACGACGAGCCCGTGGTGCTGTTCATGAAGGGCACGCCGCAGTTCGTGATGTGCGGCAACTCGGGCCGGGCGCTCGAGGCGCTGCGCGCGCAGGGCGCGCCGGTGACGACGGTCGACGTCCTTCCCGACCCGTCGATCCGCCAGGAGTTGTCGGAGCTGTCGGGCTGGCCGACGATCCCGCAGGTGTTCGTCGGCGGCGAGCTCGTCGGCGGCGCGGACATCACGCAGGAGCTCGCGGAGTCCGGCGAGCTGAAGCGGATTCTCGAGGAGAAGCTCGGACCGGCTTACGGCGACAGCGCCGAAGAGCGCGTCGTCGACGTGCTCAGCGGCGCGACTCGATAAGCCAAACGCCGATCAGGCGCGCTGCACGAGGCCAGTACGGCTCCGAGGAGCAGGAGCGGGATCGCACGCTTCACTGCTGGGGAGCCTTGACGGTGACGCCGATCTCGCGCTGCACCCGGCCGATGAAGTTCTCGCCGAGGAGCGACGGCTGGTTCCCTCCGAGAATCTGGACGGCGATCGGGTCGCAGATTCCGGACAGTCCCTTCGGCTCGATCGCGTCGACCGCCACGTGGGCGAGCACCGCGCCGCCCGCGTCGTGGAAGTCGAGCGTCACCGGCGTCGTCTGGACTAAGGGACACGGTGGCGTGCCGATGCCGGGCGGGACGATCGGCAGCGCGTCGAACCACCGCACGATCCGGGCGATCACGGCAGGGTTCGTGACGCGCTTCGCGAGCGTCGGCGTGGAGAAGTCGATCTCCCGGACGCCGGCCGGAATGCGCTCCTTCGGCGAGCGCGGATAGACCCAGACGACTTGCGTGTCGACCCGGAGGATCGTCGTGCCGGTGCGGGTCTGGAGCGCGCTGACCTCGAGGAACTTCGTATCGAACGGCTTGTTGTAGAAGTCGATCTGCTGGTTCGGCGGACTTCCTCCGCCGGAGATCCGGCCGCCGCCGGTCGTGAAGCCACGCGGCACGTCGTGAGCCTCGACGAATGCGATGACGCGGCTCAGGCTCGCCGGGACACGCCAGAAGCGGGTCTGGTCGATCGCCTCTCCCAGCGGCCTGCCGATGCTGTTCAACACGCCGCCGTATTCCTTCGGCGCGCCCGTCCGCTTCGCCCCCGGCGGCGGCCGGAAGTTGTGGAGAAGGACCGCGGCCTTGTGCTGTGCCTCCGCCTTGCGATGGCTCGCGATTCCCGCGACGTCCGTCGGGCCTATCCAGTTGGCGCCGATCAGCTCCTGCACGCGGTAGACGATGTTGCCGCCCAGGAGCGACTTCTCGGCATGTCCACCGATGCTGTACATCGCCGCAGAGCAATAACTGGAGAACTCAGGCACGCTCGCCCGGGCGAGCGTCGCGCCGTGCGCGCCGCGGAAAACGAACCCAAAGCTGGGCTCGCGGCTGGGCGGGCAGCCTAGGTACAGGTAGAGCTGCTGGGCGATCTCGAGCCTGTCGAACCAGCGGACGATCGTCCGTACCTGGGTGGGATCCGTGACCTGCTGATCCGCGCGCGGACCGCGGATGTCGATCTCGCTCACACCCGCAGGCAGATCTTCGCGCTGCGCCGCGGACAACTGCCACACGACGACGACATCGACCCGCAGGAGAGACCCGCCGCCGCGAGCCTTGACCGCGGCGACGCTAAGGAGCCGTCCGGTGCTGCGGCCGCCGAAGCCGGGGACGGCATACGTCGCATAGGTGTTCAGAAGCCCGCCGTGCTCCCCGCCGGTGCTGGTCGTCCCAGCCGAGCCCCAACCGCGCAGCCGATGCCCTTCGATGGAGGCCTGGATCGCGGCGACAGATTCAGGGACGCGCCAGAAGCGTTGCCGGGCGACGCGCTTGCCGAAGATCGCCGCCCCGGGATCACGCTGTAGCCACCTGCCGGTGGGCGCCGAGCGAAGACGAGCGGCGCCCCGCGGTGGGACGTACTCGTCGAGCAACTGCTGCGCCTCCGCCGCGGCGGCTGCCTTTGTGTGAGCTGCGCTCGGGTGTTGGCGCGTCGCGACGTCGCTCACCTGCGGCGACGACACTGGGGCTGCGCCGCACGCTGTGAGGAAGCAGACGCCGACCAGGACGAGATAGCGCGTCACTCGTCTAGGTATACGCCGCCGCGGCGGCGTTTGTCACGCCGGAGCTGAACTCAGCGGGTGGCTTTCCAGGTGGCGGTGCCGGAGTTCGCCATCCCGGAGAACTGGCAGCCGAGGCCCGTGATGAAGACGGAGAACACCGCCGTGCCATGCGCCTTCCGTGCGGTGGTGAACACGCCGTTGAACGTGGCGCTGCCGGCGCCCGACCACCCAGTGGGACTCGGCGTGTAGAACTTGCCGTTCTTGATCGCCGACGGCTTCGCCGCCGCGCTGCCGCCGGCGCCCGAGCAGCTCCCCGACGGCGGCTTGATGGGGCCGCTGTATTCGTAGGAGAAGCTGAAGCGCAGCTGCTTGTGGTTGGCAGATACGGTGATGGAGACGCGACTCACGGTGAAGCTGCCGCTACCTCCGGTGCCCGAGCCGCCCTTGAGAATCTTCACCTTCCAGACGCCCGCCTTCGGCACGACCTTGCCCGACGAGGCGGTGGGAACGGCGCCGGACAGCCCGATCGCAGCTGTCGCCAGCGCGGTGACAACCGCGACTCCCAGCCGACCGGCGCCTGAAGCGTTCATCCCGCTCAGGTCTATGCCGCCGAGCGCGCGGTCGCATCGGGGCAATCGCGGATGGTGTACGGCGGGACTTTGCCTCGCGTTCCTGCTCGTCCTCGCACCACCGGCAGGAGCTGCCCGCACGCACTCGCTCGCCTACCACTGGCCAGTCAAGCCGTTCGACCGCGAACATCCAATCCGGGCGCTGTTCGGTGACCCGCGCACCCTCGCCACCGATCAGCCGTTCGGCCGGACCGGCTCGGGCGACGGCGGCGTCTACTCCTTCCACAACGGCGTCGACATCGTCGCCGACCCGGGGACGCCGGTCTATCCGGTCGTCTCCGGCCGCGTCGTGCTCGCCGGCAGGGACGAGATCGTCGTCCGCACGCCCGACGGGCGCCGCTTCCAGTACTGGCATCTGCACCGCAGCGTCCGTCGCGGCCGGCGGGTCGTCGTAGACCGGACCGTGCTCGGTGTGGTCCAGTCACCGCAGGACCACGTCCATCTGGGCGAGATCGACTCGGGGATTGCGCAGAACCCGCTCGCCCCCGGCCATCTAGGTCCCTACCACGACCACACGGCTCCGGAAGCGACCGGCCTGTACATCGAGAACGGCGCCGGGCCCGTCCCGATGGCGACGAGTCTGCTCCGAGCCCATGAGCGGCTGGCGGTCGCCGCGGTCGACGAGCCGGATCTGTTCTTCCCCGGCGCCTACTCGAACCTGCCCGTGTCGCCGGCCCTCGTCGAGTGGCGGCTGCTCCATGCCGGGGCGTGGACTCCCTGGCACACGAGCGCCGACTTCCGGAAAACCGAGCCGCCGGCGTGGCACTTCTGGCAGGTCTACGCCCCCGGCACGTACCAGAACTCGCCGGTCTTCGACCACCAGCTTTACCCCGGCACGCCCGGCCAGTATCTCTTCCGGATCGACCTCGGCGCCGGTCGTCTCAGCCCGGGCAGCTACACGCTCGAGGTCCGGGTCGCCGACATTCGCGGGAACAGCTCGACCAGTTCTTGGCCGCTGCGGATCGCCGGCCGAGCCGTTCCGCGTTAGAGCGGCATTGGACCGGTGCGGCTACTTTCGCTGTGCTGTCTTCGAGGAGGCGACACGGATGAAACGGCTTTCTCCCATTGCTCTGATCCTGGCCATCGGCGGAACGGGGCTCGCGCTGGCCGGGAGCGCCTCCGGCACCACGCCGAAGGGCGCCTCCGTCCGGCATGTCGGGCAGCCGATCGAGGCGGTCGCCATCGACGGTGCGCGCATCGCCTATGACGCCGGCGCGAAGTACGTGATCCGCCACGGCGTCATCAACAAGGTGCTCGTCTGGGACGTCGCCACCGGCACGACGACGAAGGTGAGCGGCAACAAGACCGCCGGAGTCGACGACTCGAGCACCGGCGCCGGCGTCTTCGCCCTCGCGATCGCCCGCACACGTGTCGCGTGGATGACGAACCAGGGCGGCAACCTCGAGGGCGACGACGCTCTTCTCACCTCGTCCGTCACGAGCCCGAAGGAGAAGCAGGTGGCGACGGCGCAGCGCTCCGGCGAGAACTGCCCCGGCCGCGAGCCGAACAACTGCGCGGGCAACTGGCTCGGCGGGCTCGTCGGGGCCGGCAGCATCCTCGCGGCGAACCGCTGGACGACGGACGCCACGGGGGCGATCACGACCGGTGGGCTGTACCTGCTCAACGGGACGAAGCTGAAGCAGATCGTGCCGGGGGTCGATTCGGTCGAGGCAGCCGCGGCGGACGGCGGACGGCTGGCCGTGCTCCGCTCCACCGGGTCGATCGAAATCGTCTCGCCCACCGGGAAGGGACTGGTGAGCGTGGCGCCGGCGCCGCGCGTAAAGGAGATCGCGCTCAGCGGCAACAACCTCGTCGTCCTGAAGCTCGGGGGGAAGCTCACGCTGTACAACGCGACGACTGGTGCCCCGAAGAAGTCGCTGACCGTTCACGGCAATGTGTCGAAGGCGGGGAACCTCGGCGTCGCCGGGAACATCGCCGTCTACACGACCGGCTGCGGCCCGTACGCCGCCTGTCCGGTCGGCTCCATCCGCGTCGTCAACCTGACGACGGGCAAGGACGCGTGGCTCGCCACGCTCAGCGGCGGAGTCAACTTCGCCAAGATCGACTCCGTCGGGCTCGCGTACGCCGGCAACGGCTGGCACTCCACATACGGCAAGGGAACGCTCGTCTTCGTCCCCTTCAACCGGGTGGCGGCAGCCGTTTCGTGAGTAACCTCCGGCCCATGTGCCGGAACATCAAAACGCTCTACAACTTCGAGCCGCCCACGTCCGAGGACGAGGTTCGCGCGGCCGCGCTGCAGTACGTCCGCAAGATCAGCGGCTTCGCAAAGCCGTCCAAGGCGAACGAAGCTGCGTTCGAGCAGGCCGTGGAGGAGGTCGCCGCTTCGTCGATGGCGCTCCTCTCCTCCCTCGTTACGTCGGCTCTACCTCGGGACCGCGAGGTCGAGGCGGAACGGGCGCGCGAGCGAGCGCGGAAGCGCTTCCCCGCCACGGCCACGTCGTAGCGCGCCAAGTCAGCCGCCGCCGCGGACGCGGTTCAGACGCCATGGCCTCTGCGTCACGCAGCTGGTTCCACAGCTCCTGCGTTCTGAGCGCCACCGAGACACGCTCGGCGTAATCGATCGCTCAGCTGTGGTAGGTCGCGATGGAGAGGCGCGGCATGCCCTCAGGGTACGCGCGCCCACCGGACCTACGGGCGCTTTTCGTCTCCGGCGTAGTCGATCAGAGTGCCAGTCGGCGTTGCGCCTTTAGCCCCCGTCGACGTTCTCCAGGCGGCTATCTCCTGTGCCTCGGCGTACTCCTCCAGCTGCCGCTGCCGCCGCTTTGCCAACCACGCCTTGATGCTCGTCACGATCGACATATCGAGAGTCTGCCTCATGCTACGAACGAGTTGCGCGACGCTGAACTCGCCGCTCTAGAGAACCCGCAGAAACCGGCATTCTCCTGCTATAACCGGCAGGGTGATGTTGGCGGCCGAGCGTAGAGACGAGATCCTCGCGAGGCTGGGTCGTGATGGTCGGGTTGTGGTGGCTGAGCTGGTTGTGGGTCTGAGCGTTTCCGAGGACACCATCCGTCGCGACCTGCAGGAGCTTGGTGAGATGGGGCTTCTCCAGCGGGTGCATGGTGGTGCTCTTCCGTCGCCGCCGGCGCTTCCTTTTGAGCGCCGCTTGGAGATCGGTCAGCAGGAAAAGCGGGCGTTGGCGATTGCGGCGTTGCCGCTCGTTGAGTCGGCTCGGACGCTCGTCCTCGATGGCGGTACGACGGCGGTTGAGCTGGCAAGCCGTCTTCCGTCGAGCTGGGAGGGAACGGTCGTCACGAACGCACCGCCTGTAGCCGCGGCCTTGGCCGGCCATCCGGGGGCTGGGGTCGTCGTCGTTGGCGGCAGGTTGCTGAAAGCTGAGCAGGTGACGGTTGGCCCGGTCGCTGTTGACGCGTTTCGCGCAGTGCATGCCGACGTCTGCGTGCTCGGCGTCTGCGCCCTCGATCCCTTGGTTGGTGCTACCGCCGTGGACGGCGAGGAGGCACATGTGAAGCGGGCGATGGTCGGCTGCTCGCGGAAGGTCGTCGTGCTCGCGACGAGGGACAAGCTGCACACCTCGTACCCGTGGGTGGTCGCCGGCCTTGAAGAGATCGACGATCTAGTCACCGACGGCCCCAAAGATCTGACGAACGCGTTCGCGGTGGCCGGCGTGAATGTGGTGGCGGTATGAGTCCGCGGCTCTCCACGTTTCTCGTCTTTGGCGTCAACGGGGCGATGATCGGGACCTGGGTCGCGCACATTCCGTGGCTGCAGGACCATCTCGGCGTCTCGAAAGCGACACTCGGCCTTTGCCTGCTCTGTATGGCAGCCGGGGCTCTCGTTTCGATGCCGGTGACGGGCCACTTCCTCGACCGGCTCCCGAGCGCGTCGCTCACGCGATGGACGACCCTCGTGTTCTGCCTGATGCTGCCGCTGCCGTTGCTCGCAAACGGCCCGTACATGCTCGCGGCGATCCTCTTTGTGTTTGGAGCGAGCACGGGCGCGATGGACGTCTCGATGAACGCTCACGGCGTCGCGATCCAGGAGCGGCTCGCTCGGCCCGTGATGTCGTCGTTTCACGGAGGCTGGAGCGTCGGCGGCTTCATCGCCGCCGGATTGGTCGCCCTCGCAGCGGCGGCCGGCCTCGACCCGCGCATCGAGAGTGTGATCGTCGGCGTCGCGTTGTGGTTGTTGAGCCTTTGGATCACCCGACGGCTCGGTGCGTCGTCCACGCACACGGAGGGCCACGGCCTTGCACTCCCGACCAAGCCCGTGCTCCTAATCGGCGGCCTCTGCTTCCTGGTCATGCTCGCCGAGGGCGCCATCGGCGACTGGAGCGGGATCTACCTCAAGCACAGCACCGGTGCGAGTGCCGCCACGGCCGCGCTTGCCTTCACTGGTTTCTCGCTTGGCATGGCGACCGCCCGCCTGGGCGGCGACTTCATCAACGCGAAGCTTGGCGCCGGAAGGCTCGTTCGGGCCGGAACGGCGCTCGTCGCGCTCGCACTCGCGGGCGTGCTCCTGATCGGCCAGACCGGTCCCGCGATCATCGGCTTCGTCCTCTGCGGCCTCGGAATCGCCAACGGGACACCTCTCCTCTTCAGCGCCGCAGGACGAATCGATCCGCCCGGCCCCTCACTCGCAGCGGCCTTCACACTGGGCTATACGGGGTTCATCGTCGGCCCGCCCCTAATCGGCGTCCTCTCCGACCAAATCGGGCTACCACGCACGCTAGTCCTGCTCGTGATCGCCCTTGGCGCGGTCACCGTGCTCGGAGGGAGGGCCCTGACCGGACAGAACGACCAATCAGACCGCGCCAAGCCCACCGTCGTCGAGCTCACAACCTGAGGTGAGCAGGCAGCTCTCTGCGCTCGTCGGCCGGGCCAGTGCTCGCGAATGTCCCCTGAGCCAGGCGATCTTGACTCCAGTGGCTCACGAGTAAAGGATCGGCTCGTGACCTATGGGCCCGCCACAATCTTGTTCTTCGTCGCGCTCTACTTCGTTCCGACGGTCGTTGGGGCGGTGCGGCGTGTGCCCAACATCGGCTCTGTGATCGTGATCAACGTCTTCCTCGGGTGGACGTTCATCGGCTGGGTCGTAGCTCTCGCCATGGCCAGCAGGAGCGTTCCCGCACGGCAGAGCTGACTGGCCTGCGCCAGTGCTCGGGAATGTCCCCCGAGCGTGCGGCCTGGCGCGCGTCGATGCGATGCGGGCGCTGCTGGAGTAGCGTCAAGAGCCATGCTAGGGAGGGGACGATCGGCGCGAGCACTGCGATGGCCGGCGATCGGCCGCGCCGGCATCGTCATGCTGTTCATCGCTCTCCTGTACACCGCCGGCGGAGGAGGCGGGCCGAACTATCTGCCTCGTCCCACGATCGCCTGCCTCCGGGCCAACGGCTTCGCCGTTTCCTGGCTGCCTTCGCCGTACAGGCGGCCGGAGCAGCGTAAGCATTGGGTGACCAGATGGATCGGCCGCGACGGTCAGGGTCTGAGGGCCACCTTCGCCCCGAGTCCGGCACTGGCCCGCCGGCTGGCTCCGATCTCGCGCTACCCGTTCCAAACGCCCTGGACCTGGCGCAACGTCATCTTCTCGCACCACACCGCCACCGAGGACGGGCCGATCGTCAGCTGTCTAGGAGACCCGCCCCGCGGACGATGAGCCAACCCGACGAGCGCTCGTACCGTTCCAACTCACAGAACGGTTCGCTTGGGCCAGTGCTCGGGAATGTCACCTGAACCAGCGGGTGCGCGAAGCCGCTATTTCCAGAGTTGCGGTGGCTGGCCCGTGACGCGGATCGACTGAACGCGACCGCTTCGGCCCAGAGTGACGACCCAGCCAGCCTTGCTCAGCTTGCTGCTCGGGCTTAGCCGGAAGGTCTCGACGAACGCGACTTGCCGAACGTCATTGGATGGCTCGGCGACTGTCGAGCATGTACCCGCCAAACTCCTGCTGCTGGTCGGCGACTGGGTGCCGCCGCGCGGGATGGCGCAGCGGAGGTACAGGGCCGGGGTGTCGGGGAAGATTCGGAACCAGCGACTCGCGTGCAGTGCTCGTGCGATGGTGGAAACCTCGGACGCAGTGAGGCCCCAGTCGAGGCCGACCTTGTGGCTGGCCAGATCGACTCCAACTTCGAGGTAATGCGCGCCACAAGGCCCGGGAGCGCCGGGACCTGGGCGCGGACATCCGACCCGGAACGCATGGCGACTCTTCATCCGGATCATCGCCCAGCGCGCATGACCCGGACGGGCGCCCCAGATCCGAACGGTCTCAATGCGAGTGATTGTCGCGTGCGCGTTGCCGTAGTACTTGGCCTCCTTATGCGCGACGGACTGCAGCGAGAATCCGCCCGCGTAGGCGGCGGCCGCGCCAGCGCAGAGAAGGAACGCGAAGACGGTCACGATGCGACGCATGCCCACCGGTTATACGTCACCCGACGCCGTGATTGTCACTAGCCGCGAGACCGCCCGAGGTAGAACGCTCGTCTGGGCCAGTGGGTCTGCCGCCTGACGGCGCCTGCCCCGCTACTTCGCGGTGCCGGAGAGGATGAAGGCGACGAGGTCGTCGATCTGTGACGACTTGAGCTGCGTCCCGAACGTCTTGGGCATGAGCCCGTCTGTGTAGCCCTTCGCGATGTAGGCGCTCGGATCCGTGATCGACTGCTTGATGAACGCCGCGAGCGCCATGTTGCCGTCGGCCTTCGCGTCGGTCGCCGGCGCCGTGTCGAGATTCGGCCCGATCGTCCCGCTCGAGTTCGCCGGCGCGAACGTGTGACACGACGCGCAGCCGCTCGACGCGAACAGCGCCTTCCCCGCTGCGACGCTGGCGCCACCGCCCGAGGACGTGGTCGTCGGAGTCGTGGACGGAGTTGAGACCGTGCCGCCGACGTTGACAGTGACGGTCGCCGGCGGCTTCGTGCCGAGCGACGTGTAGTGCCCGACCGCCCAGCCGGCGAAGCCGGCCGGGAAAAGGAGCATGACGAACACGATCCAGATGAGGACCTCGCCCGTCGAGGTCCACGGATTGCGTTTCCGGCGCGCCACGATTCGTGAGGCTATCCACTCGCGCCGAGCTGCGCTGCACAACTAGATTCGGGACGGTGAGGGATCGCTGGACTACGTCCGACGGCGTGCCGGTCTCGGTCGAGGAGGCGCGGCGGATCGCGGTCCGCGCACAGGGCCTCGACGGGCGCAAGGAAGGCCTGCTCGAGACCGTCCGCCGGCTCGGTTTCCTCCAGCTCGACCCGATCTCGGCTGTCGCGCCCCCGCAGCATCTCGTCCTCTGGAGCCGCCTCGGCCCGTTCGACACCGCCGAGCTCGACCGGCTCCTCTGGCAGGAGCGGAAGCTCGTCGAGTGGCGCGCGTTCGTCTATCCGATCGAGGACTTGCCGATCCTCAAGGCGCTGATGGGACGGAACGACCGCCCGATGGACAAGCGCGTCAAGGCGTGGCTGAAGGAGCACGCCTCGTTCCGCCGCTACGTCCTCAAAGAGTTGCGCGAGCGCGGGCCGCTCCTCTCCCGCGAGATCGAGACGCACCAAAGCCGCGTCGGCCAGGGCCAGCACGACTGGTGGGGCGTGCGACAGATGGGTCTGATGCTCGAGATCCTCGCCGGTCAAGGCGAGGTCGCCGTCGTCGGCCGGCGCGGCAAGCAGCGCGTCTGGGATCTCGCCGAGCACTGGTATCCCGAGACCGAGACGCTCCCGCTGAAGAAGGCGCTGGCGCTGCGGGAGGACAAGCGCTTCCGTGCGATCGGCGTCAAGCTCGTCCGCGGACAGCTGCTCGCCCACCCCGAAGCGCAGGACGGCGCCGCCGGAGACCGCATCACGTTCCTCTCCCCCTTCGACCGGCTCGTCCACGACCGCGACCGCGCCGAAGCCCTCTGGAACTTCTACTACCGGCTCGAGATGTACGTCCCTGCGGCGAAACGCGAGTACGGCTACTACGTCCTGCCGATCCTGAAGGGCGACCGCATCGTCGGCCGGATCGAGCCCGTCTTCGACCGGCGCGAGAAGGTGCTGCGGGTGAACGGGCTGTGGTGGGAGAAAGGCCAGCGGCCGCTGAAGCTCGACAAGCCGCTCGCGAGTCTCGCCTCGTTCCTCGGCGCGGAACTAGAGTCCTGAGCATGGACTTCGAGACGCGCGCAATCCACGCCGGGCAGGAGCCCGATCCCGCGACCGGCGCGATCATCACGCCGATCTACCAGACCTCGACGTACGTCCAGTACGCGGTCGGCGAGCACAAGGGATACGACTACTCGCGCGTCGCCAACCCGACCCGGCACGCGCTCGAGACCGCGCTCGCCTCGCTCGAGTCGGCGGAGTACGGCATCGCCTATTCCTCCGGGCTCGGCGCGACGACGACGCTCTTCCATCTCCTCAATCCCGGCGATCGCGTCGTTCTCATTGCTGACGTCTACGGCGGCGTCTACCGGATGACCTCGCAGGTCTACGAGCCGAAGGGCTACCGCTTCGAGTACCTGCCGGCGGAGGAGTTCCCGAACCTCGCCGAGCATCTCGACGACTCGACGCGGATGGTCTGGCTCGAGTCGCCGTCGAACCCGATGCTCAACGTCGTCGACATCCGCGCCGCCGCTGACGCAGCCCACGCCGCCGGCGCGCTCCTCGTCGTCGACAACACCTTCGCGACGCCGTATCTGCAGCGCCCGCTCGAGCTCGGCGCCGACGTCGTCGTGCACTCGACGACGAAGTACCTCGGCGGACATTCCGACGTCGTCGGCGGCTTCGCGGCGACGAACGACCCGACCGTCGCCGAGCGCCTGCGCTTCCTCCAGAAATCCCTCGGCGCGGTGCCCGGCCCGTTCGACTGCTGGCTCGTCCTGCGCGGGATCAAGACGCTCGCCGTGCGGATGCGGCAGCACTGCCTGAACGCGGCGGCGATCGCCAGCGCGCTCGAGCGGAACCCGCGCGTCGAGCGCGTCCTCTACCCCGGCCTGCCGCGGCACCCGGGCCACGAGATCGCCGCGCGGCAGATGCGCGACTTCGGCGGGATGGTCTCGTTCCTCGCGGAATCGCCGGAGGAAGCGGAGCGGCTGGCGGCGTCGACGCACCTGTTCCAGCTGGCCGAGTCGCTCGGCGGCGTCGAGAGCCTGATCGAGGTGCCGGCGCGGATGACCCACGCGGCAACCGCCGATGCGCCGTTCGCAGCGCCGCCGAACCTCGTCCGCCTCTCCGTCGGGATCGAATCGGCCGAAGATCTCGTCGAGGATCTCGAGGCGGCGCTCGTCCCCGCCTCGGCACGCTCCCACTGACATGAGCAACGCGGACGTCGTCTTCGTCGAGATCCCGGCGGGGTCGCGCAACAAGTACGAGTGGGACGAAGGCCTCGGCGGCATCGTCCTCGACCGGCGCCTCTTCACGGCGATGGCGTATCCCGCCGACTACGGCTTCGTCGAGGGGACGCTCGCGGAAGACGGCGATCCGGTCGACGCGCTCGTGCTCGTCTCCGACCCGACCTTCCCCGGCTGCCGGATCCGCGTGCGCGCGATCGGCGTCTTCCACATGGAGGACGAGAAAGGCCCCGACGAGAAGCTTCTCTGCGTGCCGCTCGGCGACCCCGCCTTCGAGCGCATCGCCGACATCCACGACGTCCAGAACGAACTGCGCGACGAGATCGAGCACTTCTTCCAGCGGTACAAGGACCTCGAGCCGTCGAAGCGGACGGAGACGCGCGGCTGGGGGAACCGGAGCGAGGCGGACAAGATCCTCGCGGCCGCCCGCGAGCGGCGTAACGCCGAGTTGTCCTGAGGAACCGAGCGGCGTAGGCTCGCCGCGATGCCAAGCGAGCTGGAGAAGGAGCTCAAGCGCCTCGAACGCGAGCTCAAGAAGGAGCTCCGAGCCGCGAACCCAGTGACGCTCGTCGTCCAGCTCGCGCTCGCGCTGGCCGGAATCGGACTCGTCGGAATCGCACTCGCGGGCGTTTGGGGCGCGTGGCACGAGACGACCACCAAGCAGACGATCGGCGCGACGACGACGACCGTGGCGACGGCCGCTGCCTGGTCGGACACGTTGGTCGCGAGCCTCTTAGGCAGCGGGCTGCTGCTGGTCTTCGCGGGAGCGTTCTTCACCCGGATCACCGGTCTCACGCTGCCCGGCGGCCTCGGTATCACGGTCGCCGCGCAAGCCAAGCTCGCGCAATCGCTCGCCGCCCGGGCCGCGACGAACGAATCCCTGCAGGATCCCGTTACGTTCCGCGCCGCGTACGTCCGCGCCCTCGTGCACTACCGCGACCTTTCGCACACGTGGGCGCACGCGGCACCTGCCGTCAGCCGGATCAAACTCGGTGACAACATTGATCTTGGTGAGATGGCGTATACGAGGAGCACCGGAGTGCGCGCCTCGGAGGCACCGGCGACTCTCGCCGACGCCGCCGTCGACAAGGCGCTGTCGGACCTCGGACTCGAATAGCCCCACTAGGATCGGGGCGTGGCGTCGCCGGAGCCGATCGACCTCCTCCACCTCGGCCGCGAGCGGGTCATCGCGAGCTACCTCCTCGACACCGAGGACGGACCGGCGCTGCTCGACTGCGGCGCGTCCACGACCGTCGACGCGCTCAAGGCCGGCCTCGCGGCGCGCGGGTTCGCGCTCACCGACATCCGCCACCTTCTGTTGACCCACATCCATCTCGACCATGCCGGCGCGGCGGGAACGCTCGTCCGCGAGCACCCTGGCCTGCAGGTGCACGTCTCGCCGATCGGCGCGCCGCACCTCGTCGATCCCGAGCGGCTGGAGAAGAGCGCGCGCCGGCTCTACGGCGACTCGTTCGACTCGCTCTGGGGAGAGCTCGCGCCGGTGCCGGCGGAGAACGTCCACCCGGTCGACGGCGCCGTGCTCGGCCTCGAGTCCTTCCCCTCGCCGGGCCACGCGTCGCACCACGTCTGCTACCTCGACCCCGACGGCACGCTCTACGCCGGCGACGCGTGCGGCGTGCGTGTCCTCCCCGGCCGCTTCGTCCTGCCGCCGACACCGCCGCCCGAGGTCGACGTCGAGGGGTGGGAGAACACGCTCGACGAGATCGAACGCCGGAAGCCGGAGCGGCTCGCGCTCATCCATTACGGCGTCGCCGAGGACGTCGCGCGGCATCTGACCGAGCTGCGGCTGACGCTCCTCGACTGGGCGGAGTCGGTCGAGGGCGGCGCGAGCGAGGAGGAGTTCGTCGACTACGCGCTCGCCGAGTTGCACGACTCCGGCGAGGACGTCGACTCCTACGAGCAGGCGATGCCGTTCTGGCAGTCGTACCTCGGCCTCAAGCGTTGGGCCGAGAAGAAGGTCCGGGAGTAGGCTCCGCTCGTGCCGCGCGTCCCCGTTCCACCCCAGGTCGACGCTTTCCTCGCCGCCGCGAACCCGGCCGTCGTGGGCACGGTCAGCCCGAACGGCACGCCTCACACGGCAGCCACTTGGTACGACTGGGAGGACGGACGAATCCTCCTGAACATGGACGAGAGCCGCCTGCGGCTCCGCTACCTCCGCGCCAACCCGTCCGTCGCGCTCACCGTCCTCGGCACGAACGACTGGTACGCGCAGGTCACTCTGCTCGGCCGCGTCGTGGAGATCGAGGACGACCCCGACCTCGCGGGCATCGACCGTCTCTCGATCCGCTACACCGGCCGGCCGTTCGCCAATCGCGAGGCGAAGCGGGTCAGCGCGTGGATGGAGCCAGAGCGCTGGAGCGCCTGGCCTCTTCCCGAGTAGCTACTGGTCGCGAATGATCCGCGCGCCCGACGCCTGGTTGCGCGCCTTGACGACGATCTCGTCGACGTTCACGTGCCACGGCCGGGTGAGCGCGAAGACGATGCACTCCGCGATGTCCTCGGGGTGCAGCGGGTCGACGCCGCGGTAGACGGCCGCGGCCTTCTCCTCGTCGCCCTTGAAGCGGACGAGGGAGAACTCCGTCTCGGTGAGTCCCGGATCGACGGTCGTAATCCGGATCGGCCGGCCGAGGAGATCCTCGCGGAGCGCGTACGTGAAGCCCCGCTCGGCGAACTTCGCGGCGACGTACGTCGCACCGCCCTCGTAGGCGACGCGGCCCGCGACGGAGCCCATGTTCACGATGTGCCCCCAGTCGCCGAAGTGCGGCAGGCAGAGGCGCGTCATCCGGACGAGACCGGCGACGTTGACGCCGAAGACGGTCGCCTCGTCCTCCTCGCTCGACTCGTCGAACGGCGCGCGACCGAGGGCGAGACCGGCGTTGTTGACGAGGATGTCCAGCCCGCCGAGCTGCTCGATCGCCGCGGCGACGAAACGCGCGCAGCTGTCCTGCTCGGTGACGTCCAGCTCGAGCGCGATCTCGGTCTCGAGCCGTTCGACGCGGCGCGCGCCTCCCGCGACGCGCACGCCCGCCTCCGCGAGCGCCCGCGCGGTCGCCCGTCCGATCCCGGACGAGGCGCCGGTGACAATCGCGCGCTTCCCGGTCAGATCCTGCGCAGCCACGACTTCGGACTTTATGGATGCGCCGCGCGCCACGTCTCGCCAGCGGCTAGCTGACGAGACGGCACGTCTACTCGTTCACGCTCACGCAGGCACAGGACGGGAACGCCGTAGTCGTCCTCACGCGCATCAAGCCGTAACCGCGCGGCGGGGTTACCCGTTTCCCTTCCGATGCCCTGAAAGCGAACCCCGCTCGGGCGAAAAAGGAGGGGTCAATCGATGCTTCTACTCGTCGTACTTGCTGTGCTGGCCATCATCGCCTTCGGTGTCGGCTTCACCATCCACTGGCTGTTCGTCGTCGCCGCGGTGCTCGCACTGATCTGGCTGATCAGCATGCTCACGGGTGGCTTCGGCCGTTCCGGCGCCCGGCGCTGATAGCGCCTAGGCCGAACCGCATCTGAGGATGAGCCGGGCGGCCCATTGCGGGCCGCCCGCTCGTGTGCGACCGTGGCTGCGTGTCCCAGTCGGTCGTCCTCCTCTGGATCCTTGCCCTCTTGCTCCTCGAGGTGCAGCACCTGAAGTGGATCTGGTGGGAGTACTGGGACTGTCGGAGGTGCGCCGTGAAGCACAAGGACTGTGCGTGCGGCGCGACCCGTGCCTGGGTCATGTTCCTCTAGTCGCCGCCTCCGCCGCCGCCTCCGCCGCCGCCGTCGCCTCCGCCGTCACCATCGCCGGAGTCCTTTAGCTCGATCCGCGTCAGGGTCAGGACGCCGCCTGCAACCTCGCCCTTTGCCTCGACATTGCTGCCGGTGGTCAGGCCGTCGGGGAGCGTGAAGCCGTCCGGGATGGCGAGCGTCACCGGGCTGGCGTTGTCCCCGGGCTGGATCGTGATCGAGGTCGCGTCGAGCGCGGTAACGGATCCCTCGACGTCGACGCGCGAGTCGCCGCCGACGCTCGAGCCGCCGTCGTCACCCTCCGAGTCCACCTTGATCTCGACGAGCGTAAGCGCCGAGCCGGAGATCGAGGCGACGATCTCCACCTCGCTCCCGACCTGGACGAGCGCCGGGAGGGTGATGCCGTCAGGGATCCCGACGACGGTCGCGATCTCCTCGCTCGAGAGCGTGATCGACGTCGCGTCGAGAGCCGTGATCGTGCCGGAGAAGTCGATGAGCACCGACTCCCCGAGCGACTGAACCGTCGTGCCGACGGGGCCGTTCTTGCCGAGCCGAACGTCCGTCTGGATCTTCTCGCCGGGCTTCAAGCCGCTGCGGACGGCCGCAAGCAGGCGCGTCCCGTGAGTGAGCCGGATGGCGAACGCGGTGCCGCCGCCGGCGACGAGGAGCTTCGCCCCGCGCGCCTTGACGACGGTGACGCGGAGCCGAGCGTGCTTCGCCCGCCCGATTGCGCTGACGCGCGTCGCGCGCAGCGAGCCGTCGGCGAGCTTCGTCCCGACGAGCGCGAGACGGGAGCCGAGACGCGTCGCACGCAACTGCTTGGCTGTGACGCGGGTGGATGTGACGACGCCGCCGCGCGAGGCAACGACAAGGACGTGGCGGGCGCTCTCCTTCGCGACGACGACGCCGTGGAGCTTGGCGGTAGTCGCAGCCTGCGCGCTCGCCGGGATCAGGAGTACGGCTGCGATAACCGCGAGAACGATGAGCTTGGGCATTCCGGGCATCTCCTTGGTCATGGGCGATCGCGTTTGACTACGTCGCGGATCGCCGTCCCGGATTCGCCCGCGGGGTGGATTCACTCGTTCGAGCTACCCGTCCCCTATGCCCCCAACGGGATTCGAACCCGTGCGACGGCCTTGAAAGGGCCGCGACCTGGACCGCTAGTCGATGGGGGCTGCGGTCAAAATACCGCTAGCGCGACTTGGCTTCGGGATACCGCTCGAGCCCGTCGTCGCGAAGCGGTTCCCACTCGCACGCGTAGTCCACGTACGTGTGCCACTGCGGCCGGATGTCGTGGCCGGGGTCGAAGAGACCCAGCCGGACGCTCCCGACTTCTCCCGTCTCCGGGTACTTGCTCCACAGCGCGCTGCCGCAGTTCGAGCAGAAGCACTTCGGCCAGCCGTCCCCGGGCGCGTACTCCCGCACGAGCTCCTCGCCGGCGAGCAGCCGGAACGAGCCGGGCGCTAGCCGCGCCTGCGCGGAGGCGGCGGTGCCGCTGCGGCGCTGGCAGCGTGTGCAGTGGCAGTAGCCGGCGCTCTTCGGCTCCTCCGTCACCTCGAAACGGACGCCGCCGCACATGCAGTGCCCGGTGTACGGAGGACCCGCCACGCAGCCACGATAACCAGGTGCCGGATAGCTACGCTCGCTTCATGTCGAAGGTCGAGAAGTCCGAGCAGGAGTGGCGCCAGGAGCTGACGCCCGAGCAGTACCGCGTCCTCCGTGAGAAGGGAACGGAAGCGCCGTTCAGCGGCGAGCTCGACCACACCTTCGAGCCCGGCACGTACCGGTGCGCCGGCTGCGGCGCCGAGCTGTTCGACTCCGACGCGAAGTACGACTCCGGCTGCGGCTGGCCTGCGTTCTCCGCGCCCGCCGGCGAGGACGCGATCGAGGAGGAGACCGATGCGGCGTACGGGATGGTGCGTACCGAGGTGCTCTGCTCGAGCTGCGGCGGCCACCTCGGCCACGTCTTCCCGGACGGGCCGCACCCGACCGGGCTCCGCTACTGCATCAACTCCGCCGCGCTCAAGCTCGACGAGAAGTAGCGGTACCGTTCTCGCGGCGGGCGGTTAGCTCAGCTGGGAGAGCGCCTGGTTTACACCCAGGAGGTCGGCGGTTCGATCCCGTCACCGCCCACTCGATGAGCGAAGTGAGCAAGATCGAGCACGAGATCGTCGGCGAGGCGGAGAAGGGTCTCCACCTGCACCACCATCTCGGTCCGCGGCGGGAGCGCGCGATGTTCGCGGCGCTCGGCTTCTTCGTCGGGCTCGGGATCACGCGGGGGATCACGACCTGGCTCCACTACCGCGGCGCGGGCGCGAACGGCGGGATCATCATCCGCGGCGTCCACATCCACCACCTCGTCTTCGGGATCGTGGGGATGCTGCTCGTCGGCTACGCCTGGCTCCTGCTCTTCGCGTTCGAGGAGCAGCCGCGCCGCCTCTGGTTCCGGCTGACGGCGCTGGCCTACGGACTCTTCGCCGCGCTGATCCTCGACGAGTTCGCGCTCTGGCTCAACCTTCGCGACGTCTACTGGCAGCACCAGGGACGCGAGAGCGTCGAGGCGATCGCGATCTTCGCCGGCCTGCTGCTCTGGGGTGTCCTGATCGCCCCCTTCGCGCGAGCGGTCTGGCGGCACCTGCGGGGTTGGCTCAGCACGCGGTGACGACGACGCGCCGGGGCGCTACGACGACCCGACTTCGCGCTTGAAGACGAGGAGGTGCCCGTCCCGCTTGGCGCGCACGTCGGCGTCGAGGATGAGCGAGACGAGCTCCCAGCCATCGGCGCCGTACTTCCCCAGCACGTCCTCGAGGTCGTCCACCCGCAGCTTGTCCCGGCCGACCATCGAGGTCAGCACCTCTGTCGTGTACTCGAACTTGGGCATGCGGCGACCCTACACTGGCGTCGTGGAAGCGGCCCAGGTGAGCCTTCTCCGCTGGCTGCGGCGGCAGCTGCGCCAGCCGATCCCGGCGCGCGAGCACCTCGAGGCGGCGGTCGAGAACAACGACGTCGGCGAGGCGCGGCGGCTGCTCGCCCGCTTCGAGTTCAGCGATGCGCAGCGGCGCAACGTCGAGCAGCTGCTCGACGCCTGGGAGAAGGCCCTCTAGTAGAAGCCTTCGCGCCGCTTGTAGCGCTCGGCGCGCGCGTCCTCGTATTCGGAGACGTCGAGCTCGGGATCGGCGACCGCGCGAAGGATCTCCCCCGAGCTCGGCAGCTCGTCGCGAGACACGTGCTTCTCCGGGTCCCACAGCTCCGAGCGGAGCAGCGCCTTCGGGCACTGCGTGTACGCCTCCTCGACGGCGACGAGGATCCCGAGCTGCGGCGGCTTCCCCTCCACCGCGCTGTCGGCGAGCAGCTCCGCGTCGTCGACGATGCGCGCTCGGCCGTTGACGCGGAATGTGTCGTTCACCCCGGGGATCAGGAAAAGGAGCGCGATGCGGTCGTCGGAGAGGAGGTTCGTCAGCGAGTCGGCGAGCTTGTTGCCGGGCCGGTCGGGCAGGAGCAGCGTCCGCTCGTCGAGGATCCGGACGAAGCCGGCGGGGTCGCCGCGCGGCGAGACGTCGAGGCCGCCGCCGGGCCGTCCCGTGGCGACGACGACGAACGGCGAGCGCTCGACGAACTGGCGCGTGAGCGGGTTGAGCCGGTCGGCGATCTTCGCCTGCACGAGCTCGGACGGCTCGCCGAGGATGTCGCGGAGCGCGGTCTCGTCCATCACGTGAACTTCGGCGGCCGCTTCTCGCGAATCGCGGCGACGCCTTCCCGGACGTCCGGCCCGGTCATGTCGAGGAACTCGAGCGCGAGCGAGGCATCGAAGATCGCGCCGGCCGCCTTCATCCACTCGTTGAGCGACAGCTTCGTGTGCGTCAGCGCCGCGCGGGAGCCGGCCGCGAGCCGCCGCGCGATCTCGAGCGCGCGCTCCTCGAGCTCCTCCTCCGGCACGCAGAGCGACACGAGCCCGATCCGCTCCGCTTCCACGCCGTCGACCTCTTCGCAAAGCAGCAGGTGGTACTTCGCCTTCGCCATCCCGCAGAGCAGCGGCCAGACGATCGCCGCATGGTCGCCCGCCGCGACGCCAAGCTTCGTGTGGCCGTCGACGATTCGAGCCTTCGGGCTCGCGACGGAGACGTCGGCGAGGAGCCCGACGACAAGGCCGGCGCCGACGGCAGGGCCGGTGATCGCGGAGACGATCGGCGTCGGGCAGGCGAGCATGTTGTAGACGAGGTCGCGCGCCTCGTGGAAGACGCGCTGCCGCGTCTCCTCGTCGTCGGCGATCGCGAGCACGAGGTCGAGGTCGCCGCCCGAGCTGAACGCGCCGTCGGCGCCGCGGACGAGCACCGCCCGCGTCTGGGTGTCCTCCCCGATCGCCTGCCAGACGCGCGCGAGCTCGCCGTGCTGCGCCTCGCTGACCGCGTTGAGGCGGCCGGGCGCTCGCAGGGTCAGCCGGAGGATCCCGGGCTCTGGCCGGTCGATGTCCAGCGACGGGAACTCCTTGTCGTACGCGTGGGCCACGAGGCAGATCCTACGGTCCGGCGGTACGCTCGTCGTGCAGCGCGGGCCGGTAGCTCAGTTGGTAGAGCAGCGGACTTTTAATCCGAAGGTCGCAGGTTCGATCCCTGCCCGGCCCACTCAGAGCGTGGCTTCCTCCGGCACGTCGCGCAGCGTTCGGATCGGGGATGGCAGGAGGAAGAGAAGCCCCGACAACGCGCCGACGGTCGCGATCCAGAGCGTCGTATGCACGCCGATCGTCGTGCCGAGCACGCCGCCGAGCGCCGTTCCGACCGGACGGACGCCGTAGTTGACGAGCTGAAAGCCGCCGGAGACGCGCGCGCGCACGGCCATCGGGATCGTTCCGGCCATCATCGCCCCGGCCAGGATGTCGAGCAGCATCAGGCCGATCCCCGAGAGCATCTCGGCGACGAAGAGGAAGACGAGGATCAACCAGTACGGCCCGCGCGCTGCCGGGATGAGAATCAGCGGCGCCGGGAAGAGGAAGCAGCCGAGGATGAACGCCGGGCCGAGCCCGATCCGGCGGGCGAGTGCACCGGTGAAGTAGGACGCGCCGAGTGTCCCGACCGCCGCGACGCCGAGCACGAGGCCGAGCGCAGCGGGACGCACGTGGAGGGAGCGCGTCGCGTAGAGCATGAACAGCGCGAAGAACATGAAGTTGAAGAGGTTGAGCGTCGCGACCCCTAGCAACTCCGCGCGGATGATCGGGTTGTCGCGGATCCACTGGATCCCCGACCACACGCCACCGCTCTCGCGCGACGCGCCCGGCGGCTCCTCGGCGTCGATCCGTCCCAGGAAGATCGCCGACCAGATGAACGAGACGGCGTCGACGGCGAGCGCGTACGGGCCGCGCAGAAGCTGGACGAGCGTGCCGCCGAGGCTCGTGCCGACGAGGAACGACGCACCGCGCGTCCCGTGGATCAGCGAGTTCGCGGCGACGTAGTCCTCCCGCGGAACGATCGTTTGGAAGAAGCTCCCGTACGCGACGTAGAAGAGGACGCTGAGGCTGCCGAGCAGGAAGGCGACGACGTAGAGCTGCGTCCAGGTCAGGTGGCCGAGCGCGTACGCGACCGGAATCGTCGCGGTGAGGAGCCCGCGTCCGATATCCGCGACGAGCATCGTCTGGCGCCGCTTCCCGCGCCGGTCGATCCAGACGCCCGCGTGCAGCGAGAAGAGAAGGTTCGGGATGAGATACGCGGTCGTGAGCACGCCCATCTGCCCGGCCGAGGCGTGCAGCGCGAGCACGGCCGTGAGCGGCAGGGCGATCGTCGTGATCTGGTCGCCGAGGAGCGAGATCGACTGGCCGAAGAAGTAGCGGCGGAAGTTCGCGTTCTCTCGGAGCAGCGGCGGGATGCGCACGTAGCGATGTTCTACGATCGCGGCATGTCGCTGATGCAGAGGACCCTCGTCTCCTGGGCGATCGACGCGCTCGCTCTCGCCCTCGCCGCGTGGATCTTCTCCGGCGTCTACGGCTCGGTTGCCGCGGTGATCGTCGCGGCGCTCGTCTTCGGGCTCCTCAGCTCGTTCGTCAAGCCGGCCCTCAAGCTCCTCACGATTCCGCTTGCGCTCGTCACACTCGGCGCCGCGTGGTTCGCGGTCGCGATGTTCATCCTCTGGCTGACGAGCGCCATCGTCGGCGGCTTCCACATCCACGGCTTCTGGACGCTCGTGGGCGCGACCGTCGTGGTCTGGGCCGTCGGAGCGGCGGCCGACCGCTGGCTCTTCCCGAGCCGTCGCAAGGGGAAGGGTTTCGAGCGTTTCGTTCGCGCCTGAACGGAAAACACCGGCGAGCACGCGGCCGGCTCCGGCGGTGCGCGACGTGCGGGACGTCATCGATCCGTAGGAGTCGGCCGCAGGCTTAGTCTCTTCGGATGCGCCTCTTCGTCGTCGCCCGCCACGGCCAGTCCCTCTTCAATGTCGACAAGATCGTGAACGGCGACCCTGAGCTCGATCGAGGACTGTCGGAACAGGGGATCGACGAGGCGCAGCGGCTTGGCAGCCAGATCGCGGCGCTGCCGCTCGACCTCGTCGCCATCTCCCCGTTCCCGCGCGCGCTGCAGACCGCCAACATCGCGCTCGACGGGCGCGAGGTACCGCATCTCGTCGACGACGACCTCGGCGACGTCCGGATCGGCGAGCTCGAGGGGAAGACGCTCGACGACTACCGCAACGCGCCGGCGCATTCGAACCGCAAGGAACGCTTTCCCGGCGGGGAGAGCCTCGACGAGGCGGGGCTGCGCTACGTGAGCGCGTTCGAGCGGCTGCTTGCACGCGAGGAGCAGACCACGCTCGTCGTCTGCCACGAGATTCCGGTGCGCTACCTCGCCAACGGCGCAAGCGGCAGCGACGACCTGAACACTCCGTTCCGCTTCATCGCGAACGCCGAGCCTTACCTGTTCGACGAGAAGTCGCTCGGACGCGCCGTCGCGCGGATTCGCGAACTAGCGAGCGCCTAGCAACAGCGCCAGCAGTGCCTTCTGAACGTGGAGGCGGTTCTCCGCCTCGTCCCAGATCGCGGAGCGCGGGCCGTAGAGGACATCCGCCGTCGCCTCCTCGCCGGGATGGGCCGGCAGGCAGTGGAGGACGAACGCGTCCGGCGACGCGAGCGCGAGCAGCGCGTCGTCGAGGCGGTAGGGCTCGAGCGCGCGCAGCCGCTCGTCCCGCTCGTCCTCTTGTCCCATGCTGATCCAGGTGTCGGTGACGACGACGTCCGCGCCTGCGGCTGCCTCGCGCGGGTCACGCACCGTCTCGACGCCCGGCGCCTCGAAGCCGGCCGGCGACGCCGCCACGACCTCGTAGCCGAGCAGCTCGCCGAGCGCGGCAAGCGAGACGAGGACGTTCGAACCGTCCCCCACCCACGCGACACGGACGCCCTCCAGCGAGCCAACCCGGTCGCGGATCGTGAGCGCGTCGGCCAGCGCCTGGCACGGATGCTCGTCCGCCGTGAGCGCGTTGATCACCGGAATCGTCGCCCACTCCCCCCACTCCTCGAGTTCGGCGTGCGCGTGCGTCCGGACGGCGATGACGTCGAGGTAGCGCGAGAGCGCGCGGGCCGTGTCGGGCAGCGACTCGCCGCGCGAGATCTGAAGCTCCTCCGGCGAGAGCGCGATGGCGACGCCGCCGAGCTGCGCGATGCCGGCGGAGAAGGACACGCGCGTCCGCGTCGAGTGCTTCGAGAAGTAGAGGCCGAGCGTCGCGCCGGGCAAAAGCGGCTGCTTCGGCTGCTCGCGCAGCTCGACCGCGAGGTCGAGGATCGCCTCCGCCTCGGCGGGGACGAGATCCGAGATCCGCAGAAGGTCGCGGCCGGCCAGGGAGATGTCGAGGCTGTTCAGCATCCCCAGCGCTCCTTCGCCGCAGTAACCGCGGCTGCCACGTCGCCGAGCCGGTTGCCGGCAGCCGGGGGCTCGAACGAGCCGTCTCGCACCGAGGCCGCCACTTGCTCGTGCGCGTCGCGGAACGGCACGCCCTCGAGGACGAGCGCCTCGGCGGCGTCGGTCGCGAGGAGGAGCGGATCGGAAGCCGCGTCCGCCAGCCGCTCGGTATCGAACTCGAGACCGGCGACGAGGACCGAGAGCGCGGCGAGCGCGCCCGCGACGTCCTTGCGCGCGCCGAAGAGCGGCGCCTTGTCCTCCTGCAGATCGCGGTCGTAGGCGAGCGGCAGTCCCTTCACGACGGCGAGCAGCCCGGTGAGCCGCCCGATCGCCGTACCCGCCTTGCCGCGCGCGAGCTCGGCCACGTCGGGATTGAGCTTCTGCGGCATCATCGACGAGCCCGTCGCCGCGCCCTCCGGGAGCAGCGCGAAGCCGAACTCGCGCGTCGTCCAGAGGACGAGCTCCTCCCCGATCCGAGACAGGTGCGTGAAGAGGAGGGCCGCGGCGTAGAGGTAGTCGAGGACGAAGTCGCGGTCGGCGACGGCGTCGAGCGAGTTGCGGAGCTGATTCGGCGGCGGAGGCAGCGGCAGCGTCGAGCCCGCGAGCGCGCCGGCGCCGAGCGGCGACGGCGCCGCCTGCTTCGCCGCGAACGCGAAACGCGAGCGGTCGCGCTCGAGCATCTCCACCCACGCGAGCAGGTGGTGGCCGAGCGTCACGGGCTGCCCGCGCTGCAGGTGCGTGTAACCGGGCAGCGGCGTCGCCGCCCCCTCCTCCGCCTGCTCGAGGATCGCGCCCGCGAAGGAGACGAGCGCCGCATCCGCCTCGACGCACGCGTCGTGCACATAGAGCCGCACCGCCGCGGCGACCTGGTCGTTGCGGGAACGGCCGGCGTGGATCTTGCGTCCGACCTCGCCGAGCTCCGCCTCGAGGAAGGAGTGGACGTCCTCAGCTCCAGCGTCGGGCTCGCCGACGCGGGCCAGCGTGTCCCGCACCTCGGCGAGCTCGGCGTCGTCGAGGATCCCGGCCGCGTGCAGCCGCTCGGCGTGGAGCAGCGTCCCGGCGATGTCGTACGGCAGCAGCTCGGCGTCGTCGGCGCGGAGGAAGTCCCACACCTCCGGCGCGAGCTCGCCCGCGACCCGTCCCGACCAGAGGGTCACAGCGGCTTCACCTCGAGGCGCTCGTGCAGTGCGCGCGTGTCGGCGACGTCGTTGACCTGCACCGCGAGCTGGCCGATCCGGTCGCGCGGCGTGAACGCGGTCGCGCTCCGCTCCATGCTCAGCCGCTCCGGGTCGTACGTCAGCTCGCCTTGCGTGTCGAGGATCGTCCAGTCGTCGCCGCGCCGCAGCTCTATCGTCACCTCGCCGCTGACCGGCGCCGCAACCCAGCGCTGCAGCGACTCGCGCAGCATCAGCGCCTGCGGGTCGAGCCAGCGCCCCTCGTAGAGGAGCCGCCCGAGCCGCCGCCCGTCGACCGCGTAGCGCTCGAGGACGGCCTCGTTGTGGATCGCGCTCAGGAGCCGCTCGTAGGCGATGTGGAGGAGCGCCAGGCCCGGCGCCTCGTAGATGCCGCGACTCTTCGCCTCGACCACGCGGTTCTCAATCTGGTCGGACATCCCGAGCCCGTGCCGGCCGCCGACCTCGTTCGCCCAGCGGATCACGTCCACCGGATCGCCCACCGGTGCGCCGTCCTCGAAGCGGACGGTCACGATCTCGGGCTCGATCTCGACAGCCGGATCCCAGTGCGCGACGCCCATGAGCGGCTCGACGATCTCCATGCTCGTGGAGAGGAGCTCGAGATCCTTCGCCTCGTGCGTCGCGCCGAGCATGTTCGCGTCGGTCGAGTAGGCCTTCTCCGGCGAGGTCGCGAGCGCGAGGCCGCGCTCGGCGAGCCACTCGCTCATCTCCGTGCGGCCGCCGAGCTCGTCGACGAAATCCTCGTCGAGCCACGGCTTGTAGATCCGCAGCCCCTCGTTCGCCAGCAGGCCGTAGCGGTAGAAGCGCTCGATGTCGTTGCCCTTGTAGGTGGAGCCGTCGCCCCAGATGTCGACGGCATGCTCGGCCATCGCGCGGACGAGGAGCGTGCCGGTAACCGCGCGGCCGAGCGGCGTCGTGTTGAAGTACGTCTTGCCTGCCGTGCGGATGTGGAAGGCGCCGCACTGCAGTGCCGCGAGCCCCTCGCGGGCGAGCGCGTCGCGGCAGTCGACGACGAACGCCTCCTCCGCGCCGTAACGCAGGGCGCGCTCGCGGACGGCGGCGAGGTCGGGCTCGTCGGGCTGGCCGAGATCGGCGGTGAACGCGTACGGCATCGCGCCGTTCTCGCGCATCCAGGCGATCGCGCAGGACGTATCGAGGCCGCCCGAGAAGGCGATGCCGACCCGCTCGCCGACCGGGAGCGAGCCAAGAATCGCGCCGCCGCTCATGCGCTCGACCAGACTCACGCGGCTTCTCTCCGCGCCCTGATCTCGTCCGCCAGCTGCGCGCCGGTCGTCGGCTCGCGCGCGATGAGCAGGACGGTGTTCTCCCCCGCGACCGTGCCGGCGAGGTGCGGATGGTGCGCAACGTCGATCGCCTGCGCGAGCGCCTGCGCGTAGCCGTACGGCGTGGTGACGACCACGAGGTTCCCGGACGGCTCGACGCTGAGTGCCCAGCGCCCGAGGGCGTCCGCGACGTCCTGGTCGAAGCCGGTCGCGTCCTCGGGGAAGGCGTAGACGAGCCGGCCGCTCGCGTGGCGCACCTTGACGAGCCCGAGCTCGTGAACGTCGCGCGAGACGGTCGTCTGGACGACCTCGTGCCCTTGCCGCCGCAGCGCCTCGGCGAGCTCCGTCTGGGTGGAGACCGGCTGGTCGCGGATCAACCGCTGGATCGCGGCGTGACGTTCGGATCTGTTCATGCAATGACCTCCCGCAGGATCTCGAGGGCTTGCTCGACGTGCTCCGGCTCGGCGACGAGCGGCGGCGCAAGGCGCAGGACGTTCGGGCCGGAGGTGAGGCAGACGAGGCCCACGTCGAGCGCCGCATCGACGACCGGCTGCGCCGGCTTGTCGAGCTCTGCGCCGACGAGTAGCCCGGCGCCGCGCGCCTCGACGACGCCCGGCAGCGTCGCGACCCCGGCGAGCAGACGTGCGCCGTTCGCGCGCACCTGCGCGAGAAGCGTCTCGTCGATCGTGTCCAGCACCGCACATGCGGCGGCGCAAGAAACAGGGTTGCCGCCGAACGTGGAGCCGTGATCGCCGGGCGCGAACGCTCCCGCAGCTTCCTCTGCAACGAGCAGGCAGCCGATCGGCAGGCCGTTCGCAAGACCTTTCGCGAGGGTGAGGAGCGAAGGCCTGACACTGAGCTGCTCCCAGGCGAAGAACGTCCCGGTGCGGCCGACCCCGGTCTGCACCTCGTCGAAGCAGAGGAGCGCGTCGAGCTCGTCCGCCGCCGAGACGAAATCCGCCGACAGAGGGACGACGCCACCCTCGCCGAGAACCGGCTCGAGGATGATCAAGCCGACCTCGTCCGACATTGCCGCGCGTAGCCCATCGACGTCGTTCGGCTGGACAAAGCGCGCGCCCTCCTCGACAAACGCGGCGCGATTGGCGGCTTGGCCCGTGACGGAGAGCGCGCCGAGCGTCCGCCCGTGGAAGCCGCCCTCGAGCGCGATCACGCCGGCCTTCCCGGTCGCCTTGCGCGCGTACTTCAGCGCCGCCTCGTTCGCCTCCGCGCCGGAGTTGCAGAAGAACGACTGCGCGCCGCCGAAGCGAGCGCTCAGCTTCGCCGCGAGCTCGGCCGCGGGCTCCGTCCCGAAGAGGTTGGACGCGTGCCAGAGCCGGTCGAGCTGCTCGTGCGCGGCGGCGAGCGGCGCGGGATGCCGGTGGCCGAGACCGACGACCGCGATGCCTGCCGCGAAGTCGAGGTAGGCGCGGCCTTCCTCGTCGAGCAGCCACATCCCGTCCCCTGCGACGAACGTCACCCGCGTCGGCGGATAGACCGGCAGGAGAGGGCTCTCGACGACCGTGCTCACGCGACCACCGCCGTAGCGCCGATCTCCGCGACGAGCCCGCCGCGCGCGGCGTGCGCCGCCGCCAGCAGCTTGGGGACGATCCCGCCCTCGAAGCTGCCGTCGCCGACGAGCGCCTCGGCGCGCTCGGCCTTGATCGACTCGAGCAGCTCGCCGTCGTGGAAGACGCCGGGCACGTCGCTGAGGAAGAGGAGCCGCTCCGCGCCGAGCCCGACGGCGAGCGCAGCCGCAGCCTCGTCGGCGTTGACGTTGAGCGGCCCTACCGCCATTGGGGTGACGACCGGGACGAGCCCAGCGGCGAGCGCAGCCTCGATCGCCGGCGGCGCCGACGGGATCGCGGTGCCGACGCAGCCGAGCTCCGGCCGCGGCTCCGCGAGGAGGCCGATCTCGTCGCCGTGGAGCGGAACCGCACGCGGCCCGATCGCCGCGCAGACCTGCGCGTTGACCGCGGCGAAGCTCTCCCGCACGATCTCGAGCACCTCCGGAGTGGTCACGCGCCGGCCGCCGACGAACTGCGGCTCGAGCCCGCGCCGGGCCATCTCCTCGCTGATCTGAGGCCCCGCGCCGTGCACGACCACGCACGGCTCCTCCGGCAATTCGAGCGACCCGACCGAAGCGCCGCCGACCTTGAGGACGATCATGAGCGGTACTCCGCGTTGATCGTCACGTACTCGTGAGACAGGTCGGTGGTGAGGTACTTAGCCTCGCCGACGCCGAGCGCGAGGTCGAGCTCGATCGCGCAGTGACCGTTCGTCAGCTCCGGCTCGTCGCCGGTCGGGCTACCGGAGAGGAGCACCGGGACGCCGTCGATCGCGATCGAGAGGAGGTCGGGATCGAGCCGCGCGTAACCGCCATTCCAGCGGGCCGAGCCGGCGGCGGATGCGATCCGCCCCCAGTTCGCGTCGTGCCCGTGCAGCGCCGTCTTGACGAGCGGCGACGTCGCGACGCGTTCCGCGATCGCGCGCGCCTCGGGCTCGGTTGCAGCGCCGCGCACCGCGATCTCCGCGAGCACCGTCGCGCCCTCGCCGTCGGCGACGATCTGCCGCGCGAGGTCGGCGCAGACCTTCCGCAGGCAGAGCGCGAACTGCGCGTCGCACGCCGGCGTCCGTTCTGCGCCGCTTGCGCCGTTGGCGAGGAGCAGGGCGGTGTCGTTCGTCGAGCACTCGCCGTCGACGGAGATCGCGTTGAAGCTCGCGCCCACGGCCGGCCGCAGGAAGTCGATCGCCTCGCCGGGCTCGAGCGGGTAGTCGGTCGTGACGACCGCGAGCATCGTCGCGAGGTTGGGGTGGATCATCCCGGAGCCCTTGGCCATGCCGCCGACGACGAACCCGTCCCCGCGCGAGAGGGACTCCTTCACGCAGGTGTCCGTGGTCATGATCGCCTCGGCGGCCGCGGCGCCACCCGCCTTCGAAAGCTGCAGCGCCGCGCTACGGATGCCGCCGAGGACTTTGTCGAGCGGAAGCGGAGCGCCGATCACTCCCGTCGAGAGGACTGCGACCTGCTCCGCCGGCAGCCCGAACAGCCAGGCCGCCTCGGCCGCCGTCGCGCGGGCCGCGATGACGCCCTGCTCGCCGGTCGCGGCGTTCGCAACGCCGGAGTTGACGACGACCGCCTGCGGCTCGGCGGCCGAGAGGTGCTCGCGCGAGACGATGACCGGCGCCGCCTGGACGCGATTCGCCGTGAACATCCCAGCGCCCGTCGCGGGCAGGAGCGAGCGGACGATGGCGAGGTCGCGGCGGCCGCTCTTCCGGATCCCGCAGTGGACGCCCGAAGCGACGAATCCTTTGGCCGCGGTGACGCTCATACAAGGACTCCGCTCAGCCGCAGCCCGGCGGTCTCGTCGAGGCCGAGCGCAAGGTTCGCGTTCTGGACGGCCTGCCCGGCGGCGCCCTTGCCGAGGTTGTCGAGCGCGCAGACGACGATCGTGCGACCGGTCGCCTCGTCGGCGAAGACCCCGATCTCGGCGCCGTCGGTGTGCTGGACGCGCGCGAGCTCGGGCGCGACTCCCTCCGGCAGTACTCGCACGACGTCGCTCGTCACGTAGGCCGCCTCGAGCAGCCCCCGCGCGTCGCCGTCGACGGTCGCGTAACACGTCGCGAGCAGGCCGCGGCGGACGGGCAGGAGGTGTGGGACGAAGCAGACCGGGAAGCCGAGCGCCTGCGCGATCTCCGGCGCGTGCTGGTGGCTGCCGACGCGGTACGGCGCCAGGTTCTCGAGCACGGAGCCGGCGTGCGAGCTCTCCTTCAACTCGCGGCCCGCGCCCGAGACGCCCGACTTTGCGTCCACCACGACGGAAGCGGGATCGAGTGCGCCGGCGAGCGGCGCGAGCGCGAGGAGAGCAGCGGTCGCGTAGCAGCCGGGATTGGCGATGAGCGGCCCCTCGGACGAGAACAGCTCGGGCAGCCCGTAGCTCCAGGCGCCGGGCACGGCCGAGTAGTACTGCGCGGCCACAGCCGGATCCGCAAGGCGGTGGACGCCGGAGAGGTCAACCACGACAGCGTCGTCAGGCGGCTCGACGGCTGCGGCGCGCTCGTTGCCGAGGCAGAGGAAGATGACTTCGGCGCCGGCCGCGAGCGCTTCGTCATTCGGGACGAAAGAGGGCAGCGAGCCGTTGAGCCGGACGTCGAGCGCCGAGGCTCCCTGACCGGCGAGCGAGTCGGAGCCGAGCGCGACGACGGTCAGCTCCGGATGCCGGAGCACGCGATCGAGCACTTCCTGCCCGGAATAGCCCGACACGCCGAGGATTGCTGCGCTGTGCACCTATGCATAGTATGCGAAATAGTGCGTAATATGCAACCGTTCGCGCCTGGTAGCGTCGCTCCGTGGCCGTTGCGGACACTTTGACCCTGCTCGACTGGAAGCGGCGCGTCTTCGCGCTCTACGCGGGGATCCGCGCCTCCCAAGACCCCGAGGACGCCTGGAATCTCTGGCGCGAGACGCGCGACGAGCTCTTCCGCACGCATCCCCAGTCGCCGCAGCCGGGCTATGCCGACCTCGCCTACTACGACTACGACCCTGCGGCGCGCGTCCTCGCCGAGCTCGAGGAAGTCGACGCCGCGCCGGCGGCGATCGAGACGAGCGGGCCGGAACCCATGCTCTTCAAGCCGTTCGCGCTGGCGCATTTCGAGCTGCGCGGCGAGCCGCTGACGCTGGAGCTCGACTGGCTCGAGAGCTACGGCGGCGGCGTCTTCCTCTGCTTCCGCGACCCGACGAGCGGCACCGAGACATACGGTGGCGGCCGCTACCTGCTCGACACGGTAAAGGGCGCGGATCTCGGGGAAGAGAACGGGAGACTCGTGCTCGACTTCAACTTCTCCTACAACCCATCCTGCTCGTACGACCCGAGCTGGGTCTGTCCGCTCGCGCCACCGGCCAACCGGCTGGCTGTCGCGGTGCTTGCCGGAGAGCGACATGAGTGACCTCCAAAGCCTCCGCGCCGAGATCGAGACGCTCGACAAGCAGCTCCTCGAGACGCTCAACCGGCGGCTCGAGCTCGTCGCCGCCGTCCGCCGCCACAAGGACGAGGCCGGCGAGCGCTGGATCGACCCCGAGCGAGAGGCCGAGCTGCTCAAGACGCTCGCCGCCGCGAACCAAGGGCCACTCTCCGAGCGGGGAGTGCGCTCGCTCTTCTCCGCGATCCTCGACGTGCTCAAGCAGGAGGTCGCGGCCGAGCGGTCCGGGCGCAGCGAGAAGGAAACAACGGCCGCACCGGCCCGCGCCGTCGACCGGCTGGCGATCGTCGGGACGGGGCTCGTCGGCACGTCGATCGCGCTCGCCGCCCGCCGCGGCGGTGCCACTGTTCGCGGCTTCGACGGGGACAAGGCGACGCTCGAGCGCGCGGCGGCACTCGGCTCGTTCTCTGCCGCATCCTCCCTCGCCGAGACCGTGGCCGATGCGGAGCTCGTCGTCGTCGCGGTGCCGGTCGGCGCCGCGCCCGCGGTCGTGCGCGAGGTGCTCGCCGCGGCCGGCCCGGAAACGGTCGTCACGGACGTCGCCTCGACGAAGCGTGCACTCGCGGCGATCGAGGACGCCCGCTTCGTCCCCGGCCATCCCGTCGCCGGCGGGGCGACCGGCGGGCCTGCCCGCGCGGCCGCCGACCTGTTCGACGCCGCGACGTGGTTCCTGACGCCGACGCCCGCGAGCGCAGCGAAGAATGTCGAGCTCGTCGAGCGGTTCGTCGCCTCGCTCGGCGCGCGGCCGGTCCGCACCGACGTCGAGGCGCACGACCGCCTGCTCGCGCTGACGAGCCATCTCCCCCACGCGCTCGCGAACGTCCTCATGCTCCGCGTCGCCGAGGCGGCGGAGGCCGACGATGCCCCCTTCGCCTTCGCCGGCGCCTCGCTGCGGGAGATGACCCGGCTTGCCGGCGCGAACGCAGCGATCTGGAGCGACATCTTCCTCGAGAACGCCGACGAGATCGCGACCGCGATCGGCGGCTTCCGCTCCACGCTCGACGAGCTCGAAGTGGCGTTGCAGGCAGGCGACCGCGCTGCCGTCGAGCGCTCGATCGCCGCCGCGGCCACCGCCCGCGAGCGGCTCGAGTCCTTCGCCTACCGCACCGAGCCCGCCCAGCTGAACCGGATCCGCGTGCGCGTCCCCGACCGCCCCGGCGTCCTCGCGCGCATCACGCAGATCCTCGGCGCGGCCGGGATCAACATCGAGGACTTCGAGCTCCGCCACGTCTCGCCGGAGTACGGCGGCGTCCTCGTGATCCTCGTCGCGGGCGCCGAGAACGCAGCGCAGACCCGCGAGCTCTTGCGCCGCGAAGGCCTCGCCGCCGCCTAGGCGGCGTCGAGCGCGTCCACGCCGGCCTCGGCCTCGGCAACGCAGCGGTCGAACTCGGCGAAGGCGATCGCCCACGTCTCCGGGTTCTGCAGGTCGACGCCGAGGGGCTCCAACAGATCCTGCGGCGAGCGCGACGCGCCGCTTGCGAGGAAGTCGAGATAGGCGGGCGCGAAGCGCTCCGGGTCCTCGCGATACCGCGCGACGAGCGTGAACGCGACGAGGTGCGCGAAGGAGTACGCGTACGTGTAGAAGCGGACGTGGATGAAGTGCGGGATGTACGACCAGCCGAGCCGGTAGCCGTCGGGCAGCTCGACCGAGTCGGCGTAGTAGCGCGCGTTCTCCTCGAGCCATGCGCCCGCCAGCCGGTCGCTCGTCAGCGCCTTGCCCTCGCCGCGCTGACCGTACGCCCACTGCTCGAAGCGCGCCATCATCGTCTGCCGGAAGATCGCCGCGGAGGCGCTCTCGATGCGGTCGGCGAGGAGCATCGCGCGCGTGGACGGATCCTCCTCCGCCTGGATCAGCTCCTCGACCGCGAGGAGCTGCGTGAACGTCGACGGCACTTCCGCCAGCGCGAGACCGGTGTGGTACGAGCGGTAAGCCTGCCGCTCGAGCGCCAGCGCGCCGTGCACCGCGTGCCCGAACTCGTGGGCGAGCGTCGTGACGTCGCCGAGCCGGTCGGTGTAGTTCATGAGCACGTACGGGAGGATCGACTTCGAGACCGAGTGGCAGTACGCGCCGCCGACCTTGCCCGTGCGCGGCTCGGCGTCGACGTGGCCGCGCTCCAGGCACTCGCGGAAAATCTCCCCGAGCCGCGGCGCGAAGCCGGTCAGCGAGTCGTCGACCATCTGGACGGCCTCGTCCCACTCGATGCGCCGGTCGCTGCCGACGGGCGCGTACTGGTCGGCGAGCGCGAGCTTGTCGAGCCCGAGCACCTGCGCCTTGCGCTCGAACCAGCGGCGCGCGAGCGGATAGTTCTCCTCGACGGCGCGCATCATCGCCTCGACGACGTCGCCGTCCAGCTCGTTCATCCGGTTGGTCGGATCCATCGAGTTCGGGATCCCGCGCAGGCGGTCGATCGAGAGACGATCGCCGACGAGCGCGTCGTAACAGGCGGCCTGTACGTCCGCGACCTGCTCGAGCGCAACGTAGAGCGTCTCGAGCGCGGCGATGCGCAGCTCTCGGTCGGGATGGTGGACGTACGAGAGGAGCCGGTCGATCGTGTGCGGCTCGGGGCCTTCGCCGCCGTCGAACTCGACCGTCAGCGTCGCGAGCTCGCGGCCGTGCAGCGACTGCCAGGCGGAGATGGCAGGCCGGCGCGCATTGAGCGCCTGCTCCTCGCCCTCCGGCAGGACGTACGGCTTCTCCTCACGCGCGACCCGCAACCGGTGCGCAAAAGGCTCGAGCTCGCCGGCCGCGAGAAGCGCGTCCGCCTCGGCGTCGGAGAGCGCGATCCACTCGAGCTCGACGAAGAGGAGCAGGCTCTCGAGGTCGGAGGCTCGGTCGCGGGCGAGCGTCGCGAGGTCGTTCGTTTCGGCGTCCATCGCCTCGGTGTGCTCGCGCGCGGTCGCGTAGAAGTGGACGCGGGAGATGTCCTGCTGCAGCTCGTCGAGCTCGTCGAGGAGCTCGCGCAGTGCCTGCGGGCCGGCCGAGCCGACGGTGCCGCGGCGCCGAGTGGCGAAGTCGCGGGCGCGCCTCAGCAGCTCGTCCCACTCGCTGCGCGCAGTCTCGGCATCCGGCTCGAGATCGCCGAGATTCCAGCGGATTCCTGTTGCGCTGAGGGAGCTCACCGCCATCGCGAGGAGCGTACAGAGCCATGCAACGCGCTGCGATACTTGGCGGCGCATGCGGTACCGCTGGATCGTCTGGGGCGCTGCGCTCGTCGTCGGGATCGGCGTCGGCGTCGGCGCGGCCGTCGCAACGCGAGGCTCGGGAGGGACGCCTGTCCCGAGCGTTCCGCAATCTCCGGCGGACGCGAATCCGCGGCTCGATCCGGGCACGGTCATGTCCGGGCGCGCTCCTGGCTTCACGCTCACCGACCAGTTCGGGAAGCGCGTCTCGCTTGCCTCCTTCCGCGGCAAGGTCGTCGTCCTCAGCTTCAACGACCCGGAGTGCACGACGATCTGCCCGCTGACGACGACCGCGATGCTCCATGCGAAGGAGCTGCTCGGCGCGGCGGGGCGGGACGTCCAGCTGCTCGGCGTCGGCGCCAATCCCGTGGCGACCCAGGTGAAGTGGGTGCGCGCGTACTCGCGGGCGCACAACATGATGCGGAAGTGGCTCTTCCTGACGGGCTCGCTGCCACAGATGAAGCGCGTCTGGAAGAGCTACAACATCGCCGCCGCGGTCATCCAGGGGATGATCGACCACACGCCGGCGACGTACGTGATCGACACGCACGGTCACTTCTCCCGCCTCTACATCAGCGAGATGGCGTACTCGAGCGTCAGCCAGCTGGGAGAGGAGATGGCGCGCAGCATCGCCGCGCTCCTGCCCAGCCACCCGCGGATCCACGACAACCAGTCGCTCGCCCCGACCAAGCTCCTCGGGCCGCGCCGGGCTGTCAGCCTGCCGCGCGCCGGCGGTGGCACGGTCAAGCTCGGGCCGGGCACCGGCGCGCACCTCGTCCTCTTCTTCGACACCTGGGAGAGCGAGGTGCTCGACATGCAGGCGGGACTCGAGAGCCTCGGGCGGTACGCGCGCGCAGGCCTGCCTCCCGTCGTCGCGGTCGACGAGGCCGACGTCGAAGCCTCACCAGCGGCGCTGGGCAGCTTCCTCCACACGCTGCCGCACCCGCTTTCGTATCCGGTCGCGATCGACGCGAGCGGACGCGTCGCCGACGGCTACCGCGTGCAGGATTCGCCGTGGCTCACGCTCGTCTCCGGCTCCGGCCGCTTCCTCTTCTACTACGACGTCGCGGCGAAGGGCTGGCCGAGCACGAGCTGGCTCATCCACCACGTGCGCGTCGGGCTGGCGCGGGCGCAGGGATGACGGCGGCCCGGCCGATGCGCCAAGTCAGCGCGGCTGCGACGCTTCCCACCGAGACGACGTAGAGCATTCGCAGCCAGCCGGAGCTCGCGTCGGTGCCCGCGCCGATCCCGTGCGCGGTCGCCGCGATCCAGACCACGAACGTGAGGTAGTGGATCCGCCGCCAGCGCGCATGGCCAAGCCGCTTGCGCAGGAGATTCGAGACCGCGACAGCCGCGAGCAGCTCGACAGCGACGGTCCCGAGCGCGACCCAGAAGGGCCGGTACGACGTGGCGCCGGGGATGAGCACGGTCGCGATCGAGACGTGTGCGTAGCGGTCGAGGATGAGGGCGTAGACGTGGAGGACGATGAAGACGCCGGTCAAAAGCGAGAGGAACCGGTGGACGTCCGTGACGGCGAATGCGGGCCAGCGCGGCAGCCGCGCGCGCCCGGCGAGCAGAACGCCGAGCAGGACGCCGCTCGTGAGAAGCGCGTACGCGACGACCCCCGCTGCGCGGGCGGCGTACCAGTCGATGCCGTTCACGAGGTAGCGGTCGCCAGCGGGACACTCCCGCCCGACGACGGCGCGATCGAGCCGCCGCCGAGCGAGGAGTCGTCCCGCCGGTTCACGGAGGAAGGAGAACTCCCGGACTGCGATTGGGTGCGGGTCGACAGTGAGCTCGCGGTCGCGGGATGCCCTCGCCAGGCAAGAGCGAGGACGACGGCAAAGCCGGCAGCGGCGGTGAGGGCGGCCGCCCGCTTGGCGGCTAGAGCGCGCCTCCGTCCTGCTTCGACTCTCGTCGGCTCGGGCATGCCTTCAGTAAGCCCGCCGAGCGTGAGACGCACCTGTGGCGGCCCGAAGAAGGAGATGTGAATCACGTGTCGGGAATCTGTGTCTTCTTTGCGAAACTTCGCCTCTTATCCCCCATCTGGGGGGTGGCTGCTCCGGCGGTTGGCTGCTCGACTGTGCCCACCACGCCGACAGCGAGCGGCCGCCAGGTACGACGGCCGCGCCCATCGACGGAACTTCCCTCCAGTCTCTTGCGGCCATTCCGCTACCTCATACTGTTGCTCGTTCTCGCCATTGCCATGGTGGTGGCTCTCGTGAAGCCGCTGCCGAGCCAGGCGGGCGAGACTTCGACGGGCACGAAGCACAAGCACTCGCGGAGGCATGCCAGCCGGCGCCGCCATCTGATGGCGCAGCGCGCTGAGGAGACGCATTGGGGCCACAAGGTCGTGCGGTACGCGCGGCGCTTCATCGGCACGCCGTACGTCTGGGGCGGCTCGTCTCCTCGCTACGGCTTCGACTGCTCGGGCTTCGTCCGCTACGTCTACGGGCACTTCGGGATCTCGCTGCCGCACTCGAGCTTCGCGGACATGTGGCGCGGCCGCCGCGTCCTGCGCAAGTACCTCAAGCCGGGCGACCTCGTCTTCTTCTACGGCGGAGGCCACGTCGGCATCTACATCGGCGGCAACCGCATGATCGACGCGCCGCACACCGGAGCCGTCGTCCACATCACCACGATGAACCTCTACGGCTACGAGTACTACGGCGCGCGCCGCATCGCCGCCCTGCGCTAAGCCCCGAGCCGGAACGCGCGCTCGCCGAGCAGGAGATGCCCCGCGACCGGCGGATGGTCGCCATCGTCGCTCCACTCGAAGCCGGCCTGCGCGAGCGTGTCGTGAAACGGCAACTGGGTGACGCCGTCGAATGCGTGGATCAACTCGTTGAGGTACGCGATCTCGCGTGCTGCGCGCGCGTCGCCTGCCGACCAAGGCAGGACATCGGCGACGGCGAGGGATAGGCCCGCGTCCCGTCCGCGCTCGAGCATCGCCTCGAGGTTCCGCGCGGCGTCGTCCACTGAGCAGCCCTTGACGATGTCGTTGATCCCGCCCTGCACGACGAGCACGTCCGCTCCGCCGAGAACGAGATCGAGCCGCCGCGCGATCTCGTCGGTCCGCTCGCCGTAGACCGCGGACGTCCGGAACTCGAGCGTCGGGTCGGCCTCCGCCGCCCACCATTGCCACTGGCTCCGCTCGTCGGGCGCCGGGATCCGTGCGCGCACGACCGGATCGGGATCCCAGAGTGGCGATCCCGCCGAGATCGAGTCGCCGACGACTGCGACTACGGTCATTTCGGCAGCGCGAGCGCGCCGTGCCCGTAGTAGGCGCGCACGCGGGAGCGGAAATAGCCGCCGTCGTCGTCCGCCGAGAGCGAGGCGCGGGTGTTGCCGTCGATCGGGGCCGGGTTCGTCTCTCCGTCCTGCTGCGCGTCGCACGCGCACGTCGTCCCGTCGGCTCCGCCGCCGAACAAGAACCCCGCATAGCCGGCGCGGACGTACGCGCCCAGGTGCTTCCGCCAGTCGGCGCCGAGCAGCCACTGCACGCGGTTGTCCTGGTAATGCCCCCACGTGTTGTCCATCGCCCGCATGACCGTGTTCCCGAGCGGGATCTGCCAGGGAACCATCCGCAGCCCGGCGAGCCGCACGAACGTCGCGCCGTAGAAGAGGTGGCGGTGGAAGTCCGCCGCCTTGAACCACGTGTTCGGGTTCCCCTCGATCTTGTCGTAGAAGCCGGCGTCGCGATCGGAGTAGTCCTCGAACGCGATGTCGAAGTGCGCGTGGAGGGAGCGGTAGAAGCGGGCCGACCGCGCGGCGTAGGCGCGCACCGTCGAGTCCGGCGGTTTCTCGTAGACGATGTCGTGCTTCGTCCCCCAGCCGCTCATGTGGTACGCGAGGATCGCATTGGGGGCGAGCTGGTTCCGGAGCCGCACCCACTCCTGCGCGAAGTGGACGGCACCGGGCACCGTGGCCGCGTCGTCGTTCCGTGACGCCTGCTCGAGGTAGCCCCAGAAGTCCGGCTCGACGTGCACGACGACGGGCTTGCTGCCGCCGATCCGGTGGAAGAGCAGGCGGACGTCGCTCCAGTAGGCGCGCATCACGGCCGGGCTGTGGAGGTGCGCGAGGTCGGTCGTCGCCTCGTCCGTCCCGGTCGGATTCGACTGGAGAAGCATGTAGTACGTCAGCACCGGGATCACGTGATGAGCCCACGAGTCGCGGACGTACATCGAGGCGAACGTCCCGTTCGGGTTCCACGTCGCCCAGCCGCTACCGGTGTTCACCCCGCCGGCGAGGTACTGGTAGCGGAAGCCGAACGGCGCCGAGGCGCGGAGAGCCGCGGCGCCTCCGGGCGAGTCAGTCAGTCCGATCTGGAGCGTGCGCGGCCAGCCATGCGGGAGCGGCGGCAGCGAGTGGGTCGTCTCGCGGTGCGCGGCGGCAGGCGCGGCTCCGGCAAGCACAAGCGCGAGCAGCAGGACGAGGCGGCGCAACTCAGGAGTCGAGCGGCACGAGCTCGACGATGAGATCGCACTGCAGCGCTTCGGCGATACGGAGGAGCGTGTCGATCCGCGGCGGCCGGCCGCCACGCTCGAGGCGGGCGATCGCGGACTGCGTCGTCCCGACCCGCTCGGCGAGCTCGCGCTGGGAAAGGCCTATCGCGGCGCGCTGCTCGGCGACGCGGTCGGCGATCTGCGCGAAGAACCAGCCGCGGTCGCCGGTGGCAAACCGCTCGTGCAGCCGCTCGACCGGCCCCTTCGCCTCTACAGGTCCCTTACCAGCCATATCGGGAATGCTATGCGGGAACGACGGAATCGCCTACCCGAACGCGTCCCGGCACCGCGACGCCGCAGTAGACGCCGAACGGAAGCGGCTCGGCCACGCCCTCGCGGCGGTAGGCGGCGAGGACATTGAGCGTGTCAAAGGCGAACTCGGAGGTGTCCGGATCTCGTGTTGTGACGACGCAGCGCCCGACGTCGCCGAGCGGCATAAGCACAGCGTCGCCGACGCGAACGTGTCGCCCGATCCACTCGTCCTCCTCATGGGCTGCGACGCCGTCGATCTCGAACAGCATCCGGAACTGGCGTCCATCGGGCGGGCTCGCCGCTCCCGCCTCCGCACCCAGCCGCTCGAGCGACGCGCGCGAGACGATCGACGCCCAGCCACCGCGGTCCGCGCCGCGGTCGACGGCTCCATGCTCTGACCACAGAAGCGTGAGCGGCTCGCCGGCGAGCTCCGTGAGCGCCTCCTGCCACGGGCCGGACACGACGCGCGAGGGGTGGTCGACGCCATAGAGAGTGGCCTCGACCGGCTCGCCGGGCTCGACGACTCCCTCGAGCCGCTCGCCACCGGGAAAGGCGAGCGCGAGCTTCCGCGTCGACTCGTCCCACTCCGGACGGACCTGCATGAGCTGCGGGAAGCGCTTGCCGTTCGCGAGCCGTGCATCCGCGTCGAGCAGCCAGAAACGGCGGTCGCCGACGACGCCCGCCCGCGTGAGCTCCACCTCCTCCGGATGCACGACGTGCAGCGCCTTCACCGGCGCGATCGAAATCCTCACCACGTGGCCCTCCACGCCTTGACGATAACGTCAGCCCGTGGACACGGGCCTCTCGGGCAAGAGCGTTCTCGTCACCGGCGGCGCCGGCGGGATCGGCTCGGCCTGCGTGCGGGCCTTCGCCGCCGAGGGCGCACGGGTCGTCGTCCACTACAACACGAGCCGCGACCGCGCTGAGGAGCTCGCAGCCGAGGTCGGCGGCATTGCCATCGCGGCGGATCTCACCGACGAGGCGCAGGTCGACGAGCTGTTCGCGCAGGCGGGGGACGTCGAGGTATGCGCCGCGATCGCCGGCTCTTGGCCGCGGGAGGACGAGCCGGTCTGGCAGCTGCCGCTCGAGCGCTGGGAGGCGACGCTGCGGGCGAATCTCACGGCGACGTTTCTCACGGCGCGCGGCTTCCTGCGGGTCGTCGAGCGCACCGGCCACGGCAACCTCGTCCTCGTCGGCTCGACCGCCGGCCGCTTCGGCGAGGCGGGTCACTCGGATTACGCCGCGGCGAAGTCCGCGCTCCAGGTCGGGCTTCTCCTCAGCCTCAAGAACGAGATCGTCCGGATCGCGCCGCGCGGCCGCGTCAACGCCGTCGCGCCGGGCTGGACGTACTCCCCGATGACGCGCGGCGAGCTCGACGAGGCGCTCGTGACGCGGCTCAGCCGGACGATGGCGCTCCGCAAGGTCGCGGTCGCGGAGGACATCGCGCGCGCCGTCGTCGTCCTCGCCTCCGACGAGCTTTCCGGCCACATCACCGGTGAGCTCGTGACGGTGGCAGGCGGGATGGAAGGCCGCACCGTCCACCCAGAGGCATGAGCCGCTTCCTCGAACGGCTGTCGCAAGGCCCACCCGTCGTCGCCGACGGCGGGATGGGCGCGCTGCTCACGAGCGTCGTCCCCGGTCTCCGCTGTCCGGAGGAGGCGAACCTCCGCGCGCCCGAGAGCGTGCTCGAGGTGCATCTCAACTTCATCCGCGCGGGCGCGGAGCTGATCGAGACGAACAGCTTCGGCGCGAACCGGGCGAAGCTCGGCCGCCACTTCCTCGCCGACGAGACCGAGGCGATCAACGCCGCCGCGGTGCGCGTCGCCCGCGAGGCGCGGGAGGTGTCGGGGCGGGAGGTCTTCATCGCCGGCTCGATCGGACCGCTCGGAGACGTCGAGCTGCGCGGCCTAGACCCGGCCGAGCTCGTCGCCGAGCAGGCGCGGATCCTCGAGGGCCGCGGCGTCGACCTGTTCATGGTCGAGACGTTCTTCGAGCTCGACGCGCTCGAGACGGCGCTCGCGGCGGTGCGCTCCGTCTCCTCCCTACCGGTCGTCGCCCTCCTCACCTTCGACGCCGACGGCGAGACACTCGCGGGGGTCACTCCGGAGGAGGCGGCGACGCGGTTGCGCCCGCTCGGCCTCGCGGCGTTCGGCGCGAACCACGGCGCCGGTCCCGCCGCGGCGCTCAGCGCGCTCGCGCGGATGCAGGCGCAGGGAGACGCCGCGCTCGCCGCGCTTCCCAACGTCGGTCTCGCGAGCATGTCGGGGCAGCGGATCGTCTTCCCCCATGCAACGCCCGCCTACTTCGGCGAGTTCGCGGCAAGGGCGCAGGAGCTTGGCGCGCGGCTGATCGGCGGCTGCTGCGGGACGACGCCGTCGCAGATCGAGGCGATCCGCGCGGCGGTCGACGAAAAGCGGCGGCCGACAGGCTCGTTCCTCGTCGAGCAGCGAGAAGAGGCGACGCAACCCGCCGCCGCCAAGACGGAGACGCAGCTCGCGACGCTCCTGCGGAACGGCGAGTTCGTCGTCTCCGTCCAGGTCGACCCGCCGCTCGGGGCGAATCCGGAGGCGCTGATCGAGACTGCCCGAGCCGTCCGCGATTCGGGCCGCGCGCAGTTCGTCGACGTCAACGACAATCCGCGCGCACGGGCGCGGATGAGCGGGATCATGGCCTCGGTCGCGATCGAGCGGTTCACCGGGGTGGAGACGATCCCGCACCTGACTCCGCGCGACATGACGATCACGGGGCTCGAGTCGATCCTGCTCGGCGCGCACGCCGAGGGCGTCCGCAACATCCTCGCCGTGACGGGCGACCCACCCGAGGCCGGCGACTACCCGGGCACCGGCGCCGTCTACGACGTCGACGCGATCGGGCTCGTAGAGCTGATCGCGAGACTCAACGCGGGCGAGGACTGGCACGGCCGCGCGATCGACGCGCCGACCTCGTTCTTCCCCGGCGTCGCCGTCAACCCGACGGCCGACGACCTCGGGCTCGAGGAGGAACGGTTCCACCGCAAGATCGCCGCCGGCGCGCGCTTCGCGATGACGCAGATCCTCTTCGACCTCGAGCCGCTCGAGGCGTTCCGGGAGCGGCTCGGCGGCTGGCCGGTACCGGTGCTCGTCGGCGTCTGGCCGATCCGGACGACGGAGACGCTGATTCGCGTCCACAACGAGGTGCCCGGGATCGTCGTGCCGGAGCACGTGCAGGAGCGATACCGGGCGGCGGGCGCGGATGCGCGCGCGGTCGGACTCGAGGTCGGGCGCGAGCTGATCGCCGGCGCGCGCGAGCTCGCGCACGGCGTCTACGTCATGGCGCCGTTCCGGCAGCCGCTCAACGTCGTCGAGCTCTTGCCGGAGATCTAGGGCGCGCAGCTCTCGGTGGAGACGGCCTTCCGCCCGGCCTTGGCGAGATCGGCACGGACGATCGAGGCGGGGACGCCGTAGCCGCCCGGAGAGTCCTTCTGCTTGGCGAAGATCTCGGCCTCCACGGCGCCACTCGTGTCGATCACCGGGCCGCCCGAGTTGCCGGGCTCGATGTTTCCCGCCAGGGCCGTAATCGACCGGTCTACCGGCCGCCCGAGGGCGTCCTGCGTCAGCGCGTTCGCGGTGCGTCCCACGCGGCCCGGCACCGCAGTCAGCCTCCCGTCGAGCGGATAACCCGTGATCGCGGCCGACGCGCCGTCACGCGGGTCGGCGAGGCGAAGCGGCTGCTCGCCGGCGCCGGCGATGCGGAGGATCGCAACGTCGTTGTGGGAGTCGAAGAAGACGACCACGGCGTCGCGGGCGAAGGTCTCGCCCGGGATGCGGACGATCGTGTCCCGCTCGCCGGCCACGACGTGAGCCGCGGTCACGACGAGGTCGCTGCTCGCGAACCAGCCGCTTCCCTCCACTCCGACTCCGCAGGCCGTCCCGAGCACCTTGACGACGCGGGTCAGCGACGACCGGATGGCCCGGTTCCGCAGCACGCCGGTCGACGGCGGCAGCGTCGGCGCGGCCGGCCCGGCGATGGAGGGGAACGGATCGATCCGCGCGAGGAGGTTGAGGAGCGTGCGCGGCGGCAGGGCGGCGTCGAGCCGCTGCACGACCCACGAGCGCTGGATGTCCTGGCGGAACCTCGTCTGGCCGGGCGTGAGGAGCGCGACCGCGGCGCCGACCCAGACGACCGCGAGGCCGGTCGCAGCGCCGAGGAGCAGGCCGCCGGCCGAGTCGAGGTACCGAAGCGGGGTCAGCCGCAGCCCGCCGCGGATCGCGGAGCCGGCGAGGAGCGCGGCGATCTGGAGGAGCGTGGCGCCGAGCACGGCTCCGACAAGTCCCACGACCGGCGTCCACACGGAGCCGGCGCCGCCGCTGAGGAAGTACGGCGCGACGCGGGAGCCGGCGTACGCGCCGCCGGCGAGGCCGACGAGGGAGAAGGCGCTGAGGACGAGCCCGCGGCGCAGGCCGGCGAGCGCGGCAAGGACGACGATCGCGAGCGCGATCCAGTCGACGAGCGTCACCGCGGGAGCGTAGTGGCGCGGCCGGTGGACGGGAGCACGGCTACACTGGGCCGACCGCGGGGGCGTAGTTCAGCTGGTTAGAACGCCGGCCTGTCACGCCGGAGGTCGCGGGTTCGAGTCCCGTCGCTCCCGTTCTTCTCGCTCGAAGGTCGCCATGCCGGAGCGGGCGCCCATCTGGGCTGCTTCGCCGCGAGCCGCTCCATCGCAGTGACCACAGGCTCGGCGCGCGAACGGTCAAGCGCGGACCGATCTGGAATTGGGTTCGTTTCGAATATCGCCCGGGAAGCACCGTACGTTGTCTAATCCGACAACATACCCTCATCCCTCGGATGGGGGAATTCGCTTGAAATTGACCGCCCCAGTACCACGAAAACGACGCCGGCGACGCCTTCCCTGTGCCGGGGCAATCCTGTCCTGGGGGACAACGAGGTGGAAGATGGCCACGGAGAAGCAGATTGCGGCGAGTCGCGCCAACGGCAAGCTGTCACGCGGACCGAAGACGCCCGCAGGAAAGGCGCGGGCACGCCTGAACGCTCTCAAGACGGGACTCTCTGCAGCGGACAGCATGATCGTCCTGCTGCCGGGCGAGAGCCAGTACGAGTTCGATGCGCAACGGGAACTGCTGCTTGCGGATCTCGAGCCGGTCGGCGCTCGCGAGGAGCGTCTTGCGGCGGAGGTGATCGACCTTACGTGGCGCCTACGTCGCGCTTCGAAGATCGAGCAGGGCATCCTCGTCCAGGGCGTCTCGGACGCCGACGAGGGCTACCTGACCGGAATCAAGCAGATGTTGGAGGTAACACACGCTGAGGTGATGCTGAGGGCCGCGGGGATCAAGGATCCGCAGGCGGTCGCCGAGGTCACCGACGCCGAACTCCACGAACAGCTCGAGGACATGATCGCCAAGGCTCGTGGCGAGAAGGAGACGGGTGAGGCTCGCCTCGGCGCCGCCTTCATGATTCATGCGGACGCATTCACGAGGCACAGCCGGTATGAGACTGCGCTCTTCAACCGCAGGAATCGGTTGCTCGAGATGCTCTCGGCACTGCAGGCGGAACGCCGTGGAGACGACAGCTGATCGATTGCTGGAACGACCGAACTGACGGCTCGACCGTGGCGTGCAAAGCCCGATCTGCACGCCACGACGAGCTCCGCTCGCTCGGTAGCCCCGAGTAGAATTCGATACATCGACTACCGAGCGAGCCGGCTTGATTCCAATGTTGAGCTCCGGGAAGCATGGGCGATCCTCGGCACCCGAGACTTTTCTAGTGGCGGTTGAAGGCGAGTCGGCGCAGCTCGGCGACAGCCTGGTCCGGGGGCGTCCAGGTACTGCCTTCTATCGGCGTCTCCGAGGTGCCGCCGAAGACGACCGGCCACACGCGCGTTGCGCCGCAGGCGCCGCACAGCAGCGGCGAGCGGGACATGTCGAGACCGGGCCGCCTCATCCGACCCTCCATCAGTGCCGGCACGCCGCACGCCCAGCAGGCGTCGCCGGTCGGCCACCACCAGACCGCGTACGGCCAGCTCGACCCGGTGATCCGCAGAAGCCGGATCCAGGGCGGGCGCTCACGGCGCTGCTCCACGCTGGAAGGCGGCCTCAACGGCGACTCTCGAGTCCCAGGAGCGCGATGTGGCCGATGATCGGGATGACGGCGGCGACCAGCAGCCCGGCGCGCACCGACCGGCCCTTCGCGACCATGATCAGCCCGCCCACGAGCGGGCCGACGACGTAGAGGGCGAAGCCGACGGCGAGCCCGGCGGGCGCCGCGCCGCCCGAGAAGGCGGCGAGCACAGCGAGCGGGAGCAGGAGCCAGAGGAAGTCGGCGGAGCTGGGATCGCGCGCGCCGCCGCTCACGTGGGCTCCGCGGCGTCGTCGAGCCAAACCTTCACGAGTATCTCGGCAAAGCGGTCGTTACCTCGCGCATCGTTGTCAGCAAAACGCCGAACGACGGCGCCCTATTTCCGGGCAGCAAGCTGCCGCGCCGGCGCGACCCGCAAAACAGGGAAGACCGAGTGACTCGACAGCGTTCTTAGCGATGACAACAGCGGGAGGGAGTCTCGAGTACGGGTGAGGCACGAAACATCGTCACAGCTGACCCTGACAACCGGGGTATCGACGTCCGCCATCGGCAACGACATCCCTGCCGCTGCGATCGTCTCGGTGGCCACACCGCCGTATGAGCTCCGTCTCGCCCAGCCGGAGGTCGCCGGTTCGAGTCCGGCTAGTTCCATCCGTTGTGGAATCACAACGAGTTCCCTGCAAACGGGCCAGTTATCGGGTCTCATCGCTCGCGAAGGAAAGGTGGCAGGTACGAACCCTCGATCGAGTCGACTGTAGGGTTCACAATCCGGCCCCACCAGCCAAACGTCCGCCGGTCACGTTGCCCTTCTCTTGCACTGGAACGGGCAGAGCTGGCAGGTCACGCCGGGCGCAACCCCACAGATGACGGATGGCTGGCCGACCATCGCAGCCGCCTGGGAAGGCTCAGCCTGGGCGATCGGCGACTGCCGGGTCGACAACATCATCGTCCAGTGGACACACGGGGCATGGGTCATCGCACCGCATCCTCCTGACCACCACTGGCGCACCAACCTGCCGGCCAAGTTCCGCCGCCGACACCTACCAACGTGCGCATCCCCTGCCGCAGGCGGATAGCCCGGTCTCTGCCGCTAGGCGGAACGCTAGTGCGGGATCGCAGGGTGATGGCTTGTCGTTGGCCGTTCCGCCTCCGACTGGGACGCGTGGCTCAGGGCGATTCGAGGCTCGGTACGGTTCGACTGTGAGCCATCTGAAGGCGGCTGACGGCACTGTCCTATGCGATCACCTGATGGGAGCGCACGAGGACGACCACGACGGGCACGGCCATTCGCACGGTCTTGTCGATCGTTCGATCCTGCGCTCCCGCGCTGGGGTCAAGGCGGTGGCCGCGAGCTTGGCGATCCTCGGCGTCGCGGCCGGGGCGCAGTTAGCGATCTTCGCGTTCTCGCACTCCGTCGCTCTGCTCGCCGACCTGATCCACAACTTCGGCGATGCGCTCACCGCGGTGCCACTGGGTATCGCCTTCTTCCTCCGCAGCGTGCGCGGCGAGAGGCTTGCCGGGCTCGCGGTGGTGCTTGCGATCTTCGTCTCCGCCTGCGTCGCGTTCTACGTGACAGTGATGCGCTTCATCCACCCGCAGCACCTGACCCACCTGTGGGTGCTGGCGGCGTCCGGTGTGATCGGCTTCGTCGGCAACGAGCTCGCCGCTCAGGTGCGATTGAGTGCGGGCCGGCGACTGGCAAGCGCGGCGATGGTTGCCGACGGCAATCACGCTCGCATCGACGGTTTCGTCTCGCTCGGCGTAGTCGCGAGTGCGGCGGTTGTTGCGTTGGGAGCACAGGTCGCCGACCCGATCATCGGCCTCGCGATCACGCTCGTGATCCTGAAGATCACCTGGGACTCCTGGAACACCGTGCGCAAGGCGGAGATCGACCTCGACCACATCGACGACGACCATAAGCACGAGCACCACGACCACGACCACGACCACGACGGCTGACTACGGCTACGGCTAGGACTAGGGCTGGCGCTGTTCGCGCGTAGTGCTGGTGATGCTGAGCAGCCCTTGGTCAGGAGCATGATCGACCTGCAAGGTGGTGTGCTCGATGCCGAAGCGCTCGTCTAGGAGCCGTTCGAGTTCGCGGCGGATCGCGTGGCAGTCGTCGCCCTGGTGGACGAGCACGTGTGCGGAGAGGGAGGGGAAGCCGGAGCTGATCTGCCACACGTGTAGGTCGTGGATGTTCTCGACATGCGGGTGGGCGGCGACGGCGGCACCGATCTCCTCGACGCTCGCCCCCTCCGGGGCGGCTTCGAGTAGGACGCGGCCGGAGTCGCGCAGGAGGCCCCAGGCGGAGCGGAGCATGACCGCGGCGATGAAGAGGGCGGCGACGCCGTCGGCGCGTGTCCAGCCGGTGGCGAGGATGACTGCCCCGGCGATCGCGGTCGCGATGAAGGCGATCAGGTCGGTGAGGATGTGCTGGAAGCTGCCCTCGACGTTCATCGACTCGCGATTTGCTTTCGCGAGCTGCCAGCTCGCCGCCAGGTTGACTGCGATCCCAACGAGGGCGACGACGAGGATCGCCGTCCCCGCTGCGGCGGGGGGTGTGACGAGCCGGTGGACGCCTTCGTAGACGATCAGCCCGGCGAGGACGAGCAGGGTGGCGCCGTTTGCTTGTGCGGAAAGGATCTCGGAGCGCTTGAGACCGAAGGTGAGGTTGCCGCCGGAGGGACGGCGCATGAGCTGAATGACGACGAGCGACATGACGAGCGCGCCCGCGTCGGTGAGCATGTGTGCGGCATCCGAGAGCAGAGCGAGCGAGTGGGCGAGGATGCCGACGACGACTTCGACGGCCATGAATGAGACGATCAGGGCAAGAGCGACCGAGAGTCGCTTGGCGTCTGTGCTCTCGCTGGCGCCGTGCGCATGCCCGCCGTGGTCGTGGCTGCGGACCGCGGTCACCGGGTCACGGTAGCGACGGACAGGCGAGGCGTTGTTGCTTTCGGGCCACGTACGCTGCCGTCGTGAGCGTCACCGTCGAGCATCAGCGGCGGCTGGGCGTGCCGCCGTTGGAGGAGCGGGCGGCGCTTGAGCGGCGGGCGAAACTGCTCGCCTGGAGCGGAAACGCTTGGCATGTGGTCGAGTTCGGGATCGCGCTCGGCGCCGGTATCGCGGCCGGGTCGATCGCGCTCATCGCGTTCGGTGGAGACAGCCTCGTGGAACTCGGCTCCGGAGGAATCATCGTCTGGCTATTCAGCAACAGCCGCGGCGCCTCGCAGATCGCCGAGCGGCGGGCACAGCAGATGATCGCCGTGAGCTACGCGCTCCTCGTCGTCTACATCGGCGCCGAGTCGATTCGCGACCTCGCAGGCTCCCACCACCCCGGTGTGAGCTGGGTCGGTGTCGGTCTCGCCGCGTTCACGGCTCCGACGATGCCGCTGCTCGCGCGCGCGAAGCGCCGAGTCGGGCGAGCGCTGAACTCGTCTGCGACCGTCAGCGAGGCAGGCCAGAACACGATCTGCGCCTACCTCTCGGTCGCGCTCCTTGTCGGGCTGCTCGCGAACGCGCTCGCGGGCTGGTGGTGGGCTGACCCCTCGGCGGCGCTCGTCATCGCGGTTGTCGCGCTTAACGAAGAGCGGAAGTCGTGGCGCGGCGAGTCGTGCGAATGCTGCTAGCCCGTCAACAAACACGGCGAGCAGTCGGCATGCGTCCTACTCCTGGAGACCTAACCAGGTGGTGGAGCCGGCTCGGTTAGGCGGGCCCGCAGCCGTTCATAGCTCGCCTCGTCAATTTCGCCGCGCGCGAGGCGATGCTGGAGGATGCCGAGCGGGGTCTCGAATGGAGACGGAGTACCGCGCACCGTCGCATTCCCGCTGTCGCGTTCGCCCCGGGCCCGAAACGCCCACACCACCAACCCCACAATGATGACGAGGAAGAGAAGCCACAACAGTGACATCAAGACCCAGCCGCCTGCTCCCATTCCATCGTGCCCGTAATACATGTGCGTGGCCTCCGTTTCCGACCCAGCTGTCCTCCCCGTGGAGGATACGTCGGAACCACCCGTCCCCACGCACCAGGCCGCTGTTTGCGAGCTCGAGGCGTCACACCGCGATCCTGCACTAGGCCGAACGCTAGTCCCGCGGCTTCACGCCGTAGGACCCGTTCAACTGGTAGCCGCGTAGAGCCCGTGGCCGACACGCCGCAGGCGGGCTGTGTCCCCACGTGAGCGGTCGTGAAGTGCCTTCCGCACCGAGCCCCTGTTCGGGTCGTGACCCTCGGCCCGCATTGAGGGCCCGGACTCGGATACTCATCGATTCTCTCTTACATTGAACTTTCGATAGTTGAGAGATGTTAGGATTTGCGATAAGCTGCGGCCGTGCCTCACGCTTCCGTTGGCGTCCACGAGGTCAAGGCGAATCTTTTCCGCGTGCTCGGTCATCCCGCGCGGGTGCGCATCCTGGAGTTGCTGCGTGGCGGCGAGCGTTCGGTGGGGGCGCTCCAGGCCGAGCTGGAGCTCGACTCGGGAGGGACGTCACAGCACCTGGCGGCATTGCGTCGGATCGGTCTCGTCGAATCGCGCCGGGACGGGACGAACGTGTTTTACCGGGTCGACGACGAGCGCGTCTTCGACCTGCTCGCGGCCGGGCGGGACATCATCAGCCGTCAACTTTCCGATCAGCAGTCGATTCTGCGCGAGCTTGGAAAGTCGTGACGGCTGGCGTTCTGCTCAACGGCCCGAGCGCCACGTCCAGGGCCGGGGGCGGCCTTCAGGCGATTGGCGCAGGATCGCGCCGTCGCCAGTGACCGCGAACATCGAGCATTCCCAGACGGTGATCGCCGCGCCCATCGACGTGTCGCCGAGAGCTGACGGCCGCGATGATGCGGCGAGAGCGGCTGCGTGACGACGCCGACGTGGGTCCTGGTCGCCGGCGTGGCTGTCGCCGCCGCTGGTATCGCGCTCTCAGCTGCGCCGCGAGGCTTACGCGCGGGCCTCGTGCTGCAGGCGCTCGGCGTGGCGCTGATCGGAATCGCGGGTGGGTTGGTTCTTATCGACGGAGCTGGCGTGGGCAGCCAGTTCGGCAATGGGCTTGGCCCGACGGTGGGAGTGGACGCGCTCAGCGGATTCTTCCTCGTTGGGGTCGCGCTGGTTTCGACTCCGGCGCTTCTTTATGCGCGCGGATACCTGCCGGGCTCACACCACGCCCCGGCGATCGCCGCCACGAGCGGGGTGTTCGTGCTGGCGCTGGTCGGCGTGGTCGTCGCACGCGATGCAGTCACGTTCCTAATGACGTGGGAGCTGATGAGCCTCGCGCCTGCCGTCGCGATCCTGCTCACAAGCCGCACAGCCGAGACATGCCGGTCGGTGCTGGTCTACCTCGGATCGACTCATCTTGCCGGTGTGGGGGTGTGGCTGTCGATGCTCACCCTTGCGCATCTGGGCGCTTTCACTGACCCTCATGCCCTTGCGGCGCAGCCGGCGCTGGTGCGCTCGCTGCTGGCCGGCGCGGCGCTGGTGGGGTTCGGCACCAAGGCCGGCTTGATGCCCTTGCACACATGGCTTCCGCGCGCACACCCGGCAGCCCCGGGTCACGTGTCGGCGGTGATGTCCGGGATGATGATCAAGGTCGCGCTGTACGGGCTTGTGCGGATGCTGTTCGAGTGGCTTGCTCCGCTGCCTGGATGGGTCGCGCCGGTGCTGCTTGGTGCCGCAGCGCTCTCATGCGTCGGGGGCGTGCTGTACGCGCTGATGCAACACGAGCTGAAGCGGCTGCTTGCATTCCACTCGGTCGAAAACGTCGGCATCATCGGGCTCGGCCTTGCTGCGGCGCTGCTGCTAGCAGACGCCGGGCAGCGCCAGCTTGCGGCCCTGGCCTTCGCAGCAGCGATGCTGCACACGCTCAACCACGCACTCTTCAAGTCGCTGCTGTTCTTGTGCGCGAGCTCGTTCCAGCGGCAGGTCGGCAAGCTCGATCTGGACCGCCTGGGAGGCCTGTTGCGCACGATGCCGTTGACCGGCACAGCGTTCCTAGTCGGGGCGATGGCGATCGCAGGGGTGCCGCCGTTCAACGGTTTCGCGTCCGAGTGGCTGACGCTGCAGGCGTTGGTGCAGCTTGCCCTGCATGTCGGTGGGGGCGGCACGGTCATGGGCGCGCTCGCTGCTGCTGCGCTTGCTGCGACCGCCGCGCTTGCGGTGTTCTGTTTCGTGAAGGTCGTTGGCCTCGTCCTTTTGGGCGCGCACCGCCAGAAGGCTGTTGCGAGCTCACGCGAGGTTCCCGCGTCGATGACTGGCCCTGTGATCTTCCTGGCCGGATTGTGTTTGGCGATTGGGGTGGTGCCGGGCGGGGTGCTGGCCCTGATGCGGCACCTCTCTCCGTATGGTCCGCTCCCGGCGCACACTCTCCGGATCACGCTGGCGGTGCCCGGCAGTGGAGTATTCGCCCCGCTTGCCGTCGCTGCCTTCGTCGCAGGCTGCACCGCGGCGTTGCAGCTTGCGCGACGACGAGCGGGGGCGACTGCTCCCAGCCCGATGTGGATCTGCGGTCAGGTGCCTGACAGCCGGCTTGCGTGGACGTCGGCAGGGTTCACGAAGTCGTTGCGGCTGGTGCTCGAGGTCGTGCTGCGCCCGCAGCGCAGCGTCAGCGTCGAACGTCAGGGCGTGATCGTGCACAGCTCTGTGCACGAATCGCACGTTCCGCACCTGTTCGACACGCTCCTGTTTCGCCCGGCGCTCGGCGCCGTGCTGGCCGCAAACCGCGTACTGCGCAGGATGCAGTCGGGCAGTCTGCGCGCATATCTCGCCTATCTGCTGGTCACGCTTGCCGCGGTGCTCACCGTCGTTCGCCTCGGGGTGCGCTGATGCGCGGCGACGCGACCGCAGTCGCGTTCCAGTTCGCAGGGCTGGCGTTGGCCCCGCTTGTTCCGGGCATGATCCAGATGGTCAAGGCTCGCCTGCAGGGGCGCCGGGGCGCCTCGCCGCTGCAGCCCTATCGCGATCTACGCCGGCTGTGGCGCAAGCGTGTCGTCGCTCCGCACGACACCACGTTCGTGTACCGGATGGCGCCCTCCCTGAGTGCCGCAGCGCTCGCGTGTGCCCTGCTGATCGTGCCTTTTGCCGGGAGCACGAACGGCTGGTTTGGGTCCGACATGCTTGTGCTGGTCGGGCTGCTTGCGCTCGCGCGCTTCGCGACTGCGGCCGCCGCCTGGGACCCTGGCGGCGGGTTCTCGCTGATGGGCGCCGGTCGCGACCTGATGTTCTCGGTCTTTGCCGAGCCGCTCCTGTTGCTTGCATTCGTGCTCGTAGCGTTGGGCGCGGGCTCCACCGACCTCGTACAGATGGTCGCCGCCGCCGGCCATGCGCATGTCGCAAGCACGCCTGCGCATTGGTGCGCGGCGCTGGCGTTTGGTCTGGTCGTGCTCGTCGAGACCGGCCGCCAGCCGATCGACAACCCCGATACGCATCTGGAGCTGACGATGGTGCACGAGGGGCCGCTGCTCGAGTACGCCGGCCGCGACCTTGCGATGCTCCAGTGGACAGCGGCCGCTCGCCACTGGCTCGTGCTCGTGCTCGCTGCCAGCCTGTTCGTACCGCTACCGCTGACGGCGCCCGCGAACGTGCTCGCGCTGGCGGCGGTCGTGACGGCCTTCTGCGTGGCGGTCGCGTTCGTTGAAACCTCGCTGGCGAAGATGCGGATCCTGCGCGTACCGGTGCTGCTCGGCATCGGCATTGCCGTCTGCGTGATCGGGCTGGCGTCCTGGATCGGCGGAGGCGCCACGTGAGCTCGCCGATCATCATCGGCTGCTTGGCGCTCGGTCTGGGCGTGGTCGTGGTCCGTCGCCGCTCGGTCGCGCTGATGCTCGTGACCGCCCAGTCGCTACTGCTGGCCAGCGTCGCGCTGTCGCGGACCGGCGGACATGTCGATTCGTTGCCCGCGGCGGGCGGACTGCTTCTGCGCCTCGTCGCGATCGCAACGATCCTCGGTATCGGCATCGCGCGCACGCGCGAGACACAACCGGTGCGAGCCGGGATCGAGCCGATGGCACGCGTGGTCATCGCGCTGGCGGCGCTGCTTGCAATCCCATCTTTGGTACCGCCCCTCGGCTTTGGCGATCGGAACGCCCAACACGCTGCCGTCGCGCTGGTCGTGCTCGGGATCGTGATCGCGCTCACCCGCCGCGCAACAATCGTGCAGATCCTCGGCATCGTCGTCGCCGAGAACGGCGCCACGCTCGCCGCGCTCTCTGCCTCCAAGGCCGTGCCCGACGTGATCGAACTGGGCGTGATCTTCGACCTGCTGCTGATCGCTGTCGTCGCGAGCGCCTTCCACTCGCGCATCTTCGGCCACTTCGGATCGGGCGACACCGCGCAGCTGCGAGAGCTGCGTGACTGACCAGCTCACCATCCCGCTGACCGCAGCGTCGGTTGCCGTCCCCGTCCTGGCGGCGGTGGTACTGCAGCTTGCCCGCAGCGACCGTGCCGCTCACCGGCTCAACCGGGTCTGCGCCGTCGCCACGGCGCTCGTCGGCCTGGGCGCAGCGACGGCGATCCTGACCGGCAAGTCGCACGCGTCCAGCTGGCTGATCACCGACACCGCGGCCGGCATCTACGTGACTGTCGCGACCGTGATCGCGCTGATGAGCGCGCTGCTCTCGCCCGCCTACCTGGGCGGAGCAGAGGGTCAGTTCTTCGCGGCCCACCGCAGCGTGCGCTCGTACTACCTGGCGTTCTACGGCTTCTGGGCGGCTCTGGTCGCGATCCCGGTCGTCGCGAATCTCGGTGTTGCATGGCTCGTCGTCGAGGCGACCACGGCTGCATCGGCGGTGTTGGTCGGCTTCTCGGGCAAGCCGCGCGCCCTCGAGGCCGGCTGGAAATACCTCATGCTCACGACGCTCGGCATGAGCGTTGCGTTCCTCGGCATCGTGATCATGTTCGTCGCATCAGCGGCGCACGGGGGCGGGATCGGCAAGCTCGACTGGTCAGCGCTGCCGGCGACCCTTGCCCACATGCCCCACGCCGCCGCCGTTGCGGCCTACGCGCTGGTCGTGCTCGGCCTTGCGACCAAGATCGGCTGGGCACCGGTGCAGAACTGGCTCCCCGACGCGCACAGCGAGGCGCCCGCCCCGGTCAGTGCGATGCTCTCATCTGCACTGCTCCCCGCGGTGATGCTGCTGGCCTGGCGCATGCGCGACGCAGCCGGCGAATCGATCGGACACAGCGCCGCAACCGCACCGCTGGCCGCCTTTGGGATCCTTTCCGTTGCAGTCGCGGTGCCGTTCCTCTGGCAAGCGATGGCATGGAAGCGCCTACTTGCCTATCACAGCCTCGAACACATGGGCATCATCACGGTGGGGATCGCCATCGGCGGCCCGCTCGCGCTGGCCGGCGTCGTCGTACATGTTGCCGGCCACGCCCTGGGCAAAGCACTCGGCTTCTACGCCGCGATACCCCTCGCTCAGATCCAGCCCGACGCCCAACGCCACAGCGCCCGCCACGTAGCAGCATCCTCGCCCGCCACCTTCGCCGCCATGGCGCTCACCGCTCTGACCCTCGCCGGATTACCGCCCTCGCCTCTTTTCTTCAGCGAGTTGTTCATCATCCTCGGCGGCATCGAAACCGGCCACGTCGTGCTCGCAGGCACCCTCGCGGTGCTGATCGCGCTCGCCTTTGTCGGGCTGCTCCACGCCCTGCTCGAAGCGGTTCAGGGTGCCCCAGACCACGGCAACCAGCCCACATCCACAACCAGCCGTGACCGGACAGCGCCCATAGTCATACCAACCCTGGTGACGGCTGCCGCGCTCGCGGCGTTGACTGTGTGTGCCTGGCTCCTACCGGATTCGGCGATCGTTCGCGATCTCGTTCGCGGGATCACATGACGGCAGGAAACTGGCCAGCCGATTCCCGGCTCCAAGCGCGGACCGACGGGGCCGAGATCCGCGGCGTGCCGCCGGATCGCTGGCGCGACACGGTCTCATTCCTGCTGCAACACGGCTACACCTTCTGCGGCCTGCACGTCACCAGCCCTGCCGGAGTCGTCGAGCTGCGCGCAGCATTCATCCGCGACGGCGCCTTCCACATGATCACCTGCCAGCCTGATCCCCAGCAGGCGCCCACGCTCATCGACCTCGTACCGGCCGCCGCCTGGGATGAACGCGAGGCGGCCGACCTCAGCGGCCTCGTCTTCAGCGACCATCGCACCCGGCCACTGATCACGCACCCCGAACAGCTGGAGCGGTGGACGACCAGCGTACGCGGACACGACACACACCAGGTCGCCGTCGGCCCGATTCACGCTGGCATCATCGAGTCTGGCCACTTTCGCTTCCACGTGGTCGGCGAACGCATCCTGCACCTCGACCTGCGCCTTTTCTACAAGCAGCGTGGACTTGAACGCGCCGCTGTAGGCAAGCCGCTTGAACAGGCGCTCGCCGTCGCCCAGCGCGCGTGCGCCGCCTGCGCAGTCACCAACAGCGTCGCCTACGCCCACGCCTGCGAGCAGGCACTGGGACTGATCCCGAGCAGCGAACTCTCCCGCACCCGCACCGCGCTGCTCGAGCTCGAACGGCTTTACAACCATCTCAACGACATTGGCGCCGCCTGCGCCGGCATCGGTTTCAGCCCGGGAAACATGATCTTCGCGACGCTCAAAGAACGTGCACAACGCGTCAACCGTATGCTCACCGGCCACCGGTTCCTGTTCGACACAGTGCAGGTCACGCGCAGCGACCTCGAGATCAGCGAGCACTCCGCCCTCGCCGCGCGCCGCGAGCTGCGCGACATCCGTGATGCAGCAGAACGCGCATGGCACGAAGTGCTGTTCCACGGCTCGGTACAAAACCGCTTCGACGGCGTCGGCGCCATCACCGCAGCCGACGCCACCGCGCTCGGAGCGGTGGGACCAGCCGCGCGCGCGTGCGGCCTCGCACACGACACACGCAGCGCGACCCCACGACTCACCTACCCCGACTTCCAAGTTGCAGCGCCCGCCGATCCCAGCGGCGATGTCCGCGCCCGCGTCGAGATGCGCGCACTCGAACTGCCAACCACATTCGAGCTGCTCGACTCACTCCTCGCAAGAGCCATCAGACCCGCCGAGTGCACGCCCGGACACGAGCCCATCGCGACCGGCATGGCAGCCGTCGAGAGCCCCCGCGGACGGACGTTCTGCACGGTCGAGCGCGACGGCACCACCGTCACGCGCCTGCGACTACGGACCTCCTCCTACGCGAACTGGCCGGCAGTCGCCCTCGCTGCAACCGACAACCTGCTGCCCGAGTTTCCGCTGATCAACAAAAGCTTCGAGCTCTGCTACGCCTGCTGCGACCGCTGAACAGGAGCCTGCGACAATGCCACACCAGAGAGGAGCACACCATCTACCTGCTCCTACGTGATCTCTACGGCACCCGCCGTCAACTCGGCCTGCGACGCCCCGAACGGCCGTCCTCACTCGCCCTGCGCCACGTCGACGCCGGCTCGTGCAACGGCTGCGAGCACGAAGTGACGGCGACCGCTGGCCCACACTACGACCTCGCCCGCTTCGGGCTTTCGGTCACTGCCTCGCCACGCCATGCAGACGTGCTGCTCGTCACCGGGGCAGTGACGGTACACATGCGCGCCGCGCTACTCGCGGCCTACGAGGCGATGCCCGAACCACGCATCGTCGCGGCACTCGGCGACTGCGCGCTACACCGTGGGGTGCTCGCCGCATCCGACACGCTCGCGGGCCCACTCGAAGACCTGCTCCCAGTCACGGTACGCATCGCCGGCTGCCCACCCACGCCACAACAGATCATCGACGGGCTCGAACCGCTCCTACACGCATCCCCTGAAACTCAATGACCGCCACAGCCACTCACACAAAGAATCTGACAGTCCCGATCGCGGCGTCGATCGTGGAGCACTTATGGAGCAAAGCGGGCGCAACCGGCCGGTGGCCGGTGAGGAAGAGGTCGGCGCCGATCGGCCTCTGTATTACAGCGGCTCGAAGCGCGCCTGGAAGAAGCGCAAGAGGCGCGGCTCGTAGGTGAGCTTCAAGCCGCGCGCGTTCTCTCTCGCCGCGTACACGGCCTGGACCGCCTCGGCGACGACGTCCATGTGCGCCTGCGTGTAGACGCGGCGCGGGATCGTCAGCCGCGTCAGCTCGAGCTTCGGGTACCGGTGATCGCCCGTCTTCGGGTCGCGCCCGGCCGAGACGATGCCGCGCTCCATCGAACGGATCCCGGAGTCGAGGTAGAGCTCGGCGGCGAGCGTCTGCGCCGGGAAGGCGTCCTGCGAAAGGTGCGGGTAGAAACGGCGCGCGTCGAGGAAGATCGCATGCCCGCCGACCGGCCGCACGAACGGAACGTCCGCCGCCTCGAGCAGTTCGCCGAGGTAATACACCTGCCCAATCCGCGACCGCACGTGGGCGTCCTGAACCGACTCCTCGATGCCGATCGCGATCGCCTCCATGTCACGCCCGGCGAGGCCGCCGTACGTGTGCAGGCCCTCGAAGACGACGACGAGGTTGCGCGCCTCCTCGAACAGGTCGCTGTCGTTGAGCGCGAGCCAGCCGCCGATGTTGACGAGCGAGTCCTTCTTTGCGCTCATCCAGGCGCCGTCGGTGTACGAGCAGAACTCGAGCAGGATCTCCGCGATCGATCTCCCGGCATATCCGTCCTCGCGCTCCTGGATGAACCAGGCGTTCTCGACCATCCGTGTCGCGTCGAGGAAGAGCCGGATCGCGTGCTCGTCGCAGAAGCTCCGCAGCGCTTTCACGTTCGCCATCGAGACCGGCTGGCCACCCGCCATGTTGACGGTGCCCGCAAGCGAGACGTACGCGATCTGCTCCGCCCCGTGCTCGGCGACAAGCGCCTCGAGCTTGCCGAGGTCGACGTCGCCCTTGAAGGGGTACAGGCTCTCGGGGTCGTGCGCCTCGTCGCGGATCACGTCGACGAAGACGCCGCCAGCGCGCTCCTGGTGCAGCCGAGTCGTCGTGAAGTACATGTTCCCCGGGACGAACTGGCCCGGCTTGATCGCGAGCTGGCTGATCAGGTGCTCCGCGCCGCGCCCCTGGTGGGTCGGGACGACGTGCGCGTAGCCGTAGTAGCGCTGAACCGCCGCCTCGAGGCGGTAGAAGTTGCGGCTGCCGGCGTAGGCCTCGTCGCCGAGAATCATGCCCGCCCACTGGCGGTCGCTCATCGCGTTGGTGCCGGAGTCGGTGAGGAGATCGATGTACACCTCCTCCGAGCGCAGCAAGAAGGTGTTGTAGCCGGCCTCGGCGAGAGCGCGCTCACGCTCCTCGCGCGTGGACATCCATAGCGGCTCGACCATCTTGATCTTCCAGGGCTCCGCCCAGGAACGGCGGCCGAGCTGTTGGCCAGTGGTGACGGGAACGTGCTCGGGCATCCTGTTCGCACCTCGTGTGTCGGTCGTCGCGGATGTCCCGCGTTGAACCTTTCTCTCGCGGTGCATGAGCGCGACCTTGATCGGCAGCGTGACCGAGCCGTCGCTAGCGCATCGCCTATCCCTGGGCCACCGCGTCCGAGCGAGCCTGCACGGGCATCGTCATGACGTCATCCGGGAAGGCACCCGGATGGTCTGCGGTGAACTACGGAGAACGAGAGCGCTACCAGCGCCTGCCCCACGTCACGCCGGCAGCGGTGCCTGCGAGCAGGGCGGCGCCGGTAAGCACGGCGGCGCCGATGACCGTAACCTCGCGGCTGGCGGCGAGGGTGCCGGCTGCGAGCAGCTCGATACCGACCGCGAAGGAAGCAGCCTCGGCAAGCCACAGCCGGCGCGGGTAGAGGGTTGCCTGTTTGGGGCGCGGCCCAGGCGGCCACCAGACCCAGAGCGACAGAGCGAGCAGCTTTCCGAGGTGACCGACTGTGACGCCGGCCGCCCAGCCGAGCAGCAAGAGGATGACGTACGCGGCGAAGCCGGTACGCGTGGAGACGAGCCCAACCAGCATCGCCGTGCCGAGGCCGGCGGCCTGGAGGAGAAAGAGGACGCCCGTGAGCAGATGAACGAGCGGCGCTTCGAGCTCGATCCGGCGGGTGCGGGCGACGCCCGCGATCAGCCGGGCGAACAGCGCGAGCGTGAGCAGGATCACGCTGCCGCCCGCGAGCGCCGCAGCGGTCGAGCCTGTCGCGAGCGCGGCCAGGAGCGTCCAGAGGCCGACGGTCAGCGCAAGCTCGCTGCCTGGAAGACGGCGCGGCGGTGCCGTCGGTGCGAGCGCAAGCATCGGAGCCAGCGTGCGGCCGACTGTGACGATCAGCAGCGTGAGCCAGCCAAACACGGCGAGGTGGAGATGGACGAGCAGCCAGCGATCGTGGACGACCCTCGCGAACGGTCGGTTGCCATGGGAAAAGACGAGCGCTCCGAGCACGAGCGCCGCTGTGACGTGGAGGCCGACGAGCGCGACCCCGGTACGGCTGGCGACAAGGGTGCGCCCGCGGGGAGCCCGCCGGACCAGGCCGAGCAGCTCTGAGAGCACGAGTAGCAGACCGGCCGAGACGAGCGCCGCGCCGGGCCAGAGGATCGCGGGTGTGTCGAAGGCAATACCGGGTGCCACGAGGAAGCCGCCGGCGAGCAGCGGCAACGCGAGCTGCAGCCGGCGCGGGTGTCGAACGTCGTTGCGGAGCATCACCGGCAGCAGGTGGAAGGATGCGCCCGTGACGGCGAACGGCAGCAGTCCGAGCGCGACCAGGTGCGCCGCGAGCACTGCCCCAGCCGCGGTCGGGTCCCTGTGGGCGAGATCGTGCGCGGCGACGAGCAGGGCGACCGACGCGGCAAGCCAGCCACCCAGGGCGAGCGCGACGTAAGACGCCAGCACGCCAAGTGAGATCGGGCCACCCACCGCGCGGCTTTCCACGAGCGGCAGCTCCTTCGTCCCCGGTCGACCGCGCAGCGGCCTGCTCTCGAATGGGTTGCCCAAGCTCGTCAAGCTAGTGCGCGGTCTGCATCCTTGCTACGAGTTCGGTGGCTGGCCGCGGAATTAGGCGGGTGACTATCACAACGGCAGGACCACTTTCAGGGGTCACGTCACCGTTGATCGGACACTCCCAGTCCTAGCTGGACAAGGAATGCGCTTCGGGCGAGGGCCCACCTCGTTCCACCGCAGGTCGCAAGGCAGCTTCTGGAGCCGCTCAAGCGAGTTGTTACCTGTTTCAAGGGGGTTCCAGAGTGCCCCGTTTAGTCCCACTCGGTTCGAACGTGCCCCGCTTGGGACTACCTAAGGTTCGTCGTACGAACCCCGGCGTCTGTATGGCCGTCTGGCGCAAGATCGGCTCGACGAGTAGTCGAAGTCAACGCTCGGACGCGTCGCCTACGCGTCTATGTGGCCGAACAAGCGCTGTGCCAGCTCGTAGTCCTCGAGCGTGTCGATCTCCACCCAGCGTAGCCCGGTGATGTCGAGGGCCTTGAAGGGCTCTCCGGCCTGGACGATCGCGTCGTAGGCCACCTCGTAGTAGCGCTGGTGGTTGGCGGGATCCTCGATCATCGCCTCGAGCGTTGTGAACAGCGTTGCGCAGGAGCGCTCGTCGATCCGCTCGATGCCGATCGACTCACCGGTAGCGCTCGTCACCGGGACGTCGTTGCCGATGCGCGAGATGTTCCACTCGGCATCGCATCGCACCTTGATCACCTCCTCGTCGACCGCGGTGCGATCGACGCAGGCGTAGCTCCAGCCGTCGGCCGCCGCGACCAGCCTGGCCAGGATCTCCTCGTCGAAGATGACGTCACCGTCCAGCTTGATGAACGTCTCCCCCTCGAGTTGCTCCCTCGCGAGCAGCAGGGAGTAGCCGGTGTTCGTCGTCCGATAGTCGGGGTTCCGCAGAGTCGTGATCTCCAGGAGCGGGAACGCCTGCTGGAGGTACTGCTCGATCGCCGCCTGCAGGTGCCCGCAGACGATCACAATCGAGCGCACGTCGTGCCTGGTGAGCTTCCGGATCATGTGCTCGAGGGTGTTGCTGGCCCCGATCGGCAGGAGCGATTTCGGTGTGGAGACCTTCAGCTGCGCCAGCCGGCTGCCCATGCCGGCGAGGAGGATGACGGCCTTCACCAGGCGGCTGCGTTCATCGTCATTTCCGGAGCGGGTAGGTGAGTGATTCCGGCCGGCGTGCGAGCTGGTTGCCGCGCTGGACGAGCCGGACGAACGCGATCAAGACTTGGCTGATCGCGAAGACCCAGATCCACAGATCCGGTCGCTGGACAAGGGCCGCAACAGCGCCCAAGGTGACGTGCTCGGCCTCATCGAGCGCGAAGAAGGAGCGGTTCCGAAACCAGAGCCAGGCGAGCTTCTGCCGGAGGTCTTTCGGTTGCCTCCTCCTGGCGTCCAGGTCGACGTAGAGCGACTGCCGGCGCTCGCGCGACTTGTCGAGAAACTCGCCGTCGCGGCTGACTGCCCAGAACATCGTCTCGAGCTTGATGTAGTACCGAAACAGGAACCCGAAGCACGAGACCAGGCCGAGCAACAGGAACATGCTCTTGCCCGTGAGGTCGTAGGCCGCGATCGCCATCGCGGCGTTGATGATGAAGATCTTCAGGACGTCGAGCGTCTTGTCCAGGTAGTCGCCGATTGCCGACGTCTTGCCGGTATAGCGGGCAAGTTGGCCATCGAGGCAGTCGAGGACGTACGAGACCGGCAACAGGACGGCTGCAAGGACGCTCCAAGCTCCGCCGACGACGATCAGACCTGCCGCCAGGCTGTAGAGGCCAAGCGAGACAACGGTCAGATGATTCGGCGTCAGAGGCCTGATCTTGCTCGCCGGGCCTAGCAACGTGTTGGCGAGCCTGGGGTACCAGAGGTCACCCCAGTTGCTGAAGAAGTTCGGCTCGATGACGGACGCCCGCGGAGGATGCTCAGGAGACGACACGGGTCGCCGGCTCCTTTGGAACAAACCCAAGGGGCCTGGCTCTCGCCTGTGCGCCTTGCCGCATGACGGCCTGCACCTGGCGCAGCGCATCGCGCGTGTCGTGCTTGCGCAGCGCGCCGATGTGTCCGATCTGGAACATCCTGTCCGTGAGCGCGCCCTTGCCGTTGTAGACGACGATCCCCCTCGTCTTCAGGCGGCGCGCCAGGCGCTCGAACGAGAGGTATTCGGGCAGCAGCACGCAGGTCAGGACGCTGGAGTTCAGTCCGCGATAGTCGGCGTACTCGAGGCCCATGTCTGTCAGCCGCTCACGTGCGAACGACGCCCGCGCATGGATCACTCCGCGGGCCCGCGCCACACCCTGCTGCGTGGTCTCCTCGAGCGAGGCGTGCAGCGAGACGAACACGTGCACAGCAGGCGTGTTCGGTGTCTGCGCATGATCGCGCATGTAGGCGAGGTGGGTATGGAGATTCAGGTACTGCGGCCCGGCCGGCCTCGAGGCCGACTGCTCGAGAACGCGATCCTTGACAACGACGATCCCTACGCCGGGCATGGCAGACAGCGCCTTGCCCGACGCGCCGGTCAGGACATCGATTCCCCACTCCTCGGCGGCGATCACCTCAGCGCCGACGCTGCTGATCGCATCAACCGCGATCAGCGCGCCGTGCTGATGGGCCAGCCGGGCGATTGCCGCGATCGGATTGAGCATCCCGCTGCTCGTCTCATGGTGGACGACGACGACCAGGTGGTACCGCCTCCGCTCGAGCTCCTCTGCCACCTTCTCGAGATCGATCGCCTCCTGCCAGGCAAACCTCAGCTCCTCGACGTCTGGGCTGTACCGTCGTGCGGTAGCCAGGAGCCGCTCCCCGAACTCGCCGTTGCTGATCACGAGGGTCGGCCCGCCGCCGCCGATGCTCGCCAACACGGCCTCGTTCGCCGCTGTTCCCGATCCGGTGATGAAGGCGATCCGGTATGAGCTGTCTGTGCTGCGGATTCCCACGACGGGCTTCAACATCGCCGCGCTCTCGAGCAGCAGCCGCGAGAACTCCGGCTCACGGTGCCCGATGTTCGTCTTCCTCACGGCGCGCTTCACGTGGGCCGAGAGCAGCACGGGCCCGGGACAGAGCAGCACCTGCCTCGGCCTTCCTCGAACCCTTGACAGGTACGACCCGAGCAGCTCCACCAGGCGAGCGCCCGGGACTCGAGCAGGCGAGCGTAGGGCCGGAGCGCTGAGACCGGCGGAAGCGCCGCATGCTACGACCCGTGTGCCCGGAGCGCCGATGTCGCTGACAACCGGGGTCAGCACCGGCGCAGCCGGGTCGAACAGGTCGGCGAGCAGGTTGGTCGTCGCTGCCGTTGGCTCCCCGCTGCGGATCGCGCGCTGTGCCTGCGGCGCGCCGCCCTCGATGCTCTTAACGTACGGGGCGGCGCGCACGCCGCGGCTCGGTACGTTGCCTATGGCGATCCTCCTCTCGAACTGGCCAGAACGGCTGGCAAGCTGGCCTGGACCCCGTCGAGCTCGACACTTCAGGCCGCTGCTTTCACTAGTCGTTCACCATCTTCCCACGTCTGACGTACCTCCACCTCTTGCCTGGACCCGTGTGGCGCTCGACACCCTGGGCCGCTCTCTTCTTTAGGTGTTGCTCAGGTCCCAGGTCGTGGTGCGGTGCGTTGGTCAAGAGAGCGCTCTTCGTACAGTCCCTGCGCGACCCGCCGGAGCGGAGCAGCCGGTCCGCGTGAACGGTCATGGAGAGCCTTACGCACCGATGCACGGTTTGGCTCATGCCCTTGCGCCTGAAGCTCGGCGAAGACATCGGCGACACGGATGGGCCGATCCGCGGCCCTCACGATCGCTTCGGCGGCGGCGCCGACGAGCTGCCGCCGCGGTGGAACCGGCTCAAATAACTGCGGCGGCTCCTGTTCTCGGAGCTCGCGAACCAGCCTGTGGAGCCGCGCGAGAGAGGTTTTACTGCTTTGAAGGGGGTTCCAGAGTGCCCCGTTTAGTTCCATTTCGGGGAACGCCAAAGTCGCACGTGCGAACCCTCGAGCAGCCTCAAGAGGCCCCGGGTTACCCTCACTGTGCCGTAGTCGAACAGGGCCGGTCGTGGCTATCGCCCCGCGTGGCGCTTCTCGCGAGGAGAGGCCTGGGTTGAGACGCAGCGCTGCTGCCGGCGGGAACGGGCTACCGTTGCTGAAGATCGCCGACCGTAGGCGGCGTACGAGTCAAGCATTGTGGCCAAGGAGTTCGGGCAGAAACGCGTGGACGCGCGGGCGCGCCGCGAGCGTGCAGCGGCGCGTCGCCGAACTGTAAGGCGGCGGCGCCGGGTAGCGATGGCAGTCGGGGTCGCCGTCGGCGCTCTTGTTGGAGTCGTTGGGTGGTGGGCCGCTCAAGGCCCGTCTCGCACGAAGCCGGCGCGAAACGGTGCCGGCACCCCCGCGACAAGCCTCGTGCTCCAGCCGCTCACGAAGCCGCATCTGGCGCCGGGCTCGGATCCGTCGGTGCTTCCTGGCCCGGTGCTGATCGCAGACCGTGCGAACAACCGGCTTCTCATCGTCAACCCAAAGGGGGAAGTCGTCTGGCAGTTCCCGCGGCCGGGCGACCTCCGGCCCGGCAAGAGCTTCCGCGCCCCCGACGACGCCTTCTTCAGCCCCGACGGCTCACGGATCATCGCCACCCAGGAAGACGACTTCGCGCTTAGTGTCATCGACGCCGCTCGGCGGCAAATCATCTACCGGTACGGCACCCCCGGCGTGCCTGGCAGCGGCCCCAACCAGCTCTGGAATCCCGACGACGCGATGCTGCTCCCGGGAGGCTGGATCCTCACGGCGGACATCAAGAACTGCCGGCTGCTGTTGATCAAGCGCGGCCAACACCGGCCGTATCGCATCTACGGCACCACGACGCAGAGTTGCGAGCACGCCCTGCCTTCTCGCTGGGGCAGTCCCAACGGCGCCTTCCCGATGAGCAACGGCCACTTTCTCGTCACGGAGATCAACGGCGACTGGGTCGACGAGCTCACGCTCGCCGGGAATGTAGTCGCCTCCTGGCATCCGCCTGGCTTCACCTACCCCTCCGACTCCAACGAAGTGAAGCCCGGCCTCTATCTGAGCGTCGACTACACGAGCCCCGGGAGTGTCGAGACCTTCGACCGCCGAGGACGCCTCGTCTGGCGCTACCAGCCCCTCCCTGGCGCCCCGCAGCTCGACCACCCCTCGCTCGCCGAACCGCTCCCGAACGGCGATGTGCTTCTCACCGACGACGGCAACGACCGCGTGATCGTCATCGACCCGCGCACGAACAAGGTCGTCTGGCAATACGGGCACACCGGCATTTCCGGTAGCGCCCCCGGCTATCTCGACGATCCAGACGGCCTCGATCTCGCGCCGCCCTACTCGCTCCTGATCAGGCAGCGGGCGACGATCGGGCGCCCCTAGATTCGCTTCCGACCAGGAAGGCGATCGTCGGCGGCAGCGAGATCGCCGGGGAGAAGCCGAGCGCTGTCGCGATGCGGCGTGCAGATCACGAACCTGAAGCCAGGCGGGAAGTCATCCCACCTTGAGGTGGGCTGGAACTTCACGAATACCTCGAGGACATGATTGACGAGGCTCGTGAGCCGAAGCGGACGGACGAGGCCCGCCTGGCCAGCGGCTTCATCGAAGACGCGGCCGGCGCGAACGCCCTCGGGAAACTCAACCGCTACGAAACGATGCTCTCCAGACGCAGGGACCAGGCGCTCACGATCCTCTTGGCACTCCAGGCGGAACAGCGTGGAGACACGACGAAGGAGGAGTGACCTCCACGCCTGGCCGCCAGAGCTGACGACTCTCTCGTTCGGTAGCGCCGCTAGAATTCGATACATCGATTACAAATGGCCCGGCGGCGCTGAAACGCCCCGGGCCCGGCACCAGGAGGAACGTCCTGATGCAAGCTCCATCTTCACAACTCGTCCTGACGAAGGTGTCGACGTCGACCGTCGGCGTCGACACCCCGTCGCTCACCACCGTCACGCGACCGACGACGCCGGTCGATCACCGACGGGCCTCGCCGGCGGTCGATGATCGGCCTCAGACCACGTTTGCCGAGCTGGCCGAACAGTGGCTCGAGATGAAGACGAGCTCCGGCAAGCGACCCCTACGGGCCCGCACCGCGAACGACTATCGAAGGGCTCTCGACCTTGTCCTCCTGCCGCGTTTCGGCAGGCAGCCCGTGCAGGCGATCGACGCCGAGGCGATCGCCCACCTCATCGCCGGCCTCGAACGTGAGGGCCTGCATGCCATCGATCGCAGGCGGCCCAAGCGGCCGCTGCTCGAGGCGACCATCTCGAACTACCTGAAGCCACTGCAGGGGACGCTCAAGCTCGCCGTCCGCCGCCGACTGATCCCGGACAATCCGTTCGCGCAGCTCACCGACGACGACCGTCCTGCCGTCCGGAAGAAGAAGCAAGCACACGTCTGGTCTGACGAGGAACTCGAAGCTCTGCTCGTCGCTTCGGAACGGCTGGCGCGGAAGCCGGTCTCGAACTACGACTACACGCCCTTGCTCCGCCTCACTGCGCGGCTCGGCCTTCGTCTTGGCGAGGTGCTCGGCCTGCAGTGGCAGGACTTCGACCGGCGTGCCGGCTTGCTCCATATCCGCCGGCAGTGGTTGATCTGCTCCGAATACGGGCCACCAAAGACCGACGCCGGCGTACGCACGATTCCGCTGCCCGACGATCTACGCAGCGAGCTCATCGACCTGAGGCTCAGGAGCGAGTACTCGCAAGACGGCGATCCTGTCTTCGCCTCGCGTCTCGGGACGCCGCTCTCGCACCGCAACGTCGCTCACCGCGGTTTCGAACGTGCCGCCGAGGCGGCCGGGATCCACGGAGTCAGCTTCCATGATCTGCGGCACGCCGCCGCTTCCCGGCTGATCGCGACCGGTCTCGACGCCGTCACCGTCGCCGCTGTTCTCGGCCACGGCGACCCGCACATCACACTCAAGGTCTACGCCCACTTGTTCAATCGGGACGAGCGACACGAGGCGGTACGCCGCGCCTTGACGTCAGCGCATGCCTCAGAGCAGTCCGTCGCCGAGGACGGGAGCCAGCCTTGAGCTATCCATAGCCGCTGGACAATGCGTGGTCGGCCGCTAGAAGCGCGCTTACAACGGTCCACTACGGTCCGGAAAGCGCCGAGATCAGCTCGCCTACACTCGAACGATGAGACGAGTAGTTGATGTTGTCCTGATCGTGGGCTTCCTCGCCGTCGATGTTTTCTTCTTCCACGACATCTTCAAAGCAGGAGAGGTCACGACCTTGCCGCAATACATGCCGGGCTTCCTCAGCGTCCTGGTCTTCGCGGTTTGCGGTCAGTCGCTGCTCAGGTCCTTCCGCCCCTAGCTCTCACATCCGCCGCGAGGCGGCCAGCTAGCCATACGAGGTGCTGCTGCACGCGGCGATGATCGGAGACGCAAGCCACTTCACCCGCCAGGACGGGATCGAGGAAGCCTGGCGGATCATGCAGCCGCTGCTCGAGACCCCACCCCCGTCGCGACCTACGAGCCGGGAACGTGGGGGCCGTTGGCCGCCAACGCTTTCGTCGCGGGCCACGGCCGCTGACACACACCGTGGATCGCCCCCACGCCATAGCCACCCGACGAGCTTGCGCACGTGCCGTAGCCGAGATGCTACGATCTGTGAGGTGGCTGAGGTTTCCGCACGCGATCTCCGCAATCACACCGCCGCCATCCTCCGCCGAGTCGAGGCAGGCGAACGGCTGCAGGTGACGGTCAGCCGCCGCCCGGTAGCCGAGCTCGCGCCTCTCGCTCGCCCGGCATGGATCTCCGGCGCCGCCTTCGAAGGGGTGCTCCGAGACGCGCCCGCTGACCGCGCCCTACTTGTCGACCTCGCGCCGGTGCGCGAGCAGACGGTCGAGCGCGCGTGAGCCGCGCCGTCCTCGATACCTCCGTCCTCATCGCACGCGAACAGGGCCGACCGCTCCAGCGGCAGCTACCCGACCAGGTCGCGATCTCCGTCGTCTCCATCGCCGAACTCGAACTCGGCGTGCTCGTCGCTGCCAGCCCCGACACGCGCGCCCAACGCCTCCGCACACTCAGCGAAGTGCGCGCCCTCACAAGCGCACTCCCGATCGACGAGCGCACCGCCTCTGCCTATGCCGAATTGGCCGCGCGCAGCCTCGCCGCAGGCCGCAAACCACGCATCCACGACACCTGGATCGCGGCCACCGCCCTCGTCAACCAAACCGAAGTCTGGACGCAAGACCAAGACTTCACAGACTTCGCCGACGCCGTCCCCGTCGTCCACGTCTGAGCCGGCGACACCGCCCTCATACGCCGAACCGGATTATCGGCACCGACACGACCGCCTAGCCTTATGCCGGAGGTCGTTCGCCCTGACGTCCTGTCCTGTGGGTGTGCCAAAATTCGTTGCGCGCCCCGAGAAATCAGTGATTTGCAGGCAGGACACTCATTTTGGCGCCCCACAGGCATTCCACAGCGACCGCCACGGCGCCGACCGAATTTCTGCACCCCACGCGCTAAACTGGCGAACCATCGTCTTTCGATAGTTCGATCGAGTCTGCGGCTGCAGGTCTGAATAGGGGGAGCGACGGCGTGATCGACGCCTGTGAATTGCGCACGGCCATGTGCAGATCAATTCATCGGTCTCCTGCCCGCCCGGCGGGCGCCGCCGCCGCCGTGCTCGGAGTGCTCGTCGCGCTCGCCCCGCTCGTCGTTTCCATCCCGCAGCCGACACCGCCGCAGAGCTTCGATTCAGCGGCCACAGCGGCCGCGCGCGAGTTCGCGCGGCATCCCTCCCTCGCGATCGAGTTCGGCCGCGGCACCTCCGCCGCCGAGCGACGAACGCTGATCGCGCGCGTCGGCGGGACGCACGTCCGCTGGATCTCCGCTCTCGACACCGCCGCAGTCGTCGTGCCGCAGAGCCGGCTCGCCCGGGCCGAACACGTCCTAAAGGCGAGCCTCGCCGTCCGCTCCGTCGCTCCCGACTACGTCCGTTCCGTCGCCGGCCTGGTCAGCCGGGCCGCCGCGCCGAGCCAGTGGAACCTCCGACGCATCGGCTGGCCGGCCGTGTACGCGAAGCTCCACGCGAAGCGGACGGTGCGGCTCGCCGTCGTCGACACCGGCGTCGACGCCTCCGTGCCCGCACTGCGCAGGATCCTGCTGCCGGGCTACTCCGTCTTCCGCGGGTCGTTGCCGACCGTCGACCCGAACGGTCACGGCACCGCGATGGCGAGCATCGCCGCCGCAGCGCTGCGGCCGGGCGGCCTCGCCGGCGTCGCCTACACGGGCGTCCGGATCATGCCGGTGCAGGCGCTCAACGCGCAGGGGATCGGCCGGGACAGCGGGATCGTCCGCGGCGTCCTCTGGGCCGCGAACCACGGCGCGAATGTCATCCTGCTCAGCCTCGACGGCGCCGGCTACAGCTCCGCGCTGCAGCGGGCAGTCAGCTTCGCGTGGTCGAAGGGAGCCGTCGTCGTGGCCGCGACGGGCAATGGCGGCTCCCCGAGTGCCACCTTCCCAGCGGGCGACGCCAAGGTGGTCGGCGTCTCCGCAACCGATCGAAACGACCACCTCTGGGCCGGAAGCAACTTCGGTTCCGACACGTTCCTCGCCGCGCCCGGCGTGGAGGTTCCCGCCTACGCTCCCGGCGGGTCTACGCGCCTCGTGGCGGGGACGTCCGCGTCGGCGGCTTCGGTCGCCGGGGCGGCCTCTCTTCTGATGGCCGCGTACCCGCGGCTCTCGAACGCGGCGGTCGTGGGGCGCCTCGCTGCCACGGCCGCTCGCGTCGGAACACGCCGACAGACCGGGAACGGCCGCCTCGACCTTGCCCGCGCGGTCAGCGCCCGGAACACCACGCCGCTCGTGCCACGGGGCGTCAGGGGCCGCGCGGCCGGCGGAGTCTCCGGCGGCCCGTACAGAGCCGCGACGGCGCTCAGCGGCGTCACGATCGGCGCGACCCGGTCCGCCGCCGGCGCGGTCGCGACTTACAGCGTCGGCTTCACGACTAGCGGCAGCGGCGCGCTCGCCGCCAGCGACACCATCACCGTGACCTATCCCGCCGGTTACACCGTCCCGTCGAGCCCGGCGCCGGCGATCGGCGGGCTCGGCTCGTTCAACTGCTCGGGAGCCGCCGGCGTTGTGACTCGCACGATCACCATCACGCTCGCCAACAGCGGCGGGACGTGCTCGATCGGCGCGAGTGCGACCGTGAGCGCGATGACGATCGGCTCGATCACTAACCCGACCACGATCGGGTCGAAGTCGATCACCGTCAAGACCTCGAAGGACACGACGAACGCGACGGGGACGTACTCGATCACGGCCGCGACGGGCGTCTCGAGTGTGAGCTTCTCCGCTCCGCGCCTGATGGGCGGCTCGGCGACGACGTACACGGCGAGCTTCACGACGAGCAGCACCGGCTCGCTCGCGGCGGGCGACCGGCTGACGGTCGTCTTCCCGGCCGGCTACACGGTCGGAGCGACGCCGTCGATCGGGCTCGGGACGGGCTTCACGCACTGCTCGGCCTCGAGCTCGGTCGTCACGCGCACGATCACGATCACGCTCGCCGACAGCGGCGGCGCCTGCGCGGTCGGCAACTCGACTGCGGCGTCGCTCACGATCGGCTCGATCACGAACCCGGCGGCCGCCGGCGCCAAGACGATCACGATCGCCGACACGAACGACACCACCGTCGTCTCCGCGAACGTCACGATCGTCGCCGCCACGACTCTCACCAGCGTGAGCATCGGCGGAGCAGACTCGGTCGCCGGCGACACGACGACGTACACGGCGAGCTTCACGACTTCCAGCACCGGCTCACTCGCCGCCGGCGACACGATCACGGTCACCTTCGCGGCGGGCTACGTCGTCGGCGCGAGCCCGGCGATCACGCCCGGCACCGGCTTCACGAACTGCTCGGCCACGAGTCCCGGCGGCAGCACGACCGTCACGATCACCCTCGCCGACAGCGGCGGGACGTGCGCGGTCGGCAACTCGACGGCCGCCTCCCTCCAGATCGGCTCGGTCACGAACCCGACCGCGATCGGCGCGAAGACGAACAAGATCCTCGACAGCGCCGACGCGACGAGCGTCAACAGCGCGTTCACGATCACGCCCGGCGCGCCGGCGTCCCTCACCTACAACGTCCAGCCGACCGGAGTTTCGGTCGACGCCGGGATCGCGCCCGCGATCAAGGTCCGCCTCCTCGACCAGTACGGGAACCTCACGACCTCCACCGACCATATCCAGCTCGCCTTCACGAGCGGCCACGACAACGGCGCGACGCTCATCGGGACGACCACTGTCGCGGCAGCGGCCGGGACGGCGACGTTCTCCGGCCTCCACATCCACGTCGCCGCGACCGGTTACGAGCTCACGGCCAGCGACACGGACAACGGCGGCGTCACGACCGTCGACAGCTCGTCCTTCGACATGACGACGGGCGCGCTGACGCAGCTCTCCCTGCAGGCGGCCTCGACGACGCCGACGGCCGGGACGGCGGACAACCTCACGGTCACGGCGCAAGACCAGTACGGCAACACGGAAGCGACCTACACCGGCTCGCACAACCTCACGTTCTCGGGGCCGGGCTCGATCGGCGGCAATACGCCGACCGTCACGAGCGCCGGCGGCACGGCGACCGCGCTCGGCAGCACGACCGCGATCACCTTTACGAGCGGCGTCGCGACCGTGTCGGGCGGGACGAACGGCGTCGCAGTGTTCTACAAGGCCGAGAGTACCCACCTCGTCGTCACGGACGGGTCGGTGTCGAACGGCGCTGGGCTCGCGCTCAACGTCAACCCGTCCGCCGCAGTGAAGCTCGCGTTCACGAGCGGCACCGGCAACCTCGCGGCCGGCTCGGTCCGGGCGCTCACAGCCGCTGTCGAGGACACGTACGGGAACACGGAGACCGGCGACAACTCGACGATCGTCGGCTTCGCGAAGACTGCGGGCTCAGGCACCGTCGACGGGCTCGGCAACGCGACTGCGGTCGCTGGCGTCGCGTCCCTCAACGCGACCGGCCACCTTGCGGGCTCGATCACGATCACCGCCTCGAACGGAGGCCTCGCGAGCGACGCGTCGACCTTCACCGTCGTCCCCGGTTCGGTTGCCCAGCTGGTCTACGCCCAGGGACCGACCGGCGCCCTCGTCACCAACGCGATCTCGCCCGCGGTGTCCGTCGACCTGCTCGACGCGTACGGGAACCTCACGACCTCCAGCGACCACATCCAGCTCGCTTTCGCGACCGGGCACGACAACGGCGCGACGCTCCTCAACGGCGGCTCGAACGCTGCGGTCGCAGGCGTGGCGACCTTCTCGAGCCTCCAGATCCACAAGGCCGCGACCGGCTACGAGCTGACCGCGACGGATCTCGACACGGGCGCCGCGACGCCCGCCACGAGCGGGAGCTTCGACATGACGATCGGCGCGCCGGATCACCTCGTCTTCCACCAGCAGCCGACCGGCGGCTCGGTCGACAACCCGATCTCGCCCGCCGTGACAGTGGACGTGACCGACGTGTACGGCAACGTCGAGAGCTCGACGGATCACCTCCAGCTCGCCTTTGCGACCGGGCACGGCAACGGCGCCACGCTGCTCGGCGGCAGCTCGACCGCGGCGGTCGCGGGCGAGGCGAGCTTCGCCGCGCTGCACATCCATCTCGCGGCGGCGAGCTACGAGCTCACGGCGACCGACCTCGACAACGGCTCGATCACGGCGGCGACGAGCTCCGCCTTCACGATGAACCCCGGCGCAGCGACGCAGCTCGCCTTCTCCCAGCAGCCGACGACGACGTCGGTGGACAACGCGATCGCGCCGGCGGTCACGGTCGCGATCGAGGATCAGTACGGCAACACGACCACCTCGGTCGACCACCTCCAGCTCGCGTTCGCCACCGGCCACGACAACGGCGGCTCGCTGCTCGGCGGCGGCTCACGGGCCGCGGTCGCAGGCGTCGCGACGTTCTCGACGCTTCACATCCACCTCGCCGCAACTGCGTACGAGCTGACGGCCACCGACGTCACGACCGGCACGGTCACCGCGGCGACGAGCTCGAGCTTCGACATGACGCCGGGCGCCGAAACGAAGATCGCCTACACGCAGCAGCCGCTCGCGAGCTCCGTGGACGGCCCCGTCACCCCGGCCGTGACCGTCGCGGTCGAGGATCAGTACTCGAACGTCGTCACGGGCTCCACCGACCACATCCAGCTCGCCTTCACGACGGGCTTCGACAACGGAGGCACGCTGCTCGGCGGCGGCTCGACCGCGGCCGTCTCGGGGGTCGCGACCTTCGCGAACCTCCACATCCACCTGGCGGCGGCCAATTACAAGCTCACGGCGACGGATCTCGACAACGGCGGGATCGCCACGCTCAACAGCTCGGCGTTCACGATGAAGCCGGGCGCGGTCACCCAGCTCACGTACAACGTCCAGCCGACGGGCGGCTCGGTCGACGCCGCGATCGCGCCGGCGATCAAGGTGCGGCTCCTCGACCAGTACGGGAACCTCACCACCGCCACCGACCACATCGCGCTCTCGCTCGCGGCCGGGCACGACAACGGGACGACGCTGTTCGGGACGACGAGTGTCGCCGCCAACGCCGGGACGGCGACGTTCTCGGCGGTGCACATCCACCTCGCGGGCGGAGGCTACGAGCTGACGGCGACCGACAGCGACAACGGCGGCGTCACGACGGCCACGTCGACGAGCTTCGCGATGACGCCGGGCGCGGCGACGCACCTCGCCTACAACCAGGCACCTACTGGCGGCTCGGTCGACAATGCGATCGCCCCGGCCGTGACCGTGGACGTCGAGGACCAGTACTCGAACGTCGTCACGACCTCCACCGACCACATCCAGCTCGCCTTCGCCGCCGGACACGACAACGGCGCCACCCTCCTCGGTGGAGGCTCGACCGCCGCAGTGGCCGGCGAGGCGAGCTTCGCGGGCTTGCACATCCACCTCGCGGCGACCAACTACGAGCTGAAGGCAACCGACCTCGACAACGCGCTCACCGCGGTCACGAGCGCCGCCTTCACGATGAGCCCCGGAGTCGCCACCCAGCTCGCCTTCAACCAGCAGCCGACCGGCGGCTCGGTCGACAACGCAATCTCGCCGGGCGTCACCGTCGACCTGCTCGACCAGTACGGCAACCTGACGACCTCCGGCGACCACATCCAGCTCGCCTTCACGAGCGGGCACGACAACGGCGCCACCCTCCTCGGCGGCGGCTCGACGGCCGCGACCGCCGGCGAGGCGAGCTTCGGCGGATTGCAAATCCACCTCGCCGCGACCGGCTACCAGCTGACCGCAACCGACACCGACACCGGCTCGATCACATCGGCGGACAGCTCGACGTTCACGATGGCGCCGGGCGCGGTGACGCGGCTCGTCTACAACCAAGGCCCGACCGGCGGAAGCGTGGACAACGCGATCGCGCCCGCCGTGACCGTCGACCTGCTCGACCAGTACGGCAACCTCACCACTTCGACGAACCACGTAAAGCTCGCATTCGCGAGCGGCCACGACAACGGCGCCACCCTCATCGGCGGCGGCTCGACCGCCGCGGTCGCGGGCGAGGCCACTTTCGCCGGCCTCCAGATCCACCTCGCGGCAACCGGCTACGAGCTCACCGCGACCGACGTCAACAACGGCGGGGCCAGTCCCGCCACCAGCGCGAACTTCGACATGACCGTCGGCGCGCCTGCGCAGCTCGCCTTCAACCAGCAGCCCACCGGCGGCTCGGTCGACAACGCCATCTCGCCGTCCGTGACCGTCGACGTCGAGGACCAGTACGGCAATCTCACGGCCTCGACCGACCACATCCAACTCGCCTTCGCAGCCGGACACGACAACGGCGCGACACTGCTCGGCGGCGACTCGACCGCCGCGAGCACGGGAGAAGCGAGCTTCGCCGCCCTCCACATCCACGTCGCCGCCACCGGCTACAGGCTGACGGCGACGGACGCCGACAACGGCGCGATTGCCTCGGCGACGAGCACGGGCTTCGCAATGACGGCCGGCGCAGAGACGCAGCTCGCCTTCGCGCAGCAGCCCACCGGCGGCTCGGTCGACAACGCCGTCTCGCCCGCAGTCACCGTCGACGTCCTCGACCAGTACGGCAACGTCACGACCTCGACGGACCAGGTCCAGCTCGCCTTCGCGGCCGGACACGACAACGGCGCGACCCTGATCGGCGGCGATCCGACTCCGGCGAGCGGCGGCGCGGCGAGCTTCGCCGGAGTGCAGATCCATCTCGCCGCGACCAGCTACGAGCTCACTGCTACCGACCTCGACAACGGCTCGGTCACGAGCGCGGACAGCGCGAGCTTCGACATGAGCCCCGGCGCGGCGACGCACCTCGCCTTCACCCAACAGCCGACTAGTGGCTCGGTCGACAACGCGATCGCGCCCGCGGTGACCGTCGCCGTCGAGGATCAGTTCGACAACGTCACCGGCTCGACCGACCACGTCCAGCTCGACTTCGCAGCCGGGCACGACAACGGTGCCACCCTCCTCGGCGGCGGCTCGACCGCCGGGGTCGCGGGAGAGGCGACGTTCTCGAACGTCCGGATCCACCTCGCAGGCACCGGCTACGAGCTCACCGCCACCGACACCGACAACGGCGCGATTGCCTCGGCGACGAGCGCGAGCTTCGACATGGCCTCCGGCGCCGCCACCCAACTCTCCTTCAACCAGCAGCCGACGAGTGGCTCCGTCGACAACGCGATCTCCCCGGCCGTCACGGTCGACCTGCTCGACCAATACGGCAACCTGACCGGCTCCAACGACCACGTCCAGCTCGCCTTCGCCGCCGGGCACGACAACGGGGCAACACTGCTCGGCGGCGGCTCCACCGCGGCGAGCGCCGGCGAGGCGAGCTTCGCCGCGCTCCACATCCACACGGCCGCCAACGGCTACGAGCTCACTGCGACCGACACCGACAACGGCTCCGTCGCGAGCGTGGACAGCGCAAGCTTCGACATGACGATCGGCGCGCCGGCGCAGCTCGCCTTCCACCAGCAGCCCACAGGCGGCTCGGTCGACAACGCCATCTCGCCCGCCGTGACCGTCGATGTCCTCGACCAGTACGGCAACCTCGAGCCTGCTAGCGACCACATCCAACTCGCCTTCACCGCCGGGCACGACAACGGCGCAACCCTCATCGGCGGCAGCGCCACAGCGGCGAGCGCGGGCGAGGCGAGCTTCGCGGCACTCCACATCCACAAGGCGGCGACCGGCTACCAGCTGACCGCCGCCGACCTCGACAACGGCCTGGTCACCGCGGCGACGAGCCTGAGCTTCGACATGAGCGCGGGCGCGGCTACCCAGCTCGCGTTCACGCAGCAGCCGACGGCCGGCTTGGTCGACAACGCGATCTCGCCGGCCGTGACCGTCGCGGTCGAGGATCAGTACGGCAACCTCACGAGCTCGACCGACCACGTCCAGCTCGCCTTCGCGAGCGGCCACGACAACGGCGCAACCCTGCTGGGTGGCGGCTCCACGGCGGCGAGTGTGGGCGAGGCGAGCTTCTCGAGCCTCCAGATCCACAAGGCGGGGACGGGGTACGAGCTGACGGCGACGGATCTCGACACTGGCTCCGCTACTCCGGCCACGAGCGCGAGCTTCGACATGACCGTCGGCGCGGCGACGAAGCTCGCCTTCATCCAGCAGCCGACGACGAGCTCGGTCGACGGGCCGATCAGCCCGGCGGTGACCGTTGCGGTGGAGGATCAGTACAGCAACGTAGTCACGAGCTCGACCGACCACGTCCAGCTCGCCTTCACCTCCGGCTTCGACAACGGCCAGACCTTGAGCGGCGGCGGCCCCACACCCGCCTCCTCGGGCATCGCGACCTTCGCCGCCCTCCACATCCACAAGGCGGCGACCGGCTACGAGCTGTCCGCGACCGACCTCGACAACGGCCTGGCCACGACGAGCGGCAGCTTCACGATGACCCCGGGCGCGATCGACGCTACGCAGTCGACGATCGGCGCGAGCCCGAGCAGCATCGTCGCGAACGGCAGCGACACGACGACGATCACCGTCCAGGCGGTCGACCGGTACGGCAACGCGATCGACCACGGCGGCTCGACCGTCACGCTCTCCACCGACAACGGCACCTTCGCCGGCGTCTGCACCTCCGACTGTACGACGACCGACAACGGCGACGGCACCTACAGCGCCACGCTGACCTCGCCGACGAGCAGCTCCGGCCTCACCGCGACGATCAGGGGCTCGATCGACGCGACTCCGATCTCCGATACGGCGACCGTCGACCTCACCGGCACCGGCACCAGCACGGTCGGCAACGCGGTGCACTCCACCGTCGACTTCGGGCGAGGTGCGGGAACCGGCCGCGCGCAAGTCGGCGTCGGCGGCAGCGGCGTGACGGTGACGGTGACGGTCAAGAACGAGTCCGGGATGCCGCTGAGCGGGAAGAAGGTCGAGCTCGCCCAGTCGCTCGCCGGCGGCGGGACGAGCCATGCCTCGATCGGCGGCGGCGCTCCCGGCTCCGACGCCGCGAACAGCGGGACGACCGACGGCAACGGCCAGGTGACGTTCAGGGTCAGCGACCACACCGCCGAGGTCGTCGTCCTCACCGCGAAGGACGTCACCGACTCCGTCACGATCGCGCAGACCGTCCAGGTCACCTTCACGGCGGGTGCCGCGACCGCCCTCGTCTTCAGGCAGCAGCCGACCGGCGGATCGGTGGACACTGCGATCTCGCCGGCCGTGACGATGGATCTGATCGACCGGTACGGCAACGTCGTGCGCTCGGCCGACCACATCGCGCTCAGCCTCGCGAGCGGTCACGGCAACGGCGCGACGCTCAGCGGCGGCGGTTCGAAGGCGGCGCGTGCGGGCGACGTCTCGTTCGCAGGGCTCCACATCCACAGGGCCGCGGCGGGCTACGAGCTGACGGCGACGGATCTCGACAACGGCTCGGTGACCTCCGCGGACAGCTCGACGTTCGCGATGACCGCGGGCGTGCCGGCGCAGCTCGCCTTCGACCAGCAGCCGAGGGGCGGCAGCGTGGACAACGCGATCAGCCCGGCCGTGACGGTGGATCTGCTCGACCAGTACGGCAACCTCACAAGCTTGACCGACCACATCCGGCTCGCCTTCACCTCCGGCCACGCGAACGACGCGACGCTGCTCGGCGGCGGCTCGAGGGCGGCGCGTGCGGGAGAGGCGACGTTCGCGGCGCTGCACATCCACAAGGGCGCGACCGGCTACCAGCTGACCGCGACCGCCCCGAACAACGACACCATCGCCCCGGCCACGAGTGCGAGCTTCGCCATGAGCGCTGGCGCGCCGGCGCAGCTCGCGTTCAAGCGGCAGCCGACCGGCGGCTCGGTCGACAACGCCATCAGGCCGGCGGTCACCGCCGACCTGCTCGACCAGTACGGCAACCTCACCTCCTCGACGGATCACGTCCGGCTGGTGTTGGGCCCCGGCCATGACAGCGGGGCGACGCTCAGCGGCGGCTCCACGGCCGCCTCCTCGGGCGTCGCGACCTTCGGTGCCCTGCACATCGACAAGGTGGGGACGGGCTACGAGCTGACGGCGACCGACGCAGACAACGGAAACGTCGCGAGTGCGACGTCGGCGAGCTTCGACATGCGCGCGGGCGCGTCGACAGGGCTGGCCGTGCCGCTGTTCGGCGGGACCATCGTCGTCCTCGCCCTTATCGGCTACGCGCTCGTCTACACCCGCCGCAGACGCCGAGTGGCCCGAGCCGAAGAACAAATCAGCGAGCTTTGAGGAGCTCGGGCGGCGACGGATCGTCAGTCGCCGCTGCTCGGGAGTGTCGGGTGGTCGGTGGGATGGACGCCGACCGCGAGCGGCGACCTCGAAGTCGTTGAAGCCGCGAGGCACGTCCTCGCCGGTCCGGGCTCCGCTCGATCCCAACGTAGAACACCCGCGCCGTTCGTGTGGGTGCCGGAAAGTCCGATCCGAAGGTCTCGGGTCGGCGGCAGCCAGGGACACGACGCCCCCGTGCGCCAGCGTTCGGGAATGTCCCCTGACCGGGACTCGTGAGTGCACGGGGTGCGTAATTCCTTCGGTGAGGTTTTCGGCTGGAAAGCGTCGACTGCCGTGGGGCGTGGTAGCCGTTGTGCTGGTAGCAGGATGCGGATCGGTAGCGCACCGCCATCCGACGCTGCCAGCTGCGCCGGTCTGTATCGGGTGCGCGCCGAACAAGCCGCCGTCGCAAGCCATCCTCAAGAGACTGACGCGCCCGCTGCACTTCCCTGCAGCAGGTCCGGGTATGTGCCCGCGGTCACCGGGGCAATACATCCAAACGCCGGACTGGGGCGCAATGACACTGGGCAGCGGCCTAACGCGGGTGACAACCGACAGTGCCGGAGACCCACAGCACGGCTTCCATCCGGGCGGATACAACGGCTGGCTCGCGCTCAAGACGCACTTCGTCAGCACCCCCGCTTATCAGGGGCCGTTCCTCGTCCGTGCCAAGCGGCTTGACCAGACCGGACCAATCCGTCTCGGCCCGACACCATCGCAGGCCGCGCCGTTGTTCATGACCGGATCTCTCAAAAGCGTCGGACGCGGTAGCTGGCGAGAAACCCCCTACTTCACCTTTGTGAGAAGCCCCGGCTGTTACGGCTGGCAGATCGATGGACTCAACTTCAGCACGACCGTCGTAGCCTGGGTGCTCAGCAAGTACCGGCCCTAGCCTGGGCCAGCGTTCGGGAATGTCACCCGACGATCAGCGGGTCGTGGGCTATCGCCCGAGCCGAGTGCGGCGGCGGATGCCGAGGCGCTTCTGGACGGCCCGATCTTCCTCGCCGTCCTTCTTCGCTGCCCAGATGAATGCCCAAGCGACGACCGCGAGCGTGAACACGCTGAGGGCGGCAATCACTATCCCGAGGAAGGTGCTCACAGCGGCAGCTTAGGTTCCGCCGGGCGGTAGGTCAGTCGCCTGAGCGAGTGCGCCTCTTGTTAGGCGCCACTTCGCCGACCCTGTCCAGCGACGATCACGTGCTCTCCGATCATCGGCGCCTTACGCCGGAGGTCGCGGGTTCGAGTCCCGTCGCTCCCGTTCACGAAGACTGTCACGCCGAAGCGTTGAGATGCGGCATGGCAGGCACCGCGTCGGCTCTCACGTCGAGAAACTCGTATAGACGCGTCATGGCATCGGCGTCGGATACTCGCAACACGAGAAGCGCGTCCTCTCTGTGCCGAAAGTACTCGATGACCGCGGCGTTGTGCGCCTCGTAATGCGCGATGTAATGCTCGCGGTCGTAAAGGTGCTCGTCGTCGACACCGTAGACGAGCTTTTCCTTATCGAGCAGCCAGCCCTTGTAGCAATAGTCGAATTCACGGAGATCGGCGACGGTCGGTAGACGCTCTCCAATGCCGAGGATCTTCGCGTGAAAGCGAACGAGCGACTCATACCACTCCTGACCGTCTTTCCTGACCGTGAGGATGAACTTGGAACGCGGAAACGCCGCGTCGACGGCCTGGTAGGTGTAGGGCAAACCGAACGGGTTGTCAGCGAAGGCGTCCGCCGTTCGGCAGAGCGCCAGCACGTTCGTGAAGTCGCGTTGCGCCCATTCGTGAATCAGGAGCCCGCCGGCAATCTCATCGTTGATCGTGTAGCCAAGAGAGCTGAGAACGTGCCTCAAAGATGCGGTGCCGGTCTTGTTCCGCCCGATGACGAAAACCTTCGGACTTCTGAGTCGCTTGAGTTTGCGCTTCGAAACGGCTATCGCCCGCTGAGTCAACCGCCGGGGGCCCACGCGCTCCTCACCGTCGGAATATAGAGAACCTGGCTCAGGTGCTCCATGAAGGTTCCCTCTCAAGGGCTGCCGTGTGCCATCCTCAGGGCAGCGTGCGCGTGCGTTCCCGGTTGACGCAGTCTCGCCTGGCACTGGGGGTCTACGGCCTGACCTATCGCTGGACACTGGACTTCATCCCACGTCGGCTGCACCTGCCGTACGTGCTCAACCATCGCCGGCTGCTGGGCGTCGGATATGAGGTCGGCGTCAAGACAGGCGAGTACTCGGAGTGGCTACTCGCGCACTGGAACGGCGAGCGCCTCGTCTCCGTGGACGCCTGGAGCGCTGAGCTCGACCCCGACGTCACGCAAACCGAGCACGAGGCCTCCTTCGGGCGGACGCGCGAGCGTCTGGCGCGATGTGGCGACCGCAGCGAGATCTGGCGCGCCGAGAGCACCAGGGTCGCCGCGCGTGTGCGACCCGCGAGCGCCGACTTCGTCTACATCGACGCCCGCCACGAGTACGGGTCCGTGTCAGCCGACATCGCGGCAGGGCTGCCGCGGATCCGTCCGGGTGGGCTGCTTGCGGGCCACGATTACCACGACGGCGAGCGCTACGGTCAGGCGTACGGGGTCAAACGCGCAGTGGACGAGCTCTGCATCGACTACGGTCTGGAGATCACGCTTACGCGGCGCGACTATCCCGAGCAGTCGTGACTCCTGTTCCTTCCTGCGCGAGATGGCCCCGCGCCCCGATGAGCTCCAACGCTCTCGACAAGCAGGCACTAGGTCGCCGCCTGTTCGCCGTCCGCGCGCTGCTGCTCGACGGCACGCTGGCGGAGATCGCGCGGACGTTCAGGGAGAAGGACGTCCAATCGCTTCTGCTGAAAGGGCCGGCGTTTGCGCGGTGGCTCTACGAGGAGCCGCGCAGGCGGGCGTATCTCGACATCGATCTCCTGGTCGCGCCTGGCTCCTTCGACGCAGCCGAGTCGGCGCTGGCCGACCTGGGTTTTCGGTCGCTGCCGCGCCTCTTCGCCGCCCACCACACGGTCTGGCAGCGCGACGGGCTCTTGGACGTAGACGTGGATCTCCACCATGGGGTCGTCGGGGTCGGCGTCCCGCACGAGGTCGCCTGGCCCTACCTCGCGAAGGGCGCCGAGACGATCGAGGTGTTCGGCGAACGGCTCGTGGTGCCCGGCCTGCCGGCCATGGCGCTCACCTTGGGACTGCAACTGCTCCAGGATGGCGGCGCGAACGCCAAGCACCGGGAGGATCTCCGAAGAGCCCTCGAAAAGGCGGATTTCGGCGTCTGGCAGGCCGCCGCAACGCTTGCGCGTGAGCTGAACGCCCACGAGGCGCTCGGGCTCGGACTGAGGTTCGTGCCGGGCGGGCGCGAGATGGCCGACCGGCTCCAGCTTCCCGCCCCCGCGTCGCGACGGCTTCTCCTCTGGGCGAGCCGGCCTCCCGCCACGGCAGGCGGCATCGAGCGGTTGGTGTCGACGAAAGGCGCGGTCGGCAAGCTTCGCCTGCTCCGGGAGAAGCTCGCGCCCTCACCGGAATTCATGCGCTGGTGGTTCCCCCCCGCACGACGAAGCCGCTGGGGCTTGGCGGCGGGCTACGCCTGGCGGCCGATCTGGCTCGCACTCAAGCTCCCGGGCGGCCTGCGGGCCTGGCTGAAGGTGGCACGAAGCGCGCCCGGCGGCTCGGCCGCGAAACGCGACCGAGCGTGAGCTGCGCTCAGAGGTCGCGCCGTCGGCGCTCGAGAATCGTCCTCAGCACCCGCGGATAGTCGTTCACGGCGTCCGGCCGGCGAATCGTGCCGTTGCCGGCATGGATGCGACGCCGCAAGACGACCTCGTCGAGCACAAGAGTGCGAAGCCCGGCGTCGAGGGTGCGCGCATACCAGTCGAGGCCTTCGCCTGCGCCTAAGCCGGTGGCGAACCGTCCGACGCGGAGGAGCGCCTCGCGGCGGATGAGGGCGGTGCCAGGCACGAGGCCGGGAACGCTCTCTGCGAGAAGACCGGCAGGCATTCGGAGCACCTTCTGCCGCTCCGCGCCCAGATCCGGGCTGAAGAAGTGCTCCACGTTCCCGAACACGAGCTCGAGCGATCCGTCGGACGCGAACGCGCCGAGCTGAAGCTCGAGCTTGCGCGGCATCCACACGTCGTCGGCGTCGAGGAAGGCGAGAGCATCGCCGCTCGCCAGCTCGATCCCACGGTTCCGGGCCGCTCCTGCCCCGGCCTGCTTCTGGCGATGCAGCTGCACACGGTCACCGAAGCCCTCCGCCACGGCGCCGGTCTCGTCCGTGGATCCGTCGTCGATCACGAGCAGGTCTGCCGGCGCGACCGTCTGCGCGAGAACGCTTTCGATCGCATCTGCGAGATAAGGGGCGGCGTTGTGGGCCGGGATGACGACGCTGACGTTCACCAATAGTTCTCCGTGGATTCGCCTGCGGCTGGCACGTACGCAGGGGGCAGGTCGACCCACGCATCGTTGAAATAGCGCTCACGCCAGTCGGGCCGGCCGCGCCAGCGCTCGCCGAGCACGCCGAAGAGCACCTGGAGATGACCACCGAGGCTGATGCCGATCCTGCCCTCGCGTCTTGCCGCATTGGCCAGGGGGATACCGAGACCGCCCGCTGCTATCAGCGCGACGTCGTAGGTCCGCTCCCCAAGCTCCCGCGCGATGTCTGCATGGAGATCGAGCAGGGTCTCGTACCGTCGCTGCGTCGCTGAAGCGAACCCGTACGGCAGCTCGAGCGACTGCACCGAGCGGGGATGGAACCACTCCTTGCCGGTCTTGGCCCACACTCGCTCGAACGTCGCCTCGTTCGCGCGCTCCGCCAGAAAGTCCGCGAACGGGCAGAGCAGCAGGACATCGAGCCCCGCGAGGGCCGGGAGGTAGCAGCGTTCGGGCTCGCTGGGAGAGAAGCGCTCGGGCTGGTGACTCTTGAAGTAGGTCACGCGACCGCCGGCCATTCCGTGCAGGTCCAGGAGCTCGAGCGCGTCCCCGCTGGATAGGATCCCGATCGAATCGAGCGCAGCGACCTCCTCGACGAACCGGGCGCACCATCGCTCCAGGAAATCGACCCGCGGCGGGAAGATGCCCGACGTCTTGAGCGAGCGATGAGCCAGCACGAGCTCGAAGGCTCGCCGCCGCACGGGATCCTTCTCACGCTCGAGCACGATCGGGTAAGCGAGCCACGACCGCTCGGAAACGCCGAGCTTCCCCGCTGCGAATGGGGAACGGTGCTCGCACGCCTCGCGCAGCGTGGCTACGAAGCGCTCGCGCGGGACGAGATCCCGAAGGACGCAGACGGCCGACGAAGGGACGTCCGTCACGACGCGTCCCGCCTCGGCCGTCTGAGCGCCGGCTTGGCAAGGACGTGGTCGCCGAGGATCAGATAGTCCAAGCCGCTGTCGTAGAAGGCTCGGATCGCGTCGCGCGGATGGCAGACGATCGGCTCTCCCTGCAGGTTGAACGACGTGTTGAGCACGGCGTACTCGCCGGTCAACGAGCCGAAGGCGTCGATCAGCTCCCAGTAGCGCGCGTTCTGCTCGCGTTCGACGGTCTGCGGCCGGGCGGTGCCGTCGACGTGGACGACGGCCGGGACAGCGTCGCGCTTCTCCGGGCGGACGTCGAAGGCCGAGATCATGAACGGCTCGGGAAGGGGCCGCTCGAGATAGTCGGCGGCCCTCTCGGCGGCCAGAGACGGGCAGTAGGGCCGGAAGCTCGGCCGCAGCTTGACCCGGGTGTCGAGGTATTCCTTGTTCTCGATCCGCACCGGACTCGTGAGGATCGAGCGTGCGCCAAGCGCGCGCGGTCCACTCTCCATGCGTCCTTGCACCCAGCCGACGGCGAGGCCATCTGCCAGCAGGCGAGCCGCGTACGCAGGGATGTCGTCCCGCCTCTCGGCGTCGAGACCCCGCGCCGCCAGCAGCTCGACAATCTCGTCGTTCGAGTACTCCGGGCCGAGATACATGTGCTTGACGTTGCCGATCTCGGTCCCGGGCTGCACGGTGTGACACGCGTGGAGCGCGGCGCCGGCGGCGAGCCCGGCGTCGCCTGCGTTCGGGTAGATGTGATGCCGGTCGACCTTGCCGGACTCCCGGATCCGCTGGTTGACCTTGACGTTGAGAAAGACGCCTCCCGCGCAGGCGAGCGCTCTCGTCCCCTCGCGCTCCAGCCAGGGGTAGATGAGGTTCGAGACCTGCTCCTCGAGCACGCGCTGAGCCGCCGCGGCGATGTTCTCGCGACCGAGGCGGGGAATCAGGGCGGCGATCTTCTCCGCCTCGGGCGAGTGCCACTCGAAGGCGCCGTGGCGGGCCAGGGCGCGGATCGGTTCGAACACGTGCGGGCGTGCGAGCGAGCCGTCCTCGAACCGCGGGTGGAAAGCGCCGAGAGCATCGAGCGCGGCAGCCGGATCTCCGTAAGCAGCCAGCGCCATCGTCGTGCCCTCGGCGTCGCCGTGCGCCCAGCCGAGCGCCTCGGTGACATTGCCGTAGAACCACCCGAGGGAACCGTCCTCCTCGAACTGGTGCAGTGGCTCGATCTTCCCTGCCTCCCCGCGCCAGATCGCGCCGGACAGCCCGTCGCCGACGCCGTCGAGGGTGACGATCAGCTGCTTGTCGTTCCAGCCGCTCGTGTAGTACGCCGCCGCCGCGTGGGCCAGGTGGTGCGCGACGTGCACCAGCTCGGTCCCGGCCGCGAGCGGAAAGCTCTTCGCGAGGAGCGAGCGATCGGAGGAGCCGATGCCGAGGCGGCGGCCGAGGCTCGTCTTGGGTGCCGCCAACGCCGCGCTCGCACCCTCCTCCTTCGAGCTGCCCCAGAGATCGAACAGGTCGTTGAGCGGGCGCAGCTGGGCCTCGGTCCCGACCGCGACGACGTCGATGTCGGAGATCACGAGGCCGGCCACTTCGAGGCAGGCGGCGATCGCGTGCACCGGGAGGCTCGCGTCGTGCTTGACGCGGCTGACCCGTTCCTCTGCGACGTCCGCGACGAGGCGCCCGTCGACTACTACAGCGGCGCTGCTGTCGTGCCCCACGTGCAGGCCGAGTACGTTCATCGGGGCGGCGTGGAGAGCGCGGGCTCCCCGATCGTCTCGATGGCGCGTGCGAGGTAGGAGCGGACCCGTCCGGTGTCGAGCCCAAGTCTGATCGCCGCCGCGAACTCGCCGGCCGCGACTGCCGCGCGCCCTTGACGGTGGAGGACGAGGCCGGACCACAGACGCAGGTGCGGATCGCCGGGATACCGGTCGCGGTAGTCGAGAATCCCGCCGTCGGCGGTGACCATGACGTCCGCGGACTCTGCGATCCGCTCGTCGGCCCGCGCTGCCGCCTCGTCGTCCGGAGCGAGGCCGGCACGGAAGTCCTGTCCGGCGTCTCCCAGGCTCTCGACGAAGCGGCCGGCGCCCGTTTCGGGCAGCCGGTACGACGGCCGCGCGCGCTTCGGAAGCTCCATTAGCCGCTCGTAGACCGTCGTCCAGCGAGCCGCCACCGCCTCCGGCGACCAGCGCGCAATCGCGTCGGCGCGCGCGGCGGCGCCGAGGCGGTCGCGCGTGTCCGGGCGTTCGTGCAGGTGCATAAGCGCCTCGACATACTCGCGCTCGCTTGCGGCGACGAGGCCCGTCCGCTCGTGGGACACGACGTGGCGGAGCGACGCCGGGCCTAGAACCACGGGCGGCACGCCCGCGTACATCGCCTCCTGAAGCGAGAGCTCGGAGGCGGCGTACGTGTCCGAGGCGAGCGGATAGCCGAAGACGTCCATCTCTCCGAGCGCGCCGCCGACGTTGTCGACGAAGCCCCGGAGCTCGAACCGATCGGAGATCCCCGCCTCCACCGCCTGGCGTCGCAGCGTTGCCTCGGCGGAGCCGCTGCCGCAGACGATGAACCGGACGCCCGGGACCTCGACGCCGGCGCACAGCCGGACGAAGTCCGGATGAAGCTTGGAGAAGTCGAGCTTGCCGACGAAGCCAACCGTGAAGCTCCGGTCCGCGTTGCGCGGGCCAGCCTGGAGGCGCTCCCAACCGGCCACGTCCGGGATGTACTCGAGGTGGCTCAAACCCGGCAGCGCCTGCGTCTGGGCGCTGGACGCGACCGTGACGTCCGCGTATTCGAGGAGCTGTGCCGGAAGCACCTGAGGGGCGCGCTCGCCCGAGACGTGCGACCAGACGAGGAGGCGCGCGGCGGGCAAGCCGGACCCGAGCGCCCGGTACAGCCAGGGGTTGTTCCAGAAGTGGACGTGAACGATGTCGGCCGCACGCACGAGCTCCGCCAGTGCGGCTGGCGTGGCCGCGTGTCGCACGCCGGCTCCGCACTCCTCGAGCTGCGCGGCGGTCGAGGCCTCGGGCGGGGTGAGCGTTGCGACCGTGTGGCTGACGTCGCCGCTCGCCGCAGAAGCCCGGATGAGCGTCAGCAGCGAGTAGGCCGGCCCGCCCGCCGTCAGCCGCCCGAACAGATGGAGCACCTGGATCGGCGATCTGCGCCCGGTCACTCGCCCCGCCCCTCTCGCCGGCGCCGGACCGATCTCCGAAGCAAGTCGGGGAGCTCGCGACTCAACATCTCCGCAGCACCGTAGGAGAGGTTCGCATCGTGCACTCGCTTGTACAGCAAGACCTCGGGCACGACATGGCTGGTGAGCGGGAGATCCTTCGCCCTGGCGAACCAGTCGATGTCATTGGCGATGGTGAGATCGGTTCGGAACTCGCCGACTTTCTCGAACGCCTCTCGCCGGATGAGCAGCGCGCTCGGCATGTTGGCGACGTGCGCGGAACCGAGCAGCTCAGGGTCGAATCCTGCCGGCATCGCCACTCCCGGTTCCGCCAGGAACTCCACCTCGGCGATCACGTAGTCGACCTCGGGACGCGTGCGCAGGACGTCTACCTGGCGCTCGAGCTTCTCGGGCTCCCAGAGGTCGTCGCTGTCGAGAATCGCGACCAGGTCGCCTTCCGAGGCCGCGATCCCTTCGTTCCACGCCCCGGCGAAGCCTGTAGCCCCAGCCTGCTGGATGCACCGCACGCCAGGATACGAGGCTGCGATCCAAGCACTCCCGTCCGTCGACGCTCCGTCCACGACCACCACCTCGAGGCGCGAGTACGTCTGCGCGTGGACGCTCTCGATCGCCTGTGCGAGGAAGCGCGCGCCGTTTCGCACCGCGATCACGACGCTGACGAGCGGGTTCCACGCGCTCATGGGCGAGCCAGGCTCCGGGCGTCACGGATCCGCGCGAGGAGTCGCGAGACGTTCCCGCTGAACGCGACGTCTTCGAGGAACGCGTCGTAGTCCTTGTCGGGAGCTACCAGGTCCGGGCCGGTCAACGGAAACCCCGCCGGCCGGGTCGACATGTCCGCGAACATGCTGATCGGGCCGCGCGGATCGGTGAGATTCACGAGCTGCAGATCCTCGTCGGCGGCGAACGACACGAGGTTGACGGTCGGTGCGGCGCAGAAGCCCGCCTTCGACCAGCAAGTGAACGTCCACGCCGCCCGCCGGTCGCCGTTGCCGGCGTAGGCGTCGTCGAACGACCGAGCCCAGAACGAAGCGACGCGCTCGTCGCCAACCAGCTCTTCCAGCCACCCGGAGTCGCGCAGCTGCGGCCACACCGCCATCGCCGGGTAGTGCAGCTCCCACGCGCGACGCCACGTCGCCCACCCGCCGGGCATCGGGTAGCGGGTGAAGCGGTAACGGTCGGGCCGGGCGTCGCAGTCGGAGCTGAGCTCGGCGCCTACGATCGCCAGCACCTGCTCGTCCTCGCGGTGCCGCGCGAGCAGCTCTTCGCAGAAGCGGAAGAAGGTCGGGTCAGGACGACAGCCGTCCTCGAGCACGATCGCCTGGTCGGCACTCTCGAACGCAGATGCGAGCTCCGCCTCGCAGCGCACGACCGGAGTCTCGACGTCGTGCGGGGGAAGGGACTGCTGTGTCCGCCGCCTCGGCCGGCCCGTTCCGAGCGACTCGAGCTGCGGCAGCCCCATCTGCTCGGTCTCGCCGGAGAAGTGAAGGAAGTGGACGTCCCGAAGAGCCTCGGTCGCCGCACTCGCGGCGCGGGGATGGTCTGGGCGGTTGAGGAGGAAGGGGAAGTGGAGGGCCTTGTACTCGAGCCACACGTAGTTGAAGCGGGGATCGAGCCAGTGGACGCACCCCGTACGCAGCAGCTCGTAGGAGAGCGCGCGCATCTCGTGGTTCCAGCCGATGCCTTTGTAGGCGAAGTCGTGGTTCCGGTAGACGTCGAGCAGAAGCTCGCGGTGGTGGTGCGGGGAGAGGACCATCACGCCGGCCCGGGCGACCTCGTCAAACGAGGGCGGGAGATCGTACGCCGCGTAGAAGTCGCGAGCCGTGTCGTTGCGGATGAACCCGCTGCCGCTCAGCTGCCAGTAGCGCTGGAGCTTCGCGAGGATCCGCGGGTACTCCTCCACCGAAGGGCACGCGAATTCGTCGGTTGCTCCGACCAGCTCGACCGGCACTCCATCGACGATCGACGGGGCGGCCGGATTGATCAGCACGTCGACGTCGACCATGACGATCCGCTCGTAGCGCTGCGCGAACGGCTGGTTGAGGAGGAGGAGCCGTTGCCAGGCCGGAGTGCGTTCGCGCGCCCGCGCGGACGTGTCGAGCGGCTCGTCGACACAGATCACGTCGTAGCCGTGGCGGTCCGCGTAGCGCTGCCAGTTCTCGGCGCAGTGACGCCGCCACAGCTCCCGGTGGTGGTCGCCGAGCGCAAGCGTCACGAGAGCAACCTTGCTCACAGAAGGCCCTCGACAGCTGTCGCGATGCCGGCCGGGTCGGTGCCGCACTCTAGGTGGACGGCCGGAGTGGCGCCGACGACGCGCGCGAGCTGCTCGAGCATCGGCTGGCCGGCGCCCGGAACGTTCCTCAACGCCCAGGGAGCAAGCGCCGCCAGCGCGTCACCGGAAGTCGCGGCGCGAACCCGGCTGCGCGGCCCGGAGAACTGTTCGACGATCCCGATCGCCGACAGCGGCGCTTCGGTCATGAGCGCGGCCGGTGCGTGGTCGTCGAGGAAGATCGTCTCGTAGCCCCCGGCCGAGGTCCAGTCGGCTCCGGCGGAGAGCGGTGCGAGATGCTGCATGAGGTCGAGTGTCCTCCGACTGGCGTGGGTCGTGCGATAGACCGAGCGAAGCAACGTGGTTTCTCCGGCATCGAGCAAGCACGCGTCGTCGCCGATGTACCGCAGGCCACCGCGCACGCAGGCGTGCATCGCGTGCGACTTGCCGCTTCCCGGCGCGCCCGCCAGCAACACGCTTCCCCTCTCGTTGCCGACCGCGGCCGCCGGCACGAGGTAGACGCCACGAGCGCCGAGCCAGTCTCCAAGGATCGGGCTCAGCGGGTAGAGGGGGTGGCGGCGGTTCCAGAGCCCTCGCTCCTGCCAGTAGTAGCCGGCGGCCCGCGCGCGATCGAACACGGTCAACGCCCCGTCGTGAGCGAGGAAGAAGCCGCCGTGGGGCAGATCGCCTCTCACGGCTCCGCCCGCCAAAACCGCGTTCTGCCACGGCCCGTGCGGCATCTCCCCGTCGATCTCGCACACCGCCACGACGAGCTCCGGCTCCCCCGCCTGAGCAACGCGCAGGTGGTCCAGCGCGGAGAGCAAGCGCTGCAGGGTCGGCGGCCCTGCCAGTCGAACCCGAATCCGATGGCCGGCAATCCGGTAGTCGCGGTCCTCGTAGCCGCCGGCGGCGTAGGAGGCGGCATCTGCTGCCCGTGCCAGCTCGTCGGAGAAGACGGTCGACGACCCCGCCGGGGTCAACGTTCCTCGGCCCAGCCCCCAACCCCGATGTCGTGGATCGGGTCGAGCAGCAGCAGCTCCTGCATGTCGGTGTAGCGCTCGAGCGCCGGGGCCGTGAAGCCCGTCCCGGTGGGCCAGGTCACCGACGGAGCCCCCGGCTGATCGCCGTTCTCCGCCTCCACGACGAGGTCCTCGGCGACCAAGGTGTCGATGAACGCCCGCACGGCGGCTTCCACCTCGTCGGCCGACGCGCCGGATTGACGGGCGACGTCGTCGACGAGCTCAGCGACCTGCACCCCCCGCTCGAGCTCGATCCACAGCCTGCTGCCGGAACTGTTGAGCGCGTAGTAGACGCCCGCATCCAGGTTGACGATGATCGTCTCATCCCCGACCGTCTCGTGGACAACGGGAGGACTATTCGGGCGGAAGCGGCTCATCCTCTGGGTCGGCGGAGGATATCCAAGCGGTCTGCGTGGTGTGAAAGGCGCAGACACGGAGCTGGCCTGGGCGGTCGCGCTGTCGCCTCCGTCTCCAACCGATCCGGTGTCAGATCGGACCAATCGTCGAGCGCCACCATCGGGCAGCCTTCGCTCGCCCAGAGGTCGGTGTGGGCGGATTGCTCGACGACCGGAGTGACGCCGAGGTACTGGCACTCCCAGAAACGATGCGTGTCGATTCCGTTGCCACGCGGGCACGCGCAGAACCGGTGGCGGCTCAGATCGCGGAGATAGTCGCCGTAGGACAACTGGCCCGCGCCTGGCCTCGGCAGGTCGGGGAAGGCTCTGTGGACGGCTTCCCAGGCGCGGCGCCGGTCGGGATGGGTCTCGAGGTCGAAGGCGGCGTGGATGAGATGGGTATTCGGAATCGCCTCCGCGGCAACCTCGCTCAGGAGCGCGGTATCGCCGTGCGGCCAGCGGCGGTTCGCAATACCGATCGGTAGCGGGCTGAGCTTGGGATGACGGACGAGCAGGTTCTGCGCGAACCACTTGCGGAGCTTTTCCCCCGCCTCTTCGACCCATGGCAGCTCCGCTGCGCCGATCTCGTGGTCGCTGTTGTGCGTCACCAGCGTGTAGCCACTGCCGGTCAGGCGCGGCCAAACGTGCTTCTTGAAGAGCGCCAGGGCATCGGTGTAGAGGAAGATCGAGCGCGCGCGAGAGAGGCGGCTGAGCTCTTCCTCGTCGAGCTCGCGGTGAGTCTCGAACTCGATCACCTCGGTCGTACCCGGACGTGGGCCTCGACCGCGCCGGGCGATCATCCGTGGCAGCAGCGTGATCTCGGCAAGTGCTTGCAGCCGCTCGCCGGTCACGATCTCCACCTCCGGAACCGGCCACGGCGCTGCCAGCTCGCGACCGCGGACCGCAGCGCTCAACGCTCGTCCTCGAGGAGGGAGGCCAGCAGGACTGCCCCTTCCTCGACGCGCGAGCCGCTGACGAACTCGAAGGCGGGGACGCGGCGCACGACGTCCGCGATCAGCGCCATTGCCGCGGCCCCCTCGTCCGATGCCTGGAAGAGCGTGCTCGGGGCTAGCGCGTGAAGGGCAGCTCCCTGAGAGACGGGGCTCAGGGTGGCGGTACGAGCACCGGACCGGCGCGGAATCACGATTGCCTTGACGGCCGTCGCCGGCCTCAGCTGGGACGGCGCCACCTCGGAGATGTCCAGCACCGCCTTGTCCTCGCCGTCGAGCGAAGACCACGGCGTGAGGTTCGGCCGAAGGGCCGGGGAGTCCCACGTCAGCCGGACGGTGCTGTAGAGGGAATGTGCGACAGGACCGACGGCGCCTGACGCGAGCAACACGTAGTCGTCGCCGAGGTACTCCATTCCGGCCGCGACGCAGCTCATCGCGAGCGTCGACTTCCCGCTGCCGCCGCGTCCGGTGAGCAGGGCACCCCGACCGTGGGAGCCGACCGCGCCCGCGTGCACGGCATGCCGCCCCGGGGCGGCAAGGATCCAGCCCAGGAGCATCCGCAGCGGAGCGGCACGCCACCACGCCGGAAGCGCCGCGGCCGACGCAGCCCAGACGACTGCCACACGCTCCGCGAGATCGGCAATGACGATCGTCCCCACGTTCAGATCGACGATCACCTTGTGCCGTGCATCGTTGTAGCCACGAACGGCTCCAAGCGGACCCGCGTCCTCGCGGCGCCACGGTGGCGAGGGCGGCGGAAGGCTGGCCGACGCCGAGTCCCAGAGCTCGACCACGAATGGCGGGCTCGACTCGTCCGCCACGACCCGCGGAGCGAGCGCCGGAAGCACTGCCTCAGCCATGTCGCCCGCCATGACGAACCTGACCGCTGTCCCGTCTATCGCGACGGTGGCGACCTGCGGCGGACCGACCGCTCGGCAAACCGCCTCCAAGCGTTCGCGCATCGCCTGCAGGTACGGAGAGACGCGATCGGCAACGTCGGCTGGCGCCAGGTCTGCTCGTCCCACGGCGACCCGAAGCCTCAGCCCCGCCAGAGCGGCTGGTATGGCTCGATGCGCTCGATCAGCTCGCGCAGCGACGGAGCATCCTGGTCGAGATCCGACAGGACGGTGGGCTCCGCGGGCCACTCGATGCCGAGCTCGGGATCGTCCCAAGCACACGGCAGGTGGTCGTCCTCGCGGTAGTACTCGCTCGCTCCGACGACCGCGATCGAGTCCTCGTGGAAATAGACGCCGTGCGCAACTCCGCGCGGCATGATCATCCCGGCGAGGTCGTCACTCGCCAGCTCGAAGGTCGCCGCCGTTCCCTCGGTCGGCGAACCGTGACGGAGATCCTTCACGCCCACGGTGACCCGCCCGCTGAGTAGGACGAAGAACTCGTCGTGCACCACGTGGAGATCCATCGCGCGCAGCGTTCCGGCGACGGACTTCAAGACGAGCCACTGCACGGGGTCGACGCCTGTCTCCCATTCGCGACGGAAGAACTCGGTCAGATGGCCGCGCGAGTCGCGGTGCATCTCGAGCGGCCAGAACCTCAGCCCAGCGACGGGAGGGGAGCTCAACTGCGCCACCGCTCGATCCTATGCTTGACCGCGAGCGCCGGTCCAATCGGCAAACGCAGATTGGCGAAGAGCGAGTGGACCGGGGCACGGCGGCCGAGAGCGCGCGCGGCGGAGAGGTCCTCCCGCGCCTCCGCGTAACGACTCTCGCGCAGCCGGGCGACTGCACGGCGCACAAAGGTCTCCGCGAGATTGCCGACCCGGATCCGCTCCAACTCCGGATCCGCGAGCTCGAAGCTCGACCAGAGCGAGACGTGGAGGTCTGGGAGCTCGGGGTTCGCCGAGATCGTTTCGGGGTGGATCGTCCAGACGAGCAGTGGCTCGTCCACATAGGAGAAGACGACATCCATGAACGCCGCGCGGAAGGCGATGAACGAATCCGCCGCCGTACCGCCCGGGATCGGATGCGCTCGCTCTCCTTCCTCCCACACCTCTCGGCGGAGCAGGGCCGGGCCAGACGCCAGCCAGTAGGCTCTGACGAACTCCGGGAGGAAGTCGTCGTACGTCCCATCGGAGATGGGCACTTCGCGCAGCCACCGCTCTCCGTCCCGCTCGATGAACACGTTCGTGAACACGATGCCGGCGCGCGGCACCTCCGAGAACCGCTCGAGCGCTCGCTCCGCGTAGGTCGGCAGGAGCCGGTCGTCGTCGTTGAGGAGGAACAGGAACTGTCCGCGGCCGAGGTTGAGCGCCTCGCGGGCGTTCCACGACGGTCCGAGGCGCTCGGTGTTCCGGTGGTAGGAGACTCGCGGGTCGTCGAAGGCACGGACGACCGGCTCGAGGTTTCCCATGTCGTCGGTGACGACGACTTCGATGCGCTTGATCGTTTGCGCCAGTGCGCTCTCGATCGCTTCCGCGACGGTCGAGGCGCGCCAGCCCCGGATGCAGAACGAGACGAGGGGCTCCACGCCGAAAGCATCGCACCCGGCCTCGCTACGCTCCGGCCCGTGTTTCGGGATCGCTTGAACGCGCTCGACCCGAGCCTTCTCGACCATGTCGAGACCCAGACCTCCTACCCCGATCGCCGCAGCCTCCTTGCTCTCCACGCGGCCGTCGCGGACCGGCTCGGAGAGTTCACCTACCTCGAGATCGGCTCGCACAAAGGAGGCTCGCTTCAGGCGCTCGTTGCGGACGAGCGGTGCCGGAGGATCGTCTCCGTCGATCCGCGCCCCGAACGGCAACCCGACGATTCCCTCGGGCCGGGAGGTTTCGCGACCTATCCGAACAACAGCACGCAGGAGATGCTCGACCTCCTCGCGGCCGTCCCAGGTGCGGACATGACGAAGCTCGAGACGATCGAGCTCGGCACCGACGAGATCACGCCGACTGACCTTGAGCGACCCGACGTCTGCTTCATCGACGGCGAGCACACCCATGCCGCAGTGCTGCGGGACGCACGGTTTTGCCGGGAGGTTCTCGGCGGCCGGGGCGTTGTCGCGTTCCACGACTTCTCGACCGTCGCCGGCGCGATCCGCGAGTTCATGCATGAGAGCCGGCGAGCGCGCGGGTATCTGCTCCGCGATCAGGTGTGGGTCGTGGAGTTCGGCGTCCCGACCCTCCTTACGGACTCGCGGGTCGCCAACCAGCTGAAGCGGCCCGGCTGGATGTGGCGCCCGCTGAACGCCGTCGGCGCCGTGCCGCTGTTGCTCAGAGTGAACCGGCTCCGAAAACGTCTGCGACGGGCATGAGCACCGGACGTCGTCCGAACCTGTTCATCCCCGGTGCGCCTCGCTGCGGGACGACGGCGATGTTCCGGTTCCTCGGCGCGCATCCCGAGATCTTTCCTTCGAGAGTCAAAGAGGCCTACTACTTCATGCCCGCCAACAAGCGGTCGCTCGAGGACTACCTCTCACTCTTTGCGGAGGCCACCGACGAACGGTGGCTCTTGGACGGCTCTCCGCTCTACCTCTTGTCGGCCGACACGCCGCATCTCATCCGCGAGTTCTCCCCCGAGTCCCGGGCAATCGTGATGGTGCGCAACCCCGTCGATCTCATCCGTTCGCAGCACACGCTCAATCGATTGCAACAGCGCGAGCGCAACGACCTCCCCACCGCCCTCGAGGCGACCGACCTCTACTGGGACGTGGCGCGGTGCGGCCAGCAGCTCGAGCGCCTCTTGGCGGTTTTCCCGCGCGAGGACGTTCACATCGTCGTACACGACGACTTCCTCGCCGACAACGCCGCGGAGTACCGCCGCGTCCTCGAGTTCCTGGACATCGATCCCGGATTCGCACCGCGTTTCAGTACGGTCAACCCGAGCCGGGAGGCGCGTATGGACGCAGTGCAGCGAACACTGTGGCGGGACGGAGGCGCGGCGCGAGTTGCTGCACGTCTCGTTCTCCCGCCGCGCGTGCGCGAGAAGGGTTGGCGTGCGATCTCGCGGCTCAACGCACACCGGCGGCCGCGCCCGCCACTCGACGATGACCTCGCGGAGTCGATCCGGCGCCGGCTCGAGCCAGACGTCGAGCTGCTCAGCAACCTGCTCGACCGCGACCTCGTATCTCTATGGGGCCGCTAGCCGTGCGCCGCCCGAACCTGTTCATCGTTGGCGCCCACCGGTGCGGCACCAGCGCGATGTTCGAGTTTCTCGGCGCCCACCCCGAGATCTACCCGTCGG
>PMOB01000008.1 GCA_003161615.1 Actinomycetota bacterium
TCATCGTCAACAACGAGAAGCGGATGCTGCAGGAGGCCGTCGACGCCCTGTTCGACAACGGCCGCCGCGGCCGCGCCGTGACCGGCCCGGGCAACCGGCCGCTCAAATCCCTCAGCGACATGCTGAAGGGGAAGCAGGGGCGCTTCCGCCAGAACCTGCTCGNNGGCAAGCGCGTCGACTACTCCGGCCGCTCGGTCATCGTCTCCGGCCCGCACCTCCGGCTGTACCAGTGCGGACTGCCGAAGCTGATGGCACTCGAGCTCTTCAAGCCGTTCATCATGAGCCGGCTCGTCGAGCGGAAGATCGTCCAGAACATCAAGGCGGCCAAGCGGCACGTCGACCAGATGCACGCCGAGGTCTGGGACATCCTCGAGGAGGTCATCCAGGAGCACCCGGTGCTGCTCAACCGCGCTCCGACGCTGCACCGCCTCGGCATCCAGGCCTTCGAGCCGACGCTCGTCGAGGGCAAGGCGATCCAGGTGCACCCGCTCGTCTGCCATGCCTTCAACGCGGACTTCGACGGCGACCAGATGGCCGTCCACGTTCCGCTGTCGGCAGAGGCGCAGGCCGAGGCGCGGATCCTGATGCTCTCGTCGAACAACATCCTCTCGCCGGCGAACGGGCACGCGCTCGCGACGCCGACGCAGGACATGGTGCTCGGCGCCTACTACCTCACGTACTCCGACCAGGACCTCAATGTGGTGGCGGCGGAGAAGCTCAAGCCGCGTCCGCCGCGCTTCCGCACGGAGGAAGAGGTCGAGTTCGCCGTCGAGGCGAAGCAGCTGCACCTGCAGCAGCCGATCGAGTACCTCTGGAACGGCGAGCTCGTCGTCACGACGTCGGGCCGCGTGATCTTCAACGCGGAGATCGAGCGCTCCCTCCAGGAAGCGACCGGCAGCAAAGACAACGGCAAGTCGGCCGGTGCGCACGCGTACGTCAACCGGACGCTCTCGAAGAAGGAGCTCGGCGACTTCATCGCCACGCTCGTCGACCAACACGGCGCCCACGTGGTCGCCTACGTCCTCGACACGATCAAGGACCTCGGCTTCAAGTACGGCACGCTCGCCGGCGTGACGATTTCGAAGAACGACATCGTCATCCCGCCCGAGAAGGAGAAGATCCTGGCCGGCTACGAGGAGCGGGTCTCGCGCGTCGAGGACGCGTACGACCAGGGCCTGATCACCGAGTCGGAGCGTCACGAGCAGATCACGTCGATCTGGACGGAGGCGACCGACGAGGTTGCGCAGGCGATGGTCGACAACCTCAACGAGCTGAACCCGATCTACATGATGGCCAACTCCGGGGCCCGCGGTTCCTTCGCGCAGCTCCGCCAGCTGGCCGGCATGCGCGGTCTGATGGCGAATCCGAAGGGCGAGATCATCGAGCGGCCGATCAAGGCGAACTTCATGGAAGGCCTGTCGGTGCTCGAGTACTTCATCTCAACCCACGGCGCCCGCAAGGGTCTCGCCGACACGGCACTCCGCACGGCGGACTCGGGCTACCTGACGCGGCGTCTCGTCGACGTCTCGCAGGACGTGATCATCCGCGAGGAGGACTGCAAGACGAAGGATCACGTCGAGCTGCCGCTCTACCTGCCGGACGGGCTCAACAAGTCCGTCGCCGGCCGGATCGTGGCGGAGGACGTCCACAAGCCACTCGCCAGCGGCAAGCCGGGCAAGACGGTCGTCGCCTCGAAGGGCGAGGAGATCACGCCGCCGCGGCTCCGCGAGATCGTGGCCGAGCTCGGCGACGACATCGCCGAGGGCTTCTCGATCCCGGTCCGCTCGGTGCTGAAGTGCAAGGCCGAGACGGGCGTGTGCCGCAAGTGCTACGGCACGTTCCTCGCAACGGGCGAGCTCTCGGAGATCGGCGACGCGGTCGGGATCATCGCCGCGCAGTCGATCGGCGAGCCGGGCACGCAGCTGACGATGCGGACGTTCCACACGGGCGGCGTCGCCGGCGCCGACATCACGCACGGCCTCCCGCGCGTCGTCGAGATCTTCGAGGCGCGGAACCCGAAGGGAGCCGCGGTGCTCGCCGAGGTTGCCGGCACCGTCGCGATCGAGGAGACGGAGCGCCAGCTCCGCATCACGATCGTGCCGGACAGCGGCAACGAGGACGACGAGTTCTCGATCCTCGTGCCGCGCCGGACGCGCCTGCTCGTGGTGCACGGCGAGCACGTCGACGCGGGCGATCCTCTCCATGAGGGCTCGATCAGCCCGGCCGACCTGCTCCGCCTCAAGGGTTACACCGCAATCGAGCTGTATCTCGTCGACCAGGTGCAGAAGGTCTACAAGTCCCAGGGCGTCGAGATCCACGACAAGCACATCGAGCTGATCGTCAGGCAGATGCTGAAGAAGGTGCGCGTCGAGAACGCCGGCGGCACCGACCTCCTGCCGGGCCAGCTCGTCGACAAGCTCGTCCTCGACCGCGAGAACACGCGCGTGAAGAAGGAGAAGAAGGAGCAGGCGACGTCCGAGCCGCTGATCCTCGGGATCACGAAGGCATCGCTCGCCACCGAGTCCTTCCTCTCGGCGGCCTCGTTCCAGGAGACGACGAAGGTGCTGACCGACGCGGCGATCGAAGGCAAGGTCGACCGGCTGCTCGGGCTGAAGGAGAACGTCATTATCGGGAAGCTGATCCCGGCGGCGACAGGCCTGAAGCGGTACCGGACGATCGAGATCGGCCCGTCCTCGAAGGTGCCCGCGAGCGCGCTCGCGCGGCCGGCGACCGAGGAGCAGCTCCTCGCCGCGCTCGAGGAGATCGGAACCGACGGCACGGACGCGCTCACCGAGCTCGGGCTCGACCTGGGCGGCGGGCCGGAGCCGACGGACGGCGCCGCGCCGCGCAGCGACCTCGAGGCCGAAGAGGTGCCCGAGGTCGACACGCCGCTCGACGACTAGGCGGACCTAACGGAACGGTTACACGGAGAGGGCGGCGAGATGCCGCCCTCTTTGCTACACAGGAACGGGTCGTGAAGAAGGTTCTCCTCGTTTGTCTGGCTGCTGTCGCGGCGGCGCTCGTCGCTGCCGGTAGCGCCGCGTCCAACCCGGATTGGGCGGGCCAGTGCGGGATCGCGTCCCAGCAGACCGTCTGGGCCGAGTACGGCTGGCCGTCGCTCTTGCCTGTCCTCGCGCGGCCGGGCACGCTCCTCGCGATCACGAACAACCCGGGGACACCGGACTATCTGGCGGAGGCGCGCGCCCGCGGCGCGGCGACGTACTCCTTCGATCTGAAGCTGAGGAACAAGGTCGGGACGCCCAACGCGCCGGCCGATCCGTCGACGCTCGAGGCGGCAGCCGAGTCGGAATACCAGCACGCCGTCGCGCACACAGGCAACTGCGCGACGCCGCTCATCGTCGAGAACGAGCTCTTCGGCGTCAACACGGTGACGCCCTGGTCGCCCGCGACTGCGCAGTACCGCGCCGACGTCCTCTCGTTCCTGCAGGATCTTGCCGGCCTCGGCGCCCACCCGGTGATCCTCGTCAGCCGGCCGCCCTTCACGGGCACGAGCGACGCGATCGCCTGGTGGCTCGACGTTGCGAAGGTCGCGACCGTCGTCCGCGAGGACTATGTCCCGGCGACCGAGGTGTGGAGGCTCGGCGCGGTGCTCGGCAATCGCCTGCTCCGCGAGGACTATCGGCAGGCGGTCGCGGATTTCACCTCGATCGGGATCCCGGCGAGCCGGCTCGGGCTCATGATCAGCGTCCTGTCGGGGAAAGGCGGGGGAGGCCGTAACGGGCTTCAGCCCGCGTCCGCCTGGTACCAGGTCGTGAAGTGGTACGCGCTCTCGGCGAGGCAGGTCGCGCGTGAGCTCGGCCTCGGCTCGGTCTTCTCCTGGGGCTGGCAGCAGTGGAATCCCGCCGAGGCGGATCCGACCAAGCCCGACGCGGCCTGCGTCTGGCTGTGGGCGCGAAGTCAGAGCCTCTGCAACGCGCCGCGGATGCTTGGCCGCGGCTTCGACACCTCGCTCAGCGCGGGCCAGATCGTCCTGCCGCGAGGAGCGGTCTGCCGGACGCCCGGCTTCGGCTCCCTCTGGGCGTCGGAGGTGGCGCGGCTCACGACGTTGACCGGCGACCGCAACGCGGCGCTGAGCGCGCTCTTCGAGCGGCTCGTCGAGAGCCAACACGAAGCAGTGACGCAGAAGCAGGTGCTCGCGGCCGAGCGCGTCGTCGTCAACGAGTCGTTCAACGGCAACGCTGCCGCGTACCGAGCCGCGCTCACGGAAGCGCACGCGAGCGTCGCGCTGGCGCGGGCGGCGCTGGCCGACGAGCTGCGCCATGCCGCGCTCGAGCAGCGGTTCCCTGTCCACGCGCCGACGGCCGGCGAGGTCGCCGCGTTCTACAACTCCTATCCGCAGCTCAGCGTCCGTAGCGTCAGCGTCAAGCCGAAGGCGCCGTGGCTGGACAACAGGAACCGGGGATTCGCCCTCGCCGGAGCCGCGCCGGCGCAGCTCTTCTCCGTCGCCTCCGGCCGCACTACGCGCATCTCGACCCTGCTCGGGACGTACACCGTCAAGCCGTCCGGCCCGTCGATTCCGCTCGGAGCGCTGTCGCTCTCGGATGCGCGCCGGGCGATCGTCGCGGCCCTCGAGGGCTTCGAGCGCGCACAGGCGCTGCAGAAGTGGACGATCTCGCTGCAGCGCGGCGCGCTCGGCAGCGCGATTTGCCGCGGCGACGACCTGCCGCAACCGAGCGAGGTCGACCTGACGCAGTACCTGCCGTTCCTGCAGCTCCAGTAGCGGCAGGACATAGCCTTTCGCCGTGCTCGAGAAGTTGTGGGGAAACATCCCGGTCGGCCCGGAGACGCAGGGCGTCCGTGTTGTGGGCGCCGTCGGCAAGCGCTGGCTCCACGTCATCGCCCGCTACGCGCCGCTGCCTCCCGCTGCGCGCGCAGCGCTGCACCGGCGGCGCGGCGTCAACGTCGGCCGGCGCGTCTTCATCGGGACGGAGGTCTTCATCGACGACGCGACTCCGTCGTCGGTGACGCTCGAGGACGACGTCACCGTGATCGCCCAGACGACGATCCTCGGGCACACGTACTACCCGCGCCACTTTCACCGGCTGCTCGGGGACGAGGCGACGCGGGAGGGGCTGCGGACGACGATCCGCCGCGGCGCCTACCTCGGGCTGCGCAGCACGATCCTCGCCGGCGTGACCGTCGGCGAGTACTCGATCGTCGCGGCGGGCGCCGTCGTCGTGGAGGACGTGCCGCCGTACACGACGGTCGCGGGAGTGCCGGCGCGCGTCGTCCGCGAGTTCTCGGCCGAAGACATCGACCAGTAGTCCCGTTTCCCGCTTTCTGGCGAGGAATGTGCGTCTTCGCTACCATGCCGCGGGCCGGTTGGCAGGGGGCAATTCGCCTCCGCCGACCGTCTCTTTACGAAAGGACTCATTTGCCGACCGTCAACCAACTCGTGCGCAAGGGCCGGAAGGCCCCCAAGGCCAAGACGAAGACGCCTGCGCTCGCCGGCGCCCCGCAGCGGCGTGGCGTCTGCACGCGCGTCATGACGCAGACCCCGAGGAAGCCGAATTCGGCTCTCCGTAAGGTCGCGCGCGTCCGGCTGACGAACGGGGCGGAGGTCGGTGCGTACATCCCGGGTGAGGGGCACAACCTGCAGGAGCACTCCGTGGTCCTCGTCCGTGGCGGCTCGACGAAGGATCTGCCGGGCTACCGCTACAAGATCATCCGCGCCGCGCTCGACACGGGCGGCGTCTCGGACCGAAAGCAGGGGCGCTCGAAGTACGGCGCCAAGAAGGGCTCGTAGTGCCGCGTCGTGGAGAAATCCAGGTCCGCGCCGTCGAGCCCGACTCGGTCTTCGGATCGACCCTCGTGACGCAGGTGATCAACAAGATCATGCTCGACGGCAAGAAGTCGACCGCCGAGCAGATCGTCTACGAGGCGCTCGAGACCGTCGGGACGAAGTCCGGCCGCCCACCGGTCGAGGTTCTCGAACAGGCCGTGAAGACGGTCACGCCGGTGCTCGAGGTGCGCAGCCGCCGTGTCGGTGGCGCGAACTACCAGGTGCCCGTCGAGGTGCCGCAGCGTCGCGCGCGCACGCTCGCGGTGCGCTGGCTCGTGACGTACGCCCGCGACCGGCGCGAGAAGGGCATGTCCGACAAGCTCGCCAACGAGATTCTCGACGCGCTCAACCAGCAGGGCGGCGCGTTCAAGCGTAAAGACGACGTCTACCGGATGGCGCAGGCGAACAAGGCCTTCGCGCACTACCGCTGGTAGGCGAGAGGAAGGAAGATTTGAGCACCAAGATGACAGAACAGGCCGTCGCACTCGACCGCGTCCGCAACATCGGGATCATGGCGCACATCGACGCGGGGAAGACGACGACGACCGAGCGGATCCTTTACTACACCGGCCGCACCCACAAGATGGGCGAGGTGCACGAGGGCGCCGCGACGATGGACTGGATGGCCCAGGAGCAGGAGCGGGGCATCACGATCACGTCTGCCGCCACGACCGCGTTCTGGCGGGACTATCGGATCAACATCATCGATACGCCCGGGCACGTGGACTTTACGGTCGAGGTGGAGCGGAGCCTGCGTGTCCTCGACGGCGCGGTCGCAGTCTTCGACTCTGTCGCCGGCGTGCAGCCGCAGTCCGAGACGGTCTGGCGCCAGGCGGACAAGTACAAGGTGCCGCGCATCGCCTTCATCAACAAGATGGACCGCACCGGCGCGAACTTCTTCGCCGCCGTGCAGTCGATGCGCGAACGGCTCGGCGCGAATCCGGTGCCGGTGCAGATCCCGGTCGGTTCCGAGGACAACTTCACCGGCGTCGTCGACCTCGTCGAGATGCAGGCGATCCTCTACAAGGACGATCTCGGCCAGACGTTCGACGTCACAGAGATCCCGGCCGAGCTGCTCGAGCAGGCGCAGGAGTACCACCACCAGCTGGTCGACGCGATCTCGCACTTCGACGACGAGGTGCTCGGCGCGTACATCGAGGACGAGTCCTCGGTGACGCCGGACATGATCCGCCGCGCGCTTCGCGCCGCCACCCTTGCCGATGAGCTCACGCCTGTCCTGCTCGGCTCCGCCTTCAAGAACAAGGGCGTCCAGCCGCTGCTCGACGCGGTGGTCGAGTACCTGCCGAGCCCGCTCGACGTGCCGCCGGTGCAGGGCATCGACCCGAAGAGCGGTGGCGACGAGGAGCGCGCGGCCGACCCGAGCGCGCCGTTCTCGGCCCTCGCTTTCAAGGTCATGTCCGACCCGTACGTCGGCAAGCTGACGTACTTCCGCGTCTACTCCGGCACGCTCAAGGCCGGCGACCGCGTCCTCAACACGACGACGGGCAAGACCGAGCGCGTCGGCCGCATCCTCCAGATGCACGCGAACCACCGCGAGGAGCGGGACGAGATCATGGCCGGCGAGATCGCGGCCGGCGTCGGCCTCAAGGCGACGACGACCGGCGACACGCTCGCCGCCGACAACGCCCCGATCGTCCTCGAGTCGATGACCTTCCCGGACCCCGTGATCTCGGTCGCGGTCGAGCCGAAGTCGAAGGCCGACCAGGACAAGCTCTCGATGGGGCTGGCACGCCTCGCCGAGGAGGATCCGACCTTCCGCGTCGAGACCGACGAAGAGACAGGACAGACGCTCATCTCAGGGATGGGCGAACTGCACCTCGAGATCATCGTCGACCGTCTCAAGCGCGAATTCAACGTCGACGCGAACGTCGGCCGGCCGCAGGTCGCCTACCGCGAAACGATCTCGAAGCCGGCCGAGAAGGTGCAGGGCAAGTTCGTCCGGCAGACGGGCGGCTCCGGCCAATACGGCGACGCGGTTATCAACCTCTATCCGCAGGAGCCAGGTGCGGGCTACGAGTTCACGGACAAGATCGTCGGCGGCAAGATCCCGAGGGAGTACATCCCGGCCGTCGACGCCGGCATCAAGGAGGCGATGGGCTCCGGAATCCTCGCGGGTTACCCCATCGTGGACATCAGGGTCGAGCTCATCGACGGCTCGTACCACGACGTCGACTCGAGCGAGCGGGCGTTCAAGATCGCAGGTTCCATGGCCTTCAAGGAGGCCGTGAAGCGGGCGAAGCCGAAGCTGCTCGAGCCGGTCATGCTCGTCGAGGTGACGACTCCGGAGGACTACCTCGGCGACGTGATGGGCAACCTCAACAGCCGCCGCGGCCGCGTCGAGGGCATGGAGCCCGTCGGCAACGCCCAGGTGGTGCGGGCGATCGTCCCACTCGCCGAGATGTTCGGGTACGCGACCGACATCCGGTCGATGAGCCAGGGCCGCGCCACGTTCCATATGGAATTCGACCACTACGAGGAAGTGCCTCAGTCCATCGCGAGCGAAATCATCGACGCGCAAGGCTGAACGAGAGAAAGGGAACAGGGAGAGCCACCAATGGCCAAGCAGAAATTCGAGCGGACTAAGCCGCACGTCAACGTCGGGACCATCGGTCACATCGACCATGGCAAGACGACGCTGACAGCGGCAATCACGAAGGTGCTTGCAGAAAAGGGCACCAACACGACTGTGCGCGACTTCGCGTCGATCGACAACGCACCCGAAGAGCGCCAGCGCGGCATCACGATCAACACGGCGCACGTCGAGTACGAGACNNGACGGCCCGATGCCCCAGACGCGTGAGCACATCCTGCTCGCCCGCCAGGTGCAGGTGCCGGCGATCGTCGTCGCCCTCAACAAGGCGGACATGGTTGACGACCCCGAGCTGCTCGAGCTCGTCGAGCTGGAGGTTCGTGAGCTCCTGACCCGTTACGAGTTCCCGGGTGACGAGATCCCGATCGTCCACGTCTCGGCGCTGAAGGCGCTCGAGGGCGACGCGGAGTGGACTCCGAAGATCCTGGAGCTCATGGACGCCGTCGACAGCTACATCCCGGAGCCGACCCGCGACGTCGACAAGCCGTTCCTCATGCCGATCGAGGACGTCTTCACGATCACGGGCCGCGGCACCGTCGTCACGGGCCGCATCGAGCAGGGCAAGTGCGAAGTCGGCAACGAAGTCGAGATCGTCGGCATCCACCCGGAGGTCGCGAAGACCGTCGTCACCGGGCTCGAGATGTTCCAGAAGACCCTCGACTACGCACAGGCCGGCGACAACGCGGGCGCACTGCTCCGCGGCGTCAAGCGCGAAGAGGTCGAGCGCGGGCAGGTGCTTGCGAAGCCGGGCTCGATCACGCCGCACACGCACTTCAAGGCCGAGGTCTACGTCCTCTCGAAGGACGAGGGCGGCCGTCACACGCCGTTCTTCAACAACTACCGGCCGCAGTTCTAC
>PMOB01000035.1 GCA_003161615.1 Actinomycetota bacterium
GCTCGCGCGCACTACAGCTCAGTCAGGAAGTCGCTGATCCGCCAAGGCAACAACGGATCTGGTGTCACCATCACCCAGCTACTCCCTCTGATCAAGCTCCGCGGCATTGGTGACATGGCTTTGCGCAGTACCGACGGCACGGTCGTTGAGTTCGTCGACGGCGTCGACTCCGTCACGATCGAGCACGGTTTCGCCGACCTCACCCGTCGGACGACCCGCGGGATGGTGGCACTCGCTACCTACGTTGACCGTCACGGCTAGCGGCTGGACCACCCGGTCAGGGGCTGGCCATCCACAGCGCCTGCGGCGGGTTGCGCTTGTGGCCTTGATGGTCGCGACGAGCCTCGCCTGTTCGGGCGGCGCGTGGGGGGCAGGCAGCGGCGGCGGCCGTATCGTTCTCTCGCTCGGGAAGCAGCCGGGCGCCACCTATCCCATCTATTACCTGTGGACGCTGAGCCCGGCCGGCGTGGGCCTGCACCGGCTGAATCCCTTCCACAAGCCGGGCGAGTACTCGCCGGCCTGGTCGCCCGACGGTCACACGATCGCCTTTTCTCGGAGCTGCTCCGCGGTGTACATCGGCGGCGAGGAGATCTGGACGATGCACCATGGCGGCAGCGATCCTGCTCGGCTGACCGCTCACTGCGGGGGAGCGGACTCGCCCGCCTGGTCGCCCGACGGAGCGACGATCGCCTACGCGAACATCGGGATCTGGCGCATGAACGCCGACGGGAGCGCGGCGGTCGAGCTGACGAACCCGCTGCCGCACATCTTCGACAAGGAGCCGAGCTTCTCACCCGACGGCAGAACGATCCTGTTCATCCGCTACGACGAACGGCCGCGCATCCCTCGCTCCTCGCTTTGGCGGATGGACGCGGACGGATCGAACCTCACGCGGCTCACAAAGCCGTCACGCACGGTGCTCTGGGAGGCGAGGTACTCGCCGGACGGGAAGACGATCGCGGTCGCCGCGAACACGCTTCAGCTCATGACGCCCGACGGCTCGCACCGCCGTGACACAAAGCTGAGCACGACCCTCGCGCAGTTCGCGTGGTCGCCGAACGGCCGGAAGATCGCCTGCACGTGCCGGCAGAACGGCGTCTGGATCTACAACCTCGCGAGACGCAAGGCGAAGCAGATCTTCCGCTTCGCGCCGAGCGCCGACGGGGCGATGGGCATCGACTGGTCGCGCTGACTAAGCCCAGAGCGGCCCGGGGCTGCCTCTCACGGGAATAGGTGCTCGCAGGCCGCGCCGGTCGGAGATCCCCTAGGCTGGCGCCGTGACCGAGCGAGTCGCTGCGGCATGACGAGCGCGCCGGCCGATGCTGTCGTGGTCGGTGCCGGGCTCGCGGGCCTGACGGCCGCGGCCGAGCTCACCCGGGCGGGCAAGCGTGTGCTGCTGCTCGACCAGGAAGGGCCGAACAACTTCGGTGGGCAGGCGTTCTGGTCGTTCGGCGGCCTGTTCCTCGTGGACAGTCCCGAGCAGCGTCGCCTGCGCATTCACGATTCGCTCGAGCTCGCCTGGCAGGACTGGACCGGCAGCGCCGGCTTCGACCGCCTCGACGACGAGGACAGCTGGGCGGCCCGGTGGGCCCGCGCCTACGTCGAGTGGGCCGCCGGCGAAAAGCGATCCTGGCTGGAGCAGCAGGGCATCACGTTCGTGGCGACGGTCGGATGGGCCGAGCGCGGCGGCCTGCGCGCCGATGGGCACGGCAACTCCGTCCCGCGCTTCCACATCGCCTGGGGCACTGGCACGGGCGTCGTCAAGCCTTTCGTCGACGCCGCACACGCGGCTGTCGACAGCGGCCTGCTGACGATCTGGTACCGGCACCGCGTCGACGAGCTGCTCGTCAGCGCCGGCGCCGTCACCGGCCTCCGCGGCGTCGTCCTTGCCGACGACGACGCGCGTCGTGGAGCGCCGACCAACCGCGACGCCGTCGCCGACTTCGAGCTGACCGCACCCGTCGTCATCGTCACTACCGGCGGTATCGGCGCCAACCACGACATGGTCCGCCGGTTCTGGCCGGAGCGCCTCGGCGCCGCCCCGCGCTCGATGATCACCGGCGTGCCCGCGTATGTCGACGGGCGGATGCTGGACATCGCCGCCGCTGCGGGCGTCCGCCTGGTCAACCGCGACCGCATGTGGCACTACACCGAGGGCGTTCGGAACTGGGACCCAATCTGGCCGCAGCACGCGATCCGCATCCTTCCGGGCCCGTCGTCGATGTGGTTCGACGCGCTCGGCCGGCGCCTCCCCGATCCGTGCCTGCCCGGCTTCAACACGCTCGCCACCCTGAAACACCTGCGTACCACCCCGGACATCGCAGGCTACGACCACTCCTGGTTCATCACCTCGCAGCGGATCGTCCGCAAGGAGTTCGGCCTGTCCGGCTCGGAGCAGAACCCGGACATCACCAGCCGCGACAAGCGCGAGTTCATCCGCCAGCGGGTGCTGAACAAGGCGGCTCCGGATCCCGTCGAGGCGTTCAAGCGGCACGGCCAGGACTTCGTCGTCGCCGACCGCCTCGAGGAGCTCGTCGCCGGCATGAACAGGCTCGCGCCCGACGCGCCGCCCCTCGACGCCGCCGCGATCCGGGCGCAGATCGCCGCGCGCGACGGTCAGCTGCACAACCCGTTCTCGAAGGACAGCCAGATCATGGCGATCCGCAACGCCCGCAGGTACATCGGCGACCGGCTCTCCCGAACCGCGCCACCCCACGCGATCCTCGACCCGAGCAACGGGCCACTGATCGCAGTCCAGCTGCACATCCTGACCCGCAAGACACTCGGCGGCATCCAGACCGACCTCCAGTCCCGCGCCCTCGATGGTGGCGGAGACCCGATCGACGGCCTCTACGCCGCCGGCGAGGTCGCCGGCTTCGGCGGCGGCGGCGTGCACGGCTACAACGCCCTGGAGGGCACGTTCCTCGGCGGCTGTCTGTTCAGCGGCCGCGCCGCCGGACGCGACGCGGTTGAAACGCTCGGCGGCTGACCCCGTCGAGCTCATCCATGGGTCGTCGCGGGCGCTGACCGCCGGGAATAGGTGGTCGGGCCGGTGCGGAATGGCCTTTGCCCTGACGCCGGGTGCTGGCGGTAGCGTCTGTCGCATATGGAGAGCGTTAGCGTCGAGCACGAGGACGGGACTGTCGATACGACGCAACGTGCGCTTGTAGGCGTGGTGCTTGACGGTGTGCGGCTCGAGCAGTTGTATTGGGATGCGACTCGGCGGGCGACGCTCGGTCTGGTGCGGTTCTCGGGGAGTGCCGTTCGCTTGCTGGGTGTGTGGCCGGTCTTCTTGCGTTTCGGTCCCCTCATGGGCAGTCGTCGCGTGATTCTTGGCGGGTTGATGGCACGCCGGCCGGGTGGGACGATCGCGTGGCGGGCCGACGGCGTGTACGCGGCCGTCGAGGTCGAAGGATTTGCTCCGTTGCTGCGTGGGCCATTGTGGCGGCTCGAGCTTGCGTCCCACGATCTGGTCGGCAGGCGATTCCTGGCACTGGTCGCGCGGAACGGGCTGGTCGAGTGAGGGTCGCCGTCGTCGGGGCGACCGGCACGATTGGGCGTCCGCTCGTGCGGGCGCTCTCGGCTGACCATGAGGTTGTGGGTGTGGCAAGGAGGCCCGCCGCGAGCGTCGAGGACGGGGTCGAGTGGATTGCCGCGGATGCGACCGATCACACCGCGATGCGCAGCGCGCTCGATGGGGCCGAGGTCGTCTACCACCTTGTGCACTCTCTCGGCAACGGCGACTTCGAGGCGCGGGATCGCGCTGCCGCAACCGCGGTCGCGGCCGGCGCGGCGGCGGGCGGCGCGGCACAGATCGTCTATCTCGGCGGGCTCGGCGAAGCGGCCGAACTCTCGCCGCATCTGCGCAGCAGGGCCGAGACGGCGACGATTCTCAAGGCCGGCCCGGTTCCTGTGACGACGTTGCAGGCCGCGATGATCGTCGGTGCCGGGAGCGTGGCGTTCGAAACGATTCTCGCGCTCGTGGACCGGCTTCCGATCATGATCTGCCCGCGCTGGGTGTCGGTCGAGACGCAGCCGGTTGCGATGGCCGACGTGCTCGCCGTCCTCGTAGGCGTGTGTGGCAACGAGGTCGCCTACGACCAGACCTTTGATGTCGGTGGCCTCGAGGTTATGACGTATCGGACGATGATGGAACGGGTCGCACGCGTGCGCGGTAGGCATCCCTTCCTGGTCGAGGTCCCGTTCTTGACGCCGCGGCTCTCGTCGCTATGGCTGTACCTCGTCACACCTGCGAGCGTGGCTGTTGCGCGGCCCCTCGTCGAAGGACTTCGCGTCCCGACCGTCGCACACGACGATCGAATCTGGGGCCTCGTCCGGGTCCAACGCACAACCTTCGACAAGGCGATTCAGTCGGCGCTCCGCGAGCACGGCTGACCGACGGCGTTCAGGCGTGCCCAACGGCCGAGTTCCGAACCTCACGGGCACTCCATGCACCGTTCGGGATCTCCGTTTCCGGACCTTGTGCAAGCCCTCTGACGGATTCGAACCGCCGTCGCCTCCTGCTGAGCCGCTCGGCCAACTGCGGCCACAAGCCTCATCCCATAGGGAGTCAGAGGTGCTTCATCTACGGCGAGGCGTGGGCTGCCTGCTATCGTGGTATCTTGATACCGAGATGAATGCCGATGGCTGACCGGAAGAACATGACGTTGCGCTTGTCCGCACTTCAGGCGGATGAGCTGGAGGCGGTCGCGCGGGCGGAGGGGATCAGCGTGTCCGATGCGGTCCGTGAGGCGATCTCCGAGCACATCGATCGCAAGCGGAAGGACAAAGCCTTCCGACAGCGGCTCCGCACGGTGATGGAGCGTGATCGCGAGATCCTCGAGCGGCTTGCCCGCTGACGCTTGACGGAGTACCTGGACCTCGCCGACTACCTGCTGATCGCGGAAGCGGTGCTCGGTGTGCCGGCCGAGGAAATCGCGCGCTGGCCTGGTATCGGACTCGCCGATTCCGCCCTGCACGCTCCCGCCGCTGGTTTCGGCGGAGTCGAGCTCTACCCGAACGTGGTTGACAAGGCCGCCGTCCTCTGCGCTCGCTTGGCTCGGAACCATCCGCTCCCGGACGGGAACAAGCGCGTCGCCTACCTCGCGATGCTCGAGTTCTTGGCGCGCAACGACATCGAGTGGATTCCGCCGTCGGTGGACGAGACGGTCACGACGATTGAAGGCGTCGCGGCCGGGTCGATCTCAGAGCACGAGCTTGCGGACTGGCTTCGGGCGCCGCACGCCTGAGGGGTGGTTTGAAGATCGACCCTCGCCGAAGTCGCGCCGGCCCTCGCGCCAAGGCAACCCCGGGGTGCTGAAGAGAGGTGGTCGCAGGGACTCCGGCCCGGGCCGGGCCAGCGTTCCGGAGCGACCCGCGACGCAGCTGGCAGGATCTGCGACGTGAGCTACGACCTCTCGTCCTCTTGACGCCTGTGCGGAGTGCGAGCGCTTCCACGGTACGAGCGCGGTGGGTGCTGGTGATCGCGCTCACCCTGATCGTCGTCGTGGTGCTGTTCATCTGGATCAGCGGCAGCTCGTCGCCGGCCGCCGGTTACGACGCCTCGTCTCCGCAGTGCTCGGGTTCGTACCCGTCGAATCCGCTGTTCGGGATTGTCGGTGTCAATGGCGGCTTGGCGAATAACGCGAACCCGTGTATCAGCGGCGAGCTGCGCTGGGCAAGCAACTCGCCGGGGCAGAAGCGACCGAAGCAGCCGTCCCTCTCGCTCTACATAAACACGGGTAACCCGGGCGGCCAGCACGTTGCGGACTGGCCGAGCGGCGGCACCGCGCCGGCCTACGGTTCCTGTAACGGACTGTTGACCAACGCTTGCTCGTACCTCTACGGGGAGCAGCGGGCCACCCACTCCTACCACCTGGTCGCCGCGCTCGACTCGGCGGCCGCGCAGTCCGCGCCGTGGTGGCTTGACGTCGAGCTGGGAGCGAGCTGGGCCGGGACCTACCGGCTCAACATCGCCGCGCTACAGGGGTTTGTCGCCGGTCTGCGCAAGGCCGGTGCGAGCGGGCCGATCGGGATCTACTCCACCAGCGCCCAGTGGAAGGACATCACTGGGCTGACGGCGCAGACGACACGGACGGCCTTCAACGGCCGGCTGTCCGACTGGGTAGCTGGAGCCGAAGCCACCACGCTCACGCAGGCGCGGCAGAACTGCACCAGCGGTGGCTTCACCGGCGTCGTGCCGACGCTCGCCCAATACCGCATCGGCAGCTTCGACGCCGACCTGCGCTGCACGCCACACTGAGCCAGCCTCGAGATGGGCACAGACCAAGGGAGGAGCTGGTCGCCGAGGG
>PMOB01000017.1 GCA_003161615.1 Actinomycetota bacterium
ACGCCGAGCGCTCCGGCGACGAGGCGCGGGCGCGAGGAGCGCTCGCCGCGGGCGCAAAGGACGAGCCCGATCGCGAGGGCAGGCGCCAGGCCCACGGCCTCGGCCGAGGGGAACATCTCGCTACCGTACCGAGCGCCCCGCGGGTGTAGCTCAGTGGTAGAGCCCTAGCCTTCCAAGCTAGTTATGCGGGTTCGATTCCCGCCACCCGCTTCATGGCCGAGCGGCTCGAGGATCAGGAGACTCCGAGGGAGCGGACGAACCGCGAGCTGATCGAGCTCCTCAACGAGCTGCGCGTCGTCCTCCCGGGGGTCACCGTCCTCTTCGCCTTCCTGCTCGCGGTCCCGTTCGCGAAGGGCTGGGCGCGCGTCACAGACTTTCAGCGCGACGTCTTCGTCGTCGCCGTGCTCGCGACCGGCGTCGCCATCGCGTTTCTGACGGCGCCCAGCTCCTACCACCGGCTCCGTTTCCGCCACGGCGACAAGGAGCGCATCGTCGAGGCCGGCAATCGCCTAGCGATAGCCGGGATCGCGGCGTTCGCGGTCGCGCTCGAGGCCGCGATCCTGCTCGTCGTGGACTACGTGCTCTCGCTCGGCGCAGCGATCGCCGCCGGCGCGGGCGTCGGCGGACTCGTGCTCCTCCTCTGGTACGGGCTGCCGCTCAGAGACCGACGCGCTGAATGACGACATCGACGCGCGGCCGGTCGCCCGGGCCTATCTCCACCTGCTCGATCGCGTCGACGACGTCCATCCCGGACGTGACCTGGCCGAAGACGGTGTGCTTCCCGTCGAGCCACGGGCACGCGTCCGCGGTGACGATGAAGAACTGACTGCCGTTCGTGTTCGGGCCGGCGTTCGCCATTGCGAGCGCGCCACGCGCGACCGGGTGGTCGTTGAACTCGTCCTCGAACGTGTAGCCCGGACCGCCGGAGCCGGTGCCGGTCGGGTCGCCGCCCTGGATCATGAAATCCGGGATGACGCGGTGGAAGATGACGCCGTCGTAGAAACCGTCGGCCGCGAGCTTGCGGAAGTTCTCGACGGTCTTCGGGGCGTCGGCGTCGTGGAGTTCGAGCTCGATGGCTCCGTGGTTCGTGTGCAGCGTTGCGTTGCTCATCAGGAGTGGACGCTATCTGCCGGAGGCTCGGGCGTGCGACGGTGTATGCGGGTTGGAACTGTAGGTCCCCCGGCCCCTCAAGTGGGTACTAATGACCTATAGCGAGTTCGGTCGAATCTGCCGAAGATAACGATGTGCCCGGCTCGAGAGCACTCCGCCTTGCCGCCGTCCTGCTAGCGATCCTCGTCACGGGTGGTATGACCACGTCCGCCTTTGCGACGACACGCAGCGAGACACAGCTCGCGACGCTGAACCACCAGGTGCTCGCGGCGATCAACGCCTTCCGCGTCGAGCACCATCTCGTGCCGCTCGTGGAGTCGCCGCGTCTGGCCCGCTCGGCGCAGCAGCATTCGCTCGAGATGGGATCGGACGGCTACTTCGCCCATCCGTCGGCCAGCGGCAGCGCCTTCTGGAAGCGGATCCAGCACTACTTCTCGTCGCGCAACTTCTCGTACTGGTCGGTCGGGGAGAATCTGCTCTGGTCGTCGCCGAACGTGAGCGCCACGACCGCCCTGCAGATGTGGGTCGCGAGCCCCGAGCATCTCCGGAACCTTCTGACACCGGGGTGGCGCCAAATCGGCATCTCCGCCGTGCACGTCGTGGACGCGCCGGGCGTCTACCACGGGCTCCCGGTCACGATCATCACGACCGACTTCGGCGTTCGCCGCTAAGCGCCGCCGGCCGGGCGACGCCGCAGCGCGAAGAGAGCCGCCGCCGCCGGCCCGAGCGGCAGCCAGAGGTTGAAGACGCGGTACGCGAAGACGGCGAGGAGCGCGGCCGGGAGTGGATAGCCGACCCAGTGCAGCGCGAAGGGGAGAAGTGCTTCGACCGCTCCGGCACCGGCGAGCGGGAGCGTCCGCCGCGTCAGGGCGTAGCCGGTTGCGTAGCCGACCACGACCGCGGGCACCGACGGGCTGTGGTGCGTGAAGGCGGCGAGGCAGACCCAGAGGACGAACACCTCGCCCGCCCAGTAGAACGACATGCCGGTGAACGCCTTCCCGCCGTGACGGCGCGGCGCGGCGACGATCTGTCCGACGACGTGGATCGCGTCGAGTGCGGGGCGGATGATTTTCCCGAGGCGGCCACGGCAGAGCCAGTCGCGGTAGGCGACGGCGACCACGGCGAGGAGCGTCCCGACCGGGACGCCGATCACCCACGACAGCACGACCGCGTGCTGCGCCGGGTAATGGCGGACGAGGAGGATGACCGAGCACGCGCAGGCGCCCGCTGCGAGGACGGCGTACTCGAGCGAACCGAGTCCGAGCACGCGCACGCGGGCCTCCTCCCGCGGCACGCCGAGGTCTTCGAGCGCCTCGAGGTCGACGGCGAAGCCGCCGCGCGGGATGAACATCCCGAAGCCCGCGGCGACGACCGCGCCGGCACGGAGGGCGCTGATCCTCGTCCCCCGGTCGACGCGCGCCACCTCGCGGTAGGCGAAGACGTAGCCGATGTGGGCGGCGACGGCGCCGGCCATCGCGAACGGGAACCAGTAGTAGTTCACGTGGCGAAAGACGTCTGCGACCTGGTGGAGCCCGGCCACCCACGCGACGACGATCGCCGCGATGAGCGACAGCGCGCCGGCCAGCAGCATCAGCAGCAGCAGGTCGTGCGGCTCGTGCTCGAGGTGGTGCCTCCGCAGCACTGCGAGTAGGCCCCTTCTCTCGGGCGAGCCAGCCACATGCGCCCGGGAGGATTCGAACCTCCGGCCCGCGGATTAGAAGTCCGCCGCTCTGTCCACTGAGCTACGGGCGCGCGCAGGAAGAGTAGATCGCTAGCCTGCCCCCGATGGCAGACGCGCTCGAGCGGCTGAAGGAACGTCTCGTCGAGGTCGTCGACCTCGGGAAGATCGCGCGGATCCTCTCCTGGGATCAGCAGACGAAGATGCCTCCCGCCGGCACGCGGCATCGCGCCGAGCAGATGGCGACGCTGCAGCGGCTCGCGCACGAGAAGTTCACCGACCCCGAGGTCGGCAAGCTGCTCGACGAGCTGCGTTCGGTCGAGGAGTCGCTCGATCCGGACTCCGACGACGCCACGACGATTCGCCTCGCGCGCCGCGACTACGAGAAGGCCGTGCGGGTTCCGTCGTCGCTGCGCGCGGAGATCGCGCATGCCGCCTCTGCCGCGAATCCGGTGTGGAGAAAGGCGAAGGCGGAGTCGGACTTTGCCTCGTTCCTCCCATACCTCGAGCGCAACGTCGAGCTGAAGCTCCGGTACGTCGAGTGCGTCGCCGAGGGAGCGGACGAGCGCTACGACGTGCTGCTCGACGACTACGAGCCGCAGACCAAGACCGCCGAGGTGCGCGAGGTCTTCGCCGAGCTCAAGCCGCCGATCGTCGAGCTCATCGCGGAGCTGCGAGACCGCGAGATCGACGACTCCTTCATCCACGGTGACTTTCCGCCCGACCGCCAGCGCGCGCTCTCGCACGAGGTCGTCGACCTCTTCGGCCACCGGCCCGACACCTGGCGGATCGATCCGACCGAACATCCCTTCGCCTCCGGTCCGGGCCGCGACGACGTCCGGATCACGACGAACTACCACCCCGACCGGCTCGAATCGCTGTTCTCGACGATGCACGAGTACGGCCATGGGCTCTACACCCACCAGCAGCCGCAGCATCTCGAGCGGCTGCCGATCGGGCAGGCGTGCTCCCTCGGGATCCACGAGTCGCAGAGCCGGCTCTGGGAGAACCTCGTCGGCCGCAGCCTCCCGTTCTGGCGGTTCTTCTATCCGCGGCTGCAGGAGACGTATCCCGAGCAGCTCGGCGGCATCGAGCTGGGCGTTTTCCACCGCGCGGTCAACCGCGTCAAGCCGGGGCTGATCCGGATTCAGGCGGACGAGGTGACGTACGGGATGCACGTGATGCTCCGCTTCGAGCTCGAGCAGGACATCGTCGAGGGCCGCGTCGAGCTGCGGGACCTGCCGCAGCGGTGGAACGAGAAGATGTGGGACTACCTCGGCGTCGAGGTTCCCGACGACGCGCACGGCGTCCTCCAGGACGTCCACTGGTCTGGCGGCTCGATCGGCTACTTCTCGACGTACCTGCTCGGGACGGTCGCGTCCGTGCAGATCTGGGAGGCGGCCGTTCGCGACATCCCGGACCTCTCCGAGCACGTCGGCCGCGGCGAGTTCGCGGCGCTCCGCGAGTGGCTCGGCGAGCACGTCCACTCCCTCGGCCGCAAGTTCTCGCCACAGGAGACGCTGAGCCGCGCCACCGGTTCCACTCTGCAGGCGCAGCCGTATCTCGACCACCTTCGGCGTACATACGGCTAGAAGCGCGAGGGTGGCGGACGGGACTCGAACCCGCGGCCACCGGGACCACAACCCGGAGCTCTACCAACTGAGCTACCGCCACCGCGCTCGGACAAGCGTAGCGCCGGAGAAACGAGGGCTACGCTCTGTTGTCCCGCTCGCCCGCTTCGCTGGCGCAGGCGCGCTGCGCGCGCTTTCCCTGCGCTGTGCTTTCCGCTCGCTCAGCAGCGACCGGCTTGGCCGGTCGCGCTCGCCGCGCCCGCGCGGGTGGGTCGCGGCGATTCCAGAGGGCTACGCTTTACTGCTCGGCCCCGTAGCTCAGTGGACAGAGCGGCAGCCTTCGAAGCTGCGTGCGGAGGTTCAACTCCTCCCGGGGCCACCATAGTTTCCTTATTCAAACCAACGCGACTTGGACGAAGTCGCGTAGGCCGGGAGGCGCCCACCAGCCGGTGGGCGCCTTTCTCGTTGAAGGAGGCCTCCAATGTCGCCCAGTCCGGCTCTGGCGCGACAGGGGCCGGTTGAGAAGCCCTGGAAGCCGCGAGTCGGCGGATTTGCGGGCTCAGCAGGACGTTGAATGGCTCGGCGAGGGTGCTTGAGAGCTCTCCGTCTTCCTCTACGACAATCTCGGCAAAGATCCAGCGGTTGAGCCTCCGTCGAATGGCGTCGGAGGCCGTCCGGTACGAGTCTTGGATATCTGTTGCGAGGGCGAGTGCGGCTTTGAGCTGGGTGCCGACGAGTTCGTCCTGTGTGGCGGTTGCGGCCAGTCGATCCTCGATGTGGGAGAGCGCGTCGCCGATGCGACTTTGTTCACTCTTGAGGAGGTCGAGCGGCACGGCCTCGGCGTAGTGGGCTTGAAGGAGTTTCTCGCGCTCGTCGAGGAACCGGCGTTGCCGCTTGTGAAGCTTCGCGCGCTCCCCCGCAGTTTCATCGCGAAGGGCGATCAGTTCTTCTCCGAGAACCTCTTCGAGGTTGTCCCGCTCGTCAGGGGTGAGCTGGTAGGCGGCGTAGTGATCGATGATCTTGTCTTCGATCGTGTCGATCATGACCGCCTTGAAAGTGCAGCCGTTGCGCTTGTTGTGACGACTGGAGCAGACGAAGTACGGATAGATCCGACCTGATCGACTCCGCGCGTGGGTGACGATCAGGCGGCTACCGCATTCGACGCCGTTCTCGTCCTTCCAGCCGCAAAAAACGGTGCCCTTGAGGTAGTGGTTGTGGACTTGCGGTCGGTCGCCCGCCAGGCTGTGAGCGGCGAGGATTTCCTGGACGCGCTGCCAGGTTTGGGCACTGACGAGCGGCTCGTGACGTCCCTCGTACTCGACGCCTTTGTAACGGACGAGCCCTTTGTAATAGGGGTGCTTGAGCAGCTTGTGCAGGTGTGAGAGGTAGAGCGCCCGTGACGGCCTGGCTGCGGTCGGTGTGGTCTCGAGGCCTTGCTTTGTCAGCTCGTCGAGGAGTCGTTGGACTGACCATTCCCCGGTTGCGTAGGCCTCGAAGGCCCACTTCATGAGCGGGCCGCGTTCCGGGTCGATGTCGACGGTCCGGACTTCACGACCGTTGTCGATCCGCCGGACGTTGAGATAGCCGAGCGGCGCTTTGCCGATCGTGCCGCCGACTTTGGCCTTTTGCGTGGAGCCCTTGACGACTTCGAGGGCCAGGTTGCTGGAATAAAACGCTGCCATCCCGCTGAGGATGGTGCGCATTAGCTCACCGGTCGGAGTGTCTTCGATGTTCTCGGTGGAAGAGATCACCCGTGCTCCTGCGGTCTTCAGTGCAAGAGTGATGTTGACGTCGTCGGCGAGGTTACGGGCAAGCCTGTCGAACTTGTGCACGATCACGTATTCGACTTTGTTCTCCTTGACGTAGGCGAGCATCCGCTGAAGCTCCGGCCGGCGCATGCTCGTGCCGCTTTCACCCCTATCGGCGAACTCCTCGACGACAATCGCGTCCAAACTCGCGGCCTGTCGCTTGCCCGCGTCGCGTTGCGCTGGGATCGAGTAACCCTCAGTCTCGCCCCCTCTTTCAGCCTGTTCCTTAGTCGAGACTCGTAAATAGAGAACGGCTCGCTTGGAGCCGTTCTGACCGTCTTCGGACCATGATGCGTCGCCATGAGCGACGCGGGAGGTCACGCTGGCCCTCCTGCTCCAAGAGCGCGAAGGAAGGCGAGGACACTCGGGCTGTTCGTGCTGGTGATTGTCGGGTGCATGTCTTCCTCCTTTCCTTTGGTTAGTTGATTGCGTCGGGGTCGTAGTCGTGTTTGCGGCTGATCCGCTCGAAGGCCTTGTTGAGTTCGTCGACCGCAGCGGCTGGCATGTCGCGGTACTTGCCACGCAGGTACGGCTGGAAGCTCGGTAGGTCGCCGGGGCCGGTGTAGTCGGCAAGGGCAAAGAGGTCGGCGGTGCTGATTCCCAGGGCTTCGGCGATTCGAGCGAGCTTGTCTGGCCCTGGGGCCGCGAACTGGCCTTGCTCGATCCGTGAAAGCGTCGCGAAGTTCATGCCAGCCTTCTCGGCGAGCTGTCGGACGCTGAGTCCGAGGTCGTTGCGGCGATCTCGGATGAGACGTCCCAGCTCGGCTGCTTGTTTTGGTTCCACGACGAAATGCTCCGTTTACGGGGACCATTATCGCTCACTTGTTGCGCGGACGCAACAGGAGTAGACGATTCCACAACAACATCTCCGATTTGTTTTCCGTATTTCTTTTGGCTGTATTCGCTTGGCATATTTTAGCGGTTTTCCGTTTGGTTCGCAAAACTGATCCAAGGTTTATGGTGGCCCGGATTGTTTCCAATCCGGGCCACCGACCATCCGCCCGCGACTAGGCCTTGAGCACGTCGATCTTGGCCTGGATAGCGGCCTTGCGCTCGGCGGCTGTGTCGCGGAGGTGCTCGTACTCGGTCTTCGCCTCGTCGACGCGCGTCTTGGCGTCAGCGACTTCGGCGTCGATCGACTCGACCGCCCTGGTCAGGACAGTCGTGGCTTGCTCGATCGGGTCACCGTTGCTCGCCGCTTGCTTGCGCGGCCGAGAGGGCGCTCCTCCGAGCGTCCGAGTGTGGGCGTAGTAGGCGCCGCGCATTGAGTTGAACGGCTGTTCGAACTCGTCGGCGACCTGTCGGAAGGCGTCAGCCTTCTTTACGCCCGAGGCAACTAGTGCCTCGACTCGGTCGTAGACCTCTTGAGCCTTTGTCATGGCTCGTTCCCCCTTTCAGGGATAGATGGCTGTGCGGTGGACAGAACCTCGTGGGTTCCATCCACCGTTCCGCCATCTGTCTCGCGCTGCGCCCGATCCTCGGCAAGCCGTCGTTCGGCGATCTTCGCGTAGGCCGGATTGATCTCGATCCCGACCCAGTCGCGGCCTTTGCGTTCGGCGACGAGGCCGACGGTACCGGCGCCGAAGAACGGGTCGAGCACGACGCCAGGCCGAGCGCCCGCGACGCACTTGCAGCTTCGGCGGAGCGGGCCCCGCTCGCGGATCACGGTGTATCGGCTGCTGTAGTGCCGCACGCGCGGTTCGCGTCTCATTGGTCGCCGATCACGGCCGATCTCGTCGCGCCTAGCCCGACTTGTCCGCTTGAACGGCGTTCGGCAGGAGTCGCAGATCAGCTCCGGGCAGGTCGCCAGTAGTGGGCGCTCGACCAGACCGGGCGGGAAGGTCGCGAAGTGCCCACCGGGAAAGTTCGCACCTGGAAGGCTCCACACATCTCCCGGGTTCTTGCCTAGCTCATGACCGACCGAGCCGCGGGCCTTCTGCGCTGCCAGGCCGCGATTGCCGCCGCCGTGTTGGCGCCAGAGCGGTGCGCTTGCCCGATCTGGCGGGTAGACACCGCCGCGACGTGTTGTCGCCACCGAGCGATGCGGCAGCCTGATCGCATCGAGATCGAAGTAATACGTGGGAGAGCGCGTGAGGAAGTAGACAACGTCGTAGGTGTTGCTCAGACGGTCGGCCACGGCGTGCGGCATCGGGTTGGTCTTGGCCCAGATGACCTTGCTGCGGACGATCCAGCCGTCTTCGGCAAGCGCCAGCACCAGCCGCTCAGGAGCGAGCAGCAGGCTCTTTCGTGCCGCGCCGTACTTGGTGTGACGGGAGTAGCTGTCCCCGAGGTTCAGCCAGAGCGACCCGGATGGTTTGAGCACGCGCGTCAAGCCATTCAGGATCAGCCGCAGTTCGTTCACCCAGGCATCGACGCTTGCCTCGAGACCAAGTTGGCCCTTGATCCCATAATCGCGAAGCTGGAAGTACGGTGGACTCGTTATGACAGTGTCGACCGACGCGGCCGGTAGATCGGCCAGCCGGTCCCGGACGTCGCCGATCAGAACCCGGTTTCGCGCTAGGCGGCTCACGCCTTACCTCCGATCAAGGTGCTGAGAGCGTCGGCGCTGGTCGTTACCAGCATCAGTCCATCGCTGAACCCGCTACCACTCGATACCGCTCGGACCCGTTCGGCGCGGGCAGCGTCAGGAGTTACCCAGATGATGCGGGGAAAGACTCCGTGCGCAGCTTGCTCGACACCGCTTCGGTAGTAGCTCTCGTACAGCTGGGCCTTGCGGAGCAGCGCCGGGCCGCGGTGAGTGCCGCGATCGACTTCGACGAACCAGCGGTACTCCAGCTCGCCCTTGCCGATTGCCAGAAACAGATCGGGGCGAAGCACAGAGCGCCCGATCGCCGGCAGCGTTCTCCAGCAGACAGGTTCTCCTTCGACCGTCAGAAGCTCCAGGTGACCATTCCGGCCGGCAAGAGTCAGATCGACGACGAGCTGGCTGACGGCGAGTTGATGGTCGACAAACGCCACGCTGGGCTCGTAGGCGCGCAGTCGCGAGCCGTCCGCTTGAAGTAGACGGTGTCCGATCGGACCCAGCCCATAAATGAACGCGTCCGAACCGGCTCTGAGGCCTCCGACCTTTCGCTCCAGCCGAACGAGCGAGCGATCGGCAACGAGCCGTGAGAGCACCCGGCGGCAAAGCCGCGCTGCTGTGGCGGCGGTCGCGTGACCTTCGGGCGGGAAGTGCAGAACCTCAACCTGTCGCCCACTCATCAAACGTAGTTCGGCGACCTGCGAGACGATCTCCATGTCGCGGCGCGAAAGGTCTTCGCGGAGTTCACGAACAACCGCACGGCCGAATCTCGAACTGCTCATCGTCCGGCCTCCCCGGTTGCGCCTACAGATAAGGATGAGCAGAAAGGCACATCAGTCACCGGCCTTATTGCGCCAAACGCGAGTAGCCCGTAGGCGTCGCGCCGTCTCCGACTCGTAGCGACCGGATAGGCGACCGGACCGCTCATCTCTCGCCCCCGGCTCGGCGCTTCGGCTCGAGATCACCGTCACGACCGCTGCCGCGCAACTGCTGAATCTCCCGATCAACTTGGCCCAATGACCTCGCGTACTGCTCTCGGGATAGCTGTCGCACCGTGTTGGGATCGCTCGATTGCGGCGGCGGTGGCAGCGTGCGCAGGCTCAGCCACGGCTGGACCGCATCACCTGCGACGAGCTGGGCGTACGCCTCGAAGGCTGCGAGCGTCCGGAAGTCCTCCGGTGCGAGAGTTGAATCTGAGGCAAACGCCTTCGCATCCTCGGCGGCAAGCTGAAAGACGATTCGAGAACGAGCATTGGCTAGCACCGCCGAGCGCATCTGCGAGCTCAATTGCGCAAGGTGCTGGTGAGCCAACGTCAGCCCGACCCCGAGCCCGCGAGCTTGCGCGAGCGCGTCGGCCAGGTCGGTCGGGAGGCTTAGGTAGTCCTGGAACTCGTCGACGTAGACGAAGACTGGATGCCGCCGCTCGGCAGGGATAGCGCTTCGCTCAAGTGCCGTCTGCCAAACCTGGGAAACGACGAGGCTGCCGAGCAGCGCTGCTGCCTCTGGCCCCATTGATCCCTTGGCGAGGTTGACCAGCAGGATCTTCCGCTCGGTGAAGACCTGCCGTAGCTCGAATCGCGGGGAGGCTTGCCCGAGTACCGCACGCAAACTCGGCCTGACGAGCAGCGGCCTGACCTTGTTCATGATCGGCTGGATTGCTGCGACGCGCTCGCCATCGCTCCAGGCGTCGAACGCCTGCCAGAACGGTTGCAGCACGACCGGCTCGTCGAGAGCGCCGACCAGCCCGCGGCGAAAGGTCGGATCGCTCAGGAGCAGCGGCAGCGCGGCCAGACTCATTCCTGGCGTACGGCACAAGCTGAGTAGCGAGGCATAGAGGATGTCGCTGGTACGCGGTCCCCAGGACGCTGCGTATTGATGATGAAAGACGCCGAGCAGTTGATCGGCGACAAGCTCGGACGAACCGGCGGTCGATACAAGCGGATTGATGCCGACAACGGCCTCGTGATCAGTCGGATCGATCAGGACCACATCGCGCATGCGCGCGGCCGGGATGCGCGCGAGCACGTCCTGAATGAGATCGCCTTTGGGCTCGACGACAACGACCGCTCGACCCGCATCGATGTCTTGGCAAATCAAGTTGAGAAGCAGCGTCGACTTGCCGGTCCCGGTGGGTCCCAGGACGTGGAGGCCTCGGAGCCCTTCGCGGATTCCAAGTGCAATCGATCGTTCGCGACCAGGGAACGTCGCGACACCGAGTACCCGCCCGCTTGAGCTGACGAGCTTGCTCGGCCCAATCGGTCGGCTCGTTTGTCGGATGATTGGCAGAGCGCTCGTGTCGCCGACCGGCCAGCCAGAAACAACGGCTAACTCGGCAACGTTGAGACGCATCGGCACTCGCCATGGCCGTCGAGCGTTGATCAAGTCGTTTCGACCGATACTGCGCAACCCGAAGCGAACGCCGGGAGCCTCGGCTGACCGCAACGCAATCGTCACTTGGCGAATCAGTTGTCGTTGCCGAGGAGCGTCTTTTGCGTGAGCGCCAACCCGGCCGACGATTCGCCAGCCGGGAAGTGAACGTTTGACTCGAAGCGACCCGCGCTCGTCCGCATCGAGTGACGGCGGGTTGCCGAATAGCGCTCGTGAGACTTGCGCTGGCAATGATCCCGAATCGGGTCGCTCTGCTTTGTTTCCGACCGGCACTGGCCCCACAGCTCCGACTAGCTGCCACTGCAAGACGACTGACTCCGCCTTGCGGACGGTGCTCAGCGCCGTCAGCAGTGCCCGGCAGACCGCCTCTGCTTCGTCGAGGCTGAGCGAACGGCTCGCGGTGCTCAGACGCACCTCGACGGCGCGATCGATCGTGAGCGACGGTCGAGCGTCGAGACGTACAAAGCCGACAGTCGGTAACGCTGCTCGCATTTGCTCAAGCAACATTGGAGCGGCTGCGGTTGGCAAAGCGATCCGGTGGACGACCCCGCCACGAACCCCTATCGCCTCGATGACGATCGGTACAGCGCTCGATGCGGCGAGAAGCCGCAGCGCCTGCGTGAGCCGGTCGACGTCGATCTCGCGTGACCAGTGCAGCTCATACCAACTGAGCGTGTCCTTGCTCATGCGGCATCCTTGGCCGCTCGCGTCGGCTTCTTCCGCGGGAGGTCAACGACCTGACCGGCTCGCTGCTTGTGCTGCGCCTCGGCTTCTGCCTCGGCCTGAGCCTGGGCAAGGTCGATCAACACGCGCGCGAGCGTTCGCAAGTCACGTTTCTCACGCCGGACCCCGCGGACGCGGATCCGACGCTCACCGTGATGAAACGTTCTACTCATAAAAGGACCTCCTTTCAGCCGCCCGCAGAACATGCTGCGTCGTTGCGTTTACGCAACTGGTGCTTGCTCCATTGAACGTTGCGTTTACGCAACAGTCAAGGCGGGTTGTGTATTCCACGACACCGACCGGTACAGCTCGACCGCTGTTCACCAGCGGCCTCGGTACCACGCGATGACTCGTACAACTACGACCAACACGATCAGGATCCCGAGCGCCGGAATGGCCGGGCGGACGACGTCGTAGGCCAGCCTGATCGCGACACAAGCCGCAACCACGACGACGAGCAGCTTCAAGAAATTGTTGAAGAGCTCGTTCACGACCGCGAGGCAGTGACGCCGCGAATCGTGTTGATCCGCGGTGTGAGCTTGTCCTTCAGTGACGGGAGAGTGAGGTCACGGACGTGCCTGCTCGGGTCGCTGATCACGTCCTGAACGTGGCTTGGATCGACCACGGTGTTGTAGATGTGTGGGTTGGCCGCCGCCCGCCGCGCGATCTCTTCCAGGGCCAGGTGTAGTTGGACAAGCTGCTCGTGGCGGCGGCGGGCGTCGATCATCTGCAGCTCCTTCTGATGGGCGTCCACCCGGGCCGCGAGCTTGTAACACTCGCGGCGCTTAGCGTCGATCTGCTTGCCGAGGTTCGAGATCCCGGCCTCCATCTCGGCCAGAACCTTGGCAATCGGATTCGCCGCCCAGTAGCCGACGGCGACCAGCCCGACGAAGATGCCGAGCGTCAAGGCCAGGAAGACCCACCACGACACGTGCACGGTGTTCTGCCCGGCTCCGGCCAAGATCCCGAGCGCGGTCTCGCGGACAATCGAGGCGCCGTAAAGGGCGAGTCCGCCGCCGATGAGAGCAACCGTGACCATCCAGTCGGCGAACACCGCGTGAGCCGTCCGCGCCCAACCCTCGGCTCCTCCTCCATCGGTCTGCTCAGCCTCAAGCAACGGGCGGTAATGGCGAGCCTTGAGCTCGGCACCGGCGCGCTTGCTGACCACCGCCAGCACGGAGGCATAACCAAGTGCCAGCAAGCCGGCAAAGATCGCGCCAAGACGCTCCTGGGTGCGCGCGCCGACACCGAAGTCGAGAACGCCGAGCAACGCCATCGGCGAACTCATGCTGAGGGTCTCGAACATAATCGCCAACCCGACCGTCACGGCCACTGCGACCGTGAGTAACGGCTGTCGAACCAGCTTGTGCCCGAGCCCGATCTTCCTAGCCTTCTCGACGTACTCGTCGCGCCGTTCGACCTGTTTCCCCCGCTCGCCGTTGAGCTGTCCTAGCTCGTCTTCAGCCGCGGCTTCGTCGGCCTGGTGCTCGTTGAGCTGGACATGAACACCCAGCGCTTCCTCCTCGCCTAGAGCGGCGATGGCGGTCGTGACTGCATGGGCGTTAGCGATCGTTGCCGTGTCGTGGTGCGTGTGGGTCGGAGCGGCCGGCTGGAGCGGCTGCTGCGTCCCCTTCGGCACGAGGATCTTCTTGTTCGCCTGCCGGTGTCTCCAGCTACGTCCGCGGCGACCCTCGCGCCGCAGACGAGCGGAGTTAGTCCCGTTTTTGTTCCACCCGAAAATCGCCATGATCGTTTTCCTCGCCTTTCCTAGGAGAAGTTGCCAAGCAAATCCGGCGTGACTAGGCAGCTGCGAGGGTGAGTCGAAGCGCAGATGCGCTGCCAGACGTCCTGCATGCGACGCACGTCTTGGGTCGAGATCGGGCTGGCAGCGCCGGTTCGACCGACTCCCTCGATCTGGATCGACGTCAGGCCGCGGGCGTCTGGCGGCGGCAGCTTGCCGATGATCTGGGCCGCAATCGCCTGATCGGACGCCCGCGTACCGAGCAGACGCCGCAGGTGCAGCCCGCCACGGTCGGACTCGTCGCCGTCGGTGATCACAACGACATGGGCGGGGAGTGGCTGGCCAGCTCGGAGGAGCTGGACACGCTGAATCCCGTCGACGAGCGCGCCGTAGATCGACGAGCCCGCCGCACCCATGTTTGTCCGGCTCGCCTGCTTTGAGATCTTGTTCAGAGCCTGTCGGAGAGCCGTTTGCTGAGCCGTGACGAACAACGGGGCAGCGCCGGCCACCCGTGTCGAGGTCGCACAAAGCGTCTTGATGCTCCCGACGGTCGACCCGAAGACATCGACGACCAAGTAAGCGCCTTGACTTGAAGCGGCTGCGGCGATTCCGGAGAGCGCCTGTGCATACTCGTGCCGCAGCGCGACGCTGTTCGTCGAGCCCGTTCCGTCGACGCTCGCGAGCACGATGGGCTGCCCGACCTCATACTTCGTCGCCGTACAGGCCACAGCCGCCGTGCGGCTGACCGGCTGAGCCACGGCATGATTGCTCAGCACAACGACGGACAGAACTGCCAGCGCGCCAGCGCCAGCGATCAACCACTTCCGAGGAGGGACGTTTAGAACCACGTTCATCGAAGCTCCTTTCGTTCGGCTCGACCGGCCTTCGCCGGACTCGACTCCGAGGCTGCCGTCCTCGCCTGCGCATCCGCTAGGTGTCAAACTGGGCATGAAGTGGGTATTTCTGTCTCAGCCGCGCACCGGGGCGACGTCGCGCCGCCGCCGATCGAGAACCTGACGGCCGCCCTCAGGGTCGTGGTCCGCAAAGGACTGCCGGTTACGCCGGACCGCGCTCCCGAACTGCTCCTCGAACTTCGGGGCGTCCTCGCTCGAGCTATCGACGGGGGCGACTACCTCAGCCGAGTCAAGTCACTCAACACGCTCTTGCAGACCTTGCTCTTGGCACTCGGCGAGGCAGAAGAAGCTCAGGCTCTGAAGATCCTCTTCGCAGTCCGCCCGGCTGACCGCGGGACGACACTCACCGTGCGACGGGAACGAGCCCGCATGGTCGGCGCGTGGGACTACGACGCAACCCACTTCCGCCGGCACATCGAACCGCGCCTGATCCGCGACCTCGCCTGGTTCCTCCACGAAGACAGCCAGAACTACACGCCCCGGACGAAGTACGCGCCCGACCCAATCGAGATCTCAGGCGACAGCCCATCGCTGCACCCCTCCGACGTCAACGAGCAAGAAGAACTCTTGTCGCGTATCTGGGCGCTTGTCTATGAACTTCGCGCCGAGCTGATCCACAAGGCTCGGCTCGAAGCCGACGCCCCCGCCAGCGCTGAAGTCCACGAAGCAGCCGACACGATTCTCTGGATCGTCGCGCGCCTACTAACTCGCATCCACGAGTACCTCGAAAGCTATGGCGACCGCATCCTCCACGGCGAGGCCGAGTACCGCGTGGAGGGGCTGATCCGCCTTGCCGGCTGGCGTTACGAGTTTACCCCGGAACAGGCGGTAGAAATTCGCCTGGCCATTGCTGCGTCCGGTGAGAACCGCGTTGCGTTTCTCGCCACCGTCCGAAAGTCACGCGTGGTACCGATGCTGTTCAATGCCGCAGGGACGACGGCTAGAGCGCCGCGACGTGGCTCGACAGGTCACTTGCGCGCTTGAGACTCGGCGCGAGCCCTCCAGGGCAGGCAATGTCAAGGTTGACGCGCGTCCCGACACCCGCGATATGGCTTACGTGTTGCCGAGCCCCGTTCAGATCCTCGGCCGCCGAACGCGGTCAGACCCGCACGCTTAGAGAGCCTGTCCGCGCCCGAGCCTTTGTCGATCTATCACTCGGACTTCGGGCGGCGGCCTCTTCGGGCCTCTTGCCGACCGACCTTTGCTATTTCCTGAACGATCTTGTCGTCGATGTGCGCATCAGCGACGATCACACCTCGACGACCGTCTCCAAAGCGGACAGTGATAATGGCACTCTGTTTATCGTCGGCGATCTCCTGGCTAGTGAAGTCGCTGATAAAGATGGTCTTGCGTGCCACTCTTGAGCCTCCTATGTCGATCGCTGAGACACGACTAAATCTGGGCGAGCATCGCTTCGATGGGAAGCGGGTCGTGAGAGTGTACTGCGCGTCGGTCGCAGCTACATCCGCGCATACCGTCGCCAGAACGGACCCGCGATCGAAGCCGACCGTCACCGGGCCATTGAAGTACACTGACAGCATGGCAAGCTCTCTCTCGACCTACCTTGGCGTTACGCAGGCCGCGAGCAGATCCGACGCTACGAGGGTGATCCAAGAAGACGACGCTGACTCGACTCTACAAACAGCAGAGGTACTCGCCGCTATCCACTCTGGTGCTAAGTCGGTCGGTGAACTGCCGGCAAAAACTGACCTCGACATCCCGCAAATCCTGTCGGCACTGGCCTGGTTGTCGAAAGCCCGCATGATCGAGTTCGATGAGGCGCATGGGAGCCTGCGGCTCACGGAGCCCGCGAAGGCTGCGCTAAGCGCTTCTTAGTACTAAGAGGAACCGGGATACGAGAATGGCCATAGGGTGGCAGATCCTCATCGTTGTGGCGTTCGGCGGACTTGTGGGCCTTGCCGAACTCATTGGTCGATATCGAAGCGATCCGGTCTATGCGCTCAGGCACTCCCTCGCTGCGTGGTTCTATGTTTTCGTTAACGCACTCGCGGGAGTCGGAGCGCTACTCCTAATCCGCGCGCTCGGGTGGACGTTCGGGCACGCGAGTCACGTCGACCTCTGGCGTATCCTTGTGGCCGGCTTTGGAGCGATCGCATTCTTCCGAAGCTCGCTCTTCGTGACTAAGATCGGCGGATCCAGCGTGGGAGTCGGCCCTAGCCTCGTCTTAGGCGCGCTGCTCGATGCATCGGACCGAGAAGTGGATCGGAAGAGCGCCGAGATGATGTCGGAAGTAATACGGATGGAGAAACTCCGAGATCTCGATCCTGGCACCGTGTTGTTCGCACTCCCCGTCCTGTGCCTTGCGTTGATGCAAAACTTCCCGCCTAGCGATCAGGCCCAACTCGGAACTGAGCTCATAGTGATTCGGAAGGACGACACGCTAAGTCCGCAGACCAAGATGCGCGCGGTTATCATCCAGCTCGCGAAATATTTGAGCCCGGACTTGGTTGCCAAAGTACTGACCAACGCTCATGATCTTTTCGCCGTTCCACAACCTGTGTCGACCGCTACTGTGATCGAACAAGCGAGGCAGATTGAAAAGGAAAAAGGGGCTATAGGCTCGACGGAGCCGTAGGCGACCTCGGCAGCTCGAAGTTTGGCGACCTCGCCGACAGGCGCACCTCGTAGAGCCGCCTACTTCCGAAGGCATTTGCATCGCAGGCTCAGAGTCCGTGAGAGTGGACGTGAGACATGAGTCTTTAGGTGGCGCTCAGCTCAGCTAACGCGAGCCCTCTCGGCTGGGGATTCTTACGCCAGGGCATCGCGTATCGGGTCAGCGAACATGTGGCGGCCGGCTCCGACACCGGCGCGCAGCCACTCGACCCCCGCCGGCGACGCCGTAAGTACTTCAGCAGCCATCTGAGCTTCACCGCTCTCAGTGATGCCGGACAAGATGTCCAACGCGGCCTCCCTCACAACGCGTTGATCGTGTTGCGGCCCGAGGGCAACCAATCGAGTTAGGACCTTCCGCCGGAGCAAAGGATCACTCGAGACGTCCCAGGCGCATGTGTAAAACTCGGCAGCTTCATTGTACGTTTGCAAATCCACAACGCCCCCTGAAAGGCTTTCGCTGTAACCCTCCACGAGCCACTTGAACTCGTCGCCGAAGTTCACACAGTATTGCCGCACGAGTGGACGCGGGAGAGTTGGAACGACCGAACGCAGCAGCTCTTCATCTTGAGAGTACTGCTCGAAATGGGCGTGAAGTTTCCGAACCACCGCTAGGTCCTCTTCTTCCGTGAAGCCAAGGTGCGCCCAGGCATCGACGAGCTCTTGTGCCTCCTCGAGTGGAGTTCTGGCGGGCGGCGTGTCGGCAGCCGCCTCCTCAAACGCTTTCTGGGTCGCCTCCATCCGGTCGTACCGTTCGTCCATCAGATGTTCGGTGCACTTCTCGATGAACCGTCGGTACTTTCGAGGTACGGGTGGGTTCTCGCTCCCGATCCGTTCAGTCGGCGGCCGCCCGGTCAACATCGCTTGAAGGATCTTCCCTAGAGCATGAATGTCCGACCGCTCGTCAGCCTCCCGGAAATTCCCCAGCTGCTCGGGGGCTGCATACGGCCACGTGCCCCCGATGACATAGGTCTGCGTAAGTGTCGTTCCGTCGCTCAACAAACTCTTCCCAAGACCGAAATCCGATACTCTCGGTTCGTCGTCATCCATCATCATCACGTTTTCAGGCTTAAGATCGCGGTGAATTACACCGCGAACGTGTGCGTGCGCCACGCCAGCCATGATCCCGCGAAATATCCGAACTGCTGCGAGTTCATCCAAGCCTGCTTCAATTGCATCTAGCAATGTTGACTTTGCAAGAGGCATGGCGAACCAAGGCGGTGAGATAGTCACATCAGCGGCCTCTATCGGAAGAACGTTAGGATGATCAAGTTGTTGGTGTAGGCCGACTTCTCGACTGAATCGCGCGAGAACGTTTTCCTTTTTCGCATGCTCGCTCGCGAGCTGCTTAACAGCCCAAACTGTACCGTCGTCACGCTGCGCGCGATAGACGACCCCGAAGGACCCCGCTCCGATGCGATCAGCCTCATCGAACTTGTAACGCGACACGCTCGCCCTCCTGCCGAGTGGACTCGTCAACACTACTACGCGCCACTCGGCTTCGCGATAACTCAGCAGAGGCGCACTACGTCTCGGTCAGTCCCGTGACGCGTCGTGCCTCGTCGGCAACGACTATATCGCTGTCGGCTCTCAGCATCGTCAGCGTCTCACGCATGCCTGCGTCGCGCGCGATACCGCTGCGCTCCACGGACAATACGGCGAGAAGGCTGACTCGCGGATCGCCGTGGGAAGCCAGTATGACTGCGAACTCCCTAGCAGCATCCGGAAAAGATGGGAGAATATCGTTGAACAGTACCGCATCAACTTCTTCTTGCTGGGGTGAGTCGAGCTCCAGGCTCTGCCAGGCATACCGTATCGCTAGCGACTCGATATCTGCCCTAATTCGTGGTGCCGGCCCGTCGCCGCCAGCACTTGCTTCCTTCATTTCTACTTACCTACTCTATGCTGACGCAAAGCTGCTGTCAATCACGACGCGATCTTTGCAATCCTAAAAAACTGGACCTCCAGGAGATTCGAATTGATGTACCAGAAAGTCATACGCGGCCGCGCTCGCCGATACGGCGGCGGCGTATTCCCAAGGTTTCGATTCAGGCTTACCCGGATGATGGCTGACACCGTAAAACGCCACCCACGGTTTGCCCATCAGCCATTCGAAGACGCCTCGTGCCTGCCGCCGGGTGATCGCGAGCGCAGGACTGCCGGCTGCCTCCTTGCTCGGCTCGTCTAGGCGGACGGAAAGCGCCACACCGCCGCGATGCACAGTCGGCTCGGGATTCGCCTTGAACTTCTGCATCAGCCGAAGGTGCGGTGCGGCACAGTCAATCGCTGCGTTCAAGGTCCGATGGTACGCCGTGCGAGCCGGGCTATATGTCTGAATCCTGTCAGCCATCGTTGCGGGCAGCTCGAAGGGCCGTGGACTGCCGCGAACATCCGGAAGGCCGTCGTCTACTGCAACACGCTGAGGGATAAGAACATCTCCCAGCGCGATCTTGCCCGAGAGCGTCGCCACAGTATCGATCACGAAGTATGTCCGTGCTGAGAAGAGCCACAGCGCATCACCGATTGCCCGCTCGGGAGTGGAGTCACTCGTCCGGCCGACGCCCACGACAACAACGTTCAACGCTGCATTGCGGGCGACCGAATGAACTCGACCGCGATAGAACCGCGTGCCGTATTGCTCGACCGGAACGACGTCTTCCATTCCAAACGCGTGCAAGACCGCTTGCAGCTGACGGCGGGTCATGGCAAATACCAGGGCATCCACGCCTTCAGGCCTTCCCGGGGCAGCCACCTCGCTCAGTAGTTCGTCGACGGTACGGCCCTGCCACGACGCGGTCTCGAGCAGGAGGTACCCGAAGCTCGCCCTAAACTCACGAGGCATGTCGATGGTCCGTTGATGCAGATCGCGCGCCAGCAAGAGACGTTTCGAGCCGTCTCGCCGCTCGTGCGCGAGGAAATACAGCGTGGTTCGCGCAGCTATGAGTTCGTCAGGTTCCGACACGATCCCCCACGTTTCTAGAGTCGAGGGCTATGAATCTCATATAGCGGTCGCGTCTTCGGCGCTTCGTTCGGAGTTGCGATTACTCGATTGAGAAACGGCATATATGCATTCACCGCGACAGAAAAGTGCCGCATAACCTGCATCATGTCGTCTCGCGTGTGATTCGAGGCGTTGAATTCATCTAACATCACGACGAAGGCTTTGCCGCGGGAGAGGTGGCGAAGCTGGCGCCGCCATGCTGCACTTCCACGTCTTTCGGGATCACCTAGACCTTGGGGACCGTGCTTTCTGACGTCGTTCAGGATGCGTCGCGGTATCTGGACGACTGTCAGGGGGCGATCGTCGAACCGAGCGGTCAATTTCTTCATGAGTTCTCGCACGCCGTCCTCTGCCGGGCAGACGAGCGCGACATCCCGCGTGGCGCCCATCTCTTGGAGGATCGTCTCATACCGCGTGGCGAGCCAATCGCCATGTTCTCGAAACATGCTGCGCGTGTCGGGAATCGCCTCGAAGAACTTTGCGCCCTCCGGACCGTACGTCTCTTCTACCCAGGCTCCGCGTAGCGCCATGTCCCAAAAATCGTAGGTGCCCAACGCTCCGCCAACTAGCACGGCAGAGTCAAACAGCCCGTCTTCCGTAAAGACACGCTCCGGGTGCGGGACGCCCACCTTGCATTGGGGGCACGCAGCTCGCGGCAAACGAGCCAGATCGACCGATTCGATCGCTTTCACCTTGAACTTCCACCTTCCACGATGAATCTCCTCGCGTGCCGCGAAGACGGCGAACACGTGATCTGGAACAGGTTTGCCAAAGAGCCGTAATCTCGCCAACATAGCCGTGACTGTACGTCCACTATTGACGACGTCGCAGATCACAATATTGCGGACGTCGGATAATTGGGCTTTTGCACGGGCCGGGTTCTTCAGCGCGAGTCGCCGCGGATCCTCCAGATCCAACGGCACGACGGGCAACGCCAGTTCGAAACCACAGAGAAGACCAAGGCGGTGCGCCCATTCCGACCGAGGCGCGGCGATGACGAGGGTCGCACCTTGGCGTTCCGCCTTCGAGTAGCGAGATGCGATGTTCGCACTCAACTCGTCCGCGTACTGCGATAGATGTGCTCTCGGGTCGAAGAAGTATCTCGCACACTCCAACGGACCGCCAAAAGCCGTCGCGTCGAAGTGGCCTAGATGGCGAACGAACCTATCTCTACGCGGCTCTGGCGCATTCAGAGTGTCTTGGCGGAGCGCATACGCGCGCCGAAGCGGAGCCGACCAACGCCACGAGGCCTGACCAAACAGTTGACACTTACCGTCTGACGCAATTACGAAGAGCGCCCCCGCGGTCACATCGGAGACGACTGAAGACCAAAATGGTGAGTCTCGTGGTGGATGCTCCGGCAGCAATAAGGTGACGAGTCGCCGGGCATCGCGGGCGTACGTCCGCGCGATATCACCGATCTGCATGAGCAGCGGCTCGCGAAGGAGGTCATACGGTGCGCCGGAAAGGTCGAGTATTACGTGAGCGGCCCTTGGCACGCGGGAAACGGAGAGGTGCTCTCGAATGCTCGCAGGCGACCGCTCGAGGTCTTCAAACGTAAGGTACGTGGTGCCGCGCCTTGCCAGCGAATAGCTGTTTGGAGGTTCCCCCGTGATCTGCGTCGACAGCCACTTGTGGAACTCGACACGCTCAGGGCTCACGGGCTCGGTCACCGCGCGCCCAACTTGCACAACGAACGCGACGACGTGCATGAGCGGCAAGTTGTGGAGCAGCGACCGGCGTTAAGGCTGAGTCGGGATCCGCAACGTAATCATGTTCCCTGGGAAGTGAGTCTGGGTGTCGTACGACACGACCTTGGCCTTATAGCAACGACGCTGCTCGCCTTTTGTGGCCCGCTTGCGCTTCACGTTCATAAATAGATTGTCACTGCGCACCGCGATCGTGCCGCCGAAGGTGTCCAACACAGAACGATAAAGCATACATAGTCCCATCCCCACTTCAGCATCCGAATCACCCTTGCCGACGAGCTCCTCGGCAACTTCCGAGTCCGGATGTTGCACTGGTTCAACACGGGCATAGCCTCTCTCGGAGATCCCCGGGAAGAAACTGGCAACCAGCAAATGAGCATCAGATGGCTCCTCATCGCGGCTTGGCTCCCACGTGGTCTCAAGTTCGGTGATGTGCCCGTGTTCATCGACGACAAAAAGGTCGTCGATGTCGGTGTCATGCACTCGCACCCGATGGCCATGACGTAACCCGGCGCGCAGAGTCTCAACTATCCCTTCTCCGTCATCCCAGACGCTAATCGTCAGCCATCTGGGAGGTTCGCCCTTGGGTCCCTGCACGGAGGACACGACGCCGGCGACTTCGGCCTTTGGGTGTTGAATAGCATTGGCGAGTAGCTCAAATATGTGGACACGAGCTACGTCTGAACCTGGGCCACGTAGATGGCGATTAAGGACTTTACTAATTAGCGGCTCTCGCCATTCCGTGTGTTGCTCGTCGAGCATCCTGTTGGAGTTGGTCTTGGTCGAAAGGTCGTAGATCATCAAACCGAAAAAACGCCGAGACTCCAGGTACTCGATGATCTGTTCGGCACTGTACGTTTCAAGTTCATCCTCGCTCGGACTCTTGTCAGCCATGACGTAGAAGCGTTGAGGCTCGCCGAAATAACGCGTATCCTGGCTGTGCACCAGGTCGTAAAAGCGGGCTCCGCTAGCTTCATACACGCCTTCCGGGAAACGCCAAGCCCGGAGGAAATCACGCACTTGCTGACTTTCGGGAAGACGTATACGAGTGGTCGCGCCACGTGACTGCCGATCCCGGACAATTGCAACCACGTGAAGCAACGCGACCGGGTCTATGAACGTCGAGGCGCTTAGATCGAGGACGAACTCCGAATCCAGGTCTTTGGCGTATCGCCTGGACCATGACATCCAAAAAGCATCGAGCCTCTCGACGGTCACCTGCTCCGGAAGGACAAGGGTGTCGTCGAGCAAAGCGCTAGTCATTGCCGCGATGGGACGCTCGGCGACCAAGGCGCCACAGCGCAAGAGAACCGAGTACAACTGGAACCGAGCGCCCGATCAGCGCACATCGACGACACATGAGGCCCCTTCCAAGACTATTGGTACGCCCGTGAGGCGTGCACTTTTGAGCCAAAATTCGTCGGGCACCCGTCCGGCGAGACCAGCAAACCAAGCCTAGGGCACGTCTATGCTCGTGTCAAGCTCGCAGCGCGTACTGCCGCTCGGCTTCGCGGAGGTGCGCTAGAGCCTTGCTGAACGTCGATCCTGCGGCACCCTTAGGAAGGGCGATCTCGGTGAGGACGTATTCCAAGGTGCCGATCGGCTCCAGTACCTGCTTGAGCCAGTCACTGCGGGAGACGCGAACTTGGAGCTCGGTCGCGCTCCCGCGTCCTACGCTCACGAAGCCCCATTCGCCGGGCTCCGGTGCCGACATCACCTTCCGATCCTCCGGGTCCGCCTCGCGCAGTACGTTCAACCATCCCGAGAGCACCAGCTTGAGATCAAGGCTGTCACCCGTGAACTGTTCACTGATGAACGACAGCGCCTGGCGGCTGACCGGAACGTCGATTGAGAAGTGGTAGTCACCGAACGAGGGCCATAGGCCGGTCACCGTGGCGACACCAAGAACCTCCTTCGCGCACTGAAGTTCAACGTGCAGCTGGTGAATCTGGACCTTCATCTTCTCGCGCGGCGTGCGAGCGACGAGCTGGAACGACAAACGCGGCAACACGATGCCCCGGCCATAGACCGGGCCGGGAGTGATGTTCAACCAGCCGATTCCTGAACTGTCGCCGAGCTGAACGGAAAACACGAGGCGATCGTACTCTCGGGCCGAGGGGTCGACCTAGAAGGGCTGATCCAACTCGCCGGCTGGAGTTACGAGCTGTCACCGGAAGACGCGATAGGTCTTCGTTACGTCCTGGCCAAGTCCGACGAGGCAGACTGTGATCGGTTCATAAAGGAGCTGGGGCCAGCGCAGCTTCCACCAAGTCCTGGCCTCTCCGGGCCTTCCTTAGGACGGGTTCTCTAAGTTACAATAGGCACATATGGTGTCTAGAGTGGCAGCAACACATGCAGACGAAGCTATAGCCGTCCGGTTGGCTTCTTACTCTTGTGCTCCAAGGAGCGAGCGACGGTTAGAGGGCGGGTGGATGCGCACCGAGAAAACAGACGCGCCTCCCCTCATCGGGAAGGGCGACCGCTCTCATGTCGCGTGAGGAAGCTTGCGACGTCGTCGGCCGCCTAGTTGAGCGGTACGTGGCGAATCGGGAGCACTACGAGCGAGTCGACGGCGGGTATAGCGAAGCACAAGCGCGCTACGACTTCATCACGCCGTTCCTCGAGGCGTTCGGTTGGGATGTGGCAAACCTCCAAGGGCTGGCCGACTCTGTCCGCGAGGTCCGCGTCGAAGAGAGTGTTGAGCTGCCGGACGAAAACGATCCGGCCAGAGCTGGTGCGGCCGGCAACCCGGACTACACCGTCCAGCCAGACGGTAGACGACGCTTTTTCGTTGAGGCGAAGAGGCCATCAGTGCAGATCGAAACAACAATCGCACCCGCGTATCAGACCCGGCGCTACGGATGGAGTGCGGGTCTCAGCGTCTCGGTACTGACGAACTTCGCCCAGCTCGCCATCTACGACTGCCGCGTCCAGCCGCGTTCGGGTGATGGGCCTGCGGTCGCCCGGATACCCGGCCGTCTCTACTCATGCGAAGAATACGTCGACCGATTTGACGACCTGTGGCGTTCGCTCTCGAAGGAGTCCGTTCTCGATGGAACGTTCGACGCCGAGTTCGACGTCGAACGCGAGCTTCGCGGCGAAGCGTCGTTCGATGCCGTCTTCCTCGGTCAAATCCGCGGTTGGAGACAGGGTCTTGCGACTGACATCGCACAGCGGAACCTCACGCTGGACGCTCGTGCCGTCGGTCGAGCGGCGCAACGGCTGCTGAACCGGCTCGTCTTTTTGCGAGTGTGCGAGGACCGCAACCTCGAAAACTACGGGGACCTTCTCAGGATCAACGACCGTGCCGCCCTCAACGATCGATTTCGTGAGGCCGACCGCATCTACAACGCGGGCCTCTTCCACGTTCTCGATGACGTGGAGGTCGACGCTGATCTGATCCATCAACTCGTCGCGCAGCTCTACTACCCCGAGAGTCCATATGCGTTCTCAGTGGTGGAAGCGCCAGTCCTCGCGTCGATCTACGAACAGTTCCTAGCCGAGCGCGTCGAGCTTCGTGCTGACCGTTCTGTCGAACTTGTGCGGAAGCCTGAGATAGTCCACGCCGGTGGGATCGTTCCTACACCCGGATACATCGTCGATGCGATTCTTCAGCGAACGCTCACGCCGCTTTTTATCGAGCGCTCTCTCGACGAGATCCGCGAGCTGAAGCTCGCTGATCTGGCATGCGGATCAGGGACGTTCCTCCTTGCCGCCTTCCGATTGCTGCTTGCTCGCTTTGAGGCCGAGGGCGAAGAAGCATCACTGGAATTGAAGCATTCGCTGCTGCGCAACAACATCTTCGGAGTGGACATCGACCCCGAGGCGGTCGAAGTTACGAGATTCAACCTGTCGCTTGCCGTCGTCGAAGGCGAGACGCGCGAGCGTGTCGAACGGTTCGGTGCAGCGGCGCTTCCAGACATCGATGCCCAAATCGTCAGCGGCAACTCGCTCGTCACCTCCCACTTCCTTGAGGTCTTTCCCGAGGTACGCGACAACCGCGAAGAGCTACTTTCGACTAATCCGTTTGACTTCGAGACAGCCTTCGAAGGCGTGATGGCCGACGGCGGTTTCGACGTGATTGTCGGGAACCCGCCATATGTCCGCATCCAGACTCTGGCTGAGTTCGATCCTCTGCAGGTCGCCTATTTTCAGACCCACGCTCCATTTAAGAGCGCGCGATCTTTCAACTTCGATAAGTACTTGCTGTTCATCGAACGGGCGCTCGGGCTCCTCAATCCCAGCGGACGGTTCGGTTTCATTGTTCCGCATCGCTTCATGTCGACGCTTCCTGGCCAGGCCGTCCGCGAGATTTTGAGCGAAGGCAAGCACGTCCGCGAGATCGTGCACTTTGGACATGAGCAGGTCTTCCCAGGAGCTACCACCTACACATGCCTCCTAGTCGGCGGGAAGGAGCCGTCACCCGATTTCACCGTCCTGCTCGTGAGCGACCTTGATTCATGGCGTGACCACGGGACAGCGACGAAGCGAGGTGTGTCCGCCGACGAGATTGATGCCGCTCCGTGGAGCTTCAGCCCCGACGACACTCAGGCGATCTTCGATCGGCTTCAGGCAGCGCATCAGACGAAGCTCGTCGATGTCGCCGAGATCTTCGTCGGCGTCCAGACGAGCGCGGATGACATCTACCTGATCAAACCAAAAGCAATGAGCGCGACCGAGATCACTTTCGATCACGCTGGGCGAGAGTGGCAGATCGAACGAGCGATCTGCCGGCAAGCTGTCCGAGATCGCAGGCTGAGACCCTACGACGGAAGGCCGGACCCTGATGCCTGGGCGATCTTCCCATACGACATAGACCGAACGGGGAAGAAGCCGAAAGCGGTCGTCATCTCTCCCGAGCGCATGCAGGCCGAGTTCCCACTTGCCTGGGACTACCTGACTGCAAACCGAGAGCAGCTCGAAGGTCGAAGCATCTCTCCACCCGGACCCGAGACCTGGTACAGGTACGGCCGCTCGCAGAGCCTCGCGAAGCTCGAAGGCGAAAAGATCCTCGTCAGAGTTATGTCAGTGATCCCCCAGTACAACTGGGACCCCGATGGACTGCTGGCGCCGGGCGGAGGAGATGGCGGGCCGTACGGTTTCATCCGGCCTCACGCCGATAGCCCGGTTTCGCTTCCATTCCTGATTGCGCTTCTCTCGCATCCCGCGATCGATGCGATGGTGTGGGCGGCGAGCCCAAAGTACCGCGGCGGCTACTTCCCGCATCGCAAAGCATTTCTTGCCGGTCTCCCCGTGCCGACTCACGATGAGGCGCTCGCTGCGCGAATCGCGGGAATGACGCAGACGCTCATTGAAACCACCATCCGCGTTAGATCCGAAACAGACGCCCAGGCGCGACTCGTCCTTGAACGAGATCGTGCATCTCAGACATTGCGGATCGAGGCTGAGATTTCGACGTTACTTGGATTGTCAGACAGTGACCTGAAAGCGGTGGTAGGAGGATGATGACTGTTGCTGCCGCTGCTGCTCGCAAGCTCAGAGGCGGGTATTACACTCCGCCGCCAATCGCCGAGTTCCTCGCGCGCTGGGCGGTTCGTGCTCCCGGAGATCGGGTGCTTGAGCCGAGCTGTGGTGACGGCGAGATTCTCTTCGCCGCGAAGAACCGACTGAGCGCGGTGGGCGGGGGCAAACTGATCGGTGTCGAGTTTGACGCGGCCGAAGCGAGAAAGGCTCGCGCGCGTGTGGGGCGTAGCGCGACCATTCACGTCTCGGACTTTTTCAGGCTCGCCGAGAAGAAGGCGGCGAGCTGGCAGTTCGATGCGGTTATTGGCAACCCACCGTTCATCCGCTACCAGTTTTTCCCCGAAGAGCACCGTGAGCCTGCATTCCGCATCATGGCCGACCAAGGCTTGAAGCCGAACCGTCTGACGAATGCCTGGGTGCCGTTCGTCGCTGCCTCGACGCGCATGCTTGCCCCTGGCGGTCGACTGGGATTTGTGATTCCGGCCGAGCTCATGCAGGTCAGTTACGCAGCCCAACTCCGCGCTTACCTCGCCGCTCAGTTCGCAGAGATCCGCTTGATCACGTTCCGCAAGCTCCTCTTCGAAGGTGTACAACAGGAGGTCGTCCTCGTCCTTGCGGAAGGAGCACGAAACGGCCCAGCCGCGATTCAGCTCGTGGAACTAGACGATGCGTTCGATCTCGCTTCTTTTGACGTACGTCCTGCCGCTTTGGCTACGGCGGACATGGACCATGCGACCGAAAAGTGGACGCAGTACTACCTGACACCATCAGAGCTTGAACTCGTTCGCTCGCTGCGCGACAGACTCGACCTACCACGGCTCGGAGATGTAGCCGAGGTCGACGTCGGTGTCGTGACAGGCCGAAACGAGTTCTTCGTCCTTGAGCCATCCTCCGTCAGAAGGCACGGACTCGAGGCCCATACTCAGAAACTCGTCGGCCGTTCCGCGCAGCTGCGCGGCATCATGTTCTCGGAGGCTGATTGGGAAGGGCTTGCGAGCGCTGACGCACGGTGTCTGTTACTGACGCTTGAGGACGCGCCTGCTCACACCCTCTCGAAAGCGGCGCGGCGGTACATCTCACTGGGTGAGGCCGAGGGTCATCACATGGGTTACAAGTGCCGGACTCGCCAAAACTGGCACCGAGTCCCCTCAGTGTGGTCCCCTGATGCGTTCTTGTATCGCCAAATCCACGACGCTCCACGACTTGTGGTCAATCATTCGGGCGCCACTTCGACGGACACGATCCACCGCGTCCGGATGAGAAATGGGCTTGATCCAGCCGATCTCTCAGGAAGTCTCTTCAATTCGCTCACGTTCGCATTCAGCGAGTTGTACGGGCGCAGCTATGGAGGGGGAGTCCTTGAACTCGAACCAACGGAGGCCGAGCTTCTTCCCGTGCCGATCGCTACCACGCTCGACGTACGGGAGTTGGACCGTCTCGTCCGAGCCGGACGACCTACGGACGCTCTTGATCTGACCGACTCCGCATTGCTGCACGGAACACTCGGCCTTGACCATCAGGACGTCGCACATCTCAGAACCATCTGGATGAAGCTGCGGGATCGGCGACTAGGTCGCAAGAAATGAACGGGTCGGGCGAGGCTTCGCGGCCCTCCTCGAGGAGACTCGTGAAGCTCATCGGTGAACTCAAGCTACTTGCCAGGGAGTACCGTGACCTCACCGGTCGTCCCCTGGGCATCACAGGCGAAGTCGCTGAATACGAAGCTGCGCGTTTGTTAGGTGTCGAGCTATCAAGCGTTCGTCAGTCTGGATACGACGCAATCCGCAAGACACCTCAAGGCGACCAACTCGTTCAGATCAAGGGCCGCTGCATTCTTCCTCAGTCGAAGCAAGGGCAACGCATGGGCCGGATCGACCTCGGCAAGGAGTGGGACGTCGTTCTGCTCGTACTGCTGGATGACAACTTCGACGCCACCGCGATCTACGAAGCTGACCGCGCGCTAGTCACAAACGCTCTTTTGACACCCGGATCGAAGGCCCGCAACGAACGAGGCGCGCTCGGCGTCAGCAAGTTCAGATCAATTGGCCACAAAGTGTGGCCGCATGAGCAGCTATGAGAATTAGCCATGTTCGAATCAGCAACTATCGCTGCCTGAAGAACATTGACCTCGACCTCGATTCCTACACCACGCTCATTGGCGCGAATGGGACGGGCAAGTCCTCCGTCCTGTACGCGCTCGACTGGTTTTTCAACGGCAGTCACATGGACGACAATGACGTTCATGCTGGACCTCGAGACGACCGCGAGGAGTTAGGCGCCCCCGATCCAAACGGAGCAATCACGCCAGCTCGGATTGAAGTTGAAGTCACTTTCGATCAAGTCGATGACTCCGACCGGCAAGAACTAGGTCGCTATGGGCGCGGCGAAACTGTCCGGTTGCGGCGGTCATGGCAGACCGACGGGAAAGACAAGCTCATCGGTAACTCCACTCAGGGCCCAGGGTTCGCTGCGGTACGTGCGGCAACGAAGATCCCTGAGATACGCCAGGGCTACAACGAACTGCGAAAAGATTTAACGGAGCTTCCGGCGGTGACGGCAAAAGACGACATCATGAACGCCCTCACGAGCTGGGAAAATAATCCGGCGAACGTCGAGAAGCTCGTCGACGTGGAGGACGACGATGCGACGCATTTGTTCGGGTTCGCTGGTGAGGACGTTCTCAGCAAGCGATTCCGCCTCATCCTCGTTCCCGCCGCAGTCGACATCGCGGCCGCGATCGGAACGGCCGGCAAGGGATCGGTCCTATCCCAGCTAATCGGCGCATTGACGACTGAAGCCGTGAACGCAGCGAAACGAGACTGGGAGACGAAGCATCAAGAACAACTCGACGAGCTAGAGAACACGATCCGGCAGAGCGTCGAAGACGCGACGAAGGGGCACATCGCCAAGGTCAATCGTCACTTCTCGGAATTGGTTGCAACCGGTGAGGTCAAGTTCACTGGCGAACCTCCTGCGTGGTCGCTGCGCGGTGAGGGAACTGTCCGTGCCGACGTCATGGTCAACGGCATGGAGACTGATGTTGCTCGACAGGGCCACGGCGTTCAGCGGGCACTGATGATGGCCGTCCTGCAGACGATGGTCGGCGTTGACGCTGAAATCAGTGATTCCGACGATGGCATCGTAGTAGCCGAGGAGATCCCTCACGTCGGCGATGTTCCGAGACGTACGCCGCCGGCCCTCCTGCTTTGTCTTGAGGAGCCCGAGATTTACCAGCATCCGGTCCGTGCGCGTCACTTCGCCCGGGTACTGACCAGGCTTTCCTCCGAGGCGGGCTCGCAGGTGCTTCTCGCCACGCACAGTCCGTACTTCGTGCTGCCCTCGCAATTCGCATCGCTGCGTAGATTCTCCGCGGACCGAGGTGTTGCGGAAGTGGTGTCTACCTCACGGGGAGCTATCGCCGCGGCTTCTGGGGTAGACGAAGCTCGCGTCCTGAAATGTATGGAGAAGGAAGTGCCGCGAACCTTCTCTGAGGGCTTCTTCGCCGACGCGGTTGTGCTCGTCGAGGGTGATACGGACCGCGCAGTGATTGAGACCCTTGCAGAACGGCTTGATAAGCCACTCGATGCTCGTGGGATCGCCGTCCTTTCAATGGACAGCAAGCAGAATCTGCGCGTGCCTGCGGCGATCCTGGGTGGCATCGGCGTCCCGGTTTATGTTGTTGCGGATGGAGACGCTCTGGGAGGCAAGCGTAAGCATCCACTGGATGACGAGAAGGCTAAGGAGGTAGCTGGTTCACACAAGGCAGCGACAGAAACGCTCTTGAACTGGCTCCCGAAGGATGTCACGAAACGTCACGGGGAGATCCCGGCGGCCTTCGAAGACCCAACCGCCATCACGAGCGGGTGGACTCTCTTTCACGACGATCTTGAAGAAGAGCTTGCTGGCTGGACAGGATTCGAGGCAGAGCTCAAAGCCGCGGGCGGTGAGCTGCGCGAGAAGAATCTTGCGGCATACAGGAGCGCCACGTATTCGTCTCAGCTGGACGCATTACCCGAGGCGCTCCGTGAGCTTGTCGAGGCACTGGTCGCATTTGGAGTCCGGAGCAAGCCCGCAAAGAAATAGGCAGATGGGGACAGGCGTCTTCTCAGAGGAAGTAGGTGCGAGCCCGAGTAGGCGCACCAGGGCCACCGGAGGGTTTGAAAGCTGTACTCAATCAACCCAGGCCGCCTAACCAGGTGTGTCCGCACCGCGGACGATCATCGGCCAATTCAATGACTCGTTCGCCAATCGACGGGCCGCCTGTCCAACTTGCGACGCGACGCCTGGCACGAAAACGACCGGTCAGCCTGACAAGGCGGCGGGAGGCGGTTAGAGTGCTGCGTCGAAAGAGAAAGAAGATCGCCGCCCCGAAGGGCGGCGATCTTGAAGGAGTAGAACTGCGAAGCCCTACTTCTTCTCCTTGACCGTCGTCTTCGGGTGGCTCTTCCCGTAGCGGGGAGAGACGTACCGGCCGGTGACCGCCGAGCGGTACTTACCACCCGAAGACGATGAACCTTTTTTCGCCACTAATTTTCACCTCCTTCCTGACTGATAGCGGTAGGGTGAACGTACCTATGTTCCCTCCCACTCGCAACGCAGCTACCCCTCGCTTGCGCCGGCGCTACGGATACCCTTATGGAGGTTGTACTTATACTTAGCGGCGGCATCACTCCGCGGCAGCTGCCGTCATGAGCGTCACCTTTGTGGCCGGTAGTAACCTGTAACCTTGCAGATGCCCAAAAGAAAGCCATAGCTACTACCGTTACTCATAGCCGATCGCCCCGCCGCAAGGGCACGCAAGTGGTCCGGAGCGAGCGAGCCGAAACGCTCGCCCTTGCCGCGTCGAGGCGTGTCAAAAATCGCGCGACTCCTGTCCGCAATCAGTTCGTCGCAGCCGCCGGCGAGGCACCCATACCGCCACTCGCACAGATGCTCCGTGGCGGACGCGGTGGCGAGGTCCGCCTGAAGCTCTACCTTGCGCTGCTGTGGATTGCGGCGTCGCCGCCGCACGACGTCTCATTTCCGGCGCGCGCATGGGCCGAGCTTCTCGATCTTCCGGACCCCGCGGGCCGCGGCGAACGTCGCGTGCGCGACGCGATCGACTGGCTCGAGAAGCGCCGCTTCATCCACGTCGAGCGCAACAGCGGTCGGCCACCACGAATCTTCCTCCTGCGCGAGGACGGGTCGGGCGAGCCGTACTCCATCCCTGGAAAGGCCGAACATGGAAAAGACGGCAAGTTCCCTTCCGAGCATCTGTACAAGACCCTCCCCCCAACGTTCTGGACAGCAGGATGGGGCGTCGTCCTGTCCGGGGCCGCAATCGCGATCTTGCTCGCCCTCCTCCAACTCGACCGAAGTGACGGCGAAGCCGTGTGGGTAAGCCCCGCCGAGGCACGACGGCGCTTCGGCCTCTCCGAGGACACATGGACAAAGGGATCGAAAGAACTTCGGGCCAGGGGTCTTCTGACGGTTGGGCGGAAGCCCGTATCTGAGGAATTCGGCTGGCGACGTGTCCGGAACACGTACCAACTCGCGCACGACGTTCTCGCGTCCGAACAGTAAGACGGGCCGGGCGACGAGCCGAACACCCTCGCGCGCAGGAATGCTGCAGGTGCTTCCGGCACGCTGCTCATCGTCGACTCCGACGACTCGGGCGTGACGCTGGTCGACGACAAGAGGCACGAGAATGTCCACACGACGGTCGCGTGGGATGACATCAAGCGACTCTCCGTGACCGGCTACTCGTAAGATATGCCTAAGTTGTCCTCATGGCTGCGGCGGAGAACACGAAAAAGCGTGGCACTGGCCTCACGGGTGCGGCGGGCGAGTACTACGTAGCCGCCGAGTTGTCGCTGCGAGGGTGGCTCGCGACTCCAACGATCAAGAACGCGCCAGGAACGGACGTACTAGCGCAGTACCGCGAGGCGGGAATTCTCGTGGCCATCCAGACGAAGACTGCGAGCTTCGGCAACCAGTTCATGATGAACGCGGGCATCGAGCGGCCGTCGATGGCGGATAACGAGTGGGTCGTCCTTGTCAAGCTTCACGAGATCAAGAGCCGCCCCAGCTTCTTCGTCGTCCCACTCAATCATGTAGCAGCGGCGGCTTACGCGCAGCACAGGCGTTGGCTCGGGACGCCGGGTCAGGGAGGCCAAGAGCACCGCGATAACCCGCGCCGGACGTTGATCGCGAAGCGGTTTCTCGACTACGAGGATCGATGGGACCTCCTCCTCCAACCGACAAGCGCGGTGCCGAATCTGCTCGGCGCCGACTACGCGGAGTGCATCGCCGCGTGGGGAGTCCCGCCCGGGCACCCTGGTATGCCGTCCCGCGAGTAGACGCGCCCCCAAGGGGTCGTGAGGACGCCAGGTTGATCCCCGAGTGTCCGCTCCGTAGTGTCCGATGGCCCTGCGAACATTCGTTCGCAAGCTACGAAAGAAGGTTGGCATGAAGATCGCGCCATTCCACACTGTCACGCCCGAGGAAGAGGACGGCCATCGGGATGTCTACCACGACAACAGTGACTGTCATTACGGTCGGGCGATCAAGCCCGAGAACCGTGTACCAGGGACAGGCGGACGGCCTAAGTGCGATCGGTGCAAGGAACTCAGCTAGGTCGGAGGCGGGCCGCCGCAGCACCAGCTGGAGCTAGCGCGTTTTTTTGCGGAGGGTCAGGGCCCCGCGAACGGCTGCAAAGTAGATGCAAGATCTCGTCCGGCCAGGAGGTAGTTGGTGACGATCAAAGACGACTTTCGCTCGCTCGAAGACTTCCTGGTCTCGTCGCATCTGACGGTGGACGCGGCGCTCGACGACGGGGCGGGCGCAACCATGCCGGTCAAAGGGAGGGAGATCAACGCCACGGTGCTCTTCGCCGACATGGCGAACTTCTCGGGACGAACGGTGGACATGACGCCCACGGAGACGCTGATCTTCGTTCAATGGTTCTTTGCGTGGATCGGCGCGGAAGCGCTCAGGCACGGCAAAGGCATCATCGACAAGTACATCGGTGACGAAGTGATGCTCGTCTTCTCGGACGAGTTCGGTTCAGACGATCCCTTTCGGGAGGCGGTTGAGACGGCTCGATGGATGGCGGACCACGATCCGTGGAGCTTCTGTCCGCACATCGGCATCGCGTCCGGAGCGGTAGTGGTCGGCTACGTAGGTACGCCCCTGAAATACAACTGCTCGGTCTTCGGGTCTCCGGTTGCGGTAGCCGCGCGGATGGCAAGCGTGAAACCTGACTACGACGGCACGTACTCAAGCTCCATCGCGTTCCCAGACAGCGAGTGGGGCGAGCGCGACTTCGATGAGGTATTCCCTCCTAAGAAATACCGCAACCCAGACGGAACGACCTTCACGCAGCCTCACTCATGGCAGATGCTCGAGGCGCGAACAGCGGAGCTGAAGAACCTGCCGTCGATGTCAATCCGCGAGATCGTGAAGACGTCGATCAACTTCTCGTTTACTCCTGTCGAAGCCGCCGCCAAGGAGGTACTAGACGACATCAAACGCGCCGGGCGTTACTGGCCCCACGAGCCATCGCGGGTATGACTTCGCAGCGGTCGACGCGCCCAGTTCTTAGTGGTCGGTGCCGCCCAAGCCTCTTGTGTCTTTGAGGGAACCTGTCGTACGCTGAAGATGCGCCTGCTGAGTTCGCGGATCGCGCTACATGCGAGGGTTCGGAGCTCAAGCAGGCGGGCCAGAGGTTCCGGCGGGTTTGAAAGATGCGGCCGTGCCGGGCTGAAACCATTGAGCGTGAAGCTCACTCGGGCCGTAGCAGCCGGTAGTGACCGTGACGGGTCCGGACGAAGAGCGGCCGTGCCCCCTTCGAGCGGGTAAGAAGGTAATCCGAGACCGAGTAACGGGACACACTTCCGCCGAGCAGGCGCTCGACCTCGGCGTGGATCGCCTTCACACGCATCTCCGAGTCCGTCTGCGCGAGGACGGACACGACTGCGCCGCCGACCGTCCCGAACTTGCGGCGTCCGTCCGGCCATCCAGCCGGCGCAGAGCTTGAAGAATGTCGGCGTTGGTCCGACGTGTCACACGTGAGACACTGGAGAAGGTCGGCGAACGAGTGGTTTGAGAGTCCTCCACTCAGGCCCACCAAAGTTTCCTTATTCAAACCAAGGTGGTGGTTTGAAGGTCCTCCACCGAGGACCACTCACGACCTAGGAGAGGCAGCCCTCGACGACGCGTTTCTGCTGGTCTGTCGGGGTCTTGTCCCACGAGATGTAGACGTTGCCGACGTTGTAGGCCATCGCCCGCTTGTCGCCCATCATCTCGAGCTGGCGAACCTCTTTGCCCGCTTGATCGGCCGAGCGCTCGAAGCCCACGTTGACGCGGTTGCCCTCGAACCGAATGCCACCCCCGCCGCCGGATGCGTCCCGGGCGATGTAGTCGCCGTGCGCTGCCGCGAACGTGAGGCTGTGGTTTGCGACGCAGGTTCGGAAGGGCCCGACGCTGTACGCCTTGCCGCCGCCACCGCATCCCGCAGCGAGGACGGCGAGAGCCGCCACCGATACGAGTAGAAGTCGCTCTACAGGAAGGTGAGGCATCAGCTTTTCCTCCTCAAGGGTTCGTGTTGAGCATTGCCGCGGGAGGCCGCCGACCGCATCCGTGATTTCCGCGGAACGGTCCGCCAGTCGCCCCGTTGTCGCCTCGCGGGTTTCCCGGTTCAGGGGCGCGCGCTGCGCCAGGCTCCGACGACTGCTGCGACCGCGGCGACCACGAAAACGACGACGAGCGTCTGGCGGTCGATCTTCCCGATCTGGCCGACCGCCGCGAAGAGGACGGCGACGACCACCGCGAAAACGCCGACGAACACCCCGATGGCGCGCACGGTCAGCTCCCGGGGGAGAGGTAGCGCCCGAACCATTCGAGCATCGCGTCGAACCGCATCACCCGGTGCAGCGGCGAGCCGGAGCGCGACAGCTCGTGACTCTCGTTCGGGAAGCGGAGCATCTCGACCTCCTTGTCCATCACCCGCAGGAGGTTGAAGAGCAGTTCGCCCTGCTCGATGTTGCAGCGGAGGTCGTTCTCGGAGTGGAGGACGAGGACGGGTGTCTCGATCTCGCTCGCGTACGTGGCGGGCGACATCGCGAGGTAGGCGTCCATGTCGCCCCACATCGGGCCACCGAACTGGTCCTTGAAGACCCAGCCGACGTCACTCGAGCCGAACATGCTCGTCAGGCTGTTGACCGCGCGCTCCGACAGCGCAGCCTTGAACCGCTTCGTGTGGCCGATGATCCACGAGGTCATGTAACCGCCGTAGGAGCCGCCCAGCACGCCGAGCCGGTCCGCGTCGAGGAACGGGAACTTCTCGAGAGCCGAGTCGACGACGCCCATCAAGTCCTCGTAGTCGAGGCCGCCCCAGCCGCTGCCGCCGCCGTCGATCGGGCCGCGGATCGCGCGTCCCCACGCCTCCGTGTAGCCGGACCCGCCGCGCGGGTTGGAGAAGAGCACTGCATAGCCGGCGCCGGAGTAGACCTGGACCTCGTCGAAGAAGCCGGTGCCGTACTGGGTGAACGGCCCGCCGTGGATCGTGAGCAGCGTCGGATAGCTCTTGCCCTCCTCGAAGCCGGCAGGGCGGACGAGCCACGCGTCGACCTCCGTCCCGTCGGCGGACGTCGCCGTGAAGCGCTCGACTTCTACGAGCTCGCGGCCGGAGGCGAAGTCGTCGGTGACGCTGGTCAGCCGCCGGCCCTCTCCAACGAAGAGCTCGGCCGGGCGAGTGTGGGTCGTCGCGGCGTAGACGAGGACGCCGTCGACGACGTCCCAGAGCCCGATCGACTGCTCGCCGCCGACGAGCAGCCCCGGCTCGCCGGAACCGTCCGGCGCGACGGCATAGACGTGGACGTTGCCGGCGTCCTCGACCGTGAAGACGATTCGGCCGCCGTCCCAGACCGGGTCGCGCAGCATCGGATAAGGGCTGCACTGGCGGTCGAGTGAGGCCGTGAGGATCCGGCGCTCGCTGCCGTCGGGTTGCATCACCGCGATCTGGCCGTGATGCGGAGAGGTGTGGTCGTGGGGCGAGCAGTGGTAGGCGATGAGCGAGCCGTCCGGGGAGAACGCCGGCTTGTACGCCTCCTCGTCGTCGGGGGTCAGCTGGCGCGGCTCGGCGCCGTCGGCGTCCACCTCGAGCTCGTACAGCCGCGTGACGAGATCGACGTCCCAGCGCTCGCCGCGCATCGAGGGGAAGACAAGGCGGGAGCCGTCCGGAGACCAGGCCGGATCCTCGTTCTCGCAGTCGCCCTGCGTGAGCTGGCGCTCGTCGCCGCCGTCGAGGCCGACGACGAACAGGTGCCTGCGGCGATCGCCGACCCAGCCGACGCTGTCGAGCTTGTAGAAGACGCGCGTGAACCGCCGCGGCGCCCGCTTGCGGTCGTCCTCCTCGTCGTAGGCTGCGTCGCGCACCCGGCGTGCGAAGGCGATGCGGCTGGAGTCGGGAGACCACGCGATCGACTCCACCGACTCGTCGCCGGAGGTGAGCTTGCGCGCCTCGCCGCCGTGCGCCGGCACGACGTAGAGCTGCCCTTTCGCCTTCTCCTCCTCGCCGTCGCGGGTGGAGACGAACGCGAGCCAACGGCCGTCGGGCGACCAGCGGGGGGAAAGGTCGCGGCGCTCGCCGGAGCTGAACTGGCGCGGCTCCTCGGATCCGTCGACCGGCGCGAGCCAGATCGCGCTGCGGTAGGCGTTCTCCTCCTGGTCGATGCGGGTGACGACGTAGGCGACGAGCCGCCCATCCGGAGACAGGCGCGGGTCGCCGGCACTCGCCACGGCGTAGACATCCTCAGGCCGCATCCCTGCCACGGACCCCGATGCTAATACGGAAGTACGCTTTCCGGCGCGCGCGGGCGTGGTGGAACTGGCAAACACGCCGGCTTTAGGTGCCGGTGCTCTTAGGAGCTTGGGGGTTCGAATCCCTCCGCCCGCATTGGAAGGCCCGGTGGAACGGTGCTCGTTGCGGGGGTGCGCTGGGCGTCGCGAGGCAAGGACGCAGGGAGCGCCGATAGCGGTGTTCTATCGGCGCGACTGAGGACGCCGCAGCCGGCGTAGCCGGCCGACGAGCGAAGCGAGGAGTCGCGGCGCTCCAGTGTGGCCGCGCGACACAGCCACTGTTTCGCCGGGCCTTCCCTACGGCCGCGCGTGGACGACGTAGGCCACGGCGGAGAGCATCGCCGTCCAGATGGCGGCGGCGCCGCCGAGCATGAGGATCGTCCAGGCGTCCACGCGGCTTGAACGTTCGACCTTGGGCACAGGTTCCCTGCTTGAATGAACCGCGTGGACACCCTGGTCGAGGAGCTGCCCGAGAACCGCGTCCGCCTGACGGTTCAGGTGCCGTCGCACGACGTCCACCACGCGGTCGAGCACGCCGCCGAGGATCTCGCGCAGAGCGTCAAGATCCCGGGCTTCCGCAAGGGGAAGGTTCCGCGCCAGGTGCTCCTCCAGCGCGTCGGCCGCGAGCGGCTGATGACGGAGGCGGTCGAGAGCCACATCGGCGGCTGGTTCTGGAACGCCGCCGCGCGCACGCGGCTCCGGCCGGTGGCGCAGCCCGAGTACGACTTCCAGCTTCCCGACTCCGACGACGCCGACTGGTCGTTCACCGCGACCGTCGCTGTGCAGGAGAAGCCCGAGGTCGCCGACTGGACGCTGCTCGAGGTCGGACGCGAGGAAGCGGAGGTCCCCGAAGAGCTCGTCGAGGCGGAGCTCGACGCGCTGCGGTCGACGGTTGCGGAGCTCGTCCCGGTCGAAGGACGCCCGGTCGCCGCCGACGACACGGTGATCGTCGACCTCCTCGGCACCGACGGCGACTCCCGCAAGGACTACGTGATCGAGCTCGGTCGCGGCGCCGTCGTCGAGGAGATCGAGCGCGAGCTCGTCGGTCTGGCCGCGGGCGAGTCGAAGGAGATCAGCTTCGAGCTCTCCGACGAGTCCACGCAGACGCTCACCGCCACGGTGAAGGAGATCAAGGAGAAGGTTCTGCCGCCGGCCGACGACGACCTCGCCCGCGCTGCGAGCGAGTTCGAGACGATCGCCGAGCTGCGGGACGAGATCCAGTCGCGCCTGCGCGAGCAGATCTCCGACGAGATCGAGTCGCGCTTCCGGGCCGACGCCGCCGATGCGCTCGTCGCCGCCTCGAAGGTGGACGCTGCAGGACCGCTCGTCGACGCGCGGACACGGGAGCTGCTGCGCGGCGTCGCGCGGCAGGTCGAGGCGCGGGGTGTCCCGCTCGAGACCTTCCTCGCGATGACCGGCCAGAATCCCGACGACCTCCTCGCGCGTCTCCACGAGGAAGCGCAGCGCTCGGTCGCCCGCGAGCTCGTCCTCGACGCGGTCGCCGACCAGCTCGAGCTCGACGTGCCGGACGCCGAAGTCGAAGACCTCGTCCGCGAGCAGGCTGAGGCACTCGGCGACGACAGCGGCGAGATGCTCGTCGCGCTCCGCGAGAGCGGCCGCTTCGAGACGCTCCGCGACGACCTCCGCCTGCGGCAGGCTCTCGATCGCATCGCCGCCGAGGTGAAGCCGATCCCGAAGGCGCAGGCCGAGGCCCGCGAATCGATTTGGACGCCCGACAAGGAGAAACCCCCGACCGACACGAAACTTTGGACCCCCGGCGAAGGAGCGGTGACATGAATCAGCCCACGAATCTCGTCATTCCGTCCGTCATCGAGCAGACCTCGCGCGGCGAGCGCTTCTTCGACATCTACTCGCGGCTGCTCAACGAGCGGATCATCTTCCTCGGCACCCCGATCGACGACCAGGTCGCGAACCTGATCGTCGCCCAGATGATCCATCTCGAGTCCGAAGACCCGGACAAGGACATCAACCTCTACATCAACTCGCCCGGCGGCTCCGTCTACTCCGGGCTGGCCATCTACGACACCATGCAGTTCATCAAGCCGGACGTCGCGACGACGTGCTGCGGGATTGCGATGTCGATGGGTGCACTGCTTCTTTCGGCCGGTGCGGAGGGAAAACGGACTGCGCTGCCGAACTCCAAGATCCTGATCCACCAAGTCTCCGGCGGATTCCAGGGACAGGGCACCGATATCGAGATCCAGGCGCGCGAGACGATCAATCTCAAGCGGAGCTTGGAGGAGATCTTCGCTCGCCACACAAGTCAGCCGATCGACAAGGTTTCGAAGGACATGGAGCGCGACTACTACATGACCGCGGCAGAAGCGCACGAGTACGGGATCGTCGACCAGGTGATCGCCCAGCGCTAACGGGCGTAGACGCAACGGACAAACAGAGGTAGAAACCGAAAATGGCACGCGCGACAGACGGAAACGAGCAGCTCCTCTGCAGCTTCTGCGGCAAGAGCCAGCGCCAGGTCAAGAAGTTGATCGCCGGTCCGGGCGTCTACATCTGCGACGAGTGCATCGATCTCTGCAACGAGATCATCGACGAGGAGCTGACGACTCCGACCACGCTCGATCTCGACAACCTGCCGCGCCCGAAGGACATCTACGCCGTCCTCAACGACTACGTCGTCTCGCAGGAAGAGGCGAAGCGGACGCTCTCCGTCGCCGTCTACAACCACTACANNCTACAAGCGCGTCCAGATGGGGCAGGAAGAGGACGACGTCGAGCTCCAGAAGTCGAACATCCTCCTGCTCGGCCCGACCGGTTGCGGCAAGACGCTGCTCGCGCAGACGCTCGCGCGGATCCTCAACGTCCCGTTCGCGATCGCCGACGCCACGGCGCTGACCGAGGCCGGCTACGTCGGCGAGGANNGGCGAGGACGTCGAGAACATCCTCCTCAAGCTGATCCAGGCTGCCGACTTCGACATCAAGAAGGCGGAGACCGGGATCATCTACATCGACGAGGTCGACAAGGTCGCGCGCAAGGCGGACAACCCGTCGATCACGCGCGACGTGTCGGGCGAGGGCGTCCAGCAGGCGCTCCTGAAAATCCTCGAGGGGACGGTGGCCTCGGTGCCGCCGCAGGGCGGGCGCAAGCATCCGCACCAGGAGTTCCTCTCGATCGACACGACGAACATCCTCTTCATCTGCGGAGGCGCGTTCGCCGGCCTCGACAAGATCATCGCCCGGCGGATCGGCGCGAACGCCGTCGGCTTCGGCGCCGACATCCGCTCGAAGCACGGCTTCGAGTCGTCTGAGCTGCTCACGCAGGTGATGCCGGAGGACCTCCTCAACTTCGGCCTGATCCCGGAGTTCATCGGACGCCTCCCGGTCGTGTCCGCCGTGCACCAGCTGCGGCGCGAGGACCTCGTCCAGATCCTCGAGGAGCCGAAGAACGCGCTCATCAAGCAGTACCAGCGCTTCTTCGGTTACGACAACGTCGAGCTCGTCTTCACCGAGGACGCGACGTGGGAGATCGCCGACCGTGCGCTCGAGCGTGAGACCGGTGCCCGTGGCCTGCGGTCGATCATCGAGGGCGCGCTGCTCGACGTGATGTTCGAGCTGCCGTCGCGCCGCGACGTGACGAAGTGCGTGATCACGAAGGAGTGCATCTCGCAGGGGATTCGCCCGACGCTCGTCACGAGCGCCGCCGAAGGCGACGAACCGGAAGAGCCGGTCGAGAAGACCGCGTAATCTCCCCGGCATGACAGCCATCGAAGTCGGTGCCGAGTTCGGCCCGTCGTCTTGGATCGATGTTCCGCAGGAGATGATCCAGGCGTTCGCCGACACGACGCACGACCACAACTTCATCCACGTCGATCCCGAGATGGCGGCTCAGACGCCGTTCGGCGGCACCGTCGCCCACGGCTATCTGACGCTCTCGCTGCTGCCGGCGATGTCGTACGAGGTGATTCCGCACGACGACCCCGGTGCCGGCATGGCGCTCAACTACGGGCTCAACAAGGTGCGCTTCCCGGCGCCCGTTCCCTCCGGCTCCCGCGTGCGCGGCACGTTCCGTGTCGACGCGGTCAGGCAAGAGGACTGGGGCCGCGAGACGACGATGACGGCGACGATCGAGGTGGACGGCGGCGACAAGCCGGTCTGCGTCGCCGAGGTCGTCTACCGCTACTACAACCTCTAAGCCGGATCCCAAATCCGCGGGAGTTACGCCTAATTAGGTGTAACAACCGCTGCCCGTGGTATATCTTGGATCCGAAATCCCCTACAGGTTGAGGAGGCGAGATGATCGACGAGGCGGCCCGGCAACTCGAGTCCCAGTGGCACGACGACGAGCGTTGGCGCGGGATCGAGCGGACGTACACGGCGGAGCAGGTCGTGCGGCTTCGCGGCTCTGTCGTCCCCGAGCACACGCTTGCCAAACTCGGTGCCGAGCGGTTGTGGGAGCTGATCGGCCGCGACGACCCAGTCCGCGCGCTCGGTGCGCTGACCGGCGGCCAAGCCGTGCAGATGGTCCGCGCGGGTCTCGATGCGATCTACCTCTCGGGCTGGCAGGTCGCAGCCGACGCCAATCTCGCCGGCTCGACGTATCCCGACCAGAGCCTCTATCCGGTGAACAGCGTCCCCTCGCTCGTCCGCCGCTTCAACAATGCGCTGCTCCGCGCCGACCAGATCGACTTCGCGGAGGACCGGAACGGGACGTACTGGCTCGCGCCGATCCTCGCCGACGCCGAGGCAGGCTTCGGCGGCCCGCTCAACGCCTTCGAGTTGATGCGCGCGATGATCGAGGCAGGCGCCGCTGGAGTCCACTACGAGGACCAGCTCAGCTCCGAGAAGAAGTGCGGCCATCTCGGCGGCAAGGTGCTCGTCCCGACGCAGCAGTTCGTGCGCACCCTGAACGCGGCGCGGCTCGCTGCGGACGTCTGCGGCGTTCCGACCGTGCTTGTCGCACGGACGGACGCGCTGAGTGCGGCTCTCCTCACGAGCGACGTCGACGAGTACGACCGCGACTTCGTGACGGGCGAGCGGACGGCGGAGGGCTTCTACCGCGTGCGCGACGGGATCGACGCGGCGATTGCGCGCGGCCTCGCGTACGCGCCGTACGCCGACCTCGTCTGGTTCGAGACCTCGACGCCGGACCTCGGCGAGGCGAAGGAGTTCGCGGAGGCGATGCACGACAAGTTCCCGGGCAAGCCGCTCGCCTACAACTGCTCGCCGTCCTTCAACTGGCGGAAGCACCTCTCCGACGACCAGATCGCGTCCTTCCAGGACCAGCTCGGCGAGTGGGGCTACCGCTTCCTCTTCATCACGCTCGCCGGCTTCCACTCGCTCAACGCGTCGATGTTCGAGCTCGCCCGCGGCTACGCCGAGGAGCAGATGCCCGCCTACGTGCGGCTGCAGGAGCGCGAGTTCGAGCTCGAGGAGTTCGGCTACACGGCGACCCGCCATCAGCACGAGGTCGGCGCCGGCTACTTCGATCTCGTCACGCAGGCCGTCTCGCCCGACAGTGAGACGCTCGCTCTCAAGGGCTCGACCGAAGAGGCGCAGTTCGTAAAGGAGCCTGCTTGAGCACGCTCGACGCGCTCGAGATCCTCGCCCCCGCCGACGAGGGGGTGCTGACGCGGGACGCCCTCGACCTGGTCGTCCGGCTCCAGCGCGAGCTGAACCCGCGCCGCCGCGAGCTGTTGGAGCGGCGGCAGGAGCGGCAGGCGGAGCTCGACGCGGGCGCGCTCCCCGGCTTCCTGGGCGAGACGAAGGACGTCCGTGAGGCGGAGTGGCAGGTCGCCGAGGCGCCGGCGGATCTCCGCGACCGGCGCTGCGAGATCACCGGCCCGGTCGAACGCAAGATGATGATCAACGCGCTCAACTCCGGTGCGCGCGTCTTCATGGCCGACTACGAGGACGCGTGCTCGCCGACGTGGCAGAACGTCGTCGATGGCCAGCGGAACGTCAGCGATGCCGTCCGCCGCGAGATCTCCCTCGAGACGCCGGACAAGACCTACAGCCTGAACGAGGAGATCGCGACGCTCCTGATCCGGCCGCGCGGCTGGCATCTCCCCGAGCGCCACGTCCTCGTCGACGGCGAGCCGGTCTCCGCGTCGCTCTTCGACTTCGGCTTGCACATGGCGCGCAACGCGCACGAGCAGCTCGAGCGCGGCAGCGGGCCGTACTTCTACCTCCCGAAGCTCGAGTCGCACCTCGAAGCGCGGCTCTGGGCAGACGCGTTCTCGCTCGCCGAGGACGCCCTCGAACTGCCGCACGGGACGATCCGCTGCACCGTCCTTGTCGAGACGATTCTCGCGGCGTTCGAGATGGAGGAGATCCTCTACGAGCTCCGGGACTGGGGCTGCGCGATGAACGCGGGCCGCTGGGACTACATGTTCAGCGCGATCAAGAAGTTCCGCGCGCGCGACTGGGTGCTGCCGGACCGCGTGCAGGTGACGATGACCGTGCCGTTCATGCGCGCGTACACCGAGCTGCTCGTCCGCTCCTGCCACGGCCGCGGCGCGCACGCGATCGGCGGCATGGCCGCGTACATCCCGTCCCGCAAGGACCCGGAGGTGAACGAAATCGCGCTCGCGAAGGTGCGGGAGGACAAGGAGCGCGAGTCGGGTGACGGCTTCGACGGCTCGTGGGTCGCGCATCCGGATCTCGTCCCGGTCTGCACCGAAGTCTTCGACGGCGTGCTCGGCGAGCGGCCGAACCAGCTCGAGCGGCTGCGCGACGATGTCGTGCCCGACGAGGCGGCGCTCCTGTCGATTCCCGACACGCCCGGCGAGATCACGGACGCCGGCGTCCACACGAACGTCTCGGTCGGCGTGCGCTATCTCGACTCCTGGCTGCACGGAGTCGGCGCCGCCGCGATCGACAACCTGATGGAGGACGCCGCGACGGCCGAGATCTCCCGCTCCCAGATCTGGCAGTGGGTGAAACACGACCGGATCTCCGAGCAGCAGGTGCGCGACGAGATCGCCGCGGTGGAGGCGGGCGACGAGGCGAAGTCGATCTTCGCGTCGATCGCGCTCGCCGACGAGCTCGAGGATTTCCTGACGCTGCCGGCCTACGAACGACTCGACTGAGGAGGAGTCAGATGAGCGAAACGATCATGCAGGCGAAGGAGGCGTACGAGGAGCAGGCGCTGCTCGACCCGGAGGATCCTCCGATCGCCGAGCTCGCAGACTGCACGTGCCCGGACTTCTGCGAACGCGATCACGGCAACGAGTAGCCGCGCCACAGGCGCGTACACTCGCCGCGTGACCCCGAGCCTCGACAGCACGAAGGCCGACGACATCGCGCTCGTGATCGAGGAGGCGATCGTCGCCGGCGAGCTCGAGCCGGGTACCGTCCTCCGCCAGGAACAGCTGTCCGAGCAGTTCAACGTCTCGCGCACGCCGATCCGCGAGGCGCTCCGCCGGCTCGCTGCGCTCGGGCTCGTCTCCTTCGTCCCGAACCGCGGCGTCCGCGTCCGCACGATCTCGCGGGAGGAACTGCACGAGGCGTTCATGGTGCGCGGCGAGCTCGAGGCGCTCGCGACCGGGGTCGCCGCGACGAAGATCACGCCGGCCGAGCTCGCCGAGCTCGAGGAGGCGGAGCAGCGCTTCGCCGAGATCTCGCGCGACCTGCGGAAACGCGAGCCGGGCGAGGCGCGCCGCTCGATCATGGGCGAGTGGGTGCGCGCGAATCACGCCTTCCACGACGTCATCTACCGCGTCGCCGACCTGCCGCTCGTCGAGCAGCTCGCGAAGAGCGCGCGCCGCTCCTTCTCCGGTCCCGCCGTCTGGGCGCCGGGCGACCACTCGACCGACGGCCTCTACGTGAAGAACGCGGAGCAGCATCGCGCGATCCGGCAGGCGCTCGCGGCCGGTAGCCCTGCCGGCGCCCGCGAGCTCGCGCGCGAGCACGTCCTCTCCTCCTTCGCGATGCTCGAGACGATCCTCGAGCAGGTCGGCGGCTCCTGGCCCCAGCCCAAGCGCGCGACGGCTAAGCTCGGCTCATAGTCGCTGCCTGACAACATCCGCCCGATGGACACGCTTTACACGCCGCAAGGTGTCGAGCAGCGCTGGCAGCAGACCTGGGAAGAGGAAGGTCTCTACGCGGCAGATCCCGACGCGCCCGGCGAGGCGTACGTCGTCATGCACCCGCCGCCGAACATCTCCGGCTCGCTGACGATCGGCCACTGCCTGCAGCTCTCCCTCGAGGACACGCTCGTCCGCTACCACCGGATGCGCGGCCGCAACACGCTCTTCCAACCCGGCTACGACCACGCCGGCATCTCGACCTGGGCGTCGATCGGGCGGACGCTGGCGAAGGAGGGCAAGAGCCAGCGCGACCTCGGCCGCGACGGCTTCGACGCGTACGTGCAGGAGTGGCTCGAGCGCTACGGCGGCACGATCATGAGCCAGTTCCGGCAGCTCGGCGCCTCGCTCGACTACGGGCGCACGCGCTTCACGATGGATCCGGACTACTACGCGGCGGTCATCCGCTGGTTCGTCCACCTCTACGAGCGCGGCTTCATCTACCGCGCCAACCGCATCGTCAACTGGTGCCCGAAGGACAGGACCGCGCTCTCCGACCTCGAGGTCGAGCACGAAGACGAAGACGACGCGCTTTCGTACATCCGCTATCCGCTCGCCGACGGCTCCGGCCACGTCACGATCGCGACGGTTCGGCCGGCGACGATCCTCGCCGACGTCGCCGTCGCGGTTCATCCCTCCGACGAGCGCTACCGCGACATCGTCGGCAAGGAGGTCGTCGTCCCCTTCGTCGAGCGCCACGTGCCGGTGATCGCCGACGAGCGTGTCGAGCGGGAGTTCGGGACGGGCGCGCTCAAGGTGACTCCGGGCCACGATCCGACCGATTTCGAGATCGGCCGCGACCACGAGCTCTCCGAGCTGACGGTGATCGGACCGGACGGGCTGATGAACGACGCCGCCGGCGAGCTCGCCGGGATGACGCAGGAGGACGCCGGCCGGCGCGTCCTCGACTGGGCCGCCGAGCGCGGCCAACTCGACAAGCGCGAGAGCTACCGCCACTCCGTCGGCCACTGCGAGCGCTGTCACACCCGCATCGAGCCGCTCGTCGTGCCGCAGTGGTGGGTCGCGATGGAGGAGCTCGCCGCGCCCGCGATCGCAGCGGTGAAGGAAGGCCGCGTCCACTTCACTCCGGAGCGCTTCGCGCGCGTCTATCTCGACTGGATGGAAAACGTCCGCGACTGGTGCATCTCCCGCCAGATCTGGTGGGGCCACCGCATCCCCGTCTGGTACTGCCCCGACGGCCACGTCACCGTCGCCGAGACCGAGCCGACGGCGTGCGCCGAGTGCGGCTCGGCCGAGCTGCGGCAGGAGGAGGACGTCCTCGACACGTGGTTCTCGTCGGCGCTCTACCCGTTCGCGACGCTCGGCTGGCCCGAGGAGACGCCCGAGCTGAAGCGCTACTACCCCGGCCATCTCGTCGCGACCGCGCGCGAGATCATCTTCCTCTGGATCGCGCGGATGATCTTCTCCGGCCTCGAGCTGACCGGAGAGGAGCCGTACGCCGACGTGCTCATCCACTCGACGCTCCTCAACCCGGAGGGGAAGCGGATGTCGCGGACGATGGGGACGGGCATCGACCCCGAGGACGTGCTCGAGCCGTATGGCGCCGACGCGACGCGGTACGGGCTGCTCAAGGTGACCTCGAGCCAGGATCCGCGCTTCTCGTACGGGACGATCGAGGAGGGGCGGAAGCTCGCAAACAAGCTCTGGAACGCCAGCCGGCTCCTGCTGATGGCAGGCGCGGTCGAGCCGGAGGCGCGGCCGAGCTCGGTCGAGGAGCGCTGGATCCTCGCGCGGATCGATGCCACGCGCGCCGAGCTCGAGGACGACCTCGCGCGCTTCGACTTCGCGCACGGCGTCGAGCGCCTCTACCACCTCACGTTCGACGACTTCTGCGACTGGTACCTCGAGTCGATCAAGCCGCGGCTCGGCGAGGAGGACGTGCGCGCGACGGCTCTCGCGGCGCTCGAGCGGCTGCTGAAGCTCCTCCATCCGGTCATGCCACACGTGACGGAGGAAATCTGGACGCAGCTTCCGGCTCGCGCCTCGCGGCTGATCGTCGCGCCGTGGCCCGAGGCGCAGGCCGAGTTTGCGGCCGATGTGCACGCGCTCGACGAGGCGCAGACGGCGGCGCGGATCTACCGGCGGAGCGGCGTCCGCATCAAGATCGAGGGGGACTCCTTACGGATCTTCGAGGCGGTCGTGCGCCCGGCCGCGGACGGGCAGGGCGACATCGAGGCCGAGCGGGCGCGGCTGCAGAAGGAGATCGACCGGGCCGAGCGGATGCTCGCAAACGAGAAGTTCGTCGCGAACGCGGATCCCGCCGCAGTCGAGGCCGAGCGCGAGAAGCTCGCGCAATACCTTGCCGAGCGCGACGCTCTGGGTTGAGTCGCTCAGCCCGTGGCCGACCGAGGGCTTCGGGCTCGAGCGCATGCGCGAGCTTCTCGAGCAGCTCGGCAACCCGCAGCGATCCTTCGAGGCGATCCACGTCGTCGGCACGAAAGGGAAGTCGACTGCGGCGCGCCGGCTCGCCGCGACGATCGGTGGGCGCGCGTACACATCGCCGCACGTGTCGGGCTGGCACGAGCGGCTGCAGACCGATCCCGCCGGCTTCGAGCGGGCGATCGAGCGCGTCCGGCCGGCGGCGGAGGAGCTCGGCGCAACCCAGTTCGAGATCCTCACGGCGGCCGCATTCGCCGACTTCGCCGCGAGGGGCGTGAAGGCGGCGGCGATCGAAGCCGGTCTCGGCGGCAGGCTCGACGCGACCAACGTCATCGACGCGCGCGTCGTCCTGCTCACGAATGTCGGCCTCGAGCACACCGAGGTGCTCGGCTCCACGCGCGAGGAGATCGCGGCGGAGAAGCTCGCCGTCGCCGGCCGGGACGCTGTCGTCGTCCTGCCGGACGACGAGTTCGCGTATCTCGTTCCGGAGAACGAGGTGCTGATCGGCGGCGCACTCGAGGCGGCGAGCGCCTTCCTCGGCCGCGACGTCGAGCTTGCGGAGGCCTCCTTGCCCGGCCGCTTCGAGGTGCGCGGCCGCGAGATCTGGGACGGCGCGCACACGCCGGAGGCCGTCGAATGGCTGCTCGAGCGATTGCCGGAGCCCGGCGACTACATCGTCGTCGGGTCGATCCTCCGCGACAAGAACGTCGACTCCATCCTCCCGCGGCTCGCGCGCGCCGGCTCGACGCTCGTCGCGACGGAGAACCCGAACGAGCGCGCGTTACCGGCCGCCGAGCTCGCCGCCCTCGCGGCTCCGCACTTCGCGCGCGTCGAATCCGTCGCCGATCCCCATGCGGCCCGCGCCCGCGCACTCGAGCTCGCGGAGCCCGGCGGACGTGTGCTCGTCACCGGTTCGCTGTACCTTCTAGCGGAGCTTTATGGAGAGCACGGCAATCCATAGTCCTGGCGGGCGGGCGCCGATCTACGCGCTGGCCCTTGCCGTGGTCGCCGCCGTCGCCGGCGCGGCCTTCGCCGTAGGCTGGCTGATCGCGAGAATCGTCTCGTGACACTCCTCGCCAGCTTCCTCAACTCGGGCGGTTTCCACGCGATCCGCGACGTCTTCTTCCTGCTGATCGTCGTCTTCTGGCTCGCGCTCGGCTACTGGACGTACAAGGACGCAAAGCGGCGCCTCGACGATTCGACGCTCATCGCACTCTCCACAGCCGTCGGGCTGATCCCGCCGTTCGTCGGGCCGTTCATCTACATGCTCTTCCGGCCGCCGGAGTACCTCGACGAGGTGCGGGAGCGGGAGCTGGAGACCCGCGCGATCGAGGACCGGATGACGGCGCTCGACATCCGCTGCCCGGTCTGCCATGCGGAGGCCGAGTCGTCCTTCCTCGTCTGCCCGGTCTGCACGACGAAGCTCAAGCAGGCATGCACGAGCTGCGGCGCGCCACTCGAGCCGATCTGGCAGATCTGCCCGTACTGCGAGACGCCGATCGAAGCGCCCGCAGCCGGAGCGCCGCCCGCGCTCGGCACGAGGCGTGCTCACCGCCGGACGCGCTGACGCACGCGTCTATAGTGGCGCGCCGATGGCCGTCGAGCGCAGCCTGATCCTCATCAAGCCGGACGCCGTGCGGCGCCGGCTCGCTGCCGAGATCCTCGGCCGGATCGAGCGGCGCGGCTTCGAGGTCGTCGAGGGGCAGCTGCTCACCGTGAGCCGCGAGCTTGCGGAGGAGCACTACGCCGAGCACTCCGAGAAGCCCTTCTTCGGCGAGCTCGTCGCGTTCATCACCTCCGGCCCGACCTGGGCGCTCGTTGTCGAGGGAGAAGGCGCGATCGCGACGCTCCGCATGACGATCGGCGCGACGGATCCCGCCAACGCCGCACCCGGGACGATCCGCGGCGACCTTGCCGTCTCGATGCCGGACAACCTCGTGCACGGCTCCGACTCGCCCGAGTCGGCCGCGCGCGAGATCGCTCTCTGGTTCCCGGGGCAGTGACCCACCCGAACGTCGAGGCCTGGACGCGCGCGAACGCGGCCCACACCGACGCACGCGCCGAGGCGGCTTGGGCGAAGGACGAGATCGACTGGGGAGTCTGGGGAGTTCCCGAGTCCGAGCTCAACGCGCTCCCCGATGTGGCGGGAAAGGACGTCGTCGAGCTCGGCTGCGGCACTGCGTACTTCGGCGCGTGGCTGAAGAAGCGCGGCGCAGCGCGCGTCGTCGGCGTCGATCCGACTCCCGCACAGCTCGAGACCGCGCGGCGCTGCAACGAGAAGTTCGGTCTCGGGCTCGAGTTCATCGAGGCTTTCGGCGAGGACGTGCCGCTGCCCGACGCGTCGTTCGACCTCGTCGTCTCGGAGTACGGCGCCTCGATCTGGGCCGATCCGTACAAGTGGATCCCCGAGGCGGCGCGGCTGCTGCGGCCCGGCGGCGAGCTCGTCTTCCTCCGCAACTCGACGCTCGTCATCCTCTGCTCCCCCGAGGAGGACGTCCCCGCTGTCGAGACCCTCCAGCGGCCGCAGTTCGGGATGTGCCGCTTCGAGTGGCCGGGAGAAGGCGTCGAATACCACCTCGCGCACGGCGACTGGATCCGCCTGCTGCGCGCGAACGGCTTCGAGATCCTCGACCTGATCGAGATCCAGGCGCCGGCCGACGCCGCGACGCATGAGTACTACGGCTACGTGAGCGCGGAGTGGGCGCGCCAGTGGCCGGCGGAGGAGATTTGGCGAGCCCGCCTGCAGCCCGGCTCCTCCTAGCCTCGACTTCGCCGCGCCGGCGGCAGATCCTCGAGCAGCTCCGGATCCCGTTCGACGTCGTCGCGCCGAACTACGACGAGGCGGAGGAGGACCCGGTCGCGCACGCGCTCGGTAAGGCGCGCTCGGTGCTCGCCGAGGCGGACGGCCGGCCGGTGCTCGGCTGCGACACGGAGGTTCTCTGCGGCGGCCGCGTCTACGGCAAGCCGGCGGGCCCCGCAGGAGCGGAGGAGATGCTCGAGTCGTTGTCGGGCCGTACGCACGAGGTCGTCTCCGGCTTAGCGCTGCTCACGCCGGCGTGGGAGGAAGTCCACCGCGAGGTGACACTCGTCACCTTCCGCGAGCTGACCGCGCGCGACATCGCCGCGTACGTCGCGAGCGAGGAGTGGGAGGGACGCGCCGGCGGCTACGCGATCCAGGGCGAAGGGGCGGCGCTCGTCGAGCGGATCGAGGGCGACTACCTCAACGTCGTCGGCCTGCCGGTCGCGCTGCTCGTCCGCCTGCTGGCCGAGCGCTTCCCCGGCACGTACGGGTTCGGATGAGCGAGAGCGCGGTCGCCGCGGCCGTCGCCGTCGCGGCCGAGCACGGGCTGCGCGCCGACGATCCGGTCGTCCTCTGCGACGCGTGGCACGTACTCGTCCACCTTCGCCCGCTGCCGGTCGTCGCGCGCGTCTCGAGCGGCCGGCCGCTCCAGCCGGCGGAGCGCGTTGCGCTCGAACTGGACGTCGCCGCACACGCCGCTCGCGCGGGCGCCGCGGTCGTACCGCCGTCGGATCTCCTCGAGCCCGGCCCGCATCGCCACGGCGCTCACGTCGTCGCGTTCTGGCGGTACGTCGAGCCCGGCGGCGAGCTCGATCCGGCCGCCGCCGGCAGAGGGCTCCGCGAGATTCACGAGGCGCTCGCCGACTACGGCGGCGAGCTGCCGGAGTTGCATCGCAACGACACGGAGTCGCTCCTCGACTCGCTCGAGCCGTCCGCCGACGTCGAGCTCCTGCGCGAGCTCGGGGAGCGCCGGCCTGGAGGTGTGCCCCAGGCGCTCCATGGCGATGCCCACCTCGGGAATTGTCTGCCGGGGCCGCTGTGGCACGACTTCGAGACCGCCTGTCGCGGCCCGCGCGAGTTCGACCTCGCGGCGCTCGCCCTCTCCGCGCGAGAACGCGAAGACCCGTCGTCGCTGGCAGCGCTCGAGGCGTACGGCGATCACGACGCCGAGCTGGTCGAGGAGTGCGTGCCGGTCTACGCCGCCTGGATCTACGCGTCGTTCCTGGTCGCGCTGCCGCGGCGGCCGGAGCTCCGCCCGATCCTCGACGAGCGCCTCCGCCTGCTCCGTGACACATACGCCGCGTAGTCATCCGGTTGAACTTCGGACACCGCTGTAGTACTCCTTAGGGCGGGATGAGGCCCCTTCGCGTCGCCGTCGCACTTCTCCCGATCCTTCTGATCGCAGGAGCTGCCCCGGCGTTCTCGTCGACGACAGCGCCGCTGCGCAATCCCGACCGGGGCGCGATCTCTGCCCTCGTCGCCCATCCCAACGCGTACGCGCACGCCAAGGCGAGAGCCGACCGGCGCTATCAGCGCTGGCAGACGCGGCACGGACTCGCGTCGACGACGTTCGCCCCGATCCACTACACCGCGGTGTCGGGCAGCCTCAATCAGCCGGGCATCACGGACGCCTCGACGACGGGCACGCCTTCCGACTCGACAGGCGCAATCGGGCCGAGCAACTACGTCGAGTTCATCAACTCGGAGATCGCGGTCTACAGCAACACGAACCTGACCAGTCCGACGGACACACTCGACGAGAGCACGTTCGTCCACACCACCGACTTCACCTGCGATCCGCAGATCCAATGGGACCCGGAGGCCCAGCGCTGGCTGTATGCCGCGATCGACTGCGCTGCTGCGCTGGGCGACGAGCAGTTGTACTTCGGATGGTCGAAGACGGCGAGTCCGAGTTCGCTGTCCTCCAACTGGTGCAGCTACACACTCAACACCGGGTCGAACCTCGAGGATTACCCGAAGCTCGGTCACGACGACAGCCAGATCATCATCGGCACGAACGAATTCGACGACTCGTCGCTGGGCTACATCCAGTCGAACATCTTTGTCTTCGACAAGCCGGCAAACGGCGTGACGACCTGTGCGAACAACTCGACGGAGACGGCCACGGAATTCGAGTCGGCGATCAGCGGCAACGATTTCACGCCTGTCCCGGCCAACATCGCGGACTCGTCGGCCACCGGTTACGTAGTGGCCGCGAACTACTCCGACATGTCCCACATCGACGTGTACTCGGTCGGCCGCAGCGGCGGCAACGACACGGTCAGCGCGCCGTCGGGCGTCACCGTCCCGCAATTCGGCTTGCCGGCCTATGTGCCGCAGCCGGGCACGAGCGAGGTGCTCGACTCGTTGGACGCGCGTCTCACGCAGGCGGTGGCCGTGACGGATCCGAATACAACCCAGGAGGGCATCTGGACGCAGCACACCGTCGCCGGCACGAACGGCGGCCCTTCGGTCGTGCGCTGGTACGAGCTCACTCCCGGAGACTCGACGCCGACGCAGGTCGGCACCGTGCAGGGTCCGGGCTCCACGTTTGCCTTCGACGCAGCGATCTCGCCGAGCTCCGACGGCAACAACGCAGCGATCTTCTACAACAGCGGCTCCGGTTCACAGCTTGCTGACTGGCGCGTGCAGGACAGGCACTCGCTGACGTCGAGCGGCACGACGGCCGAAGACCTTCAGCTGGCGACGAGCAGCTTCCTCGACGCCGACGAGAGCTGCTCAATCGCCTCTGGTTTTCCCTGCCGCTGGGGCGACTACGCCGCGGCGTCCCCAGACCCGAGCAACTCTGCTCTCGTCTGGGGCACGGGGATGCTGACCACGACCGCGCCTGACGGCTTCGGAACGCCGCAGTGGGGGACGCAGAACGCCGCGATCGACGTGACGCCGGCGGCGAACTACACGCTGAACGTCTCGACGGCGGGCGCCGGAGCCGGCTCTGTGACGTCGGGCGACGCGCAGATCGACTGCCCGGGAACGTGCTCGCACCCCTACGCCTACGGCTCGCCCGTCACGCTGACGGAGACGCCGGGCGCGAACTCCGTCTTCACTGGCTGGTCGGGTGACCCCGATTGCAGCACCGCCCCGACGTGCGAGCTCACGATGGGCGGCCCGGAGAACATCACTGCGACCTTCACGCTCCTTCCGGAGGCTCTTAGCCTGACGAAGACAGGCGCCGGGTCCGGGACCGTGACGTCGAACCCGGCGGGGATCCGCTGCACCTCTTCATGCTCGCGGGATTTCGACTACGGCACGGCAGTCGAGCTAACGGCTACGCCGGCGGCTGGTTCCATCTTCGAGGGCTGGTCGGGGGCTTGCTCGGGCACCGGCCACTGCGACGTCACGATGAACCAGGCGGTATTCGTAACGGCCGCCTTCGTCCCGGAACGGCCGGACCTGAATGTGGAGGGCCTCGGCGGCCCGGGGACGATCACCTCGAGCCCGGCCGGGATCGATTGCCTTCCCTACAACAACTGTGATGTTTCCTTTACGTACGGGACTCGGGTCACTCTCACCGCAACTCCGGGCAGCGGATACCAATTCGCAGGCTGGTCGGGCGATTGCACGGGCACCGGCACCTGCACCCTGACGATGACCGCGGCTCGCTCGGTCTCCGCCAACTTTGCTCCGCCCACGGCGCGGCTAACGGTGAAAAGAATCGGGACGGGGTCGGGGACCGTCACCGCGACGAATTTCAGCGGCATCGACTGCGGCACGACGTGTTTTCTCGACGTCCCGATTGGGTCAGAGGTGGTCCTCTCAGCTGCCCCGGCTTCGGGCTCCGTCTTCACGACATGGTCAGGCAACTGCATCGGCGCAGAGGACGGCACGTGTTACGCGACGGTCAACGCCGCGATGTTGGTCACCGTCACGTTCACGAAGATCGCCTGCATCGTCCCCTACGTGAAGCACGTGTCGCTCGCGGTCGCCAGAGGCGCTATCCGCGACGGTAACTGCAGCGTCGGAACGATCAAGAGGAAGACGTCCAAGTTGAAGAAGGGGAAGGTCATCTCTCAGTCGCCGGGTGGGGGCGAGCACCTTGCCAGGGGCGCGAGCGTGAACCTTGTCGTCAGCAAGGGCAAGCCGAAGAAGTAGCCCGCGCTCGAGGAGAGGAAATCGGGGTGCCCAGATTCGAACTGGGGACCTCTCCGACCCGAACGGAGCGCGCTACCAGGCTGCGCCACACCCCGAAACCGGCCATAGGGTAGCCGCAGTGCGCGCAGTCCTCTTCGACGTCGACTTCACGCTCGCGCGTCCCGGGCCTGCGCTCGGCCCGGAGGGCTACGTCCGCGCCGGCGAGCGCTACGGGCTCCGGCTCGAGTCGTCCCGGTACGAGGAGGCGCGCGACGCGGCGCTCGTCGACCTCCGCCGCCATCCCGAGCTCGAGCACGACGACGAGATCTGGTTCCGCTTCACCGAGCGGATCGTGCGCGGCATGGGCGGCGACGCCGACGCCGCCTACGACTGCGCCGTCGAGATCACGCGCGGTTGGGAACGGCACGAGAACTTCGAGCTCTACGACGACGTGCTCGACACGCTCGCGGCAATCCGGGCGGGCGGCCTCAGGATCGGGCTCGTCTCCAACTCCGCCCGCGACGTCCGGGAGTTCGCCCGCCACCATGAGCTCGATGTCGACGCCGGGATCAGCTCCTTCCACCACGGGCGTACGAAGCCGCACGCCTCGATCTTCCGCGCGGTCCTCGACCTGCTCGGCGTGGAGCCGGCGGACGCGGCGATGGTCGGCGACACGATCGCGGACGACATCGACGGCGCTCTCGCCGTCGGGATGCGCGCGATCCTGCTCGACCGGGACGGCGTACGGCCGGAGTTCGAGCCGCGGATCGAGAGCCTCCGCGAGCTGCCGCAGCTGCTCGGGCTCTGACTACTTGCCGGCGCGGTCGAGGAAGGGCTTGATCAGGTCGATCGGCGCCGGGAAGATGATCGTCGAGGTACTGCCGGCGCCAAGCTCGAGGAGCGTCTGGAGATAGCGGAGCTGCAGCGCGATCGGGTGATCCTCGATCACGACCGCCGCGTCCTTCAGCTTCTCCGCCGCCTGGAACTCGCCCTCGGCGTTGATGATCTTCGCGCGCCGCTCGCGCTCGGCCTCCGCCTGGCGCGCCATCGCCCGCTGCATCCCGCTCGGGATCTCGACGTCCTTGACCTCGACGATCGAGACCTTGATCCCCCACGGGCCAGTCGCCTGGTCGATGATTCCCTGCAGGATCTCGTTGATCTTCTCCCGCTCGGAGAGCAGCTCGTCGAGGGAGTGCTGCCCGAGCACCGACCGCAACGTCGTCTGTGCGATCTGCGAGGTCGCGACCATGAAGTTCTCGACCTCGACGATCGCGCTCTTCGGATCGACGATCTTGAAGTAGGCGACCGCGTTCACGCGCACCGGGACGTTGTCCTTGGTGATCACTTCCTGCGGCGGAATGTTGAGGGTGATCGTCCGCAGGTCGACCTTCACGAGCTGGTCGACGATCGGGATCTTCCAGACGAGGCCCGGGCCACGTGGCGGCTCGATAAGCCGGCCCCACCGGAACATGACGGCCCGCTCGTACTCCCTCAGAACACGGACAAAACCAAGCACGATTCGATCCTATCGCTAGCTATGCACCCTGAGGGCGCGGCCGCACGGTGAGCACGAGACCGTTTACCGCCGCAACCTCGACCTCGTCGCCGGCGACGAGTGTGGAGTCGTCGGCCGTGTGCGCCTTCCAGAGCGCGCCGTCGACGAAGACGAGCTCCGGCCCACGCACCTCGGCCTTCTTTCCGATCATCCCCTGGATGCCCGTCCGCACGGGCAAACGTCTCGCCGCGATCCCCTTGCTGAGCGCGAACGCCCACAGGAGGCCGATGGAGCTGCCTATCCCGACGATCAGCCACGTGTTGACGTGGTATCCCGCGGGTTCGTTCTGGAAGAGCAGGGCTAAGCCAAAGCCGAGTGAGATCACCCCCGCGATCGTCAGCACCCCGTGCGTCATCGCATGGAGATCGACGATGAACAGCGCTATCCCGAGCAGGATCAGAACGATGCCGCCCCAGCTCGGGGTCAGCACCGAGAACCCGTAGAGGGCCACGATCATGCTGACCGCGCCGACAACGCCGGGCAGGACGACACCCGGATGGAAGATCTCGAAGCCGATCCCGATCAGTCCGAGCAGGAAGAGCAGGCTGATCAGGTTGGGGTCGATGATCGTGTTGAGGAAGCGCGTCACGAAGCCCGGTTTGACGTAGTCGATGTGCGCGCCGGCGAGGTTGAGCGTGAACGGTCGCTGCGCGTCCTTCGTGTGGTAGCCCTGCAAGCGGTTCAGGAGGGCCGGGAGCGAGGGCGCGATGAGATCGACGACGTTCATCTTCAGCGCCTGCTGCGCCGTGAGGTTCGACGCGACGCGGACGGCCTTCTCCGGCCACTTCGTGTTGCGGTGATGGGACTGCGCGAGCGCGGTGAGCGAGGCGACGGCGTCGTTGATCACCTTGCGGCGCAGATCGGAGCCGAGGTTCGAGCCGCTCGAGTCGATCGGGGTTGACGAGCCGATGTTCGAGTCCGGCGACATCGCGAGTACGTCCGCCGCCTGCGAGACCCAGACGCCGGCAGACGCGGCGCGCGCACCCTCCGGGGAGACGTACACGATCACCGGCAGCCGCGCGTTCAGCTCCGCCTCGTAGATCGTCTTCATCGAGGTCGACAGGCCTCCCGGCGTGTCGAGGAGGATGACGGCGGCGTTGTAGTGCGCGTCCGCGGCGTGCGACAGCTCGTTCGTCAGAAAACCCTGCGTGACCGGGTTGATCTCGAGATCGGGCCCGAAGGTGATCGCGAGCACGCGCGGCTGTGAGCTCGACGCGCCGGCCGAGCCGACGACAGCGAGGAAGACAAGCGCCAGCAGGAGCAGGAGCGCTCGTTTCATCTACCGGCAGGATACGCGCCGCGTGACGCGCTCCGGCGAGGGGCGTATTCTCTCGCGTCTGGCTGAGAGTCAGGCATCTGCGGAAGACAAGCGGCGGCAAATCCTCGACGCCGCCGTGCGCGTGTTCGCACGCAAGGGGTTCCACGCGAGCCGGGTCGGCGACATCGCGGAGGAAGCCGGCGTCGCACACGGGCTCCTCTACCACTACTTCGAGTCCAAGGATCAGCTCCTCGAGGCCGTCTTCCACGAGAACTGGAGCGTCCTCCTCGAGCGGATCGGGAGCGTCGAGGAAACGGACGAGCCTGCCGCCGACCAGCTCCGCCACATCGCCGCGATCCTCCTCCGCACCTGGCTCCATCTGCCCGATGTCGTGCGCGTCGTCGTCCGGGAGTTCGGGCGGAGCCCGGAGCTGGCGGAGCGGATCGGAGAGCTCGCGCGGCCGATCGAGCTGATCGAGCGCGTGATCGCGCGCGGCGTCGCCCGCGGCGAGTTCGAGCAGGACATCGACCCCCGTGTCGCCGCGACCGTCGTCTACGGCGGGATCGACGAGCTGCTCACAGGCTGGGTGCTCGACCGGCTACCGGCCGACGAAGAGGCCGTGGTCGCGGCCGAGCGCACGTTCTTCGCAGTCAGCCTGCGCGGGCTGCTCGCTAAGTCCGGCTGACGAGCTCTGCGAAGCGCGTCGCGCCGACGTTGCCGCCCGAGAGGACGACGCCGGCCGACCGGCCGCCGGCGTCGAGCCTGCCGGAGAGCAGCGCCGCGACGCCCACTGCGCCGCTCGGCTCGGCGACGAGCTTCAGCCGGTCGTAGAGGAAGACCATCGCGGCGACGATCTCGGAGTCGGTGACCGTGACGGCCTCGTCCACCCGCTGCCGGTTGACTTCGAACGTGAGCTCGCCCGGCTCCGTCGCCTGCAAGCCGTCGGCAATCGTGCGCGGCACGTCGATCCGGATCCGCTCGCCGGCCGCGAGCGAGCGGCGCGTGTCGTCTCCCGCCTCGGGCTCGACGCCGACGACGTGGATTCCCGGCCGAACCGCCTTCGCGACCGTCGAGCAGCCGGCGATCAGGCCGCCGCCACTGACCGGGACGAGCAGGACGTCGAGCTCGGGCACGTCCTCGAGGAGCTCGAGCGCGGCCGTCCCCTGGCCGGCCATGACGAGCGGGTCGTCGTACGGCCTGACGAGCTCGAGGCCGCGCTCCTCTGCGAGGCGCGCGCCGATCTCCTCGCGGCTTTCGGAGTAGCGGTCGTACGGGACGATCTCCGCGCCGTAGCCGCGGGTCGCCTCGAGCTTCGCGGTCGGCGCGTCCTCCGGCATGACGATCGTCGCGTGCGAGCCGAGGAGCCGCGCCGCGAGCGCTACAGCCTGCGCGTGGTTGCCGGAGGAGTAGGCGAGGACGCCGCGGCCGAGCGCCTCGTCGTCGAGCGACGAGATCTTGTTGTAGGCGCCGCGGAACTTGAAGGCGCCGCCGCGCTGGAAGCACTCCGCCTTGATGTGGATGCGCGCGCCGATGCGCTCGTCGAGCGTGCGCGAGGTGAAGACCGGGGTGCGGTGGGCGACGCCGGCGAGTCGCTCCGCCGCGCGCTCGACGTCCACCAGCTCGATCATCGGCACGGCCCCGCGTCGCGGCGGAAGAGTCCGAATCCCCAGAGGCTGCCCTGGTAGAGGTAGTACGCAGTTCGGGCGTGCCCGTGGTCTGTGACCAGCGCGTCGTAGCTGGAGCACGTGACCGTTTCGATGAAGCCGACTCGCCGGTGTACGGCGAGGGGCGAGGCGCCGAGCCGGAGGCCGCTCGCCGCGTGCCAGCCGGCCGGCTCCCAGAGCGTGTAGACAGCGGAGACGCGGCCGGCGGAGAACTCCACGCCGAGCCCGTGCTTGTCGTACGCGCGGTACGTGAAGTACCACGTCGGGCGCGCGCAGCCGGCGCAGACGCCGTAGAAGCTGCCGAGCGTCGTGCGGACGGTATGCGCCGACTCGCCGAGCCTGACTCCCCCGAGCGAGACGCCCGGAACGAGCGTCCCGGCGCGCGGCAGGCCGGCGGCTGCGGGCGCGGCGAGCACGAGAGCGACCAGCGCGGTCACGATCAGCCCCTTCGTCATATGCTCGGAGTATGTCGCTCTGGAACTCCGTCTCGGGCCTCGAGCTCCGCGTCGACGGCTACTCGCTGCAGCGGCGCGAGTTGCAGACGCCGTCCGCCTGGGCGCGCGTGACGACGACCGTCGTGCTCGAGGGCGGCGGGGCGGTGGGCGAGGGGGAGGACGTCACCTACGACGCCGCCGCGCACGACGGTGTGCCGGACGACCTGATGCTCGCCGGTACCTGGACTCTCGAGGACTTCTCCCAACGTCTCGACAGCTCCGAGCCTCTCGCCGAGGGCTACCGCCGCTGGGCGTTCGAGAGCGCGGCGCTCGACCTCGCGTTGCGGCAAAACGAGCTCGGCCTTGGCGCGGTGTTCGAGCGCGCGGAGCGTCCCGTCCGCTTCGTCGTCTCCACTCGCTCGGCGCCGGAGAGCTGGCTCAAGCTCGCGCCGGAGCTCGAGTTCAAGCTCGATGCGGAGAACGACTGGGACCGCGAGCTGCTGCGCGGGCTGCGGGAGCTCGACCGAGTCCGGGTCATCGACCTGAAGGCGTATTACCGCGGCACGAGCGTCGACCTTCTCCCCGATCCCGAGCTCTATCGCGCCGTCGCCGAGGAGTTGCCCGACGCCGTGATCGAGGACGCCTGGCTCGAGGATGGCTGCCGCGAGGCGCTCGTTGGAGCGGAGGACAGGCTGAGCTTCGACGCGCCCGTTCACTCCCTCGCCGACCTCGACGGCCTGCCGCTCGAGCCGCGCTGGCTGAACGTCAAGCCGTCCCGCTTCGGGACCGTGCGCGAGTTGCTCGAGACGATCGAGGCGTGCGAGGAGCGGGGGATCCGGATGTACGGCGGCGGCCAGTACGAGCTCGGCCCGGGGAGGCTGCACATCCAGCGGCTGGCGAGCGTCTTCTATCCGGACGGGCCGAACGACGTCGCGCCGGGCGTCTACAACGAAGGCGAGCCGCGCGAAGGACTACCGCAGAGCCCGCTGCCGGCGCCCGACGGCCCGGGTCTCTCCTAGCGAAAAGCGTTTTCGCCGGTCAGCGCCTTGCCGACCGAGAGCGTGTGCACTTCGTGCGTTCCCTCATACGTGAGGACGGTCTCGAGGTTGTTCATGTGGCGGATGACCGGATACTCGAGCGTGATCCCGTTGCCGCCGAGGATCGAGCGCGCGGTGCGGGCCACGTCGAGCGCGCCGCGGACGTTCCCCATCTTCCCCATCGAAACGTGCTCCGGCCGGAGCGTCCCCTCGTCCTTCATGCGGCCGAGATGGAGGGCGACGAGCGCGCCGCGGTTCACCTCGAGCGCCATCTCGGCGAGCTTCTGCTGCGTCAGCTGGTACCCGGCGATCGGCTTGCCGAAGACGATCCGCTCCTTCGCGTAGTCGAGCGCGGTCTCGAGGCAGGTGCGCGCCGAGCCGACGACGCCGAAGACGATCCCGAAGCGTGCCTCGTTCAGGCAGGAGAGCGGGCCGCGCAGCGTCGAGATCTCGGGGAAGCGGTTCTCCTCCGGCACGTGCACGTCCTTGAGCACGAGCTCGGAGGTGATAGACGCGCGGAGCGACATCTTGTGGTGCATGAGCGGTGCCTCGAAGCCGGGCATGTCCTTCTCGACGAGGAAGCCGTTGATCGCCCCGTCCTCCGTGCGCGCCCAGACGACCGCGACGTCGGCGATCGAGCCGTTCGTGATCCACATCTTCGCGCCGTTGAGGATCCAGTCGGAGCCGTCGCGCTTCGCGGTCGTCCGCATCGCGCCCGGGTCGGAGCCGGCGTCGGGCTCGGTCAGCCCGAAGCAGCCGATCTTCTCCCCGGCATGCATCGCGGGGAGCCAGCGCTGCTTCTGCTCCTCGGAGCCCCACTTCCAGATCGCGTACATCGAAAGCGAGCCCTGTACGGAGACGAGGCTGCGGATGCCGGCGTCGCCCGCCTCGAGCTCCTGGCAGACGAGCCCGTACATCACCGAGCTCGCCTCGGGCAGGCCGTAGCCCTCGAGGTGCATCCCGAACAAACCGAGCGAAGCGAGCTCGGGGATCAGTTCCAGCGGCAGCTCGCCGCGCTCGAACCACTCGCCGACGTACGGCTTGACCTTCTCCGTCACGAACTGGCGGACGGTGTCGCGGATCGCGCGCTCCTCGTCGGAGAGGAGTGCGTCGACTGCGAGGTAGTCGAGCGGGTCGATCTCGGTCTTCTTGGCGGTTGTCGCCATGCGCGCATCGTACGGTTTGAAGCCGCTTTCCGGTGGGGAAGGTAGTGTTGACTGACTAGTCAATCAATCCTTTTCAATCGACCCTGTGCGGAGGTTCCAGAGATGGTCGCGATCGACGAGACCGCCACGACTACCGGCGTTTCGTTCTCCCTGACGGACGAGCAGAAGGAGCTGCGCGCGCTCTCGCGCGAGTTCGCGGAGAAGGAGATCCGCCCGCACGAGGCCGAGTGCGACGACAAGATGCGGCACCCCGTCGAGGTGATCGAGAAGGCGCACGACCTCGGCCTGATGAACCTCCATGTGCCCGAGGAATACGGCGGCCCCGGCCTCCCGTCGTTCGACGGGATGCTCGTCGGCGAAGAGCTGTACTGGGGATGCTCGGGAATCGGCACCTCGATCACGGCGAACGGCCTCGGCTCCGGCCCGGTGATCGGCTTCGGCTCGGACGAGCAGAAGCGCACCTGGCTGACGCCGCTGCTCGAGCAGCCGATCCTCTGCTCCTTCGGCCTCTCCGAGCCCGGCGCCGGCTCCGACGTCGCGTCGCTGAAGACCACGGCGGTGCGCGAGGGCGACGAGTACGTCATCAACGGCTCGAAGACCTTCATCACGAACGCGGGCTACGCGGCGTGGGCGACGATCTTCGCGAAGACCGGCAAGACGGAGATGTCGTGCTTCGTCGTTCCGATGGACGCGCCCGGCGTGACGCTCGAGAAGCATCTCGACAAGATGGGCCAGCGCGCGACCGACACGTCGGCGTTCGCGCTTCAGGACGTCCGCGTCTCCGTCGAGAACCGGATCGGCGAGGAGGGCGACGGCTTCAAGATCGCGATGGCCACGCTCGACGCGACGCGGCCCGGAACCGCCATCGGCGCCGTCGGCGTCGCGCAGGCGGCCTACGAGCATGCGGTCGCCTATGCGAAGGAGCGCGTCACCTTCGACGTCCCGATCGCGATGCACCAGGGCGTCAACTTCATGATCGCCGACATGGCGACGGAGATCGAGGCTTCGCGCCTCCTCTGCTGGCAGGCGGCGTGGATGCTCGACCAGGGCTACGGACGCAAGGCGACGCTCTACTCCTCGTTCGCGAAGCGGTTCGCCGCCGACACCGCGATGAAGGTCACGACCGACGCCGTCCAGGTCTTCGGCGGCTACGGCTACATCAAGGAGTACCCGGTCGAGAAGCTCATGCGCGACGCGAAGCTGTTCCAGATCTACGAGGGCACGTCGCAGATCCAGCGCCTCGTGATCGCGCGCGAGATCTTCATGCCGAAGGGCTAGCCGCCTCGGCGGCTGCGATCGCCTCCGCGAGCCACGCGGGAACCCGCGTCGGGTGCATCGTCCGCGCGTCGACGCACGCGTGCTCGGTGTGGCCGTCCGCGACGAGCTCGTCCCCACGCGTGATCGCGTATTCGTAGCGGAAGCGTGCGCCGCGCAGTCCGAGGCAGCGGCAATGGACGACGAGATCGTCGTCGAAGCGCGTCGGAACCCGATAGCGGCAGAACGACTCGAGGACGAGCGCCTCGATCCCATGTTCGCGGAGCGCCTGGTAGCCGCCGGCGAACTCGCGCAGATACTCGACGCGGGCAATCTCGTACCAGACGAGGTACGCCGAGTTGTGGACGATCCCCTGCGCGTCGGTGTCCGCGAAGCGGACGCGCACCGGCGTCGAGAACGTGAACCCGTCCATGTGCGTCAGTATCTCGTTATCGTCGAGTGACCCTTTGCTGGAAGCGTCGCCGGCCTAGCCGGCGACGCCCGGCGGAAGAGCGTTGGGAGGAGGAGCGATGGCAGAGCGGAACAAGGATCTCCTCGGCCGGCTGGCCGACCTGAGTGAGGAGGCGATCCAGCGGTTATCCGAGGCGCCGGGCGCCGACCGCGTCCTCTCGGCGCTCAAGGGCCTGGGCGACCGCGTCGACGAGCTGCAGCGCCGCACGCGCGGCTTCGAGGAGCTCGAGCGGCGGCTGAGCGCGCTCGAGAAGAAGGTCTCAACCCTCCCGAAGCCTCCGGCGAGGCCTCGCAGCTCCGCAAGCAAGAAGAGCTAGGAGGGCTTGCCGGAACGGTGCTCGTCGCGGGGGCGCGATGGGCGTCGCGAGGCAAGGACGCAGGGAGCGCCGATAGCGGTTCCTATCGGCGCGACTGAGGACGCTGCATCGCGGCGATCCAGCGCGGCATCCGCGACACAGCCACTGTTGCGGCAAGCCCTCCTACTAGCAGTCCGCCGGCGAGATCCGTCGGCGTGTGGGCGCCGATGAGCAGGAGCGCGACGACGGTGGCGACGAGCCACGCTCCGAGTGCCCAGCGGAGCCGCGGCCATGCGGCGGCGAGGACGACGGCGACGAGCGTGCAGCGCAGGGCGTGCCCGCTCGGCCACGAGTTGTCGAAGGCGGTGACGTGGAGGCCGTCGCGGTAGAGCGCCGGTCGGGCCAGGACGTGGCGGCAGAGCAGCTCGACGGCGACGGCGGCGAGCCAGATCCCGAGCCAGCGCGGCTCCCGCAGCCTCCAGGCGCCGAGCGCGACGAGCAGGAATGAGACGACGACCTGGCCCGGCAGGATGACGACCTGCGCGACGGCTGCGCCAGCCGGATGGCAGCCGGCATGGAAGAGCGGGATGAGCGACTCGAGAAACGTCGGTGGCGAGGCGGGCTTCCCCGCGAAGGGCATCAGGTGCTCGCACGCCCACTGGTCCAAGCCGTTCGCGGCTCCCGAGGCGACGAGGCCCGCGAGCGCGGCGAACGCCGCCGCGCTGACCGCAAGTAGCAGTCTGTTACTTGCGCGGGACACGGACGTTCACCGCGGCCGGGACGACCTCGAACCGGGCCGGCGTCGTTCCGATCGGCTCGCCGTCGACCTCGACCGGCAGCGGCTGCTCCGCGTCGATCTCGACGCTCGCGCTCCGCAGGTGATCGATCTTGGGATGGCCGAGATAGCGGCCGCTGTAGAGCTTCGGCGCGGTCGTGAGGAAGTCGAGCTTGTTCACGTCGCCGATGAGGACGACATCGAAGAGGCCGTCGTCCTGGCTCGCATCCGGCGCGAGCTGCATGCCGCCGCCGTGCCAGCGGCCGCTCGCGACGATCACGTCGTGCATTGCGCCGCGCCGCTCCTCGCCTCCGTCCACACGCACCGTCACCTCCGTGTTCTTCCAGGCGAGGAACTCCTGCGTGAGCGCATAGAAGAACGTTCCCTTGCCGCCGAGGAGCTTCGGCATCCCGTTCGCGCGCCGCGCGACCGCGCCGCTCATCCCGACCGAGCCGACGTTGGCGAAGTAGCGGCTCTCGCCGCCGAGCTCGACCCGACCGATGTCGATCGTCCGCGTCTCGCCCCCGAGCGCCACCGCGACCGCGTCGTCGAAGCCGGTCGGGATGCCGTGCGTGCGGCCGAAATCCTGGCCGGTGCCGTTGGGAAGAATGGCGATCTCGGCGCCTGTGCCGACCGCGCCGTTGACGACCTCGTTCATCGTCCCGTCGCCGCCGACGACGACGAGGAGCCGGTCGCCCGCCGCGGCGGCAGCTTCGGCGAGGTGGCCTGGACGCTCGGAGAGGACGGCGTCGCCGCGGAGGCCGAGCTCGGCAGCGCGCCGTTCGAGGGCGGGCCAGCGCTTACCCGTCTTCCCGCCGTCGGCGTGCGGGTTGACGAGGAAGAGGATCTCGTGTTGCGCGTTAATCGCCGGTGACGGTCGCGAGCGCGACGCGCGTCATCCGGTCGACGGCCGCGCGCAGATCTTCGTCCGAGATCCGCTGGAAGACGCCCTCGACGACGATGTCCGAGACGGTGAGGAGGCAGCCGGCATGCACGTCCTGCACCTTCCCGATCCCGCCGAGCGCAGCCACGGTGAAGAGCGCCGCCGCTTCCATCTCCACCCCGAGGACGCCGCGGGCCGACCAGCGCTCGTACTGACCCTCGTTCGGGTTGTAGAAGACGTCGCTCGAGACGATCGGGCCGACGTGCATCGACTGGTCGAGCTCCTTCGCCGCATGGACGGCGCCGTGGACGAGCGACCAGGAGGCGGTCGGGCAGTGCGGCTCGTTGTTCACGAGGTGCATCGCGGTCGAGTCCGCCGGCACCGCGGTCAGGGCGACGATCAGGTCGCCGAGCGCGTGCTGCGGCTGCAGCCCGCCGCAGGTGCCGACGCGCATCAGCCGCTTGCAGCCGAGCTGGATCAGTTCCTCGAAGACGATCGTCGCGCCGGGGCAGCCCATCCCGGTGCCCTGCACGGAGACGCGCTTCCCTTCCCACGTTCCCGTAAAGCCGAGGAGCCCGCGCTCCTCGTTCACCTGGGTCACGTCGGAGAGGTACGTGTCCGCGATGTACTTGGCGCGCAGCGGGTCGCCGGGGAGAAGAACGGCTTCGGCGTAGTCGCCGGGCTCGGCACGGAGATGGATTGGCATGCCGCGACTCTAACTGCGTGAATATCCGCCCATGACCGCCACCGTCTCGCCGACCTACGAGCAGATCCTCCGCTTCTGCGCCGAGGATCCGGTCGAGCGCGTCTTCCTCGAGGACGTCGCGCGGCGCGGGTTCGGACGCTTCTCCGCGCTCGCAGCCGAGGACGACCGTCTAACCGCGCTCTGCCACGTCGGCGCCAACATCGTCCCATCGGGCGCGGGTTGCGGCGCGTTCGCGGAGGTGGCGGCGCACGGCGGCGCCCGGATGCTGATCGGCGAGGAACGCGCCGTTGCCGAGTTGTGGGAGGAGGCACGCGACGCGCTGCCGGAACCTCGCGACGACCGGCCGGGCCAGCCGGTGTACCGGCTGAGCGAGGCCCCCGAACCGGGCGAGACAGTCCTCCGCCCGGCCCGCCTTTCCGACCTCGAGCTGCTCGTGCCCGCGTGCGCCGCCGCGCACCACGAGGAGATCGGCATCGACCCGCTGCGGCGCGATCCCGACGGCTTCCGCTGGCGGACGCGACAGCAGATCGAGGACGGCCGCTCCTGGCTCTGGGTCGAGGACGGCGTGATCCGCTTCAAGGCGGAGGCGTCGGCTTGGACGCCGACGGCCGTGCAGCTGCAGCAGGTCTGGACGGACCCCGAGGCGCGGGGGCTCGGGTACGCGCGGCGCGGCCTCTCCGATCTCTGCCGCCTGCTGCTCGAGCAGGTCCCGATCGTCTGCCTTTTCGCCCGGCCGGAGAATACGCGCGCCCTGCGCCTCTACGACTCGATCGGGATGACCCGTGCGCTCACGTATCGGTCGCTGATCTTCTGAACCGGCTGATCCTCGCGCGGCAGGTAGGGCACACTGAACCGATGGAGGAGCTGCGCGAGCGCGTCGAGCGTTTCGTCTGCGAGCACGAGCTGATCGCGCCCGGCGGCGAAGTCGCGTGCCTCGTCTCCGGCGGCGCCGATTCGACCTGTCTCTGGCACGTCCTGCGGGCGCTCGGCTATCGCGTGGCGGCGGTTCACGTGAACCACGAGCTGCGCGGCGCCGACTCCGACGCGGACGCGCGCTTTTGCGCCGAGACGCTTGGCGCCGAGGTTGTAGAGGCGGAAGGCGCCGGCCTGAGCGAGGCCGACCTGCGCGCACTCCGCTACCAAGTCACAAATCGTCACACGGTCAGGGCGACCGGCCACACCGCCTCCGACCAGGTGGAGACGATCCTCTACCGGCTCGTGTCGCGCGGTGCGCCGACGGGCATCGCGCCGCGCAACGACGACGGCGTCGTCCATCCGCTTCTGCCTGTCTGGCGGGAGGAGACAGCGGCGTACTGCCGCGAGCACGACCTCGCTTTCCGCAGCGACGCGTCGAACGCTGGCACGAAGCGCGGCCTGATCCGCGACGAGATCCTTCCGCTCCTGCGGCGCCTCCATCCGGCTGCGGACGAGAACCTCCTGCGCGCGCTCGATCAGCGCGACACGCTGCCGCCCGCCCTCGCCGAGCTCCTCGCTGCGCCCGTCGGGTCGAAGCGCGTCGACCTCGGCGGCGGGTTGCAGGCGGTGCGCGAGCACGAGCGGCTCTGGCTCGAGCACGGCCCGGTCGCTCTCGCCGGCGAGGTGCGCTGGGGGAAGTGGCTGATCCGCTCGGACCTGCAAGGCCTTAGAGTGCGGGGATGGAGGCCCGGCGACCGGTTGGCGGGTAGGAGGCGGAAGATCCAGGACGTGTTCGTCGACGCGAAGGTCCCCCGCTCGGAGCGCGAGGCGTGGCCGCTCGTCGTGCGCGGCGACGAGGTCGTCGCGGTGCCCGGCATCGTCGAGCATCCGGAGGTGCGAGCTGTCCGCGACTGAGCTGGAACGGGCGGTCGGGGAGATCCTGATCGAGAAGGACGCCCTGCAGCGGCGCATCGCGGAGCTCGGCAGCGAGATCTCCGCCGACTACGAGGGTCGCGACCTGCTGCTCGTCGGCGTCCTCAAAGGCGCCGTCTTCTTCCTCGCCGACCTGATGCGGCACTTGACCGTCCCGTGCGAGATCGACTTCATGGCGATCTCGAGCTACGGCGCCTCGACCGACTCCTCCGGCGTCGTGCGGATCCTCAAGGACCTCGACATCAACATCGAGGGACGCCACGTCCTCGTCGTCGAGGACATCATCGATTCCGGCCTGACGCTCTCCTATCTGATGCGGAATCTCGAAGCGCGCGAGCCGGCGAGCCTCGAGGTGTGCGCGCTGTTGACGAAGCCGGCGCGGCGCGAGATCGACGTGCCGGTGCGCTACACGGGCTTCGAGATCGCGAACCGGTTCGTGATCGGCTACGGGCTCGACTTCGCCGAGCGATACCGGAACCTGCCGTACGTGGCGGTTCTGAACGACGAGCTCGTCCCCGAGAGCGCGTAGCTCAGCGGTTCCGGCCTCCGTTACACGGGCATGCCACTGGTACCCTCACCGCAGGTTTTCTTGTGAACCGTTTTTTCCGTAGCGCGCTCTTCCCGCTCGTCATCATCGCGGCGCTCGTCTGGCTGGCCATCACCACGCTGGACCACCCTCCTAAGGTCGCACCGTTCACGACGTATCAGTTCATCCACGCGGTGCAGACGAACCCGGGCTCGGTCGAGAACGCCGTCATCGATCCGAGCCACCAGTCGATCGCCGCGACCGTCAGCGGCCAAAAAGTCTCCGTCAACTACCCGACGCCGCAGTCGGAGTACGGGATCGAGAAGGCAATGACCTCGAACGCCGTCAACTTCAACTCGAAGGGCGTCGGCGGCTTCTCGTGGACGAGCGCGCTTTTCTCGATCCTGCCGATCGTCCTCCTGCTCGGCTTCTGGATTTTCATGATGAACCAGGTGCAGGGCGGCGGCTCGAAGGTGATGAGCTTCGGCAAGTCGCGCGCGAAGCGGATGACGCCCGACTCGCCGAAGATCGGCTTCAAGGACGTCGCCGGCGTCGACGAGGCGGTCGAGGAGCTGCAGGAGATCAAGGAGTTCCTCGAGAACCCGAAGAAGTTCCAGGCGCTCGGCGCGCGTATCCCGAAGGGCGTTCTTCTCTACGGGCCTCCCGGCACCGGCAAGACGCTCCTCGCGCGCGCAGTCGCGGGAGAGGCGGGCGTGCCGTTTTTCTCGATTTCCGGCTCCGACTTCGTCGAGATGTTCGTCGGCGTCGGCGCCTCGCGCGTGCGCGACCTGTTCGCGCAGGCCCGCGAGAACAGCCCCTGCATCATCTTCCTTGATGAAATCGACGCGGTCGGCCGGCGCCGTGGCACCGGGATCGGCGG
>PMOB01000034.1 GCA_003161615.1 Actinomycetota bacterium
CCTCGTACATGCCGCCGATCTGGGGCACGGTCTGGTGCGACTCGTCCACGAAGACGACGAAGTCGTTGGGGAAGTAGTCGAGCAGCGTGAACGGATGCGTGCCCGCCGCGCGCCCCTCGAGGATCCGCGAGTAGTTCTCGATCCCGTTGCAGAACCCGAGCTCGCGCAGCATCTCGAGGTCGTACTCCGTCCGTTGCCGAATCCTGTGCGCCTCGAGCAGCTTTCCCTCCTCCTCGAAACGCGCGACCTGCCGCTCGAGCTCGTGGCGGATGTCGTCCACCGCGCGCTCGACCGTCGGCTGCGAGGTGACGTACTCCGTTGCCGGCCAGATCGAGAGGTTGTCGAGCTTCGCGAGCACCTCGCCGGTGAGCGGGTCGAAGTGCGACATCTGCTCGACCTGGTCACCGAAGAAGGAGAGGCGATACGCCGTCTCCTGGTTCGCGGGCTGCACCTCGACGACGTCTCCCTTGACGCGGAAGCGGCCCCTGCCGAGCACCGTGTCGTTACGGACGTACTGCGACTCGATCAGCTTGCGGAGAAGAAGGTCGCGGTCGTGCTCGGCGCCGGTCTCGAGGTAGATCATCCGGTCGCGCCACTCCTCCGGCGAGCCGAGGCCGTAGATGCAGGAGACGGAGGCGACGACGATCACGTCTGTCCGTGTGAAGAGCGACGAGGTCGTCGAGAGGCGCAGGCGCGCGATGTCGTCGTTCCGCGAGCTGTCCTTTTCGATGTAAAGGTCGGCCTGCGGGACGTACGCCTCGGGCTGGTAGTANNAGCTGCGCGGCCAGCGTCTTGTTGTGGGCGATGATGAGTGCCGGCCGGCCGATCTTCTCGATCGTCCACGCCATCGTCGCCGTCTTGCCGGTGCCGGTCGCGCCGACGAGCGTCTGGTAGCGCTCGCCCGCCTGCAGGCTCGTCGCGAGCGTCTCGATCGCCGTCGGCTGGTCGCCGGTCGGGGAGTAGTCGGAGGTTGTACGAAGCGGCGGCACCCCAAGAGGGTACGTGCGTCAGCCGCTCGAATAGCCGAGCTGCTGCGGGTAGCTGCGGCGGTAGATCACCTTGAGGTGCTCGATCTTGTCGACGTAGGCGCGGGTGACCGGGAACTGGATCCCCTCGTGCGCGTTCTGCCAGCGGTCGACGTTCGTCTCCCCTGCGTTGTAGGCCGCGAGGGCCAGCCGCTCGTCCCCGTACTTCTGAACGAGATGCTCGAGATACCAGGCGCCGTAGCGGACGTTGATGTCCGGGTTCGTCAGGTCGGAGAGGTGGAAGCGCGTCCCGTGCGTGTACTCGGCGATCCCCTTCGCCGTCCCCGGCGTGAGCTGCATGAGTCCCACTGCGCCGGCGCTCGACCGCGCGTCCGGGTTGAACTTGCTCTCCGTCTCGATCACCGCGGCGAGCAGCGCCGGGTCGAGCTTGTTCTCTACGGCGTGGACGCGGACGATCTCCGCGTAGCGGAGCGGGTACCAGAGCCGCGCGTACCAGGCCGGCTCCGTCTTCTGCAGATAGAGGAACACGCCGAGCGACGCGAAGACAATGGCCGCTGCGGCGAGCCAGCGTTTCAGGGGTCCCTCAACTCCTCGAGGACGCCGGCGACGAAGGCGTCGAGCTCTTCGAGCGAGCCGTCGTTGACGTAGGAGAAATCGGCCCGGCGCACCTTCTCGGATTCGGGCACCAGCCGGCCCTCCCTGTCGGCAACATCGCCACGCCGTTCGGCGCGCACCTCTGCGGGCGCGGTGAGGACGACGATCTTGTCGAAGCGCGACTCGCCGCCGGTCTCGAAGAGGAGCGGGATCTCGGCCACGGCCACGTCCGCAGTCTGGCGCGCCAGCCAGTCGGAGACAGCCGCGCGGACACGCGGATGCAACTTGACCTCGAGCCAGGTGAGCTCGGCCCGGTCGGCGAAAACGATGCGGCCGATCTCCGAGCGGTCGACTGCGCCGTCGACAAAGACTTGCTCGCCCCAACGGTCGCGGAGCATCCTCTGCAGCTCCGCGTCGGAGCGATAGAGCTCGTGGACGACCTCGTCGCTCGAGATCACTGCGGCGCCGTGCCGCGCGAACGCCTGCAGCGCCTCGCTCTTGCCGGCCGCGATGCCGCCCGTGAGCGCGACCGCGAGCGGCCGCTTCACTACTCGTCGGAGGCTACGGGCTCGTCCGAGGCTTCCGCCTCGGGCTCGGGCTCTGCTTCGGCCGCCGGCTCTTCGGCGACCGGCTCCTCAGCAACGGGCTCAGCCTCAGCCTCGGCTGCCGGCTCTTCCTCAGCCTCCGCCTCGGCCGCAGGCTCTGCCCCGACCGCCGCGGGCTCCTCGAGCGCCTCGGCCGCGGGAACCTCGTCTGCGAAGACCTCCTCGGAGAGCGCAAGCTCGGGAACCTCGCCCGCCTCTCCGTCCGCCTGCTCGAGCACGCCGTCACCGTCGACCCGCTTGAGCGAGAGGGACAGGCGCCGCCGCTCGGCGTCAACCTCGAGGATCCTGACGCTGACCTTGTCGCCTTGCGAGACGATCTCGCGCGGGTTCTCGACGTGGTGCTGCGCGAGCTCGGAGATGTGGACAAGACCCTCGACGCCCGGAAGGATCTCGACAAAGGCGCCGAACGTGACGACCTTCGTCACCGTCCCTTCCACGATGTCGTCCTCCTGGTAGGTGTCGAGCACCTGCTGCCACGGGTCGCTCTGGGTCTGCTTGAGCCCGAGCGAGATCCGCTGCCGCTCGCGGTCGATGTCGAGCACCTGAACCTTCACCTTCTGGCCGATCTCGAGCACCTCGGACGGATGGTTGACGTGGCTCCACGAAAGCTCGGAGATGTGGATGAGACCGTCCATCCCGTCGAGGTCGACGAAGGCGCCGAAGTCGACGATGTTGGAGATCGTCCCCTCGACGACGTCGCCTGGGTTGAGCTGGTCGAGGATCCGCTGCCGCTGATCCTTGCGCTCCTCTTCGAGCACGGCGCGGCGCGAAAGCACGACGTTGTTGCGCGAGCGGTTGAGCTCGATGACCTTGCACTCGAGCTCCTGGCCGAGGAACTCGTCGAGGTCCTGCACCCGGCGGATGTCGACGAGCGACGCCGGCAGGAAGCCGCGGACGCCGAGGTCGAGGATCAGGCCGCCCTTGACGACCTCGATCACGCGACCGGTGACCGGCTCGCCCTTCTCGTGCGCCGCCTCGATCGCCTTCCACGCGAGCTCGAAGCGGGCGCGCTTCTTCGAGAGGATCAACCGGCCGTCGGCGTCCTCCTTCGTCAGCACGAGCGCTGCGATCTCATCGCCGAGCGAGACCTCGTCGGCCGGGTTGACCGAGCGGCGGATCGAAAGCTCCGAGACCGGGATGACGCCTTCCGACTTGTAGCCGATGTCGACGAGCACCTCGTCCTTGTCCACGCGGACGACGGTGCCGTTCACGACCTGTCCCTCCTCGATGGTGGGGAAGGTCGACTCGTAGTCGGGAATGAGCTCGCCGCTCTCGGGGTCGGTAGTCCAGACACCTTCCTCGAGGCGGGGGTCGTTGATGGTCTCGTTGGTCATGCGGCGAGCCAATATAGCGGCGTTGCGCGCGGGTTCGTCCGCCAGCCGGGGTTACGCTGGCGGCGAATGGAGGAGCGCTATCCGATCGGCGTCACGGACTCCTGCGCGGTCGCCGTGCTGCGGGGAGACGACGCCGGGAGCGGCTACGGCGGCTGGTCCGCCGCGATCGGGCTGCGCAGCGGCGAGGCGACGGTTCGCGTCCCCGGCCATTACGCAGGCGTTCTCGCCGAGCGGCTGCGTTCCGCCGACGAGCGGTTCTCCCCCGGCTTGCGCCTCGCGCGGGACGAGTACCTCGACGTGACAGCGCTCGTCTCCGACGACGAGGAGACGGTCGCGCTGTCGTCGACGGCGCGGTCTCCGGTGCGCGTGACGGTGGAGGTGCCGCGCGACGAGGTCGAGGAGCTGGCGGCGCTGCTCGCCGAGGCTCAGGCTCTGATCGAGACGCTCCGGCAAGGACTGGGGCTCGTGCCGGACTCCCTTCCGGACGCGCTGTGAAGGCTCTGATCTACGCGTTCGCCGGCCTGCGCGTGGCCGAGCGCTCGCTCGTGCAGCGGCCGCGGTTCCGGCACGAAGAGCGGCTCGTCTTCGTCGTCGGTTGCCCCCGTTCCGGAACAACGTTCATCGGACGCGCGATCGGAGGCCTGCCCGGCTTCGTCGATCTGGGCGAGGTGACGCCGTGGAAGGCAGCGCTGCCTACTCGCCCTTCGGCCGGAGAGCTGCGCGCGATCCTCGAGCGCGTGCGCCTGATCGGGCTCGCGCGAGGGCTGCGCGGCGTCGAGCAGACGCCCGAGAACTCGCACGTCCTCGGCGAGATCCTCGAGGCCTATCCACAGGCGCTCGCCGTCCACGCGCTACGGGACGGGCGCGACGTGGTCTGCTCCCTCCTCGAGCGCGGCTGGCTCAACGCAGAGCGCGCCGGCAGCGACGACGCGGGGCTCAAGTACGGGCCGGAACCGCGCTTCTGGGTCGAGCCGGAACGGCGGGAGGAGTTCACGCAGGCGTCCGACGCACGCCGTTGCGCGTGGGCGTGGCGCCGCTACGTCGAGGCGGCCCGCTCGGCCGGCGCCGGCGAGCGGCTGCTCGAGGTGCGGTACGAGAGCTTCGCCGGCATCGCGGAGGAGCTGGCGGGGTTCCTCGGTGCGAACGCGACGTCGGCGCACAGGGCGCTCGACGGCTTCCGCGACTCGTCGATCGGGCGGTGGCAGCGGGATCTGACGCCAGAGCAGCTGGCCGACGTCGAGGCCGAGGCCGGCGCGCTCCTCGCCGAGCTCGGTTACACCTAGCCCTAGTCGAGCTCAGGCGGGCCGGGCGGCCAACCCGGCTTCGGCTTCCGCCTCCATCCGCTCGAGCCGCACGTAGTAGTCCGGGAACTCCTTCATGTGCGCGAGCGCGATCTTGCCGGTGACGATCGGATCGTCATGCGTGACGTCGGTCTGCGGATCGTGGCTGCCGTGCTCGAACTCGACATCCATCCCGGCGCGAAACTGCTCGAGCTCGAACTTGTCCCAGTCGACACCGATCGAGTCGCCGACCCGCCGGGCCTCCTCGAGCGTCGTCTTGTGACCTCCGGACATCACAACGCCTCCCTATTTGGGTGCAGAACCAATTGTCCTCGGATTCCCGCCGGCAGGAATCCGGGGATTCGCCGAGTCCCGCGTGGGAGCCTGGGCGAGGAACGTCGCTCGCCTGCGCCAGCGTTCGGGAAGGTCCCCTGGCGTTTGGCTACGGATAACGTCGAGCAGCTCAGCCGAGACGAAGCAGGATCAGACCTCGCGGAGGGACCGCTCGTATGGCGTGGCTCTCAGCTATTGACCCACGCACACGTGGGTGAGCCGTAGACGGCCTTGACCCACACCCGTACCGGCTTGACCCACACGCGTACGCGATGGTGGTGCCGCTTGACGTGGATGTAGTGCCCGCGTCGCTTGACGACGTAGTGCGCAGGAGTGATGAGATTCTGCTTGCACGAGGCGGTGAGGTTGAAGTACGTCCAAGGGGAGTAGTTCGTGCACCCGTAGAACAAAATGCCGTTGTTGTCCCACGTGCACGCCGTGTCCCAGGCGCTGACTTGCACCGCGAAACTCATCGTCGCCGAGGCGTCGGCGGGCGGAAGCTGAGGCTGAAGCAGCGTCCAGGTGATGGAGCCGGGAGCGACGGTTCCGGCCGCGCTGTCCTCGTAGTAACCCCACGTGCTCGTGCTCGCGTCCCAGAGATCCCACGTGACAGACGTCAGCGAGAGACCTTGAGGCGGCGTGACCCATGTGAGCGTCAGTGTCTGCTGCGATGCGTTAATCCCCGCCGACGTGATCTGGATGGGCGTGTAGGTGTCGGCCGATGCCGCTCCGGCCCATATCAACGCGAACAGTGAGGCCGCAATCAAAACGAGCATCTTCTTCATCTTTTCCCCTCTCAACTACTTGAGGCGCTTCCCTGCTGGTTGCTGCCCAGAGGCGCGCCACCCCGTCCGCCCCGAGACCCTCGTCACTTCCTTACTTCGTAGTAGGAACCTTCCGGTCTCCCCTGTCAATACCGCTTATTGGCGTTGGGGGCCGAAAACTCGGGTTGCCGGCACTAGTAGACCGACCCGATACGAGCGTTCGCGCACTCGGGAATGTCACTCGACACTAAGGCGGCAAGGGTGCCCGGGTGACTCGTCGGCGTAGCTCACGACCCAGGGAGCGTGATCGGCCCCCCGCCGGTCTCGCACGTTGCCCAGGCGTGGAAGGTCAGAGGCATGGTGGCCCCGCCTTCAGCCGAGTTGCCTATCTCGACATCCCACCCATCCACTGTCTTTCCATCCGACGTGTCCTCGGTGGATGCCAGCACGACGGGATTCGCGTCGAAGCCATTTGTCACGATGAAGCCGCCACCAACGGGATACGACCCGGACGGGCACAGCGCCGACGACTGTCCTGCGTCTGTGTTGCTTGGCGGGACCGTGATGCTAGGGCCTTTAACAAGGGTGAAACGGACGGACGTTCCGTCGTGATCAGGCGGCCCCCGCAGAGACGCGACCGCTGCCTCCGTGAGCTTCGTTGCGGGAACCGTGTGATTCTGGATCAAGTGTCCGTTGATGAGTCGCGTGGCGGCAACGGCCGAGCCTGCGGAAACGACAGCCGCAACGCACGCAGCGATCAGGGCTGACTTCATTGCTCCCCCTCCTCTGGACCCAGTGAGCACGCGCCGCGTCGTCCTCTCGTGCCGCGGATCGCTCCCACCTACCGTGGTGAAACGCGGTTTTCACCATGGCACGAACTACATCGGAAGTCAATGAACCAGGTTCTGGCTCGGCGACGGCGGTGAGCAGACCGCAAGCCGATCACCGACGCGAAGGGGAAGAGGCCGTCACTTGCGGCCGAGGTGCAGCTGGTTCCACGGCCGTCGCCTGGCGCCAGTGCACCATCTCGCCTGACCGTCTACGTCGCTGAGTGCTAGCTCTTCGCGTCCGCCCCGTAGCGACGGCGCCGACCATGTGCTTCGCGAAGCGCGGCGGCACCGAGAACGTCTCCGGGAAAGAGTGGAGCAGCAAGTCGCGGAAATCGAAGGAGGCACGGATCACGACGTTGCTGTCGTCGAGCTGGCGGGCGACGAGACGCCCGCGGTAGCGCCAGTCGAGGAGCCCGCCGCGGCGCCGCTCGACGACACCGTCGAGCTGAGCCATCAGGCGGCTGAGGTCAGCGAAGGTCAGCCTGTAACGAAGTACGCGTTCGACCTGTGCGCTGCGGTGAGCTTGTAGTTGCCGTTCGAGTCCCGACTCGTCAGATACGAGCACGAGTACTCGGGCTCGGCCGTGGTCCCGGCGTACGCCGTGGTGAAGTCCTTGCTCCAGTGGCCGGTCACCCAGAGGGTGACGAACGCCTTGTGGGTGTTCGAGAAGTAGGACTGCCCAGCCTTGAAGGTCGTGAAGCGCTTCGCCTCGTTCTTCCACGCCGCCAGGCATGGCTGGCGGTCGAGATAGACGTACAGGAGCGACTTCTGTGCAGCCCTGCCGTTCGTGTTCACCTGGAACAAGTGACCGCTGGGGATCCGGTGAGCCGGCACGCTGGCAAAAACCCTGTAACCGTTCGCCGCAAACGCCGCTGCGGTCGAGGCGAGGGCGAGAACGACGACTGCTGAGATGAGGATTCGACGGAACATGCGGCAAGAGTAGCTCTGACTGTCTAACGGGTCGCTAACGGAGTCCCCGGGCGAACCGAGCTAGCTTTTCGCGTCCGCCCACGAGTCGCCGGCGCCGATGTCCACAGCCAGCGGCGGGTCGAGCGGATAGGCCTTGCACATCTCCTCACGCACGGTCTCCTTCACGGCGGAGGTCTCCGCGTCGGGCGCCTCGAGCAGCAGCTCGTCGTGCACCTGGAGGACGATCCGCGCGCTTCTCCCCTCCTCCCGCAGCCGCCGCTCGATCGCGACCATCGCCACCTTGATGATGTCCGCGTTCGAGCCCTGCATGACGAAGTTCACGGCGACGCGCTCCCCGAAGCCGCGCGTCTGGCGGTTCCGCACCCTCAGCTCGGGCACCGGCCGCCGCCGGCCGAGCAGGCTTGTCGCGTAGCCGTCCTGCTCCGTCCGCTCGATCGTGCGCTGGATGAAGTCCTGCACGAGCGGGAACCGCGCGAGGTACGCGTCGATGTACTGCTGCGCCTGCTCGCGCGGGATCTCGAGGTTCTCGGAGAGCCCGAAGGCCGAGATCCCGTAGACGATCCCGAAGTTGATCATCTTCGCGATCGAGCGCTCGCCGGACGTGAGCTTCGCGGGGTCGACGCCGAGCACCTCCGCCGCCGTCGCGGTGTGGATGTCCTCCCCGCGCTCGAACGCCTCGCGCAGCTTCGGCTCACCTGAGACGTGCGCGAGGATCCGCAGCTCGATCTGCGAGTAGTCGGCGGAGATGAGGCGGGCGCCGGGCTCGGCGACGAAGGCCGAGCGGATCTCCTTGCCGAGCGCGGTCCGGATCGGGATCGCCTGGAGATTCGGGTTCGACGTCGAGAGGCGGCCGGTCGCCGCGACCGTCTGGTTGAACGTCGTGTGGAGGCGGCCGTCCTCGCCGATCATCCCGGGCAGGGGCTGGAGATAGGTGTTGAGGAGTTTCGACAGCTCGCGCCACTCCTCGACGACTCCGACGATCTCGTGGTCGGCGCGGATCGTGCGCAGCACCTTCGTGTCGGTCGAGTAGCCGGTCTTGCCCTTGCGGCCCGGCGTCAGGCCGAGCTTCTCGAACAGGATCTTCGCGAGCTGGGAAGGCGAGCCGATCACGAACTCCTCGCCGGCGAGCTCGTAGATCCGCGCCTCGAGCTCCTCGACCCGGTCGGCGAGCCGGGCCGTGATCTCGCCCATCCGGTACGTGTCGATCTTGACGCCGGCCTCCTCCATGCCGGCGAGGACGCGGACGAGCGGCATCTCGACGTCGCGGTAGAGCGGCTCCTCGCCGCGCTCGCGGACACGCTCAAGCAGCGGCTCGCGCAGGCGAAGCGTCACCGCGGCGTGCCGGACGAGCTGCGCTGTCTCCTCCTCGGCCTCCGGCTCCGGGACTGCCTCGACCGCGTATTCCGCGGCCAGGTCGTCGAGGAGGTACTCGCTGCGGGCGGGCTCGATCAGGTAGGCGAGGATCATCGTGTCGTCGGTCGCGTCGACGCCGAGAGCCTTCGCGTCGTGCGCGACGAAGTCGCCCTCCAGCCGGTCGGCACGGGGCGCGACGACGACCTCGTCGCCGGACGCGACTGCGACGCGGCCTTCGTCGGCGGCGATCCCGCCGGCGGCGGGCGGTTCCCCCTCGCGCCAGGTAACGGCGGTCCCCGTGGAGATCCGTTCGCGCGCGGGCACCGCTTCGTCGAGCTCGTCCACTCGGCCGAGCAGCGCCCGGAACTCGAAGCGGCGGAACGTCTCGCGCAGCTCGGCGCGGTCGGGCGGCGCGAGGACGAGCTCGGCTGGATCGCAGTCGACGTCGAGGTCGCGCCGCATCGTCGCGAGCCCCTTCGCCGCGCGCGCCTGGTCCGCGAACTCCGTCAGGTTCTTCTTCCGCGCCGGCGAGAGCTCGGCGACGTGCTCGAGCACTCCTTCGAGCGAGCCGTACTGCGCGACGAGCTGGCCGGCGGTCTTGTCCCCGATGCCGGGAACGCCGGGGATGTTGTCGGAGGTGTCGCCCTTCAGCCCGATGAAGTCGGGGATCTGCTCGGGGCGGATCCCGTAGCGCGCCTCGACGCGGTCGGAGGTGTAGACGTTGACGTCGCTGACGCCGCGCGGCGTCATCATCAGGCAGACGTTCTCGGAGACGAGCTGGAACGCGTCGCGGTCGGTCGAGACGACGCAGGTCTTCACCCCGGCTGCGTCGGCGCGCGTCGCGAGCGTCGCGATCACATCGTCCGCCTCCCAGCCCTCAAACTCGAGGTTGCGATAGCCGAACGCCTCGACGATCGGCCGGAAGTGCGGGAACTGCTCGCGCAGGAGATCCGGCATCGGCCGGCGGCCTTCCTTGTAGACGACCTCGACCGCCTCGGCCTGCGCCGCGCGGTGCACGGGCCGCGTGTCCCAGGCGACGGCGACCCCCTTTGGCCGGTAGTCGGAGAGGAGCTTGAAGAGCATGTTCGCGAAGCCGAGCAGCGCGCCGGTCGGGAAGCCTTCGCTCGTCGTGAGCTCCTCCGGCAGCGCAAAGAAGGCGCGGTAGGCGAGGTTATTGCCGTCGACGAGGAACAGCTCCGACTCGCGCGCAGGCGCGTCGTTCAGGTCGAGCTCGGCGCCTGTGAGCGTCTTCGGAGACATCTCTGCGAGTGTAAGCGCCGATGGAGATCGTTCCCTTCACCGACCGGCACCTCGACGCAGCCGCGGAAATGCTCGCTGCGCGGCACGCCCGCCATCGCGAGGTCGAGCCGCTCCTCCCTGAGCTCGCCGACCCGCGTGGAGCGGTCGAGGCCGAGTGGCGAAAGGAGGGAGCTTCCGGCGTGTTCGCGCCGGACGGCTATCTCTTCGGCGCTCCCGACCCCCGTCGCTGGTTCACGGTCGGCATCGCCGGTCAGGCAGTTCTCGGCGATCCCGAGCGCGCACGCGACTTCTACGCGGCCGCCGCGGGCAACTGGGTCGATGCCGGGCACGCGAAACAGATGGTGTTCGTCCCGGCGAGCTACGCCGAGCTCGTCGATGCGTGGTTCCGTCTGAGCTTCGGAGCCTCCGCGGTCCTCGCCATGCGCGAGACGGGGCCCGAGGCGCCGTACGACGGCGACGTCAGCATCCGGCCCGGCACTCCCGACGACTTCGGCGCGGCGGCGCGACTCGAGGTCGCGATGCACGAGGCAATGCAGCCGTCACCGAGCTTCTCCGATCTCGTGCTCCAGAGCCCCGAGGAGGTCGAAGCCGAGTGGCGAGACGATCCGGACATCGACAAGTTCGAGCTCTTCGTAGCGGAGCGCGACGGCGAGACCGTCGGCCACCTTCTTCTCTACCGGCGCCCGGCGGACCTCCGCGTCCCGCCCGACGCGATCGATCTCGCGCAGGTCTCCGTCCAGCCCGAAACGCGCGGCAGCGGAGTCGGCCGGGCGCTGACCGCGCACGGGATCCGCTGGGCGCACGAGCACGGCCACCCGACGATGACCACGGACTGGCGGATGACGAATCTCTGGGCGTCGCGCTTCTGGCCGAAGCGCGGCTTCCGACCAACGTTCGTCCGGCTCTACCGCTCGATCCCCTAGGAGGGCGGGCCTACTTCAGCGTCTTGAGGTAGGCGATCAGCTCGGTGATCTGCCGAGCCGAGAGGATCCCGCCCCAGTGAGGCATGCTCACGATCGGCGCCCGTCCGATCACGCTGCCGCTGCGGATCACAGCCGCGATCGCCTTGTCGGTCGGGAAGTCGTGCCGGAAGCCCTGGCCGGAGAGCGGCGGGATGCTCTTGTCCGGCGAGAGCGGATTTGGGACGCCGCCGAGCCCGTTCGGACCGTGGCAGTTGATGCAGCCGTAGCGAACGTAGAGCCCGGCGCCGGCGACCGCAGCGCCCTGTCCCGCCGGCACTGCCACGGGCTGCGTGTCGGCGACCGCGGGGAGCCCTGCGCGGATATAGGCGACGAGGTCGGAGACCTGCGTCTTCGAGAGCACCTGCCCCCAGACGGGCATGTACGGCTGCTTCGGGTTCGCCGACTCGCCGAGGCCGTGGTCGATGATGTGCGTGAGCTGGGCGACCGTGAGGCTGTGACCGACGGTCTTCAGCGCCGGCACCGCGGGATCGACGCCGCCCTTGCCCTGCATCCCGTGGCACTGCACGCACGCGAACTGGACGAACGTGTGCGCACCGGCGGCGACCGACGGCGACACCTTCGGATACGTCGTCGGCGAGGTCGTCGGGCCGGACGCCTGGGTCGTCACGGTCTTCGTCTGCTCGCCGTAGTGGCCGGCTGCATAGGCGACAACGCCGGCGGCAATCGCTACCGCGAGCGCGGCTGCGAAGAGCGCAGGGAGCAGACGGGTATCCCGACGGGAGCGGTCGTCCTCCACCATCTGTGCATTCTCCGCTACGGCGGCTGCGCAAGCAATTCGTACTAGTCCGCGAGCCCGTTGGTTGAATCCGCGGGTGCCGCGCATTCCTCTCCTCTCGGGTACCAGGCTTGTCGTCGCGTCGGTTGGAGACGATGCGCTCGTCCTGCGGCCGCCGCCGCCGGGCCGCGCGACCGACGCCGAGGCTGCGACACGAGAGGCTCTCCGCTTCCCGCTCGCCGGCGAGCCGCTCGAGGCGCTGGCCCGCGGAGCGCGACGCGCGACGATCCTCGTCCAGGCGCCGGCGCTGCCCGTTCCTGCGGCGACCGGCGACCCGAGGCAGCGCACCGTCGCGGCCGTCTCGGATGCACTCGACGTGCTCGGGATCCCGACTGCGAGCCAGACCCTCCTCGTCGCCTGCGGCCTCTCCCGGCGCGCGAGCCAGCGCGAGGTGGCGGCGCTCGTCACGCCGGAGTTCGCGCGCCGCTTCCACGGACGAGTCGCCGTGCACGACGCGGCCGATCCCGGGCTCGTGCCGGTGGACGAAGGAGAGGAGCCGCCGCTGCGCGTGGCGCCCGAGCTCGTCGAGACGGATCTCGTCGTCGTCGTAAGCGCGGCGGAGACGGTGCTGCACGGCGGCCCGGCGACGCTGCTCGCGGCCGCGAACGCCGAGGCGCTGCGCTTCGCACTCGCGGATTCCCTGCTCGAGACGTCCGGCTCGGAGGGCTGGCGCCTCGCGACCCGGCTCGAGCGCGCGCTCGGAGCACGCGTCCCCCTCCTCGGCGTCTCGCTCACGCTCAACCACCCGCAGACGGTCGGGCTGCTGCGCGGCTACCCGTACGAGGCGGAAGCAGTGGAGCGGATCGCGAGCTCGCCGTTGCGATTCGCGTTCGCCGCGGCACCGGAGCCACTCCGCCGGCGCGTCCTCCGCTCGCTACGACTCGAGCGGACTGCGGCGGCCGTGCTCGCCGGTCCGCCGTCGGTCGCCCATGCCGAGGCGCTGCTGCGCGGAATCGAGTTGCGGCGGGCGACGCTCGACGAGCCGCTCGACGCGCTCGTGGTCGGGATCCCCGACACGACGCCGTTTCTGCCGCGCGAGCAACCGAACCCCCTCGCCGCCGCGCACCTCGGCCTCGCGCACGCGCTCGGGCTCTGGCGCGACGCGTTCCCGATCGCCGAGGGCGGGATCCTCATCCTCGTCGCCCCGTTCCGCCGCGTGTTCGCGCGGCCGACCCAGCAGCCGTACCTCGCCTTCTTCCGCCAGACGCCGATCGCCCGCAGCCCGGAGCTGCTGGCCGCCGCAGAGGAGGCGGCCGGCGCCGACACGCGTGCGATCGAGGAGTACCGCGCCGGTCGCACCGTCCATCCGCTCCTGCCGTTCCGTGACTGGGACGCCTGCCGCCCGGCGCTCGAGCGGCTCGGGGCCGTCTACGTCGCGGGCGCGCGTGACGGCTCCGCGGCCCGGCAGCTCGGCTTCGTCCCGCTCGGCGGGCTCGGCGGCGCACTAGAGATGGCCCGGGGGCACCGCGGCCCGAATCCGCGCATCGGGTTTCTCCTCGCACCTCCGTATTTCCCCCTCAAAGTCGGCGCCTGAGGCTCCACGTACCATGATTGGGAAAGCCGAAGTGGCGGAACTGGCAGACGCGCCGGACTCAAAATCCGGTGGCCTTCGGGCCGTGTGGGTTCGATTCCCACCTTCGGCATAACGTGGCTAAGAGCATCGGAATCCTCACCGGCGGGGGCGATTGCCCCGGTCTCAACGCGGTGATCCGCGCCGTCGTGCGGCGGGCAGACGCCGCCGGCTGGGACGTCGTCGCGGTTCGCGAGGGCTGGCGCGGACTCGTCGAGCCGATCTTCGAAGACCTCGGCCCACAGCAGGTCTCGGGGATCCTGCCCCGCGGCGGCACGATCATCGGCACGAGCCGGACGAATCCCTACAAGCTCGAGGACGGCGTCGAACGGGTGCTGCAGAACTTCGCCGACCGCGAGCTCGACGCGCTCGTCGCGATCGGCGGCGAGGACACGCTCGGCGTCGCCGCCCGGCTGTACGCCGAGCACGCGTTCCCCGTCGTCGGTGTCCCCAAGACGATCGACAACGACCTCTCGGGCACGGACTACACGTTCGGATTCGACACGGCGGTCTCGATCGCGACCGAGGCGATCGACCGCCTCCACACGACGGCGGAGTCGCACAATCGCGTCATGGTCGTCGAGGTGATGGGGCGCCACACCGGCTGGATCGCGGTGATGAGCGGGATCGCCGGCGGCGCCGACGTGATCCTCGTCCCCGAGATCCCCGTCGTCTACGACGAGGTGACCGAGGCGATCCGCAAGCGCCACGCACGCGGGAAGAACTTCTCGATCGTCGTCGTCAGCGAGGGGTGCGAGCTGCCGGATCTAGCGGACGCGGGCGAGACCGATCAGTTCGGGCACGTGATCCTCTCGAAGCGCGGCGTCGGCGAGGTTCTCGGACGCGAAATCGAGGAGCGAACGGGCTTCGAGACGCGGGTCACCGTCCTTGGTCACATCCAGCGCGGCGGCACCCCGACTGCTCGCGACCGCGTTCTCGCCACGCGCTTCGGCCTGAAGGCGGCAGATCTGGCGCTCGCCGGCGAGTTCGGCCAGATGGCGGCGCTGCGGGGAGACGACGTCGTCGCCGTCCAGCTCGCCGAGGCCACGGCGCAACTGAAGGTCGTGCCGCCCGAGTGGTACGACGTCGCGCGCGCGTTCTTCGGCTAACCGAGCTTCGCCGCGACGATCACGGCCATGTCGGCGGCGACGAGGAACTCGGTCGCGGCGAGGCGCGGATCGCGCAGGAGGAACTCGCGGACTTCGTCGCCCTCGATCGGACGGCCCGGCGTCATGTCGTCCTTGACGAGGAGCCCGCCCGGCTCGACGAGGGCGAGGATCGCCTCCCAGCGCTCCGGGTCGACCGGCCGCAGACCTCCGTCGACGAAGACGAGCCCGAACGGGCCTCGGCCGCGCAGGTGCTCGTAGACATCCCCTTCGAGGAGCTCGACGTTGCCGCATCCGGCTAGTCGCTCGCGTGCGACTGCGACGCGCTCGGGGTCGAGCTCGACGGTGACGACGCTGCGCGCGGTCTCAGCCAGCACGGCGGCGGTCTCGCCGTATGCCGCGCCCATCTCCGCGACGTCCTTGCCGGTCGCGAGCACGCGCAGAAGCGCCTGCACCTCCGGTGTCGCGGTGGCGCCGTCGGTCAGGGAAGCTCTCCACCGCTGACGATCACGGCGTCCATGCCCGCCCGCGCAAGCTCGGAGATGTCCTCGGCGGTGGGCGCGGGGAGCTCGGCGATCGCGAGCTTCCCGGCGGGTACGTCCTCGAGAAGCTCGAGCACTTCTTCGAGTGTGCCGGCGAGGACGAGCAGCTCCGGGTCGAGCTCCTCGAGCGCGCTCTCGAGCTCCGCCTCGTCACGGACGCGAACGGCGAGCTCGGTGTGCGGTGCCGCGGCGGTTTCGCCGGCTGCGGCGAAGTCGGCCACGTGGGCGACTGCGGCCGGATCGCCGCTGACGGCGAGCGTCTCGGCTCCGCCCTCCCGTCCCGCGACGATCAGGGAGATGCTCTCGCCGTCGGCGATCGCGTGACTAAAGCGATATCCCCCCGTCACTGGCGGTGATTGTTGCGCACTACTGGCCCATCGGGTGCCAGACCGTCTTCAGCTCGAGGAAGGAAGCGATCTCCCACGGGCTCTGCACGTCCGCGCGGCCGCGCACGACGCGCTTCACATTCTCGGCGGCGAGCCGCTCGAGCTCAGCGAGATCGCCGTCGGCGCCGGCGAGATCGATCGCGTTCACGTCCATGTGCGAAGCGAGCCACGGACCGAGCTCGGCGGCGGAGCCGGTGAGGAGATTGACGACTCCACCCGGGACGTCGCTCGTCGCGATCGCCTCCGCGAGCTCGACGGCCGCGAGCGGATGAGCCTCGGCCGCGACGGCGACGACGGCGTTGCCGCCGACGAGCGGCGGCAGGACCCGGGTGACGAGACCGAGGAGCGGCGGCTCCTCCGGCGCGAGAACCGCTACGACTCCCGTCGGCTCCGGCACCGTGAAGTTGAAGTACGGGCCGGCGACGGGATTCGCGCCGCCGAGCACCTGCGGCAGCTTGTCCGCCCAGCCCGCGTACCAGACGATCCTGTCGATCGCCTGCTCCACCTCCGCCGCACCGGTGCAGAACTCGGCGAACTCGCCCGCGCGCGCCTCGATCATCTCGGCGAGCCGGTAGAGCACCTGGCCGCGGTTGTACGCGGTGGCCGCCGCCCAGCTGGGCTGCGCCGCGCGGGCCGCGGTCACGGCGTCGCGGGCGTCCTTGCGGGAGGCGCGGGCGACGTTCTGCCCTTCCGCCTCGTACGTCCGGCCGGATTCGCTGCGCGGGAAGGCGCCGCCGATGAACAGCTTGTACGTCTTCTTGACCGGCAGGCGGCTCATTCGTCGAACCTCAGGTACGGCTCGAGCCCGTGCCGCCCGCCCTCGCGGCCGAAGCCGGACTCCTTATAACCGCCGAACGGCGAGCTCGGGTCGAAACGGTTGAACGTGTTCGCCCAGACCACGCCCGCGCGGAGCCGCTGCGCCATCCAGAGGATGCGCGAGCCCTTCTCCGTCCAGACGCCCGCGCTCAGGCCGTAGGGCGTGTTGTTCGCCTTCTCGACCGCCTCCTCGGGCGTGCGGAAGGTGAGCACGGAGAGGACGGGGCCGAAGATCTCCTCCTGTGCGATTCGGTAGCTCTGGGCGACGTTCGTGAAGACGGTCGGCGCGAACCAGTAGCCCTTCTCCGGCAGGACGCAGGGCGGCTGGTAGATCTCGGCGCCTTCCTCCTCGCCCGCGGCGACGAGCTCGCGGATCTTCTCGAGCTGCATGGCGGAGTTGATCGCGCCGACGTCGGTGTTCTTGTCGAGTGGGTCGCCGACGCGGAGCGTCGTCAGGCGGCGCTTGAGCTTGTCGACGAGCGGCTCGTAGATCGACTCCTGCACGAGGAGGCGGGAGCCGGCGCAGCAGACGTGGCCCTGGTTGAAGTAGATGCCGTTGACGATTCCCTCGATGGCCTGGTCGAGCGCTGCGTCGTCGAAGACGATGTTGGCGGCCTTGCCACCGAGCTCGAGGGTGAGCTTCTTGCCGGTGCCTGCGAGCTGCCGCTGGATCGCCTTGCCGACTTCGGTCGAGCCGGTGAAGGCGATCTTGTCGACGCCCGGATGCGCGACGAGCGCGGCGCCGGTGCGGCCGTCGCCGGTGAGGATGTTGACGACGCCCGGCGGCAGCTCGGCCTCCTCGCAGATCTCCGCGAGCAGCAGCGCGGTGAGCGGCGTCGTCTCCGCCGGCTTGAGCACGATCGTGTTGCCGCAGGCTATCGCCGGCGCGATCTTCCAGGCCGCCATCAGCAGCGGGAAGTTGAACGGGATGATCTG
>PMOB01000023.1:0-5278 GCA_003161615.1 Actinomycetota bacterium
TCGCCGCCGAGAACACGCCGGACAACCGCGTCTCGGCCGGCGAGCGCTACGCGCGGATCTACGAGATCAACATGAGCCGCTGCATCTTCTGCGGCTACTGCGAGCTCGCGTGCCCGTTCGACGCGATCACGCTCGGCAACGAGTACGAGATCTCCGAGCACAACCGCGACGACCAGATCTACACGAAGGACATGCTCCTCGCGCCGCCGGTGAAGACGACTCCGGTCGCCGACGCCGAGCTCTACGACACGCCGATTCCTTTCTACAAGAGCGACTCATGATCGTCGCCTCCGCCGGGAACGTTGTCGTCTGGATGGTCTGGCTCGTCGCCGGCTTCTCGTGCCTCGCCTCCGGCGTTGCGGTGATCTCCTTCCGGAATCCGTTCTTCTCGGCGCTCGCGCTGATCGGGAACCTCGCCTCGCTCGCCGTGATGTACCTGCTGCTGAACGCGGAGTTCGTCGCCGCCGCGCAGGTGCTCGTCTACGCGGGAGCGGTCGTCGTGATGTTCCTGTTCGTGATCGCGTACGTCGGGCCGCGGCGCGAGGAACCGTGGACGGGCGGCCCGAGCTGGCAGACGCTCGGCGCCGTGCTCGCGGCGGGCGCGCTGCTCGTGGAGATCGTCGTCGCCATCTCGCTCGACGCAGGCCACTCACTCGGACACGACGGGAAGGTCGGGCCGACGTTCGGCTCGCCAGCGTGGATCGGCCGGCTCTTCCTCGTCGACCACCTGCTCGCCTTCGAGATCACCTCGGTGGTCTTGCTCATCGCGGCGGTCGGAGGCGTGATCCTCGGCTCGCACGTCCGGCGTGTCGAGCCTTTGACCTCCGAGGTCGCGGACTGATGCTCGGCCCCGACACTGCCTGGTATCTCGTCGTCGCCGCCTTCCTGTTCGGGATCGGCGCGCTCGGCGTCCTCATCCGGCGCAATCCCTTGATCGTTCTGCTCTCGCTCGAGCTGATGCTCAACGGCGGCAACCTCGCCCTGATCGCCTTCTCGCGCCACTTCCACAACGGCGCCGGACAGATCTTCGGGCTCACCGTGATGGCCGTCGCCGCCTCGGAGGTCTGCGTCGGCCTGGGCCTCGTCGTCGCGATCAACCGGAAGAAGCTCCCGCTCGACGTCGACCGCTTGTCGGAGCTGCGCGGATGACCGGCGGAGCGTGGCTCTGTCTGCTGGCGCCGCTCGGCGGCACGATCGCGATCCTGCTCGGCGGGAACCGGCTGCCGCGCGTCGCCGCCGGCTGGATCGCGACCTCGAGCGTCTTCGTCGCGTTCGCGGGAGCGGTGTGGGCGTTCATCGGCGTGCGCGGCCCGCAGCCGACCTGCGGGGCACTTGGCGGGTGCTTTTATCCGCCCCCCGGCGAGCTCACAACGGCGTGGACATGGCTGGCATCGGGCCATTTCAGCGTTGGCCTCCAGCTCCTCGTCGACCCGCTGAGCACGGTGATGATGCTGATCGTCAGCGGCGTCGGCGGCCTGATCGTCCTCTACTCGATCGGCTACATGCACGGCGATCCCGAGGAACGGCGCTACTTCGCCTACATAGCCTTCTTCGTCTTCTCGATGCTGCTGCTCGTCGAGGGCGGCAACCTGCTCATGCTTCTCGTCGGCTGGGGCCTCGTCGGCCTCTCGTCGTACCTCCTGATCGGCTTCTGGCACGAGCGGCCGAGTGCGGTGCAAGCGGCGAAGAAGGCCTTCGTCATGAACGCCTTCGGTGACGCGACGATGGCGCTCGCGTTCTTCATCCTCATCGCGCATACGGGCTCGTTGTCGTTCGAGAGCGCGTTCAACGTCCACCTCTCGTCGACGACGCAGAGCCTCGTCGCACTCGGACTGCTCGGCGGTGCCGCGGCGAAGTCGGCGCAGATCCCGCTCCAGACGTGGCTGCCCGACGCGATGGAAGGCCCGACGCCGGTCAGCGCCCTGATCCACGCGGCGACGATGGTCACTGCCGGCGTCTACCTGATCGCGCGCACGCACCCGATCTTCGAGCAGGCGCGGACCGTCGAGCTGATCGCCGCCGGCATCGGCGCGCTGACCCTCCTCGTCGCCGGATTGATCGCCCTCGTCCAGACCGACATCAAGCGCGTCATCGCCTATTCGACGATGTCCCAGATCGGCTACATGTTCCTCGGCGTCGGCGTGGGGGCGTACTCGAGCGGGATGTTCCACCTCATGACGCACGCCTTCTTCAAGGCGCTGCTCTTCATGACGGCCGGACTCGCGATCCACGCGCTGAGCGGCGAGCAGGACATCCGCAAGATGCGCGGGCTCGGAAAGCTGATGCCGTTCACGAAGTGGTGCTTCCTCGCGGGCGCGCTCGCGCTCGTGGGGATCCCGCCCTTCAGCGGCTTCTTCTCGAAGGACTCGATCATCGCGTCGGCCGCCGCGCTCGGCACGTGGTACGGCTGGATCTTCTGGCTCTGCGGCGTCGCCGGCGCCTTGCTGACCGGCCTCTACACGTTCCGGCTCTGGTTCCTCGTCTTCCCCGGCGAGCCGAGCGCGTTCGTGCAGGAGCACCACCACAAGGAGGGCCGCTTCGGTGAGGGCCACTGGACGATGCTCGTTCCGGTCGGCGTCCTCGCCGTGCTCGCGACGGTCGGCGGCTGGCTGCAGTGGGCGCCGCTGTGGCACCCGTTCACGAACTGGCTCGCGCCCGCCGCCTCGACGCTCGCCGCCGCCGCGCCGACGAACACGCAGGAGTACTACACGTCCGCTGCCACGGTGATCGCCGGCCTCGTGGGCATCGCGATCGCGTGGGCGATCTACTCCGAGGAGCGCGTCAAGATCCCGTACGCGCCGTTCGCCCAGCGCGTCCTCGAGAACAAGTTCTACTTCGACGCGCTCTACGACCGGCTCTTCTACCGGCCCGCCGCCGCGATCGCCACCGACCTGCGGATCGACTTCGAGGAGCCCGTCATCCTCCAGACCGGCCCCGACCTCGGCGAGACGACGCTCGAGGCGGGCGGGATGGTGCGCCGCCTCCAGACCGGCTTCCTCCGCACCTACGTCCTCTTCCTCGCCTTCGGCGCCGCTGCCGTAGTGCTCGCCTTCCTGATCGCCAAATGAGCGCCTCCTACCTCACCTCGATCCTCATCTGGCTGCCGGTCGCGGGCGCGATCCTCGTCTGGCTCCTGCCGCTGTCGCGCTACGCGACAGGAGCCCTCGCGATGCTCTTCTCGCTCGCGGAGGTCGGCCTCTGGATCGAGCAGGCGGCGCGCTTCGACTTCTCCCGCCCGGGCCTGCAAATGGAGGAGCGCGCGCGCTGGTTCGGCGACCTTGGCGTCTCGTACCACGTCGGCGTCTACGGCTTCTCGGTTTGGCTCGTCGGCCTCACGGTCGTCGCGATGGCGGCGGCCACGGGCTACGGCTTCTGGGTCGGGCGCGACCGGCCGCGCGGCTACTTCGCGCTGATGCTGCTGCTCACCGGCGCGACCGTCGGCGTCTTCGTCGCGCAGGATCTCGTCGTCTTCTACGCCTTCTTCGAGGCGATGCTCATCCCGCTCTACGTCCTGATCGGCGTCTGGGGCGGCGCCCGGCGGATGGACGCGACGATCAAGTTCGTCCTCTACACGATGGCCGGCTCGCTCCTGATGCTCGCCGCGATCGTCGCCTACGGGCTGCAGGCGCACACGTTCGATCTCGTGGACGGGCCGGCGAGCGGCAGCCGCTGGCTCTTCCTCGGCTTCATGCTCGCGTTCGTCATCAAGGCGCCGCTCTTCCCGTTCCACGGCTGGCTGCCGGACACCTACCGCGAAGCGCCGCCCGAAGTGACGGCAGTGCTCTCGGGCGTGATCGCCAAGGCGGGCCTGTACGGGATGCTCAGGATCGCGATCCCGAAGTTCCCCGACCCGGCGTCGTTCTACCGGACGGCGGTGCTCGCGCTCGCGGCTGCGGCGCTCGTGTACGGCTCGCTGCTCGCCTTCCGCTCAACGGACTTTCGCGGCGTCGTCGCCTACTCGTCGCTCGCGCAGTCGGGGCTGATCGCGCTCGGCCTGTTCGCCGGAACGGATCTCGGCTTCGACGGCGCCGTCCTCCAGATGGTCGCGCACGGCCTCGTCTCCACCTCGCTCTTCCTCATCGCGGGCGTCGTGGAACGACGGACGACGACCGGCGAGTTCCGGCTGCTCGGCGGGATGGCGCGCGGACGGCCCGCGCTGGCGACGCTGCTGATCGCGGTCGGCGTCATCTCGCTCGCCGTGCCCGGCTCGGCGAACTTCGCGGGCGAGTTCCTGATCCTCGCGGGCGTCTTCCAGCGCGCGTGGTGGTGGGCGGCGATCGGCGCCGGCGCGATCGTGCTCGCCGCGATGTACATGCTGCGCCTGATCTCGGCGGTGCTGCACGACGCCCGCGGATCGACCGTGGCCGACGAGGCGCTGGACGTGCGGCCGGGCGAGCTCGCGCTCATCGCTCCGCTCGTCGCGGGTCTGCTCCTCCTCTCGGCGTGGCCGGCAGCGATCAGCCACCACTCCTTCTTCGGGAACAGCCCGGCCGCGACGGTGAAGGGGCAGTTCAAGTGAGCCTCCACACACCGCACATCGACTGGTTCGCGCTCGCGACGATCCTGACGCTGCTCGCCGCGTCCGGTGTCTCGCTGCTCGGCGCGGTGCTCGTCCCGAAACCGCTCCGGAGGAAGTTCGCCGCGAGCGTCACGGGGCTCGGCTTCCTGGGTGGGATCGTCGCCTCGGTCTGGCTCTACGTCGACTCACAGCATGGCCACGCGGTCGTCTCCGGCGCCTTCTACCGCGACCGCTGGACAGCGCTCGCGCAGGTGATCCTCTGCGGCGTCGGCCTCGGGACGACGCTCCTCTCCGTCGAGCACATGCCTGGCTGGGGGCGCGACACCGACCCCGAGCGGCGCGACGACCACATCGCGGAGTACTTCGCGCTCCTCCTCGCCTCCGCCGCCGGGATGGCGTTCTTCGTCGGCGCCGGGAACCTCATGACGCTGTTCCTGTCGCTCGAGTGGTTCTCGATCTCGCTCTACGTGATGTGCGCGATCGACTACGACTACGAAGGCGCACTCGAAGCGGGGCTCAAGTACCTGATCGTCGGCTCGTTCGGCTCCGCCGCGCTGCTCTTCGGCTCGGCGCTCGTCTACGGCGCGACCGGGACGATCTCGTTCCACGGCATCGCCGCCGCGGTCGCGGCGCACGGCCTGAGCGGCGACTCGCTACTCGCTGTCGGGATCGCGCTGGTCGTCGGCGGGCTCGGCTTCAAGATGTCCGCCGCGCCGTTCCACATGTGGACGCCGGATGTCTATGAAGGCGCGCCGACGC
>PMOB01000023.1:5353-5485 GCA_003161615.1 Actinomycetota bacterium
CGCTCATGTACTACCTCATCCCGTACTCGGCGATGGCGTTCGGCTCGTTCGCGGTCGTCGCCGCGCGGGAGCGGGAGCTCGGAGCGCCGGTGACGCTTCAGAACCTTGCGGGCTTCGGCTGGGAGCGGCCGT
>PMOB01000028.1 GCA_003161615.1 Actinomycetota bacterium
TGGATGCCAGCGCTGCCCGTCCGTCTCCGGGGTCACCTCCAACTGCGCGCTGCTGCCGAGTGCGTGCAACAGGTAGGCGGTCGGATAGCGAGTCTCCGACTCCTCGTAGCCCGGCGGCAGATACACGAACAGATCGCGCTCGGTCGGATCTCCGAGCAGGTTGCCCGCAAGTTGTGTGCCCTCGATGCGCGAGTGAACGATCACGATGCTCCCGCGTAGCCGCCACAGTGTCGCGGAGCGAACCTACACCAGTGACTCGCAGAGAGGCCGAGTGGTCGCTGACCCGATGGGTGATACTCGCTAAAGGGGGGACTGTCGAGGGCGAGGAGGCCCCGGGCTAGATGGGCGGTGGCGAGGGCGCGTTGCAACTGATCCGCGACTTGGGGAGTGTCTCGGTCTCCGATTACTCCGTCGTTGGGAGCTACACGCGGTTCTCCGAGCCCGTGCGGCAGGAGTTGAAGGACGCTCGGGCGCGGATCAGGGCGGGGTTCGCCGCTACGGGAAGGCGCGAGAACCACTTGCTGTGGGCGGCGCCGGGGTCCGGCAAGACGTACTTCGTCGAGCAGATCGCGGCTTCGGATTCGGGCGTCAACTACTCCGAGCTGAACCTGGCCCAGCTGGGCGAGGCTGGATTCCGAGAGGGACTGGAGCGCGTGGTCTCCGGCGAGCGGCCGCTGTTGTGCTTGATCGATGAGGTTGATGCGAAGCCCGAGACCTCCTGGCCGTATGAGCTCCTGCTGCCGTGCCTGGATGCGAACCTGGGCGAGCGGGGCGGCCTCGTGTTCGTCTTGGCAGGCAGTTCGGGTTCGAGCCTGGACGAGTTCAGGCAACGCATCGCCGCGCGACCCAAGGGCACCGATCTGCTGAGCAGGATTCCGCAAGCGAACAGCTGCGTGATCGCACCGCTGGACGCGGGTGACCAGGTTCTCGTGGCGATCAGCCAGATGCTGAATGCGGCCGCAGAGGGTGGCCGCGCTGTGTCGGCCGTAGAGAGGCTTGCCCTCTACTACGTCACCTGTGCGCCGCACCTGGTGAACGCCAGGCAGCTGCGCGAGTTCGCGGTACGCGCGGTTGGACGGGGCGCTCCGGCGGATGACCGCGTCCGCTACGACGACCTCTTCGAGTCCGGCGACCCGGAGAACAAGGCGTTTTGGATCGGCGTCATGCCTGCCGCGGAAGCACTGATCGGTTCGTTCGTCTCGGTCGACGCCGGGCGGCCGTCGCCGGTACAGCCCGGCCATGCCACCGCGATCCGTGCAGTCTTGCCGCAACCGAGCACGGAGCTCCTCGGCCGCGAGCACGAGCTAACCGACCTCGCCAGCCTCATGCGCACGAGCCGCGTCGTGACGCTGACCGGGCCGGGAGGCGTTGGGAAGACGCGCCTCGCGATAGAGCTCGCCCACCGGATGTCGCCCGAATTCCCCGACGGAGCCGCGTCGGTCGAATTCGCCGACGTGACCGACGCCGCCGACTTCCTGCCGGCGCTGGGTGCGGCCCTCGACGTCAAAGAGGCCGAAGAGCGCTCTGCCCTCGACGGCATCGTCGCACTCGTCGCCGACCGGACGGTTCTGCTCGTCCTCGACAACCTCGAGCAGATCGTCGATGCGGCACCCGACGTGGCGGAGCTGACCGTCCGCTGCCCGGGCCTGAAGCTCCTGCTCACGAGCCGGATCCCCCTCCGCATCGCCGCGGAGCGCCTCTACCAGGTGGATCCACTTCCGGCGGACGACGCCGTCGCGCTGTTCACTGCCCGAGCGGAGGCAACGAGCCCCGGCTTCCGGGCAGAGGAGCATGCCGAGGCCGTCGCCGAGATCTGCCGGCGGCTCGACGGCCTGCCGCTCGCGGTAGAGCTCGCCGCGGCTCGCGTCCGGCTGCTCGGTCCAGAAGGACTGCGCGACCGCCTCGACCGCGCTCTCGAGCTCCTCACCACAGGCGCACGCGACAGCCACGAACGTCAGCAGACGCTCCGCGCGACGATCGACTGGAGCTACTCGCTCCTCGACGCATCGGCGCAGGAAGCCTTCCGGCGGCTCGCCGTCTTCGCCGGCGGCTGCACTCTCGCCGATGCCGAAGCGGTTGCGGGAGAGGGGACCCTCGACGAGTTGGAGTCGCTCATCGACGCCGCGCTCGTGCAGGCGAACGGCCGCCTCCGGATGCTCCAGACGATCGCCGACTACGCCCGCGAGCAGCTCGAGGAGTCGGGCGCGGTCGCCGAGGTCGCCGCTCGGCACGCCCGGCGCTACGCCGTCGTCGCACGCGAGATCCGCGACGCCGCCGAAGGCACCGAGCAGGTCGCAGCGGTGGCCCGCGGATTTCTCGAGGACGACAACCTTCAGGCCGCTCTCGACACCTTCCTCTCCGCGGCGCAAGCCGGAGACGAAGAGGCACTGGAGCTGGGGCTCCAGATGTCGGGCGACCTCTGGATGTACTGGCACATCCGCGGCAAGAACCTCACCGCGAGAGACAACGCAGCCGCCTTCCTCGAACTCGCCGCCGACGCGCCTCCGACCGTAGGCCGGGCAGGCGCTCTGATCACCGCGGGCCTCGGCTCGTGGATGGCCGGCGAAGTCGAGCGTTCCATTCTCGAATGGACCGAAGCGCAATCGATCGCGGAGACGGTCGGAGCAGGCCGCGAGCAGTGCGTCGCGGCACTCGCTCGCGCGCTCGCGCTGATAACTCTCGATCCTCCAGCGGGGCTTGTTGTGGCTCAGGCGAGCCTCGATCTGGGCTGCGAGCTCGGCTTCGCGTGGGGAGAGGGGTTTGCAGCGTCGGTGAAAGGCATGCTCGAGATGGTCACGGGCGATGCGGGCGCCGCTACCACGAGCTTCTCGCACGCGCTCGAGATTCAGGAGCGCCTCGGTGACTGGGAAGGAGGCGGCATGTCGCTTGGTGGCCTGGCCGCGCTCGCCGCCCAGCGCGGCGACGTGGCGGAAGCGCTCGAGCTCTATGAGAAGTCCCGCGACGCGTTCGCAACGTGCGGAGACCGAGCAGAGGAGGCGCGGATCCTCTCCGAGATCGCTTGGACACACCTAGCTGCGGGCGACACCGCGCTCGCCCGTCGCTACTTCCTGGACGCTGTGGAAGCGCACACCGACGTCGCAAGCGTGCGCGGCGTCGGACTGTCGCTCGTCGGTCTCGCGGCGGCCGAGGCGGTCGACGGCCGCGCTGAGCGTGCCGCGACGATCGCGGCCGCGGCCGAGGTGTTCGCGCAGGGCGAAGGAATCGTGGTCGTCTACTCCGAGGAGACTCCGGGCCGCGAACTCGTCGACCAGGCGCGCGCCGCACTTTCGGCTGAGGATCTCGCGGCAGCCACCGAGGCGGGACGCCGGCTGACGATCGACGAGGCGCTCGAGCTGGCTCGCGGTGGCATAGAACTCATAGGAGTTGCCGACCCCGGCTTGAGCTAGGAAGCAGATCAGCGGCCATCTCCGGCGACTGGGAGTACTGTCGTCGTACTCAACAAAGGGAGGCCCGTGTGGCCACTGCGCGGATCATCGAGACGCGAATTACGCCTGACGAGTACGACCAGATGAGGGAACGGCTGGGGATGGACGACACACCTCCGCCGGGAGGTCTGTTCCACGTAGCCGCACTCGGCGAAGACGGGAAGGTGCGCATCGTCGAAGTGTGGGACTCGCGCGAACAGGCCGAGGCGTGGGGCGAGAAGGTCATGGCCGCCCGCACGGAGGCGGGCTTCGGCGACGGCCCACCGGTCATCGAGTATCTGGAAGTCCACAACATCGTCCAGCGTTAGCCGGACTCAGCGCGGGCGGCTCAGGCCGCTCGCGCCGACCCTCTCGCCTGGGCCAGTGTTCTGGAATGTCCCTTGAGCGCCGTTACTGCGAGTCGAGGAAATCGAACCGCGTCCGGTAGTCGGCTTCGCTTTTCCAATCGTCGCGGACGATCGAGTAGAGGTGCATGTCGACGTACTCACCGCGGAGGAACATGATCTGCCTGAGCACGCCTTCGTGGCGCATCCCGATCCGTTCGAGCACGTGGCAGGAGCCGTCGTTGCCGTCCACCACCGTTGCTTGAAGGCGCTGGTGGGGCTGTGCGCTGAAGAGATGATCGACGAGGATCGCCGCGGCCTGTGTAGCAACGCCGCGGCCGCGCTCGGCCGGGTGAACCTGATACCAGATCTCGAGACCGCGAAAGAGCGCCGTCAGCGTCGAAGGTGTGAAGTACCCGATCGTGCCGAGTGGGCGGTCGTCATCTCGCGCCTTGATCACGAACGACGCCCGCGCGTCGTCGCCGCTCTTCGCGAGGGCTTCCTCCCACTGCGGCTGCGTGCTGGTCCCGACGTTGTAGAACGGCCCCCAGTACTCCGGGTCGTTCATCCACTCGGTGATGAAGGGGGCAAACGAAGGCTCGTACTCGGCCAAGCGGACGTGCTTCCCGATCAGCATCCGCGGATGCTCTCAGACGTCGAAGCGCTGTGCAATGCGCCCTCGCCTGGGCGAGTGCCGCCTCTCACCTGACCTCTCGATCAAATGACGCCCTCTGGCGGACTCGAACCGCCGTCGCCTCCGTGCCAGGTCGCGCGGCCAACCGCGACCCGCAACCTCACCCATAGGTGGTCGCCGGACCCGTGGTCTCATTAGGGGGTCGAACGGGCGAGCGGTTGCTCAGCTCTGGCAGTCGATGGCGACTGCGAGCGCTTCGCAGATCTCCCGCATCCGGTCGTCGCTGAGTCGGCCCAGCCGTTGGAGGTGCTCTACCAACTGAGCTAAGAGGGCTGGGACGCGCAGTGTAGCCCCGTCCCGCGCGGGTGCTCGCGCACGCTGTTCGGCTTTGTCCAGAGGGAAACGCCGTGGTAGCGTCGGCCTAGTTACTCCTTTGCGAGGCGTCGATCCGAGCCCTGCGGCCCGTGCGTCCCGCGCCACCGAGTCCACACGGAGGTCACTCACCCGATGAGCGCATCCAAAGACCTTGAGGCCGACGTCGCCGCGAGCGGCGAACCCGCGCTCGACGAGATCCTCGGCGCCGCGGCGAGCGAGGCCGCGCATCCCGCCGGCGAGATCTCCGCTCGCATCTCCGCGATCCTCGACAGCGCCGAGGCGGAGGCGGAGAAGATCCGCGAGCAGTCCCGGGCCGAGGCGACCGCGATCATCCGGGCCGCGCACTCACAGGCGGCCGAGCGGATCGACGAGCTGACCCGCGAGCCCGAGCGGCTCCGCGCCGAGGCCGAGCAGGAGGCGCACGCGCTGCTCGACAAGGCGCGCGCCGACGCGACCGAGCAGGTCGCTCAGGCAGAGCGGCAGGCGGCGGCGCTGACGAAGGACTCCGAGCAGCAGGCCGCGCAGCGCAAGCGCGACTCCGACCGGGCGCAGTCAGAGATGGAAGCCGAGATGGAGCGGCGCCGGCGGGCGCTGAAGGACGAGCTCGCCGCGCTCGCGCAGCTCCGCGAGCAGGCCGGCTCCTCGGTGCAGGACGTCGTGAGCGTCCTCCAGAAAACCGCGTCGGACATCGACCGGCGGCTCGGCACGATCCCGGACAGCGAGTCCGAGCAGCAGCAGCCGGAGAACGGCAAGAACGCCGGCCTGCGCTTGCTTCGGCGGGGTAGCGACGGCGACTGATGCGTTACGCGGCGGCCGCGGCTCCGCCACTTAGTGACTCCACCGATCCTCGGGTAGCCGCAGCATGCGTCCGCGCCGAGCGGATGGCGCGGGAGATCGTCCTCGCCGCGCACGAGGCGAGCGAGCGGCTGCTCGCCGAGGCGCGTGAGGAAGCAGCCACCCGGGTAGCGGAGCTTGTGGCCGAGGCACGGGTGGAGCTGGGGAAGATCGCACCGCCGCCCTCGCCTGACCTCGCCGCGGCGCGCGTGCGCGCGGAGACCGAGGCGCGCTGCGCCGCGATCGTCGAGCAAGCATCTGAGCGCGCCGCGCACGTCCTCGCGGTCGCCGAGGCCGAGGCCGGAGCGGTCGACGCGGAGACGCGCCGCCAGCGGACCACGCTCGAGCAGGATCTGCGAGAGCTGGCGCGGGAGCGGGCGAGCGGCGTGCGCGCGCTCGAGGCTCAGGTCGCTTCGGTGCGCGCCGCGGGAACGGTCGCCGACTCGCAGGGATCGCGGCGCCGGCCGCCGCGGCTCGCACTCGTCGCCGCACTCGTCGTCGCAGTCGCCGCAGCAGCGGGCGTCGGCGGCTGGCAGCTCTCCTCCGGCAATCCGGGAGCGGCGCCGCTCATCGACCCGCCCGCGCAGAAGACCGCGGCCGGCTCCGTCTGCCCGATCCCGGGCAAGTACCGCAGCGTCTTCGTCTCGGCCGCGGCACGGGAGAACGTCCCGCTCAGCCTGCTCACTTCGGTTGCGGCGGTCGAGTCGCGCTGGCAGCCGGGCGCGGTCTCGGCGCGGGGGGCGATCGGTCTCATGCAGATGCTCCGCTCGACGGCGGCCTATCTCCACGTCAACCCGTACAACTGGCGGCAGAACGTGCTCGGCGGCGCGCGCTTCCTCAAGCTGATGCTCGCGCAGTACCACGGCAACACCGAGCTCGCGCTGTCCGCGTACAACGCCGGCCCCGGCCGCGTGGCGCAAGGGAACGTCCCGCTCGAGACCGTCGTCTACGTCGGCGCCGTGATGGCCCAGCAGGCCCAGACCGTCGGCTGCCGCTGAGAGTGGGCGTCGGCCGCAGGTTCATCCGCGGAGAGGAGCTCGGCGAGTCGCCGCTCTGGCCCGCCGCGGCGCTGATCGCCTCCGCCGCCCTCTACGCCGACCTGCCGTCTCGCTTCATCGCCGGCCCGGGCGGCGGCGCCTTCCAGGTGATCCGCTGGATCGTCCCCGCGCTCACCGTCCTCGTGCTCGCGTCGGTCGCCTGGATCCCGACCCACGGGATGATCACGCGACGCCGGCTCGTGCTGGGGACGATCGCGTTCGTCAGCGCCGCGAACTCCGCCTCGACCGTCCTGCTCATCCACTTCCTGATCAACGGCGCGCAGGCCCACGAACCGTCACTGCTGCTGCGCGCCGCCGTGCACATGTGGGTTGTGAACATCCTCCTGTTCGGGCTCTGGTACTGGCAGCTCGACGGCGGCGGCCCGCTCGCGCGCCCGGCGTGCCCGATCGCGCAGCGCGACTTCCTCTTCCCGCAGCAGCTCGAGCCGATGCTCGCGCAATCCGGCTGGCGGCCGCTCTTCCTCGACTACCTCTACGTCTCGTTCACGAACGCGTCGGCGTTCAGCCCGACCGACACGATGCCGCTGAGCCGCTGGGCGAAGATGCTGATGCTCATCCAGTCGGCGATCAGCCTCGCCCTCGCCGTGATGGTCGTCGCGCGCGCCGTGAACATCCTTCGCTAGGAAGGGAGCGGGCTACAATGCCGCTCCCGCGGGGGTGTGCCCGAGCGGCCAAAGGGAACGGGCTGTAAACCCGTCGGCTCAGCCTACGGAGGTTCGAATCCTCCCGCCCCCATTCGTGAGCTATGACGTCGCGATCGTCGGCGCCGGGCCTGCTGGCTCGGTCGCCGCGTTTCGGTTGGCCAGCGCCGGGACGCGAGTCCTCCTTCTCGACAAGGCGACCTTCCCGCGCGACAAGCCATGCGGCGGGGGAGTTACGGGGAGGGCGGCGCGGTTGCTGCCGTTCTCGATCGAGCCGGTGGTGGAGGACGTCGCCGACCGGATGGATTGCGGCCTGCGCTACGGGCAGCGCATCACCCGGCAGGCGCGCGCGCCGCTCGCGTACATGACGCAGCGGAAGCGGCTCGACCACTTTCTCCTGCAGCGCGCGGCCGAGGCCGGCGCCGAGGTGCGGGAGGGAGTCGCGGCCGACGCGCGCGAGCTCGACGCGCGGATCGTGATCGGCGCGGATGGCTGCAACGGCTCCTCGGCGAAGCAGCTCGGGCTTGCGGAGGGGATCGTCCACGGCGTCGCGCTCGAGGCGAACTACCCGTGGGAGGAACGGTTCGCCGGCGGGATGCTGCTCGAGATCGCGGTTATCCACGGCGGCTACGGCTGGGTCTTTCCGAAGGGCGACCACGTCAACGTCGGCGTCGGCGGTAACCAGGCGGAGGGGCCGCGGCTGCGCGCCGAGCTGCGGCGGATGTGCAAGGCGTGGGGGATCGATCCCGACGCCGCCGCCGAGACGCGCGGCTACCGGCTGCCGATGCGGCTGCCCGGGACGGCGCTCGCGCGCGGCTGCACGGCGGTGATCGGCGACGCGGCCGGTCTCGTCGATCCGTTCTCCGGCGACGGGATGTACGAGGCGTTTTATTCGGCGAAACTGGTCAGCGAGGCGGCGCTCGACGTGTTGGCCGGTCGCGCAGAGGACTTGTCGCCCTACCAGACCGCAGTTGAAAACCGCATAGCTCCGTTGACTCGTGCGGGCTGGGGAGCGAAGCGCGCCTTCGAGCGCTTCCCGCGCACGACGTACGCGCTCGCGCGGCTCCCCATCACCTTCCGCGCCCTCGAGAAGCTGCTGACCGGCGACCTGCCGGAACCGGGCGCTGCGCGCGGCGTCGAGAGGGCCGCAATTCGCGCCATATATAAGGTCGCGAAGCTCGCGTCCTAAAGAGATAAGGCACAAGAGCCGATTCCTCGGGGGATGGAGCTCAACTCCCTCCTCCGTCGCGCCGTTGAACTCGGCGCGAGCGACGTCCACCTCAAGCCGGGGCGGCCGCCGGTCGTCCGCCGCGACGGCGAGCTTGTCGAGCTCGAGGACGCGCCCGAGATCACCGCCGGCGAGCTGGACGCGATCCTCACGGCCGTCGCGCGGCCTGAGCAAGCGGACGCCTTCCGCGCGAGTGGCGACCTCGACCTCGCCTACCAGGTGGACGGGCTGCCGCGCTTCCGCGTCAACGCCTTCCGCCACCGCGACCGGGTCGGGTTCGCGTTCCGCGTCATCCCGGCGCTGACCCCCAGCTTCGAGCAGCTCGGCCTGCCGCGCGGCGTCGAGCGGCTGGCGGACGAGCCGCGCGGCCTGATCCTCGTCACCGGCGCGACGGGCTCGGGCAAGACGACGACGCTCGCCGCGATGGTCGACCACATCAACCAGGCACGGCACGACCACGTCGTGACGATCGAGGATCCGATCGAGATCGTCCACGAGGACAAGGGCTGCGTGATCAGCCAGCGCGAAGTCGGGCTCGACACATCGTCGTTCGGCGAGGCGCTGCGGCGCGCGCTGCGGCAGGACCCGGACGTGATTCTGATCGGCGAGCTGCGCGACGCCGAGACGGCGCAGACCGCGCTGCAGGCGGCGGAGTCGGGCCACCTCGTCCTCTCCACGCTCCACACGGTGGACGCCGCGGAGTCGTGCGGCCGGATGATCGAGTTCTTCCCGCCCGAGAAGCAGCAGGTGATCCGGTCGATCCTCGCCGGCGTGCTGCGCGGTGTCGTCAGCCAGCGGCTGCTGCCACGCGTCGGCGGCGGGCGAGTCGCGGCGGTCGAGGTGATGGTCACGAACGCGCGGATCGCCGACCTGATCCGCGACGGCCGTCCCGACGAGATCACCGACGCCGTCGCCGAGGGCGAGTACTTCGACATGCAGACGTACCAGCAGGCGCTGATCTCCCTCGTCCTCGCCGGCCGGGTCGAGCGGGACGTCGCGGCGAACGCGGCCTCGAACCGGCACGACTTCCTCATCGCCCTCGAGCGCGCGGAGAAGCAGACGCGCCACGACGAGAAGGTCGCCGCCGCGGCGGCGGAGGAGACGGAGGAAAAGCCGGAGGCGCCGAGCGGACTGAGGGTGGTCTCCTGATGGATCTCGCCCTCGCAGCCGTCGCGCTCGCGCCGGGCCTCGCGCTCGGGAGCTTCATGAACGTCGTTGCCGCCCGCGTGCCGCTGCGCCGCTCGCTCGTGTCGCCGGGGTCGGCCTGCATGACCTGCGGCCACGAGATTGCGTGGCGCGACAACATCCCGGTCGTCTCCTGGCTGATGCTGCGTGGCCGCTGCCGCAACTGCCAGGTGGCGATCCCGTGGCGCTATCCGGCCGTCGAGCTCGTCTCGGCGCTGCTCGTCGCGGGCTGCGTCTGGAAGTTCGGCCTCCATCCCGAGACGCTCGTCGCCGCGTTCTTCTGCCTCGCGCTCGTCGCGGTCTCGGCGACGGACGTCGAGCACGGAATCATCCCGAACCGGATCGTCCTGCCCGCCGCCGCCGTCGTCCTCGCCGCGCAGACGGCGATCCACGTCAGCCCGCAGTGGGCGATCGGCGCGTTCGCCGCCTCCGGCTTCCTCTTCGCCGCGGCCCTCGCCGCGCCGCGCGGCATGGGGATGGGCGACGTGAAGCTCGCGCTGCTGCTCGGCGCGATGCTCGGCAAGTACGTCTCCGTCGCGATGTTCCTCGGGATCCTCGCCGCGATGGTGCCGGCGCTCTTCCTCATCGCCCGCCTAGGCATGGGCGCGCGGAAGGTGAAGCTGCCGTTTGGGCCGTTCCTCGCGCTCGGCGGCGTCATCGCCCTCTTCGCCGGGCCGGCGCTGCTGCACGCGTACTGGTCGCTGGTCTAGCGGCGGAACAGCCAGCCGCTGCGCGGCTCGATGTACAGCGCGGTGTCGCTGCGGTAGGCGGCGAGGAGCGCGACGACGCCAAGCCCAGCGAGCACTCCCGCGAGGAGCGCCGCGAGATCCGCCTGGCCGCCGAGCGCGATCGCGGCGAGGATCGAGACGCCGATCGTGCTCGGGAAGGCGGCGTGCGCAACGTGGAGCCAGGCCGGCGCGACCACGGCATTCGCGGGCAGCGGCGTTGGCGCCTTCGGAGCTCCCCGAAAACGGGCGCGCGGATCGTTCGAGACGAGGAATACCATCGCGAACACGCCGACCGCGAACAGGATGTAGGCCGGCCCCGCCCGCAAGCCGGTCGACAGGGCGCCGGCGAGAAAACCGAGACCGAGCGCGACCCGCAGGGGCCCGACGAGCAGAAGCCTCAGCCTGACCGATTCGACCTTCAGGCGTCACAGCCTATGACGTGGCTATTGCGAGACTCCAAACGTGAGCCGCCGGCGCTTCATCCCGCTCGCCGTCGGCGTCGTCGTGCTGCTGGCGGTGGTCGCGGTCGCCGCACTCGGCCGGCCGCTGGGGAAGGGAAGCGGGAACGGCGGCGGGCTGCCGCTGACGTTCTGGGACTACGTCTTCACGACGCTCCTCATCCTCTTCCTGCTGATGATCATCGCCTCGTTCGCGGCTCTCTTCTTCCTCCGCCGCGAACGGGAGGAGCTGAAGCCGTACCAGTCGCGCACCGCACGTGCTCTCGTCATCCTGCTCGTCGTCTCGGCCCTGATCTTCGTGATCGGGCGGCACATCGATCTCAACCACCTGTTCCACCCGAACAGCTCGACGACGACCTCCACCGGCGCGTTCCCGGGCGTGCAGGGCGGCGGAGGCAAGGCGCCGCGGCGGTCGGCGCATCTCCAGTGGCCGGAGATCGTCGTGGTCTTCGGCGTGCTGCTCGCGGTCGCCGCCGTTTACCTGACCCGCTCCCGCGGCAACCGAACGCTGCGGCGGCGCGGGGCAGCACCGCCCGAGCTCATGGTCGCGCTCGACGAGTCGCTCGACGACCTGCGTGGAGATCCCGACCTGCGGCGCGCGATCATCGCCGCGTACGCGCGGATGGAAAAGGCGCTCGCCGCGGCCGGCGTGCCGCGCCAGCCGCACGAGGCTCCGCTCGAATATCTCGAGCGCGCGCTCCTGTCCCTCGACACGAGCGCCAAGGCCGTCCGCAGGCTCACCGACCTCTTCGAATGGGCTAGGTTCAGCCACCATGAGCCGGAACCGCCGATGAGGGACGAAGCGGTCGACGCGCTCGTCGCCGTGCGCGACGAGCTGCGAGCTCAGGAGCCGGTCGAGACGTGGTGAAAACCCGGCGCCGCTACGTACTTCCAGCGTTCATCGCGGCGCTGGCGCTCGTCCTGCTCCTCTCGCTGCGCCCGCTCGCGACGGAGCGCTCGCTCGCGATCTGGCTCATCCTCGTCGCCGGGCTCGTCCTCTTGACGCTCGCGCGGGACGTCCGCGCCCGCGATGCGACGGGACGAAAGCGGCGTTTCGAGGCGGCGCTGCGCGGGAGGCCGCCGCGTTCCACTGTCCCCGTCGAGCTCTTGCGCGTGGAGCGCGAGCTCGAGCTCGGCATCGGGAGTGCCGGCCACGCGCATCGGCGCCTCCTGCCGCTCCTCCGCGCCGCGGCATCCGCGCGCCTCGCGACCGGACACGGCATCGAGCTCGTGCGCTCGCCGGAGAGAGCCCGCGCGCTGCTCGGCGAGGACGTCTGGGAGCTGCTCCGTCCCGACCGTCCCGCGCCCGCCGACCGGCACGGCCCCGGCATCCCACGCGCCGCGGTCGCGGCGGCGATCGCGAAGGTGGAGTCGCTGTGACCGGCCTGGCAGAGCTACGGGAGCAGTCCGGCCGGATCCTCGACGAGGTCGAGAAGGCCATCGTCGGCAAGCGGGAGCCGCTCGAGCTCGTTCTCCTCGCGCTCCTCAGCGACGGCCATGTCCTCCTCGAGGACCTGCCGGGACTCGCGAAGACGCTGATCGCGCGCTCGTTCGCGCAGGCGACCTCGCTCAGCTTCTCGCGAATCCAGTTCACGCCCGACCTGATGCCGGGCGACGTCACGGGCTCGCAGATCTTCGACCAGCGGACGACGGACTTCGTCTTCCGGCCCGGCCCCGTCTTTGCGAATCTTCTCCTCGCCGACGAGATCAACCGCGCCCCACCGAAGACCCAGGCGGCGCTGCTCGAGGCGA
>PMOB01000033.1 GCA_003161615.1 Actinomycetota bacterium
GCTGCTCAGCATCCTGCTCGACCGCGACCTCGTATCTCTATGGGGCCGCTAGCCGTGCGCCGCCCGAACCTGTTCATCGTTGGCGCCCACCGGTGCGGCACCAGCGCGATGTTCGAGTTTCTCGGCGCCCACCCCGAGATCTACCCGTCGGTGACGAAGGAGCCGCACTACTTCACACCGGCGAGGAACACGAGAACCCTCGATGAGTACCTGGAGCTCTTCGCCGGCTCGACCACCGAGCCATGGTTGCTGGACGCGACGCCGGAGTACCTCTACACGGAGGAGGCACTACGACTGATCCGCGAGTTCTCGCCGGAGGCCCGAGCGATCGTCATGGTTCGGGACCCGATAGAGCAGATGCGCTCGCTCCACGACATGTACGTCCTGTTCAGGCCCGAGCCGATCGACCTCGCCCACGACCTCGCCGGCCCTCGCGCCGAGCGCCTCTACTGGAACCGAGTGCGTTCGGGCGTCAATCTCTCCAGGCTCCTCGCGATCTTTCCGCCCGACAACGTCCACACAGTCGTCTATGACGACTTCCGCGCGGACAACGCCGGCGAATATCGGCGAGTGCTCGAGTTCCTCGGGGTCGACACGTCCTTCACCCCGCAGTTCCGGGCGGTCATCCCGACGAAGACGGTGCGCAGCAGGACACTGCAACGCAGCCTCTGGGACGGCAGCGGGGCCTTGCGGGCAATCGCGCGCGCAACGCTTCCGAAGCGGATACGGAAGAAAGGCTTCAACTGGGCTGCGAGGCTCAATTGGCGCCGCAGCGCACAGTCGCAGATCGATCCCGACCTCGCGCAAGAGCTCTGGCGCAAGCTAGAGCCCGACGTCGAACTGCTCAGCCGCCTGCTGGATCGGGATCTGGTCAGTCTCTGGCGCCGCTAGCGCCGCCGCAAATCGTGCAGACGATCCTTGAGGCCTAGCAACCGCTTCCTATCTCGCCTCTCGTCTACAGGCCCGCTCAACCGATTGAGCTGGGACCACCGCTCATCGAGTTCTGCGCGCGTCGCCTGGTGCTGCGCCCCGAACCGATGCGACCGATCGAACTCTGCTCGTCTCGGTTCGATCTGGAGCTTCCGCGCCTTGAACTCATCCGTCCAGGGACTGAAGCCGTACCACCAGATCGCTCCGTCGAGCCGGTCGACGTCGAGCTGGTCGGGCAAGTGAGATCGGTGCCGGCCGGGCAGGTACGCCCCTACCGCGTAGCGGTGGTAGACGCGCCGCCGACTCGTCGCAGGCCCGCGGAGGCCTGGTATCCGCAGCCGATCGAGGTTCACCCGGCCTTCCCATATTCCCGAGCGTTTTTGCTCCACGAGCGGCGCAGAAGGCTCCGGCGGACGATCCGGTGCGTCGTCGACCATGATCGCCGCAGGAAGCCTCGCTGCGATCAGCCCTTTGCCCACAAGCCTCTCTTCTAAGCGGGCGAGTTCAGGCGCGACCAGGAACTCAGTCGTGTTGAGGGCGAGCTTCCATGCGTCGGGAAACCGCGCCTCGTGACTCATGATCTCGAAGTCGCACATGATCGCAGCGAACTCGTTGTTCACCGACGGCACGACCTCCCAGTCCGGTGCGAGCTCGCGGCAGATCTCTACCGATGCATCCGACGAGTTCCAGTCGATCAGGACGCCGTGATCGAAGATTTCCCGGTGGTGACGTAGCCACCACGGAAGCAGATACTCCTCGTTGAAGAAGTGGCTGATGACAACGCGCATTGCCTAGATGCCGCCCGGTTCGATCTCGCGGAGGCGCGGATAGTACGTCAGAAAACGCGGGGCGATTCTGAGCGGGAGCTCCGTGATCTTCCTGATCAACTCATCTGCAAAATTCCATGCCCCGATCACGAACACCGTGTCGTGATCTAGGGCACTGATCTCCTCAAGTCGTCGAATGGGGACGTCGTAGCCTGGTACGTATCGTCCGACTTTCAGTTCTGCCTCATCGAAGAACGCCACAGGGCGCACGCCGAGGGCTCGGATGAAGGTCAGCGCTTTCGCGGCGACTCCCACCAATGCAAGGTCACGCCCCGCGCTTTCGTGATCGCTGATGGCCTGCGCGACGGTTCGCATGACATCGTGCGCTTCCCTCGCGAACCCCGACCACGACAGAGCGTCGCCTTCCAGGTTCGTCTCCGCCAGCGCGAAGTCTCCCTCCCACGCCACCGGGACACGACGCTGTTCGGCGTCGTCTCTGCTGAGAAGGAAGACAAAGCTCGTCCCGTGGACCGAGGCCAGGTGCATCGCTTCGAGATGGAGACCCGTGCGCGCAGCGAGAGCTCGCATCGATTCGACGGTGAAAAACGAGTAGTGCTCGTGATAGATCGTGTCGATCTCCACGTTCTCGATCATCCGCGCCTGGCTCGTCTGGATGAGCGCGATCCCGCCCGGCGCGAGCGCGCGTCTGACCCCGGCCATGAAGCTGACGGGGTCAGGCGTGTGGGCGGCGACGTTCATGCCGACGATGAGATCGAAATGGCCGTCTGGGCTGGAGGCCGGAAAGAATCCAGTCGTGACATCATGCCCTGCCGCACGCGCGACCTTGTTCAGCCGCTCGGCGGGGTCGAGTCCCACGGCGTGAAGGCGCACGTCTCGGAGTGCGGACAAGAAGGATCCGTCGTTCGATCCGATCTCGAGGATCCGGCCGCCCTCGGGCACTAGCTGCACGAGCCGGTGAGCGAGCCACGCGAAGTACTGGCGAAGCGTGTCGCTGGTTCCACTCGCGTACAAGTAATCCGTGAACAGTTCGCGGGGCTCGACGAAGTAGCTGAGCTGCCCATGGCTGCATCGCGGGCAGGCGGAGAGTCCCAGCGGATAGCTCGCAAACGGGTCATTCGGCGAAGCGAGGAGTGTGTTCGCGGGGGGCTGGACGCCGAGATCGAGCACCGGCTCGACGGGGTTACCGCAGACGATGCACTCCGCCTGCTCCAACACTCAGGCGCGTGCCACCACGGCAGCGGCGAATTCCTCACAGCGCGTCGCGAGATTGGCGTTGCGTCCCGGCCCGCACAGTCTTTCCGCCAGATCGCAGTTCATCTGAAAGGAGTACGTGGGGGCATCAGCCGTCCGTTCGATCACAGGCACGCCGTAGTGTCCAGCCACCTGTTCGGCGAGCTGACCGAGGCGCACGTTCAACGAGGCGACGTTGACGATGCTCGGGAGAGGCTCTTTCCGCTCCAGCAATGCAAGTACACAGCGCTCCAAATCGTCGAGAAACAGGAGACTGCGAAACGCGAACGGGTTGGCGAGATGTACCGAACCATCCTCGAGCGCCGAGATATTCATCGCGTTGAATACAAGCTCAGCGCGGAGGCAGGAGCCGTAGCCGGACACCGTCCCGAGGCGTAACCCGGTCAGACCTTCCGCATAGCCCTTTGCGAGCGCGTCGAATGCCATCTTCGAAGCGTCGTATGCGTTCTCGGGATTCAATCGCGTCTCCGTCTCGTCCAGTAACGGAGGCGGCGTCGGCGTGCTCCCGGACGAAACGGAATACAAACTCGCCGTGCTTGCGTAGATCAGCCTCGTCTCGGCGCGTTTCCGCCTGGCGAGCGCGAGAAGATCGAAGCAGTTGTTCGCAATCGCGCCGTCAGGGTCTTGCGTCGCCTGGAGGACGCTCGAGTGTCCGGCCATCCAGATAATCACACCGAAGGGAGCTAGGTCGTCGACGCCCAGCTCCTGGTATCGACAGCAGACTGCGTTCTCCATGCCCTCGACCGCCAGCGGATTCTGGTCGCATACGACGGGCGAATAGCCGGCTCTATCAAGGGCAGAGCGGAGCGCCGACCCGACGTAGCCGTGGCCGACGAGCAAAACGCTGCTGTTGCTGCAGCTCTGCAGGTGTGAGTCGTTCATCGCGCGACCGTGACTACGGGGCCGACATCGTGCCAGATGGCCGTACGCCGGACTCACGGCCGGCCCTCGGCGACGATGCGATCATCCGTAGCGGCCGATGAGTAGTCGCCAGTTAACTGTGAGCGTCGTCGTTCCCGTCCTCGACCGTCCTGAGTTTCTCCGGAGGGCGCTCGCGAGCGTGGCAGCCCAAACGCTCGAGGACTTCGAATGCATCGTCGTTGATGACTGCTCGCGGGAGCCGCTCGAATCCGTCGTCCGAGAGTTCGACGAGCGCTTCGTCTATGTCCGCCGCGACGAGAACGGCGGGCCGGTAGCGGCGCGCCTGACCGGCTACCAGCGCGCCAAAGGCGCCATCGTCGCGAAGCTCGACAGCGACGACGAGCTTCTCCCCCACACGCTCGAGCGCGCCGCCGACCTCCTTGCCGAGCATCCTGAGGTCGACGCGGTGATCGGCCTCGCGCGGTTGGACGGGCGCCTGCCCCTGCGGATTCCCAGCGGACTCCACATCGTCGATCCGGACGAGTACTCCCGCCGCTTACCGCCCCCGGTGGACGTTTGCGAGGTTTTTCGGGCGAACGTCTTGGCCGAGTGGCTTGCCGAGCTGCCGCCGCTCTACAAGGAGGAGCTCGCCTTCAAGCTGGTTCTCGGACGCGGACACAATGTCCTCTACGTCGACGAGCAGTGGGACGAGCACCACGCGGACGCCGCCAACCGGCTGAGCACCAATTTCGACGACCCGCGCTGGGTCGACGACCTGCGGACATTCCTTGCGTACTTCCGCCCTCGGATCGGGAGCCAGCGCTGCGCACCGCTCGACCAGTACCTCGTCCACCGACGCGTCCTCCTCAGACGTCTAGGTCATCGAGACGAAGCCGAGCTCGTCTCCGACTGGTTGGCCGAGCGCGGGACCGGCCCGCTCCGTCAAGCGCGGATCCTCCTGAGGACCCGGCGCGAACGCCGCAAGTACCGGTTCTAGTCGACACCGAGCAGCTCGAGCTCGACGTCGCGGTTGACGAGCGCCGCGTAGCGTCCGCCGCGGGCCAGCAGCTCCTCATGCCGACCGAACTCGACCACCCGCCCCTGATCGAGCACGACAATTTGGTCGGCGTCCCGGACAGTCGAGAGGCGGTGAGCGATCGCAATCGTCGTGCGCCCCTCCGAAAGGCTGTCGAGCGCCTCTTGCACCAGTCGCTCGGTGGATGTGTCGAGCGAGCTCGTCGCCTCGTCGAGCACGAGAATCGGCGGGTTCCGGAGGATCGTTCGCGCGATCGCGATGCGCTGTTTCTCACCTCCGGAGAAGCGATAGCCGCGCTCGCCGACCACGGTGTCGTAGCCCTCGGGCAAAGCGGCGATTACGTGGTGGATACGCGCTGCCTCCGCTGCAGTCACGATCTCGTCGTGCGTGGCCTCAGGCTTGGCGAAGGCGAGGTTCTCGCGCACGCTCGCGTGGAAGAGATACGTCTCCTGCGCGACGACCCCAACGAGAGCGGCAAGCGCATCAAAGGACAGATCGCGGACGTCGACGCCGCCGAGAGTGATGACGCCACGCTGCGGTTCGTAGAGCCGCGCCACGAGGTACGCGAGCGTCGTCTTGCCAGAGCCGGTCTCGCCGACGAGCGCGGTCGTAGTCCCGGCGGGAACCGAGAAGCTCACGTCTTCGACAGTCCACTTCTCACCGCCATAACGAAACGAGACGTGGTCGAAGACGACATCCGCTCCGTGCACCACCTCCACCGCATCCGGCCGCTCGGCGATGTCGACCGGCTGGTCGAGGTACTCGAAGATTCGATCAAAGAGCGCGAGAGAGGTCTGGACGTCGAGGCCTACTGAGAGCAGCGAGTTCGCCGGGAAGAAGAGACGCGTCTGCAATGTCGCGAAGGCAACGAGGAGCGGCACGGACACGTGGCCGCCAATGGCGGATCCTCCGAACCAGTAGATCGCCGCAGGCATCACGGCAAGACTCGTCTGGATGCTCGCCATCACCCAACGCCCCGTCATGCGCTGCCGGACTTGAAGATCAGCGAGCTTCAGCGAGTCGCGCTCGAAACGATCGGCGAGCTCGCGCGTCCGCCCCATCGTCTTCCCGAGCAGGATCCCCGACACGGACAGCGACTCCTGCACCTGGCTCGAGAGATCAGCGAGCGTTTCCTGTGTCGACGTCGCGACCCGGCGGCGCTCGGCGCCGACTCGCTTGGTCATCGCGACGAAGACCGGCAGGAGAGCGAAGGCGAAGAGCGCCAACTCCCAGCTCAAGACGAGCATGCCGACGAGGGCAGCGATGATCGTCGTCACGTTCGAGGCGATCGTCGTCGCCGTCTCCGTGACAACGCTCTGGATTCCGCCGATGTCGTTGTTGATTCGGGACTGCACCTCGCCACCGCGCGTGCGCGTGAAGAAGGCGAGGGAGAGCCGCTGCAGGTGACGGAAGACAGCCGCGCGCAGGTCGTGCATCACGTGTTGGCCGATCTGATTCGACAAGAGCGTCTGGATGACGCCGAGTACTCCATTCACGACGGCAACCAGGATCATCCCGCCGGCCGCGTACGCCAGAGCGGTCGAGTTGTGGCTGCCGATCGCCTCGAGTGCGCGCTTCAGGAGGAAGGCAGGAGCGACGCCGAGCCCGGAGCTGGCGACGATCAACGCGCAGACGAGGGAGAGTCGCCGCCAGTACGGCCTGAAGAGGCGACCAGCCCGTCGCACGTTCGCGCGGCGCACATCGGCCGAAACCGTCCGATCGGGCCAGTGGGAGGGCCGTCTCAGGGGAAACGAGGGCATCGGGAAAGGGTACGCACGAACTGCCGGGCCGGGCATCGCGCGTGCAAACCTTGCGCGCATGGCCGAGGTCGTGATCGCCCATGACTACCTGACGCAACGCGGCGGGGCCGAGCGCGTCGTGCTCGCGCTCGTCGAAGCGTTTCCAGGCGCGCGTGTCGTGACAAGCGTCTACGCACCCGAGCGAACGTTCCCAGAGTTCCGCGACGTGGAGGTCGAGACGCTCTTGCCCGCGGCCGCGCTGTTCGGCCGAGACACACGCCTGGCGTTTCCGCTCCTCGCGCCGACGTTCTCCCGTCATGTCGTCCGCGACGCCGACGTCGTCGTCTGCAGCAGCAGCGGCTGGGCTCACGGCATCTCGACTTCTGCGCCGAAAGTCGTCTACTGCCACACACCGGCGCGGTGGCTCTACGTGACCGAGGACTACGTCGCCGGCCATGGCCCCCTCGTTCGCGCGGTCGCGAACGCGGCCCGCGCGCCGCTCCGCCGCTGGGACAGGCGCGCGGCGGCGACCGCCTCCGTCTACGTCGCAAACTCGACGGTCGTGCGCGACCGGATCGAGCGGGCGTACGGGCGGACTGCGGAGGTCGTCCATCCGCCGGCGACCCTCGATCCGGCCGGCACTCAAGAGCCCGTGCCGGACATCGACGCTCCGTTCCTCCTCACGGTCGCACGGCCGCGCGGCTACAAGAACCTCGCGATCGTCAAGGATGCGGCGGCCGCAGCCGGCGTCCACCTGTTCACCGCCGCCGGTGGGTTGGACGACGCGCAGCTGCGCTGGCTCTACGCGAACTGCCGCGGTCTCGTCGCGGCAGCGCACGAGGACTTCGGACTGACGCCCGTCGAGGCGATGAGGTTCGGCAAGCCGGTGCTCGCGTTGCGCGCGGGTGGCTATCTCGATTCCGTGGCGGCAGATCTCACTGGCTCATTCTTCGATCGTCTCGATGTCTCGACGCTCGCGGACGCGATCGCAGCATTTGACGAGAACGCATTCGATCCGGGGGCGATCCGGCAGCACGCCGAGCAGTTCTCGATCGAACGCTTCGCGGCCCGGATGCGCGAGATCGTGGCGGACACCTGATGCGTGTCGTCTATCTCGACCACGTCGCGCGCCTGTCGGGTGGTGAACTCGCGCTGCTCGGCCTGATCCGGTCAATCCGCGGTGAGGTCGATCCATACGTCGTACTCGGCGAGGACGGCCCTCTTGTCGAGCGCTTTCGAGAGGAAGGCATTGCGGTCGAGGTGGTGCCGATCGCACCACGCTTGCGCGACTTCCGGAAAGGCCGCATCCGGGCGCACTCGCTCGACCCACGCGTGCTTGCACTGCTGGCGGTCTATGTCTTTCGGCTGGCGCGGCGTCTGCGAGAGCTGCATCCGGATCTCGTCCACACGAACTCACTCAAGTCCTCGCTCTACGGCGGAATCGCCGGCCGACTTGCACGCGTTCCCGTCGTCTGGCACGTCCGTGACCGGATCAGCGGCGACTACCTCCCGCCGAGCGCCGTCCGCCTCGTCCGGCTTGCCGCGAGGTTCCTCCCGGCCGCCGTCGTCGCGAACTCGCAGACGACGCTCGCCACCCTGCCGCATGCCCGGCGCGGGACCGTCGTCTACAACCCGGTCGAGCCGCCTCCTGTCCTGGCCGCGAGAGAGGGCGAGCTGACGGTCGGAGTCGTCGGCCGGCTCGCCCCGTGGAAGGGACAACACGTCTTCCTCGGAGCGTTCGCTGCGGCGTTCCGCGGCCAACCGGTCGGCGCGCGAATCGTCGGCGCCGCGCTGTTCGGCGAGGAGGACTACGAGCTGCAGCTGCGTGAGCAGGCACGCGAGCTCGGAATCTCCGACCAGGTCGAGTTCCGCGGCTTCCGCGAGCCGATCTGGGACGAGCTCGCGGAGCTCGACGTTCTCGTCCACAGCTCCACCGTGCCGGAGCCATTTGGCCAGGTCGTGCTCGAAGGGATGGCGGCGGGTTTGCCGGTCGTCGCCGCCGCCGCCGGAGGACCCGCCGAACTGATCACCGACGGCGCCGACGGGCTGCTCGTCACGCGGAACGACGCGAAAGCGCTCGCGGCCGCCCTCGAGCGACTTGCGGCAGATCCCGATCTCCGTCTGCGCCTGGGGAACGCCGCCCGCGAACGCAGCCGCGCCTTCACTCCGGCGGCAACAGCCTCACGAATGCTCGAGATCTACGTTGCGGTCGCGCGGCGGCTCTGAATACACCATTCGGGGGATTTTTCACTCCATCCCCCCAACGGGGGAATGTGGCGCTTTCTTCCGCAACCTAGAGTCGCAACAGCTCAGTTGCGGTACTTGGGGGCCTCGGGTGCAGGCGGCACCCGCGACAGCGACACTGCGGCGGTAGTCCCGTCGCACTGCGGAAGGGATCGGGACACAAATGCGGATGCGCCGCGCGTTGCGCAAGAAGACATTCGTCGTTCTGCTGCTCACAATTGCGGCAGCCTCTGGGGTACTGCTGATCGGATCGGCCGGTTCGGCCTCGGCCAACGGCTCGGTCACGTACACCGCACAGGAAACACAGCCGATCCCGCCGGCGCAGAATTACGCCGGGACCGCGAGTGGAGACGGGTGGGCGCTCGGGTTCTACAACGGGCGCGTCTACAACGTCCTGCACCACGCGACGAAGCTGCAACTCGCCTGTCACATCCAGAGCACTGCGGCGTCCTGTCCGAACGCCGTCGAGACGATCACCGATGGATCGGGGAACAACTTTGCGACCTCCACCGGCCCGGGCACGTACGTCGACCAGGCAACCGGCAAGATGTGGGTCTACGCAAGGCGGACCGTTGACGAGACGGCAGGCGTCGTCTGCATCGACCTGACGATCTCCGACACGAATCCGAATCCGTACTGTGGCTTCGTGCCGCTCTCGGCGATTGGTGACGCCGCCACCAACGCCGGACGGTCACTCATCGGCAACCCGATGATGGTCGGCTCCCGCCTGTACGACTTCAACTTCGTCGCGAATGTCGGAGTCGTCGGCACGAAGAACAAGATCCTCTGCTTCGACACCAGCACCGACACAGCGTGCGCCGGACAGCCGTATACGGTGACCATCGGCGTCCCGGGAGCGACCCTGAACTCTTTTGTCCCTGAGCCGTACGACGCGGCCATCGGCACAGATCTCATCTTTCCGCTCCAGGTGAACGGCAACAACAAGCTCGCCTGCTTCGACACGACCACGAACACGACATGCGCCGGCTCATGGCCGGTGGCGACCCCGACGGTCACCGTCGAGACGTATGGAGCTCCGTTCCCGATGCTCGACCCGACGGGATCCACGGTGACCGGTTTCTGCCTGCCGAACGGCACCGACCCGTGCTTCAGCCTCACGGGTGCGTCTGTCGCGACTCCGGCCGGGATGAGCGCAGCCATTCCGCAGAATGTCTTGACGAACGGGGCGTCGGTAGTCATCGGACCGCGCGTCTACGTACCGAACGGGAACAGCAATGCCGTTGACTGCTGGGACTACTCGCAGGCGGCGAGCTGCTCCGGCTTCCCGAGGGCTTTCTCGAATCTCGCAACTCTCTACACAGTCAACGCCGATCCGCAGCGGCCGGCCTGCATCTGGGTCAACTCGGACGTCGGCGCATTCCAGATTCAGAACTTCGATGCCTACACCGGTGGGCCGTGCACCCAGAACCGCGTGCTTGCCTCGCAGTTCGTTGTCTCCGGTCTGCCGCAGTGCGTCCCGACGACGTACACGTCGTTCCAAATCATTTCGCCGACTCCTGACGTCTACGGAGGCGGCTCGGTCCAGTTCGCGGATGGTGACGGCATTCCGATTCCCGGTCTCCCGACCGTGCCGCTCGATGCGACCGGCACCGCCGATCTGACCGGGCTGAACCTGAGCACGCCGACGGGATTGCCGCAGTTCCTCATCACGCTGGCCAACGGAAATATCAGCAACGTGCCGCTCACGACCAAGTTGACGTGGGTCGCCCCCTTCGACCCGGCCTGCGGAGCCTCCAAGGCAACGACGTCGCTCGACGCGAACCTCAACGACGGGACGACCACGGCGAAGAGCCTCACCGAGTGGGCGGGGACCCCGGTGACGAACCAGGGGATTCTCAGCGGTACGAACGCGGCAACCGCGACCGGAACTGTGACCTACCACTGGTACACGGACAACTCGTGCTCCACGCAGGCGACGTCCGACTCCGTGCAAACGATCACGACGCCGGGCACGCTGCCGGCCTCTGATCCGGTCAACCTCCCGGCGGGCACGTACTACGAGACCGTCGACTACAGCGGTGACACCGCTAACTCTGCCTCGAGCACGCCGTGCGGTCTGGAGACCCTCGTGGTCCAGCAGACGCCGACGAACATCACGTACATCGGTGATACGCACGTCCTCGTAGGAGCGTCGGCGACCATCGCGTTCCAGCTCACGGACACGGACGGGAACGTCCTGCCGGGCATGCCGGTGACGATCACGCTGCCGGGCGGCTCGACGTTCTCGGGCACGACGGATGCGAACGGCGTCCTCTCCGACGTCGTCACCGCGCCGCTGACCGTGGGCTCCTATCCGGTCTCCGAGTCCTTCGCCGGACAGGGACCCCTTGGCCGCTACCTGGCAAGCAATGGCTCCGGGACGCTCGTCACGAGCGACATCCCGACGAACATCACCTACACCGGTGACACGACCGTCCAGGCCGGCCAGCCGGCGACGATCTCGTTCGTCCTCAAGGACAGCTCGGGGAACGTTCTGCCGCACATGCCGGTCTCGCTGACGCTGCCCGACGGCTCGCCGTTCAGCGGCACGACCGATGCGAACGGCGTCGTCTCGACGACGATCACCGCGCCGATGCACACTGGCACCCTTTCGACTTCCGAGTCGTTCGGCGGCCAGGTGCCGTACGAGTCGAGCACCGGCCCGGGCACCATCCAGGTCACCCCGATCCCGACCCACATCACCTACCTCGGTGACACGACCGTCCAGGCCGGCCAGCCGGCAACGGTCAAGTACGTCCTCAAGGACGGCTCGGGCAACGTCCTGGCGGGGATGCCGATCACGGTCAACCTGCCGTTCGGCGGCACGGCCACCGGCACCACCGATGCGAACGGCGTCTTCACGACGACCCAGACCGCACCGATGACCACCGGCTCCTACGGCACCACGGAGTCGTTCGGCGGCCAGGACCCGTACCAGTCGAGCACCGGCCCGGGCACCATCCAGGTCACCCCGATCCCGACCCACATCGCGTACGTCGGAGACACGCAGGTGTACTCCGGCCAGCCGGTGACGGTCACGTTCGTCCTTACGAACAACGTCACCTCGACCCCGCTCGCAGGGATGCTGGTGACGATCAACCTCCCGTTCGGCGGCACCTTCACCGGAACCACCGACGCGCTCGGCATGGTCTCGGACACGATCACGTCGCCGATCGTCTCGAGCAACACGACCTACGGGACGACCGAGACCTTCGCGGGCCAGGAGCCGTACCTCGGAAGCAACGGCCCCGGCTCGATTCTCGTGAAGCCGATCCCGACGAACATCACGTACACCGGTGACACGAGCGTCACCGCCGGCTCGACGGCAAACGTGAGGTTCGTCCTAAGGAACTCGATCACGAACAACGTCCTGCCGAACATGCCCGTCACGATCACGCTGCCGGGCGGCGGCACCGTCGCGGGCACCACTGACGCGAACGGCGTCTTCTCGACGACCACCGGCACGCTCTCGGCAGGTAGCTACTCGGTCTCCGAGGCGTTCGGCGGGAAGAACCAGTACCTCGCGAGCACCGGGCCCGGCACGATCACCGTGACGGCGGCACCTCCGCCCCCGCTCAACTGCTCTGCCAAGGGCAAGACGGGCGCGAAGTGCGAATCGATCCTCGCCGACCCGACCGTCGTGTCCAATTCGCAGCTCTCGATCGTGGCGACGGACGACTCGTCGTTCGCCGGGGCGTGCGCACCAACCGCGATCCTGATGAGCAACGGGCAGCAGCTCGCCGTCTCGACGAGCCCGACGAGCGGCCAGCCGCAGAACTACGTCAACAACTACAACGGCTCGTTGTCGGCGAAGTACCAGGAGCTGATCAAGATCAACCTCCCGTCGGGCCTCACGTCGGGCCAGTACTCGATCCGGATCACTGCCTGCGACGGCGACGGCGACATGGACCAGTGGACGTGGAACATCGCGGTCGACGGCAGCGGCAACGTCACCAGCGTCAGCACCGGCCCCGGCCCGATCGACTGCACCGCCAAGGGGACGAAGTGCGAGTCGATCCTCGCCGACCCGGCCGTCGCGTCGAACTCGCAGCTGACGATCGTGGCGATGGACGACTCGCCGATCGGCACGAGCGGCGCAACGGCACCGAATGCCGTCCTCACGAGCGGCCAGGTGCTCAACGTCACGACTGCTGCAACCACCGGACAGCCACAGAACTACGTCGACAGCTTCAAGGGCTCGATGTCGACGAAGTACCAGACGCTGATCACGATCAACCTGCCGAGTCTCTCGGCCGGCAACTACACGATCCGCGTCACGGCCTACGACGGCGACGGCGACCTCGACCAGTGGAACTGGCCGATCAGCGTCGACGGCAGCGGCAACGTCACGACCAGCGCCTCCGGCGGAGGTAGTGGCGGGACGCTCGCCAGCGGCACCACGACCTGCAACGGCGTCTACAGCGGTACAGGCCAGAGCGTGACGGTCCCGGCCGGCGCCACCTGCACGCTGCTTCCGGGCACGCACGTGACCGGGGCCGTGAATGTGGCGAAGGGCGGCACCCTGGTCGCGAGCGGCGTGACGATCGGAGCCAACCTCGCGATCCAGGGCAGCGCAACGGTGTGTGCCAGCACGATCGGCAACGACCTCACGGCCACCGGCGCACCGGGACCGGGAGGCGGCCCGATCGTGATCGGCGGCAGCTCCTGCGCAGGCAACACGGTCACCCACGACCTGAACGTCACCGGTGAGACGGGTGGTGTCAGCGTCGTGAGCAACCAGGTCGGGCACGACATGAACGTCAAGAACGACGGCCCGAACACCGTGGTCAGCGACAACACCGTCGGCCACGATGCGAACTGCGACAAGAACGCCGGCCAGAGTGGCTCAGGCAACAGTTCGAGCCACAACGACAGCTGCCCCATCTGACCTAGCTCACAGCAGCACGAACGGAGGGCCGGGAAACCGGCCCTCCGTCGTTCAGCCCAGCCGCCGCAGGACTGGTAGCGCGAACGGCCTCGCCCCTGCGGTGGTGGAAGCGGTCGGCCCGAACTCCTGCCGGGCGCGTTGGCGTGTCGCGGCCGACGGAGGGAGCCGCTCCACTCCTGCCACGACTGCGCGGTAGAGCGCGGCCTGGCGCTCGCCGACGGCCTTCCACGTACGACCGGCAGCGAGCTCGATGCCTGCTTTGCGGCGACGGGCGAACTCCTCCTGGGTGAGCGACAGCACACGGCGAGCGAGCCCCTCGACGTCACCGGTGGGGACGAGGAGGGCGGGCTCGCCACCCACCTCGCCAATCGAACCGCTGTCGTAACCGGCGACGACTGCGCCGGATGCCTGGGCCTCCACGATCACGCGGCCGAACTGTTCTGTCCACGTCGCCGTCGGCCGGCTTGGAACGAGCACCACGTGCGCGCTGCGGTAGGCGGCGGCGAGCTCCGCGCGCCCAAGGGCGCCGCGCAGCTCCACGCGCGCGCCAGCGGCTTCCGGTACCACCGGCCCTTCGCCGCACACGACGAGACGGGTAGGCCGCTCGGCAGCCAGGATCGCCGCGACTCGACCGGCGTCGCCGACCCCCTTCTCGGGCACGAGCCTGCCGACGAAGGCGAGCACGAGCTCGTCATCGTCGAGCGACTGCGTCCCGGGATAGAACAGGTCTGGTTCATAGCCGAGCGGGAGCACTTCGATCCGGCCTGTGAAGCCTTTGCCGCGCGCCACGCTCGCGGCCTGCCGGCTGCACGGATAGAGAGCGGCCACGCGACGGTGCGCCGACCGCTCCCACTGGTGGAAGGGCGGCGGCAGCCGCTTGTCGACGTTCTGCGCCGTGTACATCACGATCGGCAGCTCCGGCGGCGCCGCGCGCAGCCACTGGCGCGCCGCCGCGCTGAACGGCTCCTCGTGGAGATCGAGAACGTCCGGCCGCACCTCGGCGAGAACGGCGCTGATCGCTCCCGGGTCGGAGTAGCGGTGCCGGTTCACGTCGCCGGGACGCATGACGTCGAGCTCGAGGATCCGGAACGGCTCCGGCGAGAGCTCCGTCTCGCCGCTGCTCCACTCCCGCGGCACGACGAGCGTCACGTCGACGCCGGCGGCGACGAGTGCGCGCTCGCGGGAGCGGTGCGCCGCATCGCGGCCGGCGTGGTAGATGCGCAAGACCTTCATCGCGTGCCGAGGATACGGCCCGGCGGAACCACGACGGAAGGCGATACTTCTTCTATGCCGCGCATGCAAAGAGCTTTCGCCCTCGCCGTCGGCCGCCCGCGAGAGCAGGATGCAGCGAGAGCGGTCGCATGGTCTCGCAAGAGGATCATCGTCTCGGCCGGAATGATGCGCTCGGGGAGCACATGGCTCTATAACGCGGTGCGCCTGCTACTCCAGCAGGCAGAACAACCCGTGTATGGCTTCTGGATCAGCGACTTCAGAAGAAGGGACGCGCGCCACGCGCGATACCTCATCCCGAAGCTGATAGAGCCGAGCCGGGTCTTGGCCGATGCGGCCTGGAGGTGCTACACGTGCCATCGAGACCTGAGAGACGTGGCCGTCTCCTTGCATGACCTGGGCAAGGTGTCAGATCGCGGCCGTCAACTGGGATGGCTCCAGGCAGCGCGAACCGGCCATGACTTCTGGTCACCGCGGGCGAATCTCGACATCGCCTACGCAGACATCGTCAACAGCGCTTCCTCCGTGCTGGCCGATCTCGCTGTCGATCTTGATCTAACGATCGCGGCCGACAATCTGTCGACGATCGCCTCCACGCTCGCAAGCCTGGACGGCGCCCGAGCCGCACCGGGCGGCCTCGATCCAGAGACGCTCATGTACAAAGAGCACCGATTCGACGGTCGTCCAGGGCGCTATGTCGATTCCCTGGACCCCCGCACGGAAGAGTTAATTGTGCAAGCCCACGGCGACTGGTTGAGAAGCCACGGATATCTCACGGCCCACCGTCGTACGTACTAGCGTCCCACCATGCGGATCGCGTTGCTGCCGAGCGCCTACGCGCCTGCGATCGGCGGCGTCGAGGAGCTTACGGCGCGTCTCGCGCACCACTTGATGGAGACGGGTGACGAGGTCGAGGTCTGGACGATCCGCCACCCGCTCGAGCTGCCGGCGCGGGAGGGGATCGACGGCCTGACGGTGCGCAGGTTCGAGCTGCCGCTGCCGCGCATGGCCGTTGGCGCACTCCTTCGCTTCCCGTTCGACCGCCGCCACGCGCTGGGGGAACTCGCCGCGGCGGCGGCGGCGTTCGACCCGGACGTCCTCCATGTCCAGTGCTTCAGCGCGAACGGCGTCTACGCGACGTGGCTGGCGCGCCGGCTCGGAGTCCCGCTCGTCGTGAGCCTGCAAGGCGAGACGCTCATGGACGACCACGACATCTACGAGCGCTCGCTTGCGCTCCGGCTGGGGCTCCGGCGCGGCTTGCGGCGCGCTGCCGCCGTCACCGGTTGCTCGCGTTTCGTCCTCGCCGACGCGGAGCGGCGTTTCGGCCTCGCCCCTGGCAAGGGGGAAGTGATCCCGAACGGGGTCGACCTGGCAGAGCTCGCACAGCCGGAATCGCTCCACCTGCCGTTCGAGCGCTTCATCCTCGGACTCGGCCGGATCGTGGAGAAGAAGGGCTTCGACCTGCTCCTCGCCGCCTTCGCCCGCCTCGCGGACCGGCATAGCGGTCTCGGACTCGTGATCGGCGGCGACGGGCCTGCGCGGCCGGCGCTGCTTTCCTCCGTTGCGGAGATGGGGCTCGGCGACCGCGTCGTCCTCCCCGGCCCGCTCGACCGCGGCCAGGTCGCGTGGGCGATGCAGACGGCGGACGTCTTTGTGCTTCCCTCCCGGGTCGAGCCCTTCGGGATCGTCGTTCTCGAGGCGCTCCGGGCCGGTTGCCCGGCCGTCGTCTCGTCGCGCGGCGGCGCTACCGAGATCGTCCGCGACGGCGAAGACGGGCTCGTCGCCGACCCGTTCGACGCCGAAGCTCTCGCCGGTGCGATCGAGCGCGTGCTCGCGGATGACGGTCTCGCCGCACGTCTCGCCGAGGCCGGACGCGCCCGTGCGACAGAGTTCGCCTGGGACGGCATCGCAGACAGGTACCGGCCGCTCTATGCGAGCGATCGCTCACAATAGTTCGCTGCATGAACGACATCGAGGAGACACGCCAGATCGCCGAGAGCCTGGAGGGCTGGCTGTACCCGCGGGAAGGACCGAAGCTCTATGAGCTCGCGAAGGCCTGCCGCGCCGGCGTGATCGTCGAAATCGGATCGTGGAAGGGCAAGTCCACGGTCTGGCTTGCCCGCGGCGCACTCGCAGGAGCCGCGCCTCCGATCTACGCCATCGACCCTCATCAAGGGAGCGAGTCCGGGCAACCGACGTTCGATGCGTTCCAGCGGAACCTCGCGGCCGCCGGAGTTGCCGAGAGCGTGACGCCGGTCATCTCCACCTCCGCCGCTGCAGCTGCGGATTTTGCGTTGCCCATCGGCCTTCTGTTCATCGACGGCGATCACAGCGTCGAGGCCGTCGAAGACGATCTCCGTAGCTGGGCCCCGCAGATCGTCGACGGAGGTGTGCTCGCTGCCCATGACGCGAGCCTGTCCGAGCTCGCGGTTCACGGGCCGCGACGAGCGCTGAGAAGTTGGGCAGTCGGAAATCGTGACTTCGGCGATCTTCAGGTCGCGGGGACGATCGTCTACGCAACGAGGGGGGCCAGTGGGAGGAACTCGCTTGGTCGGCTCGCGGCGCTATCAGTCGCCGAGGGCTTGCGAGTTCACCCGAGCCAGCCCGCTTGCGATGCGGCATTCGTGGTCCGGCATTTCCTGCGCCGCTGAGGTCGCTGAACGAGAGGAGGATGCGGAGGCCCTCGATGCTAGGCTCGGGCTCCGCCCATGTCGGACTGCGAAACAAGACGGGTGCGCCTCATTTGAATAGCGGCGGCGGCGACACGATCGTCGGCGGCGTCCGTCGTGCCTGGGCACTTGTCGAGCCGGCAACCCGGAAACGGCTGCGGTTGATCGGGCTCTTCGGGATCCTCATCGCCGGCCTCGACACCGGAGCGCTTCTGCTCGTCTACGGCCTGATAACCCTCCTGTCGGGAGGCGGACAGAAGCCGTCGGGAGTCTCCGGATGGCTGGTTCGCGAGCTCGCCGTCGGGCCGTCGAACCGCTACGACAAGGCGCTCGTCCTTCTGGGAATCACCTCTGTGCTGTTCGTCGCGCGCAGCTTGCTGAGCGTGCTCAACACCTGGCTCCAGCTCGGCGCGGTGAACACCGGCCAGGCCGGACTTCTCGCGCGGATCCTGACCGGCCACGCTCTCTCGCCGCACCTCTCACGGATCGAGCGCAACTCCTCCGAGACCCTGCGCACGCTCGCCTTCTCGATCGACCAGGTCAGCTTCGGCGTCGTCGGAGCCTCGGTCACCATCGTTTCCAATCTCGCGATCGCCCTTGCCGTCGCGGCAGCGCTGTTCCTCTCCTCGCCGCTCGTCGCGCTGACGATAAGCGGCTACTTCGCCCTCGTCACGATGGCGTGGACGCGTGGCGTGAGAGGCGCCTTCAAGCGCCGCGGCGAAAGCGTGCAGGAGCTCCAGGAGGAGCGCTACCGCCTCGTGATGCAGGGACTCGGAGCGGCAAAGGAGTTGCAGCTGCGCGGCCGCGCGCTCTTCTACGCCGAAACGGCGGTGGGGACGACGCGCAAGATCAACGCCGCCATGCGCGCCGTCGGCGTCCTCAGCAACACCATTCCCCGGATGCTCGAGAGCTCGCTCGTGATCGGAACCGTGCTCGTCGTCGCAGTCGCGGGACTGACAGGCGGCCGCTCGGCGACCCTGCCTGCGGTCGGGCTCGTACTCGCGGCCGCGTTCCGGCTGCTGCCGGCCCTCAACCAGGCGATGACGCTCGGGAACAGCGTCCAGTACAACCTCCCGGCGATCGGACTGCTCGAGCAGGAGCTCGAGGGCTTCAAGCGGGCCGGCACGCCAACCGAAGGCGAGCAGTCGGCCGACCGCGTTCCGTTCCTCGACGAGCTGCGGCTCGAAGGGGTCTCGTTTCGATATCCGACCCGGCAGAAGCCCGCGCTCCGCGACGTCAGCCTCGCGATTCGCCCGGGCGAGGCCGTCGGGATCGTCGGTACGACCGGAGCGGGAAAGAGCACGCTGCTCGACGTCATCCTCGGGTTCCTCGAGCCGGACGCCGGCGAAGTACTCCTCGACGAAACGCCGCTGCGGGAGACGCGCGAGGGCTGGCAGCGGTCGATCGGCTACGTCCCGCAGGAGGTCTATCTCGTCGACGACACCCTCCGCGCGAACGTCGCTCTCGGCTGGCGCGGCGACGACATCGACGACGAGGCGGTGCTCGAAGCCGTCCAGCTCGCCGAGCTCGACGAGGTGGTCGCGAACCTCCCCGAAGGGCTCGAGACGAGGCTCGGCGAGCGCGGCCTTCGGCTGTCAGGAGGCCAGCGCCAGCGGGTCGGCATCGCACGGGCGCTGTACACGCGGCCGAGCGTGCTCGTGCTCGACGAGGCGACGTCCAACCTCGACCGAGCAACCGAGGGACGCATCGTCGAGACCTTGGGCCGGCTCACGGGCGGCGTGACGATGGTGATCGTCACCCACCGGATCAGCAGCGTGCACCACTGCGACCGGATCATCTGCCTCGAGGACGGCGCGGTCAGGACGACCGGCACGTTCGCCGAGGTGGCCGCGACGGTGCCGGAGCTGCTCGGCGTCGAGGACACCCCCGGGCCTGAGCCCGTCGTCGTTACGCGCGCGCGAGCGGACTAGTGACCCGTCAGGCCCCGCAGGTGTCCGTCGTCCTTCCGACGTACAACGGCGGCGAGCACCTCGCGGAGAGCGTGAGCAGCGCTCTGTCCCAGTCGTTCGGGGACCTGGAGCTCATCGTCGTCGATGACGGCTCGACCGACGGCTCAACCGATGCACTGCCTGCCGATCCGCGGCTCGGGCTGGTCCGGCAGCCTCACAGCGGCGTGTCGGCCGCACGGAATCGCGGCGCCAAGGAAGCGCAGGCGCCTCTCGTAGCGTTCCTCGACGCGGACGACCGCTGGCTGCCAGAGAAGCTCGAACGCCAGGTCGAGACGTTGCGCGCGCATCCCGACGCGCTTCTCTGCTACTCCGCGTTCGCGGTCATCGACCCGTCAGGCGCTCGACTCTCCGCGACACTGGGAGGCGAGGACTGCACGTACGTGTCGCTCTTCGCGTACAACCCGATCCCGGTGCCGACGGTCTTGATGCCGCGCAAAGTCCTCCTCGAGGCAGGAGGGTTCGACCCGTGCTACAGCGTCGGGGAGGACTGGGACCTCTGGCTGCGACTCGCTCTCCAAGGATCGTTCTGCTGCGTCCCTGACTGTCTGGTCGAGGTTCGCGTCGCGCCGCACAATGCCGGCCAGGCGAGCGGGAGCGATCCGTGGCTGACGTGCCTCCAGGGTTTTTCCGTTCTGGGGCGTCACGAGATCGGAGCGCTGCAGACCGGGGACACGGCTGTCTTGGCGGCGATTCGCCGCGCTCGGCGGCAGACTCGCCTCGAGTGCTCTGCGCGGGCGGCGGCGCTCTTCGCGGACTCCGTTGGCTGGCCGCCGCGACCCAACTGGGCGATGGCCAGAACGGCGTTCCGCATCCGTCCGTTCCGAGGTGGTGTGACGATCGCGCACCTCCTGCTACGGCGGGCGCGACATGACTGGCTCGCTCGCTCTCGTCCCGAGCGCTCCGCCGAAAGCGTGGCGCGGTCGTGACCGGCGGGCCGACCTTCTCGGTCCTGCTCCCGTTCTTCAACGAGCGGGAGCTCGTGGGAACCGCCATCGAATCCGTCCAAGCCCAGACATACGAGGACTGGGAGCTCCTGGCGGTCGACGACGGATCGACCGACGGATCGGGCGAGATCGTCACGCGCTATGCCGCCGACGATCCGCGGATTCGGCTCATCCCGCGCCCCAACGGCGGCTTGTCTGCAGCGCGCAACACGGGAATCGCCGCCGCGAACGGCCGTTACTGCGCGCTGATCGACGCGGACGACATTTGGCTACCGGAGAAGCTCGAGCGCCAGCTGCCGCTCCTGGACGACCGGACAGTGGTCTTCTCGGAGGCACGCGCCACGGAAGACGGCCGGACCGATCCCTACAGCATGCGGCTGCATCGAGCCGCCGGCGACTATCCGCGCGGCGACGTCTTCGCCGAACTCCTCCGCCAGAACTTCGTCCCGTCTCTCACGGCCGTGGTGCCATTGGATCTCCTGCGCAAGCACGGCGGGTTCGACGAGCGGCTCAGGATCTCTCCCGACTGGGATCTCTGGCTCCGCCTCACAGTCGCAGGCGCACGGTTCGACTACGTTCCGGATCCGCTCGCGGTGTACGCGGTTCGCTCCGGCAGCCTCTCGAGCGACTACGAAGCGGTGTACGGGGAGTCGATCGTGGTGCTTCGCCTCCTCCAGCGCGCCGTGAGTGGTCGCGCCGAGAGAGACGCGGTCGGCCGTCAGCTGGCTGTGGCGCGACGCGAGCTCGAGGTCTTCCTCCGCAAGCTGGCCTGGGCCGCCGCTGCGGGTGGCGATACCCGCTCGGCGAGGCGCGATCTCCTCGCTTCCGCCCGCGCCAACCCCAGCTCGAGCCGCGCCATCGCGGGCGTCGCGCTCACGCTGGCGCCACCCGTGCTTCGCTGGTACGCGAACCGGCATCCACCGGCAAGCTCTGAGGCCGAGTTGGCCAGTCTTTCGAGGACGCAGCCGTGACCGACACGCCGACCTTCTCGGTCCTGCTCCCGTTCTTCAACGATCGCGAAACGCTGGGCGAAGCGATCGAGTCGGTCTTGGCTCAGACCTACGAGAGCTGGGAACTCTTGGCGATCGACGACGGATCCAACGACGGATCCGCCGAGCTTGCAGACGGCTTCGCCGCGAACGACGCACGCATCCGCGTCCTCCATCGTCCCAACGGCGGCGGTGCCGCCGCCCGGAACACCGGTCTCGCCGTGGCGCAAGGCCGGTACTGCGCACTGCTCGACGCCGACGACCTCTGGCTTCCGGCGAAGCTGGAGCGCCAGCTTCCGCTGCTCGAACCTGACACGGTCGTCTTCTCCGATGCGTACGTCGAGGAAGACGGGGCGCGCTACCTCTACGGACGGCGTGCCCAGCAGCCAGACGGGGTGTATCCGCGCGGGAGAGTCTTCGACGAGCTGCTTCGCCACAACTTCATCCCCTCCAATCTCACGGCCGTCGTACCGACAGAACTGCTTCGCAGTGTCGGCGGGTTCGACGCCACGATGCCCCGCCCAAGCTCACCCGACTGGGAGCTGTGGCTCCGTCTCGCCCTCGCCGACATCCGCTTCGACTTCGTCGCGGAGCCGCTCGCCGTCTACCGCATCCGAGGAGGCAGCCAGTCACAGAACGGCGAGGCGGTGCGCAAGGCCGTAATCGTGGTTCTCCGCAAGATGCGTGAGCGTACGACCGGATCGAAGCGAACCGCCGTGAAGCGCCGTCTCCGGATCGCCAACCGCGAGCTGGAGGTCTTCCACCGCAAGTGGGCGTGGGAGGCGGCGGCGAGCGGCGACGCCCGTGCCGCACGTCAAAGCCTCATCGCCGCCCTCCGCGCCAACCCTCGCTCGGCGCGCGCCGTCGCAGGCGTCGCGCTGGTGCCCGTCCCGCCACTCGTTCGGTGGTACGCGCGACGGCAGCCTCCGACGAACTTCGCCGGCCGGTTCGTCCATGACGACGGCCCGCGCGACTAGCGCCGACCGCCGAGATGCTCGCGGAGCCGGTCGATCTCCCACACCCCGAGCCTCTTCCCTTCGAAGCCCGCGATTGTCGAGCGCTCGTCGATGAGATGAAGCGGCTCAGGTAGCGAGAACGGCGGCGCCGCCAGGTTCAAGGGACGCCAGCCGCCCGTGATGATGTCCTGCGAGGGCTCGCCCGGAAACGTCGTCGTGAGGAGGTAGCGGGCGGACGACCGGGAGACGTTGCGGAGAGCGGTCATGACGTCTCGGTTCGAGAAGCAGCCGAGGACGTCGCGGACGAGGATCGCGTCGACCGGCGGAAACTCGTCGCTGAGCAGATCGAAGACGGCGAAGTCGCACTGCTCGTGCGCGCGTTCGCGCGCGCTGGCGACGAGCTCGCCGACGATGTCGCCGCCGAAGTAGTAGTCCAGCTCGTCGACGATGAGGGACATCCAGTAGAAGTCGCCACAGGGGACGTCGGCCAGCCGCGAGATGCCCAGCTCCGACCAGAGGCGCGGCAGCTCCGCGCGGAGAACCTCTGTCTGTTCAAGGTTGCTGCCCGGGCCGGAGGCCGTGTCCGGGTCGTCCCAGAGGTTCTCCCGGAAGAACAACTCGAACAGCCGCCGCCTCGCCGCCGGGCGGTGGGAGTAGGACCAGTCCACGTAAGCGCGATGCACACGCGCCGCACCGGGGATGGAGCGGCGCACGACGGCCTTGACCTGGCTCGGCTTCACAGAATCCAGTCTCGCAAGCGCAGCCAGTGCGGGCGGACGCGCAAAGCCGAGCGCCAGCCCGCGCGCACGACAGGATCGACCAGCCAGCCGGGCGATCGACTCGCCCCGGCCGCCTCGAGCGCCTCGCGATAAAGCTCGAGGTAGTCCTCGGCCATGCCGCCGGCCGTCCAGCGGCTCTCCGCTTGCCTTCGGCCCTCGGCGACAAGAGCAGCTCTGAAAGCCGGATCCACGAGCCGCTGCAGCGCTGCAGCGACGGCTGCGGCTCCTCCCTGACGGTCGTACTTCACTGCGGTTGCACCGTCCTCGAGGTGGACGAGCCCCGGAATGCGGGGAGCGACTGCCGGGCACTCGCACGCCATCGCCTCGACGATGGAGCAGTTGAATCCCTCCGAGCGGCTCGTGTTGACGATCGCCCCGCCGGACGCCGCAGCCCGGCGATAGAGCTGGGCCATCTGCTCGGGCTCGAGAGACGCAGCGTGACTGATCCGCTCGCCGATCCTGTCGAGTCGCACGCGAACCTCGGGCCTCGGCTCCTGGACACTGTCGACGAGGATCGCGGCGTAGTCGGGGCACAGCTCGACGAGGTCGAGGAAGAGGTCGACGTCTTTGACGGGGTCGAAGGAGCGGCCGACCCAGACGAGCAGCGGACGGTCCGCCGGCTCGGCCGGGCCTGGACCGAAGACCTCCTCGTCGTAGCCGCTCACGATCGCAGCGACGGGCCGCGCCGCGTCCTCGGCAAGCACCGCAGCCGCGCTTTCCGAGACCGCGACGTAGCGCGTCGCATGGGTAGGCCCCTTCAACACACGCTCGCCGCCGGCGCCGAGGAGAACGATCGGCCCGCGGAATCGCGCACGCCGAACCCAGGTCTCGATCCCCCACGGCGGCGAGTACGCGCTATCCACGCACTGGAGCAGGTCGTAGCGCCCCGACATCAGCACCTCGGCCAGGGTCGTCTCGCGGCCGTCGATCAGCTCGTCGCAGAACGTCCAGAGCGTGTCCTCACCCCAGCCGTCGAACGCAAAGGCCGAGAAACGAACCCCGGGCGGCCTCAAGTGCCTCGCCAGAGCCCGGTAGATCGTCAGGACGCCGCTACGCGGATCCCACGCGCTGACGATCAGAACTCGGATGGTCGCCGCCTCACGCACGGGGGTCTAGAGTTCCAGGCTCTTCGAGCATCCGCAAGGGCCACCGCGCCCGTCGCGAGTCCCGACGCCTGCTCTCCGCGAGATGACCACGAGTTACACCTCCGATTGGTTCCGCTTCATCGCCGAGAGCTCGCGATCGTCGGCCGAACGAATTCTGCCCATGGTGCTCGAGCACCTCTCGGTGGAGTCGGCGCTCGACGCCGGCTGCGGGGTCGGCACCTGGCTCGCGCCGCTGCAGCGGCTCGGCGTCAGCGACGTGACCGGCATCGACGGCGACTACGTCGATCGGGAGCTCCTCGAGATCGACGGCGACCGGTTCGTGCCGCTCGACCTCTCCCAGCCGTTCGACCTCGGCCGCACGTTTGACCTTGTCCTCTCTCTGGAGGTCGCCGAGCATCTGCCTGCCGACGCGGCCGACGGCTTCGTCGCTTCGCTCGTCCGGCATGCTCCGGCCGTGCTCTTCAGCGCCGCCATCCCGGGTCAGGGCGGCACGGATCACGTCAACGAGCAATGGCCCGACTACTGGGCAGAGAGATTCGCCGCTCACGGCTTTGCCGCGGTCGACGCGATCCGGCCTCGCGTCTGGACGGACTCCGAGGTGCAGTTCTGGTACTCGCAGAACACGATCCTCTACCTGCGCGAGAGCGAGATCCCGGATTCGCTCCGGCAGTACGTGGTCGAGGACTTCCGCGCCCTTTCGATCGTGCATCCGAGCCAGTTCGCCTGGACGTGTCGCGAGCGGACGCCGCGCCGCCTGTTGCTCGAGGCGACGCTCGGCGTGGACAGGACGGAGCGTCTGCGCCGGCGACTGAGGCGAAGCGACTGATGGGCGCGCGTCGCCTGATCGGCCGTTATCGCCCGAGCCGAGTCCGCGAGCGTCGGCACATCGAGGAGAGGGTTGCGCTCTCGCAGCGCGTCAGCGCGATGCTCGACGGCACGGTCGCGCGCGGCCCGTTCGCCGGGATGCGCATGCCAGAGGTACTGCCCGACACGTCCGCGAAGCTGCTCGGCTCCTACGAGGAGGAGCTGCACCCAACGCTCGAGCGGCTGCTCGGCGGAGACTTCGACGTCGTCGTCAACGTCGGCTGCTCGGACGGCTACTACGCGGTGGGAGCGCTCCGCCGGCTGAGCGCGGCCCGAGGGGTCGCGTTCGACCTCAACGAGAGCTTCCGGAAGGCGACCGCCGCCACTGCCGCTGCGAATCACGTCGAGTTGAAGATCGAGTCGACGTGCTCGCCCGCACGGCTTCGAGAGCTGGCCGGCACATCCCGGGTGCTGGTGATCTGCGACTGCGAAGGCTGCGAGCGCGACCTGATCGAGCCCGAGACGACGGGGCTCGCGAGCATCGTCGTCGAGCTCCATCCCGGCACCGAGGATCTCGCGCAGCGATACGGCGCCGGCTACGTCGTCACGCTCGTGGAAAGCACGGGCCGCGATCCGAGTGGCTACCCGGAGCTCGCGACGCTCGCTTCGGAGGAACGTTCCCTCGCGGTGTTCGAGCGGATGGAGCCGCAGACGTGGGCCGTTATCGAGCCAGCGTGAGGTAGGCGGCGAGAGTCGCGTCGGCTGTCGCCTCCCAGCTGAACCGCTCGCGCACATGCTCGGCGAGGCCCGGCGTGGCGCCGGCCTCGAGCGCCTCCTCGACCGCAGTCCGAATCGACCTCCGCTGCGCGGGATCGCAGTACACCGCCAAGTCCCCGAAGTACTCGCGCGTGTCTCCCCGTGAGGTCGTGACGACCGCGCACCCGCACGCTGCCGCCTCGAGCGACACGAGGCCGGTGGTCTCGAACCACGAGGGAAGGACGTGCACCTTTGCGGTACGGAAGAGCTCGGCGAGCTCCTCCTGCGTGAGCACGGATCGGAACTCGACGTTCGGGCCGGCCGCGGCGCGACAACGCTCGGCGTAGCCCGGGTGATGGGGATGCTCCTCACCGACGAGGGTCAACGGCACTGCGACGCCGCGCAGCGCCTTGATCAGGCCGAGTTGGTTCTTGTGGGGCTCGAGCCGCGCAACGCACACGATGCCCTGGCGCTCGACCGGCGTCTCGGGAGACGAGAAGGTGCGGGGGTCGAAGCCGTTGTAGACGACGTGCATCGGGGTCGTCACGTCGAGGGTCGACCGGATGCGCAGCGCCTCGCTCTCCGAGTTCGGCAGCAGCAGATCGGCGAGTTCGAGGAGCATCGCTGCCTCCTCGGCGCGCCCGCGAACGCGCGCTGCTGTCGCGTCGATGCCTCGGCGAACGCTCGAGACGGTCAGGCGCGCCGCTCGGTTGGGCGACCGCAACAGTCGCCCGGCCAGGCCCTGCGCAGCTCCGTACTCCCAGTAGATCGGCGAAACGACGACCCGCGCCCCGCGCCGTCGCGCCTCACGCAGGACGTCGCGGATGTGCAGCGGAGAGCCGAAGGCGTGCACGATGTCGTAGCCGGAGACGTCGGCGCCGGCGGCGTTCGCCACCGTGACGTCTACCCCACTCAGCCTCAGGAACTCGGCGGTCTTCTGGGCCTGCATCAGATGGCCGCCGTGAATCGCTCCCTCCGCCAGCATGAGGACGCGTGGCGACCACTCGGCGGCTGAGACGTGCGAGCCGGCCGGCCGTGGCCTCGCCACCCGGCTGTTGTGCCACGGAAACGGCTCAGTCGGCGTGTCGACTCCCAGGAACGGACAGAGGCGCTCCCAACCCTCCCCGCTGCAGATGTCGAGGACGAGCAGCTTGTCGGGGCGGTCTGCGAAGCGCTCGCGAACCGCCTGCTCGTGCGAGCGGCGGACGGCGGCAAAGCGCTCCGCGGCGAAGTCGCTGCTCCCGTAGAGGTGCTTCTCGATCGCCGCGGTGTACGCCGAGTGGTCGATGGAACGACCCAGGCGGCGCCGCAGAGGGCCGGTGATGAGCGCCCGCAGTCCGCGATCGAAGCGGCTCCGCCCAGCGCCGAGGCGCCGGCCCTTGGGATGTCGCTCGGGATCGCCCCAGTACGCCTCGCAGGAACGCAGCCACGACGCCTCGTCGCGGACGGTGAGGATGAACTTGGCGTCTGGATACGCCTCGTCGAGCCCCTCGTAGACGCAGCAGATCGGCGTGTCGGAGACAGCGTCGAGGTCGCCGAGCACCGTGAGCTCGAGAGGGCCGGCAGCCCCTTGGTCGAGGTAACGGATGATCTCTCGCCGCGTGGCCGGATCGGCGGGAAAATGCACGGTGCGGAGGCCGAGCCGGACGAGCGCTGCACCGAGACTCGCGCCGCCGGTCCTGCTCAGGCCGATCCCGAAGACCTTCTGAGGGGCCACGGACATCAGTCAAGCACCGACTCGTAGAGGGCCGCCGTCGCCAGCGCGGCGCGCTCCCACGTGTACTCGCGGGCGATCGCGATCCCGCGCTCGCACCGGCGCTCGACGTCCTCGCCGCCTGCGAGCGACTCGAGGAGGCCGACGGCGAGAGCTTCCGCTGTCGGCTCGACGAGCAGCGCTCCGTCGCCGCAGACCTCCGGCAGCGCACCGCGGGCGGCGGCGACGACGGGCGTTCCCACGAGCATCCCTTCGAGCGCCGGCAGCCCGAACCCCTCGTACAGCGAGGGGACGACGATGACCGCGGCCGTTCGCATTAGCCGCGCGACGAAGGTGGGCTCGCGAAGCCCGAGAGAGCGGACGCCCGGTTGGCCGTCGAAGAGCTCGTCACGCCGAGAATGCGGCGGGCCACACAACGCAAGGCTCGCGTCGGGGCGGGCCGCGCGGACCTCTGACCAGGCAGCGGCGAGGACGTCGAGGTTCTTCCGCTTCGTCGCGCCGGCGGCATGAAGGACGAAAGGCCTGCTCAGGCCAATATTTTCCAACTCCTCGTCCGGCAAAGGTTCGGCGTCCGCCCGGCCCTGGTCGATCCCGTAGGGGACGACATGGACTGTCTCGACCCCGAGCAGCTCGCGCACCTCGGCGGCGGCGAACTCCGAGGGGCAGATGACGGCTGCGGCCTCGCGCGCACTGCGCGCAGCCCAACCCGGCAGCGACCCTTCGTCCTCGAAGCGCAGCGGCGGGAGGTCGTGAATCGTCAGAACCTCGCGCCGCGGCGCCGGCGGGCAGCGCAGGTCGAGCCGGTGCACGAGATCGCTCCGCCCGTAGACCGCGCCGCCGATCAAGCGTGCGACGCCGAACGGAGCGCCCCAGACGAGCCGGAGCGGCAGTCGCCGCGCGCCGGCGCCGGCCTCCGCGCGGAGCGGCACGATCGCGCGCTCCTGCAGCGACCAGCCGCCGCCGAGCGCCTCGAGAGCCTTGCGAAGCTCGGTCTCGTAGACCTGCTGGCCCATCGGCGGCGCGGAGCCGTACCGTGCGCAGCAGACCGTCCTCATCGCGCCGCCTCGACGTGGCGCGCGAGCTCGGTATGGCGATCCCACTGGTGGAGGATCGCGGGCACCGTCCCGTCGGAGTTGAGCACCGCGCCGTCCGGCGCGGTCTCGTAGGAGCGCATCTTTCCGAGTGTCAGGACCCGGCCGGTGCCGTTCGCGATGACAGTCGCGGGCGAGAGCCGGCCGCGGTGGAGGAGGTAGTTGTGGATGCCCTGGTCGTGCGACCCGAGCGGCCGGCGGCGGCCCGCGATCTCGGCGGTCATCGCCTGCAGGTAGGCGCGAATCGCGGCGCCGTCGCCCACGACCGTGCCGGAGCAGGACACCGGCTTGTCCCGCAGCCGCTCGAGCTCGTCGCCGCCGTAGAGACTGCGAATCCAACGGGTGTTGAAGCTGTCCCGGCCGATCCGCACGGAATCGTCCTCGAGGTACAGCTCGAGCCCGGCGACCGGCTCCGCGAACGGGTCGCGCTGGAAAGCGACGTCACGGAGGTCGGTGAGCAGAACGCTGTCGGGGTCGGCGTCGAGCGCGGCGAGGTAGCGCTCGTAGTGGGAGTAGCGCAGCGACTGCAGCCCCTCGAGGTGAAACTCCAGGCGGCGCCGGCGCTCTGAAGAACCGCCTGTGAGCAGGGAAAACGCGGCCGGATAGATGCGCCGGAGACCGCGGGTCGAGCGGAGCCACCTCAGGAGCCGCAGCATCGCGGCGGCCGGGCGCGGGTACTCGGCGTCGACATCGACGACTACGTCGGCGAGCTCCCGCAGCCTGTTCTTCTCCTCGTCGTCGCAGCGGCCGGCGAAGACCACGAACCTCCCGCGAAAGCCGCCGGCGCGAAGCGAGCGCGCGAACGGTTCGATCAGCCGTGCCGGCAGGCCCGTGTAGGCGCCGAGAACGAGAGAGCGCTCGGTCGAGCTCACGACCGCGCCGACGCCCGCTCGCGGAAGGCGCGCGCCGCGGCCCGCCATGTCCGCCACCGCAGCCAAGGGCTGACCGGTCCGATTCCGCCCTCGGCGCGGATCTCACCGCAGAGCTCGACGACGCGATGGAACCAGACGTCGGGCGCGAACCACTCGTCGTAGACGGAGCCGGCTCCAGCACTCAGCCGCGGCCAATCCGCCTCGAGCTCCTCGAGACGCTCGCCCAGCGCACGTACGTCGGCCTCGCGAACCCGGACCGAGCAATCTTCCCAGTCGATGCCCGCGGGTGGAACCCAGTCGTCGCTGATCACCACCGGCACCCGCCCCGCCGCGAGCGTCTCGAAGAGCCGGATCGTGGCCGTGCCCGCGCCGCGCGGACAGAGGACGAACTTCGATCGGCCGACGACATCCACGTACCTCGCACGCGCCTCCTCGAGCCCGGCGGCCGGCCGGCCGAAGAAGTCGAGCGCCGAGGTGTCCTCGAGGATCGCACGCGGATGCTGCAGGGCGAGAACGTGCTCCCGCACTCGGCCCCCACGCCGTCCCTGAAAGGAGAAGAGCAGGTCGGGCGTCCGGTCACGCGCCGCTCGTGTGTCGGCGACGAGCCGGAAGTAGCCGAACGCGCGCTGGCGGCGCGGGTCGAAGGCGCGCCTCGGCATCGCGACGTAGACGCCGGGAAGCACGTCGCGCGGAAAGTCCCGCTCGTCGTAGACGAACGCCTTCTCCGGATAGGCCCGGACGAGCTCGTGGCTCCTCAGCATCGCCATCGCCCAGTCCGACGGGTACTGGTGCGCGTCGACGAAGAGGATGACGTCGGCGTCCTCCGGCTCGGCGACGACCTGATGAACGCCGAAGCGGTCGCGCGCGGCCAGCTCGTCCCACTCGGCGCGAAGGCGCTTGCTCCACGCCGCGTCGATCCCGGTGGCGATCAGAACCTTCACCGGCTCACCACGTGAGCGGCTCCCGGACGATCCGCGGCAACGGATAGCCGCGCACGTATCGCCAAAGATGAGCCAGGAGCCGGCCCGACCGGTCGTACGCCTCGCGCAGGTGCCGCTCGCGGAGCGCCGTCAGGGCCTCGCCGCGCCGCTGCCGCGCCATCATCGCCTGGTACGCGCGCCAGCCCTGCCGCGCGCGTCGCTGCTGGCCCGGCGAGTTCTCCGGCGAGTGGAAGGCGATGCAGCGGACACGCCAGGCCTGAAGCGGTGTCGTCGGCCGCGCGCCCTGGTTCGCGTCGTGCCGGCGGTAGAGGAGGATCACATCGTTGACGAAGGCGAGGTCGCCGAAGCGGCTGAGCCGGATGAGCATGTCCCAATCCTCCGGCCCTGCGAGGGACTCGTCGAACCGACCGGCGCGCTCGTAGACGTCCCGGCGGGCGAGGAGGAGGCCCGGCGGGAAGAGAACGTTGCCGTTGACGAGGACGTCGAACGTCGTCGGGCGGTCGAGCGGCCAGCGGACGAGCCTTCGCCCCTCGAGGCCGAGCCGGTTTCGTCCCGCTTCCGCGTACTCGCCCGGCGCGTAGCGCGTTCCCTCGGCGTCGACGAGCTCGGCGAGGCCGTGGCATCCGGCGAGCCGGTCGTCCTGTTCCAGCCGCTCGAGCAGCGTCGCGAAGGCATGCGGAAGCCAGGCGTCGTCACTGTCCATGAAGGTCACGTAGCTCGTCCCTCGGACGCTGGCGCGGAAGCCCTCGTTGCGGGCGTGCGACGAGCCGCCGTGGTCGACCTGGAGCGCTCGGAAGCGAGCGTCCCGCTCGGCAAAGCCGCTCGCGATCGCGAACGTCGTGTCGGTCGAGCCGTCGTCGACGACGACGCATTCCCACCGTTCCTCCGTCTGCGCGGTGAGGCTCTCGAGCGTCTCGCCGAGGAAGCGCGCCGCGTTGTAGGCGGGCACGACGACCGAGATCAGCGGACGTGCGGTCACGCGCTGCTCCAGCTCAGTGACGCGCAGCCGCGACGCGGCACGGGCCGCGCAGGTAGATGAGCAGCCGCCGAGCGGCGCCCGCGCGGCGCGGCCGAGGCAGGACGATCGCGCGAACGGCTGCGCCCGCGACGACGGCCAGGCGGTAGAGCAGCCAGCCGCTCGAGCCGTACCACTTGCGGATGTAGATCTCCTGCGCGGAGTAGAACAGCCGCTCGCGCCGCGAAGGATCCTCGCTCGTCGCGCCGCCGACATGGGTCGCAACGACGTCCGGGCGGACGACGGGATGCCAGCCGAGCTCGTGAGCCCTCCGCTCCCAGTCGGTCTCCTCGGAGTAGAGGAAGAAACGCTCGTCGAACAAGCCGACCTCCTGCAGCGCCTCCCAGCGGAGCAGCAGGATCGTGGCTACCGCGAACTGCGGATGCCGGTCGAGGCGCGCGAGACCGATCGCCTCGAGCCACGCCTGCGCCGGGGACGGGAAGGGCCAGAGCACGCGCTGCGCGGAGCCTGTCGTGTAGTTGATCGCGGGAGCAACGGCGGCGGCGCGCTCGTCGGCCGCCAGCGTCTCCGCCAACTTGGCGATCGCGCCCTGCGGGAGGACGGAGTCCGGATTGAGCAGGAGGACGTCGCATGGCTCGCCGTCGAGAATCTCACGCAGAGCGGCGTTGACGCCGGCCCCGAAGCCGAGGTTGCCGGTCGTGCGGAGATAGCGCGCGCCTCGCCGTTCGCACACCGCCGCGACCGCGTCGCTTTGCGAGTTGTCGACGACGGTGACGGGCGCCTCTCCTCGGACGCTCTCGAGCGCACGGTCGAGCGCGTCTTCCCCGTTGTAGGCAACGACTACGACGTGCACGGGGCGATTCACGTGGCCGCCGCCTCCCCCTCGCGGCTCTGCCAGGCGAGCGCGCAGACCATGCCGGCGAGGAGCCAGCTGAGCACCGGTGTCCCTCGCACCCAGTACTCGTCGACGAGGCCGTGCGTGGTCGTCGCAATGAGGATCGCGACGGCCGCAGGAGCGAGCTCGACCCGTCTCAAGCGGACGAGCGCGTATCCCGTTCCGAGGATCAGCAGGATGAAGCTCCCGGCGAAGACCCAGCCTCCTTCGGCCGCTTGCAGGAGCAGGACGTTGTGCGGATCGTCGGTGGGAGTGAGGCGGTCAGCAGCCACGACTGCGCCATACGACCCGACGCCGATCCCGAGCCACGGATGAGCGCGGATGATGTGGAGCGCGTCCCGCTGGTATTCCTGCCGGAAGCGGATGTTGTAGGCCCCATGACTCTTCCCCTGCGACCCGTACGTCGTGACGAAGGACTGCGCGGTCGATGGGAGGAGCTCGAAGGAAAGGCCGGCGATCGCCGCGATCGCGAGCCCCGTCGCAATCGCCTGGCGCGGCGAGTGCATCCAGCGGAACGCCAGAAGGATCACCACGCCGACCGCACACGCTAGGAGCGCCCCGCGACTCTCCGTCGCGAACACCCCGTAGACGAGGAGCGGCACGAGGATGCGATAACGGCTCAGTCGCGGCACGCCGACGAGCAGCAGGATCGCGTTGGCGACGAACTGCCCCGCCGGATTCTTCTGGAGGCCAAGCGAGTCGAAGGGGAAGACGACCGCAACCACCGTGGCGGCAACGAGGTATGCCTTGAGAACGCGGATGTGGACGCCGCGCAGGACGAGGTAGCTGCCGACGACGAGCGGAAAGGCGATCAACTCGTAGCGCTGGAACGTCTGACCGACAGGCTGGAAGCCGGGGTGGTGTGCGAAGAGCAGGACCAGCACGAAGACGCAGTACTGCAGCGCCGGCCACCGGACGGCCCGAAGCGCCCCAAACACGGCGGCATTGCGCTCGAGGACGGCTGCTCCGGTCGCCGACAGGACGAGCAGCAGCAGGAGCATGTCCCCGAGCCCGATATGCAGGCCGACGTGCCCACTTGCGATCGTCTGCACGGCCGGGATCGAGATGCCCAACGCGACGGCTGCCGCGCGCGGTCTGACGGCGAGCCAGATTGCGAAGAGCGCCGCCACCGGTAGCAGCGCGTAGAAGGGGTTCTTCCCGACGAGGAGCCCGACCGCGGCTGCGGCGAGAGCGCCGATGGCGACATCGCGACCTGCACGGCCGACATCGGCGGCCTTCGGACGCCGTGCCGACCAGGCGTACGCGCTCATCCCAGGCGGATGCGAAGAGCGGTCACCGTCACGCCTTCGCCGCCTTGGCGGGAGCGGCACCGCGCGCGTACGTATACGCGCCGTAGCCGTAGCCGTAGCCCGCCTCATCGACGCTGACGCCGGTGATCACGACGCCGAGCGGATGCGCCGGCATCGTGTCGAGCATCCGCCTCAGCCGGGTCAGTTCGGGGCGCCGGGCCACATCCATCTTCACCGCGAGGATGACGGCGTCGACCTTCGCGCTGAGCGCGAGGCCATCGCCGACGTGGAAAAGCGGCGGGGCGTCGATGAGCACGAGATCGCCGCGAGCCCGCAGCGTGTCGAGGAGGTTCGACAGCGGACGCGACGCGACGAACTCGCCCGGGTTGGGAGGAGTCAGGCCGAGCGCGAGGACGCTGAGCGGCGCGGCGCGATCGCTGGACGCCGACAGACCATTGCCACCCGGCTCGCTCGCGCTGTTTCCGTTCGGACCAGCAGTGCCGTTGCTGTCGCCACGGAAGTCGAACTCCGCGAGCGCCTCGTCAAGCGAGGCGTGCCCGAGCACGACTTCCGCCAGACCGGGCCGGCCGGCAACCGGGAAGAACCGGTGCAGCATCGGCCGGCGCAGGTCGAGGTCGACGAGCGTTACCGGCCGCCCGAGCCGTGCGAAGGCGACCGCAAGGTTGGCGATGGTCGTCGACTTCCCCTCTTCCTCAATCGCGCTCGTGATCATCACCGTCCGGATGTCGCGGTCGAGCATCGCGAACTCGAGGTTCGTGCGGAGCATCCGGAATGCCTCGGCTCCAGGCCCGGTCGGGTCATCGATCATCGCGAGCTTCCCTCCGCCCTGCAACGCCTTCGGAGGCTCCGGGAGCCGCGCCAGAAGCGGCAGGCCGAGCCGCTCCTCGATGACGTCGACCGAGCGCACGCGGGTGTCGAGCGCGTCGAGGAGGAACGCGAGCCCGAGCCCGAGGACGAGCCCGAGGACGAATCCGAGCGCGACGTTGCGCTTCGTCGGCGGCCGCAACGTCGCGGCGCCGGTCGCGACCTGGAAGACTCGCGCGTCGGCGACGTGGAGCGCCTGAGCGGCGTCGACCTGCTGCAGTTCGGCCGCGAGCGCGACGCGACCGGCTCCGCGGGGTGTCGCCTTGAGCCGCGCCTCGAGCGTCCTTGCCGTCGCTTTCAGACCGGAGGTGTCGCTCGCGTAGCGGTAATTGACGTAGGCGTGGGCGTAGGCGTTCGCGATCCGCGGCGCGGACGCCGCGTCGGAAGTGGTTGCGGTAGTGGTCACGATGCTTCCGGACGGATCGAATCCGAGGCCTGTCTCGGCGAGGAACTCACCGGGCGAGATCCCGAGATGTCCGTGCGAGATGGCGAGCTCGGCAACCGGGGTCGAGCGGGCGAGCAACGTCTGGGTGTCGATCGTGTTCGGGATCACCGGCTGCACAAAGGAGTTCGACGACGTCGATGTCGTCGCAGTCGTCGGGGTGAGCAGGAGAACCTCCGCAGCTGCGAAGTAATGCGTCGCCTCCCGCGCAGTGAAGACGTAGGCGACGGCCGGCGCGACGATGACCGCCGCGAGCACGAGCCACTTGCGCCGCCACAGCAGCTGCAGGTAGGCGCGGACCGTGACGGTGCCTTGCGTGGAGCTGTCGAAGGCGGTCATTGAGCGGAGATTACTTCGTACTGGGTTGCAGCTGGATTAGGAGCGGTGCAGCCTAGCCTGCGCGGGCAAGAACCGCCGCAAACGAGGCTGCGCGCTCGTCCCAGCTCGGGATTTCCGCTGCGTGGGCCGTCCGGATCCCGTCTGCGAGCGCTGCCTGGACAGCGCCTACGAACCCTTCCCGGTCGACGACGACGAGGGATTCTTCGAGCTCGCGAAAGCCCGCAGCGGGCGTGGCGACGACCGGACGAGCGACTGCCAGGCACTCGTACGCCTTGATCGGGTCGAGGCTCTCCGTGAACGCGTCGACGCGGTGTGGCACGACGATCACGTCTGCGTGCTGGAGATAGGCGGGGACATCCGCGTACGGCCGCGGCCCGAGCAGCTGAACCCTCGCATCGGCGAGAGCGCGACGCGCGCTTTGCGACAGCGAGTCGGGGCCGACGAGGGCGATCGAGAGCCCTTCGACCCCCCGCGCCAGCTCGACCAGGAGCTCCACGTCGAGCCGGGAGTCGTGGAGCGAGCCGACGTAGACCGCGACCGGAGCCGGCGGCAGGTCGTCCGGACGTTCCCTCGGACGTTGGAAGTGCTCGACGTCGACGGCGTTTCGGATCAGCGTCACCGGCCGTGTCTCCCCACGGCTCTGCGCGAGGTCCGGCGAGCAGACGACGACCTCCGCGGCATCCCGCAGCGCGAGCTCGTCGAGCCTGCGGAGCCGCTCGAGCTCGCGGTCCGACGCCGGTGCGAGCAGCCAGTCGTCCGTAACGTCGTAGACGGTGGGCCAGCCGGTCTCGCCAATCAGCGGTGCGTACGTGACGTCGTTGAGCCAGAGCGTCGGGTGGTCGAATCCGAGGACGCGGGCCGCCATGCGCACCTGCGCGCGAAGGGCGGCGTCCGCTGCTGCACCCGCGCGGCGCGGCAGCGGCTTGAGCGGCCGGAACGTCCGCAGCCTCCGGTCGGCGTCGATCGAGCGCACGCGAAGCAGGCGGGGCAACCGCTTACGGAGAGCGTCGTGGAGCGGATCGGCAGCCGGCTCGACGTAGAGGATCCGCAGCTCCGGGTCGCGGCGCAGCAGCCGGTCGGCGAGGAACTGATTGCGCCGCCAGACCTCGTCCCACTCCTCGAGCGAGCAGACCACGAGCTGCGATGGGCCGCTCACGCGTCAAACCGACCAGCTACATGACCCACGTCCTTGTAGGCCACGTATGCAGCGCCCAACGCGGGAACGTGAAGCGACAGTGAAGCTAGGTCACGTCCGACTCGAATTCGCGGTTCGATCCGTGCGAGGAACGAACCGGGCGCCCCAAACCCGGCGCCGAGGATCCGGTATCCGCGCTCGCGAAGTCTTGATCTCGGCACGTAGCTCCGATGCGCCTCGTACTCGTTGACCCCGTCATCGCCCCTGAACGCCGGTCCGTTCGGTGTCGAGACGATGATCCGGCCAGCAGCAGCCCCTTCCAGCACATCCAGGGCCGGATCGACGTCTTCTTCGGGAAGGTGCTCCAGCAGTTCACACGCGAGCACGGTGTCCCACGTACCCGTGACCAGGTTCGGCAGACGGTGCTCCCACACGCTCCGATAGACGCCGAGGTCCTGGGTCGTCGACACATTCGGCGAAAAGGCGTCGAACCCATCGACGGTCGGCGGCGATGCCATGCCGGCTTCCCAGAAGTTCGCTCGCAGCAGGCACCCCCATCGACCGGCACCACAACCGGCGTCGAGGACGGTGCGTCCGCGAACGAGGGGGATGACGACGGCATCGAGGTAGAGAGGAGATGAACTCATCGCGTCAGTACCGCAGCCTCACGATGCCCCTGCCTTCGCGTACTCCTCGAGCAGCCGCTCGACGTGCTCCTGCAAGGTCATCCGGGCGAGCGCGGCCTCGCGGACGCGCCGCGAAAGCTCGGCACGAAACGAGTCTTTGCTCACGGCCCGCAGGCCGGCTGCGGCGGCAACCGCGTCTCCGGGAGCGAAGCTCGGCATGTCGCCGATCCGGCCGATCGACTCGAGGTGACCGCCGGCCGCCGCCGCCACCACGGGTACGCCCGCGCTCATCGCCTCGAGGACCGCGAGCGCCGACGAGTCCTGCCCGCCTGGAGCGAGGAGGACGCTGGCTCGCGCGAGCTCGGCATCGGGCTCGTCGCTCCAGCCGCCGAATTCGACGCCCGCCACCCCATGCTCTCCGACCCACTGCTCGAGGTCAGCCCGCTCGCTGCCGTCCCCGACGACGCGCATCGTCCAGCCCTCCCCTGCCAGCCCCGACTCCTCCCACGCGCGCAGGGCGATCAGCGTGTCCTTCTCGGGCTCGAGGCGCTGGAGGACGAGAACGACCCGCGATTCCTGTTGCCAGAGGAGCGGCCGTGCGTGCACGGCATTCGGGAGCACCGCAGCAGCCGGAGCCTCGAGCTTCCCGGCGACGTACTCACTGACAGCGAGCTGCCGGGCCAGACCGCGCGCGATCCACGGTGCAAGCACGCGGCCGAGGCGCGTCTTGCCGCGCGGCGCGGCAAAGTGGCGGGTCGCCACGACCGGAGCCCGGTGCAACGGCCGGGCCGCAAGGGCGACGGCCTCGGCCTTCGTCATGTGGGCGTGACATACGTCGACGCGTCCCGCGCGCGCGAGCGAGAAGAACGCCTCGGCGGAACTGCCGCCGGGAAGCCACCGCACACGGCCGTCGAGCGTCCGCGGCATCGCGGCCGGATTGCCGCCCACGACCGCAACGTCCCAACCGTGCGCAGCCGTCTCGACCGCGACATCCGCGACATAGCGCTCCACGCCCGCGAAGCGCCGCGTGGTCACGACGTGCACGACCTTCGGCATGGAAGGAGGCTACGCGCGTCAAGAATCGCGCGCGCCACGCGCGAACAGGAACGGCGCCGTGCGGAGGATCAACGCGATGTCGCGGCCGAGCGACCACGATGTGATGTAGCGGTAGTCGAGCTTGACCATGTCCTCGAACTCGATCGAGTCGCTGCCCAGTACCTGCCAGAGGCCGGTCATGCCCGGGCGCAGGTCGAGGCGCTTCGTCGCCCAGTCGCCGACCCAGCGGTGCTCCTCGGGAATGAGCGGCCGCGGCCCGACGAGCGACATCTCCGCCCGGAGAACGTTGATGAGCTGCGGCAGCTCGTCGAAGTGGCGCCGGCGGAGCCAGCGCCCGACGCTGGTCACGCGCGGGTCCCCGTCGATCTTGAACATCCGGGGATCGCGCTGGTGCTTGTTCAGGTGGGCGACCTCGTTCTTCCTCTCGTCCGCGTCGATCACCATCGTCCGGAACTTCCAGATCACGAACGGAGTCCCACGGCCACCGATCCGCACCTGCCGGAAGAACACCGGGCCTCGAGAGGTGAGCTTGATCGCGAGAGCGATCAGCGCGAAAAGCGGCGAGAGCACGATGAGCAAGAAGACGGAGCCGAGCACGTCGATCGTCCGCTTCAACAGCAGCGAGGCACGGCCGATGCGGGGCGGCCGCAAGCCGAGCACGGGGATGCCCTCGAGGTCGTGGACGTCGATGCCCGGGTCGAGGACATCGAAGAAACGGGTCAGGATGTCGAGCTGCACGCCGTGCGCTGTGAGCCTGCGGATCGCGCCGACGAGGTGATCGCGCTCGTGATCCGGGAAGGCGAGGATCACGCGGCGGACGCCGAGGCGTTTCACGATCTCCTCGAGCTCGCCGATGTCGCCGAGCAGCGGCAGGTGCTCGAGCTCCTGCGGACGCTCCAGCGAGTCGTTCGGGTCGTCCGCGAAGCCGAGCACCCTCAACCCGTACTCGGGATGCAACGCCAGCTTCTGGGCGATGACCTGTCCGGCCACGTCCGTGCCGACGATGATCGTGTTCTGCACGTAGAGGGGATGACGGCGACAGATGGCTCGCGCGACGGTCCGTAACGTCGACATGAAGACGATCGCGAACAGCCAGCACATGATGATCTTCGTCCGGTCGTTGCTGTCCCTCCCGATCGTCCACGTGAAGAGGAAGGCGAGCCAGGCGCCGACGGTGAGCGTGCTGACGAGGCGCGGCAGATCTTCGGAGCTCGTGTGATCGACCCTGTCGCCGTCACGGTCGTATAGGCCGGCGACGACGGCTACAAGGACCCAGGCCGGTGGCGCGAGGAAGTAGAGCGCGGCACCGGGATCCCAGCGTCCCCAGACGGTCTCTGCGATCGCGAAGGCGACGAGCAGGCCGGTAATGTCGGCGATCGCCAGAGCGCGCCGCAGCAGCCAACCGCGATTCCGGTCGCCTCGGACGCTCGGGGAATGGCCGAGCCGGAGCTTCGCCTCGACGACCAGTGCGCCGTCGAGCGTTTGTCCTTCAGTACTCATCTAATGATGTAGAGCCGCAGTCTCCGATCCCCTCACGAAGGGGCATCCTTACGTACCTCGGTTCGAGCCGCAACACAGGATTCCGTGAAGAAACTGTGATCGACCTCCATACACACGTCTTGCCGGGCCTCGACGACGGCGCTGGGACGACCGCCGACGCACTCGAGCTTGCGCGCGCGGCGGTCGCGGCCGGGATCGCCCTTGTCGCCGGAACGCCACACGTCCGCCACGATTACCCCACGACGCCGGAAACGATGCAGGCCGCCCTGGCGGAGTTACAGGAGGCAATCGCAGCGGCGGGACTGCCGCTCGATATCCGCGGCGGCGGCGAGCTCGATCTCGAATGGCTCGCAGAGGCGGACATCGAAGACGTGCGCCGCTTCGGCCTCGCGGGGAACCCGGGCTACGCGCTCGTCGAGTTCCCGTACTCGGGGTGGCCACTCGCGATCGGCGACGAGCTCTTCCGCCTCCGCGCCGCGGGCATCACGCCGGTGCTCGCACACCCGGAGCGAAATCCCGAGGTGCAGGCGCGGCCGGAGCGGCTGCGGCCGCTCGTCGAGGCCGAGACGCTGGTGCAGGTGACCGCCGCCTCGCTCGACGGCCGGATGCGGGCGCGCACGGCCGAGACGGCGCTCGAGCTCGTCCGGAGCGGGCTCGCACACGTGATCGCGAGCGACGCCCACAGCCCGACGATGCGGGGGTTCGACCTCGCGACGGCCGCGTCGCGCGTCGGCGACCCCGCGCTCGCGAACTGGCTCGTTCAGGACGTGCCCGCGGCGATCGTGAGCGGCGCGCCGCTGCCCGAGCGTCCGGTCAGCACGCGCCGACGCTGGCGGCGGCCCTAGCGAACCGCGGCAGAATCCACCCCGCATGCCCAGGTTCGCGTTCGTCGTCCTCAACTGGAATGGCGCGGAGGACACCGTCGCCTGTCTCGAGAGCCTTCGAGCCTCGACGGTTCCACTGCACCTCATCGTCGTCGACAACGGCTCGACCGACGACAGCCTGGCCGTGATCGGATCGTCGGGTCTTGCAGACACGGTGATCGGAACCGGGGCGAACCTCGGCTACGCAGAAGGGAACAACGTCGGGTTGAGGCGGGCGATCCAAGAGGGCTTCGAGGTCATCTGTGTCCTGAACAACGACACCGTCGCGCCACCCGATTTCGCGGAGAGGCTTCGTGCCGCTCTTCCCGGCGACCGAGCCAGGGCCGTGAGCGCCGACATCCGTTACCACGACAACCCCGAGCAAAGCTGGTTCCTCGGCGGGACGATGGAGCGCGGCTGGGCATACCATTCCCGCTCGCAGGAGCAGCGGTCAGGCCCGACCCCGATACTGACAGGCTGCTGCATCGCGGCCCGCGCCGAGGTGTGGACTCGCGTGGGACTCTTCGACGAAAGCTTCTTCCTCACCTTCGAGGACTTCGACTGGAGCCTCAGAGCGGGAGCTCTCGGCGTCGAGTTGGCGACGGTCCCAGAGGCGATCCTGCTCCACAAGGTGTCGAGAAGCTTCAAGTCGTCCGCCGCCGCGCGCCGTCTCGGAGCCTTCTACTTCTCCCGTAACGGCATGCGGTTCGCGTGGCGCTGGAACCGACGGCACCTCCTGACATTCATGACGCAGCAGGTCGTGCGGCCCGCGATCAGAGACCTGCGCCGGCGCCGCGAGCCCGACCCACTCTTCGCGCTCCTCGGCATCGGAGCGTTCTGGCTCGGACACAAAGGGCCGGCTCCCCGCCTACTTGCGCGCTTGGCCGAGCTGCCGCCGCGCTCTCGTGGCGGGGCGTAGGGCACCGTGGAAGCCTGTCCGGCGGAGAGGCTCGGCCGTCGCTCCGTCCACGTCTGGCTGTTTGCGCTCGCCGACGTCGCCGAAGACGAGCTGTCACCGATCGACGAGGCCGAGCGCGCCAGAGCGGACGGCTTCGCGTTCGAGGAGGACAGGCGCCGATTTCTGGCCGGGCGGGCCTGCCTCCGCAGCGTCTGCAGCCGATACGTGGCCGACCCCGCCGAGCCCTTCAGCAGCCTCTCCCACAGCGGCGACCTGATCGCAGTCGCCGTCGCCCGGCGTGAGGTCGGGATCGACGTCGAGCAGCTCCGCGGGATCGAGCCCGAGCCCGCGCTCGTCACCCGCGCCTGTACGGCCGCGCAGCGGAGCCGGCTTGAGCGGGTCGCTCCCGAAGAACGTGAGCGGTTGTTCCTCGCGCAGTGGGTGCGGAAAGAAGCCGTAGGCAAGGCGCTCGGCGTCGGGCTCGACCTTGCCCTGTCTCCTACGAAGGTCACGGCGTTTCCGCGCGCCGGCGGTCGCCGATACCGCGGAATCTGGCGCGTCTTGGAGATAGAGACGCCGGAGGGCTATGCCGGCGCGGTCGCCGCCCGCGGGGTTGCCGCGCGGCTCGTCGTTCGCCGCAGCCCCTCGATCTCCGGGATCAACACCGCGGCAACCTTCCGCATGCCGGCTTCCGTCGCCAGTTCGAAGTGACGACCGCCGATCGGAACCTGCTTGGCCGGAGCGGTCAGGAAGCGGTCCCATGGTTCGGCCGGGAAGGTGCTCGGATCGCACCTCAACACCGTCAGCGGGCCGTCGTAGCGGCTGTCCGGCAGATACGAGTCGAGCAGTCCTCCGTAGATGCGCATCGCGAACGTGGCTCGAAGCGCGAGCGGCACCGCAGGCCCTCCTGCGGTAGCCGCGCGCATGAGCTCGTCGTCGGCTGCCTGACGCGCACGGGCTCGGCGATCGCTTCCGCTCACGAACGCCGCGCTGCGGCGGGCACGGAAGGCGAGCTGGCGAGCCGCGAGGCGCAGGGCGTAGCGGGCAGCTGCGGCGGCCGGCATCTCTCGCAGCTCGCTGGCGCGCGCGGCCGCCCGTTCGCGCAACCCGAACCCAGGGGGCACCGAGTCGCCGAGCAGGAGTACCGGCACGTCCTCGCCGGCGCGCCGGAGCTGCCGGGCCATCTCGAAGCCGATCGTGCCGCCGGAAGACGCCCCATACAGGAGGTACGGCCCGTGCGGTCGCACCGTGCGGATCGCGGCGACGTAGCTTCCGGCAAGCTCCTCGATCGAGCGCTCGGGAATCCCCCGGCCTTCGAGCGCCTGGCCGAGTAGGCCGTAGATCGGGAAGCCGTCCGGGAGCAAAGTCGAGAGAAGGCGTGTGTGGACGACCTCCCCGTAGACGTCGTGCACGACGAAGAGCGGCGGCCCGGAGCCCTCGCTGCGCGCCGTGACGAGCGGCGACGGGGCGGAGCCTGTCTCGAGGAGAGCAGCCAGCTGGCGGACGGTCGGCGCCTCGACGAGCACGGAGACCGGCAGGTCGACGGCGAGCTCCTCGTTCATGCCGATGATTACGCGCGCCCCGCGCAGCGAGTCGCCGCCGACCGTGAAGAAGTCGTCCTCCACGCCGAGGCCCTCGGACCCGAGGACTTCCTGCCAGCGCCGCAGGATCCGCTCCTCGAGCTCGGTCTCCGGCGGCGCCGACGACTCGCCCGCAAGCCTGCGAGCGACCGGAAGCCGCAGCCGATCGACCTTGCCGCCGGGCAGACGGGGCAGCTCGTCGAGGACGGCGATTCCGTCCGGAAGCAGCGGCGCAGGCAGACGCCGCGTCAGCTCGACGCGAAGCGCGCTCGGATGCAGTGACTTCCCCTGGACGGGAACGACGGAGGCGGTGAGGCGAAGCTCGCCCGCCTCGTCGACGTAGGTCGTGGCGGCGGCGTCCGCCACACCGTCGAGTTGACGCAACGTCGCCTCGAGATGTCCCAGCTCGACCCGGTTGCCGGCGATCTTCACCATGTGGTCGGCGCGCCCGCGGTACTCGATGTTGCCGTCGGGCAGCAGCCGGCCGAGATCGCCGGTGCGAACCCGGCGCAGGCCGTCGCCGAGCTCGGTGAACGTCTGCGCCGTCTCCTCGGGGCGCTTCCAGTACCCCAGTGACGTCTCTCGGCTCGTCACGACGATCTCGCCCGGCTCACCCGGCGGCACGGGCTGTCCTTCCTCGTCGACGAGCTCGACCAGCTTTCCCGGGAACGGCACGCCTAGGGGAAGCGCCCCTGTTCCGAGCTCCGTGCCCACGTCGATGACGTAGTGGAGGACGCCGCCGGCCTCCGTGCCGCTGTAGAGGTTGATTATCTGGACGTTTGGCGCCAGGTGGCGCCTGATTTCTGCGACGTCTTCCCACGTCGAGGCCTCGCCGCTGAGGTAGAAGGTTGTCGCGCCGATGAGCTCGTTCGGACCGAGGGCGGCCATGATGTGCCGCACGAGCGTCGGAACACCGCCGAAGTTGAAGGTGTTCATCGAACGCAGCCACTCTGGTATCCCGGTCAGACCGTCGCGCCGGATCTCGTACGCAGCGATGGTCGCGCCTGTCCCGATGTACGTCTCGAGGCTGAGGACGGTCGCATTGTTGGAGCCGATCGCGATCACCGCGGCACGCGGGAACTCCTGCGCAGCATGGAGGTCGCCGGTGAGCATGCTGGCGTAGTTCCGCTGCGCCATGACGATGCCCTTCGGCTCTCCGGTCGAGCCTGACGTGAACGCGATCGACACGTACTCGCCCGGCGGGACGTCCGCCCAGTCGGTAGGCGGCTCGGCAACGAGATCGAGCGGATTGATCGCCTCGACGCCCGCCTCTGACTCGGCGAGGTCGGTCAAGATCGCCGTTGCTTCGACGTCGGCGGCCACTCGGCGGACGTGCTCGGCCGGCGCAGTTGGATCGATCGGGACGGTCACCATTCCGGCCCGACCGACCGCCAGCGACGCGATCAGCACCGCCCTCGTGCTCTCGATCTGGAGCATGACGTGGTGGCGGCCGGAACCGAGCCGGTCGACGAGCGCGGCCGCGACGCTCGCCGTCGCCGCGTCGAGCTCGGCGTAGGTCATACGGTCGTCGCCGACCTCGAGCGCCAATCTGTCCGGATCGCTAGCCGCGATCTCCCGCAGCACCTCGGACGCGGCGGCTTCCCCCTGGACTGCCACGCGCGGAACCCTAGCGCTGGTCACCCGTTTGCAGCGAGCCCGATCTCGGTTGTCAGCACGGCGGCAACCTCCCGGACGGCTGCCTCGGTCCCGAGGTCGATGTGGCGACGGCTAACGGGAACCTGCTTGGCCGGGCTGGTCACGTAGCGGTTCCAGGGCTCCACCGGAAGCCTGCTCTCGGGGCAACGCAAGACGGTAAGCGGGCCGTCGTACGGGCTGTCCGGCTTGTACGCGACGGTCATCCAGCCGTACACGAGCACCGCGAAACTGGTTCTGAGTGCGGGCGGCACCGCGGTCCCGCCTTTGGCGGCCGCCTGCATGAGCTCGTTGTCGGCGGCTCGACGGGCCCGGTCGCTGCGAACGTCCCCGGTCACCCGTGCCGACACTCGATGGGCGCGGAAGGCGAGTTGGCGGGCGGCGATGCGCAGCACGTAGCGGCTCGCCGCGCCGACCGGCAGCTCCTTCAGCTCGCGCGCTCGGGCAGCCGCCCGCTCGCTGCGACCCCACTTCATCGGAGTACCCGGAGCGATGCTGTCACCGAGCACGAGGACAGGCACGTCCTCGCCGGCGCGGCGGAGCTGCCGCGCTATCTCGAAGGCGATCGTGCCGCCGGCCGAAGCCCCGTACAGGCGGTACGGCCCGTGCGGGCTGACAGTTCGCATGGCCGCGGCGTAGCGTCCGGCGAGCTCCTCAATCGAACGCTCCGGAATCATTCGGCCCTGAAGCGCCTGGCCGCGTAGGCCGTAGATCGGGAAGCCTTCGGGGAGCAGCGTCGCAAGCAGACGGGTGTACACGACCTCCCCACCGACGTCATGCACCACGAAGAGCGGCGGCTCGGAGCCCTCGCTGCGCGCGAGGACGAGTGGCGACCAGGTAGCGGCGCCGTCCATGCCTCTACTCGACGCCGAGCAACTCGGTCTCGGCGTCGCGGCTGACGAGCGTGGAGTAGCGGCCGCCGAGCGCCCTCAGCTCCTCGTGGCGGCCGCGCTCGACCACTCGGCCACGGTCGAGCACGACGATCTGATCGGCGTCCCGGACAGTCGAGAGGCGGTGAGCGATCGCGATCGTCGTCCGCCCCTCCGACAGGCTGTCGAGCGCTTCCTGCACCAACCGCTCCGTCTCCGTGTCGAGCGAGCTCGTCGCCTCGTCCAGTACGAGGATCGGCGGGTCGCGAAGAATCGTCCGCGCGATCGCGATCCGCTGCTTCTCCCCACCCGAGAAGCGATAGCCGCGCTCACCGACCACCGTGCCGTACCCGTCGGGCAGCGCCGCGATGACGTGGTGGATGCGGGCCGCCTCGGCCGCTGCGACGACCTCCTCCTCCGTCGCGTCGGGCTTCGCGAAGACGAGGTTCTCGCGCACACTCGCATGAAAGAGGTACGCCTCTTGCGACACGACCCCGACGAGCCCGGCAAGCGCCTCGAACGAAAGGTCACGGACGTCGACCCCGCCGACTCTGACATTGCCGCGCTCGGCCTCGTACAGCCGCGCCACGAGATAGCCGAGCGTCGTCTTTCCTGAGCCGGTCTCGCCGACGAGCGCGGTAGTCGTCCCGGCCGGAACGAAGAAACTCACGTCTTCGAGGACCCACGGGCCTTCGCCGTATCGGAACCAGACGCCCTCGACTGCAACGTCCGCGCCGCTTGTCACCTGCTCCCGCGCGCCAGGCCGCTCGGAGATATCGACCGGCTGGTCGAGGTACTCGAAGATCCGGTCGAAGAGGGCCAGCGACGTCTGGATGTCGAGTCCGACGCCGAGCAACGAGTTGGCCGTCCAGAAGACGCGCATCTGCAGCGTCGTGAAGGCGACGAGCAACGGTACGGAGATATGGCCGCCGGCCGCGGACCCTCCGAACCAGTAGACCGCAATGGGCATCGCCGCCATGCTCGTCTGGATCGAGGCCATCACCCACTTGCCGGCCATGCGCTGCCGTACCTGGAGGTCGGCGAGCTTGAGCGAGTCGCGCTCGAAGCGGTCGGCGAGCTCGCTCGTGCGCCCCATCGTCTTCCCGAGCAGAACACCCGAGACCGAGAGGGACTCCTGCACGAGGCTCGAGAGGTCGGCGAGCGTCTCCTGGGTTCTCGTGGCGACCTTGCGCCGCTCCCACCCGACGCGCTTGGTCAGCGCGACGGCAACGGGAATGAGCGCGAGCGCGAAGAGGGTGAGCTCCCAGCTGAGGATGAACATCGCCACGACCGCGGCGATGAGCGTCGTGGCGCTGGCCGCGATCGAGGTCGCGGTCTCCGTGACGACGTTCTGGATGCCGCCGATGTCGTTGTTGATCCGCGACTGGACCTCGCCGCCGCGAGTGCGCGTGAAGAAGGCGAGGGAGAGCCTCTGCAGGTGCCGGAAGACGGCGGCGCGCAGATCGTGCATCACCCGCTGGCCGATCTGGTTCGAGAGCAGCGTTTGTCCGACGCCGAGGACGCCGTCGATCGCCGTGACGCCGAGGATCGCGCCCGCGGCGATCGCGAGCGTCTGCGAGTCGTGCCGGAGGATGGCTGCGAGCGCGCTCTTGAGGAGAAACGCCGGCACCACGCCAAGCGCCGCGCCGACGACTATGAGACCCCAGAGGACGGCGAGCCGCCGCCGATAGGGAACGAAGAGCCGACCGATGCGGCGGAGGTTTGTGCGGCGCACGGCGGCGTCAGCCGGCCGCTCCGGCCAGCCCATGGCCGACTTCACGCGCGCCGGAAGCATCCGCAAAGACTATGCGCGGACTCGCCGAAACTCATTCCGGCTTTCGATCGTCTGGAGCCGGCTAGTTGCCCCAGGGGCCGTAGTGCGGGTACACCGGCCGCTTGAGGGAGAAGGCGAGTGACGGCGCCGAACCCACGGTCGCGCGCAGCCAGTTCCGCTTCGTCGCCGTGAGGGGCAGGCTCGCCTTGAAGATGCCGTAGCGGTTCGCGCGGATCCGCGCCACGGTCTTCCAGTGTCCGGTCACGCTCCTGCCGAGTTGGACCGTGACGAGAGCCGGAGAACTCGTCGCGTCGCGTCCCCAGACGCTGACGGTGCCGGCGTCGCCGCCCGTGCCGAGGTAGGCCACGAACGGGAAGCTGAACGCGGTCAAGGTCGGCTTTGGCTGGGCGGTGGCGATCGGGTTGTCGAGGTAGTAGAGGCCGGACTGGTACGGCGTGTTCAGCGGCTCGTCCTGCAATAGGAACCACGTGACGAGGGAGACGCCGGAGAGCCACATCTGGTGCAGCGACTCCGCGGTCGCGCGCGACTGCAGATAGAGGGATAGCGCGTTGTGCACGCGCGGCGGGTTCGTGTCCATTGCGAACTCGGTGACCCAGAACTGCACCTTGTGCGTGGACGAGATGCGGTGGAGCTTCTCCGCCGTCTGCAAGAGCGCGGTCATCTTGGGAAGGTCACCGAGCGAGACGTCGTTCTTGCCCTTCGCCTTCCCGAACGGGCCGCCGAACGTGTACGGGTGGTGCGACCAGACGTCGAAGTGGACGGGCGTCTTGCAGGTCGCGTGCGGACGCCGCCCCCCGGAGACGCAGAGAAGCTGCCGCATGAAGGTGAGCGGAGCCACCGTGTGCCAATGGCTCGTGCTGTTCGCGAACGGGTCGAGCGCGCCTGCGACGACGAGGTTCTGCGGGTCGACCTGGTGCACCGCCGCAGCGAACGCGTTGACCATGCCGCGGTACGCGGAGGGATCAACGGGCGAGAGGTCACGGCTGAGGTTCGGCTCGTTCCAGACCTGGAAGACGTGGACAGCCGGAGCGCCATGGCTGCCGTCGTAGTGCTGTGCAAGCGCGGTGGCGAAGGCTCCGAGGTCGTCGGTGCTCGGCGTGCCGCCGTCGACACCGCTGACCGGCGCTGTCAGGGCCCAGCGGGGCGGATGGCCGACGTCAACGATCGGTGCGAGGCCGGCGTGCTCCGCGTTCCTGACCTCCTGGTCGAGCGGCCGCCAGTTGTAGCCGATCGAGGTTGGATCCGACGCGTGGAAGGCCGGGGACGGGGTCGCCGGGGCGAGCTGCGCCCAGACTGCGGCAAGGCGGACGTATGTCGCGCCGGTCGCACGTGTGGTCGTGAACGCCTGCGCCTGCTGCGAACCGAGGAAGAGGATCGGATCCATGACCCCGGTGCGCAGTGGCAACGTCGACGGCGTCGAAAAGGTGTGGACGGACGAGCTCGTGCTCGCCGATGCGACGGCCGCGCAGGCAACGACGGCCACGCAGGCGAAGGTGGCAACCACGACCCGGACCACTGATCCAAGCTAGCACCCGGACCAGCCGTTCCCTAGGCCGTTCCTCAGACGCCGAGCCGGTCGAAGCAGGCCCGCAGGCCGTCGCGCCAGTGAGGCAAGGTTGGAGCCCCGGGACGCTCGCTCCGGAGGACCGAGTAGGCCGGTCGCGCCGCCGGCCGGCCGAGCTGCTCGCTCGTGACGCGGCGGACACGGCAGTCGAGTCCCGCCTCTTCGAAGATCGCCTCGGCGAACTCGGCCCAGGTGCAGTCTCCGTCGGCAGCGAGATGCCAGACACCCTGTGGCAGCTCGACGAGTTCCCACACCGCCGCGGCGAGATGGCCGGCGTACGTGGGACAGCCGCGCTGGTCGTCGACGACCGTCACCTCGTCCCGCTCGGCGCCGAGCCGCAGCATCGTCTGGACGAAGTTCGTGCCCGTCCAGCCGAACAGCCACGAGGTACGGACGACCCAGGCATCGTCGCCCGATGCCGCCTCCGCGAGCAGCTTCGTCCGCCCGTAGACCGAGAGCGGCGCCGGCCCGTCGGACTCGACGTACGGCTCGCGTTTGCTGCCGTCGAAGACGTAGTCGGTGGAGAAGACCACGAGCGGCGCACCGAGTTCCGCCGCGTGCTGGGTTCCTCCGACGTTCACCGCAGCCGCCTCTTGCGGTTCTGCCTCGGCGCCGTCGACGTCGGTCCACGCCGCCGTGTGGAGGACGAGACCGGCGCCGGCGAGGTTCGCAGGCGGTACCTGTGTCACGTCCCAGTCGGCGCGGGAGAGCGGGACGACGTCCGCGTCGCGGAACTCCTCGCAGAGCGCCGCGCCGAGCTGTCCACCGGCCCCGGTGACGAGGATGGGGCCGTTCACGCGCTCTCGCGACAGGCGGCGACGTCACGCGCCGAGAGGATCGGCTCGGAGACGCTCCACAGATGCTTGACGCGCGGGTCGGCCCAGCAGACCCCGTGCTCGTCCGGATCGGAGGGGTCGTACTCCTCGGTGACGAGATAGGCCACGTGCGCGTCGGTCAGCGCCTCGTAGCCATGCGCGTGGATTCCGGGGACGTAGATCGCCATCGGGTTGTCGTCGCCGATGTCCTCGGAGAACGCCTCCCCGGTCGTCAGGTCCAAGACGACGACGCGGACCATCCCCGTCAGGCAGAGGAAGACGTCGTCCTGGCCGCGCTCGTGGTAGTGGAGGCCGCGTACGACACCCTGCCGCGAGAACGAGAGGTTGACCTGCCGGATCGGCTTCGGCAGGGAGCTCGCGCGGGCGAATTCGGCGAACCAGCCGCGCTCGTCGTCGTGCCGCGTGAGCGGGAAGCGCTGTAGGCCTTCGATCATGCGCCGCGGCTCCCCCGCACGAAGTCGTTGACCGCGTAGTAGCCGTCGATCGACTCGCCGGCGTCGCCCCAGAAGCCGTCCAGGACGTCGGCCTCGAGCTCGCCACGCTCGCCGTACCAGTTGTTCACGTCCGTGATCTCGAGCTCGCCACGGCCGGACGGCTCGAGCGCGGGCAGCACGTCCCACACCTGCGCGTCGTAGAAGTAGACGCCGGTTACCGCAAACGGGCTCGCGGGAGCGTCCGGCTTCTCGACGATGCGGACGATGCGCTCGCCGTCGAGCTCGGCGACGCCGAGATGGCGGAGATGCTCCTCGTCGTCGACCCGCGCGAGCACGACGCGCGCGCCGCGCTCCTGCGCCTCGAACTTCTCCACGACCGGCCGCAGCGAGCTCTCGAACACGTTGTCGGCGAGGAGGACGCAGCACCGATCGCCGTCGATGAACCGCTCTGCGAGCCCGAGCGCCTCGGCGATCCCGCCGGGCCGCTCCTGGTAGGCGTAGAAGAGCCGCTCGATCCCGTACTCGTGGCCGTTCCCGAGCAAGCGGAAGAACTCGCCGGCGTGCGCGCCGCCGGTTACGAGCATCAGCTCCTGGATGCCCGCCTCGACGAGCGCCTCGACCGCGTAGGTGACCATCGGACGGTCGTAGAGCGGCAGGAGGTGCTTGTTCGTGATCCGGGTCAACGGAGCGAGCCGGCTGCCCGAGCCCCCCGCGAGGATCACGCCTTTCATCGCCGCGCGATCGTAGCGGCCGTTCCTAGGCGCCGACAGCGCAAGTTCGGAGCCAGAACGACGAAGTCCGGATGTCCGAAAGGCTCTCGGGCACTGGGCATGCGGCTGCAAGGTCGGTGGGATGCTCCCGCGCGAGATACGCGGCCGCGAGGAGAACCTCCAGTCGGGGATTGTCGGCCAGCAGAGCCTCCAGAACGTACTGCTCTGTCCAGAACCATCGTCGCCGACTCCATTCGGCCGGGTAGTCGTACGGCGTGAAGACGTCGTGGACGTGCACGAGGACGCCCGGTGCGAGCGCCGGTAGCACCTCGAGCAGAAGGAAAGGAACGTCTCCGCCGGGCTGTGGAACGTGCGAGGAATCGATGAAGAGAACGTCGCCGGCAGCGAGGTCTTTGAACACGGACGGGTCGACCTCTTCGGCGCGGCGCCGGACGACCTCGACGCCGAGGGACTCGAGGTACGGCGGGCCGTACGGCTCGATCGCCACGAGCCGGCCCGCGTCGCCTTCGGCCGCGTTGACCGCGAGCGCCTTCGTGGCGAAGCGCGTCGACTCACCGCTTCCCACCTCCATCACAAGCTGCGGGCGTGCCATACGAAGAAGCGAGTAGAGGAGCTGTGCGTCCACCGGACCGAAGAGGCCATTGCGGTAGTACGGCTCGGTCACACCGTCGTAGTCCAGCGGAATCGCCGAGAGCTCCTCCCCATAACGGAGCCGGCGGAGTAGGTCGAGCTGCGCTTCGACTCTCAGATCGAGCCAAGGAAATTGGCGCGGCACGGTGTCGTCTCGAGCAGCCGGGCGAACCGGCGGGTCGTGGTAGTGATCGACGAGGGGGTAGATGCCGAGCCGGTCAGCGAGCGCGTAGAGATGCGGGCTCGTTGGCACAAAGTCGGGCCGATAGAGCCGCACGAGACGCAGCGCGAGCTTGAGAAACGGCAGACCCACGAACTCGAGTACCGGCCGTAGTTGCTGCCGCTTGACCGGCGAACGCCGGCGCAGCCATGAACTCACGCGCTCGCTCAACCCGTCAGAACGTACACAACGCGGTCAAGCGAGTCCTCAGGGCCGGCCGGCTCCCCGAGCCCCCCGCGAGGATCACGCCCTTCATCGCCGCGCGAGCCTAGCGAGGGGCACGGCGAGTCCGGTCGCACGGCGCTTACGCGAAGCGACGGCGGATGGCGTTGA
>PMOB01000012.1 GCA_003161615.1 Actinomycetota bacterium
GCGGCCGCGACAACGTCGGCGTCCACACGCTGGCCGAAGAAGTCGAGCGGCGCCTGCAGGAGTATCCGCAGGCGTTCGAGGTGGCGGTGCTCGGTTGCGCCGTGAACGGCCCCGGGGAGTCGGGCGACGCGGACTTCGGCATCGCAGGCGGCCGGGACGTCGGCTTCATCTACGCCCACGGCCACGTCCTCAAGAAGGTCAGCTCCGAGACCCTGATCGACGAGCTCTTCGCCGAGATCGACAAGTGGATCGCCGACGGAATGCACCGCCCGAAGCGGTTGAAGATGGCGAAGCCCGCGGCTCTGGCAATGGCCGAAGCCTCGATGATCCCGCTCGAATAGCCTAGGGCGACAACGCCGATGATTGCCCGAGCCTCACAGCTTTTCCTGCCGACCCTGCGCGAGCCGCCCGCCGACGCGGAGGCTGCTTCACACCAGCTGCTCGTGCGCGGCGGCTTCATCCGCCAGATCGGCGCCGGCCTCTGGAGCTTCCTGCCGCTCGGCTGGCGCGTTCACATGCGGATCGAGCAGATCATCCGCGAGGAGATCAACGCGATCGGCGGACAGGAGATGCGCGCTCCGACGCTCACTCCGGCAGAGCTCTGGGAGACGACCGGCCGGATCGATGTCCCGATCCTCTTCCACCTCACGGACAGCGGCGGCCGGCCGTTCGTGCTCTCGTGGACGCACGAGGAGTCGATGACGTTCCTGGCGCGCGAGATCCAGTCCTACAAGCAGCTGCCGCAGGTCTGGTACCACTTCTCGACCAAGGATCGGGACGAGCCGCGGCCTCGCGGCGGCCTCCTGCGCCTCCGCGAGTTCATCATGAAGGACTCGTACACCTTCGACGCCGACGTGGCCGGGCTAGACGCCGCGTTCGACCGTCACGAGAAGGCGTACGCGCGGATCTTCGAGCGCTGCGGTCTCGAGGCGTACCTCGTCGAGGCGGAGTCGGGCGTCATGGGGGGGAAGAGCTCGCTCGGCTTCCTCGCGCCGACCGGCTCGGGCGAGAACGAGCTGATCCGCTGCGAGAACAGCGACTACTTCGCAGACGTCGAGGCGGCGCGTGGCAAGCCGCGCCCGGCCGAGCTGCCGGAGCCGCTCGCCGCGCTCGAGCGTGTGGAGACTCCCGGCGTGGGGACGATCGAGGAGCTCGCCGCCTTCCTCGGCATCGCGGAGTCGGCGACGTCGAAGGCACTTCCCGTCGTGACCGGGGACAGGCTCGTCCTCGCCCTCGTCCGCGGCGACGACCGGCTCAGCCCCGAGAAGCTCGAGACGTTCTTCGAACGCGCGTTCAGACCGGCGACCGAGGGCGAGATCCGCGCCGCCTTCGGAGCCGGCGGCGGCTCGCTCGGGCCTGTCGGGGTTGACGTCGAGGTCATTGCCGACGAGGCGCTCCGCGAGGGGCAATACGTCGCCGGTGCGAACGAGGACGGCTGGCATCTGCGCGGCGTCGAGGCGGGCCGTGACTACGAGGCGACGTTCGCCGACATCCGCCAGACCGTCGCCGGCGACGCCTGCCCGGAATGCGGCGGCAAGCTCGAGATCCAGACGGCGATCGAGGTCGGGCACATCTTCAAGCTCGGCACCTTCCACTCCGAAGCGTTCGGCGCGACGTTTCTCGATGAGGACGGGCGGGAGAAGCCGCTCGTGATGGGCAGTTATGGCATCGGTCTTGCGCGGACGATGGCGGCAATCGTCGAGCAGAGCCACGACGAGAACGGCATCGTCTGGCCGAGCTCCGTCGCGCCGTACGACGTCCACGTCGTAGCGCTGCCCGGCGCCGAGGAGATCGCGACACGCGCGGCCGAGGCTCTCTCCGCTGCCGGCAAGTCCGTCCTCCTCGACGACCGCGACCAGCGAGCGGGGGAGAAGTTCGCGGACGCCGATCTGATCGGCTGCCCGATCCGCGTCACGGCGGGCAAGAAGAGCCTCGAAGACGGCAAAGTCGACGTTCGCGACCGCGCAAGCGGGGCCGAGAAGCGATTAGATGTTGCCGACCTCGGCAAGGAGTTCCAGTAGTGGCGAAACGGAGACGGTTCAGCGAAGAGGCGTTCGGGCCGACGGTGCAGCGCCTCATGGACGAGCAGGCGGTCACGTACCGCCAGCTCGCAGCTCTCACCGGTCTCTCGGCGGGCTATCTGAACCACCTCGTGCACGGGAACCGGCCGGTTCCCTCGAACGATGTCGTTCAGACGCTCGCGTCCGCGCTGGAGGTCGAGCCCGAGCACTTCCGCGAGTACCGCGTTCGCGTGATCACCGAGAAGCTCGAGGCGATGCCGAAGGTAATCGATCGCCTCTATCGCCAGCTCGGCTAGATGTCTCCCTTGCTCCGCGGCTCGGGCGGCTCGAGCGGCATCCCGGTCTCCCGCCAGAGATGCACGCGCACGAGCGCGTCCATCCCGTAGAGAAGCTCCTGTAGAAGATCGGTGTCGTTCGGGTCGGCCTGGACGAGCGAGTCGATCCAGACGCCCAGCGCTTCGAGGCCCGGTGCGTCGAGGTCGGCCGTCGGCTCCAGTCGTTTGCGGAGCGAGTCGGCGAGCCAGTCGCACGTCTCGCGACGCTCGAGCATCGTCTGGGCCCGAATCGTGCGAGCGGCGACCCGGAGCTCGTGGACCAGCTCCGTCAGTTCCAGCCTGCGTGTGATGTCGATGACGGTCATGCCCCGAGACTTGACCCGGGGGCGAGCTGCTACATCGGGGAAAGCGCGTATCTCAGGAAGAGATGGGAGCCGTTCGCGCGCACCGAGCGAAGCCGGCCGGCGACGCGGGTCTCGGGCAGCAGCTCGACGCCCTCGACGAGCCCGAGCCGCGGAGCGACGGCGCGGCCGGCGAGAACAGGCGAGAAGGTGAGGAAGAGCTCGTCGACGAGCTGCGACGCGACGAGGCCGCCGAACAGGTTCGGCCCGCCCTCGGAGAGGATCACCGAGTAGCCGCGCTCCCGCAGCGCGGCGACCGCCGCCGTGAGATCGACCGCCTCGCCGTCGCTCACCGCCACGACTTCGGTCGCGTCCGGCACGCTCGCCTCGACATCGGTTGCGGCGCTTTCCGTGGTCAGGACCACAGCGCCCGCTCCGAGCACCGGATGCGTCGCATCGAAGGAGCCGCCGGCGGTCACGACGGCAACGCACGGCTGCTCGGGCAGCCCGCGCCGGCTGCGCAATTCCGCGAAGGCTTCCGCGGCATCCGGGTACGCGCGGTCGACGCGCCACGTCCCCTTCGGTGAGGCAAGCAGCGTTCCGGAGCCGACGAGGATGACGTCAGCGCACGCGCGGAGCAAGGCGAGGACGAAGCGATCGGCCTCGCTGTCGTCTCCAAGCGCAGCGTGGGAGCGGGGGAGGTCCGGCACCGAGACGATCCCGTCGAGCGACTCGACGAAGTTCGCGATCACGCACGGCTCGTCGAGCCCGAGCGAGCCGCCGTAGAGGCGAGCGATCTGCTCGGGAAGGTCCCAGCGGGGAAGGTCGTCGTCCTCGGCGAGGACGCTGAACGGCGCGATCACCTCGTCAGCGTAAGGAACTCGCTGCGCAGCGTCGGATCCTCGTCGTAGAAGCCGCGCCAGACGGTCGTGACCGTGAGGGAGCCGTCCTCCTCGACGCCGCGCATCGCGGTGCACATGTGCGCTGCCTCGAGCCGCACCGCGACGCCGCGTGCGCCGGCGAGCTCGACGAGACCGTCGGCGATCTCCTCCGCGAGCCTCTCCTGGACGGTGAAGCGGCGGGCGTAGAGCCGCACGAGCCGCGTCAGCTTCGAGATCCCGAGAATGTCGTCGCCGGCGACATAGCCGACATGAGCGCGGCCATGGAAGGGGAGAGCATGGTGCTCGCAGAGCGCGTAGAAGCCGATCGGGCCTTCCACGATCTGGGCGTGCCGGCCCTCGACGCCCTCGGGCCGCTCGGCCGGGAAGAGCGTGCGGAGCTTCGCGTCACCGTCGTAGCCCGCCGTCGCGTCGTAGAGCGCCTGGAGAAAACGCCGGGGCGTGTCGCGTGTCCCCGGCGTCTCGAGGTCGAGCCCGAGCGCGGCGAGGATCTCCGCCGCATGCCGTTCGAGGCGTTCGCGCTCGGTAGCCGTCCAGTCGCGACCGGGCTCCTCGTGAGAAGGAAGCTCAAAGATGTTGCTCATGCAGTTTCCTCTCTGGGCAGCCGCTGAGGCATGGCGGCGAGGGCGATGACCGCGAGCTCGCCGATGGCGAGCCAGGCGAAGACAAGCGGCTGGCCGAGCGCGAGGCACAGCCCGAAGACGGCGAGCTGGCTCGACATGCCGAGGTTGGCGAGAGTCGCCACCGAGGGGGCCGCCGTCAGCCACGGCCGGCGGGCGACGAGCCACTCGGCGAGCCTGTCCTGCGGCGCGTAGAAGAGGCGGTAGACGCCGCGAAGGATCGCGGTCGGCCGGCCGCCATCGTCCGGCGCCGCGACGGTCTGACGGGAGAGCCGTTCGGCGTTGAAGTTGAGACTGAGGACGGACGTGAGGGCCACGAAGGCGGCGAACGCCAGCCCAGGCTGGCCGAACCGCCAGCCGAGCGCCGCGAACAGCGCCGCATTGACGACGAGATCCACCTCGGAGTCGAGGTAGCGGCCGAAGGAGCTCGTTCGATCCGTGAGCCGGGCGAGCTGGCCGTCCGCGTTGTCGAGCACCGTCTTCAGCTGGACGAGCAGAGCCGCAGCGATGAAAGAGCCGCGGCCGAGCTCGACCGCGCCCGCGACTCCCGCGCCTCCGGCCGCAAGAACGACAGCCGCCGGTGGAACACGCAGGCGGGCGAACGCGAGCACGAGTGGATGCGCGAGCGGCCGGAAGACGCCTTCACAGAGGAGCTCGACTCCCCGGCGTTGCTTGCGAGAGCGGGCGAGGGTGCTAGACGGCAAAGGTCCCCTCGCCTGAGCGGATCAGGTCGCGCGCCGCGTCGAGCTTGTCCCAGACGTTCCAGAGGAGCACGCCGCGCGGCCGGCCGTCCTCGACGTACGTGACGACGCCCTTGCGGTACGGCTCCTGCCAGCTCTCGACCACCTCGAGCCGCGAGTCGACCTGACCGACGGCCTCGTAGCCGAGGTCGAAGAGGTCGGAGTAGAAGAACGGCAGGTGGTCGTAGACGATCCCGGCGGCGGCCATGTTGCCGCCGACGACCTTGCCGTGGGTATTCGCGTGATCCTCGTGCTCGATCCGCATCGAGGTGTCGAGCGCGGGAACGGGGAAGCGGGCCACGTCGCCGGCGGCGAAGACGTCGTCCCGCCCGGACGCACGGCCGTACTCATCCACGACGATCCCGTCGGAGACCTCGAGGCCGGCTGCCTCCGCGAGCTCCGTGTCCGGGATGACGCCGAGCCCGGCGACGACGCCGTCGGCTTCGAGCACGCGTCCGTCTCCGAGCGTGACGCTCGTGCCGCTCGCGGCGCTGACCGTCTGCCCGGCGAGTACCTCGACGCCCTTCTCCCGGTAGTAGTCCGCGACGGACTCCGCTAGGCCGGCAGGGAAGAGGCGAGAGCCGATGCCGGGATCGGGAAAGACCATCGTCACCTGGCAGCCGGCGCCGCTGAGCGCCGCGGCGATCTCGGAGCCGATGAAGCCGCCGCCGATGACGACGAAGCGCGCGCCCTCGGTCGCCTTGGCGCGCACCTGGTGGTAGTCGTCGAGCGTTCGCAGCCAGACGACGCCTTCGGCGCCGGGAATTTCCCGTGGGCGAGCGCCGGTGGCGAGCAAAAGCTTCTCCCACTCGTACTCCTCGCCCAAGTCGTCCGTCGCCCGGTGCGCGTCGAGATCGACCGCGACGATCCGGCGCCCGGTGACGAGCTCGGCGCCCTCGGCGGGCTCCCGCCATAGCTTCTCCTCCGGCGCGCCCTGCCAGAGGCCCTTCGTCAGCAGCGGTCGCTTGTAGGGCGGAAAGGGATCAGCGCCGACCATGACGATCGATCCGTCGGCGTCGTGCTCGCGGATTCCCTTCGCCGCCATGTCGCCGGTCATCCCGGCGCCGACGATCAGATACTTGGTCGTGTGCATAGGTGCTCCCTAAAGGGACGGATTACGTTCTACCTGCGAGCCGACAGGCTAGGCGCCGGCCAGCGAGGAAGTCCGCTCGGCCATCTTGCGGTCGAGCTCGGTGATTCCGCCCTCGGAATGCGTCGTCCAGCGCACGGTCACCTTCCGATAGCGAATGTCGATGTCCGGATGGTGGTTCTCCGATTCCGCCAGCTCGGCAAGCCGGTCGACGAACCCGATCGCCTCCATGAACGATGGGAGCTCGAACTCCCGCTCGAGCGCTCCGTCCTGTTCGGCCCAGTCGGTCATTTGTGAAGTATTGCCGCTGCGGGACCTGCAAACGCCGGTCGCACGTACAAGACTGGGAGGAGTGCGTGAATCGAGCGACCGGGATCTGGTGCGGCGGGCGCGCCGCGGCGATGGTGACGCGGCTGCGGACTTGTTCCGCCGCTACTGGCGCGACGCGTGGCGCGCTGCGTTCGCGATCACGGGCCGCCGGGCGCTGGCCGACGACGTCGCGGCCGACGGCTTCGAGCGGGCCTTCGCGGCGTTGGATCGCTTCGACGAGCGACGGCCGTTCGCGCCGTGGCTGCACCGCATCGTCGCCAACCGCGCCCTCGACGTTCTGCGGGCGGAGCGGCGCCTCTCGGGCGACGAGCCACCCGACGTTCCCGATCTCGTTCCCGAGCACGGCTCCGGCGACCGCAGCCTCCTCTCCGCGGTGGCAGACCTGCCGCTCGAGCGTCGCGTCGTGGTCGTCCTGCGTTTCGGGGTCGGCATGACCCCCAAGGAGATCGCCAAGACGCTCGACCTTCCCGTCGGCACCGTCAACTCACGGCTCGCGCGCGGGCTCGAGCAGCTGCGGGACGTGCTGGAGGTGGAGCATGTCGACTGAGCTCGAGCGCCGGCTCGAGGGTCTCTTCGCGGAGCTTCCGGAGCCCGGGCCGGAAGTGGGGGATAGAGCGCTGGTCGCCGCAGTCGCAGCGATTCGCCCGGTTGCGCCCGTGCGGCGCGGCTTCCGCAGCGCGGTCGTCGCGTTGGCGGCGGCTCTTGTCCTGCTCGCGATCGCCGCAGGCTCGCTCGCCGCCGCGGGAGCGCTCCACGTCCACTTCGGCGCCGCGAAGCACTCGGCCGGAGAGGTCAAGACGCTCCAGCTTCCGAACGGTGCGGCCGGAATCGCCGTGGTCGTCGACGGACGCTTGTCGGTGGTCACGCGGAGCGGTTTCCGCCTCCAGGGCCTGCCCGTCACAACCGCTGCGCTCTCGCCACACGCGCTCTACGTCGCAGCGGGAATCGGCGATTTGCTCGTGGCGATGCGGCCGGACGGCCATCGCGCCTGGGTGCGGCTTGCCGGGGGCACCGTCGTGGCGATTGCCTGGGCTCCGTTCGGCAACCGAATCGCCTACATCGTCCACGCGGGCAAGCGCTTCGTCCTCCACGTGATCTGGGGGAACGGGACGAACGACCGCGTGATCGACCGCTCCGTGCGGGCAGTGCGCCCCTCATGGCGCGCCGACTCTCTCGCCTTCGCCTACGTCGGGGGCGGCGGCAGGGCAGTCGTCTACGACATCTTCCACGAGACGCGGAGTGTCGTGCGGCCGGCGGTGGCCGGGGTGAGACAGGTCGCGTTCGCAGGGGCCGGCTCACATCTCGCCGTCTCGCGGCAACAGGTTCCGCTCGGGCTCGGGCGCCTCGGTCGCGTCGGGGGGCGAGTCGTCGCTTTCGCGAGCGACGGCGACTACTTCGTCTTCGGAGTGCGTACCGGCACTGCAGTGAGGGTCGTGGCAGGCACGCGGACGAGCCGCGAACTCGTCCTCCAACTGCCACGCAGCGCGAGCGTCCGTGCGGTCGGGATCGGCTAGGTCCCAGGCCAGAGCGAGATCGCGACGTAGCGCGTCTCCGGCGCGACCTTCACCGTCCAGAAGCGGTGCAACGTCCCCGCCTCGAGCTCCGTCACGTAACCGGTCAGAAGCGACGCCGTCACGACCTGCCCGCCGAACATCGCGAGATTGAACGATCCGTACGGCATGGCGACAGTGCCGAGCCGCCGGTACGTCCGCCACAGGATCGCCTGGAGCGAGGAGCCGTAGCCACTCGTGATCAGCACCCGGGCGCCGGAGAAGGCGAAGTGTTGCGGCGCCTTCGCGGCGGGGATGACCTTGACGACCTTGCCGGTCGCGGCGCCGTAGACGGTGACAAACGGCGCCGCCGAGGAGCTCACCCAGACCGTCCGGCCGTCCGGTGCGAAGACGACGTCATGCGAGGTGTAGCGCGGCTGGATCCGGGCGACTACGCGCGGCTTCCGCAGGTTCGACGTGTCGAGGCGGACGAGCGTCGTCGCCGTCTCCCCGAGCGCGATCCAGAGCCGCTTGCCGTCGGGGCTGAAGGACATGTGGTGCGCCTGGAGGCCGACCCAGACCCGGTCGACGATCCTGCGCTCGGCGAGGTCGATCACGGAGATATCGCCCGTGCCACCATCGGCCACGTAGGCCAGGCGGTCGCCAGGGGCGATCTTCGCGATCTCCGGGGCGCGAAAGTTACGCCAGACCTTGATCGGCCGCAGGCTGTTCGGGGCGAGCAGCGTGACCGTGCCGGTCGGGCTCACGACGACCGCCGGGCCATCCAGCGGCGCCGCGACCATCAAGGGATCGACGAGATGGACGCGCTTGAGGACGTGTCCGCCGTGCGGGCCGAGCGAGAGAGCGATCACCTGGTTCGAGGTTTCGGCCGTGACGATTGCGACAGGCCGTCCGCCGGCCCACGCGTTCGCGGCGAGGACGAGGCTGGAGAAGAGGGTTGCGGTGAGGGTGAGTGTGCGCATGCGGTCCCTACGCCGCAGGAGCGACGAGCGGTCCCGTCTGAGCTACGGTTTGCCGGCCTCGGGGCGTGGCGCAGCCTGGTTAGCGCGTTGGTCTGGGGGACCAAAGGTCGCGAGTTCGAATCTCGCCGCCCCGATTCTCAGGTGCCCGGTTCGAGATCGAGCGCGCGTGCTCCGTTTACGGAGCCGATCTCGAGCAGGTCGTCCGGCTGGAAGACATCCCGCCGGCCGGACTGCCGCCGCGCGATCCAGTCGAGCTCACGCAGCTCCTCGCGGGGATCGATCCGCACGTTCGAGTCGGAGCCGATGCAGAGCTCGATGCCGCGGTGGAGGATCCGCTCGACGGGGAGAAAGCCGTCGGCGAGGTCAGCCTCGGTCGTCGGGCACGCACAGATGCGTGCGCCCGCCGCAGCGAGGAGGTCGAGCTCGTTGCCGTCCGCGTGCGTCGCGTGGACGACCGTCGTCCGCGGACCGAGGCAACCGCAAGCGTCGAGCAGCTCGATCGGGCGCATCCCGTGCTCGGCAAGGCACTCCTCAATCTCCCGCGGCTGCTCGTCGGCGTGCACGTGTAGCGGCAACTTCTGCTCCGCTGCGTAGCGGCCGAGCTCCTCGAGCCAATTGCGCGGGCATGCGCGGACGGAGTGGGGGGCGACGCCAACCCGAACTCCCTCCGAACGCAGCTCTTCGAGCTCGCGCAGATAGGCCGCCACCGATTCCTGCCGGAACCGGTCGATGCCCCCACGGGCGTAAGCCACGTGGAGGAGAACGAGCTCGATCCCGGCCTCCTCTGCGGCTTCGGCGGCCGCCTGCGCCTCGGCGAGACCGAGGTAGTGGAACTCGCCGACCGCCGCATATCCCGCGTCCCGCAGCTCGGCGTAGACCGCCGCGTATGTCGTGCGCACGGTCACGGGCGTCTGCTGTGCGGCGAGCCCGAGCATCGTCTCGCGCCAGGCCCAGAAGTCCGCGCCCTCCGTACGCGCGCCGAGTCCGCGCTGGAAAGCATGGCAGTGGGCGTTGACAAAGCTTGAAACCGGCACGCCCGTATCCTTGCTCACATGGAGGCTCGCGTCGTATCCCCGCAGCTCGCGCAGCTCCCGAACGCGCTGACGATCGTGCGGCTCGTGCTGATCCCGGGTTTCGTCGTGCTGATGATCCGCGCCGGGCACGCGCCAAGCGCGGCCGCCGGCGTGATCTTCGGCGTCGCGGGTGCGACCGATCAGGTGGACGGCTTTCTCGCGCGTCACTGGCGTGTCGAGTCCCGGTTCGGGAAGCTCGCCGACCCGCTCGCGGACCGCCTCATGATCGATGCCGCCGTCGTTCTCCTTTTCGCGTACGACCGTCTCCCGTGGGCGGGCCTTGCGGTGATCATCGGCCGCGATTTCTTCCTTCTTGTCGGATCCGTCGTCCTCGCGCCGCGTGGCAGCGATGTCGAGGTCAACCTCGTCGGCAAGACCGCGACCTGGGTGCTCTATTTCGCGATCCTCTGCCGCATCGTGCTGTCGCGGGCGACGCACTGGCCGGTCGACTTCTTCTGGGCCGGCGTCGGCCTCGCGCTGCTGGCCGGCGTGTTGTACATCCGCACGGCCTGGGGAGAAGTACGGCGATGAAGGCCGTGGTCATGGCCGGGGGAGAGGGGACACGCCTGCGCCCGCTCACCTCGAACCAGCCGAAGCCGATGGTCCCGATCGTCGGCAAGCCGTGCATGGAGCACATCGTCGAGCTCCTCAAACTGCACGGCTTCGAGGACGTGATCGTGACAACCGCCTTCCTGCCGCAGGCGATCCGCAGCTATTTCGGCAACGGCGAGACACTCGGCGTCGACATCGGCTACTCGGTGGAGGAGTCGCCGCTCGGCACTGCCGGCTCGGTCCGGCTCGCAGCGGGCCGGCTCGACGACACGTTCCTCGTCATCTCCGGCGACGCCCTCTGCGACGTCGACCTGACGGGACTCGTCGAAGCGCATCGCGAAAAGGGCGCCTCGGTGACGATCGGGCTCAAGGCCGTCCCCAACCCGCTCGAGTTCGGGATCGTCGTCACCGACGAGGACGGCCGCGTCGAACGCTTCCTCGAGAAGCCCTCCTGGGGACAGGTCTTCTCGGACACGATCAACACCGGTATCTACGTGCTCGAGCCCGAGGTGCTCAAGCACATCCCGACGGACCGGCCGTACGACTTCTCGAAGGAGCTCTTCCCGTTGCTGCTCGAGATGGGACGGCCGATCTACGGGCACGTCTTCGACGGCTACTGGCAGGACATCGGCAACCTCGACCAGTTCCGGCAGGCGAACTTCGACGCTCTCGAGGAGCGCGTCCGGCTCGAGATCCCGGGGATCCGGATCCGCGGCAACATCTGGCTGGGGGACGGGGTGGACCTCGACGATCTCGACGCGATCGAGGGGCCGGCGTACCTCGGCAACTATTGCCGGATCGCGCCCGGCGCCCGCGTCGGCCCGTACTGCGTCCTCGCGACGAGCGTCACCGTGCGTGAGCGCGGGCGCGTCGTCCGCTCGATCGTCGACAGCTCGACGTACATCGGCCGGAGCACGGATGTCGAGGGCGCGATCATCGGGCGCGGCTGCGACCTGCGCGCGCACGTCCGCGTCCACGAGGGCGTTGCGATTGGCGACGAGGTGACGATCGGCGCCGAGAGCGTGATCCTCCCCGGCGTCCGGATCTATCCCTTCAAGGAGGTCGAGACCGGCTCACAGCTACACGAGAGTCTGATCTGGGAGTCGCGTGGCACGACGCGCGTCTTCGGCAAGCAGGGAGTGGCCGGAATGGTCAACGTCGATCTGACGCCGGACGTCGCGGTCAAGCTCGCCGCCGCGCTCGGTACCGCGCTCAAGCGGGGCGCCCGCATCGTCGCGAGCCGGGAAGGAGCGGCCGCGTGCCGGATGATCAAGCGGGCGATGATCTCCGGCTGTTCGTCCACCGGTGTCCACGTCGCCGATCTTCGCGTCAGTCCCGCCGCGGTTGCCCGCCATCTCGTCAAGTCGGAGGGATACGACGCCGGCTTCCACGTCGGCATCAGCCCGAGCGACCCCGAAGTGATCCGGATCCAGTTCTTCGAGCCGCCCGGCGTCGACATGAGCTCCGCCATGCAGAAGGAGATCGAGAAGCACTTCACGCGCGGCGAGCTCCGGCGCGTCGCCGCCGGCGAGGTCGGCGGGATCTCGTATCCCGCGCGCGTGCGCGAGACGTACGCCGGCGAGCTGCTCTCGACGATCGACATCGCGGCCGTGCGTGAGCGGCGCTTCCGGATCGTCGTGGACTACGGCTTCTCCGCCGCCTCCTATGTCCTGCCGCTCGTCCTCGGACCGCTCGGCGTCGAGGTCGTCGCCGCGCACGCATTCGCCGGGGAGGGAGGGGACCAGGCCGACACTGCGCCCGGGCTCGCCGCCGGAATCGGCCAGACGAAACGCCTCGTGCCGGCTGTGGGAGCCGATCTCGGCGCCGTCTTCGACCGGGCAGCCGAGCGCCTCCACCTCGTCGACGAGCAGGCGAACGAGATTCCCGTCGAGCAGGCGCTGCTCCTGTTCCTCCGCCTGCTCGGGTCGAACGGCCGGCGCGGCAAGCTTGCGTTCCCGGTCACGGTCACGAGCCAGGTGGACAAGCTCGTCGTCGGCTCGAAGCTCGAGGTCGTCCGGACGCCCGCGTCACTGCCCGACCTGACGCGCGCGGCCGCGGAGGCAGGCGTCGTCTTCGCCGGTGCGGTTGGAGGCGGCTACGTCTTCCCGGAGTTCCTGCCCGGCTACGACGCCGTGGCGAGCCTCGCGAAGCTCCTCGAGCTGCTGGCGCCCGTGAACCGTCCGGCATCCGAGCTCGTGGCCGAACTGCCGCAGCCGACGCTCGTCCATCATCAGATTCCGTGCCCGTGGGCGCTGAAGGGGCTCGTGATGCGCGTCCTGAACGAACGTCTCGCCGGCCGCGACGTTGATCTGACGGACGGGATCAAGGTCTTCGACGAGCGCGGCTCGATGCACGCCCTGCCCGATCCCGATGAGCCGCTCATCCACCTCTACGCCGAGGGTGAGACCCGCGAGGCGTCCGAGGAGCTCGCCCGGGAGCTGCGCAAGCTCGTCGAGGAGATCGAGCACGGCGAGGCCGCAGTCGACCGCGCCTAGACGTTCGCCCAACACAAAAGCTAAAGTTCAGGTTGACCCTGGCGTTTTCCGGCGAAAGGCTCTCCATGGAACCGTTGCCCGACCTCGCGACGTTGCCCGACGAGGATCTGAAGAAGCTCATCGACGAGCTCACCGCCGAAGAGCAGGAGGTGTCCTACCGGCGCAGGCTGCTGCACGGGAAGATCGACATCCTGCGCGCGGAGCTCGTCGCGCGCCTCCAAAAGACGCAGGGGAGAAGCGTGCTCGAGTCGGTCAACGTCGAGTCGCTGACCGCGATTCTGACCGGTAAAGCGGCCCCACCGAACTAGATGGCGCACGTCTACTGCCCTGAGTGCGGGTACAACAACCCGGAGTCCGCGCGTTTCTGCGCGAAGTGCGGCGCAGCGCTCGTCGTGCCCGAGGAGGGCGAGCAGACCGAGGCGTTCCCAGCCCCGGAGGCCGAAGAATCGCTCGACACGCTCGACGACCTCGGACTGCCGGGCGGCGCGGCCCTCGTCGTGCGTTCGGGCGGTGGGCGAGCCGGAGAGTCGTTCGCCCTCTCGGAAAGCCCGATCTCGATCGGCCGCTCGCCGGATTGCGCGATCTTCCTCGACGACGTCACGGTCTCGCGCAAGCACGCGACGTTCAGCCAGGACGGCGACCGCTGGAAGGTGAAGGACGAGGGCAGCCTGAACGGGACGTTCGTCAACCGCGAGCGCGTCGACTCGGCGGTGCTCAGCGACGGTGACGAGCTGCAGATCGGCAAATACCGCCTCACCTACCTCCAGCGCTGATGTCGACGACCGAAGCCCCCTCACGCCGCCGCCTCCTGACGATCGGGACGGTCTGCAGCCGGCTCAAGGAGGACTTCCCGGACGTCTCGATCTCGAAGATCCGCTATCTCGAGGATCAGGGCCTCTTCACGCCGCGCCGGACGCAGGGCGGCTACCGCCTCTTCTCAGAGGACGACGTCGAGCGGCTCGAGACGATCCTCCGCCTGCAGCGCGACGAGTTCCTGCCGCTGCGCGTGATCAAAGAGGAGCTCGCGGCCGGCGCCGGCACACAGCGCAAGCGGCGGCGGGCGGCCGTCGGAGCGGGGGAGGAGGAGCTCGATCTCGACGAGCTCTGCGAGCGGGCCGGGATCTCTCCCGAGCGCGCGCGCGAGCTCGAGGACTTCGGCCTGCTCGAGTCGCGGCTCGAGGACGGGCATCGCGTCTACGGCGAGAGCGAGGTCGAGATCGCAGCAGCCTGCGAGGCACTCGCGCGCTTCGGAATCGGTGCGCGCAACGTCCGTGCTTTCCGGACCGCTGCCGACCGCGAGTCGGGGCTGCTCGAAGCGGTAATCGGCCCGGCGCTCCGCTCGCGGAACCCTGAACGCCGCCGCGACGCGCTCACCGACCTGCAGCGCCTCGCGCAGAGCGCCCAGGAGCTCGCCGACCTGCTCCTCTGGCGCAACGTCCGGAGACTGGCGGATTGATCGACCTCAAGACGAAGGTCCGCGAGGTGCCGGACTTCCCGGAACCGGGCATCGGTTTCAAGGACATCTCACCGCTTCTGCTCGACGAGAAGGCGCTCCGGCAGGCCGTCGACGAGCTCGCGGTCTGGACGCGCGAGCGCGAGGCGGATCTCGTGCTCGGAGCGGAGGCGCGCGGCTTCTGGCTCGGCGGCGCGATCGCCGTGGCTGCCGGCTGTGGATTCGTGGCCGCGCGCCGGCCAGGCAAGCTGCCGCCCGACACCGTTTCCGCGACGTACGCGCTCGAGTACGGACAGAACACGCTGGAAGTGGCAGCGGACGCCATCGCGCGAGGCGCGCGCGTCGTGATCCATGACGACGTGCTCGCCACGGGCGGAACGGTGGAGGCGATCGCCGGTCTCGTCGAGGAACTCGGCGGCACCGTCGTCGGAATCAACTTCGTGATCGAGCTCTCGTTCCTCGGCGGCCGTGACCGGCTCCAGCAGTACGACCTGCACGCCTTGATCACGTACTGAGCCGAGGCCGCCGCGCTCCGTCCGGCGTTCGCCCTACAACTTCGGCATCTACGACCCGCTGACGAGCCGGTACGCCTTCGCTTGCCCGGTCCAGGGCGAGACGCACGTGGCGCTGTCGGCGTTCCGGACGATCGAGGAGCTACCCGGCGCTGCGCATCCCGCCGTGTTCCGCGTCCGGTTCGACTGCGACTGCGGGGAGGAGCACGACGGGCTCCTGTCGCACGACGATCTCGACTGGGCGCCGCTCGGTCTCGCCAGCGGCGAGTTCCTCAACCTCATGACGTCGCGCCTCGAGCCGGTCGCCGCCGAGTTCGGCGAGCTGGCGGCGCACCGGATCAAAGCCGGGGAGTGGCCGTGGAGCTTCTTCTGCTACCCAGAGGAGCAGCCGCGGCCGGTGTTCCCGTCCTCTTTTGCGCTTCTCTCGGCCTCAGACGCGACCGTCGGCCTCGCGGTGCGCTGCCCGAGCTGCCGGCGCTTGTCCCTGAACCTCGTCTCGCGGACGCACGTCGACGTCCCGTTCCACAACGACCGCGAGATAGGGGTCGTGGAGCACCTCTTCGCAGTGGACGCCCTCGCCACGCTCGAGGAGTTTCGGGCGGAGCTCTGGTCGGCCTCGTTCGACGCGCGACGGCTCGCCCTCGAATAGCGCACCCACTGACCCGTTTCGTCCGTTCCACCGGTATCGGGCAATGGAATGGGGAGTGAGAAGAAATGCGCAGCTACGGCATGTATGACGTGACACGCGGCCTCACGCTCGCGCTCTTCGCGGGTGTGGCTGGCCTTGCGCTCTGGGGCGCGACACAAGTGGGGATGCAGACGCAGGGGCGGTTCTGGACCGCGCTGGTCATCGTCGCGACGGCAGGGCTTCTCCTGACGCTGGCGACGCACGTCGGAACCTGGACGAAGGGGCTCCGGATGCGGATGTCGCCGACGACGTTCGCCCTGGCCTTCCTGCCGGTGCTCGTCTGCGTGGGGTGGGTCCTGCTCGCGAGCCAGCCGGGGCACGGGTGGCAGGAGGGACGGATCGACTCCTGGAGCAATTCGATGGGGATCCTCGGTCTCGTCCACTCGGTGGGTCTGTGGCGCGGAGTCCTCGCGTTCGGCTTCGGCGTGATGCTCGGGCTGTCGCTCGACGGTGTCCCCGAGCCGCTGGTCGCCGACGAGCCGCTGTACGTGCCTGCGCAGGCGCCGGTTGCCGACGAGCCCGTCACCGCGGAGCGTCGCTGGGCCGGTCGACGCGGCACAGGCGTGACTCCGCGCGCGGGAACGCCCAGCGGAGTGACGACGCAGGAGCGCGAGCGCGTTCGCACCAGCGACTGACCCAAAGCGCTGGGACGAGGGATCGCGGAAAGCACTTCATCCGGCCGATATGGAATTCCATGGACAGGCAGCCGCAGCCGAGGCAACGGGGGCAGCGGCTGCTCGTCGCACACTTGCGGAGCCTCGATCCCCACACGCCGACTGCGAAAGAGCGGCTCTCTGAGATTCTCGGGCCGCAGCTCGCCCACCAGCTCCTCTTCGCGCTCGCGCCCCGTCAGGGCGCGAGGCGCGCTGCCTGAAGACCTACTGCCGGCGCGCGCGGCGCCGCCGCGGGACTTCTTCGCCGCGCAGGCGGACGAGGAGCCAGATTCCGGCAGCCGAGACGAGCGCCAGGACGAGGGCGACGCCGCCGCTTGATCCGACTGCGAGCAGCCCGAAGTAGATGTAGACCCCGAGGAAGATCGCCCAGATGAGGGCGATCACTCCCTGGTCGATGCTCGGCGGGCGCGGCGGGTGCATCGCGGCGATCCTAGTCGAGAAAGAAGCGGTCGCGCGGCAGGATGGGGCGGACCAAAAAAAGTCGCCGAGCCGGTCGCGGTTTCGTCCACAGCGCCGGTCGACTTTCCGCTCCGGCCCTTGCGAGCCGTCCCGTACGACCTCTCGGTGCTGCTTCGTCCTACTCCCGCGCCGTGCTCGGCGCATGAGGGAATCTAGGGCCTCTTCGGACCTGCCGCAAGGGGTCCGAACACAGAAAAAACCGCAATTTGCGGACGTTGAATAATCAACATTTGCACAGCCCTCTGTGCAACCTGTGGAAAAGTGGGGCGGGACGAGTGATGGCTGCTGCTCGTCCTGCTACTTGACATAACGTAGCTTCTCGTGCATGGGACTTGATTCGTATAGCCATTCCGTGTTTGGCTAGGAGCCTCAGGCGGCAAGACGTCCAGGAGCGCCGATTGAGGGGGAACAATTGACGACCGTCGAGATCGAGTCGATCCTCGCCAGCGAGGAACTGTCGGCGCTGTTGGAAGCGTCCGAGTCGAACGCACAGCTGCGCCAAACCGAGTTGCTCGAGGTGCTGGAACCGCTCGAGCTCGACCCGCTCGAGACGGACGCCGTCTATCAAGAACTCGACCGGCGCGGCATCGAGCTGCTCGTCGAGCCCCAGCAAGCCGAGCCGGAGCCTGAGAAAACGGCACCGCCGGCCGCACAGCCGCTCGAGACGACAACCGACGCGTTGCAGCTCTTCCTGCGCGAGGCCGGCCGCCACCAGCTGCTCACGGCCGCACAGGAGGTCGCGCTCGCGAAGCTGATCGAGCGCGGCGACATGCCGGCGAAGACGCGGATGATCCAGTCGAACCTACGTTTGGTCGTGTCCATCGCCAAGAACTACCGCAACCAAGGTCTCCCCTTCCTCGACCTGATCCAGGAAGGAACGCTCGGTCTGATTCGCGCGGTCGAGAAGTTCGACTGGCGCCGCGGCTACAAGTTCTCGACTTACGCGACCTGGTGGATCCGGCAGGCGGTCGCGCGTGCGCTCGCGGACAAGGCCCGGACGATCCGGATGCCCGTCCACATCGTCGAGCGGATGCAGAAGATGAACCGCGCCGAGCGGACGCTCTGGATGGAGCTCGGCCGCGAGCCGACACTCGACGAGATCGCGAACGAGGCGTCGCTTCCAATCAAGCAGGCCCGCGAGGTGCGCGCCGCAGCCCGCGCCTCGACCAGCCTCGACCAGCCCGTCGGCGACCAGGAGGACGCCGTGTTCGGCGACTTTGTGGCCGGCGACGATCCGCTGCCGGAGGAGCGGGTCGAGGACGCGTTGCGGAGCCAGGCTCTGGCGATCGCGCTGCAGGCACTCGGTGAGCGTGAACGGCAGGTACTCGTCCTCCGCTACGGGCTCGTCGACGAGGATCCGAAGACGCTCGAGGAAATCGGCAAGCGGCTCGGCTTGACCCGGGAGCGGGTGCGCCAGATCGAGCTCGACTCCCTCCGCCGTCTCGCGAATCTCCGCGAGATGCAGATGGTCGCGGCGCAGTAAGGCTTATTCGACGAGCAGGTAGTGCTCGAGGCCCGGTGCGGCGAGGCGCAGCTCGCGCAGTGCCCTCGTCTCGAGCTGGCGGACGCGTTCCCGCGTCACCCCCACCTCGGCGCCGACCTCTTCCAGCGTCCGCGGCGAGTCTCCGCCGAGCCCGAACCGGAGCGTTACGACGCGCCGGAGGCGCGGCTCGAGCTGGGCCAGCGCCCGTGCGAGCTCCTTCGCCCGCGCCCGCGCCGCGGTCCGCTCGTGCGGAGCGGCTGCCTGCACGTCCTCGATGAGATCGCCGTAGAGGCTGTCCCCATCCCCTACCGGCGTCTCGAGGCTGACCGGAGTCGCGACGAGCTCGAGCAGCTCGCAGACGCGCTCGGGGCTCTCCTTCATCTCCTTCGCGAGCTCGGGTACCGACGGCTCGCGGTTGAGCTTCTGAGCGAGCTCGCGGCGCGCCCGAAGCAAGCGCCGCACCTCGTCGGCCACATGCAGGGGCAAGCGGATAGTGCGGCCCTGGTCGACGAGCGCACGCGTGATCGCCTGCCGGATCCACCAGGTCGCGTACGTGGAGAGCTTGTAGCCGAGCTTGTAGTCGAACTTCTCGACCGCGCGGATCAGACCGAGGTTTCCCTCCTGGATCAGATCGAGGAGCGGGACGTTGGCGTGCCTGTAGTTGCGAGCGACGGACATGACGAGCCGGAGGTTCGCCACGATCAGGCGCCGCTTCGCAAGTTCATCTCCGGCATCCTTGCGGCGTGCGAGCTCGCGCTCCTCCTCGCGGGTGAGCAGCGGCCCGCCGCCGATCTGGCGCACGTACAGCTTGAGCGGATCCGCAGAGTGCGCCGCCTCAGCCGGCTCTTCCACCAGGAGAACCTGCTCCACGCGGGTCCTATCGGCGCAACCGCCAATCGGCTTGAGCAAGGCCCAGGCCCATCGACCGATGTTCCCGCTAGCCTCGATAGGGACGACCTGCGGCATGGAGAACTGGGCCGGAACGCCTCATGTGTGGAATCGCCGGATACAGCCTGTCCTCGCGTAGCGGCGTCGACCGGACGCTCGCAGCGCAGGCACTGCTGGCCGGAATCGCCGAACGCGGCGCCGACGCGGTGGGATACGCGTATCGCGGCCGCGGCGACGCGTATCCGGTCGTGACGAAGCAACGGACGCCGGCGAGCCTCCTCCTCGAAAGGATCCGCGTTCCGTCGCATGCGACGGAACTGCTCGTTCATGTGCGGGACTACACGAAGGGCCATCCGTCGATCCCCGCAAACAACCACCCCGTACGGCACGGGCCGGTCGTCGGGATCCACAACGGGATCATCCTGAACGACGACGAGCTTCTCGCCGAGTACTCCTGCGCGCGTGCCGAGCCGCGGATGACCGTCGACTCGGAGGCGATCTTCGCGCTCGCCGCCCACACCGGGAACGATCCGCAGGCCTTCGAGGCACTCGCCGGTTCGATGGCCACCGCGTGGCTCGACCAGCGTGAGCCGGGCGTTGTGTTCGCTGCGCGTGGAGTCGGGCGACCGCTCTGGCTCGGCCGCGGGCGCGAGGAGATCTTCTTCGCCTCGACGCGCGACGCGCTCGAGATCGTGTCCGATTACGCGGGCGTTCGCCTGCGGAAGAGCGAGGTGCGCGACGGCACGTTCCTCGCGTTGCACAACGGCCACGTCACCAGCACGACGCGCTTTCGGCCTGACCGGGATTACGTCGAGGAGACTCCTCTCCCGACCGTACGGGCGCCCGGCGAGAGCGCGCATTGCCTCGCGCGGCTCGCCGCGATCGCCGCTGCCGCCTGACCTAGAAAGAGACCGCTACTTGCGACTGAGCGTTCCGTCGCTCGCGACGGTGGTTCCCTGCTCCGTGAGGTACTGGCGAACGAGGAACTGGAACGTCGACCACGCGCCGCGGCGCGCGTCGAACATCCGGTAGACCTGCCACTCCGTCAGGAGCGAGTCGTCGCTGCGGCGCGCCTCGCCCCAGTCCGCGAACTTCGGCAGCCGCCCGAGCTTCTGCGCCAGGCCCGCGCCCTGCTCGACGGCGCGCTCGAGCCTTTCCTCCCCCACCGGCACGTCGAATCCCGCCTCGCGCAGCGCGTTCGTGAGTGACCCGAAGGTGTGCCAGTAGAGCGACTTCGAGGGGAGGCGGCCTTTGTGCTCGTCGATGTCGCGTGCGGTCGGCGGCCGGCCGAGCTCCTCGCCGAGCGAGCGCAGGAGACCTAGGAGCTCCTCACGGGTGGCGAAACGGCGCGGCACGAGGCCCGCCGCCCGCTTGGCCGCGTTCCACGAGCCGAAGTGCTCGATCACCGTCTGAGGATGAACCGCGGTTTCCGGGTCCGCCGCGAACTCGCGCATCGTCGGCGAGCGCCCGAGCCGCTCGGCGCAGTCCGTGATCTCCGTCACGATCTGCTCGTCCGTGTAGCGCTTGCGGATCCGGGCCTGAAACTCCGCCAACTCCTTGGGGTCTATCGCTGCCACCGCCCGGTAGCGGCGCTTCTCAGCCATGTCAACAAGTGTAGAGCAGGTTGAGCATTTCGCAAGTCAACCCGAGCGGGGCTTGGCTTCCCGACCCCCAGGTACGCTCGCCGGGAGATGCGCCCCCGTCCCCCACTCGCCCTCGAGATCGGCGCTGCGCGCGTCGTGGCTGCGCTCTCGCGCCGGGTCGGAGCAGGTGGTGGGACGACGATCCCGGGCAAGCTCCTCGCCCAGCTGGACCCGGGAGCGGTCGATCGGCTCGCCGACCGTCTGCCGGCGGGCACGGCGATCGTCTCCGCGACGAACGGGAAGACGACGACGGCGGCGATGGTCGCCGAGATCCTCCGGCCGCGCTTCCGGCTCGCGCACAACGCCGCCGGCGCCAACCTCGTTTCCGGCGTCGCCTCCGCCCTACTCGCCGCGGACCACGCCGAGCTCGGGTTGTTCGAGGTCGACGAAGGTGCGCTGCCGGAACTGCTCCGCCGTCTCCGCCCCCGCGCGATCTGCCTCGGCAACCTCTTCCGGGATCAGCTCGACCGCTACGGGGAGCTCGAGCTCGTCGCGGAGCGGTGGCGAACTTCGGTGGACGACTTGCCGGACGACGCTCAACTGGTCTTCAACGCCGACGACCCGCAGCTCGCGGCCGTCGGGAAGGCGCGGCCGGGCAGTGTCGCCTTCGGGCTCGACGACCCGCGCGTTGCGCGGCCGGCGCTCCAGCACGCCGCGGACTCGACGTACTGCCTTACCTGCGGCGCGCCGTACGAGTACGCGGCGGCGTACGTCGGGCACCTCGGTGACTTCCGCTGTCCGAACGGCCACCACGAGCGCCCACCGCTCGAGATCGCGGCCCGCGAGATCGAGCTGCAGGGTCTCGAGCGGGCGTCGTTCCTCCTCGATACGCCGGAGGGCTCGAATCGCGTCGAGCTCGCGCTTCCCGGCCTCTACAACGTCTACAACGCGGTCGCCGCGGCGGCGCTCGCCCGCGCGCTTGGCGCGTCAGTGGAGGAGATCGCCGCGGGGCTCCACCGGTTCTCAGCGGCCTTCGGGCGCTTCGAGCGGATCGATGTAGGCGACAAGCGCCTCCTACTGCTGCTCGTCAAGAACCCGGCCGGCGCGAATGAGGCGATTCGGACGCTCGTCGACGGTGGCTCCCCACGCTTGCTCGTCGTCGCGCTCAACGACGAGATCGCCGACGGTCGCGACGTCTCCTGGATCTGGGACGTGGACTTCGAGCCGCTGCTGACGAGGCTCGAGCAGCTCGTCGCGAGCGGCGGCCGTGCGGCAGAGCTCGCGCTCCGCTTCCGTTACGGCGGTCTCGACGCGGCGGCGATCGAGGTGGAGCCAAGCCTCGAGCGGGCGCTCGACCGCGGCCTCGAGCTGACGCCGCCGGGCGCCGAGCTCGTGGTCCTCCCTACCTACACGGCGATGCTCGGGCTGCAGCGGCTCATCGCCGAGCGGGGCCTCGCCCTTCCCTACTGGGAGCGCTCGGGATGACGGCGATCCGCGTCGGCCACCTGTACCCGGACTACCTCAACATCTACGCCGACCGCGGCAACATCGCCGTCCTGGCACAGCGTGCCGTCTGGCGCAGCCATGAGCTCGAGGTCACGGCGATCGGGATGGGCGACCCGATCCGCGCCGGCGAGCACGACCTCTACTACGTCGGCGGCGGCCAGGACCGCGAGCAGCTGCTCGTGGCGGAGGATCTTCTGGGAAAGGCCAGCGCGTTGCGTGAGGTGGTCGCCGGCGGCGCAGCGCTCCTTGCGGTCTGCGGCGGCTACCAGCTCCTCGGCCGCGGTTATCGCGGTTTCCACGGCGAGGACATGCCGGGGATCGGGCTCCTCCCGCTCGAGACGGTCGCGGGCGAGCGGCGGATGATCGGCGACGTGCTTCTCGAGTGCGAGCTCGAGCCCGGCGAGCGGCGGACGCTGGCGGGATTCGAGAACCACGCGGGCCGCACGCGGCTCGATCCCGGCGCGGAGCCGCTCGGGCGGGTGCTGGCCGGGTTCGGCAACGACGGCGAGAGCGGGTTCGAGGGCTGCCGCGCCGGCCGAGTCATCGGCACCTATCTCCACGGTCCGCTCCTGCCGCGCAACCCGTGGCTGGCGGACTGGCTCCTCTCCCAGGCGCTCGCCCATCGCTCCGGTGGCGAGCCGCCGCAACTTGAGCCGCTCCCGGACGAGCTCGAGCGACAGGCCCACGAGGTCTCCGCCGGCCGAGCGCGCGCACGCGGCGGGAAGTTTTAGGAGAGCCTGACGAGACAGTGGCTGTGCCGGCTGCGCCGCGCTGGAGCGCCGCGATGCTGCGTCCTCAGTCGCGCCGATAGAACCGCTATCGGCGCTCCCTGCGTCCTTGCCTCGCGACGTCCATCGCGCCGCTCCGGCGAGCACCGTCCCGCCAGGCCCTCCTAGCTCCGCGCGGCCCGCACGACCTTCTCGACCACGACCTTGAGCGGCTCCGGCACGTCGCCGTTGCCGCGGAAGCGCTGCCACGCCTTCTGCGGCTTGCGGCCGCGGCTGCTCGGCTTGACGCCCGAGACCGTCTCGAAGTCCGGGGTCAGGACGACCGTCCGCCTGCTTCCCGCAACCTCCCGGATTTGGCGGTTGACGACCCGCTCGGACTCGACGGGCCGCTGGCCGCGCGCCGCGTCGCGATCGTGGACGATGACGTACGGAACGGCGCAGGCGTTGCAGATCCGCGCGAAGAGCGGCATGTTGCCCTTGCCGCCGCACTCGAGCACGAGGATGCCCTCCTTGTCGGCGTCGACGCCGAGCGCGTCGAAGAGGAGCGGGAAGATGAGCTTCTCGGTCCGGCCCTCCACGAGCACGGCGCAGCGGGCGAGGAAGAGCTCTGCCCGGTCGCTGTCGAACTCCGAGAGCGCGCGGAACATCTCCGCCTCGGCGAGCGGCTTCGGCTGGTGAAGCGATGTCCCCCCGTTCGGCGCGTGCCGCACGATCGCCAGCTCCTCGAGGCGGTCGACGCTGAGGAAGACGGGGGCGTGCGTCGAGTAGAGGATCTGGTTGCCGCCCTGGGCGAGCCCGCGCAGGATCCGGTAGAGATGCCGCTGGTCGTGCGGGCTGAGGTAGAGCTCGGGCTCCTCGATGAGTAGGACGAAGTGGCGGAGGTTCGACGCGAGCAGCCGCTCCATCCCCGCGACTAGGGCAAGCCCGCCGTCGGCGGCGGCCCAGTGGTGGTCGGCGGCCGGCGGCCGCAGGAACTCGGCCACTTCCGCCGCGCCGTGGCCGGTTGCGGGTGCTGCGAGTGTGCGGGAGCGCAGGTTGGCCGGCAGGAAGAGTACCGGCGGCGCCCCGGCCCGGTTGAGGTTGAGCGTGTCCGGCGGACGCGCGTCGAGGAAGATCGTCCGCTTCGCGACTTCCGCTTCAAGGTGGATCCGGCCGCCAATTTCATCGCGAGCCACGTCGTCGATCGTCGGCGGCGGCGCGGCTGCTTCGAGCAGCGTCCAGATCGCAGTCAGCACCGTCGACTTGCCGCTCGACGCCTCTCCGACGAGCGCGCAGACTGAGCCGGGGAAGAACTCCAGCTCCCGCGCGGCCCGATAGCCCTGAATCGAGACCCGGCGTAGCGGCTCGTTCACGGCGCCCAGAGCGCTCCGAGGTAGACGGCAGGGTCGCCCGGCTGCCAGCGGCGGAGAAAGCGCTGCAGCGGCGGATGGAGAACGACGTCGTCGAGATCGGCAGGCTCGAACAGCCGGTGGCCGCGAACCGCCGCGTCGGTGGAGTTGACGCGCTCGAGCGAGCGGCCCGAGAGGTCGGCGGCGAAGATGATGTGCACGACGTGCCGCGTCGTGAAGCTCCGCTTCGGCGCGATCGAGTCGACGACCGCGACGGGGCCTTCGAACGTCAGATCCTCCCCCACGCCGACCTCCTCCTCGAGCTCCCGCCGCAGCGCCTGGACGAGGCTCTCGCCGGTGTTCACGCCGCCGCCCGGCAGGAGCCAGTACTCGCCGCGTCCCGCTTTCTCGTGCCTGCAGAGCAACACCCGGCCCTCCCAGCGGAGGACGGCGGAGACGCGAAGGCGCGGCTCGAGCGGCATCAGAACTCGAGTCGGAGTGACCACGCGCTGGTCGGGCGCGCCGGCCGAGTGCGAGACAAGGACGCAGGGAG
>PMOB01000019.1 GCA_003161615.1 Actinomycetota bacterium
CTGAGCTGTAGTGCGCGCGAGCGGCCTTGTCGGATGAGTAGCGGTAGTAGGCGATCGAGAGATCCCCATCAGCACTGCGGTAGTTGCATTCGAGGTGATCCAACGTCTTTGTGTGGTGTTCCTTCGAGGTCGGGTGAATCGCGAAGGAGAACCCGAATGTCGACTTCAGCAGCGGTGAGGTCACGGCAGAGCAAGCGGGCTTCTTCGGCAGATCCGCGGACGCAGCGCACCCCAGGGCCAGAACGCCGACGACGGGCAACAGGGTCAGGACAGACAGCGTCCGAGGGCTGACGGCGCTGAAGACCATGGCGGCTGGTCCCTTCCGCGTCGCGCTCATCTTTTCCGATTCGGCACTTCTAGCCGCTGCCCGTCGAGCTGTTCAGCCTGTGTAGGTGACTGAGAACCCACTACCTGTCGGAGCCGACGGTGTGGATAGGACGGATCCGTTCTGGACAATCGCCCACGCCTCGTCACTGGTCAGGCTCCACGAGGACAGGCTCGTTGTGATGTTGCTGAATGTCACGGTTCCGTAGTCGGCGAACGGCGCATACACATCAGGTTGCGAGAAGTTCACCCCGTAGTCCTCGACGATCCATTCGGCGGTGTAGCCGCCCGCGTAGTCGAGCGTTGGGGTTGTTCCTTGGAAGGTGAAGCTGCCGCCGCAGCCGCCGGTCGTGACGCCCCAACCTTCTCCGGTGACCTCGAGTCCCGACAGGCCAGTGGTGACATCGTCCAGGCAGGTCTCCCACCGAGAGCCGTCCGACCATTGGTAGGTGTACGCATCGATGACGTCGCCCGGGTGGACGGAGAAGCCCAGGAAGTCCTGCTCGGCGTTGATCGGAAAGTCCTCCCACCAGGCGGGGTTGGTTACCTGTACACCGCTCACGCAGTTGCTTCGGATACCGGTCTGGAGCAGGTCGCCCGACGAGCCTCCGTTGGCGTATTCCTCTCCGCCGATTCCAACCCAAGTCGACTCGCCGGCATCGGGAGTTACAGAACAGTCGAGCGTCGGCACGGTGAAACTGCCGGATACCTGAGTGATAAGGCTGGTCGAGGGCAAGACGTAGCCCGACCAGTTTGCGCTCCGCAGGTAGGAGGGGGCTTGTTGGGTGAGCGTGCCGCTCGAGCTCGCCTTACCAGCCGTGCCCTGCGCAGTGAAAGTGACCGTCCACTGTCCGCCGGAGGTCGACGGTGGGATGTTGACATCAGTGCTGCCGTTACACGAGACGGTGAGGGGATTTCCGCCTGACCAGAGAGTCGAGCTTGCTGATAAGGAGCAGGCTGTCGCGTGCGAGGACGAGTACGTGAGGGTGGCTTGACCGCCGGAGTACGAGAGTGTCTGCGGGTTCACCGTGAGACTTGCTGTCGGCTTTGGCTTTGGCTTCGGCTTCGGCTTCGGGCACTTGACTCGCTTCTTGACGATCTTGCCGTGCCGCTTGACCTTCTTGGTGCAGATCTTTGCGCCGCCCGTGGGGGTAGCAAGGGCCGACGTCACCGAGCCCGCACAGATCGTGGCGGCAAGCGCCGAAACAGTCACCACAAGAACAATCCCCCGCCGCATCGAACTGCGATCATGCTCCGATGCCGACGGAAGTCAAGGCCGAGCGGTCCCTGCCGCATAGCCCCGAGTTGGACTTCCACCTACGAGCAGAGGGGCGGCTTCGCAGCCATCCTGCTCGTCACTCGCAGGCCTCTCGGCGCGATCTAAGCCAAACGCGCGATCGAGATCGACGAAGCGATCGGTAACGGCCGGCGGGCTGTGAGGCTACCCGGCGAGCGACGCGGGGTTCGCGACCGCTAGGAGCGCGTTTGCGGCGTGGGCCGCGGTTCGCGCTGGCTCTCGATTGCGCAGCGATTGGCGCGGCCGCGCCAATACGGACAGACGATGCCGAGGCACGGCGCCGGGGCCCCGACGGTTCCCGTGCGAAGGCTGCAGTTATGCGAAGTCATGCGCTGGAGCATGCGCTCCAGGACGAGCCTGTCTATCAGCTGCAACCCTGATCGCGACAGCGGGAAAATACCGACGCGACCATGCACCACGTTCCGGATGCATACGCTGTCCGCGTGGCGCGAACGACGAACGTGCGGGCGGTCGCGTTCGACCTCGACGGCACACTTCTCGACACGGGCACGGTCGTGCCGGACTCGTACATCGCGGTCATCCGCGAGCTCGGCGGGCCGGTCCCGACGCGCCAGGACGTCATCTCTGCCTACCGCGCCGGGTCGGCCGACGCCGTCATCGCCGCGCTGCTCGGGAGGACGCCGCCCCCGGACGCGACGGCGCGGTACTTCGTCGAGTTGGAGCGTCAGGCAGACGCCGTGCAGGTGTATTCGGGCATGCGCGCCGTTCTCGAGCAGCTGGCCGCGCGGCTGCCGCTGGCCGTCTACTCGGGGGCGAGCGCCCGCGCGTGCGCGATCCTCCTCGAACGGACCCGGCTGCGCGAGCTCTTCGCAGTGGTGCTGGGGGGAGACGAGGTCGAGCGTCCGAAGCCGGATCCGGAAGGCCTGCACCTGGTCGCGGATCGCCTCGGGCTGGCGGCCGGCCAGCTGGCCTATGTCGGCGACGCCGAGCGCGACGCCCGTGCTGCGCACGCGTGCGGCGCGCTCGCGATCCTCGCGTCGTGGGGGCATGAATACGTGCCGTCCGGCGACAACGCGATCGTCGTGGCGGCTCCGGAGGAGTTGGTTCGCGTACTCGCTGGCGGTTGACGGCCCCGACGAGGCAGCAAGTTTATAGGGTATTTCCTGTTGAGAGTCGAGCCCTCCGGTGCCATCCCCGAGCCGGTTTCACCGGCTCCCCTGCCCTCGCCCGACGCTCCCGGCCGTAGCGAGCTCTTTCGGCGGCTGTGGCCGGTGACGATCGATTGGGTGGAGCCGTACTACGACGGGATCCACCTGTTCCACACCGGCCGCTGGCTCCTCACACTGGATCCGCAGGCGCCCGAGCCGCTCCTGATCGCGGCCGTTACGCATGACATGGAACGGCACTTTCCCGGCGGGACGCAGCCGGACAAGGCGGCGGGCGCCTGGGCAGACGAGGAGTACAACCGCCGCCATTGCGCGCGCTCGGCCGACATCGTCGGGCGCTGGCTGCGCGAGCAGGACGTTCCGGACGACTTCGTCCAAGCCGTCGAGGCGTCGATCCTGGAGCACGAGTTCGGCGGGTCGCCGGCCGGCGACGTGTTGCAGGCCGCCGATTCGATCTCGTTCCTCGAGGTCAACGGCCACCTTGTTTCCGGCTGGGTGCTGAAGGGTGAGACGAGCTTGCCTAACGCGATCACGAAGCTGGACTGGATGGTCGAGCGGATCAAGCTTGCGCCGGCTCGCGAGTTGGCTTGGCCGCACTACGAGCGCGCGCTCGCAGCGGTGCGCGACGAGGTGGCCGCCCACGATGCGTGAGCGGCTGCCGGCTCCCGGCGGCGCGACCTACAGCGACGCGGTCAATGTCGACGTCGGCGGGAGGCGCGTCATTTATCTAGCCGGGCAGACGCCCCGCGAACGCGACGGCAGCCCTGTGCCGGTGGATCTGGCGGGCCAGACGGAGCGGTGCTTCGAGCAGATCGAAGCGCTGCTCGCCCGCTACGACGCGACCCTGCACGACGTCGTGCAGATCACCACGTATCTCACGGACCTCTCGCGCTACTCGGAATTCGCCGCTGTCCGCGGGCGTGTTTTCGGCGACCTGCCGCCCGCGAGTGCGGCGGTCGGCGTGGCCGAACTGCTCGGCGGAGCACTGGTCGAGATCGTCGCCGTCGCCGTCGTGGACTGATCGCCGTCGCGAGCTGACGAAGCAGGCGGCCCCGCTAGCGGGGCCGCCTGCTTGAGCGCGTGCTCTCGGGATCAGGCCGCGACCGTCGCGGGCTCGGCCATCCCGAGTGCCTCCTCGCCTCCCGGCTCGCCGGGCACGACACCGCGTTCCGGGAAGAGAACCGCGAGCGCCCAGTACAGGACGCCGCCCACTCCGGCCGAGACGAGGAAGCTGATGTCGACACCGTTGATGTGGCTCGACAAGGGGCCGGTGAAGAGGCTCTGGACAGAGAACAGAAGCCCGAGTCCGGTCGCCGCGCCCCAGGCGACGAACGCACGCCAGTTGAAGCCGTTCCAGAACCAGTAGACGCCGCGCTTGCCCGGGATTGCGAACGCCTGCAGGTCGAGCGTGTAGTACCGCCCGCGGCGCATCAGGTGACCGATGGTCATGATCACCATCCACGGCGTGCACGTGACGAGCATGATCGTCACGAACGCCTCGATCGAGTTGATCTCGTTGTAGTGGACGAGCGTCAGCCAGGCGAGCACGACGCCGATCACGCTCATGCCCGTCGTCAGCTGTGCGCGGCTGATCCGCCACAGAAGTGCGTGGACGTCGAGGGCACAGTTGTAGACCGACATCGCGGCGCTTTCGATGTTCGCGAGTCCGCCGGGGCCGAGCATCAGGAAGACCGCGATGACGAGCGGCACCCGCTGCGGGAAGCCGAGCGCGAACGGCGTGGAGGGATCCTTGAACGCGGCGGTCGCGAACGCGCCGATCAGCTCGGAGATCAGGCAGCCGGCGACGATCCCGATGAACCCGGCGGCGGCGGTGCTGAGCTCGCTCTCCCGCTCGGGGATGTAGCGGCCGTAGTCACCGATGAACGGGCCCCACGAGATCGGTAGCGAAGCCGCGAGGACGAAGCTGAAGAACCACGTCGGCCAGAACGATCCGAGCAGGTAGTTGCCACCGTGAACCGCATGGAAGTGGCTGGCGATGAAGGCGACGCCGAGGATCGACGTGGCAAAGCTGAAGATCGCGATGAAACGGAACGTTGCGACGAGCGTTGCGTGACCGTAGATCGCGAGCGCGCAGGAGATGACGCCGACGACGATCATCGCGATCGTCAAAGCAGTGTTGCTCGTACCGGTGCTGAACGCTCGGTCGAAGACGGCGATGATCGTCTGGCCCGATGTCCAGATCAGCAGCGCGAAGAATCCGAGACCGATGAAGAGGCTGATCGCCGACCCGAGGTAGCGGCCGGTCACACCGAAGAACGCGCCGCTTGAGACGGCGTTGTTCGTGCCGGTCCGGTGCGCCTGGATGCAGACGCCGGCGAAGATCGCGGATCCGAGCAGGACGCCGACGACGATCGCGGCGACCGAGCTCCACCAGCTGAGGCCGAAGGCGATCGGCAGCGAGCCGAAGACCATGTTCCCGAAGCCGAACTGCGGGCCGAACATCGCCCACGCCAGGTTGCGCGGGTGTGAGTGCCGGTCGGCCTGCGGGATGTAGTCAATCCCGTGAGTCTCGATCTGGCCGGCGACATCGATCCCACGGGCAACCGGACCGGGGTGCTCTCCGGCTGCTGGATCGTCATTTGCCATGAGAGTTCCTCCTTGTCGTTTCGGCCATCACGTGACCTCACGCACGAGACCGGTGGGGCGTCGTATACAAAATATTTCGCCCTACGTCAAGCATTTCTCCCCGTAGGCGATGAGGCCAGGTGCCAGCAGGATCTCGCGCTCGCGCGCCGTGAGCTCTGCCTGGAGGGCGATTTCGGCACCATCGTGGCGGGCCGCCGGCGGCCGACCCGCACGCACCGACTCGCGGATCCCATCTAGCTGCCAGCGCGACCCAACGGTGGGGCGGCGCGCATCGTCGGCGTCAGCGAACGTCAGCGGCAGAATCCCCTGCGCGATCAGGTTGGTGCGGTGGATCCGCGCGAAGCTCTTTGCGATCACAGCGCGCACACCGAGTTCGAGCGCTGCGAACGCAGCCTGCTCACGACTCGAGCCCTGGCCGTAGTTGTGGCCGGCGATGACGATCCCGCCGCCCCACTCGCGCGCCCGCTTCGGGAACTCGCGGTCGAAGCGCAGGAACATCCGCTCGGCGCAGGCGGGGATGTTCGACCAGATGGCGAGGCCGAGCGCGCCGTCGGGCGTCATGTCGCCGGTCGAGACGTCGTCCGGGAGGACGATCAGCGTCCTCCCCTCCAGCGTCTCCGGGAGCGGCGGCACCTTCGGCGGCGGCACGATGTTCGACGGGCGGACGACCTGGATGCGGGCGGCCTCGGCGGCTGGCGGGGGGTCGAGGATCTGGCGGTCGTCGACCGCCGGGTCGGGCGGTGGCGCCGCTCGCAGTACGGGCCGGTCGCCGAGCTCGCGCGGGTCGGCGACCGCTCCGCGCACGGCCGTCGCGGCCGCCGTCGAGGGCGAACAGAGCGCGACCGCGTCGTCGGTTGTCCCGCTGCGGCCCGGGAAGTTGCGGTTGAACGTGCGCACCGACAGAAGTCCCGGCGGCGGCGCTGCGCTCATTCCGATGCACGGCCCGCAGGCGGGCTCGAGCATCCGCGCGCCTGCACTCAGGAGGTCGCCGTACACACCGCTCCGCACGATCGTGTCGAGGATTTCGCGCGATCCCGGCGTCACGGTCAGGTCGACGTGCGGATGCACACCGCGCTCAGCCACGACGGCGGCAACAACCGCGAGGTCCTCGTACGACGAGTTGACGGAGCTGCCAACGCAGACCTGCACGGCCTCGAGGCCCGCGACGTCGGCGACGCGCTCGATGTTCCCAGGCGAGCCCGGCATCGCGACGAGCGGCTCGAGCGAGGCGAGGTCGATCTCCTCGAGCTCGGCCCAGCGCGCATCCTCGTCGGCGGCGAGCGGCTCCCATTCGTCGCCCCGCCCCTGCACATCGAGCCAGCGCCGCGTCTCCTCGTCGCTCGGGAAGAGGGCGGTTGTTGCGCCCGTCTCCACGATCATGTTGCAGATCGTCCCGCGACCGGTCACGCCGATCGCGGCGACGCCGGGGCCGAAGAACTCGAAGATCCGGCCGCGTCCGCCGCGGACACCGCGCCGCCGGAGGAGCTCGAGGATCACGTCCTTCGCCTCGACCCATGGCGGCAACTCGCCCTCGAGACGCACACCGACGACGACGGGATCGGCGAGCACGTAGGGCAGCCCGGCCATCACGAGCGCGACCTCGCTCGCGCCGGCGCCGATCGCGAGCATGCCCACCGCTCCCGCCATCGTCGTGTGGCTGTCGGCGCCGATGAGCACCCTCGCGGGGCGCGCGAACCGTTCGAGGTGGACGTAGTGGGAGATGCCGTTGCCAGGGCGTGAGTACCTCATCCCGTACCGCTCGGCAAACGAGTGGAGGTAGAGGTGGTCGTTCGGGTTCCGCTCGTCGAATTGGAGGACGTTGTGGTCGACGTACGAGACAGCGAGCGGGGTCTTCACGCGCTCGCAGCCGAGGCGCTCGAATTGCAGGCAGGCCATCGTCCCCGTCGCGTCCTCGAGCAGGACCTGATCCACCGACAGCTCAAGGTCGCCGTCGCCGTGCCCGGCGAGGTGCGCGTCGACGATCTTCTCGGTCAAGGACGGCATCGGGGAGCCGGGCAGCGCGTTGCGAGCGCCGCTTCAATATCGTATACATCACCGGAAAGCGCCTCAGGAGGCACGAATGGACGTCAGCCCGAACACCTTCACCGACCTCTGCGTCAGGGCGCTCGAGTTGTGCGCGCTGAAGGAGGGGGAGGTGATGGCGGTGCTGACGCAGGGCGACGAGAAGCTCGACTACGCGAACGCGATGCTCGCCGCCGGCGAGAAGCTGGGTGCGACGACGCTGCACGTGCGGCTCCCGCACGTCTCGACATCTCTGTCGGGTGACATGGGCCAATGGACTGTCGGCGCGACGCCGCTCGCGGCGAATCGTCCGGCGCTCGAGGCGTTGAAGGCCGCGGACCTCGTGATCGACACCATGTTCCTCCTGTTCTCGAAGGAGCAGCTCGAGATCCAGGACGCCGGTGCGCGGATCCTGCTCGTGATCGAACCGGTCGAGCACCTGATTCAGCTCTTCCCGACCCGCGAGCAACGCGAGCGGGTCGAATACGGCGGTGAGCTGCTCGGGAAGGCGCAGACGCTCCGCTTCACGAACGAGTACGGCACCGACGTCACCTACCAGCTCGGCGCCTACCCCGTCATCACCGAGTACGGCTACACCGACACCCCCGGGCGTTGGGATCATTGGCCTTCGGGCTTCCTGTTCACCGGCGGCAGCGACGACGGCGTCGACGGCAAGGTCGTCCTCGCCCCGGGCGACATCATCTATCCCTTCAAGATGTACGCGCGGACGCCAGTCGAGTTCACGATCGAGCGGGGACGGATCGTCGACATCCGCGGCGAACTCGACGCGGAGATCGTCCGCGACTACATGGCCTCCTTCAACGACGAGAAGGCCTATGGCATCGCACACATCGGCTGGGGCATGAACGAGAAGGCGCGCTGGTCGTACATGGCGACCGACAGCCGCGGCCTCGGCATGCACGGACGCGCCTTCTACGGCAACGTCCTCTTCTCGACAGGACCGAACCAGGAATTCGGCGGCGGCAACGACACGCAGTGTCATGTCGACATGCCGATGCGGAACTGCTCGCTCTACCTCGACGACGAGCCGATCGTGATGAGCGGCGACATCGTGGTCGAGGAACTGAAGGCGCCGGGGTTCGTCCCGGTCGGTGCGCGCTAGCCGCCGATCGCGGCGAGCACTTCGGCGAGCGGCAGAACCTCGGCGTACTTCGCCTGGATGTCGAACAGGTTTGCCTCGTGCGGCGCCTGGGCGCGGTCGCCGACGCACTCTCGCGGCACGACCGTCGGATAGCCATGCTGGAGCAGGTCGATCGCCGTGGCGCGGATGCAGCCGCTCGTCGTCGCGCCGCAGAGGATCACGGAATCGATCGCGCGCGCAGCGAGGACAGCGGTCAGGTTCGTGCCGAAGAACGCAGAGGCTCCCTTCTTGAGCACGACCGGCTCGTCGGGACGGCGGCCCAGGCGCTCGTCGATCTCCACCCAGCGGGTACCGATCCGGAGCTCGGCGAGGGCCGGCATCTTCTGCGGCCAGATCCCGGCGTCGACGAGACCCTCGTCGTAGCCGATCGTCGTGAAGATGATGGGAATCTCCCGCCCCCGGGCGGTGTCGAGGAGGCGCCGCGTCGCCTCGACCTCTGCGGCGAGCTCGGAGCCGAGCGCGCACGAGGGATCGGTGAAGCCACAGCTGAAGTCAACGACGAGGACCGCAGGCCGGTCGCGGAGGCCGATCGTCTCGCCGATCCGCGCCCGCGCGTAAACCTCGCGTGCCTCGGCGTCGCTCACGCCGCGGACGCGAGGAAGCGCCTGGTCTCCGCCAGGAAGTCCGCGAAGTTGTCCCAGGGGATCATGTGGCCGGCGCGCTCGATGCCCACGTATTCGAGGCGAGGGTTCAGCGCGCGCACCTCGTCCGCGCCCTCCGCCGTCACGACCGGGCTCTCGAGGCCGTACATGAACAGCACCGGTGGCTCGAGTTGCTCGAGCAGCGCGTGCGCGTCCTCGCGGTGGAAGTTGAGCCACGTCTCGCGGACGGCGGTCTCGTCGCAGGTGGGGAGCCAGTCGACGCGAAGCTGGAGCTGCTCGTCGCTCCAGGTTGGGAAGAACGGGCGCGCGTCCTCGATCGTCGCCCCCGCCTTGGCATCGTGGAGCTGTTGCATGAACGCCTCGAGTGAGGTCGGGTACTCGCTGCGGCCAGGCCCGGTGAGCGGCGGGTCGACGAGGACGAGCGGCCCGGCCAGATCGTGGTGGAGAGCTCCGAAGGCGGCCGCTATGCGCGCGCCCATCGAGTGGCCGATCACGGCGGGCCTCTCGAGTTCGAGCTCCTGGGCGAGTGCCGCGACGTCGGCGGCGTAGTCGGACAGCTCGAATCCCGTGGCTGGCTGGTCGGAGAGACCGCGCCCGCGTACGTCCATCAGCAGTAGCCGGTAGTCACCGGCGAGCTTCTCCGCGACGAACTCCCACGTGATCGCCGGGCTCGTGATTCCGGGGACGACGACGATCGGATCCCCGGCCCCGTACTCGAGATAGTGCAGCCGGACGTCGCCGCTCGCGACGTACCCGCTCGCGCCTCGCGGCTCCGTCCGCATCAGCCCGCCGCTCCGACCGCCGCCGGCTCCGTCAGCGCCTTGAGCACACGCTCGAGCGGCTCGACGTCTGCGTACTTCGAGTCGATGTCGAACAGGTTCCAGCCGTGCGGCCCCTCGGCGCGGTCGCCGACGCACTCTTCGGGGACGATGACGCGGTAGCCGTACGAGACTGCGTCGACGACGGTCGCGCGCACGCAGCCGCTCGTCACGCATCCAGTGACGAGCAGCGTGTCGACGCCGTGGCCGACGAGGAATGTCTGGAGCGGGGTCGAGAAGAACGCTGAGGATGCGCGCTTGACCCAGACGGGTTCGTCCTCACGTGGGCGCACGCGCGGGTCGATCTCGCACCAGCGTGTTCCCTCGACCAGCGCGCCGAGTCCCGGCATCTTTCGCAGCCACGCGGCGCCGTCGGCTCGGCTGGCGTGGAATCCGACAGCTGTGTATGCGACTGGGACGTCGTGCGCGCGCGCCACGTCGAGCAGCTGTGCGGTGGCCTCGACGACCTCGCTCAGGTCGCCGCCGACGGTGGAGGTGGGGTCCGTGAAGCCGTTCTGGAGATCGACGACGACGAGGGCCGGGCGGCGTCCGAAGCCGACGCGTGAGCCGATCCCGCTCTGGGAGTAGATTCTCCGCGCGTCGCTGAGGCCGGCCTCGCCCTGCTCGTCCCCGTTCGTGGCCGCGGTTCCGCTCCCTCTCACGATGATCCTCCGCGGGTCGAATTCGCGGGCTAACCATCTATATTCTATACGTAATCGTTGTGTCACGCCGCCGAAAGGCGTGGCAGAGCCCCGATCATGAACAGCAACCCGGAGCCGCTTTCGTCGCCGATCGATCTCCCCTCGATCCCTGACGTGATCTACGCCGCGCTGCGCAAGGACATCGCGCACGGCGTCTACAAGCCCGGCCCGATTCGCGTGCGCGTGATCGCAGAACGCTTCGGTGTCAGCGCGACGCCCGTGCGGGAGGCGCTGCGTCGGCTCGAGGCTGAGGGGCTCGTGAGCCTGCGCAACCGCCAGATCGTCGTCAATCGGCTCTCGCTGAGCGAGATGCACGAGATCTACACGATCCGCGGCGAGCTGGAGTCGTTCGCTGTACGGCAGGCGGCGCCGCACGTGCGCAACGATCCGAAGCTGTTGGAGCGGCTCGAAGCGCTCACGGCCGACATGGACCGGTTCGAGCACAGCCCCGACGAGTGGCGGGCCGCGAACGAGGAGTTCCACCGGCTCCTCTACCAGGAGACGCAGATGCCGCGGCTCGAGCAGATCATCAACCAGCTCTGGGTAGCGGTGGAGTCGTACATCCGCCTCTACGTCTCGACTGCGAAGAGCTTCCGTGCGGCCCAGAGCCAGCACCGGCTGCTGCTCGAGCACCTGAAGGCGGGGCGCGCGGACGAGGCTGCGCAGCTGATGCGCGAGCACCTTCGAGGGACCGAGGAGTTGCTGGCGGAGGGACTCGGCGAGTCCCTGGACGGCGTGGCGTAGCGCTTCAGGCGATGCAGACGTCTCCGGCCGGGCCGCTCGAAGGTATCAGGGTGCTCGAGCTCGGGACCCTCCTCGCCGGAGGGTTCGCGGCGCGACTCCTCGCCGACCTCGGCGCCGAGGTGATCAAGGTCGAGGCGCCCGACCGTCCCGATCCGGTGCGCGAGTGGGGTCACGGCGCCGTCGCGGAACGTCGGCTCTGGTGGCCGACGCACAGCCGCAACAAGAAGTGCGTGACGCTCGACTTGCGCCGGCCGGAGGGTCAGGCGCTCTGTCTACGGCTGGTCGAGCGCTGCGACGCGGTGATCGAGAACTTCAGACCGGGGACGCTCGAACGTTGGAACCTCGGCTTCGCGCGTCTGAATGAGGCGCGACCTGGGATCGTGCTCGTGCGCATCTCGGGCTACGGCCAAGACGGGCCTTACCGCGACCGGGCTGGCTACGCGTCGGTCGCCGAGGCGATGAGCGGGCTTCGCCACCTGAACGGCTTCCCCGGTGAGGCGCCGCCGCGGCTCGGGATCTCGCTCGGCGATTCGCTCGGCGCCCTCTTCGCGGTGCAGGGGCTGCTGGCGGCCCTGTACCACCGCGACGCCTCCGGCGGCGACGGCCAGGTGGTCGACGTCTCGCTCGTCGAGTCCTGCTTCGCGCTGCTCGAAAGCGTTCCGGCGGAGTACGCGGCGCTCGGCCGGGTGCGGCAACCGACGGGCACTCGGCTGGAGGGGATCGCGCCGTCGAACATCTTTCGCTCGCGCGACGGGCGGTGGGTCGTGATCGCGGCGAATCAGGACACCGTCTTCGCCCGGCTCTGCGACGCCATGGGCCGGCCTGACCTCGCGCATGACGAGCGCTTTGCCAATCACGAGGCGCGAGGCGACCACGAGGACGTGCTCGATGCGATTATCGGCGAGTGGGCGTCGGGCCACGATGCGCTCGAGCTCGACGCGATCCTGAACGACGCCGGCGTGGCCGCGGGGCCTGTCTACACGATCGAGGACATCTTCGCCGACCCGCATTTCCGCGTGCGCGAGATGGTGGTCGAGCACGACGACCCCGAGATCGGCCCCGTCGCAGGGTCGAACGTCGTCCCCCGCTTCTCCCACACGCCGGGGAGGATCCGCTGGACCGGCCCCTGGCAGCCGGGCGCGCACAACCGTGATGTGTACAGCGACCTCGTGGGCCTCGACGAGACCGAGCTTGCCGAGCTCGAGCAGACCGGCGTCATCTAGAAGCCCCGAAATATTCGATATATCATCGCGCCGTGGTAGCGACCGGAACGCCGCAGCAAGGGTTTCTGAGTCCGTTCGAGATCGCGCCGCCGGCGGGAGCAGAGGACTGGCAGCGCCTCTATCCCTACTACTACCTCTTCAGCGAACCTCGTCGGCAGTTCGAGGAGGGGAAGTTCTGGTTCTTCGACGGGATGCACAACCCGGAGCCGATCTTCCCGTTCGACGCGATCATGACCGAGAGCTGGTGGGTCGCCCTCAACATGTTCACGACCCGCTTCTACGTCATCCCGCCGGCGCTCGGGATGGACCAGCGCGTCGTCAACGGCTACCTCTACATCAGCCCGAACTCGATCTCCGACCCGGACGTCATCGCCCAGCGCGCGGAGCTCTTCCTCAAGCGCGCCGGCCACTACTACGGGAACTGGGACGAGATCTACGACAATTGGGTCGTCAAGGCCGAGGACTGCATCGGGCGGCTGAAGGAGCTGGAGCTCCACGATCTGCCGGAGGTCGAGCCGGAGGAGAAGGTCTTCGCGCACACGGGCGTGGGTGCGAGCTTCGAGCTGCTCGCGAACTACAACCGGCTGATCGAGAACATGCAGGAAATGGCCTGCTACCACTTCGAGATGCTCGGGCTGGGATACGCGGCCTATCTGACTTTCCGCGACTTCTCCCAGAAGGCCTTCCCCGGCATCTCGGATCAGACGATCGCGAAGATGGTCGCGGGGATCGACATCCTCTTCTTCCGGCCCGACGACGAGGTGCGCAAGCTCGCGCGGCTCGCGATCGAGCTCGGCGTCGCGGACCTCGTGAAGCGCGAGACCGATCCTGATGCGGCGCTCGCGGCGATCGCCGCCTCGCCGCGCGGGTCCGAGTGGATGGACGCGTTCGAGGCGGCGAAGGACCCATGGTTTTGGTTCTCGACCGGTCCCGGCTATTCGCACGAGCACCGCGCCTGGATGGACGACCTTCGCCTGCCGTTCAACGCGATGCGGGGCTATATCGAGAAGCTCGAGGCCGGCGAGTCGATCGAGCGGCCGCTCGCGGCGATCCGAGCCGAGAGTGAGCAGGTCTTCGCCGAGTACCGCGACCTGCTCGACTCCGACGATGAGCGCCGCGCGTTCACGGAGATGCGCGACCTGGCGAAGACGGTCTATCCGTTCGTCGAAAACCACAACTTCTACGTCGAGCACTGGCACCACTCGATCTTCTGGAACCGCGTGCGAGAGCTCGGCGCGATCCTCGAGCGGCACGGCTTCCTCGAGGACTCCGAGGACGTCTTCTACCTTCATCGCTTCGAGCTGCACGGAGCGCTCTACGACCTCTGCACCGGCTGGGCGACGTCGACGCCCGCGCGCGGGCCGAGCTACTGGCCCGACGAGGTGCGCGAGCGGAAGCGGATTATGGAGAAGCTGCGCGCGTGGTCGCCGCCGCCGGGGCTCGGCGTGGCGCCCGACGTCGTCACCGAGCCGTTCACGGTGATGCTCTTCGGCGTCACGACGGACACCGTGCGCCGGTGGCTCGGGCAGGACGAAGCCGAGAACGAGCTGCGCGGGATCGCCGCGTCGAAGGGGGTCGTCGAGGGCCTGGCGCGCGTGATTACGAGCGTCGCCGAGCTCGACGACGTACAAACCGGCGAGGTACTCGTCTGCCCGATCACTGCGCCGAGCTGGGCGCCGGTCTTCGGCCGCATCACGGCCGCGGTCTCGGACATCGGCGGAATCATGTCGCACGCGGCGATCGTCTCCCGCGAGTACGGCCTGCCGGCGGTCGTCGGCACAGGGTTCGGGACGAAGCGGATCCGGACCGGTCAACGCGTGCGGGTCGATGGCGACACCGGCGTCGTCACCGTGCTCGAGTGACGCGGCCGCTGCGAGTCGCGCTCCTGCCCGGCGACGGCGTCGGGCCGGAAGTCATCGCTGAAGCGCGCCGCGTGCTCGAAGCGACGGGTGTCGCACTCGAGCTCGAGGAGCTGCCTTGGGGCTCGGCCTTCTGGCGCGAGCACGGGCGGATGATGCCGGAGGACGCCTTGGAGATCGTGCGGGGGTTCGACGCGGTGCTGCTCGGCGCTGTCGGCGATGCGTCGTTGCCGGACGACGTCACGCTCTGGGGACTCCTGCTCGAGCTCCGGCAAGGGCTCGACCTGTGGGCGAACGTCCGGCCGGCGCGGCTGCTGCCGGGAATCCCGTGCCCACTCGCCGGTCGCGGACCGGACGACGTCGACATGCTGTTCATACGCGAGAACACCGAGGGCGAGTACTCCGGCGTCGGTGGGCGGGCGCACCGCGGCACCTCCGCCGAGGTGGCGATCGAGGCGAGCGTCTTCACGCGCGCCGGCTGCGACCGCGTCGTGCGCTACGCGTTCGAACACGCACGGGAACGCCGCGGCGTCCTCACGAGTGCGACGAAGTCGAACGCGTCCCGCTACGGCTACACGCTCTGGGACGAGGTCGTGCGCGCCGCCGCGGCCGATTTCCCGGAGGTGCGGGTCGAGCATGTGCTCGTCGACGCGCTCTGCGCGAGGATGGTGCTCGACCCGGCGTCGATCGACGTCGTCGTGGCATCGAACCTGTTCGGCGACGTGCTCACGGACGTCGCCGCCGCACTCCAGGGAGGCCTCGGAGTCGCCGCATCGGCGAACGTCGCTCCGGACTCGGGCACACCTGGTCTGTTCGAGCCCGTCCACGGCTCGGCGCCGGACATCGCCGGCCAGGGCGTCGCGAATCCGACCGGAGCGATCTGGAGCACCGCCCTCCTCCTCGAACACACCGGGCACGCGGACGCTGCGGCGCGGGTGATGAGCGCGCTCGAGTCCGCCGCCCGCCACGGCCCGAAGACGAGGGACGTCGGCGGCGAGGCGAGCACGCGCGAGGTCGGCGAAGCCGTAGCAGCGCGCGTGGCGGACGCGACCTAGCTAGAGCTCGGCGCGGACGGTTGCGGCGCCCTCGACGAGGGCGTGCAGCTTTGCCTTCGCGACCTCTCTCGGCAAGTACTTCATGCCACAGTCCGGCGCGACGAGCAGGCGCTCCGGGTCGATGTGCCGGAGCGCCGCCCGGATCCGGTCGGCGACGACCTCGGCAGTCTCGGGCGTCATGTCGGAAAGGTCGAGGACGCCGAGGATCACCTGCTTGGACGGCAGCTGCTCGAGGATCGACGGGTCGAGCCGCGGCTGCGCCGCCTCGATCGAGATCTGCTCCGCAGATATCGAGTCGAGCTCTGCCAGGAACGGGTAGCCGTTCGGCTTCTCGTGGACGATCGCGGCGTAGCCGAAGCACGTGTGGAGCGCGAGCGTCGCGCCGCTGACGCCGTCGAAGGCGCGCTCGATCGCCTCGAGCGCGTACTCACGCGCCTGCTCGGGGCGGGCCTGCAGGTACGGCTCGTCGATCTGGACGACGTCGGCGCCGGCCGCCACCAGGTCGCGAAGCTCCTCGTTCACCGCCTCGGCGTAGGCCAGCGCGAGCGACCGAAGGTCGGGGTAGTGGTCGTTCTGCGCCTGCTGGCTCATCGTGAACGGCCCGGGAACCGTCACGCGGATCGGCCGATCCGTCAGGGACCGCAAGAACTCCGTGTCGCGGACTTGCACCGGCCGCATGCGCCGCACCGGCCCGACGACTCGAGGCACCGGATTCGGGTGGCCCGTCCGGTCGAGCGCCGTCCCCGGCTCGTCCAGGTCGAGACCCTCCAGGGCGTTCGCGAAGCGGTTCGAATAGCTCTCCCGCCGGATTTCGCCGTCGGTGACGATGTCGACGCCAGCGGCCACCATGTCTCGGACGGCGAGGATCGTCGCGTCGTCCTGCGCGTCGTCGAGCCACGCCTCGTCGACCCGCCAGAGCTCGCGCGCGGGCACGCGCGGCGGCAGTCGCCCGCCCAACTTTCGTCGGTCGATCAGCCATTCGGGCTGGGGATAGCTGCCGACGACGGTCGTGCGCAGCGGCTCCATCTTGACAATACGATATACGATATGGTTGTTTCTTCCGGCGTGGACGACCTGACCACAGCGGGGGGCACAACGCCCGTCAACGGCTCGTCACGCCGCTTCCCGAGCCCGTTCGAGATCGAAGCGCCTCCGGGCGCCGAGGACTGGCGCAGACTCTATCCGTACTACTACCTCTTCTCCGACGACCGGCGCGAGTACGAGGAGGAGCAGTTCTGGTTCTTCGACGGGATGCACAACCCGGAGCCCGTCTACCCGTTCGACTCGATCATGCCGGAGAGCTGGTGGGTCTTCCTCAACCAGTACCTCACACGGGTCTGGCAGGTACCCCCCACGCTCGGGATCGACCAGCGGCTCGTGAACGGCTACCTCTACGTCAGCCCGACCACGATCACCGACCCGAACGTGATCGAGGAGCGCGTCGCGGTCTTCATGGAACGCGCCGGCTTCTACTACGAGAACTGGGACGACCTCTACGAGAAGTGGGTCGCGAAGGCGGAGGACTGCATCGGTCGGCTGCGCGAGCTGACCTTCGAGCCGTTGCCCGACCTCGAGCCGATGGAGATGGTGACGAGCGGCAGAGGGCTCACCAGCGGCTACGACCTCCTGGCCAACTACAGCCGCCTGCTCGAGAACATGCACGAGATGGCGAACTACCACTTCGAGCTGCACATGCTCGGGTACGGCGCGATCATGGCGTTCTCCGACTTCTGCAAGACGGCCTTCCCCGGCATCCCGGACCAGACGATCGCCAAGATGCTCGGCGGTGTCGAGCTTCTTCTCTTCCGTCCCGACGACGAAATCCGCAAGCTGGCCCGACTCGCTCTCGAGCTCGGCCTGGCGGACGCGATCACGGCACACGACAAGCCCGACGACGCGCTCGCCGCGGTGGCCGAACGCGAACGCGGGCAGGAGTGGTTGGACGCGCTCGAGGCCGCCAAAGAGCCGTGGTTCTGGTTCTCAACCGGGCCCGGCTACTGCCACCAGCACCGCGCCTGGGTCGACGACCTGACCGTGCCTTTCAGCGCGATGAGGGGTTACATCGAGAAGCTCGAGCAGGGCATCGACATCAGCCGGCCGCTCCGCGAGCTCGTCGGCGAGCGCGAGCGCATCGCGACCGAGTACGCGGAGGCGTTGCCGACCGAGCAGGACCGGGAAGCCTTCCAGCAGGTCCTCGCACTCGCGCGCCAGGTGTATCCGCTCGTCGAGAACCACAACTTCTACGTCGAGCACTGGCACCACTCGATCTTCTGGAACAAGGTGCGTGAGCTCGGAATGGTGCTGCAAGCAGGTGACTTCCTCGAGGATTCCGAAGACGTCTTCCTACTCCACCGCTACGACATCTACAAGGCGATCTTCGACCTGCTCACCGGCTGGGCGACGACGAACCCGGCCCGACCGGCCTACTGGCGCGCCGAGGTCGCCGAGCGCAAGCGGATCATGGAGAAACTGCGCTCGTGGGCGCCGCCGACCGCACTCGGCAAGCCGCCGGAGGCGGTCACCGAGGCTGCAACGGTGATGCTCTGGGGGATCACGGCCGAGACCGTCGAGCAGTGGCTCTCGGCCCAGGACGGTGGAGCCGACGGCGAGGACTCCAACGAGCTGAAGGGGTTCGCGGCCTCACCTGGCATCGCCGAAGGGCCGGCGCGCGTCATCCTGACCGTCGGGGAGCTCGATCAGGTGCAAACAGGCGAGATCCTCGTTTGTCCGATCACCGCCCCGAGCTGGGCACCCGTGTTCGCCCGCATCGAGGGCGCGGTCTCGGACATCGGCGGGATCATGTCCCATGCTGCAATCGTCTCTCGCGAGTACGGCTTGCCGGCCGTGGTTGGGACGGGCTTCGGCACCAAGCGCATCAAGACCGGGCAGCGGATCCGCATCGACGGCAGCACCGGCATTGTCACGGTGCTCGATTGACCGTGGCCTTCACCGTTCCCTTCGAAGAGTGCGACGCAGGCGACATCCGCCGCGTCGGCGGCAAGTGCGCGAGCCTCGGCGAGCTGCTGCGTGCCGGGCTCGACGTCCCCCCCGGCTTCGCGGTTACGACCGACGCGCACAGACTGTTCCTCGACTGCGGTGACTTGCGGGCGCGCGAGGACGAGCTGCTCGGCCGGATCGACTACGAGCATGTCGGCGCGGTCGCCGAGGCGTCGCGCGAGCTCCGCGCGCTCGTCGAGCAGGCGCCGGTGCCGGAGCCGGTCATCGCGGAAGTCAAAGCCTCGTACACGGCACTCGCGCGCCGGGCCGGCCGCGCCGATCTGCCGGTGGCCGTCCGCTCGAGCGCGACCGCCGAGGACATGTCGGCAGCGAGCTTCGCCGGCCAGCTCCAGACCTACCTGTGGATCAGCGGCGAAGAGCCCGTCATCGAGTACATGCGTCGCTGCTGGAGCGGCTTCTTCACTCCCGAAGCGCTGACCTACCGGCGGCGGATGGAGATCCCACCCGACGAAGCCCTGATGAGCGTCGCGATCCAGCAGATGGTCGACGCGCGGACGGCAGGCGTCATGTTCACCCTCAATCCCGTCAACGGAGACCGCTCGAAGATCATGATCGAGTCCACCTGGGGCCTCGGCGAGGCGGTCGTCTCCGGCGAGGTCGACCCCGACCGTTTCCTCATCGACAAGGTCATCCTCGCGGTGCTCGAGCGCACGATCGCCTCCAAGCAGATCGAGTACCGGCTCGACCCCGAGCTGGGCAGCGTCGTCTCGACGCCGATAGAGGACGTCCGCCGCGACGAGGCCTCGCTGTCCGACCCCGAGGTGCTCGAGCTCGCGAAGCTCGGCAAGCAGATCGAGAAACACTACGGTCGCCCGATGGACGTCGAATGGGCGGTCGACGCGACCCGCGGCGAGCTCTTTCTTCTCCAGGCCCGCGCCGAGACGGTCTGGAGCCAACGCGAGCGTCCGGCCCTCGTCGACAAGAAGGGCACTGCGCTCGACTACGTTCTTGCCGACCTGCTCGGGCGCGGCACCACGGCGAAAGAGGCGACGTGAAGCCGGCGCCGTTCGTCTATGAACGGGCCGGCTCCGTCGAGGAGGCGCTCGCCATGCTGCAGCGCTATGAGGGCGACGCGCGGCTGCTCGCCGGCGGGCAGAGCCTCGTCCCGCTGCTGAACATGCGGCTGTTGATGCCGAGCGCCGTGATCGACGTCAACGACGTCCCCGGGCTCGACGAGATCCGTGAGGAGGGCGACGAGGTCGCGATCGGCGCGCTCACGCGCTACAGCAGGATCGAGTGGTCGCCGACGCTCGTCTCGCGCCTGCCTCTCTTGACCGAGACCGTCCGCTACGTCGGCGATCGGCAGGTGCGCACGCGCGGGACGCTCGGCGGCAGCCTCGCCCATGCGGACCCGACCGGCGAAATGCCGCTTGCCGCGATCGCGCTCGGCGCGACCGTGGTGGTGCAAAGCCAGGCCGGCCGCCGTGCGGTGCCGGCGGAAGAGTTCTTCCTCGGGCCCTACTACACGGTGCTCGAGCCGGAGGAGATGGTTGTCGAGGTGCGGTTCCCGGTTCGGCGGACGGTGAGCGCCATCGCCGAGCATGCCCGGCGGCATGGCGACTTTGCGGTGATCAGCGTCGCCGCCGTCGGCGAGCCGAACGGCGACGGCGGTTGGAAGTCAGTGCGCGTCGCGCTCGGCGGCGTCGCCGACACGCCGATCCTCGCCGTCGAGGCATCTGCGCTGCTGTCCGGCACGAGTCTCGAGCCGGACGTCGTCGCGCGCGCGGGCGAGATGGCGCTCGCAGCGGCCGATCCGCCGACCGACGTCCGCGCCTCCGCCGATTACCGGCGACACCTGATCCCGATCTACGTGCGGCGCACGCTGGAACTGCTCCAGACCCGCCGCAGCGAAGGAGCCAGATGACCGAGACGATTGAGACGGTCCGCGTCAGCGTGAAAGTCAACGGTGAGGAGGCGGTGCGCGACGTCGAGCCGAGACGCCAGCTCGTCGACTTCCTCCGCCACGATCTCGGCCTCACCGGCACCCATGTCGGCTGCGAGCAGGGTGTGTGCGGCATGTGCACCGTCCTGTTCGACGGAGAGCCGATCAAGTCGTGCCTGATGCTGGCGCCGCAGGCCGACGGCCATGAGATCACGACTGTCGAGTCGCTGAACGGCGAGGAGCTGCACCCGCTGCAGCGCGCCTTCAAGGAGCACCACGGCCTCCAGTGCGGCTACTGCACGCCCGCAATGCTGATGACGGCGCTCGCGCTCGGCCGGCGCGGTGTGCCGCTCGACCGCGAACAGCTCGAGGAGGAGCTGGCGGGCGTCCTCTGCCGATGCACCGGCTATCAGAAGATCTACGACGCGGTCGAGTCGTATCTCGCCGAGACCGCGGGCAGCGGAGGCACCGCATGACGGAGATCGTCGAGCGGCAGACCGAGCAGACTCGGAAGAGCTTCATCGGCCAGCGCCGCACGCGCGTCGAGGACGAGCGGCTCGTGCGCGGTCTCGGCCGCTTCGTCGACGACGTCGACCCGCCGCGGCTCGTGCACATGGCGCTCGTGCGCTGCCCGTACCCGCGTGCCCGGATCGTCTCGATTGACGCATCGGCGGCGCGGGCGCTGCCGGGGGTGCTCGAGGTGCTGCTGCCGGAGGACGTGCTCGAGCGGACGGATCCGATCACGATTCTGCGGCCGATCCCGGATGCACCGGCGATCATGCCGCGGGCACTTGCCGACGGCGAAGCGCTCTACGAAGGCCAGCCGGTGGTCTCGGTCTGCGCCGTGAGCCGCTACATCGCCGAGGATGCGGCGGGCCTGATCGAGGTCGAATACGAGCCGCAGCCGTTCGTCGTCGACGTGCTGAAAGCGATCGAGGACGACGCGCCGATCCTGCACGAGCACATGGGCACGAATGTCGTCGTGACGAACCCGCGCGGCGACGGCGACCCGGAGCGCGGCTTCGAGGAGTCCGACGTGGTCGTCGAGGACACGTTTTCGATCAACCGCGTCAGCGGCCTGCCGATGGAGACGCGGGCGATCCTGGCCGACTGGACGCCGGGCGTGAAGACCCTCCACGTGCGCGCCTCAACCCAGGCGCCGCACCTCTTCCGCCGCCAGCTCGCCCAGTCGCTGCGGCTGCCCGAGGCCGACATCCGCGTCACCTGTGACGACGTCGGCGGCGCGTTCGGTCTCAAGCTCGGGATCTTCGCCGAGGATCTGCTCGCCTGCGTCCACTCGATGGACCTCGGCCGGCCGGTGAAGTGGGTCGAGGACCGGATGGAATTCTTCCGCGGCGCCACGCAGGCCCGCGAGTCGGTGCACCAGGCGAAGCTCGGCGTCAGCTCGGACGGGCTGATCGTCTCGTACACGAATCGCTACTACGTCGACGCGGGCGCGCACAACTCGCCGATGGGCTCGCCGATGCTCTCGAGCCTGATGTTCCAGGGGCCGTACAAGTTCCCGAACGGCTACGTCGAGCGGAACGTCGTCCTGACGAACAAGGTGCCAGTCGGTGCGTACCGCGGCTACGGGCAGCCCGAGGGGTCGTTCGTGCGCGAGGTGCTGCTCGACCGCGCCGCGCGAAAGATCGAGATGGACCGTCTCGAGATCAGACGCAAGAACTTCATCCGCCCCGATGACATGCCGTGGCAGACGATCGGCGGCGCGAAGTACGACTCGGGCGACTACCGGGCCTGCCTCGACATGGCAGCCGAGACGATCGGCTACGAGGACGTCCTGCTCCGGCAGGCGGAGGCGCGCGCCGACGGTCGCTACGTCGGGGTCGGCTTCGGCTGCTACGTGGAGATGACCGGCTATCCCGGTTCGAAGTTCCTCGGCAAGCACAACGCGCAATACGGCGCGCACGAGGGCGTCGTCGTCCGCGCGAACCGCTCCGGCGGCGTGGATGTCTACACCGGCGTCCCGCCGATCGGGCAGTCGACGGAGACGGCGTTCGGCCAGGTCGCCGCGACCGTGATCGGCCTCGATCCGGGGAACGTGCGCGTCTTCGCCGGCGACACGCACGGCACGCCTGTCAACACCGGCAGCTTCGCGAGCCGCACACTCATCGCGGGCTCGGGCGCGATCGAGCGCGCCGGCCGCGAGGTGCGGGAGAAGGCGCTGCGCGTCGCGGCTCACATGCTCGACGTGCCCGTCGAGACGCTCGAGCTCGAGGACAGTGTGATCACGAGCACCCAGGGGCCTCGGATCACCTTCGAAGAGGTGGCGCTGAACGCGTTCTACGCGCACCGCATGCCAGAGGGCGAGTTGCCCGGCCTCGAGGCGACCGCCTACTACGATCCGATCTCGAACGCGTTCGCCTACGGCACGGCCGCAGCGATTGTCGAGGTCGACCCGGAGAGCGGCGAGTTCACTCTCGAGCGCTTCCTGTTCGTTCACGACTGCGGAACGCAGGTGAACCCGCTGCTCGTCGAGGGGCAGCTCCACGGCGGGATCGCGCAGGCGCTCGGCGCTGCGCTGTTCGAGGAAATCGTCTACGACCAGGAATCCGGCCAGCTCGTGAACGGCTCGATGATCGACTACTTCATGCCGACGGCCGCCGACCTGCCGCGGATCGAGCTCGGGCACACCGAGGTCGCTTCGCCGGTGACACCGTTCGGTGTCCGCGGCATCGGCGAGAGCGGGACGATCCCGCCGGGCGCGGCGGTCGCGAACGCGCTCGCCGACGCGCTGTCTCCGTTCGGCGTCGACATCAACCGGCTGCCGCTCACGGCGGAGTACGTATGGCGGCTGCTCGCCGCGAAGCAGGCGGCTCGGTAGTGCGCTTCGAGGACACCTTCGTCGTCGCGAAGCCGCCGGACGCCGTCTGGAGCTTCTTCGACGACCCGAAGCGGCTCGCGCTCTGCGTGCCAGGGGTGGAGTCGGTCGAGCCGCTCGAGGACGGGCGCTCCAAGATCCGCATGACCCAGAAAGTCGGCTATCTGTCGGCGACCTTCGACCTGAAGATGCACGTCAGCGGCCGCGACGAGGGCCATGCGCTCGAGGTGACGTCGATCGGCCGCTCCGTACGTGGCGCGATCGGCGAGCTGCGCTCGACCAACCGCGTCGAGCTCACACCCGAAGGCGAAGGCACGAGGATCGACCTGAGCGCCGACATCGGCGTCGGCGGAATGCTCGGGTCGGTCGGACAGAAGGTGATGGCTTCCAAAGCAAGAGAGGTTGCGCGCCAGTTCGCCGCCAACGTCGACGCACGACTGGCCGAGTGGCGCGCCGACAGCGCCGACGAAACGTCGGCAGAACAAGGAGGTGCCTGAGTGGCTGTTCCGATGAACACGACCTACCGGACGGCGCAGCTGGTGCCGCTGTTCATGCGGATGCTCGAGAAGTGCAAGCTCACCAAGGACGAGACGCTGATCGTCGTCGCCGACCCCGACACGAACCAGGAGTACGCGGCGGCGATGATGGCCGCCGGCCGCTCCTTCGAGGCCGACGTGATGACGCTTCTCCTGCCGCCACCGCCGCCCGAGCAGGCCGCGTTCATCCGCACCGGCAACATCTCCTCGACGATCGTCGCCAACTCGAAGATGGCACTCGAGTACCTGAAGATGGCCGACTTCGTCGTCGACATGACTTCGATCGGCCTCCTGCACACAAAGGAGCAGGTGAAGGTGCTCGAGGCCGGGACGCGGATGCTGATGGTCCACGACCCGCCCGAGGTGCTCGAGCGGCTCTTCCCGCAGGACGAGGACAAGGTGCGCGTCCAGAAGCACGCGGCACGGATGCGCAAGGCGAAGACGATCCGGCTCGAATCCGACAATGGCACCGACGCCTGGTTCGACATGGAGGGTCAGCCGGTGATCGAGCAGTGGGGCTGGACCGACGAGCCGGGCCGCTGGGACCATTGGCCAGGCGCCTTCCAGTACACGGCTCCGACCGAGAACGTCGGCGAAGGCGTGATCGTGATCGACCCCGGCGACATCTGGTATCCGCCGAAGCGCTACATCACCTCGCCCGTGACGATGACCTTCGAGAAGGGCGCAGCGGTGAAGATCGAGGGCGGTGTCGACGCGACGATGATCAACGAGTACATCGCCGGGTGGCAGGACCCTGAGGGCTACATGATGAGCCACCTCGGCTGGGGCACACATAAGCGCGGACTCTGGAACGCAATCCTCTTCCAGGATCCGCTCGACATCATTGGCCAGGACGGCCGCACGGCCTGGGGCAACACACTCTTCGCGCTCGGCTCGAACGTGACCTTCGGCGGAACACGCACGACGGGATGCCACCAGGACTTCGCGCTCAAGAACCACCGCTTCTATCTCGACGACGAACTGATCGCCGACTGCGGCGAGATCATCCCGGACTACCTCAACGACTGAAGATCGACGCGGTCGGGCGCGCCGCTCCTGCGGTGCGCCCGAAGCGCAGGCCGGGTCCTCCGACCCCCTATTTCCCGTGGGAGGTGGTCGCCTGGCGCTTATTTCAGGCTGTCGAGAAACTCGCGAGGCGTCAGAACGGGAATCGAGCCTCTCAGGTCGAGCAAGTGGGTGTCACCACTCACGAGCGTTGCGTGCGCGGATGCCGCCGCTGCAATCAGGTAGTCATCCTTTGGGTCGCTCGACACACTCGCTGGCGTGGCCTCTTTGTCCTCGACCTGCTCAACCACGTGGTGGAGGAGTTCGAGGAACTCCTCGACCTCCCCGTCGTCAAGACGTTGTCGGAGCTTCGGTCGCGCGAGCGTCTTCTCGAGCTCGGCAAGGAGTTGATCAGAGACGACGAGCTCGAATGCGCCGTCGAGCCATCTACCAAGGAGTTTCGCCGGCGCGCGTTGCGCGAGAGCAAGGCGGCTATGAGGACATTCGCATCGAGCAGCGCGCGCACTAGCTGCGACGCGCTTTGTGCTGCTCCTCGACCGCAAGTGCGAGCGCCTCGTCTTCATCCATGGCGGCGTTCGCCCAGATGCGCTCGAGCAGCTCGAAGCCGAGGTCGCGTCTGAGCGCCTCTTCGATCACGTCGCTGTCGCGCCGGCCCGTCCGGGCGGCCTTTACTCGCACGGCTCTCAGGACGCGTTCGTCCAGTGTCACCGTCGTCCGTTGCTTCGGCACAACCGCATCATAGCATCATGATGCAGTCTGAGCCGACTCGGTTCGGACGCAAGTCATCTCAGCCACGCATCTGCCAGGGACGAGGGACGGCGTTCCCCTCGCAGAGCCGTCAGCCCGAATCAAGCTCACGCTGGCCTGGGCCGATGCTCGGGAATGTCACCCGATGGCGGCACCCGCTCGGGCTTGTAGCCCTTGCGGCGGGACCCGCTGCCGCGGATATTTCTCGAGGCTGCTAGAGGGCGTCGACCGCGTCTTCGAGCTGTTCGTGAGTGCTCGCGGCGACGAAGATCGTCCACGGGTGCGGCAGAGCATCGCCTGTGTATGCGATCACAGGTGTCCCTCGTGTGTGGGCGTACCAGGCCTCCATTGCTGTCCCCTCATCGGGCTGGGTGAACGCCGCGAGGACGACGTCGCATGAATCGATGTCGGCAAGGTCGCCCTCAACGATCTCGCGCTCGTGCCCTTCGGTACGGCCGCGGAAGTCACGACGCATCGGGTCGACCGGCGCGAAGCCGCGTCGCCGGACGAGATCGGCCGCTCGACTGCGATAGGCGTCTGCGAACGGTGGTCCTGCGAGATAGACGCGCTTCACGACATAGAGTGTGCCGGTGGAGTTCGTGGCGCTGGGGCACGTCGGTAGCGAGCGCTATGCCGGCCTTGAGTCGTTCCCCAACCCCGGCGTAGCCGAGGTCGAGATGACGAGCGACGAACTCACCGCCGTCTGCCCGATCACCGCCCAGCCCGACTTTTACGTCGCACGCATCGGGTACAGGCCGAAGGCGCTCTGTCTGGAATCGAAGTCGCTGAAGCTGTATCTCGCGCGCTTCCGCAACGAAGGAGTGTTCGCTGAGGCCCTCGCCGTGCGGATCAAGGAGGACGTGGCTAAAGCGCTCGATCTCGACCGAGCCGACGTGACAGTCACCCTCACCCAGAAGGCCCGCGGCGGCATCACCATCGCGGCCACCGCGTAACACGAATCAGTCACTCGCCTGCGCCAGTGTTCTGTCACTCGAGTTAGGGCGCGGCATGGTCGGGAGGCCATTGACGTCTACCCCTCAAGCACTCTCTGTTTGCCGGAGCGGAAGCTGCACCCGGAAGACGGTGCCGTGGCCCTCCTCGCTCTCGACCGAGATCGTGCCGCCGTGCGCGCTGACGATCGCCTTGGTGATCGCCAGCCCAAGGCCGGTGCCCTGGATCCCGCTGTCGGTGGCGGCCGCTGTGCGGAAGAAACGCTCGAAGAGTCGCTCCTGTTCCTCCGCGGAGATACCCATGCCGCTGTCGGTGACCTCGAGCACGGCGCTGCCCCCCTCGGTTCTGACGCCGATCTCGACCCGCCCCCCTTCGGGCGTGAACTTCAGGGCGTTCGAGATGAGGTTGTCGAGTAGCTGTGCAAGGCGCGTGTGGTCGCCCTCGAGGGCGGGGACGGGCTCGGCCGTGAGGGTGAGGACGATGTGTCTCCGCTCGGCGGCGGGCCGCGCCGACTCGACGGCGTCCTCGGCGAGGGCGGCCAGATCGGCCTTCCCGAGCTCGAGGCGGAACTTCCCCGACTCGATCTGGGCGAGGGAGAGGAGATCGCTCATGACGTGAAGCAGGCGCTGGGCGTTTCGCTCGATGATCGCGGCGAACTCGCGCTGCTCCTTGCTCAGCTCGCCCGTTGCCGGATTCTGCATGAGCTCGAGGTAGCCGATGATCGAGGTCAGGGGTGTTCGCAGCTCGTGCGAGACGACGGCGATGAACTCGTCCTTCAGCCTGTCGAGCTCGCGTAGGCGCTCGACGACCTCGTCCAACTTGTGCGCCTGCCGGAGCTCCTCCTCGAGCAGTTGCCTCTCCACCTCTGCACGCTTGCGCTCGCTGATGTCGCGCGCGATCACCGCGAGGCGCGACGCGTCCCGCCCCTCGACCCCGTAGATCAGGGCCTCGACCCAGAGCCAGGCCCCATCGGCCTTCCGAAGCCGCAGCTCGCGGGCCTGGCCTGCGCCCAACTTCGTGCCCTCCGGCCAGTCGTCGGGATGGATGAGCTCCGAGACGACCGTGCCGAGTAGCGCTACGGCTGGGTAGCCAAGGATCGACTCCCAGGAGGGACTGAGGTAGAGGTAGCGGCCCTCGTCGTCGAACAGTGCGATCAGGTCGCGTGCCTGCTCGGCGATCAGGCGGAACCGCTCCTCGCTCTCGCCCAGCGCCTGCGCGGCCTCTTCTCGCTCAGTCACGTCGAAGGTGACCCCGGTGATCAGCTTAAACCGACCGTCTGCGTCCCCAACGCGCTGCGACTTACGCTCGTGCCAATGCACAGTGCCGTCCGGCCACAGGGCGCGGTAGACAGTCGCAGGCGCGTCGAGCGTGATCGCCTGCTCGATGCTGGCCCCGACCAGCTCACGGTCGTCGGGATGGACAAGCCCGATGAACTCCGCATAGGTGCCGCCGAACGCACCCGGCTCGAGTCCGAACATCAGCTCGAGCTTGTCCGACAAGTGGAGTTGGCCCGAGACTAGATCGTTCTCCCACCACCCCATCCCGCCGGCATCGAGTGCCAGTCGCAAGCGCTGCTCACTCTGCCTGAGCGCCTCCTCGCCGTCCCTTTGTTGGCGCCTGGCCTCAACCTGGGCGAGCTCCCGGGCGACCGCCGGCACGAGCCGGGTGAGGTTGCCCTTACTGACAAAGTCTCGGGCCCCCACTCGAAGCGCATCGGCAACCTCCTCCGCCCCGATCACGCCGGCAACCAAGATGGCCGGGAGATCCAGGCTGAACTCGGCAAGCGACGCGAGCGCCTCCAGGGCGGTTTCCCCGTCCTTCAGGCTGTAATCGAGAAGCACGATCTGCCACGAACCGTCGCTCAGCGCTTCCAGCATCTCGCCGCGGCTGACGACGCGCCGAGCAACCGGCTCGTAGCCTCCCCGGCGCAGCTCGTGCAGGATCAGGTCGGCGTCGGCGGCCGAGTCCTCGAGCAGAAGAACGTGCAGAGGCGGCGGAGCCCCCGGCAGCTGCTCAGGCGTCGCGCCGAAAAGTCGTGAAAACCGCCGAGTCACCGCTCACCGCCGAGCCGGTATTCGCGCGTGACGCCTCGGAGCTCGATCAGCGACGCCACAAGACGCTCCTCGCGTGAGCGAGCAAAGGAAAACGCCGCAACCGCAGCAGAGCCAATGAGCACGCCCTCTTAACAACCGCTATTCAGGCGCCGCTACACGCCACTGCTTTGTCCGCAGATCAGCTAACGGCGACAGTACGCCGTGATGAGGAGCGTGTCAACGCGGCCGGCTCACGCCCTCGCTAGCCCGGTCGACTGGGCGAGCGAGCCTCTCGCTCACCCCCTGAACAGCGCCGCAGGGGGTTCGTACGTGCCACCTTAGTACTCCCCGGAATGGAACTAACCGGACTCGAACTCGCGGCTTTCCGCAGACATCTCGATGCGGCCACCCAATTGGCGCAGCCCAGGTGCCGCGACCCCCTATCTTCAGCATCTGAGGTCGCGGTTGGCCACGTGGCCCAGCCAGGAGGAGACGACGATTCGAATCCGTCAGGGGGCGCTAGGAACGACACCGGAGACGGACGGTTTCATGCTCAGACCGCCGCCGGCGTGAGGATCACGACCGGAATCTCTCGGCTGGTCTTCGCCTGGTAGTCGTCGTATCCCGAATACATCTGCGTTGCCAGCGGCCAGAGTCGCGCCCGCTCTTCAGGCGACGCCGTCTTGGCGCTCACCGCCAGCCTTCGGCTACCGATCTGGATCGTTGCTGCCGGGTTGTCGCGCACGTTCAGGTACCAGGCCGGGTGCTTGGGGGCTCCGCCGACCGAAGCGATGACGACGTACTGGCCTGGCTCCTCGACGTAGAGCAGCGGAGTTGTGCGCTGCTTGCCACTCTTGCGTCCGGTCGTGGTCAGAAGCAGAACCGGCGCCTTCTTGCCGAAGCGGCCGCCGAGACGACCGCCGCTAGTCCGGTAGAGAACGACGTGCAGCCTCGAAAGGAAGGTCAGCGCTCTCCTGTTCACCGGCGCCTAGGCCCGGGCTTCGCGGAACGTCACGAGCCGGCCGCTTCGCTCGTCCCACAGCTTCAACCTCGGCGCGCGCAGCCCTTGCCGCAGCGTGAGTTGCGGTACCGCCTGAAGACGCTCGGTCCCGTCGTGGGCTGCTTGCAGGTTGTAGTTCGGGATCCCGACGCTCAGGTGGTGCACGTGGTGGAAGCCGATGTTGCCGGTGAAGAACCGCAACACGCCCGGCAGCTTCAGGTACGAGCTCCCCGCGAGTGCAGCGTGGTCGTAGCGCCAGTCGGCGTGCGCCTGCCAGTAGGTGCCTTCGAACTGGTGCTGGACATAGAACAGCCAGACGCCGACCGAGCCACTGACGAGAAGCACAGGCCCCTGCACGAGGAGGTAGTCGCGCCAGCCGATCGTCAAGCAGAACGCCGCGACGATCAGCGCGAGAACGACGTTCGTCCCCAGCACGCTGTTCCGGACACGCGGGCGCGCCCCGCGCGCCACGAAGCGCGGCTTCAGCACGAGCACGAGGAGCCAGCCGAGGCCAAACATGACGAGCGGGTTGCGGAAGAGCCGGTACGCGATCTGCCGCCAGGCCGGAAGCTCCCGGTACTCGGCGACCGTCAGCGTCTCGATGTCCCCCACTCCTCGACGGTCGAGGTCACCCGCGGTCGCGTGGTGCACCGCATGCTCGTGCTGCCAGCCGCGATAGGGCAGCCACACGAGCAAACCCAGGGCAACACCCAACGCGTCGTTCGCGCGGCGCGAGCGCATGAACGAGCCGTGGGTGCAGTCGTGGAAGACGATGAAGGTGCGGACGAGAAACGCCGACGCGGGGACGACGAGTAGGAGCGACAGCCACACCGAGACGCGCAGTGCCAGGATCATCGCGGCGAACAACGCGAGATATGGCACCACCGAGGTCGCGAGGTCGAGCACGCTCCGGCCGAGCCGCGGCTCCGCGTAGGCGTCGAGGACACCCCGCCACGAGCGCGGCGAATCGGAGCCGATGGAAGCGTTCGGCCAAACCACCACGGACGTTGTAGCGGAAGGCACCTGCTGCCGTGGCTTTACGGCCGCCACTTCGGCGACGGCCCCCTACTGCCCCCGCTACTTCTTCAGCTTCTTCGCCTGCCGCTTCTCTTTCAGCGTCCGCTGGGCCGGCTTCTTCTCCGACGTTTTCTTTGCGTTCTTGTCCTTGCTTGCCATGTCTGACCTCCTGAAGGTGCCGCTAAGACTGTCAGTCGCCGCAGACGATGTCCATTATCTGCGGCCGCGCGGCTAGGTTTTCTCGATGGCAGCGCCCGTCAGTCCCTCGCTCTCCGCCGCGCAGCTCGAGACGCTCGCCGCGCTTGGTGAGGAGAGGACGGCGGCCGTCGGGGACGTCCTGTTCCGTGTCGGCGACACGACCTATCCGTTCATCGCGATCCTCGAGGGCGAGGTCACGATCGTCGATGCCGCCGGCAACGAGATCGTCCGCGACGGCGCCTCCGGCTTCGTCGGCGAGCTGAACCTCCTCTCCGGCCAGACGGTTCTCGTGACTGCGCTCGTGACGCAGCCGCTCCGCTACATCGCGGTCAAGCGCGACGCGTTGCGCGCGGTTCTCTTCGAGGACGCGTCGCTCAGCGACCTCGTCCTCGCGACCTTCATCGCGCGCCGCGAGGCGCTCCAGACCGTCGAAGGGGTCGGCCTCGAGATCGTCGGGCCGCGCTCGTCCGAGGCGACGATGCAGCTGCTCGACTTCGTCCGCGCCAACCGACTCCCCTTCACTTGGCACGAAACCGATCCGCCGGACGGAGCGGAGCCGCCGCTCGTGCGGCTGCCGGGAGGCGGCGAGCTGCAGCATCCCTCGCGCGGTGAGGTGCTGCGGGCGGTCGGGATCGGACGCGAGCTCGCGCCGCGGGAGGAGGTCGACCTGCTCGTCGTCGGCGGTGGCCCTGCCGGCCTCGCCGCAGCCGTCTACGGGGCCTCCGAGGGGCTCGACACGCTGGTTGTCGAGAGCACGGCGCTCGGCGGCCAGGCCGGATCGTCGCGCCGGATCGAGAACTATCTCGGCTTCCCCGCCGGCATCAGCGGCACTGAGCTGACGAGCCGCGCGGTCAGCCAGGCGCACAAGTTCGGCGCCCGCCCGGCGACTCCATACCGCGCGATCGCGCTCGAGCCCGGCGACCTGCTCCACGTCATCCGGCTCGAAGAGGGACACGAGATCGCGGCGCGCGCCGTCGTGCTCGCCACCGGCGCGTCCTACCGGCGGCTCCCGCTCGACGACCTGAGCGACTACGAGGGCTCGAGCGTCTTCTACGCAGCAGGCCCTCCCGAGGCGCGACTGTGCGGAGCCGCGCGCGTCGCCGTGGTCGGCGGCGGCAACTCCGCCGGACAGGCCGCCGTCTGGCTCGCCCGCGGTGGCGCGCTCGTGACGCTGCTCCACCGGCGGGCCGACCTGGCGGAGACGATGTCCGACTATCTGCTCCGCGAGCTCGAGCGCTACGGCGTTGCCGTCCGCGACCGCAGCGAGATCGCGGCGCTGCACGGGACGGACGGACTGCTCGAGGCGGTCACGCTCAAAAGCGGCGAGCGGCTCCCGTTCTCGTTCCTCTTCTTCTTTCTCGGCGCGCAGCCGTGCACGGAGTGGCTCGGAGACACCGAGGCCCGCGACGCCGACGGCTTCATCCTCACCGGCAGCGCAGCCGGCGCCGACAACCTGCTCGAGACGAGCGTGCCCGGCATCTTCGCGGCCGGCGACGTGCGCTCGGGATCGACCAAGCGCTGCGCCACCGCCGTCGGCGAAGGGTCGATGGCCGTGCAGTTCGTCCACCGGCACCTCGCGGCCGCCAAGGCGCGAGTCGGCTGAGCGCTACTTCCTCGGAAACCAGGGCACGAAGACACTCGTCTCGCGCTGGTAGCTCCGGTAGTCGTCGCCGCGGTGCGCGAGCGCGCGCTGCTCGGACGGGCCGATCCCGGTGACGAAGATCACGAGCGTGAGCAGGAGCAGCGGCGAGACGAAGCCGAGCCAGCCCCACGGCGCCTCGAGCGCGACGAGCAGGTACGCGATCCAGGTCAGGAACTGGAAGAAGTAGTTCGGGTGGCGCGAGTAGCGCCACAGGCCGGAGCGCATCGTCTTGCCGCGGTTCGCGGGATCGGCGCGGTGCCGCGAGAGCTGCGCGTCGGCGACCTGCTCGAGGGCGACGCTCACCAGCCAGAGCGCCGCGCCGGCCCAGGCGAGCGCGCCGAGCGAGCGGTGGGAGAAGGCGGCGAGCACGAAGACGATCCCGAGCAGCGGCGCCAGGGCCGCCTGGCATTGGTAGAAGATCGCGAACGTCAGCTGCTCGCGGCCCTTCTCCTGCCAGCGCCGGCGCAGCTCCGCGTAGCGGGAGTCTTCGGTGCCGCTGTGGCGGCGGAGGACGAGCCAGGAGACGCGGAGGTTCTCGAGCGCTCCGATCGTCCCGATCAGGACGCGGTGGCCGGTGTCGCCCGGCCCGAGCACGGCGGCGAGGATCGCAGCGAGGGCGACGCCGACGCCCCAGCCGGCGTCGACGAGGGTCGCGTCGCGCGTCTGGCGCTGGCGCAGATAGAGCACGCCGAGCAGCGCGGCCGCGACCGCCCAGACGATCAGGTCCAGCTCCCAGCGGTGGTGGATCACGCCGCCGCGACCGCCTGCTCGAGGCGGTCGGTCAGGCTCTTCGCGGCCGCGATCGTCGGCTGCTCGACTCCGACGACGATCGGCTCGCCGACGGCGATCCTCACGCGCGTGCGCCACGGCCAGCCGCGTGTCCCGGTCATCCGCACCGGGATCAGCGGCGCGCCGGTCGTCAGCGCGAGGCGCGCGGCGCCGCGGTGCCAGCCGATCTGGCGCTCCACCTTCGACGTGCCCTGCGGGAAGATTCCCAGCAGCGCGCCGCGCCCGAGCAGGGCCGCGGCCTCCGACATCGCCGTCCGGTCGCCGCCGCCGCGCTCGACGGGGAACGCGTTCAGGGAGCGGAAGATCGCGCCGAGCAGCCGGTTCCCGAACAGCTCCGCCTTCGCCATGTAATGGATCTCGCGCTTCGTGGCGACGGCGAGGATGAACGGGTCGGCGATCGAGGCGTGGTTCGAAGCGAGGATCGCGCCGCCGCTGGCTGGAACCCGCTCGCTGCCGGTCACCTCGACGCGGTAGAGGACGCGGGTGAAGTCGCGGAAGCCGATCCGGTGCAGGAGTTGGTAGGCGTTCACGCTCGAGTTCCGGGACGCTCGAGGACGAGCTGGACGTCCCGCAGCGCGCGCGTGCGGAAGGCCGCCTCGCAGAAGGCGAGGTAGAAGTCCCAGGTGCGCTCGAAGCGGCGGTCGTAGCCGAGCGCGCGCACGTCCGCGATCCGCTCCTGGAAGTTCGCGCGCCAGCGCCGCAGCGTCTCGGCGTAGTGCTCGCCGATCTCCTCCACCCCGTAGATGCCGAGCGCCGAGTCGGCGGCAGCGGCACGGGTGAGCGCGGCGAGCGAGGGGATGAGGCAGCCAGGGAAGACGTAGCGCTCGATCCAGTCGGGCGTGCGCCGGTAACGCTCCCAGCGCTGGTCAGGGACGAGGATCGTCTGGATCGCAGCGCGTCCGCCCGGCGCCAGGACGCGGTCGATCGTCGTGAAATACGTGCCGAACTGATCGGCGCCGATCGCCTCGAGCATCTCGACCGAGACGACCTTCGAGAACTCGCCGTCAACCGTCCGGTAGTCCTGCTCGTGGATCTCGACCGGCAGCCCGGCCGTCCGCTCGCGCGCGAGTGCAGCCTGCTCGGCGGAGATCGTCAGCCCGGTGACGCGGCAGCCGTACGTCTCGGAAGCGAACTTCGCGAACCCTCCCCAGCCGCAGCCGATCTCGAGCACGTGGTCGTCCGGGCCGAGCTCGAGCCGCTCGCAAAGGCGCTCGTATTTCGCGCGTTGCGCGTCGGCGAGGCTCGTCTCCGGTGTCGCGAAGATCGCGCAGGAGTAGGTCATGGTCTCGTCGAGCATCAGCGCGAACAGGTCGTTGCCGAGGTCGTAGTGGTAGGCGATGTTGCGCCGCGCGCGGGTCAGGCCGTTGCGGCGGTTGAGGCGCGGGCGCAGCTCCTGCAGCCGGCGGACTCGTGTGTGCCGTTCCGCCGCGGCGTCGGCGTTCGAGAGCAGCAACTCGAAGAAGCCGACGAGGTCGTCCGTATCCCACTCGCCCGCGGTGTACGACTCGCCGGGACCGAGCTTGCCGCGCAGCGCGAGCCGGCGGAAGAAGGCGGCGTCGTGGATCTCGAGCTCCACCGGCTGGCCAGAGCCGAAGCGGCGGGTCGTTCCGTCGGGGAGCGTCACCTCGAGCGTGCCGCCCTCGAGATGCGCGAGCGCGCGCTCGAGCACGGCGACGGCGATGCCGCCGAGCAGCTTCGACCGGGCGGGCGCCGGTTCCGCGCGAACGCTCACGGGCGCACGCTCCCAACGCCGGGCTCGAACGGAGGCTTGCGGTGGAACGGGACGCGCTTCAGCCAGAGCCGCAGCGCCTGCCAGTGGATCAACGCCGTCACTTGCACCGGCATCAGCGGATAGCGGACGAGCGTCCGGACGAGCGACGCGTTCGTAAGCTCGCGCCGCTTCCCGTGCAGCACTGCGGTGAGCGGCTTCGGGCCGGCGTCGTCGCAGACGTGGATGCGCGCCCAGACCTCGTCGCCGGGCTGCGAGAACGCGTACTCGTAGTGCTGGTCGAGCCCGAAGAACGGCGAGACGTGGAGGCGCTTGTGGTGGCCGTAACGGAGCGACGGGCCGTGCAGAACTTCCGGCAGCCGCTCGCCGAAGGTGTTGCTCAGCTCCGCGACCATGCACGCGAGCTCGCCGTCCGCCCGGTAACACCAGAAAAACGAGACGGGATTGAAGACGTAACCAAAGACGCGCAGCTGGGTCAGCATCAGGACGCGCTCGATCGAGGGGTCGCCGGTCAGCGCGAGCACCTCGTCCTTGATCGGGCCGCCGCCGAAGTGGTCGGAGTCGCGCAGCGTGAAGACCTTCCCGTACAGGCGAAGGCGGCGCAGCTCCTCCAGCTCGTCGAGGTCGATCAGGAAATACGAGACCGGATACCGGAAGACGTTCCGCGCGGGTGCGCGGCGCGCGTGCATCAGCGTCCCTTCGTAGAGCGCCGACCTCACCACGCCACCCCCAGGCCGGCGGCGGCGCGAACGCCCGAGGCGAGACCGTCCTCGTGGAAGCCGTTCCCGTGGTGGGCGCCGGCGAACCAGGTTCGCCGCACGCCGGAGAGCGCCGGCAGCTCGCTCTGTGCCCGCAGCGTCGAGACGGTGTAGAGCGGGTGCTCGTAGCGGAACCGTCCGAGCACGTGCTCGTCTCCGACCTCTTCGTTCAGCGTCACGCAGTAGTCGCGCTCTGCGTCGAGCCCCTGCAGGCGGTTGAGGTGGTAGGTCACCGTCGGCTCTCCGTCCTGGCCGAGCCGGTAGTTCCACGCTGCGCGCGCCCGCCGCTCGCGGGGCAGGAACGAGGCATCGGTGTGGAGGGTCGCGAGATTCGTGGTGTAGTCGAAGCCGCCGAGGACGCGCCGCTCATCCTCGCTCGGATCCTCGAGCAAAGCCAGCGCCTGGTCGGCGTGCGTTGCGATGACGACCTGGTCGAAGCGCCGTAGCTCTCCGTCGTCGGTGCGGACCTCGACGCCGTCGGCGTCCCGCCGGATGCCGCGCACGCCGAGGCCGAGCTGGAGGCGGTCGCCGAGCCCGCGGGCGATCGCGTCGACGTAGGTGCAGCTGCCACCCGTGACGGTGCGCCAATGGAAACGTCCGAAGCCGAGCATCCCGTGGTTGTCGAAGAAGCGAATCGCGTACGCGGCCGGGAACTCGAGCGCGCGGCCGGGCGCGGTCGACCAGAGCGCCGAGACGAGCGGCACGAGGAAGTGGCGGCGGAAGCGCGGCGAGTAGCGGTGCGCGTCGAGGTACTCGTCGAGCGAGCGTTCTTCCGGCTCCTGCTCGAGCGAGGGAAGGGCGGTGCGCAGCCAGCGTCCCACCTCCCACATCAGGCGCAGGAAGCCCGGGTCGTAGGCGTTGCGGCGTTGCGCGAACGGCCGCTCCCCCGACCACTCGAGGCCGCAGCCGGCGCACGCGACGGAAAACGACATGTTCGACTCGTGCGTTGGAACCCCGAGCTCCTCGAACAGCCGAACGAGCAGCGGATAGTTGCGCGTGTTGTGGACGAGAAAGCCGGTGTCGAGGTCAAGCCCGTCCGCGGTGACGGTGTTGGCATGACCGCCGGCGCGGGCGTCGCGCTCGAAGACCTCGATGTCGTGGGCGCGCGAGCAGAGATATGCCGCTCCGAGCCCGGACACGCCGCTTCCTACGATCGCAATGCGCATCAACCGTTATTCGACTTCCGGCGAATTACGGTTCGAGGGATACGGTGGACAATGTGAGCGTGGCCGAGACGATGACAGATGGCGCGGCGACCGCGGTAGCGGTCGGCACCGTCCGCAACCGCACGAGCCGGATCAGCCAGGTCGTGACGCTGATCGCCGTGATCGTGCCGCCGCTCGGGCTCGTCTCCGCGATGGGGTTGCTCTGGGGAGTCGGCTTCCGCTGGGCGGACGTCGGCCTCTTCGTCGGGATGTACGTCCTCTGCGCGTTCGGGACGACGATCGGCTTCCACCGCTACTTCACGCACAAGGGCTTCACGGCGCATCCGGCCGTGAAGGTCACCCTCGCGATCCTCGGCTGCATGACGATGCAAGGGCCGGTCACACAGTGGGTGACCGACCACCGCAAGCACCACGCGCTCTCCGACCAGCCCGGTGACCCGCACTCGCCGCACGTCGGCTTCGGTGAGGGATTCGCCGGCGCGGTACGCGGCTTTGCCCACGCCCACGTCGGCTGGATGTTCTCCAACCTCGGCATGGAGCAGGGCCGCGAGTACGGCCGCGACCTCTACGAGGATCGGGTCGTGCGGACGATCGACCGGCTTTACCTGGTCTGGGTCATCCTCACGCTCGGGATCCCGTTCGCGATCGGTTACGCGGTCGGCGGCACGCTCGGCGCCGGCCTGGAAGGGCTCGTCTGGGGCGGCTTCATCCGGATCGCCGCGTACCAGCATGCGACGTTCAGCGTCAACTCGATCTGCCACATGTTCGGGCGGAAGGACTACGTGTCTCGCGACGAGGCGCGCAACAACTGGCTCGTCGCGCTGCTCGTGTTCGGCGAGGGCTGGCACAACAACCACCACGCCTTCCCGGCCTCGGCGCGGCACGGCCTTGCCCGCCGCGAGATCGACGTTTCGTGGTGGATCATCCGCGGGCTCGAGCGGCTCCATCTCGTCTGGGACGTCAAGGTTCCCAACGCGGCGCAGCGGGAGCGACGCCGGATTCAGCCGGTCAACGCGTCGAGCTGAGCGGCGACCCAGTTCAGCCAGGCGTGCGCCCGCGGTAGCGCGACCGGCCGTCCCCACGGAGCACGCACCGCCATCCCGTGCACCGCACCCGGGAGCAGCGTGTAACTGCCGGTAGCGCCGGCGGCGAGGCAGCGCTCGAAGCCCCGGCGCGAGAGAACCGGCGAGACGCCGGGAATCCCTGGGAGATACCGGTCGAGCGAGCCGTGCAGGACCTCGAGGCGCTTGCCGCGGATCGGCTCCACCGAGACCCGGTCCGGAATCCAGGGCGCGAGCCCCAGCACTCCTCCGACCGACGGCTCGTCGGCAGTGGAGATCGCGACGGCGCCTCCCATCGAGAAGCCCATCAGCCAGGTATTGCTGCCGCCCGCCTCGACGATCGCCGCCCGCGCGTCCTCGACGCACGACTCGAGTTGCCGCCACGACTTGACGCGGTAGCGCACTTCCGCGAAGCGGAGCTCCGGAAAGCGTGGCGCCAGCCGGTCGACTAGCCACTCGAGCGAGGCGCTCCAGGTGCCCTCGACCTCGGCCGCCTGACCGCCGTTCACGCAGACAACGACCGTCTCGGCGGCCGGCCCGCGCAACCGCATCCACGCGCCCGTCTGCAGAACGATCTCGTCCATGGCCGCCAACCGTAATGTCTGGCGGCGCCTACGCTGGACCCGTGATCAAGGTCAACGAGCTACGCAACGTCGCGATCATCGCGCACGTCGACCACGGCAAGACNNGGCAAGACCACGCTGGTCGACGCGATGCTCTGGCAGTCCGGCTCCTTCCGCGAGAACCAGGACGTCGCGGAGCGGGTCATGGACTCGATGGACCTCGAGCGCGAGAAGGGGATCACGATCCTTGCCAAGAACACGGCAGTGCAGCACGGCGAGACGAAGATCAACATCGTCGACACGCCCGGCCACGCCGACTTCGGCGGCGAGGTCGAGCGGGCGCTGACGATGGTGGACGGAGTGCTGCTGCTCGTCGACGCATCGGAAGGGCCGCTGCCGCAGACGCGGTTCGTGCTGCGCAAGGCGCTGGAGCTGAAGCTCCCCGTCGTCCTCGTGATCAACAAGGTCGACCGCCCCGATGCTCGGCCGGCCGAAGTCGTGAACGAGGTGTACGAGCTGTTCCTCGACCTCGACGCCGACAGCTCGCAGATCGAGTTCCCAATCGTCTACGCGAACGCGCGCGCCGGTCGCGCCGGACTGGCCGCGGACGAGCTCGCGCCCGATCTCGAGCCGCTGTTCACCGTGCTGCTCGAGACGATCCCGGCGCCCAGCCACGACCCCGAGCATCCGCTGCAGGCGCTCGTCACGAACCTCGACGCCAGCCCGTACGTCGGACGGCTCGCGCTGCTGCGGATCCGACACGGGACGCTGCGCAAGGGCGCACAGATCGCCTGGTGTCGTTCCGACGGGACGATCGAGCAGGCGCGCGTGACCGAGCTCTACATCACGGAGGCGCTCGACCGCGTTCCCGCCAACGAGGCCGGGCCGGGCGAGATCGTGGCGCTCGCCGGCCTGCCCGACGTGACGATCGGCGAGACGATCGCCGACCCCGACGACCCCAGGCCGCTGCCGGTGACGACGGTCGACGAGCCGAGTCTCTCGGTGACCATCGGCATCAACACGAGCCCGCTCGCCGGCACCGAAGGGACGCGGCTGACCGCCAGCCAGGTGAAGGACCGTCTCGATGCCGAGCTCGTCGGCAACGTCTCGCTGCGGGTGCTGCCGACAGCGCGCCCCGATGCCTGGGAGGTGCAGGGCCGCGGTGAGTTGCAGCTCGCGATCCTCGTCGAGCTGATGCGCCGTGAGGGATTCGAGCTGACGGTGGGCAAGCCGGAGGTGCTGACAAAAGAAGACAACGGAAAGCGACTCGAACCGGTCGAGCGCGTCGCGATCGACATTCCGGAGGAGTTCATCGGTGTCGTCACTCAGCTGCTCGCGCTCCGCAAGGGCCGGCTGCAGCAGATGGTCAACCACGGCAGCGGCTGGGCGCGAATGGAGTACCTCGTCCCCGCCCGCGCGCTGATCGGCTTCCGCACCGAGTTCCTCACCGAGTCGCGCGGCACCGGGATCATCCACCACGTCTTCGAGGCGTGGGAGCCGTGGCACGGCGAGCTGCGCACGCGGCCGACCGGCAGCCTCGTCGCCGACCGGCGCGGCCAGGCGACCGGGTTCGCGATCACCAACCTGCAAGAGCGCGGCTCGCTCTTCATCGCGCCGGGCGCCGAGCTGTACGAAGGAATGGTCGTCGGCGAGAACGCCCGCGACAACGATCTCGACGTCAACGCCTCAAAGCCGAAGAGGCTGACGAACATGCGCGCCGCAGCCGCCGACGAGACCATCCGCCTGATCCCGCCGCGGCCGCTCTCGCTCGAGCAGGCGCTCGAGTTCATCCGCAACGACGAAGCAGTCGAGGTCACACCGCAGTCGATCCGCCTCAGAAAGGTCGAACTCTCGGCGACCAAACGGTCATCGCTCGCGTCGCGCGCCAAGCGCGACCGGCAGAACTGACCGGCACAACGTGTGGAAGGGAGGCGACTGGACGTCGCCTCCCTTCTCGGAACTAGGCAGGCGCCACGGCCGGAGCTACCGCAACGCGATCCTCGCGAGCGTCCGTTCGGAGGATCGGAGACGTCGGGCGGAAGCCCTTGAACGTGCAGTACAGCCCGAGCGACAACTCCCTCACAACAGACACGCCTTCGTGTACGTCTTGTGCTCGAAGTGCACCTTGCCGCCGACGATGGTGACAGGCCCTGCAGAAGAGATCCCGTGCGTGCATGCGGGCGCGTTCCGGTGGTCAGCAAACAGGACCACTGCAGAGACGATCACGGCGGCAGCCAGCAGGGCCAGAAGAGCGCGCACCGGCACCGAGGTGCCGGCCCGAAGGTTCACGGCCGTCGCGTTCGATGATGGAAGACGACTGCGGTCGTGAGGCCGAGCAACCAGCCGATCACGGCGGCGGCGAGGATGATCCAGACGAGCGAGGCGTGCGTCGAGCCGATCTCCCAGTCCAGCTTGACCGCACCTGTGTTCTTGGTCGTGAGGACGATCAGCACCGTGAGCAGCGCAACGAACACGACTGCTCCGGTGTAGAGGCGGACTCGGCGCCCGTGGCGCGCGAACCGCTGCCGCGGTGATTCGGCAGGCGGCAAGACCGGCACATCCGGGCTCGATGTCGGCGTCGGCGCTTCTGGTTCCAAGGACGCCATGAGGACCCTCCTAGAGTGTGGCCGCGGTCTGCGGTTCGGCGACCACGAACTGCGTGATCGCCGCGGTCTCCGGTTCGGTCACCACAAACTTCGCGATGTCGAGGGAGGAGCGGATGAGGTAGCTGCGGCCGCCGTAGATCAGGGTGGCGCAGGGAAGCGGCACCGACTCGAGCCAGCGCTCGACGAGCGCGAGAAGCTCGATCACCCACCGAGCTCCGGCCTGCGGCGGCTGCAGGCGGACGACCGATACGTCGCCGGTGACGAGCTCGGCCGGGAACAGCGGCGAGGCGTACTCCAGCAGGAGGGCGGCACACTCGGGGTCCGGAGCGACGATCTCGATCCGGTGGAGGCCGTCGAAGCTCCAGGCAGGCCGCGCGATCCGAGGCGCTGGACTGACGGCCGCCCGACGTCTCAGCCTGCGCGTCAGGGAAAATGGTGCGAGTACTGCGGACATGTCCACTCCGATGGTCGAGGCGTGATCGCCGACCGCGCTGCGTTGGGTCGGCCATTTGCAGCTCCAACCCGCATCGCCTGTGGGAGGACATGCGCCGGATCACGCGTCTTGAGATCCGGCGGACTCTCCGCGGCACCGTTGTTTACAGCACCGTCAAACTCCAGCCTACACCTTCGGCCGCCGGGATCCTCGCCCTTCGGGGCGTACAATCTCTGCTGAGTTGCCCAACACCGAGCCCCAGCATCTGCGTGTCTTGATCGCGAACGAGAGGCGCGACCGCTTGGAGCTGCTCGCCAATGTCGTGATCGGGCTGGGCCACGACGTGATCGCTCGCGAGATCTACGTCAAGGAAGTCGGGTCGGCAACGGCCAGGGAGCAGCCGGACGTTGCGCTGGTCGGGCTCGGAGAAAGCTCGACGCACGCGCTCGAGCTGATCTCGGAGATCGTTCGCGAGGCATCGTGCCCGGTGATCGCAATCCTCCACGCCGACGACCCCAAGTACGTCCATGAAGCGGCGAAGCGGGGCGTCTTCGCCTACATCATCGACGGCACGCCGGAGGAGCTGCAGAGCGCGATCGACATCACCCTGCAGCGCTTCGCCGAGTACCAGAGTCTCCAAGGCGCGTTCGGACGGCGCGCGCTCATCGAGCAGGCAAAAGGCATCCTCATGGCCCGCCACTCGATCAATGCCGAGCGGGCATTCGAGATGCTCCGCGACCACTCCCAGCACAACGGCCGCAAGCTGAGCGATATCGCGGTGGCGGTCGTCGAGAGCCACCTCCTCCTTCTTCCTCCGCAGCCGCAGCCCCATACGCCGCCGGCGCAGCAGCACGCCGTCAGCGGATGACGGTCACCGGAACGCCCGGCCCGATGCGGGAGACGAGCCAGCGCATCGCGCCGTTCGCAAGGCGCACGCAGCCGTGCGAGACGGCGGTGCCGAGGACGCCGCCGACGTTCTTCAGCCCGTGCAGGGCGATCTGGCCCGGGCCACCGTCGAACTCCTGAAAAACGTTGGAGCGGGCGCTCAACGCGAGCGCGAACGGCGCGCCAACTGCGGTCGAGCGCAGCGCGATCGACTCCTCCACGAAGAATTGACCCAACGGCGTCGGGGTCGAGGGCTTGCCTACGATCGCCGCAAAGGCTCGGCGGGGATGGCCGTCCCGGTAAACGACGACCCGCCGGCTGGACGTCTCGACGACGATGTGCCACCGCGTCGACGAGGCGGCCGTCGCATGTTGTCTGATCCAGCCCGTGTGCCCGTTCGGGCGGCCGGGAAGCCTTACGTGCAGCCATCCGGTTCTTGCGCCGATAACGGGTAGCACGGTTCGCTCGCCGGTCAGCGGTCGCCGTGCCCGTACCAGACCGAGCGACGCCGAGCCCTGAGCCGGCTTCGAGAACACCTCGTGTGTGCGGTGGAGCGCCGCCAGCCTCTGGGTCGGGTTGACGACGCGCGCACGGAGAGCGTGCTCGCCCGACGCGGGACCTGCCCACGTCGTGGCGAGCAGCGCGACGGCTGCCAGGAGTGCGAGCCGTAGACCGTGCGTGTGCGTCGTGACTCTCCCCAGGTGGCGCTCAGCCGGTCAGGCCGACGTGGTGCTTGGCCGTGTGAGCGGTCGTGTGCTTCTTGTGCTTCTTGTGCTTCGGAACCTTCGTCTTGGTGGTGGTGGTGGTGGTGGTCGTCGTCGCGGTGGTGGTCGTCCGCGTAGTGGTCGTCCCCGTGGTTGTCGTCTGCGTGGTGCAGGCAGGTGTGGTGATCGTGTTCGTGTCGAGTGTGACGGCGCCGTTTCTCGCGAGCAGGCGGCCCCGGATCGTGGCGCCCGTGGTGGCGGTGACGCTGGTCAAGGCGAGGATGGTTCCGCGGAAGCTCGACCCGGTGCCAAGCGTCGCCGAGCTGCCGACCTGCCAGAAGACGTTGCAGGCCTGCGCGCCGTTGACCAGTTCCACCCGGCTCGCCGATGCCGTCGTGAGCGTGGAGCCCGCCTGGAAGACGAATTTGGCGTTCGGATTGCCGTGGGCGTCGAGCGTCAGCGTCCCGGTCAGCCCGATCGAGGAGGCTGAGTTGTAGACGCCAGGCCCCAGAGTCAGTCCGCCGAGGTTTGCGGCGATCGGGGATGTCGGCCCCTCGCCGGCTGCTGTGTTGTAGGCGGTGACCAGGTCGCTCTTCGCGCCCTGCGTTACCGAGTCGCCGGCGTGGTTCGTCCCGTGGAGGGTGATCGACCCGGTTCCGGTCATCGTCGTCGTCGGGTAGGTGCCAAGGTCACCGGTGACGGTGGTCGGTCCTGTGTTGGTGATTCCGGCGCCGGCCAGGACCGCGAAGCTGCCCGCGGTTCCAAGCGGCACGGCTCCTGCAGCGGCTGCAGCGCCACCGACAAGCGTCACCAGCATTCCGGCGGCGAATACCGCGACCAGGGCCGTCGCCCCCGCGGCGCGGCGGAAACGCCTATTGCCCCTGTGGGCTTGGAAGATGGAGTACGGCATGTCGGCCTCCTCAGAGCTTTATTGGCGACCCGAGCGGTCGCGCCAGATGGCTTACGCCGACCTGTTCTTCTGAGGGCGGATCTTCTTGTGGCGCCGATTCGATGAGGCGCCAGCAACTAAACACTAGCAGATTGGAGCCTCCGCAAACGCCTGGGCCAGGTTGCGCTATGCTCGAAGCGGTGCGGCTCCCGCTCTGAAATGCGGTGCGCACTGAATCGAGCGGCGCAAAACCAACTGGCTGCTGCGGCAGGTCCGCCCTCAAAAGAACAGGTCGGAAGACCCGATCGAGCATGCGCTCGACTGGCACCGAACTCCAGGCCGAGGGAGGCCTAAATGATCTCTTCCACCTTCAAGCATTGGCGTGCGCGCAGGCGCGTGCTGTTTACAGGGAGCGTCTTCACGGCGCTCGTCCTCCTCTCTGTCGCTGCGTTTATGGGAGACGTACCGCGAGCCTCTGCGAACGCGGGTGACCCCGACTCGACGCAGTCGACCTGGCATTACGTAGCGGGAACCTCGGGGCCGATCAGCGTCACGGTCACAGGCGCCTGGAGTTGGGGCGACAACAGCCTGCCGAAGGGCGGCAAAGACTCCCAGAGTTGCGCCAGCGGCGGCACGGTCTCCTCGACGTACGCCTCGGGTCACGAGGCGGTCGGAATAGCGGTGTCGTGGAACGACGCATCGACGCCGAATGTCCTCACCGGCAAGGGGACGAATGGGAACACCATCACGCTCCACGTGGGCGACTCGATGGACTGGACGAACGGGAACTACTGCGCCGGCACTACGACGGCGGCGCCGTACCCGTCGGGCACGTTCACCGCGAGCCATCAGTACCCGAGCTATGCGGCTTTCTTCGCCGCGACGAGCGGCCTGGTGTGCGCGAACGCGTACGACGTGCACAAGGTCGCCGTCGCGAAGGAGACCGACCCCTCGAAGAACGGCGACAACACGCTCCACAACGGTCATTACGCCTTGACCACCGACTGCGCAACGTCGGTTGCGCCGACCAATCCGGGGCTCTCGTTCAAGAAACTCGAGCGCATCGGGGCGAACGGCTCCTTCGTACCGGGCCCGGTCACGGGCGCGATCGGCGACATCGTCTTCTACGAGATGCTCGCCACGAACATCGGCGACACCAAGCTCGACGTGACCCTCGCGGATCCGCGCTGCGACACGGGAACGGTCACTCCGGCGGGTGCGGTCGTGCTCTACCCAGGCGACGTCGCGACGTTCACGTGCTCGCACAAGCTCGTGGCCGGTGACGGGCCGCAGTTCGTCAACACCGCCGTCGCGACCGCCGGCTTCATCAGCAAGACGTCGAGCGTCACCGCAACCGTCAAGAGCGGAGCGGTTAAGGGGAAGCAGAAGAAGGTCGTCAAGAAGGCCAAGCCGACGCGTCCGGTCGTGAAGGCCGCGAGCTTTACCGGCTGAGCATGCGGCGCCGATCGACGATCGGACTGACTGCGGTAGCGGCGGGGGCCGCTGCCGCAGTCCTCGCCGCGCCCGCGACGCCTGCGACCCAGCCGGTCACGCGCATCGTGGCGCAGGCGCGCGTAGCCACGGTCAACGTCTTCCGGATCCCGGGTGCGAAGCGTCCGTTCGTCAAGCTGCGCAACCCGAATGCCGACGGCGGGCCGCTCGTGTTCCTCGTCGTCCAGCGCACCAAAGGATGGGAGCGCGTTCTCCTGCCGCGGCGTCCGAACGGCTCGACGGGCTGGGTTCGCGACAGGTCGGTCGTGCTGTCGCTCGACCCGTACCGGGTGGTCGTGTCGCTCGGCGCGCACAAGCTCCGGATTTGGAAGGGCGCGAAGCTGATCCGCGTCGAGAAGGCCGGCGTCGGGCGGTCCGTGCTGCCGACACCACGAGGGACGTACTTCCTCGCCGAACTGCTCAAGCAACCCGACCCCCACGGCCCGTACGGCCCGTATGCATTCGGTCTCTCCGCCTTCTCGGACATCCTCTACAGCTTCGGCGCCGGAGCAGGCGAGATCGGGCTGCACGGCACCGACGACCCCTCGACGCTGGGCACCAGCGTCAGCCACGGCTGCATCAGGATCAGCAATGCCGGCATCACCCTGCTCGCCCACCTTCTTCCGCTCGGGACGCCGGTGCGGATCGCCCCCTAGCGAACGCTCGCGTCGCCTAGAGGATGTTGACTGCCCGCGCTGCGATGAGCAGCAAGGTGACGACCGATAGCAAGGACTCGGCGGCCATCAGGGCTTTGGCCCGGCGGCTCAGGGGCATCGCGTCGGTCGGGCTGAACGCCGTGGCGTTTGTGAGCGACACGTAGAAGTAGTCCCAGAGGCGCGGCGCCCACCCTTCCCGTGCGAGCTGCGGGTTCTCGTCCTGGGGAAATTGGAAGTCGGGCTTGCGCGCTGCAGTCGCCAGAGCGCGGGCGACCGGCCCGCCGCAGTCCAGTTCCCAGAAGGCGAGGCCGAACGCGACGGCGTCGGTGAACCAGAGGGTTCCGCCGGTGGCGAGGAGCTCGGCCCCCGTGATGTGGATCGCGGAATGCGCCACGAGCGAGGCGACGAGCAGGACAAGACCGGAAACGTTGAAGACCCAGACGAGGGCCAGAAGCCCGATCACGATCTCGCGCCGGTGATCGTGGTGGAGGAGGCGCTTCAGGCCGAGGAGCAGCGTCGCGGCGAGACCGACATAGGGAGCGGCGACGACCAGCCATATCCACCACACCGACCGCCCGAGCATCTCCCAGTGCCCGTACCTTGTCGTGAGCGCCAGCGCAATCAGGAGCGCGGCGGCGACCAGCGCGAACGGTGCTGCGTCGTTGCGGGCTTCGCGCACCGCCGCCTGCACGCGCTCAGCATCGTCGGATCCGATCACCGGGGAACTGTAAGGCCGTGCCGGTAGGCGGCGTATGCGGCGACCGCCTGGAGATCGTGCCGGCAGCAGTTCGGGAAGTACCGCGCAGAAAACGCTTTCCAGTCGAGACGTTCCGGCGTGCCTTCGACGGAAGGGATCGTCGCTTCTGCTGCAAGTGCGGAGCCCATCGGGTTCCTCCTCTCGGTGTGTAAGTCGGAGAGGAGAGGTGCAGCCTCGGCGGCTCCGCGTAGGTCTACGCGCGGCTAAATCGTAGCTCGCTGCAAAAGCGATCCGGAACTTCTCGGCTAGGGTGGCCTCAGCGTCCCCGTGTTCTGACTCCCACACGAGCCCGCCGCTTGCCATTTCGGGGGAGTCGTCAGAGGGAGCGACAAGATGAAGAAGGCCCTTAGGCGCGTGCTCGACCAGTTGCTCGGCGCGACCAGTGGAATGCTGCGCAAGCGAACGACCACTCGCGACGGCCTGCAGGAGCCGCAGCAGATGCAGGCACTGCCGGTGCCGGCAAGCGTGCGCTCGTAACGGGCAAGCGCCTGCGCACGGCGATCGTCTCGACCTATCCGCCGCGGGCGTGCGGGATCGGCACGTTCGCGGCCGACTTGAGAGGAACGCTGCTCGGAGTCGACGGCGTCGAGAGCGCCGAGCTCGTCGCGGTCCTGAACGAGCCGTCCAGCCCGCAACGGCGAGGCCTGCTCGCGACGATCGCGCAGGCCGTCCGGGGCGACTACGTCAGGACGGCCAGGATGCTGGGACGGCTCGACGTCGACGTCGTCCTGCTCCAGCACGAGTACGGCATCTTCGGCGGCCGCGACGGGGAGTACGTCCTCTCGTTCGCACAGGAGCTGGCGCAGCCGCTCGTTGTGACCTTGCACACAGTGCTCTCGGAGCCGACGCCGCATCAGGCCGAGGTGCTCACCGAGCTGTGTGCGGAGGCGGAGCTCGTGATCGTGATGACGGAGACGGCGCTCGAGTTGCTCGTCGCCTCCGGCGTATGCACGGCGGAGAAGGTTCGCGTCGTGCCGCACGGCGCGCCGGTCAGGCTGACCGCTCGCGCGGCTGCAGGCCGCGATCCAGCCCGGGCGCGTCGCGGCAGGACGGATGCATTCCAGCTTTCGACGTTCGGACTGATCTCGCCGGGCAAAGGCCTGGAAACGGTGATCGAGGCGATGCCGGCGATGCTCGAGCGGCACCCCGAGATCGTCTACAGGATCGCCGGGCGCACCCATCCGGATATCGCGCACAGGGAGGGCGAGCGGTACAGGCTGATGCTCGAGCGGCGCGTGCTCGAGCTGGGCCTCGAGGCGAGCGTCGAGTTCGACGACCGGTTCCTGTCAGTCGACCAGCTCTCCGATCTGCTGGCAGCGACCGACGTGTTCGTGACTCCGTACCGGAGCCGCGAGCAGATCGCCTCCGGCGCGCTCACCTTCGCGATCGCCGCCGGCTGCGGCGTTGTCTCGACGCCGTACTGGTACGCGCAGGACATGCTCGCGAGCGGCGCCGGCCGCCTCGTCCCGTTCGATGATCCTGCTGCCCTCGCCGAGGCCGTCAGCGACTACGTCGAGCAGCCCGAGCTGCTCGCGGCTGCTCGCGCGGAGGCCCGGCGGATCGGCTCGTCACTCGCGTGGCCTTCCGTTGCCGAGGCGACCGCGACGGTGCTCGGCGAGGCGCTCGCTCTGGCGCCGCGCCGCCGGCCGAAGGGTGTCGCGGATCTTCATCTGGCGACTCTCCGCAGCGACCACCTGCTCACGCTGGTCGACGACGTCGGGATCGTGCAGCACGCGCACGGGATCATCCCCAACCGTGACAGCGGCTATTGCGTCGACGACGTCGCCCGCCTGGCTGTCGTCTCGCTCGCGCTCGCCCGCCGCGGTGACGAGCAGGTCTGGACGTCGATCCTGTACCGCGCGCTCGCCTTCCTGCACGCCGCCACCGACGACGCGGGGATGCGCAACTTCATGAGCTACGACCGGCATTGGCTCGACGAGCCGCACGTCGGCGACCACGTCGGCCGGTCGGTCTGGGCGCTCGGCGAGATCCTCGCCACCGCGTGGATCCCCGCTCTCGTGGTGCCGTCCCGCGACCTGCTCGCACGGCAGGTCGACGCACTCGCCGGAGACATTTCGCTACGAACAGCCGCCTACGCGGTGCTCGGCCTCTCCCGTCTCGATCCCGACCGGCTCGAGCCGGAGGCGCACCGCCTGCTCGAGCGCCTGGTCGACCAGCTCGGCGACGCCTACGAACGCAACGCGGCGCCCGGCTGGAACTGGTTCGAGGACGAGCTCAGCTACGACAACGCGCGCCTCTCGCAGGCACTGATCGCCGGCGCCGCCGCGCTCGGCCGCGACGACCTCGAGGCGTTCGGCCTCGACTCTTTGCGCTGGCTCGGCGACGAATCCGGGCTCGACGGCGACTGCCTTCGCCTCGCCGGGCACCGCGGCCGGCGGCGAGACGAGCCCGTTCAGGACACCGGCGACGAGCAACCGCTCGACGCCGCAGCGCTCGTCGAAGCCGAACTGGCCGCCTACGCCGCCACGCGCGATCCCGAGCACGGTGTCAGGGCAATCGAGGCCTTCGAGTGGTTCCTCGGACGCAACAGCCTGCAGAAACCGCTCTACGACTTCGCCACCGGCGGCTGCAGCGACGGGCTCGGCGGCGAGGCGCTGAACGAGAACGAAGGCGCGGAGTCGACGCTTGCACTCCACCGGGCCGCACTTCTCCTCGATGCAGCCGGGATCCGCGCCTCGGCAGGGACGCCCGCGCGCGAGCTGGCTCTGGCGTGAGCGGGCTGGAGCTCTTCGAGCGGCACGCCGCCAATCCCCTCCTCAGCGCGGAGGACTGGCCGTATCCGGTCAACGCCGTCTTCAACCCGGCCGCCGCGCTCGTCGACGGCAAGACCGTCCTGCTCGCGCGGGTCGAAGATCGCAGAGGCATCTCGCACCTCACCGTCGCCCGCTCGGCGGACGGGATCGCCGACTGGTCGATCGATGCCGAACCGCTCCTCGCACCGGACGGTGCCGTCAGTGAGCAGTGGGGATTCGAGGACGCACGCGTCGTCTGGATCGACGAGCTCGACCGCTGGGTGATCACCTGCACCGCATACGGCCCTGCCGGTCCCGCTGTCTTCCTTGCTACGACCGAGGACTTCGCCAGCGTCGAGCGCCACGGCATCGTCAGGCAGCCGGAAGACAAGAACGCCGCTCTCCTCCCGCACCGAGTCGACGGCCGCTGGGTGCTCTTCCACCGCCCGAGTACACAGTTCGGCGGGGGCCAAGAGATTGCTCTCTCACGCTCCGACGACCTCGTCAACTGGAGCGCTCGCGAGAAGGTGCTCGAGCCCCGCGACGGCGCCTGGTGGGACTCGCTGCGCATCGGCCTCGGCCCGCCGCCGCTGCTAACAGAGCACGGCTGGCTGCTCGTCTACCACGGAGTCAAACAGACCGTCAGCGGCGACATCTACCGCATCGGGCTCGCCCTGCTCGACCTCGAGGAGCCCACCCGCGTCCTGCGACGGCTACCCAGCTGGGTACTCGCGCCAACCGCAGAGTACGAGCGGACCGGCGACGTCCCCAACGTCGTCTTCCCCTGCGGCCTGCTGCACGACGCGGCCAGCGACGAGCTGCGCCTCTACTACGGCGCGGCGGACAGCACGATCTGCCTCGCCTCTGCACGGCTCCGGGACGTTCTCGACGCCCTGCTTTCCGAGCCGCCCGTTAGCTGACCGACCGGCGCTGCTACTTGCCGCGCGAGGTCTTCTTCTTCGGCTTCTGCTTGCCGGTCGGTTCCTTGCCGGCAGCCGCGGCCCGCGCCTTCTGCTTCTTCGTCGCCACCCGTCCTCCCTACTCCGCTTCGGCCCCGTGCTCGTGGTCGTGCTCGGCGCGCTCGCTCTCGGCGAGCTCGGTTCGCGTCTCCAGCTCGTCGGCGGTCGTCTGCTCCGCCGTGGTCAGAGGCCCGGTCGGCGGCCGGCGTCCAAGACCCAACCGCTCGAGAAGGGCGCGCACGCTCATGCAGGGAGCGTACAGCGTCGGCGAGCAGGCGACGCGCTAGAATTCAGGATGCAGCGCCGTATTCGTCGGCGCGGCGAACGGTGCGGCGAGGCCAGAAGCAGTCCGGCTCCGCGAGATCCGCCCTCAATTCCAAGGGGGGCCACCGTCGGAGACGGGAAAGGGTAATGGCCGACTCGGCACGGAAGCACGTCCGACTCGACGCGGCAGTGCCTCGGGATCCGCTCGCCGCCATCGTGGTCTCCGTCACGCCGATCCTGCTCGAGTCCCGGTACCGCCTGCTCATCGGCGCGTACGCGCGGCTCCGCCGGTCACGACGCGGCCGTTGGGCGTTGGCAGCCGGCACAGGGGCGGTCACGCTCGCGCTGGCGGTGCTGGCGGTCCGCCATTTCGCGGCGATGTCCTGGCCGCTCTCGAGCCGGCACCCCATGGTGCTCGTGGCATCGGCGTTGCTGCTGGTGCTCGCCCAGGCGCTGAAGGCCCTCGGCTGGGGCCGGCTATTCACGCCTGCCGAGCGGCCCCCAATGTTGGCGCTCGCCGCCGGCAACGGAGGCGCTGCCCTGGCCGGGGTTCTTCTCCCCGGCCGCTTCGACGACGCGATGCGCATCGCCGTCGTGCGCCGCTATCCGAGCTGTCCGGTCGGCATCCGTGTGCTTTGTCTTTCGCTTGTCATGCTCGGGCTGATCGACAGCGTTGCCCTCGTCCCGCTGGCGCTGGCCGGCGCGGTGCTCCCCGACGCCGGGACGGCCGTGCGGATCGGGCTCGCGATAGTCGCCGCAGCGGGTGTCGCAGCCGCGACCGTGATCGTCGTGCTGCCACGCGTGGCGGCCAGCCGGCGGACATTGCGCTTCCGCCTCGGCCGGTGGGTGAGTACCCGCACGACCTCGCGGCGGCACGCGTCGGAAGCGTGGGCGCTCGTGTCTGCCTGCTGGTTCGTGCGCGCGGTCGCGTGCTTCCTGCTCCTCGGCGCGCTCGGAGTCGGCTATTCGATCTCGCTCGCGCTCCTCTTCCTCTGCGCCGGAGCGGCTGCGGCCGCGCTGCCGGTCGGACTTGCCGGCGCAGCGACACAGGCCGGCGCCGGCGGCGCCGTCCTCGCCGCAACCGGCATCGGCGGTTCCGAGGCGCTTCACGTCGCCGTCTCGGGCGGCGTACTCGGTGTCCTCACCGGTACCGCCGTCCTGGTGGCCGCGATCGTCTGGCGCGGTGGGGCCTCGCTGCTGCCCCGAGCATCCGGCTAGCTTCGAGCGGTACGGGGCCAGGCCAATCCTGGCCTCGTCGTGTACCCTCTCATGTGCGAGCTGTTGCGATTACAGGCTCGCATACCTCCGGCGACAGCCACATAGATCGGCGTCGCGCGTAGGCCCACCCTCAAACAGCCGGGTCGGAGCACGTTCCGTTGCCCGAAGCTAGAGGTGGAATCGAGGTAGAGACGTCGATCGTCGCACTGTCCCTCTTCCCGCGCGCGGGAACTGAGTCTTCCTATCACTCACAAACCACGGAGGTACGAGATGGGCGTCACCGCAAGTCTGCTACTGAGCGCCGCCGGCGCGGTCCTGATCTGGGCCGTAAGTGCGACCACCAGCGGGGTGAACATCCACACAGTCGGAGTGATCCTGCTCATCGTCGGGATCGTCGGGTTCTTGATCTCCCTGTTCTTCTGGTCGAGTTGGGGAGNNGGCCGCTACTCCCTACGTTCCGGAGTCAGGAGAGCCAGGGCTCGAGGAACTCGGCGAGCTCCTTGCAGCCGCGGGGCCGTTCGAGGCGCGCCGTGACGCGCTTGTTCTCCACGACGACGAGCGCCGGGAGGCGATCGACCTGGAACTTGCGGGCCACGGCGTCGTGCGTCGTGGCGNNCGACGCGATAGAGCTGGAACGTGTCGTGGTTGCGGCGTCGCTGCAGGACCTGAGCGAGGAATCCCTCCGCGCGCCGCGACCGGCCGGAGCGCGGATCGAAGAAGAAGAGCAGCGAGGGCCTCGTCGCCTGCTCTGCGGGTTCCAAGCGCACGGCACTCATCGGTGCCGCGGAGATTCCACCGACGCCGACCGTCCTAACCTCTTCTTTTGCTGCGCGGCTGCTACCGTGGCTGCACGGTCACCACTTTGGCGGCCGGGAGATTCAGCTTCTCGTTCCTCCTGTCAACAGGCGTTTCGAGTCTCTCGCATCTCGAACCCGCATTACAGGAAGGAACTACATGCTCCAATCTTTCACCGCGCTCGGTGTGAGCGCGCCCGTTGTCGAGGCGCTTTCGCGTCGCGGCGTTCGGTCGCCGTTCGCAATCCAGGCGCTCGTCTTGCCCGATGCCCTCGCTGGCGTCGACGTCCTCGCGGCGTCGCCCACCGGCTCGGGCAAGACACTCGCATTCGGAATCCCGATGATCGAGCGCACCGCCGGCGCCTCGGCGCATCCCGGCGCGCTCGTGCTCGTCCCGACGCGCGAGCTCGCCTCGCAGATCGTCGAGGAACTGCAGCCGCTCGCCAAGGCGCGCGGGCTGCGGATTGCCGCGGTCTACGGCGGCACGTCGGTCAGCGGCCAGACGAGGCACGCGCAAGGCGCGGACGTCCTCGTCGCCACACCCGGCCGGCTCAACGACCTGCTCGAGCGGAAGCTCATCTCGCTTCGCTCGGTTCGCGTCCTCGTCCTCGACGAGGCCGATCGCATGCTCGACATGGGGTTCCGTCCCCAGGTCGACCGCATCCTCAGGGAGATCCCGGAGAACCGCCAGACGATGCTGTTCTCTGCCACGCTCGACGGCCCTGTCGCAGACCTCGCGCGGACGTACACCGTCAACGCGTCGCGGTTCACGACCGGCGCCCAGATCGAGAACGCGCCCGGGGAGATCGGACACGAGTTCGTGGCCGTCACCTCGGAGGACAAGCTGGACCAGCTCGCCGAGCAGCTGAAGCGCGACCGCGGGCTCGCGCTCGTCTTCGTTCGCACCAAGTACGGCGCCGACAAGCTCGCACGCAAGCTCGTCCGCATCCATGACATGCGCGCCGCGGTTCTGCACGGGAACATGTCCCAGAACGCGCGCGAGCGCTCGCTCGCCCAGTTCGGATCCGGCCGCGTGGCCACGTTGATCGCCACCGACATCGCCGCCCGCGGGCTCGACGTCGACGACATCACGCACGTGATCAACTTCGATCCGCCGCGCACCGCCGACGACTACGTCCATCGCGTCGGCAGGACGGGTCGCGCCGGCCGCACCGGCACCGGGGTGACGCTCGTTCTGCCCGAGCAGCGACTCGACGTCAGCAAGCTCGCCGGGGCGCTCGGTCACACGAACGCATTCGCGGCGTCGGGCATCCAGACTCCGGCCCCCGCCCCGCGCGCGCGCACGCGCCGCCGGCGGCGCTACTAACGGCCTGACAGCAGGGCTGCTACGGTTATTCGACTTACTGAGCGAGTACCGGATGCGCACGTTGCGCCTCCTCTGCCCGTTCCTGAAGACGCAGAGGAGGTGTATATCAATGGCAACCGGAACCGTTAAGTGGTTCAACGCCGACAAGGGGTATGGGTTCATCACTCCTGACGACGGCGGTAAGGATCTGTTCGTCCATCACAGCGCGATCGTGGGCGAGGGTTACAAGACTCTCGCGGAGAACGCGAAGGTGGAGTACGAGCCCGAGCAGGGTGAGAAGGGGCCGCAGGCGACGAACGTCGCTCTCGCGTCCGCATAGGCACGAGCGACGGCAGCTGCGCCGGCGCAAGCCCCGCAGCTGCCGCTCGCCTCCAGAAAGGAAGGCTCCGGATGGCGGCTCGAAACCAGCAGACGCACGCAAAGCGGGCCCGGGAGCTCGCCCTGAGGGAGCGCCGTGAGCGGAAGGCCGAGAAGAAGGCGCTACGCGCTGCGGGCCTCCTCCCGGTCTACGACGAAGAGACCGGTCTCATGGTGACGCCAGCGGTGAACGGCGACGCGCCGGAGTCCGACGACGTCGAGGACGTCGAGGACACCGAGGACGCAGAGGATTCAGAGGACACCGAGGATTCAGAGGACACCGAGAACGCAGAGGATTCAGAGGACGAAAAGGATTCAGAGGACGCCGCGTGAGCCCCTCTCCCCGCGACCAGGACGGCATACCACGCCGCACACGGCAGGTCGTCGTGCCGCCCGGCGGCGCATCGCGCGAGGAGAACTGGCGTGGCGCGGACGACGCGAAGAAGGAGAAGCTGCGCAAGAACACCGCGCAGCGGCGCGCCCGCGACCAGGGCCTCGAGCTCCGGCACTCCGATTACGGATACGCGTTGATCGACGCGACGCGCAAGCCCGTCGAAGATCGCAACGACATGACCCTCAAAGAGGTCGAGTCGTGGCTCGCGCGCGGCTAGACGACGTACGGTCGCGCGCGCTCGACGCGTTCTTGACGAAGCGTGAGGCGGAGGGCTACCACGTCGAGACGCGGATGGCCATGCAGGCGGTCATCTACCGCCGCCACCGCCTCCACTTCCTCCTCCGCTGGATCGCGCGCGGCAGCACGCAACGACGCTTGATCTCGGTCGACCAAGGTGCGCAGATCACGAGCGTCGCGGTCGAGCTCGGGAAATAGCCGCTCAGCCGACGCGAACGACGAAGAACGCGATCGCGACGTACTGGCACGCGAGCGCGACGAGCGTCAACGCGTGGAACATCTCGTGGTAACCGAAGACCGCCGGTACCGGATCAGGCTTGCGCCGGGCGTAGACGATCGCGCCGGCCGTGTAGGCGAGGCCACCTGCCCCGAGCAGGGCGACCGCCGCGGGGCCGGCCGACCGGAAGATCTCGGGCATGGCGACGATCCCGACCCAGCCCAGTCCCACTCCAACGACCACGGACAGCCACTTCGGCGCGGTCACCCAGAGGAGCTTGGTGAGGATCGCGGCGCCTGCTCCGGCCCAGACGACGCCGAGCACGATCCGCTGCAAGTTGCCGTGGAGCGCGAGCAGGCCGACGGCGGTGTAGGTGCCCGCGATCAGGATGTAGATGCCCGCGTGGTCGACCCGCCGCATCCAGAGGCGGGCGCGCGGGCTCCAGGTGCGGCGGTGGTAGAGCGCACTGGCGCCGAGCATCGCGCTGGCCGAGGCCGCGAAAACCGCGGCGGCGACGAGCCGGCGACCGTCGACGAACGGCAGGAGCACGGCGCCGACGCAGCAGGCGACGACGAAGCCGACCTGGTGCAGAGTCCCTCGAAGGAGCGGCTTCGTGCGTGGCTGCTCGCGGTCGAGAGGCAGCAATCGCGCCTCCGATCCCGCCACGGCTCGGCGGCCGACGGCCGGAAAGTCGCGACGCTCGTGTGCTTGAACTGTAGCGCCGGTCGGCGCGGAGTCCTCTAGCTCAGGTCGTCGGCCGCTTCGGCGAGCGTGGCGACCGGGCCGACGCAGACGTCCTCGCCCTCGAACAGCTCTAGCCAAGCTGCGAGTGGACGCTCGGAGAAGATCGCGGCCAGCTCGGCGGCGAGCTCCTCCTGCTCGGCGGTGTACTGGCGCTCGGCGAGATCCGGCCGTTCCAGCAGCTCAACGAGGCGATGCCAGAAGACCGGCTCGAGCGCGGCGACCGTGAGCCAGCGCGCGTCGGCGGTCGCGTAGATCCGGTAGCAGGCGAGGCCGCCGGTGAGAAGGCGCGGCGTTGGATCGCCGCCGAGCCGGTGCGCCGCGAGCCGGTGCGAGCCGTGCGTCATCGAAACGACGACATGGGCGCCACGGCCGGTCTTCTCCCGCTCGAACAGCGCGGCCAGGATCTTCGTCACTGCGCCGAGCGCACCCGCGGCGAGATCCGCGATCTGGACGGGCGGCCAGGCCGGGGCGGTGTCCTCGAGCACGCCCGCCCAGCCGAGGTAGTTGAGGTCGTGGCCGGCCCGCTGCGTGTGGCGGCCCTCCAGCCCGAAGCCGGTGATCGAGCAGTAGACGGCCGTGGCCGGCGCGTGCTCGGGGCCGATGCCGAGCCGCGACGCGACGCCCGGCCGGAACGACTCGAGGACGACGTCGGCCTGGCCGAGCAGCTCCAACGCGGGAGCTGCGTCCTCCTTGAGGTCGACGACGACGGACTCCTTGCCGGCGGAGAGGGTGGCATGCCAGGCCGGCGCGCTGGCACGCAGCGGGTCGCCGCCGGGCGGCTCGACACAGACGACGCGCGCGCCGAGCTCGAGCAGCTCCCGCGAGGCGAACGGGCCGGGCAGGTAGCGCGTGAAATCGACGACGAGGAGCCCGCGCAGCGGTTGCATCACAGGAGGCTAAGCACATCGGCGCCGTAGCGCTCGAGCTTCGCCGGGCCGACGCCCGCGATCTGCGCGAGCTCGCCGAGCGAGGCCGGCTGCGCATCGGCGATCGCGTGGAGCACCGAGTCGTGGAAGACGACATACGGCGGGACGCCGTCCTCCCGCGCGCGCTCGAGGCGCCAGGCGCGGAGTCGCTCCGCGACCGGCGTCCACTCCCGCTTGCTCTGCACGGCCGCCGACGCGGGCGCGGCGTGACCGAGCTCGGCGAGGAAGCGCGAGCGCTTACCCGACCAGCTGAGCCAAAGGACGCGCTTCGCGCGCGTCATCCCGACGTACAGCAACCGCCGCTCCTCGTCGATCTCGTCCGGCGTGCGCGCTTGCCGTGACGGGAGCTCCTTCTCCTCGAGGCGCGGCAGGAAGACGGTGTCGAACTCGAGCCCTTTGGCCTTGTGGAGCGTAAGAAGGTTGACGCCGCGCGCGTCGTCGCCGCCGGGATCGAAGCGGCGGCGTAGCTCGGCGACGAACGCCGCCCCGTCGCCCGGGAACGCGGACGCGAGGGTGACGAGCCGCGTCAGGTCGGTCTGGCGGACGAGCTCGCGCTCGCCGAGCTTCTCCGGCAGCTCCTCGAGCCAGCCGGCTTCGAGTGCCGCTGCACGCACCGCGCTCGCCGCGTCGGCGGAGCTTCCCCCGAGGCGGCGGACGAGCTTGCGCGCAGCGTCGCGGTCGAGCAGCGACGAGCCCTGGAAGGGGATGCCGGCGTCGTGCAGCGCCTCCTCGAAATCGGACAGGCGGGCGTTCGTCCGGCAGAGGATCGCGACGTCCTCGAGCGGCGTCTTCTCCTTTGCGATCCGCTCGGCGATCGCTTTCGCCTCGTCGGCGGGCGACGCGAACGCGCTGACGACCGGCTCGGGACCGTCGGCTCGCGCCGGGCGCAGCACCTTCTCCGAGCCGCCGAGCCGTGGGACGAGCTTGTTCGCGAGCGCGAGCACCTGCGGCGTCGAGCGGTAGTTCTCCTCGAGCCGCACGACGGTGGCGTGCGGGAACCGCTTCGGGACAGCGAGGAGATGCTCCGGCCCGGCTCCGGTGAACGCGTAGATCGACTGGTAGTCGTCGCCGACGACGCAGAGGTCGTCGCGGTTGCCGAGCCAGTGCTCGAGGAGCGTCTGCTGCAGGAGGTTGACGTCCTGGTACTCGTCGACCGTGAACGCGAGGTACTGCGCGCGGAAGGTCGCCGCGGCGCGCTCGTCGCGCTCGAACAGGCGCACGGCGCCTTCGAGCAGGTCCTCGAAGTCCATGAGGCCCTCGTCCGCCTTCCGCCGCTCGTAGTCGGAGTAGACGCGCGCCATCAGGTCGGCCGGGATCGGCGGCTCACGGCCGGCCGCGGCCTCGAGGTAGCCGTCGGAGCCGATCCGCCGGTTCTTCGCCCACTCGATCTCGGTCGCGAGGTCTCCCGCCGGCCGGAACTTGTACGGCGCGCGCAGCCGGTTGCCGATCTGCCGGAGCAGGAGCGCCTTCGACGGGAGGATGCGGCCGAGCTCGCCCGGCGCGAAGTGGCGGAGCTGGCGCAGCGCGGCGGAGTGGAACGTCCCGGCCCGGACACCAGAGACGCCGAGCGCGGCGAGGCGCGCGCGCAGCTCGCCGCCCGCCTTGTCCGTGAACGTCACCGCCATGATCTGCGCCGGATCGAACGTCCCCGACGCGACCTGCTGCGCGATTCGCCGCGTGATCGTCGTCGTCTTCCCCGTCCCGGCGCCGGCGAGGATGCAGACCGGGCCGCGCACAGCCTCGGCGGCGCGGCGCTGCTCGGGGTTCAGGCCGTCGAGCGGATCCATCCAGCCACGCTAGCCAGCCGCCCGGCCGGAAACGTGACGGGATTCTGGCGACTAGCCGTTCAGCTGCTCGAAGCGGGCGGTGAAGTGGCGCAGCGCCGCGGGCTCGTACGTGATGCGCAGGCCCCGCAGCTCGTCGCGGCGCTCGGCGACCTGCGCGCACACCTCTCCGACGTAGTCGATGTGGCTCTGGGTGTATGTGCGGCGCGGGATCGCCAGGCGGACGAGATCGAGCGCCGCGGGCTCCTCCGTCCCGTCGGGGCGGCGGCCGAACATCACCGTGCCGATCTCGCAGCCGCGCACGCCGCCCGCCTCGTACAGCGCCACCGCGAGCACCTGGCCGGGGTATTCGAGCGGCGGGATCTGCGGCAGGAGCTCGCGCGCGTCGAGGTAGATGGCGTGGCCGCCGGTCGGCCGGACGATCGGGATCCCGGCCCGGATGAGCGCGTCGCCTAGGTACTCGGTCGAGCGGATGCGGTAGCGGAGGTAGTCGTGGTCGACCGCTTCCTTCAGTCCCTGCGCGATCGCCTCGAGGTCGCGGCCGGCGAGGCCGCCGTAGGTGGGGAAGCCTTCGGTGAGGACGAGCAGGTTGCGGCAGCGCTCCGCGAGGGCGTCGTCGTTGACGGCGAGCCAGCCGCCGATGTTGGCGATCGGATCCTTCTTCGCGCTCATCGTCATCCCGTCGGCGAGCGAGGCCATCTCGCGCACGATCTCGGCGACCGGCCGGTTCTCCTGGCCGGGCTCGCGTTCGCGGATGAACCAGGCGTTCTCGGCGAACCGGCACGCGTCGAGGAAGAGCGGGACGCCGAACGCGTCGCAGACCGCGCGCACGGCGCGGAGGTTCTCGAGCGAGACGGGCTGGCCTCCGCCCGAGTTGTTCGTCACCGTGACGAAGACGGCGGGGACGGCGTCGCGGCCGCGGTCCGTGAGCAGCTGCTCGAGCGCCGCAACGTCCATGTTTCCCTTGAACGGATGCTCGAGCGATGGGACGAGCGCCTCGGGGATCGGCAGGTCGACCGCCTCCGCTCCCGTGAACTCGACGTTCGCGCGTGTCGTGTCGAAGTGCGTGTTGTTCGGGACGACCTGGCCTGGCCCGGCGATCGCCGTGAACAGGATCTTCTCCGCGGCGCGGCCCTGGTGAGTCGGGATGACGTGCGCGAACGGGAAGAGCTCACGCACCGCGTCGAGGAAGAGGTACCAGGACGGCGAGCCCGCATAGCTCTCGTCGCCGTGCTGGATGGCGGCCCACTGGTCGCGCGACATCGCGCCTGTTCCGGAGTCGGTGAGCAGGTCGATGAGGACGTCCGTTGCGCGCAGGGCGAAAAGGTTGAAGCCGGCCTCACGGATCGCCGCGCGCCGCTCCTCGTCGGTCGTCAGCCGTAGCGGCTCGACCGAGTGGATGCGGAAGGGCTCGATGATCGTGCGGAAGGCCATCCCGACAGGAGACCGGACAGGCGCGGCCCGGGCATCCGGGCGTTCCCTGACGCGCGGGCGCTATTTGGCCCGGTTCTGCACGTACTGGTAGCCGAACCGTCCCTTGATGCAGAGGTTGCCGAGCGTGACGTCGTGGTCGTCGGGCGAGCTGACTTTGACGATGTCGCCGTCCTGCACGTGGAGCGTGAGGTTGCAGCCAACTCCGCAGTAGGGGCACACGGTGTCGACCTCGGTCTGCTCCTCTTCGCGCCACTCCCCGGCCTCGCGCAGCTCGTGCTCGCTCGTCGCCATCAGCGCGCCGGTCGGGCAGACGGCGATGCAGTTGCCGCAGTAGACGCACGCCGACTCGGGCAGCGTCACGTCGAACTCGGTGGAGATGCGCGCCTCGAAGCCGCGTCCGGCGACGGCGATCGCGAACGTGTTCTGGTGGTCGACTCCGCAGGCCTCGACGCACTTGTAACAGAGGATGCACTTGGAGTAATCCCGGACGTAGAGCTCGTTGTCGACCTTGATCGGCTGCGCGACGGTGCGGGTGTCCGGGCCGAAACGCTGCGGCTCCGCGTCGTAGCGCTCGCTGTAGGCGAGCGCCTCCGGCGCGGTGGAGAGGTCGGTGGCCGAGCCGAGCAGCTCGAGGACGAGGCGGCGGCTCGTGCGGACGCGCTCGGAGTCGGTGTGGACGACCATCCCGTCCTCGACCTGGCGCGAGCAGGCGGGCACGAGCGTCCGCGCTCCCTCGAGCTCGACGACGCAGACGCGGCAGACGTTGACCGGGGTGAGCGTGTCGGCGTAGCAGAGCGTCGGCGTGTCGATCCCCATCGCGCGCGCCGCGTCGAGGATCGTGCCGCCGTCGACCTCGCTCGTGACTCCGTCGATTGTGATCTTCACGCGAGCACTCCGAGATTGTGGATGGCGGAGTCGACGGCGCTCGCCGCGGTCTGGCCGAGCCCGCAGATCGAGGCGTCGCGCATCACTTGCGACAGGTCGGCGAGGACGGCGAGCTCGTCTCCCTGCGTCCGGCCGGAGGCGAGCCGGTGGAGCGCTTCCTCCTGGCGGACGGTGCCGATGCGGCAGGGGACGCACTGGCCGCACGACTCGTCGCGGAAGAACTCGGCGATCCGGAGGACGGCCTCGACGAGATCGGCCTGCTCGCCGAAGACCATCACGACGCCCGAGCCGAGGGTCACGCCGGCTTCGCGGGCGCCATCGAACGAGAGCGGCAGGTCGAGCTGGTCCGGCCGCAGGAACGAGCCGGCGGCGCCGCCGAGCAGGACGGCCTTCGGCGGCTCGGCTCCCGCCAGGTCGAGCAGCTCGCCGAGCGGTGTGCCGAGCTCGAGCTCGTAGAGGCCCGGCCGAGCGACGTGGCCGGAGACGCAGAAGAGCCGCGTCTCGCGCGTGTCTCCGAGGAGTATCGGAGGCACGTTGACGAGCGTCTCGACGTTGTTGACGACGGTCGGCTTCCCGTAGAGGCCGACCTCGACCGGGAAAGGCGGCTTGTTGCGCGGCTCGCCGCGGTAGCCCTCGATCGACTGGAAGAGCGCCGTCTCCTCGCCGCACACGTAGGCGCCCGCGCCGATCCGCAGCTCGATGTCGAGACCGCTCGCCTCGATCGCCTCCCGCATCCGCTCCTGCGCGAGCGGATACTCGGCGCGGATGTAGAGGTAACCCTTCTCGCAGCCGGTCGCGAACATCGCGATCGCCATCCCCTCGACGAGCGCCTGCGGATCCTGCTCCATGATCACGCGGTCTTTGAAGGTCCCCGGCTCCGACTCGTCGGCGTTGCAGACGAGGTAGTGCGGGAGGGCGGGCTGGCGCGCGACGGCTTCCCACTTCGCGCCGGTCGGGAAGGCGGCGCCGCCGCGGCCGAGGAGCTTCGAGTCGGCGATCGCGTGGATCACGGCGTCCTGTCCCATCTCCTTCGCGCGCGCGAGCGCGGCGAATTCGCCGTAGGGCTCGCCGCTGACGATCCGCTTCAGCAGCCGGTCGCCGTGGACGGGCAGGCGCTGCTCGGGCAGCTGGATCTCGCGCGGCTCCTCGCCCGCGATCGTGCGCAGCGAGGCGGGCGCGAGCTCGCAGAGGCCGAGGCACGGTGACGGGACGGCGCCCTCGGGAACCTTCGCGCCGGCGAGGCGGCAGGCGAGGTCGGTGCAGACGTGGAGAACTTCCGGCGGGCGCTCTTCAAGCGCGAGCATCGCGTAGAAGGTCGCGACGCCGTACGCGTCGGCGGGCGGCACGTCGAGGCGGCGCGACGCGTAGCCGAGCGCGCCCGGCGTCACCCAGCCGGCGCGCTGCTGCGCGGCGCGGAGCGCGGGCAGAAGGAGATGCCGCCGCGTCCGGTCACGCCTCGCAACCCGGTTTCCGTCATCCGGCTCGACGCCGACGACGGCGTCGATTGCCGCGCGCTCGGCGTCGGTCGGCTCCGCTTCGAGCAGCTTCAGGTCCACTAGACCGGCTCCAGCCGGATCGCGGTGGCCTTGAACTCGGCCGTGCCCGACTGCGGGTCGGTGGCGTCGATCGTCAGGACGTTGGTCGCCACCTGGTCGGGGAAGTGGAGATTCATGAACGCGAGGCCGGGCCGCAGCGTCGCGTCGTAGCGCGCGGGCGCCTCGACCGAGCCGCGCCGGGAGACGACCCGGACGCGCGCGCCGTCGGCAATCCCGTAGCGCTCGCCGTCTGCGGGCGCGAGCAGGATCGCCTCGCCGTCGACGTGGAGCGGCGACGAGAAGCGTCCCGACTGAACGCCGGTGTTGAACGACTCGAGCCGCCGGCCGGTCGTGAGGCGGAGCGGGAAGTCGTCGTCGAGCTTGTCGACCGGCGGGTCGTGCTCGACGGGCATGAACGGCGCGCGCTCGGAGACCACGTCGTCCCAGAGGCGGCCGTGGAGGAAGAGCGTGCCGGGATCCTCATCGTCGCCGCACGGCCACTGGATGCCGCCCAGCTCCTCGAGCCGCGCGTAGCTCATGCCGGCGTGCATCGGCGAGAGGGAGCGCAGCTCTTCCCAGACGTCCGCGGCGCGGGGCAAGCCGAGCTCGTGGCCGAGCCGCCGGGCGAGGTCGTAGACGATCTCGATGTCGTCGCGCGCGCCGGCGGGCGGCTCGACGGCCTTTCGCACGCGCTGCACGCGCCGCTCGCTCGAGGTGACGGTGCCCTCGACCTCGCCGAGCGTGGCGGCAGCGGGAAGGACGACGTCGGCGAGTTCCGCGGTGCGGGTGAGGAAGAGGTCCTGCACGACGAGATGATCGAGGCCTTCGAGCAGCCGCTCGGCGCGCCGCTGGTCCGCCTCCCCCTGGGCCGGGTTCTCGCCGACGACGTAGACGGCGGTGAGCTCTCCCTCCTCCATCGCCTCGAACATGTCGGTCAGGTGGAGCCCCGGCTGCGACGGGACCGCCGTTCCCCAGGCCGCCTCGAACGGCGCGCGGATCGCGTCGTCGGTGAGCTCCTGGAAGCCGGGCAGCTTGTTGGGGATCGCGCCCATGTCTCCCCCGCCCTGGACGTTGTTCTGGCCGCGCAACGGCTGCAGCCCGGAGCCCCACTTCCCGACCTTGCCCGTGAGGAGGGCGAGGTTGATCAGGGCGAAGACGTTGTCGACGGCGTTGTGGTGCTCGGTGATCCCGAGCGTCCAGCAGAGCTGCACGTGCTCGGCCGTCCCGTAGGCGTGGGCAAGCTCGCGGATCGCGTCGGCCGGAACTCCCGTCACGCGCGCCGCCTCGGCGAGCGTCCACGGCTCGACCGAGGCGCGGTAGGCGTCGAAGCCCGTCGTCGCGCGCGCGATGAACTCCTCGTCGTGGAGCCCCGCCACGATGATCTCCCGCGCGACCGCGTTCGCGAGCGGGATGTCGGTACCGACGTCGAGCCCGAGCCAGAGGTCGGCCCACTGCGCCGAAGGTGTGCGGCGCGGGTCGACGACGACGAGGCGCGCACCGCGATGCACGGCCTTGAGGACGTGGTGGAAGAAGATCGGGTGCGCCTCGCGCGCGTTCGAGCCCCAGAGGACGATCAGGTCCGCGCCGCGAGTCTCCTCGTAGGAGCTCGTCCCGCCACCCGCACCGAACACCGTCGCCAGACCGACGACGCTAGGCGCGTGTCAGGTTCGGTTGCAGCTGTCGACGTTGTTCGTGCCGAGCGCGACCCGGGCGAACTTCTGCGTTGCGAAGTTCAGCTCGTTGGTCGCCTTCGAGCAGGAGAAGACGCCGGTCAGGGCGCCGTCGTCCAGTGCTCTCCGGAAGCCCGCTGCCGCGCGGTCGAGCGCCTCGTCCCAGCTCGCCTCGCGTAGTTGCCCGTCCTCGCGCACGAGTGGCGTCGTCAGCCTTGCTCGGATCAACGCCATGCGCAGGACCCTACAAGGGGACGGGTGCGACCTCGGCAGACTCGGGCTGCGCTACTCCGAGCGACCGGAGTCCTCGTCGCCGCCGGGCTCCGTCTCTACCTCGACCAAGCCGTCGTCGATCGTGTCTTCGTCCGCTGCGAGCTCGGGTCGCGGCGCAGCCGGACGGAGATGCGCGTTCGGCCACATGTAGTGGATCGAACGAACGCCGACGACCAGCAGGACGAGAAGGATCGCCGTTTCGAGGACGAGGTCGACGCCGGTGGAGTCGGGCGGATAGCTCCCGACGAGCAGCGAGCGGACGCCCCAGATACCGAGGACGAGCCCGCCGACGGTCGGGATGATCTGGTTGAACGGCCGGAAGATGACGCCGTAGATGGCCGAGATCACGATCAGGAGGATCAGGTCGATGGTCAGGACGCGCAGGTACAGCGGCCGTGAGAACCGGAGCGCGACGACGTTGTCGTAGACGACTCCGCTGCGGTCGTAGTCCGACGCCTGGAGGATCCGTGGCTGGGCCATCGTGAGCCGAGGGACGCCGTCCTCGACGGTGTATGCCAGCGCCCGTCCGGCAGCGCGCACGGTGGACGGGACGTACTTGCCGCCCGGTGCGGCCCGCGAGAACGCGACGCCGAGGAGAAGCGTGTAGTGGTCGAACGGATAGTCGGTGAGGTTGCCGTCGATGGGGAGCGTGACCTCTTGCTCGATCTCGCCGGAGTCCTTGGGTAGGTCGATCGTCTGCGACGGCGGGGCGCCGAGGGCTCCGGTCGGCTCCGCGTGGACGGAGAAGAGCTGGATGCGCTCGCGCGCCGGGCAGCTGGCTGCGGGACAGTTGTGGAACCCCGTGACGCGGACGGTGAGCTTCCGGGCCGTCTCGTCGATCTTGAACGCGCTGAGGTTGAGCTTCGTCCACTCCCCCTGCAGATTGGTCGGCCGCATGACGACCCAGGTACGGCCGACGACCGGCCCGTGGAGGACCGAGATGACGCTCACGATCGCGAGCGGGGCGAGGGCAAAGGCGAGCCCGACGGCGGCCACGGCCGCGACGATCCCGGCGCGATAGCCGTGGCGTGTCGCCGGCAGGGTGCCTTCTGCCGGCGGCTGGGCGTGCTCGAGACTGGCGGCCACGGCTCAAGTCTTGCTTGGCGCGCCACTCCTGGCAATGGGAGAAGGCTTGCCTCCCCGCCCGCGATGTGAGTAGGTGGGTAGTCAGAGTTGGCTACGGGCGCACACAGCAGGAGTGATCGCAGGCGCCCGTGGCAGCTTGCTGCCTCGGCCTGCGCCGGCGTCGCGGCTATTGCCTCGCTCTCGGCCGCAGGCGCGGCTCCGGTCGGCGCGGCGACTCAGGCGCCGACAGCGAGCCTCACCGCGCGGGCGGCTTCGGCGGCGACGATCGCCGGCGGCGCGGCCGAGATCCTCGTCCAGCTGTCGAACGTCGCCGGTCAGGGCGCAGGCGCGCTGGCGAGCCCGTCCGTTGCGATCGCCGCTCCGCCCGGCTACCGCTTCACCGGCTCGACGAATCTCAGCCAGGTACCCGGCTTCGGCGCCGGCGACCGGATCAGCGGCCGTTGGAGCTGCCACGCCGCCGCCGGCGGCGCGTCGTGTTCCTTCGCCGGCTCGGTCAAGCCGGGACATTCCCTGCCGCTGCTCGTGGGCTTCACCGCTCCGGCTACCGCGCGCGTCGGCAGCCGCGCCGTCTTCCACGTCACGGGAACGGGCTCGATCGCCGGCCACCAAGCGCTCGCCACGATGCGGATCGTCCGCGGCCCCGGCTACCCCGTGCTCTATGCGGAGACGACGACCGGGACGCAGGTGCGGAGCGGAGGTGGCGGCGTCGAGACCGTCGAACTGCTGAACACGGGGCCGGTCGCGGCGAGCGGCGCCCAGCTCTCCAATCTGCTTCCCGCTGCGGTGATCGGCACGTGGACAGCCGCCGGGACAGGCTGGAGCTGCGCCGGAGCGCAAGGCTCGCCGCCGTCCTGCTCGAGCAGCCAGACGATCCAGCCGGGCGGCGTCTCGGCGCCGCTGCGGCTCACGTTCCGCCTCGACCCGGCGAAGGTGGCCGCGCTCCACCTGAAGCCGGGCGGGAAGACGGTGGTCGAGAAGTGGTCGGTGCGCGTCGTCGCCGACGGTTGGCCGCCCTCGCTCGCCGTCAGCTCGCCGGCCGAGCTCGCGGTGGCGCCGCCTCCCGCCGCGCAGCTGCGCGTGACCGCCGTCGCGTCCGGCGGCCGGCAGGAGCTGATGCCGGGGACGAACAAGACCATCGTCGCCCGAATCTCGAACGTCGGCATCGGAGCGACCGAGGGCCGCCTCTCGCTCGGCGGGGCTTTCCCGGCCGGGCTCAGCCTCCTTCGTGCGGAGGCCCCGGGCAACTGGCAGTGCTTCGACAAGGCCGTTCTCGCCGGCGGCAGCCAGGCATTTGCGTGTTATCCGACGTCACCACGCGAGCTCGGTGCCGGAAAGCGCCTCTCTGTACGGCTCGTCTTCGCCGTCGCGCCCGGCGCGATCCCGGGCCGGCGCCAGCTCGACCTCGGCGCGCACAGCTCGAACGAGACGCAGGCGCGAGATCCGAAGGCGGACGTCTCTCTGCCGCTTCTGATCCTCGAGCCGAACCGGGGCTTCCCGGCGCTGAGCCTCCTACGCCCGGGGCCGCGCGGCGCCGTACCGGCGACCGACGGCCGCCCGCTCCATCTCGTCTCCGGCCGCCCGTCCAGCGAGCGGCTCGACGTCCGGAACGCGGGCGGTGCGCCGATCGCGGCTGGGAGCCGGCTCGAGTTGACGCAGAACCTCGGCGCCGGCGCCACCGTCTCGTCGGTGAGCGCTCCCCCCGGCTGGTCGTGCTCCGGCACGCGCGCGCTTGTCTGCACGTACACGTTCGGCGCGGAGCTCGCGCCGGCCGACTCGCTCGAGGGGCCAACCGTCTCCCTGCTCGCCCGCACGCCCACGACGAAGACCGAGGACTGGCGCGCCTCCGTTCATCTGGTCAGCGGCGCCCCGCACGTCTCCGAGCTGCCAGTCCTCGTCACGGTCTCGCGCGGCGCGGCGCGGCTCGTCCCGAACTGGACGAATGGCCGCGTCCCGACGGCAGGTGGCACCGGCAGCTTCGGGCTCGCCGTCCGGAACACAGGCAACCTCACCACCGGCCGCCCGGTCGTCGTCGGGCTCCGGCTGCCGCGGGGTGTCCACCTCGTCCGGCTCGACGCCACCGGCTGGAGCTGCGCGTCGACCCGCAGTTCGGCTCGCTGCACCGCCGCCCCGCTCGCGCCAGGCGCACGCTCGCCGCGCCTGCACGTCGTCGCCGGCTTCGCCCCGCGCACAGGCCTGAGGACGCTCGCACTGCAGGCGCGCGCCTACGTCGAGGGAGGCACTCCGGCCCACGCTCGCGCGGCGACCATCCAGGTCGAGCCGCGCCACGCGCTGTACGCGCGGATCAACGAGCCGGACAAGGTCTACTTCGCCGACCAGCCGATCGTTCGCGCCGGCCAGCCGCTTCTCCCGACCCCTATCACGCTCGAAGGCGACGGCAGCGGCGGTAGCGGCCTCGGTCTCACCTACCGCTGGACGCAGGTCGCCGGCCCGCCGGTTGCCTGGCTCGGCCCGGCAACCCAGGCGGACGTCCAATTCCAGGCGCCGCAGGTCACCCGCTCCACGATTCTGAAGTTCGCGCTCACCGTCTCCGACCGCAGCGCCACCTCGAGCGCGGGAGTGCGGATCCGGGTCGTGCCGCTGCAGAGCGCCACGGCGGGGTTCACGATCCGCCAGCCGCATCCGCAGAAGGAGAAGCCCGGCGGGCCGCCGCGCGAGCGGCGGCGCCTGCCGAAGCCGGCGCGGAAGCTCCGCAACGTCACGCCCGCGCCGCCCGGCACCCAGATCCACACGGCGGCGCGGCCGCACCTCACGCCGGGCGCCGCCCCGCCGGCGATCTTCTGCCAGCTCGTCCAGGACGCCGAGAACGCGGCCAACGGCTCGTTCAGCGCGTCGGTCGGCGGCGTCTCGTTCGGCTTCGCCGATGTCCAGCTGACCGGCAGCGGCTGCAACGCGAACACGCAGTTCAGCTTCTCCGGCGCCACCTTCTCTGTCGGCAGCTCCCTCGACGCGAGCGGCGTCGACGGGACAGTGACGGAGAACGGGATCACCCTCAGCGCAGGAACGCTTCGCGGTCCGTCCGCCTGGCACTCCCCGACCTTCACACTCGCCGGCGGCGGCCTTTCGGTTCCGTTCGGCGGCGCGGAGGTTTCCCTCGCCGGCACGATCACCGGGGCCGGAATCGCCTTCGTCCCGCTGCCGAGCGGCTGGACCGGCAGCACGAAGATCGCGTTCACCGCCGGCGGCGGCGACACGACGAGCGTCTCGGCCACGGTCACGGCGACCGGGCCAAAGCGCGACGCGAGCCCGAACTCGCCCGCGCCGAGCCTCAATCTGCAGGGCTCGATCGCGAGCGACGGCACCTTCTCGCTCACCCTCGCGATCCGGCAACTCGTCCAGCTCGCCGGCTCGCCAATCGATGTCGCGGGCAAGGTCAGCAGGAGCCAGCCCGGCGGACCGCTCGCGATCTCCGTCAGCGGCACGCTGACGCAGCCGATCACGATCGTCCCCGGCCTCCAGATCGCGACCTTGTCGGTCAAGGCCGAGCCGACCGACACCGCGCTCAACCTCAAGGGCAGCGGCACGGTCGAGCTGTCGCCCCCAACCGGGAAGATCGGTGTCGAGGTCGGCTTCTCCTACGCCGACCCGGCCAACTGGTCGCTGACCGCGAAAGGAACCGGCGACGCCGTCTGGGAGCCGCTGCCCGGCCTAAAGATCAGTGGCAAGAACTTCAGCGGCGCGATCGTCGCCCGCGACGACAGCTACGCGCTCAGCCTCGAGGCGAAGTTCCCCGGCACCTGGAAACCGCACTCCAGCGTGACCGTCTCGAACCTCGCCCTCCGCCTCTCGAACACGTGCCCCGACACCGGCGCGCCGTGCCCGCGCGACGCCTCGATCTTCTTCACCGCCCGCGGCGACGTGACCTTCGCGCTGCCGGCGATCGGCGACGTCTCGACGAGCCTCGCCGGGACGCTCGCCCTGCCGAGCGGCGACTTCAGCGTCGAGGCGAAGCTCAACCGCGGCCTCTCGCTCGGCGCCGGGATCTCGATCGACGCCGCCCGCGTCCTGATCTCCTCCGGTATGCCGAAGCCGGCGGAGGAGCCGTCGACCGAGAGCGCCGACCCAGGCGGCTACAACGTCGACCTCTCCGGCCGGGTCACGCTCCCCGCGCTCGGGACGCTCCCGACCGTCCACGCCGCCTTCTCGTCGAGCGGCTGGGCGATCGCCGTCCCGCTCGGCAGCTTCTCGCTGCCCGGCGCGAGCGGCGACGGCTCGCGACTGGCTGCGACGGTTCTCGGCTGGGCGAGCTACCCGACCAAGCTCAACGTCGTCGACCCGCTGACCAAGGCGGTCACGAAGATCGAGCTACCGGCGGACGGCTTCAAGCTGACCGGCGACTTCGCCACCCCGCCCTGGCTGCGCCGGATGCTCCGGCTCGGCAGCGACATCAACGGCCGCGCCACAGGCGTCTTCAACCCCGCCGCCGACACGTACGCGCTTCGCATGGAGTTCGCGATCCCGGGCAAGCCGTACCTCTACGGCAGCTCGACCTCGGCCGCGAGCGTCGCGCTGAAGTCGACGTACTTCGAGATCGCCCGCCAGGCCGGCGACTTCACGGTCGGGCTCGGCGGCACGGCCGGGATGACCATCTCCTCCTCGAAGATCGATCTGAGCGTCGGCCTTTCCTACGCAACGCTCTCCCAGACCGTCGCCGGGACGCTCTCGTTCACGAGCCCGGAGGGCTGGCGGGACGCGTTCGGAGCGCGTGACCTGACGCTCTACGACCTCGCCGTCGCGTTCTCCTACAACATCCCGAGCTCGACGCCCGGCCTCGGCTTCGGAGCGCGCGCAGTCCTCCCGGGCGTCGTACGCCAGAACCTCGGCGTCACCAACGGCGCGAAGACGACGGTCGTGGCGAACCTCTCGCTCGACCATCCGTGCCTCGGGATCCAGGTCGCCGATCCGACCAACAACAGCCAGACCGTCCTGAGCATCGGCTCCGGCGCGCTCACCGCAACCGTGTTCGATCTCGCGATCGCGCCATCCGGCTGCACTGTCGGGCAATTCCGGTACGCAGCGGGCCTCTCCCTCAACTTCAACGGGAAGGTCGCCGGCATCCCCGTCGTCATCAAGGCGACGCTCGGCCTCGAGCCGTTCAAGTTCGACGCGACGGCCGACATCGGCGAGATCCCCGCCGGCGGCCTCACGATCAAGCAGACCCACCTCGAGGTCTCGCTCGCCCAGGACAAGGTCCGAATCGCGTTCAACGGCGGCGTCGAGGTGCTCGGGACGAACGTCACCGTCGCGGGAAAGATCAGCAAGAACGGCAGCGTCGTCGTCTCGGACTTCACCGGCACGCTCGATCGCCTCGCGATCGGGGACGCGATCACCGCGACCGGGCTCGCCGTCACGATCCACACGGAGTCCGGCGGCGCCTCGAACGTCCTCAACTTCTCCGCCAAGGGACGGATCGCGCTCTTCGGCGCGACCGCCGACTGCGACTTCCGGCTCTCGATCGCCAACGGGCAGCTCAACGCCGCGAAAGCGGAAGTCACGGCGAAGGTCGTCGTCGGAGGACTGACCCTCGACGGCAAGTTCAAGGTCGACTACTCGAAGACGGCTCCGCTCTCGGTCGACGCGAACGTCGCGGCGACCTATCGCGGCTACAAGCTCGCCGACGCGACCGTCGTCGCCCGACCCAGCTACCTCCAGGTCGCCGCCGGCATCTCCGTCAACGGCGTCTTCAGCGCCCGGCTCGAAGGCGCCGCGTACTACGGCGCCGTGCCCGCGGGGACGAACATCACGTTGCCCGGCGGAACCAAGGTCGCCGCCAAGACAGGCGACTGGTACATGGCCGCCAAGGACGTCTCGCTCACGGTCGGCGGCTTCAGCGGCACCACCGGCCTCTGGCTCGGCCAGGCGGGAGGAATCGTCCGGCTCCGCGTCAACGCCGCCGTCCAGATCCTCGGCACGAGCGGCTCGAACACCGTGGACGTCGCAGGCTCCGTCGACGACACCGGCGACTTCTCACTGACGGGCAATGCACACCTCGACCTCGCAGGCTTCAAGCCCAAGGTCGCCGTGACGATCGCGAGGAACGGCACCGCCGTCTCGGTCTCGGGAGCAGCGGACGTCTCGATCGGCGGCGGCTCGGCCGCACTCAACGGCTCCTTCCTATACGACGGCGGCAAGTTCCTCTTCCGGCTCGACGGCACCGCGACGATCAACGCAGGCGGCTACACGCTCGTCGACTCGAAGGTCAAGTTCTCGAACTTCCCGGGCGAGGCCGGCCTCTACGCCGAGGTGCACTTCAACGCCGGCGACACCGTCCATATCGACGGCACCCTCAACGTCAACGCCGAGGGAGGCTTCTACCTCGGCGCGAACGCGAACATCGACCTACGCGCCTTCACGGTGAACGGGAACGTCGAGTTCTACTCGGGCAGGAACACCTTCTGCCACGACACCTTCATCTGGTTCTTCTGGTTCACGATCAACGTCGGGCAGACCTGCGAGACGGCCGACTATCCGACGACGCTCACGGCGACGGCGACCGTCGAGTCGGCCGGCTTCTCCTTCGGCGTCTCGATGCGGATCAACGGCGACGGCACCTTCTACGCCACCGCGCGTACGCCCATCTATGCGGACACGGTCGTCTCGACGGGCACCGTCGACCTGTGGGCCGTGCGCGGCTACGCCCAGTTCGCGTACCACATGAGCCTCACCGTCCAGTCCCACTACCCGCAGGTCTCGGTGGAGGGGAGCGGCACGGCGAGCATCAAGTACCAGCACTGGGACGTCGTCTGGCCGCCGTGGGATTCCGGCTGGTCGGACTGGAAGACGGCCGCGACGATCTCGGTCTCCATCCGGACGAACCCGTTCGGAGCCTGCGCCTACGTCGACGTCTTCGGCTACGACGTGGGCGGCTGCATCTAGAAGGGGTCGGGCAACGTCGGGTGGTCGGTGGGATAGATGCCGACCGCGAAGCCGTAGACCGTGTCGCCCGAGCGCGGCAGACGGTCGAACTCGGCGATGAGCTCGGCCATTCGCTCCCAGAACTCCGACACCTGCGGTTCCGCTAGCCGCGCGTGGCGGATGAACCCCCAGAGCTCCCCGTCGCGGAACGCCGTCGCCGACTCGCGGGCGGCGACCTCGAAGTCGTTGAAGTCGCGCGGCATCTCGTCGCCCTCCGGCCCGCGCTCGACCCCGACGTAGAACATCCGCGCCGTGCGGCCGTAGAACCGCTCGTCGATCGCACGTACGCGCCGTGTTCTCACCACCTGGACGAGCCCGTTCTCAGCGAGCACCTTGACGTGGTGGGCGACCGTGCTCTTCGGCCGCTCGAGCGCCGCCGCCAGCTCCGACACCGTCGCGGCGCGCTCGTGGAGGAGGCCGAGGATCGTCGTCCGCAGCGGATGCGTGATCGCGCGGACCTGGGCCGGCTCGGTGAGGGCGACCCGGTCGGCGAGCTCGTAGTCCGGCGGTTGTGGGTTGCCGTCCATCGTTGATCAGACTAGTGTTGCGGAACGTTCCATATTGTTGGATCAATACTACGAGGAGGCTCGGATGGCCGAAGTCGTGCTCTTCCACCACGTGCAGGGACTGACGGACGGGGTCCGCGCGTTCGCCGACGAGCTGCGGCAGGCGGGACATACCGTCCACACGCCGGACATGTTCGAGGGCCGAACGTTCCCGACGATCGAAACCGGCGTCGCCTTCGCACGCGAGACGGGATTCGGCGAGCTCGCCGGGCGCGGCGTCGCGGCCGGCGAGGAGCTCCCCGCCGAAGTGGTCTACGCCGGCTTCTCGTTCGGCGCGATGCCGGCGCAGCAGCTCGCGCAGACCCGTCCCGGCGCCCGCGGCGCGCTCCTCATCTACGGCGTCGTCCCATTCACGGAGTTCGGCGACGCGTGGCCTCAAGACGTCCCCGTCCAGATCCATGCGAAGGAGAACGACGCCTGGTTCATCGAGGACCTCCCCGCCGCCCGCGAGCTCGCCGCCTCGACCGACGCCGCGGAGCTGTTCCTCTACCCCGGCGAGCAGCACCTCTTCGCCGACTCGTCCACGTCCGACTACGACCCCGCCGCCGCCGCGCTGCTGATGGAGCGGGTGCTCGCGTTCCTCGACGCCGTGGACGCCTAGCTCAGGCGGCCCCGGCCGCCCGCGACGTTCACGGGCTCGCTCCCGACGGGCGCGGCAGCCTGCAGCGCCGCGGATCCGACGGGCCAGTAGGGCCGTCTCAGTGGCCGCGGCCGGAGATCGTGCCGGCGACGTGGGCGAACGCCGACGGCCGGCCCGTCTTCGCCTCCCGCCGGTCGGCGGCGCCGAGCAGCTTGTGGACGGCGTGGATGCCGACGTAGCGGAACGGCTCCGGCTCCCACGACCGGTCGAGCGGCCCGACCCACGGCAGCGCCGTCAGCTCGGTCTCGCGGCCGAGGATCAGGTCGCGCAGCGTCCGGCCGGCGAGGTTCGACGCCGCGACGCCGTCGCCCGCGTAGCCGCCCGCCCAGGCGATCCCGCGCGCGCGATCGACTCCCACGGCCGGCCGCCAGGTGCGGCTGACGCCGAGCACTCCCTGCCACGCGGCCGCGACGCCGGCGTCGAGCCCGAACAGGTCGCGCACCCGCCCGCGCAACCAGTCGACGATGTGCGGCGCCGGCGAATCCTCCCGAGCCGTGCCGGAGCCGAAGACGTAGGGGACGCCGCGGCCGCCGAGCGCGATCCGGCCATCGGCCGTCCGCTGCAGGTACGTGTAGAGGTTGCGGCCGTCGAGCATCGTCTCGCAGCCCGCCCAGCCGAGGTCTACCCAGACGGAATCCGGCAGCGGCTCGGTCGCGATCATCGCGCTCGTCACCGGCGCGAGCAGGCGTCGCAGACCAGGAAGGTCGGCGGTGTACGCCTCGGTCGCGCGGACGATCCAGCGCGCCCGCACCTCGCCGGCCGGCGTCCGGACGGAGCCGGGCTCCAGCGCGAGCGCGGGCGTCCGCTCGTAGATCGTCGCGCCGGCACGCTCGGCCGCGGTCGCGAGCCCGCGCACGAGCTTGGCCGGCTGGACGCGCGCGCAATGCGGGCTGTAGAGCGCGCCCACACCGCCGCGCACCCTGACGCGGCGGGCGAGCTCTGCCGCATCGAGGAGAAGACTCTCCCCTTGCTGGGCGCGGAGCCGGTCGAGCTCGACGCCGCTCTGGGCGACCGTGAGCGTGCCTGCCTTGACGAAGTCGCAGTCGATCCCTTCCTCCGCGACGGCCCGGCCGACCTCGTCCACCGTCTGCTCGATCGCCCGCTGCTGCGCGAGCGCTCCCGCCTCCCCGCCCCGCGCGATCCAGCCCGCGCGCGAGCCGACCAGCGCGCCGAGCACCCAGCCGCCGTTCCGGCCGGAAGCCCCGAATCCCGTCGTCTCCTTCTCGACCACAACCACCTCGAGGGACGGATCGGCGCGCCGCAGCTCGAGCGCGGTCCACAAGCCGGTGTAGCCGGCGCCGACGACGCAGACGTCCGCCTCGACGCGGCCCTCGAGCGACGGTCGTTCCGGCGCCGCGCCGAGCTGCTCCATCCAGAAGGAGACCGTCACGGGGCCACGCTATCCGCGCGATAAACCAACCCTAGAAAGATGTCAGGCCCGTCGATCGCTTGCGCAACCTCCGGGCCCAACGCGCGCACTCTCGCATCCCGGCGCGCGTCTGTCAAGTGCCTACCGTCGAAGGCGGACGGCCGGGACCGAAGCCCCGGCCGTCCACCTCCTGGCTAGAAGCCCGAGATGCCGTTCGGCGTGCCCAGCCCGGTCGGACCGTCGTAGCCCGGCCCGGCCTGGCAGAGGTAGCCGCACGTCGTCGTCGGCGTCATGTTCGAACCGCTCGCCACGTCGAACAGCCCACTTGTGTGGCTATACGGATACGAGCCGTAGACGAGGGACTTCGCGTTTCCGGCCAGCGCGTACACCGACGCGGTGAACGGCGAGGCGATGCTCGTGCCGGCGACAACGCCCCAGCCGCCGATCTCCGGCGAGCTGTCGTAGATCGCGACGTTGTCGGCGACCGCGGAGACGTCCGCGACCGTCCGGCCCGCGCAGCCGGCGTCGTGCTGCCAAGCCGGCTTCGGCTCCCACATCGAGCAGCCGCTGCCCGTCCCCTGCGCGTCGTTCGGCAGGACGCCCGGATAGAGGCTGCCCCACACCGACTCGCTCCAGCCGCGCGCCGTGGTCGGGTCCTGGACGAGCTCAGTGCCGCCGACTGCTGTCACGTAGGGCGAGGCGGCGGGCCAGACCGTCCCGTAGTCCTGGTCGCCCGCCGACGCGGTGATCGCGACGCCCGGATGGTCGTAGTAGTGGTCGAAGAAGGTCTGATCCGGCTCCGGCCCGGCGGTGCCGTAGCTGTTCGAGACCTCGGTCGCCCCGAGGTTGACGGCCGTGTCGACCGCGGCGCCGAGATCGCTGTGCTGCGCCGGGTTGGACGTGGCGATCGCCTCGTCGGCCGAGTTCGCCTCGACGAGCAGGATGTGGCACTTCGGACAGACCGCCGACACCATCTCGGTGTCGAGCGCGATCTCCGGCTCCCAGTCGGGGTTGGCGATGGGGTAGTTGCCCTGCTCGCCGTCCTGGTTGACCTTCTTGAAGCAGCCGTTCGCGGTCGTGCACGGGCCGAGCCCGTAGTAGGCGCGGTAGACGTTGAGGTCCGACTCGATCGTCGGGTCGTCGTACGCGTCCACGAGCGCAACCGTCTGCGTACCGCCTCGCGTCGCCGAGTAGGAGGCGAGTTTGTAGGCGGCCTGGAGGTCCTGTGCGCCGTACCCAGAGTGTGCCGCCGTCGCGGCCGGGACAACCGGGATGTCGACGCGAAGTGCCGACTGGCAGCGGATCGGGCCGGTGGTGCAGAACGGCCTCAATGTCGGCAACGTCCCCGCCGCCCCCGCCGAGGAGGCGAGGACGGCGGTGGTGGCGACGAGCGCGGCGATGCCGCTCAGGCCGAGGGTCGACTTCTTCATGAGGAGCAACCTCCGAGGACGTCGTTGTAGGTCGGGCCGGCCGAGTCGGCCGGCTCGAGCGGTCCCTGCGTCGCGCCCTCGCGGACGTAGGTCGCCGCGGAGGGCCGCAGGAGCGTGGCGCCGACGGCCAAGCCCGGGAAGTCCGAGATCGGCGCGTCGACTTCGGCGGTGCCGTTCGGACCGAGAGTGATCGTCCCGGTGTCCACGTGCTCCTGGAGGTACTTGTTCTCAAGCGAGAGGCGGACGAGCTCCCCGTCCCAGGCGAGCACCGTCCCCGTCTGCTCGACGGCGAGCTGCGTGAAGTACTGAGTCCCGCCGTACGTGAAGACGAGCTGGTAGTCGTTCTCGCCGCCGCCCGTCGGGATCACGGTCGAGAGGTTGCTGACGGTGATGATCGTCCGCAGCGTCTGTCCGTCGGTCGAGAGGAAGGCGCGGCCGCTGAGGATGTCGAGCTGCGGTGCCGTGCCTGGCCCGTCGACCGAAACGCCTTCGGGCGCATACGCGTCGTCGCCTGCCGGATCGGTGAAGAGGTTCCCGCAAGTTGTCGACGAGCTCGTCACGATCGGAGCCGGCGGGGTGTTGTGCGACGGCGTGAGACGACCGGTGAGGTCAAGCATGATCTGCGAGATCTCGGGCGTTCCCCAGCCGGTCGTGTTGTCATAGCCGGGTTTCGCCGGATACGGCTGGTTGTCGCCGACCGTGACGTCGTAGAAATCACGGCCCGGGGCCTCCTGCGCGAGCTTGTAGATCTGGTAGTTCGCGAAGCCGAGCCCCTTGCCCTGCGACGCGGCCTGGATGCGGGCCCAGACTCCGAGCCAGAGTGGTGACGAGAGGCTCGTGCCCGCTCCCTGCGAGTCGGCGCCACCGTCGTCGTTGATCAGGAGTCCGTTACCCGTCACGACGTCGCCCGAGATGTCGGCGACGTCCGGCGTCGACCGGCAGATCGGGCCTGCCGCGCCGGCGACTGGGACGTACGGGTTCCCGTTCGGGTCGAAGGTGCAGTTCGTCGAGGCGACGCCGGTCTGGTAGCTGCCTGCCGGCTCGCTCGTCGAGTTGCCGCCGCCCCCGAACTCCCAAGCGGTCTCGGTGAAGCGGTGCTCCGGCGTTCCGCCGTCTCCGCTCAGATCGGTGCCGCCGACCGCGACAACCCACGGGCTGGCCGACGGCCAGTTGAGTCCCGGGTAGAGCTGGGTTGCGACGCCGTTCGTCGAGCCGAGCACCGGAACGCCGATGATCGGGCACGAGCCGCCGGTGTCGCCGGTGGAAGAGAAGAGCGTGCGTCCCTCGGCAGCGGCCTGCTCGAGGATCTTGTCCCCCGGCACTTCCATGCCGTCGGTGATGATCGCGTTCGCGTTGCCGACGTTCTCGCACTCGCCGAACGAGGCGCTGCCCTGGAGCGGGCCGTTCTTGTCGTTGACCCAGCCGGCGAAGGCGGCGAGCGCGTCGGTGTCGCTGTTGTGGTGCGCGAAGTAGAGGGTCTCGGACTTGACGTTTGGCGCCATGCCGGTGGAGGCCTGCGTGTCGAGCTCCCACTCGACGGTCGCACCGTCACCGCTTGTGTCGGGCGTCGACGTGTCGCCGTAGTGCTTGACCGTGATCGGCACGCCCGGCAGCCCCCACTCGGCCTCGAACGACCGGAGGTCGGGGACGACCGGGTCGGTGACGCCCCAGCCGAAGATCGCCATCGTCTGCCCGTTGCCGGCGTTCGTCGACGGCGCGTCGTAGATCGACCAGAGGTCCCGGATGCTCAAGAGACCCGTTTTCGGGGTCGTCCCGGTCGCAGTCTGCGTCGTCGTCTGCGACGTGCCTGTCGCCTGGACGCGCGGAATCGCGAGCCGGTTGAAGTTGTTCAGACCGAGGACGTCGGAGATCCCGAGCGCCGCGGGCACCGACGGCGCCTGCGTGTTCGCGTAGAAATTGCGGCCGGCCGCGGTGTAGTTGTTGAGCGGCGTACCGAACGCCAACTCGACCTGCGCCGCGCTCCCGCTCGCGAGGAAGTAGTTCGTAGAGGTCTCGATCGGCGTCACGGTCAGGCCTCTGCTTTGGGCCCAAGACGTCGCCGCCTGGAAGCTCGACGCGGGCACCCCGAACTCGGAGTTGAACGTGTCCGGATCGAGGTAGTTCCCATAGTTCGAGCTCGACGGGTCGTAGAGCTGCTTGACGTAGGCATCCTCCGCCGCCTGGTTCGGGTTGGACAGGAAGACGCCGACCGTCACCGGCTGTGACGACGGCACCGTTCCGACCAGTGTGGCGAGCGAGAGGTTGTGCACAAACGCCTGGTCCAGCCGCACGCTGCCACTGTTGCCCTGGGCGGACGATGCCGCACCGAAGGCGAGGAGCGACGCCGCAAGCAGCACGAGTGGCAGGCGACGAAGCGAGAAGTCTCTGAGCATGTAATCCCCCGCGGAGAGTTGGAGTCCCACCCCTTGGTGAGGCAGGTCATCCTTCTTTCCCGAACCTGCGCAAACCTCAAACAGATTGACCAGTCAGTCAACGGCGGCCGTCGGTCCGGGGCCTGTGTCGAACGGCGTTGCGCGACCTGGAGGATCGGTTCGACTTTCGTTCGCGGACGAACCAGAATCGGCTCTGAGGCGAATGAGGAACGTGACTCGCGAGCTCGCGCATCTCTCGGACGAAGCGCTCGTCGCGCTGATGGCGCGCTCCGAGCAGCAGGCGCTCGCCGAGCTGTACGACCGCTATGGACGAGCCGCGTTCGGGCTCGCGCTGCGCGTGCTCCGCGACGAGACACTCGCGGAGGACGCGGTGCAGGACGGCTTCCTGGCCGTCTGGCGCACCGCGGCGCGGTTCATCCCCGAGCAGGGAAAGGCGAGCACGTGGATCCTCACGCTGGTCCACCGGCGCGCCGTCGACCTCGTCCGGCGCGAGCAGCGACGGCGCGGGGACACGCTGGACGAGGTTGCGGATCCCGTCGGCGGCAGCGTCGACGAGGTGGCCTGGCTGCGCCTGCAGCGCGAGCGCGTGCAGGCAGCGCTGCGCCGGCTGCCGGACCGCGAGCGCGAGGCGATCGAGCTCGCCTACTACGGCGGTTTCACGCAGTCGGAGCTTGCGGAGCGGCTCGGCCAGCCGATCGGCACGATCAAGAGCAGGATGTTCACGGGGCTCGCGCGTCTGCGAGAGCTCCTGGAGGAAACCGCACCGGAGATGACATGGACGCCAGAGACCTCCACGACCTGACCCCCGCTTACGCGCTCGACGCCCTCGATGCCGAGGAGGCGGCGGCGTACGAGGCGCATCTCGGCCAGTGCGAAGCTTGCCGGGAGGAGCTGACGCGCCTCAACGAAGCCGCGACCGCGCTCGCCTGGGCGACGGCGGCTCCTGAGCCTCCGGCGCGTCTGCGCAGCTCGATCCTCGACGCGGCGGCGGAGGAGCGCTGGAACGTCGTTCCGCTGCTGCGCCGCTCGTGGGCCTTCCGGGCGACGGCGGCCGCGGCTGCCGCGGCGGCGGCCGTAGCGGTGGGAGTCGGCGTCTGGGCTGCCGGGGCGCATTCGACCCGCGTCGTCAGCGCGGTGATCTCCGTCGGGCCGAGCGGGCAGGCGACGCTGCGGGTCTCCGGCCTCGCGGTAGCGCCGAGCGGCAAGACGTACGAGGCGTGGATCATCCCCGCGGGCGGCCAAGCCCGTCCGGCCGGACTGTTCGCCGGCGGCCGCACCGCCGTCGTGCATCTCCGCGGGACGGTTCCTCAGGGAGCTGTCGTCGCCGCGACGCTCGAGCGCGCGGGCGGCGCCAAGGCGCCGACGCACGCTCCCGTCTTCAGCGCGCCGGTCTGATCCTCAGCGCGGCACGAGCGCGTAGAGCTTGCCGAGCCCGACGAAGTAGAGCCGGCCGTAGCCGGCGACCGCGGGCGAGTACTCGCCGTCCGGCCACTCCTGCACGACGCGGCCGCGGCCGGCGGTCAGCGCGTACGTCCGGTGGGAGAAGGTCGAGAAGTAGACGACGCCGTCGATCGCCGACGCTGCGCCGGAGATAGAGGCTCCCGCCGGGTAGCGCCAGCGAACCGTGCCGCTGTCCGCCTGGAGCGCATAGAAGCTGCCGTCGTAGGAGCCGACGAGGACGACACCGCGCCAGACGGCGGGCGATGCGTAGACGTAGCCGCCCGTGCCGACGCTCCAGAGGGTTTCGCCGGTGCGGGCGGAGAAGGCATAGACCCTGTCGTCGAGCGAGCCGACGAAGACGCGTCCGGCGCTGACCGTGGCGGTCGAGTAGATGTTCCCGTGGCCGCCGTTGCGCCAGAGGATCCTGCCGGTGCGGGCGTCGAGCGCGAACATCGTCCCGGCGTAGTTGCCGATGAAGATCCGCCCGCCGGCGAGCGTCGGTGACGCCTTGATCGCAGCGCCGGTGTCGACGCGCCAGAGGAGCCGCCCCGTGCGGTCGGCGAAGGCGTAGACGTAACCGTTCTGGTCGGCGGCATAGACGACACCGTCCACGGCGAGCGGGGACGACTCGCTCGGGCCAATCCGCTGCCGCCAGCGAATCCGGCCCGTCGAGGGCGAGAAGGCGACGAGCTCGCCGTTCCGGAACGTCGAGTGACAGCTCGGGTGGGCGATGAAGCTCGCGAAGAGGATGCCGTCGGCGAGCGCCGGCGACGCCCAGCCGCAGCGGTGCGCGTAGTAGCGCCAGCGCACCGCGCCCGTCGCCGGGTCGAGCGCGTAGAGGCGCCCGTCGAACGCCTCCTCGAACACGCTGCCGTAGCCGACGACGGGCGGGAACTCGAGGAGGGCCCGTCCGTGGAATGTCCAGAGGCGCCGGAACGGTGGCCGTATTCCCTGCGCGGAGACGGCCCGGGACCGCGCGTTGTCTGCTCCGTAGGTCGGCCAGGGCAGCGTCGCGCTCGCCGGTGGCGGCGGCGGCACGGTGGTCGGGGGCAGCGGAACGGAGGTCGTCGTCGGCGCGTGGGCGCCGCCGCACGACGCGAGCAGACCTACCGCGGCGACGAGGACGACGGCCCCAGTCCACCTCACCGGCTCTCACCGCTCAACCGGCTCCAGAGGTTGTCGACCAGCCGCGAGACCGACGGCCAGTGCGCGCTCGCGCCGAAGTTGAAGGCTCCGGCGTCGAAGACCGTCGAGCGCCCGACGCGGTAGATCGTCATCTTCGCCGGCTTGTGCGGCCCGAACTCGTGCGGGATGACCGCGAGGACGTGCGTGCCGCGCGGCGAGGAGCCGTTCGGCTCGTCGATCTCGATCCCGTAGTTCCCGAACTTGACGCCATCGTGCAAGCCCGTGCCCGCAAAGAGCCAGGGCGCGGCCGCCGTGTCGACGACGTGGTACGGGTGGTTCGCGTACTTGTCCTCGTCCCAGCCGACGTACTGCTCGCCGACGAGCGCGGCCTCGGGCCGGCCGATGTCGCGCCACCGGGTGCGGCCGGTCATCGTGTTCCCGTCGACCTGCACGCGGTAGAAGAAGTTGTTCGCAGAGAGGAAGGCAAGGTTGCCGCCGGCGTTGCGGTACTGCGTGATCAGGCCGTAGACGTGCGCCGTCGTGTACTCCTCGTGGCCGGCGAAGACGATCAGGCTGTAGCGGCTCAGCTGCGCGGCGCTCTTGATGTTCTCGAGGTCGTCGTCGGAGAAGAAGTCCGCCCTGAAACCGCTCGGCCAGTACCAGCGGAGGAAGCCGAGGTCGAGCCTCCAGAACTGTTCCGGCAGCCCGGCGGGAACCTGCGCGCCGCGGATGTCGTTCGCGGTGAAGGGGTGCGTCAGGTCGACGGTGTGGACGTTCGAGTTGAGGTACCAGCTGTCGCCCCCGAGGTTGTCGTAGGCGTGCCACGTGTTCGTCGGCTCGATCACGAGGACGGGCGCGGTGCCGAGCGTCGTCGGGCGGAGGATGAACGGCGCATAGTCGGTGTGCCCGTGCCAGCGGAGCCTGGCGACGTAGTCGCCGCTCGGCCAGGTCGAGCCGAGCCGGAGGCGCGCGAGCCACGGGCCGTTCGCCGGCCGCCGCAGGTGCCGCGGCGCCGACACCGGCTTCCCGAACGTCGTCTTGTCCCAGCCACCCCGCCCGTGGCGCACCGTGGCGCCGGCGAGGAAGAACTGGAGCGTGACACGGTTCGTCGTCCCGCCGTCGATCTGGAGGAGGGCGACCTGGCCGGGCTTGTAGCTTCGGGCCTCGAAGCCGGCGAGGAATTGCGGCGACGGCGGCGTTCCCGAGCCGAGGACGGCCGTGTAGACGATGACGAGCGCGGCGACGATCGCGACGCCGGAGGCGACCGTGACGAGCGCTGCGCGGTCGCGCCGAGAGCGCGGCGAGCGGGGTTTCCTGTGCTGGCGGAGCCTGTCCGGAGCGATGGCCATGGGCGGCACGCTCGGAGGCCGCGCCAATCACCCACTAACGACCCGCTAACGGCGGCCGGGACCGCCGCGTGAAAGGGTGCTAGAACCTCCTGCGGTGGTCGAATTCGCCATCCTCGGTCCGCTCGAGGCTCGCGATGCTGGGAAGCCGATTGGACTCGGCGGCCCGAAGCAGCGCGGGCTCCTGACGCTGCTTCTCCTCGAGGCCGGCCGCGTCGTCTCGATCGACCGCCTCGTCGAGGCGCTCTGGGAGGGAAACCCACCGGCGACCGCGGTCGCGTCGCTCCAGAACTTCGTCGCGCAGCTGCGGAAGGCGCTCGGCCCGGACACGATCGAGACGCGCTCGCCGGGCTATCTCGTCCGTCTCGAGCCGGAGCAGCTCGACCTCGCGTGGGTACGGCGCCTCGTCGACGAAGCACGCGCGAGCGAGCCGCAGCGGCGCGCAGAGCTGCTGGACGAGGCGCTCGAGCATTGGCACGGCGAGCCGCTCGGCGAGTTCCGCTACGAGGCGTTCGCGCGCGACGAGATCGCGCGGCTGGACGAGTTCCGGCTCACGCTGGTCGAGGAGCGGGCGGAGGCGAAGCTGGCGATCGGCGAGCAGACAGAGCTCATCTCGGAGCTCGAGAGGCTCGTCAATCAGAACCCGCTGCGCGAGCGGCTACGGGCACAGCTGATGCTCGCCCTCTACCGCTCCGGCCGCCAGGCGCAGGCGCTCGAGGTGTACCGGGAAGGGCGCGAGAAACTCGTCGGCGAGCTCGGGCTCGAGCCGAGCCCTCTCCTGCGCGGAGTGCACGCCTCGATCCTCCGCCAGGAGACGTTCGCGGTCGGACGCGGCGCGATCCCCGAGGTCGAGCACTTCGACGAAGTCGCGGCCGCCCTCCTCGCCGGAAAGGTCACGGTCGTCATCGGCTCGGAGTCGGAGCCGCTCGCCTCGGAGCTCGCGCGCCGCTTCGGGCTCGAGACGGAGGTGGTGCCGGAGCTGGCTCGCATCTCCCAGGCCGTCGCGGTGCTCAACGGCTCCGGCCCGCTCTACGACACGCTGCACAGCCTCGTCTCCAACGACGGGGAGCCGACCGCAGTCCATCGCTTCCTCGCTGGCCTGCCGACCCTCCTGCGCGAGCGGGAGACGGCCCAGCCGCTCCTCGTCACCACGGGCTACGAGCTCGCCCTCGAGCGCGCGCTCGAGGAGCGTGACGAGGCGTACGACACCGTCTGCTACCTCGCGGCCGGCGAGATGCGCGGCAGCTTCTGCCACATCGCCCCGGGCGGCGCCGCGACCGTGATCGAGCGCCCGAACGCCTACACGCGCGAGCTCGACCTCGATGCGCGCACCGTCCTCCTCCACCTGCAGGGGCGCGTCGACCGCTCGACGGGGCGCGCCTGGGAGAGCTTCGCGGTCACCGAGGACGACTTCATCCACTACGGCGACATCGCGCGGCGGCTGCCCGTCGCGCTCGGCGCTCGCATGCGCCGCACCCATCTCCTCCTCCTCGGCTACACGCTCTCGACCTGGACGCTGCGTGTCGTGCTCGAGCGCTTCTGGGGCAGCGAGCCGCTGCCGTACCGCTCCTGGTCGGTGCACGCCGGGCCGCAGCCGCTCGAGCGGGAGTTCTGGCGGCGGCGCGACGTCGAGGTCGTGGACATGGCGCCCGCCGCGTACGTCGCCGAGCTCGAGCAGGCGCTGGAGAAGGCCACAGGATGAACGCCGGCCCCGACAGCCCGTACAAGGGCCTTGCGGCGTTCGAGGACTCCGAGCTCGACGCGCTCCTCTTCTTCGGTCGCGAGCGCGAGGTCGAGATGGTCGTGGCGAACGTCCTCGCGAGCCGGCTGACCGTCCTCTACGGGCCGAGCGGCGTCGGCAAGAGCTCGCTCGTCCGCGCCGGCGTCGCGCGCCGGCTGCGCCAGGCGAGCGGAGCGCCGGTCGTCGTGCACGACTCCTGGGCGGAAGATCCGGCCGCGGCGCTGATGGCCTCGGTGGCGGCCGAGTGCGGCGACCTCGGAGCGACCGCCGGGCTCGTGGACACCATTGCCGCGGCCGCGCAACGAAACGGCGAGCTGCACCTCCTGCTCGACCAGTTCGAGGAGTACATGCTCTACCACGGCCTCGAGGGGCCGCTGAGCACGGCGCTACCCGAGCTGCTGCGGCGGCCCGGCTTGCGCGTCAATGTCCTCGTCGCGATCCGGGACGACGCGCTCGCCGAGCTCGACGAGTTCGCCGGCCGGATCCCGGAGTTGTTCGGCAACCTCCTCCGTCTCGACCGACTCGACCGCGCAGCCGGGCGCGACGCGATCGTCGGGCCGCTCGCCCGCTACGGCGAGCTGCACGGAGAGGAGTTCAGCGCGGAGGATGGGCTCGTCGAAGCGGTGCTCGACGAGGTGGCCGAGGGGCGGCTCGACTTCGGCGGCACCGCCGTGCAGCGCTCCACCCGGATCGAGGCGCCGTACCTCCAGCTCGTGCTCGAGCGCCTCTGGGAGCACGAGCGCCTCGCGGGCTCGAACGTCCTGCGCCTGAACACCTTCCGCGAGATCGGCGGCGCGCGAGCCGTCGTCCGCGAGCACGTCCAGGGCGCGCTCGACCGGCTCCCCGTGTCGGAGCAGGATTCGGCGGAGCGTGTGATGCGCCAGCTCGTCACGCCGTCCGGCCGCAAGCTCTCGCACGAGGCCCGCGACCTCGCCGAGTACGCGGACGTCGAGGATGCGCAGCTGCGCCGGCTGCTCGAGCGCCTGGGACGGGAGCGGATCGTCCGCGGCGTCAACGGCACGCCGGGGGCGCCCACGCGGTACGAGATCTTCCACGACGTCCTCGGCCCGCCGATCCTCGCGTGGCAGCACGACCACCAGCTGCGCCGCGAGCGCGAGCGCGCCCGCAGCCAGCGCCGCCGCCTGCGCACGATCATCGCCGCCACGCTCGCCGCGCTCGCCGTCGTCGCCGCCCTCGCCGTCTACGCGCTCGTGCAGCGGAGCAACGCGAACACGCAGGCCACCCACGCGCGCGGGCGCGAGCTCGCGGCACGGGCCCTGGCCGAGATCGCGACGAATCCGCAGATCAGCGTCGAGCTCGCCCTGCACGCCGCCAGGCTCGCCCCCGGCGAGCAGACGGCCTCCGTCCTCCGCACGAGCCTGCTTGCGATGCGGGAGACGAAGATCCTCCACCCGGGCGGCGCCGTGCTGACCGCGGCGTTCGCGCCGAAGAGCGCGCTGCTGCTCGTTGCGAGCACGGACGGAAAGGTCGGGCTCTTCAGCCGCGAAGGACGCGCGGAGCCCGCGTTGCCGCGCCAGGCCGGCCTGACCACGGCGGTCTGGAGCCCCGACGGTCGCCTGTTCGCGACGGGCACGAAAACCGGTGTCGTCTCGGTCTGGCGGCCGGGCCGCGACGTTCCCGTGCGAGTCGTCCGGACCGGTTCGCCGATCGTCGCCCTCGCGTTCGATCAGAGCACGCTCCTCGTCGCGAGCGGCACCCACGTCCGCCTCGTCCAGCGCGGAAGCGGCCGGATCAAGACGATCGACCTCCAAGCCGGAGTGGTGGCCGCCGCGCTGGACTTGACCGGCCAGGTCTTCGCCGTCGCGTTCCGCCACGGAACCGGGACGAAATCCGAGCTCGTCGATGCCCGCACCGGCAAGAAGATCCGCGTCCTCCCCGAAGACGAGATCCGTTCGTTCGCCTTCAGCCCCGACGGCCATCACCTCGCCAGCGGCAGCTACGACAAGACGGCGCGCATCTGGGACGCACACACCGGCAGGCAGCTCCACGTCCTCCACCATCACGGCTACGTCCTCGCCGAGGCCTTCTCGCCGGACGGCCGGTTCCTTGCCACCGCGAGCTCCGACGGAGCGGGCTATCTCTGGAGCGTCGCGAACGGAGCGCGCGAGCTTCTCCTCGTCGGCCCGGCCGGCGGTGCCGACGCGATCGCCTTCAGCCCGGACGGGAGCGAGATCGCGCTCGGCTCGACCGACCAGCTGGCTCGCCTCTACTTCGCGCAGGACGGACGGTTGCTCGCTCCTCTTGCCGGACACGGCGGCGCCGTCACGAGCGTCGACTTCGACCCGAGCGGCCGGACGCTCGCCACGGGCTCAGCCGACGGAACGGTCCGGCTCTGGCAGGCGTTCCCGGCGGGGACGTTGAAGGTGATCGATCACCGCGGCCCCACGACTGCGGTGACGTCGCTCTGGGCCGGGAACGATCCGCTCAGCGTCGCCGGAAACCAGGCGCGGATCCTCACGACGTCGGGCGGCGTGGTCGGGCGGCTCACGATGAAGAGCCCGATCGTCAAAGCGGCGACGGCGGGAAGGACGATCGCGCTCGTCGACCAGTCCGGAGACCTCCTCGTCGACCGGCGCGGCCACGTCGGAACGCTGTCCGGCCTCAAGGTCACCGCCGTCGCTCCGGAGACGAACGGCCTCGTCGTCCTCGGCCGGGCGGACGGTGGCGTCGACTACTTCGGAGGTAGAGCCCTCGCCGACGTCGGCGCGCCGGTCGTCGGCCTGTCGGTAGGCGGCCACCACATCCTCGTCAACACCGGCAAGGAGCTCCGCGTCCTGAGCGACGACGGCAAGCTCGTCAGCACGATCCACACCGCGGCGCAGCACGCAACGCTCTCCCCCGGCGGCCTCGGCGTCGCGACCTCGAAGGGAGACGTCGCGCAGCTCTGGGACGCGACGACGGGCAAGCTCCTCCACACGTTGACCGGCCACACAAAGCCCATCACCGACGTCGAGTACTCGCCCGACGGTCTCGAGGTCGTCGCTGTCAGCATCGACCACACCGGCTTGGTCTGGTCCGCCCGCAGCGGCCTTCCCATTCACCACCCGCTGATCGGCCACTTCTTCCCGGTCTACTCCGGCAGCTACAGCCCCGACGGCCACTGGATCGTGACCGCGAGCCAGTTCACGGCCGGCCTCTGGAACGCGGCGACGTCGCAGCTCATGTTCTATCTCGGCCGCACCGCCGCGCCACTGACCGGCGCAAGCTTCAGCCCGCGGGGCGACTGGATCCTCACCGGTAGCCATGACGGCACCGCGCGCCTCTACCACTGCCAGATCTGCGCGCCGCTGCCGAAGCTCGAGAACCTCGCCGAGAACCGGCTCCGCTCACTGCACTAGATGCTCGCCGAGAAAGGCGAGCGAGGCCGGCTCCTGCGAGACGAAGAACGGGCCGGTGTGGCAGCCACCCGAGAGGTCGACGGTCGCGCTTCGCGGCAGCACGCGCGTGAGCGCGACGACGCCGGGATGGAACGGATCGTCGTTACCCGACGCGACCCGGACGGGCTTCCCGGCGAGGGCGCCGACGTGCGCGATGACGTCGGCGGCTGCGAACGCCTCTGCCGAGGCGAACGCGCCGGCGTTGGCGGCGTGCGCCTCGGCGTACGTCGTCCAGATCGCGGGACTGATCGCGGCGACGGCTCCGAACAGCTGCGGGTACTTCTCGGCGAAGAGCAGAGCCCCGTAGCCGCCCATCGAGATCCCCATCGCGCCGATTCGCTGCCGGCCGAGCCCTTGCCGCCGGCAGAGCGGGATCAGCTCGTCGATGACCATCCCCAGCGGGTCGTCGCCCGGATGCGGGTTCCAGTAGCCCCCTCCGCCGTCGACGGTGACCATCGCCAGCGGGGGCAGGTGCCGGAGACCGACGGCTTGGGCGGGAGTCATGCTCGACAGCGCGTTGCGGTGGTCGCCGCCGAAGCCATGCAGCATCACGATCAACGGCAGCCGGTCGCCGGGCTCGTGGCCGGGCGGGTAGGCAATCGTGTATCCGACCCGCCGGTTCCGCGCGTGCGAAAAGAAGCTGCCCGAGCGCGACGGGCCGAGCACCGGCGCGAAATGGAGCGGCGGTGACGAGACCGAGCACGCGCCGGTGATCACGTCGAGGAAGTGCTTGCCGGGCAGGACTCCGCGCGAGACGAGCTGCTCAACCCCGATCCCGGCGGCGACGACCGAGCCCGTGCCGGCGAGCCCGAGCTTGAGGAACCGGCGCCGCGTCATCACCATGAGTTCGCCGGCACCACGTCGATCCTTGCGACCTACCTCACCGCTTGCTTGACGAGCTTCGTGATCTTGGCCTCGTCGGCCTTGCTCAGCTTCGCCGTCAGCGCGTAGGCGACCGGCCACATCGTGCCGTCGTCGAGGTTCGAGTTGTCCTGGAAGCCCAGCAGCGCGTAGCGCTCCTTGAACTTCGCGGCGTCACGGAAGTAGATGACCGCCTTGCCGCTGGGGCCCGCATAAGCCGGCATCCCGTACCACGTCTTCGGCGTCAGCTCGGGAGCCGCCTTCTTGACGATCGCGTGGATCCGCTCGCCGAGCTTGCGGTCATGGGGTGTCATCTTGGCGAACGCGGCCTGGATCGCCTCCTCGCCTTCCGCCGCCAGCTTGAGCTCTTCTTTCGCCCGCGCGCGCATCGCGGCCTTCTCCTCTGCGCTGAAACCGCTCACTGGGCTCCTTTCGTTCTCTCAACCGAGCAGCCGGATGTTGCTTCTACCACGAGATCGTTTCCGTGCGGTTGCCACTTGACAACCGGCCCGGAACATGACAAGCTTGTCAAGTCGAAGCCCGTGGACTGCGCAAGCGGTTTGCGGGTTTCGGCATTTCTGCAGGTAAATCGGGAGCAGCCCTGATGCGCCCGACCTTCGCCGAGGCCACGCTTGAAGCATGGCCGACACGGCGAACCACACCGACGAGCTCGATTCACTCCGCGCCGAGTGGCGCGCCGCGCTGTCGACCGCGCGCGAGGCGCTTCAGGCGAACGAGGATGAACTCGGCCCCGCAGCCCTTGCAGCCGAGAAGCGACACCTCCGCGACGAGTACACGCAAGCCGCGGACTCCCTCCGCAGCTACGCGCTCGACGAGGGGCTGCCGCCGGAACTCGCGCAGCCGTTCCTGCCCAAAGGGCTGACGCGCCGCGCGCTCGGCCTGCCGGCGACCGTCCAGGCGTGCGTCTTCGAGCTGGACGGCGTCCTCGTCGCGAGCACGAACCTCCACATGGAGGCCTGGCGCCGCGCGTTCGACGAACTGCTCCACCCGCGGATCGAAGCGACGTACCGGCGCCTGACGGCTCCGTTCGATCCCCACCTCGACTACCCCGCCTACGTGGAAGGGCGGATGCGGCTCGACGGCGTCCGCAGCTTCCTCGCCAGCCGCGGCGTCCGCCTGCCGGAGGGCTTGCCCGACGACCCGCCCGGGAGCGAAACGGTGCACGGCGTCGCGAACCGCAAGCACGAGCAGTTCGACCTCCTCCTTTCCCACCACGGCGTCCGCGGGTTCGACGGCTGCCGCCACTACCTCTCTCTCGCCCATGAGGCGGGAATCACGAGCGCCGTCGTCTCCGCCAGCGCCCACACGCATGACATGCTCGAGCGGGCGCAGCTCGCCGATGTCGTCGACGAGATCGTCGACGCGGAGGTGATCGAGATGGCGCAACTCGGTGAGACCGTCGACGCCGCCCACCTGCTCGAGGCGTGCCGCCGGCTGAAGGTCGAGCCGGAACACACGGCCGCGTTCGTCGCGGGCCGCGCCGGCGTCGCCGCCGCTCACACGGCCGGCTTCGGCTGGGTCGTCGCGATCGCCCCGGACACGCAGGCCGGCTACGTGCGCGAGCTGCGCGCACTCGGCGCCGACGCCGTGGCGCCGACGCTCGCCGGACTGCTGCTCGAGCGCGGCTAGGCGACCTGCCGCGCGCGCGCCTCGTCCCACTGCAACGGGAGGTCCCGGCCACGCACCTTGAACTGGACGAAGACGCTCTTGCGGCGCATGTCGCTCGCGAACTTCGCCGCACTCTCGCCGTGAGCGCCCGCCTTGAGAAACCTCCGCAGATCCTCCGCCGACTCCCAGGCCGAGACCGTGAAGAACTCGAGCCTGGGGAGGTTGGTGGCGATTGCCCAGCCAACCGCCCCAGGCGCGGAGTCGATCTCTTTCATGATCCGCCGCGAGTGGCGCATGAACGCCGCGGCCCGCACCGGTGAGCGCAGGAAGAAGCGCGACGTGAAGGCGACGTACTCGCGCTCCGGGTCGACCGCACTCACCGGCGTCCAGGGCCGTGGCGGCGGGAACATCGCTCGGGTCAGCCGCCCTACCCGACCTTGAGGATCGGCGCGTTGAGGACGATGTGGGCGTCCTTCTTCGTGAGCTTGCCCTTGGCAGCGAGCGCGTTGATCTCGTTGTCGCTGTAGAGGACGACCGGCTTGACGCCCGTCTTCCAAGTCACCCAGATCTCTTCCCAGAGCGGGTTGTAGTCGGTCTCGCCGGGCTCCGAGCCGAAGATCGTGACCTGGCCGGCGGCGGCGCGGCCCTTGACGAAGTACTGGTCCGGCAGATGCTTCACCGTTCCGAGGGCCGCGGAGTAGTTGACGTGCAGCGCGGCCGACTGCGCCTTGTTCGAGGTGTCGGTGATCAGGTACGTGTCGATGTGATGGTCGTAGTAGCCCTTGTAGACGGGCTGGGCGGTCATCTTGGGCTGGCCGATATTCGGCAGCCCTCCTGTCGTCGCGGCGGCGATGGCGCCGGCCACGACGAGGGCCGTGAAGGCAACTCCTCCGAGAACCGATTTGCGCACGACTGGGCTCCTCCCCTTTGGGTTCGTGCCTAGAAGTACGGGGTCTGTGCGGGGACGGTTTGCGACTGCGGCGGCGTTAGCTGCGGATTAACCCGTACTCGAGTCCGTGCGCCCTACCGATTACGCCACGCGCGCCAGGCCCGACCATGCGTCGGACGGTGGAATTCGCGAACAAGGAGTCGCAATGAAGATCTTCGCCATCTCTCTTCTCGCTGCGTGCGGCTTGGCGCTCGGCACGAGCCAGGCGCTCGCCGCGACGCATCACCATGCCGCGTTCAAGACGACCCTCGTGGTCGCGATGCACGATCCCGGCTGCCACTGGTTCTCGGTGCACGGCGCCTTCACGAGGACCGCGTCCGTCGGCGGCCCCGTCCGGGTCGAGAATCGCGACGAGGCCACATTGAAGGTCGCCTCGCGGCACGGGATGCAGATCATCCCGGTCGGCAAGTCACTCGTCCTCACGCACGGCAACTACGTGGTGATGATGAAAGGGCAGGCCGTCGACGACAACTACCTCAAGCTGACGGTCCGCTAGCCAGTCTGAAGGGACGAGCGGGCGGCGGGCGAAGTACGAACGCCTGATCCGTCCGCTTCTCGTCGCCGTCTACGCCGCGGGCGCGACCGCGCTCTGGTGGATCGTCGCCGCCCACCCGATCAGCATCCGCGCTGAGATCGCGGCCGGCATCGCCGCGGCAGTCACGGCTTTCGCGCTCCTCCTGCACGCCGGGCTCGTGCTACGAACAATCCGGGCCATGGCGGCAGGCGTAGGAACCAAGTGGTGAGCACCGCACCAACCGCCGGCGGAGTGCGGAGCTCCGTCTTCCTCGGCGCCGTCGTCGCCTCGATCGGCGGCCCGCTGGCGCTCATCGCCCTCTACCTGCCCGGCGCCGCGGGCGACGCAGGGCGCGCCTCCGGGCTGACGACGCTGCTGGCTATCGGTGTCTTCGGAGCGCCGCTCGCCGTCTGGCTGGGCTTCTCGGAGCAGATCGCCTCGGCGGGCGGGCTCGCGGCGTTCGTCGAAGCGGCGGCGGGAAGAACGGTCGCTCGCATCCAAGCGGCGATCTGGATCGTCAGCTACTTCCTCTATCTGCCGTACACGGTGACGTACATCGTCTACGACCTGCTCGCGCCCGTCTTTCCCGGCCTCGTGCCGTATCGCGGCTCGCTCGAGCTCGTCCTGCCGGTGGCGATCGCGGTCTTCGCCTTCCTGCCGCTCGCGACCAGCCTCGGCGTGCTCGGCGTCGTGGCGGTCGCGCAGCTCGTGCTCGTCGCCGTGCTCGGCGGGCTTCTCTTCGCGCACGGCGGAGCGTCGAGCTCGTCGTTCACGGCCCACGTCGGCGGCGCGCCGCTCGGCCGGGGCGTCGGAGCGATCGCGCTCCTCTTCGTCTGCGCCAGCCTGCCCCTCTTCTTCGGCGCCGAGGTTCGTGGCGGCACGAGGACGATCCGGCGCGGGCTCGCTTGGGGCTACGGCATCGTCGCGGTCTTCCTGCTTCTCGCCGCTGTCCCGCTCGCGACCGGCGCGGGGCGGTTCGGCGGCACGGAACTTCCCGGCGTCTCGATTGCGCAGGCGTATGCGGGACGTCCGCTCGCGGTCGCGGTCGCGCTCGGCGCGGCGGCAAGCGTCGCGGGGCTCATCGTGCTCGAACTGCTCGCGCTCGGGAGGCTCGTCCACTGGCTCGCGGGAACAGCGATCCGCCCTACGCTCGCCGCGGTGTCGATCCCCTTCGTCGTCGCGGACGCGATCAGCCTTGTCGACCCGGAGCGGTTCTACAACGACCTCTCACAGCCGTCGCTCGTTGCGCTCTTCGCGTCGCAGATTCTCGTCTTCGCCGTCTACCCGCTCTTCCGGCGGCGCGGGTGGCGGCCGCCCGCCGCAGCAGTGGGGGCAGCCGCCGTTGCTTCAGTCCTCGCGGGCTACGGGCTCTACACCGCGATCGTCAGCAGCGTGGGGTCTTAGCCCCAGTTGCTGCCACCGCTCGTGGTCGTACCGCCGGACGTGCTCGTGCCACCTGTCCCGGATGTGCCACTGCCGCCGGCCTTGATCGACGTCTTCATCCCGAGTGCGAGATGGAGCGGGCAGACGAGGCTGTACGTGCCCTTCTTAAGGGTGACGGTGAGCGACTTCGTCTCGCCGGGGTTGATCAGACCCGGAATCCGCTTCGAGAGGCCGGGGCCACTGATCTTGAACTCGTGGGCCGTGTCGCTCGTGTTCTTGACGACGAAGGTGACCTTCCCCTTCGCAAACGAGTGCTTCTTGAGGACGATCCGGTAGTTCTTCTCGGTCACCGGAATCTTGGTCGTCGCTGTCGCGGTATGGGCGACCATTGCCGCCAGCGCGCCGCCCGCGAGTGCGGTGGCCGCCAGCACTCCGACGACGAGAACGGTGCCGATCCTGCGATGTCTGCTTTTCATTCGTTCCTCCGGTTGACATCCAGCACTACGCGGGAGCCGCCGGGCCGGTTTTCGGTCAGACAGCCCAGTCGGGAAGATCGAGCCCCTGCTCTTCCTGCATCCGGCGCACACCCGGCAGCGCAAGCGTGGCGAGGAAGTGCGCGCGCAGGTTGGCTCTGTCCCACGCAGGCGCCTCGAGCCGGCGCGCCCAGCGGGTGAGCATGAAGAGAAAGAGGTCGGCGCCGGTGCGATGGTCGGCGGCCAGCCATGTGCGGCCGGCGAGGGCGCCGTCGAGGATGTCGAACGCCTCCCCGGCGTCCCGTGCCGCTGCAGCGGCGACCTCATCGCCGCTCCCGTACCGCTCGGGATAGAACCAGCGCAGCATCGCGGTCTGCGCCGTGTTCGTGAGGAAGACGAGCCAGCGGTAGTAGTCGGCGCGGTCGGCCGGCGCGAGTTGGGCCTCCGGGTAGCGGTCGCCGAGGTAGAGGAGGATCGCGGCCGACTCCGTGAGGACGAGCCCTTGCTCGGAATCAACAAGGGTCGGGACGACGCCGAGCGGGTTGAGGGCGCGGTACTTCTCGTCGGCCTGCGCCTCGTCGCGCTCGATGAGCTCGAGCCGGTAGTCCACGCCGATCTCCGCGAGCGCGGCGTGCGGCGCCATCGAGGCGGTACCCGGCCGCCAGTAGAGAACGAGTCCCACGCGGCGACCCTAGCCCGTCTCCCAGCGAACGGCGACCTCTCTCTCGAGACCCGGCAGCGGCAGCGACGCCGCTTCCGTCTCGATCGCCTCCCGCTCGGCACGCGTCAGCCGGCGCCACGGCTCGATCGAAAGGTCGGCGTGCGCGCGGCGCCACGTCCCGGCAATCTCGCCGGCGACGAGGACGGCGCCCGGCCAGACGCGCGGCGTCCAGAGCGCCGCACGCTGCTTCGCGTCCGGGACGAGGAGCTCGCGGTCTCGGCCCTGCAGGAGCCAGTAGGCATCGCCGCTCGGCAGCAGTCGCGCCGCCGCAACCGGCCCGGCCGGCTCGCGGATCAGCGCTTCGTCGCCGCTCAGGATCCACGCCTCGCCGATCGGCGTGCGCACCGGCGTGAGATCGATCCCGTCGAACGCCGTCCGGGCCTCCTTCGCGCCGATTCCCGCCCAGATCGCGAACGACGCGGACGTCGTCGGGCCGAAGACGTGGAGGTAGCGGCGCGCCAGCTCGTGGCGCGCCTCGAGCGGGTCGAGCTCGGGCTTCGGCACCGTCCAGACGAGCGGTGCCCGCGCGCCCTCCCAGCGGATGAGAACCGTGCCGGTCGTCGTCGCGCGCCTCACTCCGCCGACGCCGAGCGCAGCCTGCGCCTCGTTGTCCGTGGCCTGGCGGCCGGCGAGAAAGGCGTGGAGGCGCGCGGCGAGATCCTCCGCCCACTCCCGCCCGCGCGCGTCGTCGGGGTGGCGGCCGAGCGTGAAGATCGCGTGATCGCTTGCGGGCACCACATATGTGCTGAAGCGCGGCCCCCAGACCTGGACGAGCGACTTGTCCTCCCAGCTGGACGGGTGCGCGCCCTCCACGCGCGCGTGGATCGAGAGGAGAGCCGCCCGCGGCATGCTGTCCTGCAAGCCCGCCCATGCCGCGCGGCGGAGGGAGCGGGCACCGCGCGGCAGCCGTTCGTCGAGCGCCCCGACGCGGCGGCGGAAGGCGAGGATCCGGACGCGGGAGAGATCGAGCTCGGTCAGGCCGGAGAAAGTACCGGTGCCGAAGTTGGCCGCGCCGGTACGCCGCGCGGTGCGAGCAGGCGGTAGAAGGTCAGCGTCAGCACGGGACCGGCGGCGAGCACCGCGGTGATCGCTCCGCCGAAGCCGCGCAGGTCGGTGCCGGTGAGGAGCGCGTGCCCTAGCGCGAGCCAGAAGGCGGCGAAGCTCGCGTAATGGAGACGGCGCCAGCCCTTCTGGCCGATCCAGCGCTTCGCCTTGAAGGAGGAGGCGAGGGCGAGGCTCAGCCACGCAGCGACCACGCCCAGCGCGACGCTGCCCGGCCGCCAGCTCGCGGCGCCCGGCACAAGAACGGACAGCACGTTGAAGTGGAGGAAGGGGTCAGCGAGAACCGCGCCGGCGTGGAGAACGAGCGCCGAGAGACCGGTCCAGGCGAGCGTCCGGTGCAGGCTGAGCAGCGACTTCGTCCGCTTCGGCGGCAGTAGGCGCGTGCTCATCGCGAGCCCGAGCCAGACCGAGAGCGTCAGCAGGCCGAAGGCCACAAGCCCCGCGGAGCGCGCGATCAGCCAAGCGATGGGGAGACCGGTCGTCATGCCAGCGAGACCACGAGGCGCGGAGTCTCCAGCGGCAAGGCGCCGAGCGGAGTCGGCGGCCCCGCGTGAGGGACGTACAGCGCGGCGAGGTGCGGCCTGGCGGCGATGTGTGCTTCCGCTTCGGCGAGGCTGCCGATCGCGAGCGTCGTCGCGTGCGCCTCGGCTTCCGCCGCGTCAGGAGCGACGACAGTGACGGTGAGCGGCCCGGCGAGGGCGGGCTCGCCGGTCTCCGGGTCGATGAGGTGGTGGAGCGAGCCTGCGGGGCCGAAGCGGCGCGCGTCGCGGCCGGACGTCGCCACGCCGCCTTCGGCGAGCGCGAGGACGGCAAGCGTCTCGCCGGGCCGGCGCGGGTCGCTGACGGCAACGTGCCAGGGGCCGCCCTCCGGGGTCTCGCCGCGCACGGCGATGTCCCCGCCGAGATCGACGAGACCGCCGGGCAAGCTCGGCGCCCGCGCGAGCATCGCGTCGAGCGCGCAGCGCGCGGCGTAGCCCTTACCGATGCCGCCGAGGTCGACGGCGGTGCCGGGCTCGAGCCGCGCCCGTCCGCGGCGATGGTCGAGCTCGATCGTCGCGCCGGCGCACCAGCCGTCGGCGTGCTCCGCCGGGCGTTCCTCGAGCAGCTCGAACGACTTGTCGTAGCCGGCGGCCACGAGAGCGGGAAGAACAGTCGGATCGAAGCGGCCGCCGGTGTCCTCGCGGGCGCGGAGAGCAAGTCGCAGCGTCTCGAGCAGGCGCCGGCCGACAGGCTGCCAGGAACCGGCGCCTGCGTTGAGCCGCGTCAGGTCGCTGTCGGAGTCGAAGCGGGAGAGCTCACGCTCGCACGCGGCGACCTCCTCCTGTGCGGCCTCGAGGGCTACGCGAGCGCGGAGCTCGTCGTGGATTCCGGTCGTGGCCGCCGCCGTGCACGTCGTGCCGACGGCGCGCCACTTGATGCGGGAGAGAGTGCTCATCCCCGTGCCACCGCTGAGGTCGCCGTCGTCGCATGGGTCGACGACTTCAGGACGACGAGATGCTGCTTTCCGTTTGCTCCCTTCACCACGACCTGCTGCGGCGCGAGCTGCGGCGAGGCGGTGGAGACGGGGTGCGACGCCCAGGCGAGCACCGCGACGATCGCGAGCATCGCCCAGACGGACATCACGACTATCCAGATGCGTTGCATGATCAGTCACCTCCGTCGTGCCAGGCATGCGCAGCCGGCTGCACCTGCTGGACGACCGCGGCAGGCGCGGCCATCGGCGCGGCGGGCCGATGCGCAAGGCCGAGGATCGCCGCGCCGCCCGTGAGGACGGTGGCGGCGAGCACCGCGGCCAGTGCGAGTAGATGCTTGTTCGTGTTCATGGCCGCTGTTCTACGCGTGCGTCCGCAAAGGGCGGGCGAGGCGGCGGGCAAGCTTCGGTAAAGGTTCAGGCAGGACGAAGCCGGACGACAGCGTCGACCCCGCCGCCGGGCGCGTCCCGCAGCTCGACTTCTCCGTCGTCGGCCACGACAAGCCGCCGGACGATCGCCAGGCCGAGTCCGGAACCTCCCTCGCCGGAGCCGGCGCGCCAGAAGCGGTCGAAGGCGCGGGCCCGCTGCTCGGGCGTCAGGCCAGGGCCTTGGTCGGTCACGTGGAGCTCGACCCAGGGCGGCTCCGCACGGGCGGCCAGCGTCACCGTGGCGGTGGGAGCGGATGCCTCGAGCGCATTGGCGATGAGGTTGTCGAGCACCTGCGTGAGCCGGCCCGGCGCGGTGCGCACCGGCAGCGGGCCGTCGAGATCTGCAACGAGCGCGATCCCCTGCTCGCTCGCGACGGGCAGCCAGGCGTCGAGCCGCTCCCGTGCAAGCGCGGCGGCGTCGACGCGCTCGCTCGTCTCGGCACCGGAGTCCGCCCGAGCGAGGGCGAGGAGACCGTCGACGAGCTCGGAGAGCCGGTGGCTCTCCCGCAACGCGGCGTCGCGGTCAGCGCTTGACGGGAGGCTCTCGAGCCGAAGCCGCAGGGCGGTAAGCGGCGTCCGCAGCTCGTGCGATGCGTCGGCGACGAACTCCTCCTGCGAGCGCAGCAGCCGCTCGAGCTTGGCGACCGTCTCGTTGAAGACAGCCGCCAGCGAGCGCACCTCGGGCGGACCGCCCGCGGCCGGAGCGCGCGTCTCGAGTCGTCCCTCCCCCACCGCCGCAGCTGCCTCCTCGAGCCGGTGCAGCGGACGCGTCACGAAGCGCGCGAGGCCGAAGCCGACGAGCGCCGCGCCCGCAAGGACGAGCACGCCGATCAACCCGAGGATCATCCAATACCGCTGAATACGCGAGTCGACGGCCGAGAGCGGATACGTGATCCGGACGGCGCCGTGCACCTGACCGCCGGAGGCGATCGGCACCGCGACGTAGAGGAGCCTCTCGTGAAGGGTCTGCGAGGTGCGGACGCCGCGCGGGTAGCGGCCGGCGAGCGCCGCAGCGATCTCGGGCCGCGAGGCGAAGCTCTCGGCACCGCGGACGCGGCCGCTCGTGTCGATGAGCGCGTAGCCGCGGCGGTCGACGATCACGACTCGGCCTCCCGTGCGCGCCGTGTACGACGAGGCGGTGGCCGCGACCGGAGCAAGCTGCCGGCGGGTCGGCCGTTCGACTTGCACCGCGTCCTCGGCGTCGGCGGCGAGCGCCATCGCGTCGTGGGAGACGTTCGCGGTCAGATCGCGCCGCTCGGTCCGCTGGTTCTGGACGCCGAGCGGAACCTCGAGGCTGAGCAGGACGAACAGCGTCACCCCGAGGTAGCCGAGCAGGAGGCGGCGGGTCACGGTTCGCGGAGCCGGAAGCCGACGCCGCGCACGGTCTCGATCCAGTGCGGGTCGCCGAGCTTCTTACGCAGGGCGGCGACGTGGACATCGATCGTCTTCGACGAGCCGTACCACGTCGTCTGCCAGACGTCGGCGAGCAGCCGCTGTCGGCTGATCGCGGCGCCGGGATCGCGGGCGAGCGCGGCGAGCAGCTCGAACTCCTTCGGCGTCAGCTCGAGGACGCGGCCGTCGAGGCAGGCCTCGCGGGCGCGCTCGTCGACCTCGAGGCTACCCACGCGCAACGGCCCTCCGGTCGCTCCCGCCGACGCAGCTCGGCGAGTCACGGCGCGGATCCGCGCGATCAGCTCGCGCAAGCCGTACGGCTTGACGACGTAGTCGTCGGCACCGAGCTCGAGGCCGACGACGCGGTCCGCCTCCTCGCCGCGAGCAGTCACGATGATGATCGGGACGCGCGAGCGCTCGCGCAGGCGGCGGCAGACGTCGAGCCCGTCCAGATCGGGAAGGCGCAGATCGAGCAGGACAAGATCGGCCGCAGCCGCCTCGAGCGCGTCCGCGCCGGTTGCGACGCGGGAGACGTCGAAGCCTTCGCGACGCAAGCCGTTCACGAGCGGCTCGGCGATCGCGTCTTCGTCCTCGACCACAAGGATGTGCACGCCTGCAGTGTCGGGGCGCGGTACTTGGGTGGCATCGGGACTTAGCCGAACCTTTACTGCGCCTTGGGCGAAGCCTCGCCGTGGGCTCGCCCGGCCCTGACTCGCGCCCACCTAGCGTCGGCGGCATGAACAAATTCCATGTCACCGTCCTGGCGCTGCTGTTCGCGGGCTCCGCCGTGCTCGGGGCCGTTGCGGTCACGCGCACAACGCATCTCGGTTCGGCGGCCACACAAGCGAACAACTCGGCCGTCGCCGCGCGGGCGAAGCAATTGACCGTCTATGCGGCAAAGCTGCGGCAGGAGCTCAAGGCCCGGCCGCCCGCACTCCCCGCAGTTCCGAAGCCGGCACCGGTCTCCCCGCCGGTCGTCGCCGCAGCCGCATCCGCGGCGCCGCGGATCGTCTATCACCAGCCGCCCCCGATCGTCGTGACCGTCCACAAGCACCACGGGGACGACGGCTCGGACGGCGGAGGCGGGGGTGGCGGAGATGACTAGCCATCACGCCCGTCTCTACGGCCTCGCGCTCGCGCTCGTCGTCTTCTTCCTCGCCTGGGCCGTCGTAGCCGCGCATCCGTGGGCGACGGCGGCGAGCGACCCGCGCCTCAAGACCCTCGGCACCCGCGAGGCCGAGCTCCGCCACGAGGCGAAGCTCGTCCGCCAGGTCGTTGCGACCCGCTGGGCCCACTACCGCGTCCAACTCAAGCTGCGGCGGGTGGAGATCGCCAAGGTCGCGGCCTCGAACGCGGCAGCCGCCGCACAGCAGTCCGTCGTGGCAGCGGCGCCCGCCGCGGCCGCGCCCGTCCAGGTCGTCAACCTGCCGGCCCACGTGATCACGAGGACGTCGTGAAGAACGACCCGACCTTCTGGCTCCTCGCACGCGCTAGCGGGTTGACCGCATACGGGCTCCTCACCGCCTCCGTGCTCGCGGGGCTCGTGCTCAAGTCGCGGCCGTTCGGGCGGGCGCTCAAGCCCGGTTCGGTCACCGACATGCACCGCTTCCTCGCCTTGCTCGGTCTCGGGATGCTCGGGCTGCACGGCGTGACGCTGGTGCTCGATCGCACGGTGCATATGCCGCTCAGCGGCCTGTTCGTGCCGGGCGCGTCGCCTTACCGCACCGCCGCGGTTGCCGCCGGCGTGGTCGGAGCCGAACTGATGACGCTGATCTACCTCTCGTTTCTCCTGCGCCCTTGGATCGGCGGCCGCAACTGGCGCCGGCTCCACTGGGCGACGTATCTCGTCTTCCTCCTCGCCACCGTCCACGGCTTCGCCTCGGGCACCGACTCGACGCAGCCGTGGGCGCGCGACCTCTACCTCGGGGCGGTCGGTGCGGTCGCCTTCGCCACGGCGTGGCGGGCACTCGGCCGCCCCACCCGCCCAGCACCCGCAATCGAAAGGAGCACGTGATGTACCGCATCTCGATCGACCGCTCGCTCTGCAACGGCTACGGCGTCTGCGAAGCCGTCGCCCCGGACGTCTTCGCGCTCGGGGACGACGGGCTCGCCGTCCTCCGCACCGGCGTCAGCGAGGACGACGCCGTCAAGGAAGCCTGCGATTCCTGCCCGATGGGGGCGATCTCCATCGCCAGGGTCGAGGCGGCATGACCCGGACACTGCTCGTCGTGGCGATCGCGGCGGTGGCCGTCGCTGCCGCGATCGCCGCCAATCTCCTGCTTCTCGGCAGCGCGTCGGCGAGCAACGACCCCGTCGGGCAGCTCAGCCAGCGCGCACATCTGCCCGCGGCTCCGCACTGGACGGTCCGCCCAACCAGCGGCCACCCGCACGACGGAGGAGCCGATGACTGACCTGCCGCACGGTTTTACGACGCCATTACACGGCCGGGCGGATCCGAGCCGAATAGTGAGGCATGCGCGCGCTCGCCCTGGTCGCCGCTCTGCTCTTTGGCCTCGCCGCCGGCGTGGTGCTCGAACACTCTGCCCCGCTGCCGTCGCCGTCCGCCGCTCCGCCGCTCACCCCGCCGCCCGTGGCGAAGGTCGTCGTCACGGCGCCGGCGCCCGCGGCGCACTTCTCCGGTCGCGTTCCCTTCCCAGCGAGCGCGGCGGTCGCACCCGCCGTCTCCACGCCGGCCGTGGCTCCGGTTCGCTCGACCTCTCCTGTCGCCCATCCCGTGACCGTGACGTCGCCGCAACCGGCGTCTGCGCCGGCACCCGCTCCCACGACTGCTGCGACTACCACGACGGCGCCACCCCCACCGCCCGCGGCAGCGCCGAAGGCCAGCACGCAGAAACCGGCGAAGCCCACCCCGCGGGGCCTCGCGAAGCACGACCACGCTCCGCCCGGCCAGAGCAAGAAGGATCATGGCCCGTCCGGGCACGGCCTCTCCGGCCACGGCCCGTCCGGGCATATCCCGCCGGGACAGGCCAAGAAGCACGGCCGCTGAGATGGCCCTCACGTTCGGACTCCGGCTCCGCCTGATGCTGACGCTCGGCGCGCTGGCCATCCTTCCGCTCGCCGGCGTCTCCTACGTCGTCGTCCGCGACGAGATCGCGAACGTCGATCGCAGCCTCGCCTTTCAGCGGCACGACGCGGTGGTCGCCGCACAGGCTAAGGCGGCCACCCGTCTCTACCGGCGAGAGGTGAGCGTCGTCGCCGCCGCGTCGGCGATCCGCCTCCACCACACCGACCTCCGCGCCTTCGTGCGCCGGCACCACGTCGTGCTCGAGGTGAAAGGGCACCGCTACGGCCGCCTGCTCTCCCACGCGCTCAGCGCGCGCGTGCAGCTTGTCAGCGGCGGCCACCGAATCGGCACCGTGATTGCGCAGGTCGCCCGCCCACGCGTCCACCTCCCCGCCGGCGTCGGCGCCAGCCGGACGGCCGCCGTCTATCGCCGCGTCGAGGAAGGCGGCGCCCTCGCGCTCGCCGCGCTGATGCTCCTCGCCTTCGTCCTCGCGCGTCCGCTGCTGCGCGCGATCCGCTGGACGGAGCAGCGCGCCGGGGAGTCGCGGGTCGATGCGCTGACCGAGGTCGCGAACCGCCGCGCCCTCGAGGAGACGCTCGCGGCCGAGATCTCCCGCGCCCAGCGCTTCCGTCACGAGCTCGCCGTCGTGATCCTCGACCTCGACCACTTCAAGCGGACGAACGACACGCACGGCCATGCCGCCGGCGACCGGCTGCTGCGCGAAGTCGCGCGCGTCCTCCACGCGAGCGCCCGCCAGGGGGACACGGTCGCGCGCTGGGGCGGCGAGGAGTTCGTCGTCGTCCTGCCGGAGACGAACCTCGAAGGAGCGGTTCAGCTGGCCGAGCGGCTGCGCACGGCGATCGCGACCGTCTCCCTCGGCGCGACCAGGACGAGCGCGAGCGCCGGCGTCGCAGCCCTTCTCGCCGGCGACGACGCCGACAGCCTTCTCGCCGCCGCGGATGCCGCCCTCTACCGGGCGAAGGAGAACGGCCGGAACCGGACCGAGGCCGCGAGCAGCCGTAGCGCCGATGATTTGCCGCTGCCGCGGGCGTCTTAGCCTCGACAGCAACCGCGAGGAGGCACGATGTCCAGCGTGACGTCGCAGCTCAACATCAGCAAGGTCGGCCGAGTCTGCGTGACGGTCGCCGACACCGACCGGGCGATCGACTTCTACGTCGGCACGCTCGGTCTCGAGAAGGTCGTCGACACGCCGATGGGCCCGGGCATGCGCTGGGTCGAGGTCGCGATCCCCGGCGCGGAGACGACGATCGCGCTCGCACCGCCGCCGCCGGGCAAGGAGGCAGGTGGCAGCGACACGGGAATCATCCTCGACAGCAGCGAGCTCGAGGCCGATCACGCGACGCTGAAGGCCGCGGGCGTGGACGTCGACGACGAGATCACCGCCTACGGCGATCCCGTGCCGCCGATGTTCTGGCTTCGCGATCCAGACGGCAACTCGCTGATCGTCGTCCAGCCGCTCGGCTGAAGACGGTCACGTACGACCTGCGGACGGTCGATACTGTGGCGCGCCTCCGTCTCGCCACGGGGGCGCGTCTCGTCCGCGCGCCGCGCGAGCTCTGGGATCTGATCGAGCTCTGCGGCTTACGGGAGGCGGTCGGGAAGCCCGAGCAGCGGAAAGAGCCGCGCCGTGTCGAGGAAGAACGTCAGCTCGGCGATCCGGCCGTCTGACACCTCGGGAACGATGACCGACCACGGCTCGTAGCCACCGTCCTCCGCAGGCTTGTACTGGCCCCACGCCGGCATGCCGTTGACCAGGCCGACCGGCACGAGCTTCGACCCCTTGCAGCCGATACCCGCCCCGAGCCACCAGGCGAAGATGTCGTCACGGCCTTGCAGCCAGAGGCTGAACGGCGGCATGGACTGGACGGCGTCCTCGTGCAGGAGGTCGGTGAGCCGGTCGATGTCGTAGGCCTCGAAGGCCGTGACGTAGCGCTCGAGGAGTGCGTGCGCGTCGTCGTCGAGCTCGCCCGGAGCGCCCGTGTCTGCGGTCGCGAGCGTCGCGCGCGCTCGCTGCGGCGCGCTGTTGATCGACGCGACGCTCGTCTCGAGCAGCTCGGCCGCCTCGGACGCCTGCCACTTCAAGACCTCGCAGAGGATGAGCGCCGCCCGCTGCCGCGGCGGCAGATGCTGGAGGGCCGCGACGAAGGCGAGCCGCAGCGTCTCGCGCTGCTCCGCGAGCTCGTCCGGCGTCGGCAGCGGCGTGATCCACGTCACCTCCGGCCGCTCGGCGAGGTTCTCGAACAGCGGCTCGGCCGCCGGGCCGAGATCCATCGGCCGCGCACGCCGCTCGCGCCCCTCGAGCGCGTCGAGGCAGACGTTCGTCGCGATCCGGTACAGCCACGACTTCAGCGCCGCGCGGCCCTCGAAGCGGTCGAGGGAACGCCAGGCGCGGAGCATCGTCTCCTGCACCGCGTCCTCCGCCTCGAAGACGGAGCCGAGCATCCGGTAGCAGTAGCCGACGAGGTCGTGCCGGTACTGATCGAGGTCGGTAGCCGTAGCGGACTGGGCGGTGGCCACGCCGGAATCCTAGAAAGAAGAGGCGGCCCCTTGCGGAGCCGCCTCTTCTTCGTCAGCTACGCCGCAGCTACTAGGACGGAACCGTGAAGCCCGCCGACGCCTTGCCCGCGTTGCCGCTGCTCGTGACGGTCGCCGAGCCGGCCTTGGCCCCGGACGGCACCTTCGTCATGAGCGAGAACTGGCCGCTCGAGTTGGCGGTCGCCGACCCGAGCCCCCACGTCGACCCCGCGTCGCTGAAGCTGCTCGCGACGCGATCGCCGACATTGAAGAACAGCCCCGAGATCTTGAACGGCGCCGTCGCGTAACCGATGTTCGGCGTCAGGGAGATCTCCGGCGTGTCGTAGTTCGGCTGGCTCGGCACCGGATTGCCGGAGGAGTCCGAGCCTGGACAGCCGTTCGTCGTGTTGTCCCACTCCGTCTGCATCAGGTAGTGGTGACCGTTGATCGTCTCGTTGTACTCGGCCCCGGTCGGCCCGTACGTGGTGCCGAAGTTCCAGGCGCACATGTCGCCGTTCTCGTTGCCATACGCGCTGTCGTTCGGGTTGCTGTCCCACCAGCCGGTGCCGAACGGGTCGGTGATCGACTCGTTGTGCTCGTGGCTCGTGACGCTGATCTCCGGATCGGACGGGTTGCCGTTCGGGCGCTGCCCGAGATCGCAGGTGAGCGGATTCCCGTTCGTCTGGGCCGCGTACGGCATGTTCGAGTAGATGATCTGCGAGTTCGTGTTCACGGTCGAGTCGAAGTACGCGCTGTGGTACGCGCAGAAGTACGAGAAGGAGCAGAGCGGCGCGGTCACGGTCGTGCCGACACCGGCCCCACTGTCGACGCCGACCTGAGCCGGGAAGCACGTGCCGATGTTCGGTGCGGTGAACATGAAGAACTCGGTCGTGTTGCTGACCGGCCAACCCTCGCGCTTGACGACGGTCGAGATCTCCTGCTGCACCTGCGCGTCGGTGACGCAACCGGCACTCGTCGAGGGGACGCTGGCCCCGCCGTTCGTCGCGGCGACCGGCGTGTCCGGGCAGTTGACCGGATCGAGCGTCGGCAGCGGATCGGAGTCCGCGTACGTGCCGGCGAACGTCGTGTGCTCCTGCACGTACGTCTTCGCCCCCGAGCTCGACTGCTCGTAGTACTGGGTGCCGTTGACGTACGGGTTGGAGTCCTTCCCGTTGTCCGCCTGCAGATCCTTGAAGTACTGGTTCAGGTTGCCCACATACCCGGCCGGGAACGCGTAGCCGGATGGCGCCCAGTAGATGGAGTAGACGTTGCTGGTCGGCATCACCGGGCCGCCGTTGTAGTAGAGCGAACCACTGGCGGGCGCGGAGTTGCTGACCTGTGTGCCTGTGGTGCTCTCGGGCGCGATCATTCCCCAGATGTTCCCGATCCGGGACTGAAACTGAGTCGTCGTGTTAGAGCCGGTCGTCGCAGATGCAGATCCGAGAGGCGCGACTGCGAACGCTCCGACGATGACTGCCACAGCAAGGAGGCGGCGCATGCGTGTTCTCCTTCTTCGTGCGGTTGGGGTCCCTTGGTGGGTCGCCGCGCACGGAACTCTCGATCGGTGTGCCCGCCCGCGACCGGCCCGTGGTCCCCGAACTGGCAACTTCCGAACGTGCCGGGCTGCGCGGTTTACGAATGGCTTACGCAGGACGTAATGCGGCCCGCAACGGGTAACCTGGAATCCGTCCGGGGAGTTTCGGCGTATTCGCTGGTAGAACGACCCGTGATGGTGGGCGAGGTGCTGCCGCAGGTGCCTCGCCCGTTCCTTTTTATCGACGGTGTATCGGCCTAGACTGGCGCCATGGACGCTGCGGTAGACCTTCCCGCCGAAGCCGCCCCCGCGCTCCCGTCTCACCGACGCGGCGAGCGGTTGGAGCGGCTGCTGCACGAGATCGACGTCCTGATCGCGGACGACGAGACGGCCGACCGGCAGGTCACCGGCGGCTGGCAGACGTTCGACGACATCGTCGCGGCCGCGTACGTCCACACGTGGGACGCGTACAGCGTCGACCTCACGCACGACGCCGCGAGCTTCCGCGCCCTCGACCACCGGCAGCAGGAGGCCGTGAAGCGGGTCTTCGGGACGATCTACCGCGCCGAGTCGGTCGTGGACGACTGGATGGACCGGATCGTCGCGGCGATCCCGCGCGAGCCGGGCTACGAGTCGATGCGCGCCGCGCTGATGACACAGGAGCACGACGAGCGGATGCATCGCGGGAGCCTCCTGCGGGCGGCGACCGAGGTGCTCGGCATCGCCGAAGAGGACGCGAGCCGGGTCGCCAAGAAGTACAACAACTTCGTCGCCGAGATCCTCTTCGACCAATTCGAGGAGGAGATGCGGCACCTGCTGCGGCCGAACCGGCCGCTCGAGGACGTCTACATGGCGATCTTCATCTACGGCGTGATCAGCGAGGACGTCGTGGCCAACAGCGACGTCGTGATCCGCCGTGCCAAGGGCAAGGGCCTCTACGACACGTTCCACCTGCCGGGGATGAAGGAAGGGCAGACGAACGTCCGCCGCGACGAGGGGCGCCACGTGCGGATCGCCGTCCTCGCGACGAAGCGGTTCCTGGCCGAGCATCCGGAGTCGGCCGGCCGGCTCCTCGCCCAGGCCGTCGACTACATGGATCTCGCCGACCGGATGGTGCGCCGCGCCAAGGCGTCCCGAGGGCTGATCGACATGCACCTCGCGGAGTCCTACGGAGCGGGCGTCGACTCCCTCTACTACTACGTGATGAACATGAAGCGGCTGGCCGTACGCCTCGACGAGCTCGGCCTGCGCGAAGGCGTGCTCGAGGTGAAGAAGCGCGTCGACGCCGCGATCGCCGAGCTGAGCGACGACGACGGAGAGCCGATCGTCGAGACGCCGAGCCTCTGGCTACGGGTCGTCGGCCCGCGGATGCTGAGACTCGCCGGCACCGAGCGGCTCGCCGGCTAAGCCGCGAGCACGCGCTCGTAGCAGTCCTGCAGGCGCCGCGCGAGGAGCGGCCAGGCGTAGCTGCCCGCCGCCAGCTCGCGCGCCGCGCGTCCGCGTGCGACTCGGGCCGGCTCGTCCGCGAGCACCGCCTCGATCGTCTCGGCCAGCGCGTCGGCGTCGCCGGGCGGCGTCAGCACGCCGGTCTCGGGAGTCACGAGGCCCCGGTAGCCGGGGATGTCGGAGGCGACGACGGGAGTGCCGCAGGCGAAGGCTCGCGTGATCACCATCCCGAAGCTCTCGTTGCCGAGCGAGGGCGCCACCAGGAGCTTCGCCGTCGACAGCTCCTCGGTGAGATGGTCGTCGCCGACGTAGCCGAGCACGTCGATGCCGTCGTCCGGCACGCGCAAGCGTGTGAGGAGGAGGCGCACCGCCAGCGGGTCGGCACCGATCACGCGCAGCCGGAGGCCGTTACGGCGCAGGCGCGGCCACGCGCGCAGCACGATGGGCAGTCCCTTGCGCGGGTCGCGGCGGCCGAGGAAGACGATCCGGTTCTCGCGGCCCGCGGGATCGACTCCCTCCGGCATCTCGACGCCGTTCGGGATCACCTCGTACTCGCCGCCGGAGTACGTGATCGCGGTCTGCCGTGCCTGCTCGGAGACGGCGATCCGCAGGTCGATCCGCTCGACGAGGAAGCCGAACAGGCTGTGGGCGAACGGCCGCCATGCGGAGTCGCCGGCCGCGTGGAACGTTCCGACGACCGGGCCATCCCAGAGCGCGAGCGCTGCTGGGCTGACCATCGGCGCAAGCGGCTCGTGAACGTGGATCAGGTCGAAGCCCTCGGTCGCGAGGATGCGCCGCAAGCGCGGCAGCGTGGCGGGACTGAGGACGAGGTTGGAAAGGGCGCCGTTCCCGGGCACGATCACCGAGCGGCCGAGCGGCATGACGCCGGGCGGCGGCGAGTCGTGGCGGCCTTGCCTCGGGTGGAGGATGCGGCTGAACGAGCCCGGCGGGTCGTTGCCGATCAGGAGCCGCGTCTCGATCCCGAGCTCCGCGAGCGCGCGCACCTGAGCCTCGGCGTGGTCGACGACGCCGCCGCCGAACGACCACGAGTACGGGACGACGATCCCGACCTTCACCGGCGCCGCCCCAACAGGAAGCCGACCGTCGCGCCGGCGAGGAGCAGCTGTGCGTCGGTCGAGATCCCTCCGCCGGGCTGCTCACCCCAGTGGAAGAGCTTCCTCCCGCCCGGCCGCAAGAACGGCAGGACGTGCTCGAGGTCCGGCGCCGCCGCGGTCGCGCCGCCCAGCACGGCGGGGTCGAACAGCCAGCGCCGCACGGCGAGGAGCGCGAGCGAGGCGAGGCCGCTGCCGATCTCGAAGCTCTGGTCGGGGATGTCCTCGTGCCGGAACCTGTCGGCGGCGACGTGCAGCGCGGGGCCGAGGAGCACGGCGAACGGACGTGACCGGACGAGCGCGCCGGCGGCGGCCCCGGTGGCGACGTGGAGCGAGACGATCACGGCTTGATCTTCGCGTAGAACAGTCGTCCGACATTACTGTGACCCGCATGAGCACCGTCTGTACACACCTCGACAGCGTCGTCGTCACAGAGCTGCCCTCGGATATTCCCGGCTGCGAGGACTGCCTCGCGAGCGGCGGCTCGTGGGTTCACCTGCGGATGTGCCAGGCCTGCGGCCGCATCGGCTGCTGCGACAGCTCGCCGAACCGGCACGCCACCGCGCACGCGCGCGACACCGGCCATCCGATCGTCCGCTCCGCCGAGCCCGGCGAGGACTGGAGCTGGTGCTACGTCGACGAGGTGGCGTTCGTTCTATCGCCGTGACGCTGCCCGAGCTCCATCTCGCCGGCTGGCGGCCCACAAAGGACACGCTCCACCTCTACTGCCAGATCGTCGGCAAGGTGCGGCTCGCGACAACGCCGCATCGCAATCACTGGTGGAACGTCCCGCTCTACATCGACGTCCGCGGCCTGACGACTCGCCGCCTCCACCATGAAGACGCGACGTTCGAGCTGGCACTCGATTTCGTCGATGAGCAGCTCGTGGTGGAGACCGCGGACGGCCGCACTTGCCGCTTCGCCCTCGGCTCGAGCGTCGCGGAGTTCGACGCGAGCCTGCACGCGACGCTGCGCGAGCTCGGGATCGACGTCCCGATCTACGAGCACCCGTTCGGAGTCCCGATGACGACGCCGTTCCCTCTAGACGTCGACCACGCCGCCTGGGACGGGGCCGCGGTGCGCCGGTTTCATCGCGCCCTCGACTGGACCGACTCCGTGTTCGAGGAGTTCAGCGGCCGCTTCAACGGCAAGACGAGTCCGGTGCATCTCTTCTGGCATAGCCTCGACCTCGCGGTGACACGGTTCTCCGGCCGGCCGGCGCCACCGCTCCCGGACGCCGACGCGGTTACGCAGGAGGCGTACTCGCACGAGTTGATCTCCTTCGGCTTCTGGGCCGGCGACGACAATGTGCCCGACGCGTCGTACTACTCGTACACGGCGCCCGAGCCGCCGGGCCTGCGCGACGAACCGCTCGCGGTCGGGGACTGGATCGCGTCCGGAGACGGGTCGCTGGCGCTTCTCTCCTACGAAACCGTGCGCGCCTCAACCGATCCCAAGGCGACCCTCCTCGCGTTCCTTCAGTCGGCGTACGAAGCCGGAGCCCGGCTTGCCGACTGGGATGTAGACGCATTCGCCGTCCCGTAACCGACAGGCGGCGAACCGGTCGCCTATCCTCCCGGCATGAGCATCGGAAACTGGTTCAAGCGGTTCTTCTCCTCCCCCGCCTCGACAGACGCGTCTGCCAACGTCGCTGCCGGGACGAACGACGAGAAAACGATCGACGAGGCACGGATCGACGCCGGTGGCGGCGGGCCTATGACGGCCGACTACGCCGGACTCGCGGCGAATGAGGCAGCGGAGGGCGAGCTCTCCGATCAGGAACCGCCATCCGGCGAGTGAGCTTCCGCAGCTTCCTCCGCGCGCTGTTCTCCAGTCCGCTCGAGGTCGGGGATACCCAAGACAATCCCGCCGACGTCGATGAGGACCTCGACGAGGGGATGCCCGCAGCCGCGGAGGACGCAGCGCAGACGGCGGAGGCCGAGGACGTCCAGGACGGGCGTATAGCCGCCGTGCTCCATCCGCCCAGCACGATCGCCTTCGAGGGCGAACAGGCGGAAGCGGACTGAAAGAACACGTGAGGCCGCCCGTCCGTTAGCCTCAGCAGTGGTGTGCCGGGAAGGCTGGTCGGCGTCGACTCATGACGCCCACAGCCGCCATTCCTCTCTTCATCGCCTCCGTGGCGCTGATGCTCGTCGCATCGGCGGTCTTCGCGGGGCGCCTCGACCACATCGGCCTGCGGCTCGGGATGCCCGAGACGCTGCTCGGCCTGCTCACCGCGCTCGCAGCGGACGCGCCGGAGATTTCCTCCGCGATCACGGCGCTTGTCTCACACGAGAAGTCGGTCGCGGTCGGCGTCGTCGTCGGCTCGAACGCCTTCAACCTCGCGGCGATGCTCGGCGTCAGCGCGGTCGTCGCCTCGCGCGTCCGCGCCCGTCACGAAGCGCTCGAGCTCGAGGCGTTCGCCGGCCTCTGGCTCGTCGGGGTCGCGCTCGCAGTCGTCGCGGGAGGAATCGGCGGTCGCGTCGGCTTTGCGCTCGTCGCGGTCGTCGTCCTGCCGTACGTCTTCCTGCTCGGGCGGGGCGAGGCGCCTGAGCACACGCGCGAGCAGAACATCGACTCACACCGCGAGATTGCGCAGCTCGTCGTGGTCCTGCTCGTCGCGCTCAGCCTGATCGTCGGCGGCAGCATCGGCGCGGTGCGCTCGGCGACCGATCTCGCGCAAGCGTGGTCGGTGCCGAAGGAGCTCGTCGGAGTCGTCGTCCTCGCGATCCTCACGAGCCTGCCGAATGCGTGGACCGGCGTCCGCTTCGGCTTGCAACAGCGCGGCTCGGCGCTGATGAGCGAGACGCTGAACTCGAACTCCATCAACATCGTCGCCGGACTGGCGCTGCCCGCGGCGCTCGGAAGCCTCGGCGCCTTCTCCGGTCTCGACGTCTTCGACCTCGCGTGGCTGGTCGGGATGACCGCGGCGGCGGTGCTCCTCTTCGGACGCCGCGGTGGCGCCGGCCGAACCGCAGGCGTCTTCCTGATCGGGCTCTACGCGGTCTTCCTCGCGGTACAGCTGGTGGTCAGGTGAGCAGACCGCTCTCGCGACCAACCTCGACAAACACTTCGAGCGCCCGTTCGAGGTGGACGGGCTCGAGCGCCGCCGACATCTGGACGCGGATCCGCGCCGTTCCCTCCGGCACGACCGGATAACCGAAGCCGGTCACGAAGACGCCGCGCTCGAGCAGCTTCTGCGAGAGCTCGATCGCGCGCGCCGTCTCGCCGACGATGATCGGGATGATCGCCGCCTCGCCGGGCAGCGGATCGAAGCCCGCCTCCCGCAGAGCGGCGCGGAACCAGCGCGTGTTCTCGTGCAGGCGCGCGACGCGTTCCGGCTCCGCCCGGAGGACACGCACCGCGGCGAGGGCCGAGCACGCGACCGTCGGCGGCAGCGCATTCGAGAAGAGCTGCGGCCGCGAGCGCTGCTGGAGCAGATCGCAGACCTCCTCCGTCGAGGCGACGTAGCCGCCGGCCGCGCCGCCGAGAGCCTTGCCGAGCGTCCCCGTCAGGACGTCGACCTGACCGAGCACGCCGAAGTGCTCGACCACGCCGCGGCCGGTCTCGCCGACGACGCCGACACCGTGCGAGTCGTCGACGAGGACGATCGCATCGTGCTCGCGGGCGAGCTCGAGGATGTCCGGCAGCTTGGCGAGGTCTCCCTCCATCGAGAAGACGCCGTCCGTGAGGATCAGCTTGCGCTGGCCCTTCTCGCACGAGCCCAGCGCGTCGCGGAGCTCGCCCATGTCGGAGTGCTTGTAGACGAGCTTCCGCTCGGGTTTCGAGAGCCGGACGGCATCGATGATCGAAGCGTGGTTGAGCTCGTCGGAGACGATCACCGTTTGCGCGTCGGCGAGGGTCGGGATTGCCGCCTCGTTCGCGTTCCAGCAGGAGACGTATGAGAGCGCGGCCTCGGTCTCGGACAGCTCGGCGAGCTCGCGCTCGAGCTCGAGATGCGGCGCGAACGTCCCGCAGATGAAGCGCACCGAGGCGGTTCCGGCTCCGTAGGTTCGGAGACCTTCGATCCCCGCCTCGATCACGGCCGGGTGGGCGGCAAGGCCGAGGTAGTTGTTCGACGAGAGGACGATCACCTCGCCGCGGCCCGCCATCTCGACAACCGGGCCTTGCGGCGAGGAGAGCACGTTGAACCGCTTGTACGTGCCGGCGTCCTGCAGGGAGTCGAGCTCCTTCCGGATGTCCTGTTCGAGGGCCTTCATGCGGCTGCCTCCACTGTCTGTGCGTGCGGATGGATGACGATCTTGCAGGCGTCGCCGCTTGCCAGCAGCTCGAACGCGCTCTCGAACCCGTCCAGCCCGACCTCCGCGGTGATCAGAGGACGGAGGTCGACGACGTCATGCTCGAGCAGCCAGCGGGTGCGGTACCACGTGTCCCAGACCTGGCGGCCGCTCACGGCGGAGACGTCGAGGTTCTTGAAGATGAGCGCTTCCGCGACGTCGATCTCGACCGGGTGCGCCGGGATGCCGAAGAGGATGACGCGGCCGCCGTTGCGCGCGATCCGAAAAGCGTCGGCGATCGCCTCGGGAGCGCCGGACATCTCGAAGACGACGTCCACGTGCTCGCCCTCGTTCTCCTCCCTGAAGGCCGCGGCGGTATCGGAAACGGCGGTGACATCGATCGCGACGTGCGCTCCCATCCTGCGCGCGAGGTCAAGCCGGAAGGGCCGAGTGTCGGAGGCGAGGACGCGGCCTGCGCCGGACGCGCGCGCGATTCCGATGCTGAACAGCCCGACCGGCCCGCACCCGACGACGGCGACGCTCTTGCCGGCGAGGTCGGCGTGGGCGAGCGCGAAGACGGCGTTCCCGAACGGCTCCTGCAGCGTCGCGAGCTCGGACGGCAGCTTGTCGCGGTCGTTCTGCCAGATGACCGACTCGGGGACGGCGACGTACTCGGCGAAAGCGCCGTCGCGGTCGACTCCGAGGATCTTCGTGAGCTCGCACATGTGCGCGCGGCCCGTGCGGCAGTGGACGCAGACACCACAGGTGACGTGGCTCTCGGCCGAGACGTAGTCCCCGACCTGCGTCTGGCGGACGAGCGGCCCGACCTCGGCGACCGTTCCGGCAAATTCGTGGCCAAGGGTGAGCGGGGGCTTGATCCGGCGCTGCGCCCACTCGTCCCACTTGTAGATGTGGAGGTCTGTGCCGCAGATGCTCGCCGCCTCGACGCGAACGAGAACCTCGTCGTCGCCGATCGCCGGCACCGGCACTTCGACCAGGTCCAGGCCCGGCGCAGCGCGCAGCTTCCGCACCGCCCACATTTTCGACTCCACGGCTGGAGCCTATTCCGTCCAGCCGCGCCGGTATCCGCACCCCACCGTACGCGGACTGCGGCAATTACCTGTCGCAGCCCCGCAGGCGCATGCGAAGATCGATACATGAGCCAACCTTCGAGTCTTGAGATCGCCCAGGCCGCGCAACTGCTTCCGATCACGGAGATCGCGGCGGCGGCCGGTATCGAGGAGGACGAGCTCGAGCCGTACGGCCGCTACAAGGCGAAGGTCTCGCACTCCGTCCTCGACCGGCTCGCCGACGTGCCCGACGGCAGGCTCGTCGCCGTCACCGCCATCACGCCGACGCCGGCCGGCGAGGGGAAGACGACCACCGCGGTCTCCCTCGCCCAAGGGCTCGGATTGCTCGGCGAACGCCCGATCCTCTGCCTGCGCGAGCCCTCCCTCGGACCGGTGTTCGGGATCAAGGGCGGCGCCGCCGGCGGCGGTCATGCCCAGGTCGTGCCGATGGAGGATCTCAACCTTCACTTCACCGGCGACCTGCACGCGATTACGGCCGCGAACAACCTCCTCGCCGCGATGCTCGACGCGCACGTTCTACAAGGAAACGCTCTCGGCATCGATCCGCTCACGATCACCTGGCGACGCTGCCTCGACATGAACGACCGCTCGCTGCGCCAGATCGTGACGGGGCTCGGCGGCAAGGTGAACGGAATCCCGCGCGAGACCGGCTTCGACATCACGGCCGCCTCCGAGGTGATGGCCATCCTCGCGATGTCGCGCGACCTCGCGGATCTGCGCGCGCGGCTCGGCGCGATCACCGTCGGCACGACGTACGAGGGAGAGCCGGTTACCGCCGAGCAGCTGCGCGCCGCGGGCTCCATGGCCGTGCTGCTGAAGGAGGCGATCAAGCCGAACCTCGTCCAGACGCTCGAGGGTGGCGCGGCGTTCGTCCACTGCGGGCCGTTCGCGAACATCGCGCACGGCAACAGCTCCCTCATCGCCACGCGCACCGCGCTCAAGCTGGCCGACATCGTGATCACCGAGGGCGGCTTCGCGTCCGACCTCGGGATGGAGAAGTTCCTCGACATCGTCGCTCGCACCGGCCGGCTGGTCCCGAGCGCGATCGTCCTCGTGGCGACCGTCCGCGCGCTCGAGCACCACGGCGACGGCGACCTCGAGAAGGGCGCCGACAACCTCGAGCGGCATCTCGGCATCGCCCGGACGTTCGGGCTGAACGCCGTCGTCGCCGTCAACGCCTTCCCGGGTGACAGCACGAAGGACCTCGACCGCGTGCGTCAGCTCGCCCTCGAACGCGGCGCCTGGGCGGCGGAGATCAACTACGGCTTCGAGAAGGGAGGCGCTGGTGCGGTGACGCTCGCCGAGACGGTCTCCGAGGCGGCGGCCCAGCCGTCCGCATTCGAGCCCATCTATTCGCTCGACCTCCCGATCCGGGAGAAGATCGAGGCCATCGCCACCCGCGTCTACGGCGCCGACGGGATCGAGCTCCTGCCCGCGGCCAAGAAGGCGGCCGACCGTTATGAGAAGCAGGGGCTCGGCGGCCTCCCGATCTGCATGGCAAAGACGCACCTCTCGCTGTCCCACGACCCGAAGCTGCGCAACGCGCCGACCGGCTTCACGGTGCCGGTGCGCGACATCCGCGCCTACACGGGAGCGGGCTGGCTCGTCGCGCTTTGCGGGGACATGCAGCAGATGCCGGGCCTCGGCAAGCAGCCGGCGGCGGCCGAGATCGATCTCGGACCCGACGGCCGCACCGTCGGGCTCTTCTAACTCGCGGAAAATCCACCTCTCCGGGGGTAAATCCCTGATGCCACGGCGGCGGCGCGGGACGAGGATCGAAGCATGCAAGAGATGCTGATCACCGGTCGCGGGGGTGAAGGCGTCGTCCTCGCCTCGCAGCTCCTCGCGGACACGTTCGCGCGCGGCGGCTTTTACGTGCAGAGCTTCCCTGAGTTCAAGGCCGAGCGCCGCGGCGCGCCGCTCTCCGCCTTCCTCCGCTGGGACGACGAGCCGATCCGGCGCCGCTACAAGCTGCGCGAGTGCGACGTGCTCATGTCCATCTCCCCCTCGCCGCCGCCGGCGCGGGCCGTTGCGACGTTGCGGCCGGGCGGACTGCTGCTCGTCAACCGCGAGACCCGCTTCCCGCACTGCGGCGACTGGCACGTCGCGCATGTCCCCGGCTCGGGGATCGCGCGCCGCCACGGGATCCTCTCGGCAGAGGGCCGGCCGATGGGAAACGTCGCCGTCCTCGGCGCCGCCGTCAAACTGCTGCTGCCCGACGGGCTCGAGTTTCTCGAGCAGGCGATCCGCAGCCGGATGGGCGCGAAGATCGCCGAGCCGAACGTCGTCGCCGCGCAGGAGGGCTACCGCCTCTGCGCGCGCCAGCACACGGTCGCGACCGACAGTTCCTATGAGCCGGAGCCCGCAGTCGCGCGGCCGCCGCTGCCGGTCTTCTCCGCGAGCTTCATGGACACGCGCGTCAACAACACCGGCTCGTGGTCGCTCGAGCGGCCAGCGCTCCTCGCGGCCTGCAACGTCTGCGGCCTCTGCGCCCTGTTCTGCCCCGAGGGAGCGATGCGGCGCGAGGACGGGACGATGGTCATCGACTTCGACCACTGCAAGGGCTGCGGGATCTGCGAGGACGTCTGTCCGGTGCAGAACGCGATCACGATGGAGGAGGTGCTCGTATGAGCATGGAGCTGCCGCAGGGACGCACCGTCCTCACCGGCAACGAGGCGGCCGCCGTCGCGGTCGTGCTCGCACGGGCGCAGCAGATCGCGTGCTACCCGATCACGCCGCAGACGCTGATCGTCGAGCGGCTCGCCGATCTCACCGCCGAGCGCGACGACATCGTCTTCGCCAACCTCGACAGCGAGCACTCGATGTTCGGCTACGCGCTCGCCGCCGAGCGCGCCGGCGTCCGCTGCTTCGCCGCTACCTCGTCACAGGGGCTCCTCTACTCCCACGAGCAGCTGCACCGCGCGTCGCGCGAGCGGATCCCGCTCGTCGCCGTCAACGTCAACCGCTCGGTCGTCGCGCCGTGGAGTCTCGAGCCCGATCTCGCCGACAGCATGAGCGAGCGCGACACAGGTTGGATCCAGCTCTACTGCTCCTCGGCGCAGGAGCTTCTGGACAGCATCCTCTGCGCCTATCGGATCGCTGAAGAGGCGATGCTGCCGGTGCTCGTCTGCGCCGAGGGGTTCCTTGTCTCGCATACGGCCGAGACGGTCGACGTGCCGAGCCAGGCAGCAGTCGATTCGTTCCTGCCGCCGTTCCAGCCTCCGGAGGACTGGCTGCTCGACCCGAACCGGCCGCGCGCCTTCAGCGGGCTGCCCGAGCCGAACGACTACGCGACGTACCAGCAGAACGTCGCCGAGGCACACGACCTCGCCCGCACGCTGATCGCCGAGGCGGCGTCCGACTTCTCCGCCGCGTTCGGGCGGGAGAAGGTCGCCTCGCTCGAGCTGAGCGGCGATCCAAATGCCGACACCGCGATCGTCGCGATTGGGACGATCGGAGAGACCGCACGCGAGCTCCTGACCGACGACGAGCCGCCTCTCGTCGTCCGCGTTCACGCCTATCGACCCTTCCCGGGCGAGGAGCTCGCGTCCGTCCTCGAGCACGTCTCCCACGTCTGCGTGATCGACCGCGCGCCCGCGTTCGGCGCCCCCGGCCCGCTCGGCGAGGACGTCCGCGCCTACGGCGTCACCGCCACCGACGTCGTCTGCGGCCTCGGCGGCAGCGACGTGACGCCCGACACTCTGCGCCGCGCGCTCGCCGCGTCCGGCCGCGAAGCGATCTATCTCGGAGTGGAGGCATAGCAATGTCCGTCTGGCTCGACGAGGTCATCCAGGAGGAGCCGCTCCTCTTCCCCGGCCACGCTGCGTGCGCCGGCTGCGGCCCGGCGATCAACATGCGCCACTTCCTCGGCGCGCTCAGCGCCGCGACTCCCGACCGCAAGATCGTCCTCGTCGTCCCGGCCTCGTGCTGGACGATCATCGCCGGCGCGTGGCCGGTCAGCGCCTTCGGCGTCTCCGTCTACTTGACCCCGTTCGCCTCCGCGGCCGCCGAGGCGTCGGGGATCAAGGCAGCGCTACGGCAGCGCGGGCTCGGCGACACACACGTCGTCGTCTGGGGCGGCGACGGCTCGACGAACGACATCGGCTTCGCGACCGTCTCCGCCGCCGCCGAGCGGAACGAGGACATCATCTACGTCCTCAACGACAACGAGGCGTACATGAACACCGGTGTCCAGAAGTCCGGCGCGACTCCTGAAGGCGCCTGGACGACTACGACGCCGACGACCGCTCCGCGCAAGGGGACCAAGAAGGACATGGACAGGATCATGGCCGCGCACGGAATTCCCTATGTCGCGACGCTCGCGGCAGGGTCGTTGCCGCTGCTGAAGGACTTCCGCGCCAAGGTCACGCGCGCCGCGACGATCGAGGGCTTCCGCTTCCTCCACTGCCTCGGCGCCTGCCCGCCCGGCTGGCGCTACCCGACCGGCGACTCGGTGGAGATCGTCCACCGCGCCGTCGACTCGCACTACTTCCCGCTCCTCGAGGTGAACGCCGGCGAGTGGCACATCACGCAGAAGCCGAAGAAACAGCTCCCGGTGGCCGAGTTCCTCTCCACGCAGGGCCGCTTCGCCCACCTCTCCGAGGACGAGGTCGCCCTGGTCCAGCAGCACGTCGACGAGCGGTGGGAACTGCTCGAGCGCCTCGAGCAGTCCTCAGCCGTAGCCGTCTAGTTCTGCGCGAACCGTCTGAGGAGGCGAGCTACGCCGATCGTGAAGGGGGCGATCCGGTGATCGTCCCGCCCGTCGGGCCGCACGAGGTAGAGCCCGTCGTGGGATGTCCCCGACGCGATCGAATATGCAATCCAGCGTCCGCCCGGTGCCCACGCGCCGTTGGGAGACCAGGCGGGCCAGAACGAGAACGCAGTCGTGACGAGATGGAGCCCCGAGCCGTTGGGATGGACCGCGGCGATCTCGGTATCGCAGCTCCCAACCGTCGCGAATGCGATCCACCGACCGTCAGGCGACCAGGACGGAGCTCCCGGCCCGCCGCTGTTACACGACCACCAGTGCGCGACACGCTGGGGCACGCGCACAACGAAGATCAGGACGAGCACGACGCTCGCGATGGTCGCCAGCGCAGCGGTGACCGCAAGGCTCCCCCGAACGATTCCGCCTCGATCCATCAACCCGTACAGGATACGAAGCGGAACCCGACGCGACCTCGTCGCGCCGACCTAGCTCATCGGCACCTGGCGCAGGAGGTTCGGCTCGATCCGGTCGAGGATCTCGGTGAGGCTGTCGCCTGTCGCCGTGATCCCGTGGTTGCGGAGGCCGACGACGGCGTGGGCCGGATCAGGCGCAGCCGCGACAAGCGCCGCGACGGCCGACGCCAGCTCCTCCGTGCCGCAGGGGAAGTTGATCTCCGTCGCCTCGATCCCCTCCACCCACGCATGCACGTGGAGAATCGCGCCGACCGACGGGTTCTCCCCGTAGATCATCCAGTGCTCGATCGCGTCGACCGAGACGCGGCGCGGCTCGGCGTCGGGCGGCACACTGAGGACGATCTTCCCGCCGGCTGCGTCATAGCCTGAGACGAGCAGGATGTCGCGGCCGGGCTCGTGAAGGTTCGACTTGTCGACGCCGCTCGCGCTCATCCAGAACCGCTCGGAGTCCTTGCGCGAGGAAAGGTTCCCGTAGGACAGGCCGCCGATCGCGTAGAGGCGCATGATCGCGCGGAGGTCGCGCTCGCTGACGAGGTCTTCGACCGGGAACGGCGCCGGCAGCAGTCCAAGCGCGTCGAGGCGCTTCCCGACCTCGCTCATCTCACGCGTCAGCTCGTCGCCCTCCCACAGCTCCGGCTCGAGATCCGTCCGGAACTCGTTGTCGATGACGAGGGTCGACGTCGCGAGAGGTTCGAGCCGCTCGACGACCTGCGCGGCGAGATCCGGCCCCTCGGGCACGAGGTAGTTCCCGCGCTCCATCGTCGTGAAGAGAACGCCGTGGCCGGGGACGTGGCAAAGGCTGATGTTCGCGAGCGCGCGGACGAGCATCGGATACGTCTCGCGCAGTGGATCCGGCGGCAGCTCCGGCAGGCTCCAGAGCGCCGCGACGAACGTGCCACGCGCCTTGCGGCGGAACGGGCGCGGCTTGGCCGGATCGACGACGTTGAGGACGATCGCCGCGTCGCTCGCCTCTGTGGTCGGAACGAAGCCGCGCGCCTTGAGCGCCTCGAGGAGTGCGGCCGCGAGGCCGGCGCTGTAGTCGTCGACTTCGCCGGTCAGCGCGAAGGTACGGGTCGAGGTCGGAGCGGAGACCGCCATACAGGATGGATAGCAAGGTCGCGCCCGGCCGAAATCGGGACTTTCCCGCAGCGGGTCTAGGGCTTGGGTCTAGGGCTTGGTCTTGATGACCTTGCCGCTAGGCGAGATCACGTACCAGTAGCCACCGTTGAGCTTGGTGTCCTGCCCGGACGCCTGGCCGGGCTTCGTGTCGGCGATGTACGTGTAGAGCGGCCAGTGCGCGTAGGTGACGACCTTGCCCCCGCTCGGGTTCTTGTCCGCGCCGAGTAGCGACGCCTTGGCCGAGCCGCCGGCCGTCTCCTTGCCCGAGACCCTCAGCGGCGGCCAGACGGTGGCGCAGTTGCCCTTGCACGTCACCTTCGAGTGCTTGTCCGGCGCGAACACGTAGAGGACGAAGCCCTTCGAGTTGACGAGGACGGTCCCGAGGCCCTTCACCTTGGCCGTCTTGACCGTCGTCGCCTTGAGAACGTGGCTCGGCGACGCCCCTGCGAAGCCTGCCGCGAGCAGAGCAAGCGCTGCGAGGACGACGGCGAGAACGAGTGACCTCCGCATCACCGGCAGCCTACCGTCCCGCCACGGCTTCGGGTCAGATCCCTCGGATGGGGGAGGTTTGCGCAGATCCGCACAGGCGATGATCGTCATGACTCCGCTCGGGGCTGACGGCAATCACTCTGCGGCGGAACATTCGGAGCGGCGGGCTTGCCCGCCGCTTCTGTGTTTTCGACAGACTCGCCCTGTGGAAGACGGATCCGTTCTCGCCGCGGCTCCGCCGCAGTTCGGCGCCGAGGATGCCGCGCGGATCGCGGCCGAGCTGTTCGACGTCGCGGGCCGCGCGAGCGAGCTCGGAAGCGAGCGCGACCAGGCGTTCCTGCTCGAGGACGGCGGCGCCGGCGCCGTCCTGAAGATCTCGAACAGCGGCGAGGACGCGGCGCTGCTCGACTTCGAGGAGGCGGCGATCGCGCACGTCGCCGGGGTTGATCCCACGCTGCCGGTCGCGCGCCCGCTCGCGGCGCGCGCGAGCGTCGACGGCCACCATGTCCGGCTCTTCGAGCTGCGCCACGGCCACAAGGGCGGGCCGGAGCTCGACGACGCGGCGCTGCGCGCACTCGCCGGCGTGCACGCGCGACTCTGCCTCGCGCTCCGCTCCTTCTTCCACCCGGCCGCGGGCCGGGAGCTGCTCTGGGACATCCGCCAGGCGCCGCGCCTGCGTCCACTACTCGAGGCGATCGAGGATCCGGACGGACGCGCGCTCGCGGCGCGGACGCTCGCCGGCTTCGAGCAGCGCGTGCTGCCGCTCTGGCCGCGGCTGCGAGCCCAGGTCGTGCACGGCGACTTCAACCTCGACAACCTCCTGCTCGACGAGCACGACCGCGTCAGCGGGATCCTCGACTTCGGCGACTGCTGCCATACCGCGCTCGCCGCCGACCTCGCCGTCGCGCTCGCCTCGTTCCTGCGCGGACGGCCGGAGGCGGACGTGTTTCGCGCCGCCCGCGTCGCGCTCGACGGCTACGCGTCACGACTTCCGCTCGAGCCGCTCGAGCTGGAACTGCTCGGAGACCTCGTCGCTGCGCGGCTGACGGCGATCGTTGCGATCAGCGCCTGGCGGAGGCGCCGCTACCCCGAGAACTCCGCCTATATCGGGGCCTGGGACGAGGACTCGTGGCGACTGCTGCGTCTCTTCGACGAACTGGGGCCGGAGACCGTCGCGCGCGAGCTCGGCGCCCGCGGCCCGGCGACCGCGACTCCGGAGCTCGCCCGCCGGCGCAACGAGGCCGCGGGCGCGCTGCTCTCGCCGCTCACGTACGCGCGTCCGGTGCACGCCGTGCGCGCGGAGGGCGTCTGGATCCACGACGCCGACGGCAGCCGGCTGCTCGACGCGTACAACAACGTCCCCGTCGTCGGCCACTGCCACCCGCGCGTGACCGAGGCCGTCGTCCGGCAGACGCGGCTGCTCGCGACGAACGCGCGCTACCTCTACGAACCGCTTGTCGAGCTGTCGGAGCGCCTGCTCGCGACGTTCCCGCCGGAAGCGGGGCTCGACACGGTCATCCTGGTCAACTCGGGGAGCGAGGCGAACGACCTCGCCTGGCGGCTCGCGACCGGAATCACCGGCAACGCGCGCAGCCTCGTGACCGAGCACGCCTACCACGGCGTCAGCGAGGCCACGAGCGCCTTCTCGCCGGAGGAGTGGGGGGACGGAGCGGGACCGCAGCACGTCGTCCGCATCCCGCCGCCCGGATCCGGCGCCGATCTCGAGGCCGCGCTCGCAGGGCTCGACGGCCTCGCGGCCACGTTCCTCGACGGGTCGCTCATGAGCGACGGCATCTACACGCCGAGCAGCGCGGAGCTGCGGCTCCTCGTCGAGCGCACCCACGCCGCGGGCGGGCTCTACGTCGCGGACGAGGTGCAGGCCGGTCATGGCCGGCTCGGGCAGCTGTGGTCGTTCGCGCGGCACGGCATCCGGCCGGACATCGTCACGCTCGGCAAGCCGATGGGGAACGGGTATCCCGTCGCCGCGCTCGTCACCCGGCGGGAGCTCGCCGAGCGCTTCCCCTACTCCGGCCGGACGTTCAGCACCTTCGGCGGCAACCCGGTCGCGGCGAGTGCCGCCGTCGCCGTGCTCGACGTCCTTGCCGACGAGCAGTTGCCCACGCGCGCGGCGGCGGTCGGCGAGCGCCTGCGCGCCGCGATCGCCGCACTGGGAAAGCCGGACGTGCGCGCGGTGCGCGGCGCCGGCCTGCTCGCGGGCGTGCAGCTCGCGAGCCCCGAGCTGGCGCGGTCCGTGGCCGACGCGCTACGGGAGGGGGACGTGCTCGTCGGCCGCACCGGCCCGCGCGACGACGTGCTCAAGATCCGGCCGCCGCTCGTCTTCTCCGACGAGCACGCCGAGCTGCTCGTCGCGGCGCTCGGCCGTATCCTCCGCGACTGATGCGGGTCCGCGACCTCAACTGGTTCCAGCTCGAGGAGTACCTGGGCAGCGACGACCGCGTCGTCCTGCCGCTCGGCTCGACGGAACAGCACGCATACCTCTCGCTCGAGACCGACAACATCCTCGCGGAGCGCGTCGCAGCGGAGGCCGCGGAACCGCTCGGCGTCCCCGTGCTGCCGGTGCAGCCGTACGGGCTGACGCCGAGCTTCGGCGCCTATCCCGGCTCCCCGACGCTGCGAGCAGCGACCCTCATGGCGGTCGTCCAGGACATCCTCGACTCGCTCCACGCCCAGGGCTTCCGGCGGATTCTCATCGTCAACGGCCACGGCGGCAACCAGCCCGCGGACGCCGCGAGACGGGAATGGAACGCAGCGCACGCTGACGCCGAGACGCTCTTCCACAACTGGTGGGTCGGATCGAACGTCTGGGCGCTCGTGCAGGAGCTCGATCCGGGCGCAAGCCATGCATCGTGGATGGAGAACTTCCCGTGGACCCGCTTGCCCGGCGTCGAGCTGCCCGCCGAGCGGAAGGAGCCGCTGGCGCAGCCGCTCCCGGCGCACCCGCGCGCGATGCGCGAGACGGCGGGCGACGGCCAGTACGGCGGCTTCTACGCGCTGCCGGACGAGGCCGTCCTGCGCGTCTGGGCGGCGGGCGTCGAGGAGACGCGCGAGCTCCTCGAGCACGGCTGGCGCGGGACGTGACATAGCCGCGCACGGCGGCGTATAACCACCGGGATGACTCGAGCCCTCGTCGCCGCCGGTTGCCTCCTCGCTCTTTTGGCGGTCGTGGCCGGCTGCGGGTCGTCCCACGCGCTATCGGCCGGCGACGCGCGAGCCATCCTCACCGCCTGGCATGCGAGGAACTACTACTTCAACCACTTCCTCGTGGTGCCGGGGACAACTCCGTGCAACATGGACGTCAGCGCCGCCGTGCCGGAGCAGCTGCCTGGTCGCTGCACGACGACGGTCACCGATACCGCAGCAGGCGGTCGTACGGTCTCGTTCCTCGAGCATTGGAATGCGCCCTCCGGCGGCGGCGCGCTTACCGGCGGCTGGACGGTGACGGTCGACGCGCGCGGAAGGGTGCGGGGCATCGCAGTCACGGGATCGAAGCCCCCGGAGCTTGGGAGCCCCTGATGAGACGAGCGCTCCTAACCGCCGCGTTCGTCGCCGCAGTCGCGGCCGGCTGCGGCGGAGCGTCGCTCAACGGCATTGCCCAGAAGTACGCGGCGCAGCTGGGCGACCCGCATCCGTCGCGGATCCGCATCGAGACGAACCAGCTGGTCGGCTTTCAGGGCGGACGTCAGGACATGATCGAGCTCTGGGGACACTTCACATGCAAGAACGGCTGCGGGCTCTACCCGTCGTGCGGACCGGTCGTCTCGGCCAAACAGCGGCGCTCGCGCAACTTCTGCGTCTTTCGCGGGACATGGGCGAAGATCGACCTCGCTACCGGGAGTCACGAGCTACGCGGAGTCGAGCTCGGCTCGAGTCGCGATCCTGCCACCCTCAGCCAAGCTCGCCGGATCCGGCCTCTCTTTGCCGCCTTCCCGGACACGGGCGACGTCCGGAACCCTTGTCGCCTTACGCCGCAGACTCCAGGTACATGTTCGACGAGCCTCTCGGGCGACGGTGCCTTCTTCCACGTCCGCTGGACATACGAGGGACACACCTACCGCGGCGGCTGGGTCGTCACCCTTGGCAGCCCACCGAGCATCCGCGTCACAGGCGCTGTCCCGACGCAGCTCTTCGTTCTTCGTGCCATCGCGGCCGCGAAGGCCACCAACCCGGACGCATTCGCGCCGTTTCCACGGTCGCCGAGCGAGCATCCGTGCTCGTTCACCGGCGGCGGAAGCGCGCGAGCGTGGGGCATGTGCACCACGTCGATCGCCCGCGGCCCTGCGCGCTCACACCGCGTCGCGTTCGGATTCCGCTGGTGGAATCGCCGGCCAAATGGGAAGACGGAGGGCGTCCCGCATCACCTGAAGTACGTCGTGACGGTCGATCGGAGAAACCGGGTGACGGGGACGCAGTTGCACCACACTGTCCCGTCGCCGCCCTTCGTCTGGCACTAGCTCCGTAACCCCGCGGGCCACGCGGCGGTTTGTGACGCCTTACCGAGACTTTGCAGCGGCGTTCTGCCGGAGCCAGGCCGCGAGATTCTGCGCCTCCGCGGCCGCGTTCGCCCCCGTCGCCGGCGGCACGACGGCGGCAGGAGGCCCAGTCCGGGTCTTCGCCGGGGAACCGCCACCTGTCGTTGCCAACGCGACCACGAGACCGGCGACCGCAGCCGCGACCACCACCGCGGCGAGCGCGAGCCGGCGCGGCCGCCGGCCGCCTCGTAGCCCGTCGCGAGGAGCGAGGATCTCCGTCGCGCGCACGGCGGGATCCGCGGGAAGCGACAGCGTCTGCGCCTCCGAGGTGAACGGGGCGAGCCGGCGCGCCAGCGCCGCCGCCGACAGCGGGCGATCCTCCGGGCGCTCGGCGAGGCACTCCGTCACGGCGAGCGCGAGCCCCGGCGGAACGTCCCGCGCGCGAGCGCTGACGTCCGGCGTGCGGAAGGCGCCCGTCCGCCCGAGCTCGGCGAGGGACTCCGCCCGGTGCGGCGGCTCACCCGCCAGCAGCTCGTAGAGAACCGCGCCGACCGCGTAGATGTCGGCCGCAGCCGTCACCTGCTCGCCGCGGGCCTGCTCCGGCGCGAGATAGCCGACGGTGCCGAGCACGGTGCCGGTGAGGGTGAGCCGCGTCCCCTCCGTCCCGAGCGCGATGCCGAAGTCGCCGAGCTTGAGCACGCCGTCGCGTCCGAGCAGGAGATTCTGCGGCTTCACGTCGCGGTGGACAAGACCTGCCTCGTGCACCGCCGCGAGCCCGGTGCAAATCTGCACTCCAAGCCCTGCGGCCTCGGCCGCCGACAGCCGGCCTCGCCGCGCCACAAACTCGGCGAGCGTCTCACCCTCTACGTACTCCATGGCGATAAACGGCCGTTGCCCGTCCACTCCGACGTCGAAGACACGGACGACGTTCGGATGGGCGAGACGGGCGGCAAGCCGGGCCTCGCGGAGGAAGCGGGCGCGGAGATCCTCGTCGCGGGCGAGATTCTCGGCCAGGCGCTTCAGCGCAACCGGCCGGTCGAGCTCGATGTCGCGGGCGAGGTCGACGACCGCCATGGCGCCGTGACCGAGAGGCCGGATCACCTGGTAGCGGCCGGCGAGAATCGTGGTGCTCATTGGTCTCCACCCGGTCCAGGCGGTCCGTGCTTCTTCTTCGGCTTCTTCGGCCCTTTCGGCGGCTTCGGCGGCCCTTGCACGCACTGGATCCGGTCGGAAAGCATCGTCACCGCCGTGAGGAGAACCGTCTGGAAGCGGGAGGGAATCCGTGCGCTGTTGGCGTCAACGTCGGCCGCGAGCGACCTGGCGAGCTGCTGGGCGCGGCAGCCGTCGCCGGCTTGCGCCGCCAGCGCGACGTCGTCCGCCTCGTGCGCCCACTTCTGCGCCAGGGCGGCCGGCAGCTTCGGTGGCGCTCGATGCGAGCGCGGCGAGCCGCCGCAGCCTGCAGCGAGCAGCGCGACGAGGAACGCAACCGAGCAGACCCGGAGAAGCACTCCCTTCCTCTCTACCCGTTGACGCCCCGACCTACCCCGCCTGGCAATTCCAGCCCAGTCCGATTACTCTGCAGGCATGCCGATGCTGCATGGGTGCGCGTTTCCGGATTGCACCACGTTCACCCTCAGTACGTACTGCGTCGAGCACGAGCTCCTCATCCGCGTCATGAAGGAGACGGAACGTGCGCACGCCGCGCACCCGCTCGAGGTCGTGGCCGAGGAGACGGAGCGTGCGCACGCCACGCACCCGCTCGAGGTCGTGGCCGACGCTGCGCTGGCCGCCACGGCGGACGACGCGCCCGAGCCTGCGGCCTTCTAGAGGTCTACTCGATCTCGACCGCGGGGTTCCGCACGCCGCCCGGGGCGGGCACGATCAACGCCTGCTTGTAGGCGGTGAGGGCGATGCGACTGTCGACCGTGCAGGCCGTGCAGCCGGTGCTGGACGCGATCGGGATGTTGCTCGACGAGGACGACTGGATCGGCGCGCCGCCCGACGGGAAGCCGACGAGGACCGCGGCGACCGCTGCTGCCGCCGCTGACGCGCCCGCGACGACGAGCCTGCTGACGCCGGACAGGCGTCGCCTCAGAGCGGTTACGCGGATGTCCTGCTCGAGCGCCGTAGGCTCGGCTGCCCGGAGCAAACCCGTGAACGCGCCGGCGTCGGCGACCCAGGTCGCGCAGTCGGCACACGCCGCAAGGTGGTGGCGGAGGCGCGCTGCGTCGAACTCCGGAAGCTCGCCGTCAAGCTCACACGAGGCGAGCAGACGCGATTGACGGCACTGATCTGGCATTGGGCTCATCACTTGAAGTGGACGTGAATACGAGTCGAAAGTTAGCGTCGCTTTCGTTGTTACTCTCGGTCGTGCGGTGAAATTCCTTTACTCCCCTCGCGCAAGACGCCGGCTGATGTGGATCAGTTTGCCTGTCCTGACGGCCGGCGCCGTTGCCGCGATCATGGTCCTGATTCCCGAACCCGCGCAGCCGAATCTCAATCCGAGCAAGAACGCGCCGCCTGCGAAGGTTCGTGCGCCGATCACCACCCACGTCTCAGCCGTCGAGCGGCGTGGGATCAACGCGACTCTCGACAAGTTCCTCTCGGCCGGGCTCAACCACAACTCGATGGCGACGGCCTGGCGGCTCGCCGGCCCCGAACTGAAAGGCGGGACGACGCTCCGCGAGTGGGAACGGGGCACGAGCCCGATCCCGTACTACCCGACCCATGAGACGGCCTTCCACGGCTGGACGACGATCGACGCCGGCCCAAACTACGTCGTGTTCAACATCCTCGTCCATCCACGTCGCGGCGCGACGTCGTCGTGGGTCTTCTCCGGTGAGGTGATCAAGCACCGCTCGGGTTGGGTCGTCAACCGTCTGTACACGGTCGCGACGATGCAGCGGCCGACGAAGCAGGGCCAGAAGGAGGTCGGCCCGGCCGACTTCCAGGCCGGCCCGGCCGCGACGGGCATCCCCGTGTCGAAGGGAGCGCTCAGCACGACGTGGCTGCTCGCCATCGTCGGGATCATCGGAATGGTGCTCGTCTTCCCGCTCGGGTTCGGCATCGCCGTAGCGGTGAAGGGCCGCCGTCGGCGGCGCGAGTACGAGGGGTCGCGAAGTCGCTCCCTGCCACCGCTGCCGAGGCGCGCGCAGCACACGGTCGGCGGGCCTCGAACCTAACTTTTCTCTGGTACTTTCGTCTGACTCCCCGATGGCCACGATGTCCAGCGATTCCGGTTTTCTCTCGTCTCCGCGCGCCCAGCGCCGTCTTCTCTTGGGCAGCTCGGCGATCTTCATCGTCGGTTTGATCGTGTTCGTCTCGGTTTACGCGCTTCGCGGCACTAGCGGCCCCGCGAACGTGTTCCACGGGAAAGCCAAGTTCCAGCAGCACCTGGTCAAGGCGCCGGTGACCAACACGTCACGCTCGGTCGCCCGGACGTTCATGGAGACCGTCGTGCAGCGGAAGAACCTCGCGGTTGCGTATCCGCTCGTCGCCCACACGCTGATCGGAAACGAGAGCAGGAAGCAGTGGCTCACGGGCAACAACCCGGTCGTCCCGTACTGGTCGAACAACGTCAAGACGGCGCATTTCCTCGTCGACTGGTCGTACAAGGACCGCGTCCTCTTCGAGGTCGACCTCGTCGCCCAGCCCGGCACGAACCAGCGCCCGCATCTCCTCTGGTACCTCGGCGAGCGGAAGATCAACGGCAAGTGGCTCGTCAACTACTGGCTGCCGCACTGGACCGCGCCGGTCCCGCAGGGCCCTGCGGGCGGCAACTAGTCCCGCCTAGCTAGTCCCGCCGCTCCCCGCTCACGCGTTCAGCCGGATCCTCGGGTCGAGGAACGCGTACACGACGTCGACGATGAAGTTGAGGACGATCACCGTGACCGTCACGGCGATGACGATCCCGACCACGACGGGCAGGTTCCGGCCGAGCGAAGCAGTGACGAGCTCCCCGCCGAGGCCGTTCAGGTCGAAGACGCTCTCGACGAACAACGCGATGCCGAAGGCATGGCCGAGGTCCATGCCGAGGATCGTCACGATCGGCAGCATGCTGTTCCGCAGGATGTGGTGGACGAGGATGCGGCCGGTCGAAGCGCCTTTCGCCCGCGCGGTGCGCACGTAGTCCTCGCGCGACGTCTCGAGGATGCCGGCTCGGATCATCCTCGTGTACAGCGCGGCGTAGATGAGCATGAACGTCGTCCACGGCAAGAGCAGGTGGTACGCCCAGCGGGCCGCGCCGGAGCACACGCCGATCTGAGGGTGCGGGAAGAAGTAGCAGTAGTCGGCGATCGGGGTCCAGTGGAGCCTGAATCCGAACGTGTAGGCGAGGATCAGCCCGATCCAGACGGCCGGCGCGGACACGCCGACCAGCACGAAGATCATCCCGAAACGGTCGAGGAGCGAGCGGGGACGCAGCGCCGAGATGATCCCGAGCGGTATCGCGACGAGCAGCCAGAGCACCGCGCCGCCGATGACGAGCGATCCCGTGACCGGTGCGTCCTTGGCGATGATCCAGCGCACCGAGGCGCCGTTGACGAACGAGTAGCCGAGGGAGCCGTGCCGGATGAGGTTCCACATGAACAGCCAGTACTGCTGGTAGACCGGGATGTCGAGGTGGAGCTCCTGGCGGATGTGCGCGAGGAGCTGGGGCGAAGCCGAAGCGCTCCCAGCCGCGATCACCGCCGGATCGCCCGGCACGACGAAAAAGATCACGTATGTGAGGACCGTCGCGGCGAAGAACAGCCAGATCGCCCAGAGGAACCGGCGGAAGACGAACCGGCTCACGCCGTCACGTGCTGAGCCGGATCCTCGGATCGAGGAACGCGTAGAGAACGTCGACGATGAAGTTCAGGACGATGACCGCGATCGTCACGACGACGACGATTCCCACCGCCATGGGCAGGTTGCCGACTCTCGCGGCGTACCCGATCTCCGAGCCGAGGCCGTGCAGGTTGAAGACCGTTTCCGTCCAGACGGCGTTGGTGATCCCGAGCGCGACGAGGTCGAGGCCGAGGAGGGTGACCACCGGCAGCATGCTGTTCCTCAAGACGTGGTGGACGAGCAGCCGCATGCTGCCCGCGCCCTTCGCCTTGGCGGTTCTGACGTAGTCCTCCGAGAGCGTCTCCATCACGCTGGCCCGGATCATCCGCGTGTAAATCGCGGCGAAGAGGAGCGCGAACGTCGTCCAGGGCAGGACCAGGTGGTACGCCCAGCGGGCCGGGCCTGAGCACAGCGTGAGACCGTGGGTCGGGAAGAAGTTGCAGTAGTCGGCGATCGGCGTCCAGCCGAGCTTGAAGCCGAACGAGTAGGCGAGGATCAGGCCGAGCCAGACGGCCGGCGCCGAGACTCCGATCAGGACGAAGATCATGCCGAAACGGTCGACGAGGGAGCGCGGCCGGATCGCGGAGATGATCCCGATCGGTATGGCAAGAAGCAGCCAGAGGACGGCCCCACCGAGGATGAGCGACCCGGTGATCGGGGCCTCCCGGCCGAGCACCGAGCGCACCGACGAGCCGTCGAGGAAGGAGTAGCCCAGCGAGCCGTGCCGGACGATGTTCCAGACGAAGATCCAGTACTGCTGGAAGACCGGCACGTCGAGGTGGAGCGTGGTCCGGAGGTGCTGGCCGGCCGTCGTGCCGCCGGCTCCGTTGATCAGCGACACCGGGTTCGCCGGCACGACGTAGAAGATCACGTAGGTCACGAAGGTCGCGACGATGAAGAGGAAGAACGCCCAGAACGTCCGCCGCAGAACAAACCTGGTCAGCGCGAACCCCTCATCCATCCGATCCTGACGTCTGCGGGCGGGGAAAGGTTAGGGAAGCGGCCGGCCGCTCAGAAGACGCGGCGGTTGGGATCGACGGCCGCCCCGATCATGATCAGAACGATCGCGAAGGCGAACAGGCCGAGCGAGTTCAGCTTCGAGTCCCGGCGCTCCTCCGGCGTTGTCCTGCGCACCTTCCGCCGAAACACGGTTCCCCCCGAGCCGAAGATCGACGGTGCGCCGAGCGGCAACTCGTCGTCCGCCCCGAGGTCGCGGCGGAAAGGCCCTCGGCTCCCGGCCACGAAGCACACGACGAGAACGACGGCGCCGACGACGTAGTAGCCGACCGCCATCGAATGAACGACGCTCTTGTGCGCAAGCGCGCCGAACGCCGCCGAGAGCGCAGCGGTTCCTCCCACGACGCCACCGACGAGTGCGAGGAGGCGCGGGAGTGCGGCCCGAAGCACCGAACCGACGCCGGCTACTCGGAGGACGTGGCTGCCGGCGTCGCCGGAACCATTCCGCCCACGCGCCGGAAGTCGTCCTCGTCCATCGGCCAGTGCTCGAGCGGGAAGTGGCAGGCGTAGCCGTGGTCCTTCGCGCCCGGCACCGGGGTGAGCAGCGGCTCGTCGACGTTGCACTTCCCGTCGACGAAGCGCGGGCAGCGCGGGTGGAAGCGGCAGGCCGCCGGCGGGTTGATCGGGCTCGGGACGTCGCCCGTGAGCACGATCTGCCTGCGAGCGCGCCCTAGGGTCGGATCGGCGATCGGCACCGCCGAGAGAAGCGCGCCGCTGTACGGGTGCTTCGGCTCGGCGTAGAGCTCCTCCTTGGAGCCGGTCTCGACCGGCTTGCCGAGGTACATGACCATGACGCGGTCGGAGATGTGCCGGACGACGTTCAGGTCGTGGGCGATGAAGATGTACGTCAGATCGAAGTCGGCCTGGAGGTCCTTCAGCAGGTTGAGGATCTGCGCCTGCACCGACACGTCGAGCGCCGAGACGGGCTCGTCGCAAATGATCAGCTTCGGATTGACCGCGAGCGCGCGCGCGATGCCGATCCTCTGCCGCTGGCCTCCGGAGAACTCGTGCGGGAAGCGGTTGTAGTGCTCGGGGTTCAGACCGACGATCTCGAGAAGCTCCTGGACACGGCGCTTCCGCTCCTCGTCGGTGCCGATGCCGTGCACCTCGAGCGGCTCGCCGACGATCCCGCCGACGCGCTTGCGCGCGTTGAGCGATGCGTACGGGTCCTGGAAGACCATCATCATGTCGCGCCTGATCGGCCGCATCGCGTTGCGGTCGAGATGCGTGATGTCGCGACCGTCGAAGACGATCTTGCCGGCGGTCGGCTCGAGCAGCCGCGCGATGCAGCGCGCCATCGTCGACTTGCCGCATCCCGATTCGCCGACGACGCCGAGCGTCTCGCCGGCGTTGACCGTGAAGTCGACGCCGTCGACCGCTTTGACCTGGGCGACTTCCTTCTGGAAGATGAGGCCGCGCGTGACGGGGAAGTACTTCTGCAGACCCTCGACAGCGAGCAGCTCGCTCATGCGGCCGTCCCTTCGGTCGACGTGAGCTCGGCCTTCTTCGCCGTCCAGATCCGGAGCCGGTCGGCGTCGTCGAGGTGGCACCGGAAGCGGTGCTCGCCCGACGTCGGCGATGGCCGCAATTCGGGCAACTCGGCCCGGCAGCGGTCGAAGGCGTAGGCGCAGCGCGGGTTGAAGGCGCAGCCGTTCGGCGGCCGCAGAAGCGAAGGCGGCTGGCCGGGAATCTGCTCGAGGCGCGCCGCGGTGATGTCGGCGCGCGGCAGCGAGCCGAGGAGACCCCACGTGTAGGGCATCTCAGGCTGCGCGAAGAGGTCCTGCACTTTTGCCTCCTCGACGATCCTGCCGCCGTACATCACGGCAGCATCGTCGGCGAGCTCTGCGACGACGCCGAGGTCGTGCGTGATCATCACGATCGCCGTCCCGTGCTCGTCCTGCAGTTTCTTCATCAGCCGCAAGATCTGCGCCTGCGTCGTCACGTCGAGCGCCGTGGTGGGCTCGTCGGCGATCAGAAGGTCAGGCTGGTTGATCAGCGCCATCGCGATCATCACGCGCTGGCGCATGCCGCCCGAGAACTGATGGGGATAGTCGTCGATGCGGGCGTCGGCGCGCGGGATCTCGACCTCGTCGAGAACCTCGAGCGAGCGGCGCCGCGCCTCGGAGCGGGAGACGTCGTTGTGGATTAGGACCGCCTCCTCGAGCTGCCACCCGATCCGCTTCACCGGGTTGAGCGAGGTCATCGGGTCCTGGAAGATCATCCCGATCCGCTGGCCGCGGATCTTGCGCAGCGTCGAGAAGCTCGCGCCGAGAAGCTCGTTTCCGTCGAAGCGGACGGAGCCCGTGACGTCGGCATGGCGCGGGTCGACGAGGCCCATCACCGTGAGGAAGGTGACGCTCTTGCCCGAGCCGGACTCGCCCACGACGCCGAGCGTCTGGCCGCGGTCGAGCGAGAAGCTGACGCCCGAGACCGCCTGGACGATGCCGTCGTCGGTGCGGAAGCGGGTGACGAGGTCGGTGACTTCGAGAAGGGCCACGTCTAGGTGCTCAGCCGGATCCGGGGGTCGAGCCAGGCGTAGGCGACGTCGACGAGGAAGTTGAAGATGATGACGGCGACCGTCGCGAAGACCACGACGCCGACGACGACCGGGAGGTTCTCCTGGGAGGCGGCGCTGATGAGCGTCTGGCCGAGGCCGTTCAGGTTGAACACGGTCTCGGTGAAGACGGCACCGCCGAGCGCAAGCCCGATGTCCATGCCGAGAATCGTCACGACGGGCAGCATGCTGTTCCGCAACACGTGCTGGAAGAGCACACGAGCGGATGACGCGCCCTTGGCCCGAGCGGTACGAACGAAGTCCTCCGACATCGTCTCCATGACGTTCGCGCGGATGAGCCGAACGTAGAGCGCCGCGAACAGGAGCATGAAGGTCGCCCAGGGCAGGACCAGGTGGTACGCCCAGTTGGCGGGGCCGGAGCACACGCCGATCTGATGGCTCGGGAAGAAGTTGCAGTACGTGGCGATCGGCGTCCACCCGAGCTTGAAGCCGAAGATGTAGGCGAGGATCAGGCCGATCCAGACCACCGGCGCCGAGATCCCGATCAGCACGAAGACCATGCCGGCGCGATCGAGAATCGAGCGCGGCCGCAGGGCCGAGATGACACCGACGGGGATCGAAAGGGCAAGCCAGCACACGGCGCCGCCGGCCACGAGCGAACCCGTGATCGGGGCGGCCTGTCCGATGATCCAGCGTACCGAGGCGCCGTTGACGAACGAATAGCCGAGCGAGCCGTGCCGGAGCATGTTCCAGAGGAAGAGCCAGTACTGCTGGTAGAACGGCAGATTCAGGTGGAGGCTCAACCTGATGTGCGCGATGATCGGCGGCGTGCAGTGCGTCCCGCACGCGATCGTCGCCGGGTCCGACGGGATCACGAAGAAGATGACGTACGTGATGATCGTGGCGACGATGAACAGGAAGATCGCCCAGAACAGTCGCCTGATGATGAATGCGCCCACTAGTTAAGGGATTCTGACTCGGATTCTCTTTGTCTGCTCTAGGTACTGAAGATTTCGGAGGGGCGCCTTGACGGCGCCCCTCCGTGTCGATCTCTTCGAGCGTTGACTTCTAGCCAATCACCATGGCGTTGAAGTCCGGCTCGCCGAAGTAGTAGCTGTAGATCCAGTTCTTGACCCGCTTGGCGGTCAGGAACCGGTCGTTGGCGACCTCAATCGGCACTGCCGGTGCGTACTTCACCATCAACTCCTTGTCGAGCGCGGCATATGCAGCAGAGCGTGCCGAGCCCCCGAGCGCAGCAGCGTGGTCCATCTGGCTGTTGAAGCTCGAGTTGTTGAAGTAGAAGTAGTCAACGTTGCCCGTGTCGGAAAGCGTACGCCCGTCGAAGTTCACGTTGATGTAATCGAACGGGTCGAAGTAATCAGCACACCATCCCGCGCGAGCGAGGTTGTAGCCGTTCGAACCCTCGGCGGTTGCCCGAGTCTCGAGCGGCCCGTAGTACGAGGTCAGGTCAGCAGCTTCCAGATTGACGTTCTTCAGGCCAATCGTGTTCAGCTGCTTCTTCTCGTACAGAGCGATGTTCGTCTGCAGGTGGCTAGACGTCCGGTAGTAGATGTTCACCGGAGTGTTCGCCGCAGCCGTCAGAGCGCTGCCACCGACCGACTTCGCCTTCGAGAAGTTCGGGTAGGACGGGTACACGTGGAACTTGCTGTACCCGGGCATACCCGGCACGAGGATCTGGTCGGCGCTGGAACCCGAATACGGACCGGCCAGCTGGATGATCGGCTGGCGGGAGATCGCGTAGTTGATCGCCTTCCGTACCGCTGCGTTGTCCGTCGGCGCCTTGCCGTTGTTCAACGCGGACCAGATGATGCAGCTGGTGCCACCGACGTGGAACTGACCCTTGTTCGGGCCGCCATACGTCGACGAGACCTTGGCGACATCGGCAGACGGAACACCCGTCATGTCCATGTCGATCTGACCGGCTTCGGTCTGAAGCAGGGCTGCCTCACCGTCGGAGTTCGGGAAGGTGTGGATCACGATCGTGTCCGGGTTAGCCGGGCGAGCACCGTGCCAGTACTTGTTCCGCTTCAGCACGGTGAGGGTGCTCGGCTGATTCGTCGCGATGTAGTACGGGCCGGCCGACGGGTACACGAGGATGCCGCTATCGCTCTTCGTGTACGCCATGTTGGACGGGATTGCCCCGAACCACTGCATCGCCATGATGTTCACGAAGGTCGCGTTCGCCTTCGTGAGGTGAATCGTGAGCGTGAGCCCCTTCGCCGAGATGCCGGAGATGTGCTTCGACGTCGTGACGCCAGTCGTACCGGCGCAGTTGGCGAACTTCGTCCCGCCGACCACGAACTGGTCGATGTAGTCGAAGCAGCCGTACTGGGCGTACATCGAGGGGCTGAGAACGCGCTCGAACGCCCGCTGGAAGTTGGCAGCGGTAACGGGCTTGCCGTTGTCGAACTTCATGCCCTTGCGGAGATGGAACACGACGGTTTTCCCGTTGTTCGAGAACGTCGGGAACGCCGTAGCGGCCTCCGGGAAGAGCTGCGTCCCGGCCTTACCGGCCTTGTCGGGGAAGTTCACCAGCAGAAGCTGGGTGTTGCTGAGGACGGTCCAGTCATTCGTGACGTACGAGAGCTGCGGATCGAGCGTGTCGAACGCACCGCCCGACTGATCGACCTGCAGCGTGCCGCCACGCGTCGCCGTCTTCGCGTTGTGCTGGCCCGTGCGTGCAGACGCGACCCCGACGGTCATCGCTGCGACAAGCAGGCCAACTCCCATGCTCAGCATGAGCAGGGAGAGCACGTGCTTCCTGCGCATAAGACTCCTTCCATCTCGGATCCGCACGCCCTCACGAGCGGCCCGGTTGAGGTGATTGGGAAACACCAACGTCTAGTAGAGACGATTACTCGTTGAAAGAGTTAGAGGACGCCGAAATCTAGAGTCGCGAACGGGGATCGACGGCGTCCCGGAGGCCGTCGCCGAGGAGGTTGAACGCCATCGTCGTGAAGAGGATGGCCAGACCGGGGAAGATGAGGATCCAGACCTGCGTCTGGTAGTAGTCCGGCGCGATGGCGAGGAGGTTCCCCCAGCTCGCCGTCGGCTCGACGATGCCCAGGCCGAGGAACGAGAGGCCGGCCTCGCCGAGGATGTTGCTCGCAACGAGGATCGTCGAGTAGACGATGATCGGCGCGACGAGATGCGGCAGCAGGTGGGAGCGCATGATCCGCCAGTCCGAAGCGCCCGTCATCCGCGCGGCCTCGACGAACTCCTTCTCGCGCAGCGAGAAAACGATTCCGCGCATGATCCTCGCCGGATAGAACCAGCCGAAGACGCTGAAGATCAGCGCCAGGGTGAAGACGCCCTGTGGGAGGAAGCCGAGCGTGATGTTGTTCAGCGCCTGTCCGGCCACGATCCGCAGCGCGATCACGAAGAGCAGGAACGGGAAGACCATCGAGATCTCGATCAGGCGCGAGATGAGAGTGTCGACCCAGCCGCGGAAGTAACCCGCGAGCAAGCCCATGAAGACGCCGAGGCCGACCGACCCGATCGTCGCGAACACGCCGACCTCGAGCGAGGTCTGCGCCCCGTAGAGGAGGCGCAGGAAAAGGTCGCGGCCGAGCTGGCCGTCGGCGCCGAGGACGAACAACGTGTTCCCGTAGTGGCCGTGGACTCCCGGGTACGGGGCCAGCGAGACGTGCGTCCACGGACCGACCGGGGCGTTCGTCGTCTGGTTGATCGCGGTCAGGAAAATGTCATTCGGCCCGTGGCCGAGGACATAAGCCATGATCGGCGCGCCTGCGTAGGCGGCGAGGAAGAGGAAGATGATGAAGGCGCCGCTGACCAGCGCGATCTTGTCGCGCCTGAAGCGTGACCAGACGAGCTCCCAGTAGCCGCGCGCCTGTACCGCCTCAGGATCCGGCGGGGTGGCAACAGGGCTGAGGATCTCGCCCGAGTGTTCGAGGCTCGCGCTCACAACCGCGAGGAAAGTAGCGCATAGGACGTCGAGGTGCCACCCATACGACTCAATCCGACGCCGAGATCGGCGAAAAGTTAGGAGTGTTACGAGGCGCGTTCGGCTGCGAAACGCGCAAACCAGTCGAGCGCGGCGGGATTAGCGAGCGAGTCGCGACTCGCCACCTCGTCCATCTCCGCCCCGGTCAGAAGCCGTTTCACCGGCACTTCGAGGATCTTCCCGGAGAGCGTGCGCGGGATCTCGGGCGCCGCGAGCACCTCGTCGGGAACGTGCCGCGGCGAGCAGTCCTCGCGGATCCGGCGCCGGATCACCGCGGCGAGCTCGTCGTCGAGCTCGCCCCCGCCGCGCAGGACGACGAAGAGCGTCATCCGGCTCGAACCGTCCGGCAGCGGGATGTCGACGACGAGCGCGTCGAGCACCTCGTCGAGCCCCAGGACGGCGCGGTAGAGCTCGCTCGTCCCCATCCGCACGCCGCCGCGGTTGATCGTCGCGTCGGAGCGGCCGGTGATGATCGCCGTGCCGCGCTCGGTGATCTCGATCCAGTCGCCGTGGCGCCAGACGCCGGGGAACGTGGAGAAGTAGCTCTCGCGGTAGCGCGAGCCGTCCTCGTCCCCCCACAGATAGAGAGGCATCGACGGCATCGGCTCGGCGATCACGAGCTCCCCCACCTCGCCGACGAGCGGCTGCCCGTCCTCGCTCCACGCCTCGACCTTCGCGCCGAGCGCGCGTGCCTGCAGCTCGCCGCGATAGACGGGCAAGGTCGGCACGCCGCCGACGAAGGCGGTGCAGACGTCGGTACCGCCCGAGGTGGAGAAGAGCCAGACGTCCTCGCCGAGCTGGTCGCGCACCCAGTCGAAGCCCTCGGGCGCGAGCGGCGAGCCGGTCGAGCCGACGCTGTCGAGGCGGGAGAGCTCGCGACCGGCCCGCGGCTCGATTCCCTCCTTCTGGCAGCTCGCGATGTAGCCGGCGCTCGTCCCGAAGCAGGTGATTCCGGCGGCGTCCGCGAGATCCCAGAGCGTGCCGAGATTCGGGTAGGCGGGGTTGCCGTCGAAGAGGACGATCGAAGCTTCCGAGAGCAGGCCGCCGACGAGGAAGTTCCACATCATCCAGCCGGTCGTCGTGAACCAGAAGACGCGGTCGCCGGCCCGCGCGTCGAGGTGGAGGCGCAGCTTCTTGAGGTGCTCGAGCAGGATGCCGCCCTGGCCGTGCACGATCGCCTTCGGCAGCCCGGTCGTGCCGGAGCTGTAGAGCACCCAGAGCGGGTGGTCGAACGGCAGCTGCGCGAACTCGAGCTGCGCGGCCGGAAGCTCCCAGTCGCCGCCCTCCAGGTACGGGAGCACGAGCGTCCGCTCGACGGTCGGCAGTTCCCGCTGGAGGGCCGCGACGGCGTCGCTCCGGTCGAAGTCCTTGCCGCCGTAGCGGTAACCGTCCACCGCGAGCAGAACTTTCGGCTCGATCTGGGCGAAGCGGTCGACGACGCTGCGGACGCCGAACTCCGGCGCGCAGCTCGACCACGTGGCGCCGATGCTCGCGCAGCCGAGGAAGGCGGCGACGGTCTCCGGGATGTTCGGGAGGTAGGCGGCGACGCGATCGCCCGCGACCACTCCCGCCTCCTGCAGCGCGGCTGCGACCGCACCGGCGCGCGCGCGCAGCTCTCCCCACGTCCATTCGCCGAGCGGACGCAGCTCGGACGCGTGCCGGATCGCGACCTCCGAGTCGTCGCGGTTGCGGAAGACGTGCTGCGCATAGCTGAGCCGAGCGCCGGGGAACCACTCGGCGCCGGGCATCTCGCGGGTCGTGAGGACGCTTGCGGGAGCCTCGCTCGCCTCCACCTCGAAGAACTCCCAGATCGAGGCCCAGAAGCTCTCGAGCTCGTCGACCGACCACTGCCAGAGGTCGTGGTAGCCCTCGAGCTGCAGGCCGCGCGTGGAGTTCAGCCACTCGCGGTAGCGCGTGATCGTCGCGGAAGCAATCCGTTCGGAGCTCGGCTCCCAGACGATCGGGGGATTCACGCACGCGATGGTAGTCGGCGTCTGACTAATGTCCCGCCGTGGCCGAAGAGACGCTCAGCATCCGCGACAACCGCACGGGAGAAGAGGTCGAGATCCCGATCGTCGACGGGACGATCCACGCGACAGAGCTCGGCAAGCTCGGCCTGATGTCGTACGACCCGGCCTTCCTCAACACCGCCTCGACGCGCAGCTCGATCACGTACATCGACGGCGACGCGGGAATCCTCCGCTACCGCGGCTACCCGATCGAGCAGCTCGCCGAGCAGGCGAGCTTCCTCGAGACCGCGTGGCTCCTCTTCGAGGGCGAGCTCCCGACGGCGAAGGAGCTCGAGGCGTGGCAGGACAAGGTCCGCCTCCACACGTACGTCCACACGAACGTCACGCGGTTCCTCGACGGCTTCCGCCACGACGCGCACCCGATGGGGATGCTGCTCGGGGCGACCGCGGCGCTCTCGACCTTTTATCCCGACGCGAAGGAGATCGGAGACGAGGAGAGCCGCCGGCTGCAGCGGCTGCGGCTGATCGCGAAGTTCCCGACGATCGCCGCCTGGGTCTTCCGGCATAGCCGCGGCCTGCCGTACGTCTATCCGCGGAACGACCTCGACTACATCGGAAACTTCGTCAACATGACCTTCGAGATCGGCGGGCGGCACGAGCCGAATCCGGTGCTGCAGCGCGCGCTCGAGATCCTCCTCATCCTGCACGCCGACCACGAGCAGAACGCCTCGACGAACGCGGTGCGCGGCGTCGGTTCGACCCATGTCGACCCGTTCTCCGCCGTCTCGGCCGGCGTCGCCGCGCTGTACGGGCCGCTGCACGGCGGCGCAAACGAGGCTGTCCTGCGGATGCTCGACGAGATCGGCGACGTGAAGAACGTCCCCGCTTTCATCGAGGGAGTGAAGAAGCGCGAGCGCCTGCTGATGGGCTTCGGGCATCGCGTCTACAAGAACTACGACCCGCGCGCGAAGCTGATCAAGCGCGTCGCCGACGACGTCTTCGCTCAGACGGGCCTCGATCCGAAGCTCGAGATCGCGCTCGAGCTGGAGCGGATCGCGCTCGAGGACGACTTCTTCGTCGAGCGCAAGCTCTACCCGAACGTCGACTTCTACTCCGGATTGATCTACCGGGCGATGGGCTATCCGACCGACTACTTCACGGTGCTGTTCGCGCTCGGCCGGCTGCCCGGCTGGCTCGCGCAGTGGGAGGAGATGCTCTCCGATCCCGAGCAGAAGATCGCGCGGCCGCGCCAGATCTACACGGGCTACGACGAGCGCGACTTCGTGCCGCTAGAACAACGCGGTTAGCGCGTCCCGCTCGGCCGGGGAGAGCGGATTCGCGAGTGCGGCGAGCGCCGGCTGGAGTTGCTTCGGGTTGCGCGGCCCGATGACGACCGAGACGCGCGGGTCGGCGATCAGCCAGGCGAGGGCGAGCGTCGCCATGTCGCCCCGGCGCTCTAGGCCTTCGAGCGCGTCGTAGATCCGGTCGTCGCGAAAGTGCTCGTACGCCTCGGGCCGCATGGTCATCCGTGACCCGTCGGGCACCGCTTCACCACGGCGGTACTTCCCCGTCAGCCAGCCACCGGCGAGCGGGCTGAAGGCCTGGAACCAGACGCCGCGCTCGGAACAGAGCGGCAGGATCTCGCGCTCCTGCTCGCGGTCGAGGAGCGAGTACGAGTTCTGGACGGCGGAGAAGGCACCCGCCTCGAGCGCTTCTCCGAGCTGCGCGGCGTCGACGTTGCTGACGCCGTAGGCGCCGATCTTCCCGGCCGCGACGAGCTCCTCGAAGACGCCCACAACCTCGGCGGCCGGCACGTCGGGATCCCACTCGTGGCCGAGATAGAGATCGACGCGCTCGACGCCCAGGCGCTGCAGGCTCGTATCGATCTGCCGCCGCACGCGCGCCGGTGCGAGACCGAGATCCTCGCCGTCGTTCATGCGGTAGAAAGTCTTCGTCGTCAAGCGGAGACCGTCGGGGCGGCGCGAGCGGATCCACTCGCCGATGTACGTCTCGCTGCGGCCGCCGCCGTAGGCGTCGGCGGTGTCGAACCACGTCAGCCCAGCCTCCCAGGCGGCATCCATCAGCTCGAACGCCTGCTCCTGATTCTCGCCGCGACCGAAGAACGCGGGAGCCGAACCGACGCCGCCGAAGTTGCCACAACCGAGTAGGACCGGTGGGTAGGCTCGGTCCATGGCGGCGACCCTATTGGACGTCGATGCGGTTCGCGCGCGGTACGCCTCGCTGAGGGACGGCGGCTTCGTCTACTTCGACGCGCCCGGCGGCTCGCAGGTTCCGGACGAGGTCGGAGACGCCATCGCGCGCGCCCTGCGCGAGGCGAGCGCGAACATCGGCGCCACCTACGAGTCGAGCCACCGCGTGGAGGGGATCCTCGCGCAGGCGCGCGAGGACGGTGCGCGCTTCCTGAACTGCTCCGCCGACGATGTGATCTTCGGCCAGAACATGACTGTCCTCGACTTCGCGCTCTCGCGCACCGCAGCCCGCGACTGGAAAGAAGGCGACAAGATCCTCGTCTCGCGTCTCGACCATGACGGCGGTGTCGCACCGTGGGTCGAGCTCGCCGCCGACCGCGGCTTCGAGGTCGAGTGGGTCGACGTCACCGACGACCTCCGTCTCGACTACGACGACCTGGAGCGGAAGCTCGACGAGCGGGTCCGCGTTGTTGCGTGCGTCGCGTCGTCGAACGCAATCGGGACAATCGTCGACGTGGCGCGCGTCTCGGAGCTCGCGCACAGCGTGGGCGCCCTGTGCTGGGTCGACGCCGTGCAGTACGCCGCGCATGTCCCGACGGACGTCCAGACGCTCGACTGCGACGTCTTCATCTGCTCCGCCTACAAGTTCTGCGGGCCGCACCTCGGGCTCGCGTATGGCCGGCACGAGCTGCTCGAGTCGTGGCGTCCCTACAAGGCGCGCCCGGCCGCGTCCGACCCGGTCGGCCGCAGCTTCGAGCCGGGCACGGCGTCGTACGAGCTCCTCGCCGGCTTCTCCGCGACGATCGCGTACCTCGAGTCGATCGGAGGCATGGAAGCCGTCGTCGCCTACGAGCGAACGCTCGGCCAGCACTTCCTCGACGCGCTGCCCGAGGGCACGGCGGTCTACGGCGAGCAGACGATGGACGGACGCGTGCCGACGTTCCTGATCAACCTCGAGGGCGTCGACGCGGTGGATGCCGTACGGCAGCTCGGCGAGCGCGGCTACGGCGTCTGGGCGCACGACAACTGGTACTCGCTCGGCCTGCGGGAGAAGCTCCCGTACCCCGGCTCCGCGATCCGCGTCGGCCTCATCCACTACAACACGGTGGAGGAAGTCGACGGCTTCGCGCGCGAGCTAGGGGCTCTCGCCGGCCAGTAGCTGGGCGAGCACGGCGGCGTCGATGTTGCCGCCGCTCACGATGCAGACGCAACGGTCGTCCCGCTTGAGCGCGGCCGCGAGCGCGAGGGCGCCTGCTCCCTCTGCGACGACGTGGGCGCGCGATGCGAGCAGCCGTACCGCGTCAGCGACGTCGTCGAGCGGCACGGCGACTGCCTCGTCGACGAGCTCGCGGGCTCGTTCCCACATCGCCGGCAGGAGCGAGCGGCCGCCGGCGCCGTCGACCCAGGAGGGTTGGTATTCGATCTCGCGCGGCTTCCTGCGCCCAAGGGAGGCCGCGAGCGGCGCCCCCGTCTCCGGCTCGGCCGTGACGACGCGCACGTGTGGGCGGAGTGCCTTGAGCGCGCTTGCGATCCCGCTCGTCAGCCCGCCGCCGCCCCACGGGATGACAACCGTGTCGAACTCCGGCGCATCCTCAGCCAACTCGAGCCCGATCGTCCCATTGCCGGCGATCACGGCCTCGTCCGCGACCGGGTGGACGAACAGGCCTTCGATGCCTTCGCGCCCGCCAGCGAGGATCGTCTGCCACCACTCCTCGTGCGGGAGCAGGATCAGCTCGCCGCCGAGCTCCTCGACACGGTCGAGCTTGGCGCGAGGAGCATTCTCCGGCGCGATCACGCGGCAGCGGACGCCAGCCTCCCGAGCCGCCCACGCCACGCCCTGCGCCATGTTGCCCGCACTCGCCGTCACGACGCCGGCGGCCAGCTCGGCCGCCGATGCGGCGCGCACGGCCGACAGCCCGCCGCGCAGCTTGTAGCACCCGATCGGCTGCAGGCACTCGAGCTTGAGCCAGATGCGCTCGTTGTACGGCACGAGCGGCGTGCGCAGCACCGAGTCGCCGAGCCGCTCCCGCGCGCGGCGGATCTCCTCCAGCGCGATCGCCACTACTCGGACTCTTTGGCGAGCATGGTCAGGTCGGTCCTGACCTGCCAGAGCTCCGGGAACATCTTGTGCTTGATCAGCCCGGCGAGCAGCTCGACCGGCGTCCCCTGCGTCCCGATGACGTCCTCGCCGATCACGCGGCCGACCATCTTCACGTGCCGGAAGCGCCAGACGCCGACTTGCTCGTCCCAGTCGGTGAGCGCCTCGGCGAGCTGGTACAGGTCCTCGTGCTCGCGGCCTTGCGTGTACACCTCGAGCAGCGACAGCGCGCGTTCCTTGCGCAGCCCCTCGAAGGCATTCCAGAGCGGCGGCGAGACCCGGCGGATCTCGCGGAACCCGGGCGAGTCGAAGCCGGAGCCGTGGCCAAGCACGCGGCGAATCTCCTGGTACTCCCACGGCGACATCAGCTCGAGGTGCTCGAGGAACGAGATGACGTAGCGCAGCGAGTGATTCGCGCGCCAGAGAAGGCGGAGCGCAGCCGCGACGTCGCGCGCCTCGATCAGCCGCGTCGCCTCCTCCACCTCGTTCCACGCGTGCTTCAGCCAGAGCTCCGACGCCTGGTGGACGGTCTGGAAGAGGAGCTCGTCGCGATGCACCCACTCGTCCGCGGTCTTCTGCAGCGCCAGGAGCTCGTCGGTGCGGAGATAGCGCTCGTAGTCCGAGGCGCCCGGGCCGTCGAGGACCGGCTGGAACTCGTCAGCGTTGGGAGCGCTCACCAGATCCGCATCTCCAGCCCGGCGAGCGGCACTCCGCCCTCTTCGGTCACGAGCCACGTGTCCTGCATATAGAGGCATTCTCGACCATCCGCTGCGATCGCGTGCGGGTGCATGGAGAAGACCATGTTCGACTCGAGGACGGTCTCGATGCCCTCGCCGATGCGCGGGTGCTCGATCATCGTCATCCCGATCGAGTGCCCCGTGACGTGGCCGAGGTGGTAGCCGCGCTCGGTGAAGCCCTTGGAGACGGCGCGGTGGACGTCGTGCGCGGTCGCGCCGGCGTGGAGGGCGGTCTGCGCGATCTCGTAGTACTCCTCATACGCCTCGAGCATCCGCTGCACCTCGGCGCTCGGCGTGCCGAGCGCGCGCGAGACCTCGACCCAGTGGCCGCCCGGCCCGGCGATCTCGAGGGACGGGATCGTGAAATCGCCGAAGACCGTGTCGGCGCGGGCGATCGCGAACTCGGCGCCGACGAGCACCATGTTCATCGTCAGCCGCCCGCAGCCGCGCTCGACGAAGACCTCTTCCGCAGGCGCGAGCACCTCGGCGGCGTTCTTGCCCGGCGCCCACGCCTCGCGGAAGGCGTGGAAGCCGGCGACGTTGATCGCGACGCTCTCCTTAACCGACTCGAGCTCGGCGCCGGACTTCACGGCTCGCGCAAGGTCGTAGCCGGCGTCCCAGTTGACGAGCTCGGCGGCAGCCGCAAGCGGCGCGTAGTCCCGCACGGTCATCACGTAGTCGAGCCCGTAGACCCCGACCCGCTTGCCTCGCAGCTCGTCCGCCAGCCATTCGCCAGGCCGGTCGGCGAAGACCTGTTTCGCGATCTGGGAGTCGCCGTGCTCGCCGACGTAGCGCGCCTCGGCCGGGAGGACGATCGCCGGCTCGCCGTCGACCGGGAGAACGACATACGCGTAGCGGTGGACGATCTGGAAGCCGGAGAGATAGGTCACGGCTCCCTCGAAGCCCGTGTACTCGGAGCCGCAGACGAGCGCGACGTCGAGCCCATCCCGCTCGAGCGCCTCGCGCACCCGCGCGTGCCTTGCCGTCAGTTCTGCGTCCACGAAGCCTCCACTCCTTTGATCAGCGCCCAGATCGCCTCGTTCAGCGGCGTCGGCACGCCGTGCTCGCGCCCGAACCGGACGATCCCGCCGTTGAGGAAGTCGACCTCTGTCGCCCGGCGCGCCTCGACGTCCTGCAGCATCGACGCCTTGTGGTCGTACGCGACCTCCGGCTTCGCCGCGTGGTCGATCAGCTCCTCGGGATCTGCGTCGAGCTGGATCCCCTGTGCCGCGGCGACGGCCTTCCCCTCGTCGACGAGGCCGGAGACGAGCGCGCGCAGGTCGGGCCGTTCGCAGACGCGCCCGTGCGTGAGGCCGGTGAGCGCACCGATCGGGTTCGTCGAGGCGTTGAAGATCACCTTCCGCCACTGCGGACCGCGCGCATCCGTGACGGCCGTCGCCGGCATCCCCGCGCGCGTGCACGCGTCGGCGAGGCGCTCGATTTCAGCTAGGGGCACGCGGTCGTCAAATGGACCAAAGGTCGTATCGCCCTGCACGTCCCATTGCACGTGACCGGGCTCGAGGAGTTTGCCGGCCGGGAACGTCGTGCCACGGATCACGCGCTCGACATGCCGTGCGATCGTCTCCTCGTTGCCGATGCCGTTCTGAACGGTGGCGACGCAGCCCTCCGCGAAGGCGTGCGCGGTGGAGGCGATCGCCGGCTCGGTGTGCATCGCCTTCGTCGCCACGATCCCGAAATCGCACGGCGGCAGCTCAGCCGGGTCGGCAGTCGCGCGCGGATGCCCGACGACGTCGCCGGCGCCCGAGAGCCGCAGCCCGCCGCGGTTGATCGCGGCGACGTGCAGCTCGTTGAGGTCGAACGCCCAGACCTCGGCGTCGTCGAGCAGCGCGAGATGCGCCGCGAACAGCGACCCGACGGCCCCGCACCCGATCACGGCAATTCTCATTCCGAGTAGCTCGCCTCCCTCGCCCGAACGAGCCTATAGAGCGCCTCCTGCAGCGGAACCGGCACGCCGCGCCGGCGCGCCTCGCGGACGAGCGCGCCGTTGATCGACTCGAGCTCGGTCGGCCGCCGCGCCTCGACGTCCTCGAGCATCGAGGGGAAGTGGCGGTGGCCGCGCTGCGTCGCGAGGACGTTCATCTCCCACGGGTCGTCGTGCAGCTCGACGCCCGCGGCCGAGGCGACGGACTTGCCCTCGTCCACGAGATCGCGGACGAGATGGCCGAGGTCGGCGGGCGTCTCGGTCGCGGCGAAATGGAAGTCGTGCGGGAGGCCGGTGAGCGCGGCGACGCCGTTCACGGTCGCGTTGAAGATGAGCTTCGACCACTGCGCCGGCCGCAGGTCGTGGAACGCCTCCGCCTTCAGCCCGCCCGCCTCGATCAACTCTGCGACGCGTCGCGCGTCCGCCTCCGTCGTGCCCCGATACGGCCCGATCCAGGTCGCCGTGTCGAGGACGTACTCGACATGGTCGTCGGCGTGGCGCGTCCCGCTCATGAACGTGACGGAGGAGAGAAGCGGCCACTCGCCGTACGCCGCGACGACTTCCTCCGCCCCCAAGCCGTTCTGGATCGTCATCACCGTCGCGCGCGGCAGCCGGCCCTGGAGCCGCTCGAGCAGCGGCCCGAGGTCGAGGCCCTTGCAGGCGAGGATCGCGAGCTCTGCGGAGTCCGGCAGCTCTGAGGGATCGGCGGTCGCTCCGAGCTGGGCCGTGAAGTCGGAGCGGCCGGAGACGCGGAGTCCGTTGTCGCGCAACGCGGCCGCGTGCTCCTCCCTCCGCGTGAAAACCGTCACCTCGGCGACTTGCGCGAGATGCGCGGCGAGGAGCGACCCGATCGAGCCGGCGCCGGCGACGACGACCTTCCTCACGCCTCCAGCCTTACACGCCGCCGCGGCAGGGAGAGCTCGCGGCCGCCGCTGAGCCCGCCGGGTCGAGCGATCAGGACAAGCGCCATCAGCGTCCCCAGCACGAGCTCCGCGGTTCCCTGCGGCACGGTCAGGTTCCAGCCCAACAAATCGACGCCATTCGTCGCGGCGGAGAAGAAGGAGTAGAGGCCATTCAGCGCGAGCGCTCCGACGACCGCGCCGAGCAAGCTGCCAGAGCCGCCGACGACGAGCATCGCGAGCGTGATGAACGTGAGATCGAGATGGAGGCCCGCCGCCGTCAGCGGCAGCAGGTGGACGTAGATGCCTCCCGCGAGTCCCGCGAGCCCACCGGAGATGGCGAAGGCGAGCAGCCGCTGGCGGTAGATCGAGATGCCGACCGCTGCGGCAGCCGCCGGATCCTCGCGGGTCGCGCGAAGCATGCGCCCGTAGCGGCTCGTGCGATAGAGGAAGGCGACCGCGATGCAAATCAGGGCGCCGACCGCCGCCTGCCAGATCCCGGTTGTTTGCGGCACCGACGAGAAGGCGTTCTCCCCCGGGCCGATCGACTGGTCGTACGTGAGCACGTTGTTCGTGATTTCGAGCACCGCGAACGTCGCGATGCCTGCGGCGAGGCCCGAGAGCCGCATCAATGGCAGTCCGACGACGAACGCCGCGACCGCTCCCACGGCGGCGGCGAGCGCGAGCGACGCGAGGTTGCCGACGTTCGTGTGCAGAAGGAAGTGCGCGAGGCCGGGCATGATCGCCGACTTCTGGTCGGCCGGCACAGTGAGCACTCCCGCCGTCCACGCACCGAGCGCGACGAAGCTGACGTGGCCGAAGGAGAGGACTCCCGAGTTCCCAATGAAGACGTAGAGGGCGACGACGATCGCCACCTTGACGAGCGTGTCGAGGAAGTACGCCTGGAGGTAGCTCGAGACCTGGAGCGCGAAGAGCGCCGTGCCCAGCACGAGCAGGGCGGGCACGAGCAGCTCAGGAGCCCGGCGCAACGCGCTCATACCCGCTGTACCGCCCCGCCGCCTCGCGTGAACAACCCGTTCGGCCGCACCAGGAGGACGACGATCACGGCCGCGAAGAGGATGCTCGGCAGGTACTGGCTTTGGCTCGAGGGCAGCGCCCCGCCGAGGATTCCCGTCGCGAAGCCGATCGAGAAGCCGCCGAGCGTCGCGGGAATCGGCCGGTTCAGCCCGCCGAGCACGACACCGGCCAGGACGAAGATCGTGTCCGAGAGCCCGAACGTGCTCGTGACCTGGAGTTGCTCGACGCTCAGCATCACGGCGGCTATGGCGGCGAACACGGCCGAGATGATCACGGCGCCTGCGATGACCCTGTTCGCGCGCACGCCGAGCAGCTGCGCCGTCCGAAAGTCCATCGACGCAGCGCGCATGTGCAGCCCGAGCGACGTCCGCGTGAGGAGCAGCTGGAGCGCGACGAGGCAGACCGCAGCGGTCACCACCGCGATGACCGCGATCTTCTTCACCTCGACCCCGCCGAGATCCCACGGCGAGTTGAGGAACGCGAGCGCTCCGGCCGACTTCCCGAACGTCCCGAAGGAGAGCTGCGCGATGTTCTGGAGAACGAACGCGACCGCGAACGTCGCGACGAGCATCACCGCCGGCGAGTGCGTCCGGAGCGGCCGGAAGACGAGGCGGTCCATTACGAGGGACAGGCCGAGGACGACGCCGAAGCAGAAGAGGATCGAGGCCCAGTTCGGGAAGTTCCACTGCGAGCCGTAGGCGAGCGCGAAGCCGCCGGCCATGATCAGCTGCCCGTAGGCGAAGTTGACCAGGCGGAGCACGCCGAAGACGAGCCCGATCCCGACCGCCATGAGCGCGTAGATCCCACCGAACTCCAAGCCGTTGGCGAACACGGGCCACGACAAGTTGAGGAAGGCGAGCGTCACGAGAGGTAGGCGGCGACGAGCCGGTCGGTGTCGCCTGCGTCCTGCGGCGCGAGCGTCAGGCGGAGCTCGCCGTTGGCGAGCACGTAGGAGCGGTCGGCGAAGGCCACGGTGCGCTGGGCGCGCTGCTCGACGAGCAGCACGGCGAGGCCCGACTCCCGGATCCGGCCTAGCGCCTCGAAGACAACGTCCACGATCTTCGGCGCGAGGCCGAGCGAGGGCTCGTCGAGGAGGAGGACGTCTGGCTCGGCGGCGAGCGCGCGCGCGATCGCAAGCTGCTGCTGCTGCCCGCCGGAGAGCGCGCCGGCCTGCCGGCGCCGGAACTCGTGGAGGATCGGGAAGAGCTCGTAGGCGTGGTCGAATGCCACGCCACTCACGCGTGTGCGGCGCGCGGCAAGGCCGAGGCGGAGGTTCTCCTCCACCGTCAGCTCGCCGAAGATGCGGCGTCCCTCCGGGACGAGCGCGATGCCATTGCGGGCGACCTGCTCGGACCGCACGCCGACGAGCGACCTCCCGTCCTGACGGACGTCGCCGCCCACGACGGGCGCCGCGCCCATGATCGCGTGGAGCGTCGACGACTTTCCCGCGCCGTTCGGGCCGATCAGCCCGACGATCTCGCCGCGGTCGACCTCGAGCGACAGCCCGCGCACGGCATCGACCGCGCCGTAGCGGACGCTGAGCTCCTCGAGCACGAGGGCGGGGGGAGCAGCGCTCACTCGACCTCCGTGGAAGCACTCTCGCCGAGGTAGGCAGCGGCCACGCCGAGATCGGCGCGAATCTCCTGCGGTGTCCCCTCGGCTAGCGTCGTCCCCTGGTCGAGGACGTAGATGCGCTCGCAAACCTCGAGGACGAGTGCAACGTTGTGGTCGACGAGCAGGACGCCCGCGCCGTGCTCCTGCACCGCGCGGACGGCGGTGGCGAACCGCGGCACCTCCGCCTCCGAGAGGCCTGCGGCCGGCTCGTCCATCAGGACGTAGCGCGGCTCGGTCGCGAGCGCCCGCGCGACTCCGAGCCGCCGCTCGTCGCCGTGGGCGAGCGACCCCGCCTGCTGCTCGGCGTACGGCGAGAGCCCGAGCAGCCCAAGCAGTTGGGTCGCCCGCTTGGCCGCCTCCCGCTGCGAGGCGCCGACGCCGAGCGCCGCCACCTCGACGTTCTCGCGCACCGAGAGGCCGCCGAAGGCGTGGCTGTGCTGGAACGTCCGCGCGAGCCCGTGCCGGCCGCGCCGGTGCGCCGGCCAGCGGGTCACGTCGCGGTCCTCGAGCAGCACCCGCCCGCGCGTCGGGCGGTCGAAGCCGCTCAGAACGTTGACGAGCGTCGACTTTCCGGCTCCGTTCGGGCCGATCAGCCCGAGAACCTCGCCCTGGCGCAGCTCGAGAGAGACGTCCCGCAGAGCCTCGACCCCGGCGAACGAGCGGGAGACGGAGGAGGCCTGGAGCGTTCCTCCAGGCCTCCCCTGCGTCTCGGACTGCGCCTCCGTCAAGCCCTACGAGTCCGGGCTATTCGGGACGACCTTCGCGGTGACCGTCCCCTTCTCGATCGGGGTGTTGTTGTTGATCTCGATCACGCGGTAGGCGCGACCGAAGACCGTGTGCCGCGTCGCCGAGAAGCTCACCTTCCCGGAGAGCGTCGGGACGTTCTTGAACTTCACCATCACCGCGGCGAGTGCCGAGCCCTTGAGCGAGCCGTTCGCCCGCTTGATCGCCGTGACGAGGCCGTCGATCGCAGCCGGGCCGGCGACGAAGCCACCGGTTGCGGCCTTGACCTGCTTGGCGAGCTTGTTCACAGCCGGGTTCGGATCATGACCGAACGCGTTCGCGTAGGTCACGAACCAGTAGTTCGTGATCTTCGGGCTCGTCGGCAGCCAGTACGTGCCGTCGCCCGCCCACGAGTTGAGGACGGCGGCATGGTCGCCCGCTGCCCGCAGATCCGTGATGAACGGTGCCAGCGCCTGGTAGGCGCCGGCGGTGGAGGTCACGACCACCTTCGACTTGTGCTGCGCGATCGCCGTCGCAGCGGCGTTGAAGTTCGTCGATCCCTGCTGGAGCGCGGGATCCTGGTACGTCGTCTCGAACTCGATCTTGCCGCCGAGCTGTGTGAAGCGGGCCTTGAAGGCGCTGACGACGGCCTTGAAGTAGGTGATCGTCGTGTCCTTGGCCAGATCGGCCGTCTTCCAGCCCTTGCTCCAGGCGTACTGAGCCATTGCCGAGCCCTCGTCCTGGGCCATGTTGCCGAAGCTGAAGGCGAGCTTGCCTTTCGCTGCGAACCGCTTCGGGCCCATCTGGTCGGTGCCGATGCACGGCGCGATCGTGAGGATGCCCTTGTTGAGGGACTCCTGCACAACGGGAGCCGCGAGATCGACGTCACAGGTCGTGAAGATGACGTTCGCGTGGTCATGCGAGATCAGCTTGTCGGCGCACGCCTTGGACACCGTCGCGTTGTCGCCCTGCGTGTTGCAGGTCTTGATGACGAGCTTCTTACCGTTGACCCCGCCCTTGGCGTTGATCTTGGCGACCTCGATCTTCGCCGCAGCGAGGGCCGGCCCGTCGAACGGCGCCATCGGGCCGCCCGAGCTGCCGTCGTAGGCCCAGCCGATCACGATCGACTTGCTCGACGCCGAGTGAGTACGTGCCGCCGCGGCCGCGGCGAGGACGAGCGCTGCAGCGGCGACGATGACGAGCGCCCAACGCGCTCGCTTGCTTCCCATCATGTCTCTCCTCTCCGGACCACGGTTGATTCCGTGACCCTCCGTTCCGACCAACAGGTGAAGAAAGCGTCCCGGCCGCGTCGCGCGAGGTCGGCGGCGTCGAGATCCCAGAGCGAGTCGGGATACGCGCTGCCGAAGGCGCCGTTGTCGGAGAAGATTTCGAGGTCGTAGAAGCCGTCCCAGTCGCTGTCGTCGAGAGCGCCGAGGATGGCCGGGAGATCGGCGGCGCCGTCGCCGGGCAGGACGCGATCCGCCCAGCCGCGGGTCGGCTCCCGCCAGTCGCCGACGTGAACCCCGGCGATCAGATGCGCGTGACGCGGGATCTCCTCGAGCAGGTCGGGCGTGTTCCAGAGATGCCAGACATCGAACTGGATCCCGACCGCGTCCGAGCCGACCTCCTCGATGAACTCGGCGGCGGCGCCGAGCGTGTTGAGGATCGACCAGCTCTCGATCCCTTCCCGCTGAAACGGCTCGAGCGCGAGCCGCAGGCCGAGCCGCTCGGCCTCGTCCGCGATCTCGCGGACCCCGCGCACCGCGGTGTCGCGGTCGCCGGGGCCGGTGAAGCACAGAACGGCGGCCGGCGCATACGGCGCGAGAACCTCGAGGGAGCGGAGCAGCGAGGTGACGCGCTCGCGCACCGTGTCGGGGCCGGACAGCAGCGGCAAGGGATGAATGGACGGAACGGCGGGAACAGCGGTCGCCGACCCCAATCCACTCGCCTGAAACTGCTCGAGCGAGTCCTCGCCGAGCTTCATCTCCCAGACGCCACATCCGTCGACCCCGGCAGCCGCGTAGGCGCGCACGTCGTCGCTGAAGCTCGCGGTGAGCGTGCTCACCTGCGAGATCGAGAAGCGCGGCTTCTGCGTGACCCTCGACACCCGGAGGGTGATCGTCGCACGGGTTTGACATCTGATCAAGTGTGGTTCACGCTCGCTCCTCGTGAAGTCCAGCCTGCGCGAGGGGAGCGCCGTCCGCCACCGCACCATGGCCGAGGCGGTGCTCGAGCGCCTGCGGGAGGAGATCATCCTCGGCGAGCTGACGCCGGGGACGCCGCTCCGGCTCGAAGACCTGGCGCGTTCGCTCGGTACGAGCATCTCTCCCGTGCGCGAGGCGGTGCGGCAACTCGAGGCGCTCGGGCTGGCGGAGCATGTTCCGCACCACGGCGCGAAGGTCACCGGGCTGGACGTCGAGGAGCTGCGAGAGCTCTTCTCCGTACGACTGGCACTCGAGACGCTCGCGCTGCGGCGGGCGGCCGAGCTCTTCACGGCCGAGGACGAGCGCGCCGCCGACACGCAGCTGGCCGACCTCGCCGCGGCTCGCCGGCGCAGCGACGTCCGGGAGGCCGTCCGGGCGCACACCGCGTTCCACTTCGCGCTCTACGAGGCGGCCCGGTCGAGCTGGCTGCTGCGCCTGATCCGGCCGGCCTGGGACAGCTGCGAGCGGTACCGGCCGGTCCTCTTAGGCGAACGCGGCGATCTGCAGAAACAACACGCTGAGTTCGACGCCGAACTGCTCGCGGCGTGCGTCGCGCGCGACCCCGACAGAGCGGCAGCCGCCTTGCGCGACCATCTCGAGCTCGCGACGAGCATCTTCTCCGTCGAGCTCGCAGGACGCTCGATCTTCGCGTTCTAGCGCCGGATGAGACCGCGAGCGCGCTCGACAGCGCGCTGTGAGAGCGGCGGTTCGAGCAGCTTTCGCGCCACAAGCGTTCCCGACCCGCCGCCAAGCCCAGGCCCGGGCCACGTGCTTGCCCCGATCTGCCAGAGCCGCTCGACGGGCGTCGCGTGTCCCGGGCTCCTCGGCAGCGGCCGCCAGAGGAGGTTCTGGTCGAGCGCGAGCGCGCCCCCGTAGGGATCCCCGTGACGGAGATTGACGTTCGCGCGCTGCAGGTCGTGCGGGCCGAGCGCGACGCGCTTCAGGATCGAGGACTCGAAGTTCGGGATGTGGCGCGCGATTCGCGCCTGGATCCGGTCGGCGTAGCGCTCCCGGAGCTCGTCCGTCCACTCACCGCTCCCTACGTCGAGCCCGGCGGCCGCGTCGCCCTTGATCCGCCACGGCAACTCCTGCAGCTGGATCCAGAGGAGGCCGCGACCTTCGGGGGCGCGAGACGAATCCATGGTCAGCGGCTGGCCGACGACGACCGTCGCCTCTGCCGGCAGCAGCCCGCGCTCCGCTTCGTTCACCGCGCGCGAGACGCCGTCGAGGCCCGGCGTGAGGTGGACGATCGCGGTCAGGCCGAGCCGCTCGTCCCCTTCCCAGCGCGGCGGCTCGGAGAGCGCGTAGTGGATCTGCATCTCGGACCGGCCGTAGCGGAAGCGGCGGGCCTGCTCCGCGACCGGCGCCGGAACGGCCGTGTCGACGAGCAGCCGCTCGTAGAGCTGCGTCGGCGTCACGCTCGCGACGACCGCACGGCCTGCTTCGACGACCTCTCCGTCGGTGAGACGAACTCCGACGGCACGCCCGGAACGGACGATGACCCGTTCGACGTCCTTGTCGGTCTCGCAGACGCCGCCGTGATCCCGGATCAGTTGGACAAGCGCGTCTGCAAGCTTCGCACCGCCGCCGCGCGGGATCGGCATCCCGCCCTCCTGCACCGCGACGGCGATCACCTGCGTCATGAAGCCCGACACCGCCTGGTCGGGACCGAGACCGGTGTGGAGCACCCACGGCGCGAGGACGCCGTGCGCGCGCTCGGATGCAAACGTCGTCTCGAGCCAGTCGCGGCTCGACTGCAGCACCTCGCCGAGAAAGGCAAGCGCTCCCGCGCGCCCCAGTCGCCGCACCGCTTTCCCCGCCAGTGCCAGCCCGGCGGCCGACCAGAGCTCGGTGCCGAGGACGCCGAACGCGAGGTCGGCGTTAGGGAAGAACCGCTCGAGCACGCCGGGCCACTCCGACCCGAGCTCCGCGGCGTTCTGCTCCGCCGTCCGCAGGAGGAAGGCGGCGGAGCCGTCCGGGAAGGCCGTGCCCGTCGGCAGCTCGGTGTTGAGGTATTCGAGCCCGCGCGCCGCGAGCTCGTTGCCCAGCTCGGCGTGTGCTGCGCCGCCGACCCAGAGCGGATGCCAGGCGCTAAAGACGTCGTGCAGGAAGCCGGGCTCGGTCAGCTCGGCGGTCTTGATCGCACCGCCGAACCAGTCATTGCGCTCGAGGACGCAGACGCGCCAGCCGGCGCGCGCGAGAAGGGCAGCACAGGCGAGCGAGTTGACGCCGCTGCCGACGAGGACGGCGTCGAACTCGTCAGCCACCGGCGAGCTCCCGGAACTCGTCGTCGGTGACGAGCCCGCGCTTCCGCGTCCCGAGCTCCTTCACCCGCGCGAGCAGCTCCGCGCGCCGTTCCTCAGGTACCTCCAGGCCGAGCTCCTCCGCCTTGATCCGGATCGAGTCGAGGCCGCTCTTCTTGCCGAGAACGATGCCGCGCTCCGTCGCGACGAGCTCGGAGGAGTACGGCTCGATCGAGGGCGGGTCGTGGAACTGGGAGGCAACCGCGCCGGACTCCCGGCGGAAGAGCGTCTCGCCGGTGAGCGGCTTCCACGGCGCGAGGCCGTAGCCCGACAGCTCCTGCACGCGCGCAGCGGCCTCGCGGATCCGGTCGAGGCGGAGGCCCGTCTCGACGCCGTAGAGCGCGCGCAGCGCGAGCGCGATCTCGCCGAGATCGGCGTTGCCCGCGCGCTCCCCCATCCCGTTGATCGTGCCGTGAATCCACGTCGCGCCGGCACGTACGGCGGCGATCGCGGACGCCGTCGCGACGCCGAAGTCGTTGTGGCCATGGAAGTGAACGGGAACCTCGCCGCCGACGGCCTCCACGGTCCGGCCGACGAGCTCAGCGACGGCCTCGGGGGATGCAATGCCGAGCGTGTCCACGACGACGACCTCGCGCGCGCCGGCCTCGACCGCGCTCGCGTAGACGCGCGTGTAGAAGTCCGGCTCGGCGCGGGTGGAGTCGACGCCGAAGAAGGCGGCGTGGATGCCATGCTCGGCGGCGAAGCGCATCGCGCTCGTGATCCGGCCGAGCATCGTCTCTCGGTCGACTCCGATCGCCTCGAGCTTCCGATCCGAGATGGGCGACTCGATCACCGATGCCTCGACTCCGAGCTCGACGAGGAGCTCGAGGTCGGCCGGCACCGCACGGGAGAAGCCCCAGATCTCGGCATCCAGACCTGCGCCCGCGATCAGCTCGACCGCGCGCCGATCGTCGTCGGACACGCGCGGGAAGCCCGCCTCGATCCGCTCGATCCCGAGTCCATCGAGCAGGCGGGCGATCTCGAGCTTCTCCTCCGGCGAGAGGACGACGCCGACGGTCTGCTCGCCGTCGCGGAGCGTCGTGTCATAGAGACCGACGCGGCCGCCGATCGCGTACCGCTCGTTCAGCGAGCCCGTCCAGATCAGATCGGACACGCCACGACTCCGTCTGGAAAATCAGACAGCTTCTCGACACCGTCAGCGGTGACGAGGAAGTTGTCCTCGACGCGGAGACCACCGCCGCCCGGCCAGTACACGCCGGGCTCGACCGCGAGCACCATCCCCTCCGCGAACTCGCCGCCGCCTGCCTGATGCGGGTAGGGAGGCTCGTGCGCGCGCGCTCCGACGCCGTGGCAGATCGGATGCGTCGGCTGAAGCTGGGCGCGGATCTGGCGGTCGAGCTCCGCCATCGAGGCGCCCGGGCGGATCGACACGAGAGCATCCTGGTACACGCCCATCAACATCTCCTCAAGCTCGGCGTACTCCGGCTTCAGCTCGCCGACGACGAGGTTCTTCGTGTGATCCGCCCAGTAGCCGTCGGCGCAGACCCAGATCTCGAACAGGACGGGCTCACCCTCGACGACAGGAAGGTCGCCGGTTGCCGTGAACGTCTTGATCCCGCGTCCGGCCCAGACGAGCGAGAACGGCAACGCGAGCTCGACCTTCCCCTGCCAGCCGGTCCCCTCGCCGTGCACGAAGCCCTGCCAGAGCGCCGCGGCCTGGGCCTCGCGCATTCCGACGCGTAGCTCCCCGCGGACGTGCTCCATCGCGGCCGCAGCGATCTCGTTCGCGAGCCGGAGCCGCGCGACTTCCTGCTCCGTCTTGATCGCGCGCGCCCGCACGAGGAGCGGCGTCGCATCGGCGGCGTCCGGGAAGGCGTCGAACCACGCCTTCGTGAACGTCGTCGGCTCCCCGACCATGCGGTCGGAGGCCTGCGTCCCGAGCGAGAGCTCCAGTCCGACGCGCCCATACGGCCGCGCCGCCTCGGTCGCAGCGTCGAGCGTGCGCGCGAGCGGCGGGCGGGGATCGGCAGGGTCGTAGCCGCGGATGAACCGGACGTCCTCCGTCCAGGACATCCGCCCCGCGTCCTCCTCCGACGCCTCGATCGTGATCAGCACCGGCTCGCCCTCGCGCGGGAAGACGCACGCGTCGTAGCCCTTCATCCCCCAGAAGCTCGTCAGATAGAGGACGTTGTCGGGCGCGCGGACGACGAGCGCGTCGAGCTCTTCGGCGGCCATGAGCTCGCGGACGCGGGCGAGCTTCGTCTCGTCCTTCGCCCAGCGCATCAGTCGCCCCACGGACGAATCCGCGGCGGCGGCGGCCCGCCGTGCCCCTCCTCCCACGAGATCACCGGATTGCGCAGGACGCCGATCCCCTCGATCTCGGCCTCCACGACGTCGCCCGGCTTGAGGTAGAGCAGCTGCCGCTCCTCCTCCGACTTGAAGCCCGCCACGCCGGCGACCGTCCCCGTCGAGAGCACGTCGCCCGCGGTGTAGCCGAGCGCGGAGAAGTTGCTGAGGATTTCCGGGATCGTCACGCTCATCCGGCTCGAGTGGGACTCCTGCCGCGTCTCGCCGTTGACGCGCAGCGTCATCGCGAGGTTGTGCGGATCGGGGATCTCGTCGGGCGTCACGATCCACGGGCCGAGCGGACAGAAGGTGTCGATCGCCTTGCAGAAGCTAAAGACGCCCGAGCGCATCTCGCCACGCTGGATGTCGCGCGCGGTGATGTCGTTGAAGATCACGTAGCCGCCGATGTAGTCCATCGCCTCTTCCGGCCCGAACCACTTTCCCGACTTGCCGATCACGACCGCGAGCTCGAGCTCGTAGTCGAGCTCCTCGGTCAGGTGCTCCGGATAGATGATCGGTGTGTCCGGCCCGATGATCGCGTCGACGTTCTGGAAGAAGTTGATCCACGGCGCGATCCGGTGCGACCAGTCGACGTTCTTCGACTCCTCCTCGTGCTCACGGAAGTTGCCAGCGGTGTGGAAGAACTTGCGCGGCCGGATCGGTGCCTCGAGCTTCGCCTCGGCGAGCGGCGTGCGGCGATTGCTGGAGTGCGCGCCGCCCGCAGAGAAGTACTCGCGCATCGAGCGGATGTCGAACTCGACGATCTCGTCGCCGTCGATCCGTCCCACCTTGCCGCCGTTGAACGTGACGAGCTTCACTCCGCCACCCCGCAGATGGCCATCGCGATGCGCGCGTAGACCTCGGCGGTCTTGACGAGCCCGTCGATCTCGAGGTTCTCGCCGAGCTCGACGTCCATCAACCCGGTCGAAGTGCCGTAGTTGACGGTCGGGACGCCGTAGCGCGTCAGCGCCGACGCGTCGCTGAACCAGCGCGTCACGTCGCGGCCGGGCGGCTCGCCCCAGACCTCCGCATGTGCAGCGTCGATCGCCGCGACGAGCTCGTGTCCCTCGTCGATCTCCGCGCCGGGCGCAGTGACGTAGACCTCGCCCTCGATCCCGTACTCGGGGAAGCGCTCGGCGAGACCGCGCACCATCTCGAGCACCTCACCGCGCGCCGTCGCCATCTCCTTCGTCGGCGGGACGCGGACGTCGAGGAAGAGGTCGGTGTGATGCGGCGTGCGCGAGACGCGCCACCCGAAGCCGCCCTCGATCGCGCCGACGTTGACGATCGCCTTCGCGCCGCGATACGCGTTCGCCGGGTCGTCCTCCCAGGTCGGGATCCAGTCGAGCACCGCCGACATCACCTCGTGCATGCGGAGGATCGAGTTCTGCTCGCGCTTGCCCTCGCTGAACGCCGTGTGGATGAAGTTGCCCTGGACACGGATCCGGAGCCACAACGCGCCGAAGTGGCCAAGCACGACCTTCCCCTCCGTCGGCTCGCCGAGCAGGCACATGTCGGCGACGCCGCCGTGCGAGACGAGGTATCGCGTGCCCGCCGCGTAGCCGCGGAACTCACCGCCCGTCGCATCCCGGTACTGCGTCTTCTCGATCTCGCCGCAGACGGCCGCGATGAGGACGTCTCCCCGCAACCGAACGCCGGCGTCCTGCAGCGCGCGCACCGCCTCGACGTAACACGCGAGCGCCCCCTTCATGTTCGAGATGCCGAGACCGTAGAGGCGGCCGTCGCGCTCGAACGCCGACGGCTGGAAGCCCGGCACGTCGCGCAGCCACGGCTCGCGTCCCGAGTACGACGTATCCATGTGACCGTTGAACATCAGCGACTTGCCGCCGCCCGCTCCCGCCCACGTGCCGAGGGTGTTCGCGCGCCCGTCCTCGACCTGCTGCCATTGCACCGACAGCCGCATCTCCTCGAACAGCGAGGCCATGAGCTCGGCCATGCTTTCCTCGTCGCCGGTGAAGGAGTGGACGCCGATCATTCGGCTCGCCGTCTCGACCAGACGGTCGCGGTCGATCTTCAACGCCGTCATGCTTTCTTGACCTTACGGCTCGGAGATGGCGGGAACAGACGGTGTACGAGTTCGGCGACCCCGGCCAAGCGTTCGAACTCGCTCCTCTTGATCTCGCAAGAGTTGACCCGCGGTGCCCCAGTTCTTGGATTGCGCGCAACCGTGGTCGGGAGGTTGGAGGCCTCTCGCCAGAGATACGTCAATTCGGCGCGACAAGCCGTCGGGTCGACCGCGTATTCAATCCAAACGATGCAACCACCAAGTCGATCCCCGAGCTTCCGGTTGATCGTCTGCTTCCTCGTCGCCCCGCCCCTGCGACTCGCCTTGAGCTGTACGTGGCGAATAGTGCCGCCGACCTCGAGGATCAGGTCATATCCGGCTGCGTCAACCTCGGCGCGTAACACCTCGACAGGGCGGCGCTCCCGGAACCAACACTCTTGGAGAACGTCGCTCAAGAAAACGTGCTCGATGAGGTTCTCCATTGTTCGCGACTCGGTATGGCCGACACCCTTCAGCCACGTATCGAGATCGTGAGAGTCGCTCATCGGACGTGCGGGAGGACTTGCTCGCCGAACAGCCGGATCTGCTCGTGGCGGTCGGCGCCCCAAAGCTCGAGCATGATGTGGCTGCAGCCCGCGTCCTTGTACTCCTCGATCGCGGCGATGCAGTCGGCGGGTGTGCCCGCGATCGGGCTGCACTTGTCGAGCAGCGCGTCGGAGACTTGCGCCTTCGCGGCGAGGCGCCCACCCTGCTCCATCGCCTCGGCGACGGGACGGATCTCGTCCTGCTCGATCCCGGCGAGGTCGAGGAGCGTGTCGGCGGCGCCTTGGATGTTCTGCACCTTGTTCGCGAGGTACATCCCGGCGATCTCGCGCGCGCCGTCGCGGCCCGCGTCGCGGTCGGTCTCGTGGATCGAGGCGACGACCGTGCAGCCGACGTCGATCTCGGAACCGACGTTGGCTCTCGTGTAGCGGACGAAATCGGGCGTCGTGATCGACGGCGTCAGACAGCCATCCGCGATCTCACCCGCGAGCTGCTGCATCTTCGGCGCCGTCGCCGCGACGTAGACCGGCGGCACCTCGCGCGGCGCGTCAGCGTCCGCCGCCATGGCGGGCACGTCGGCACTCCACGTGTCGCCGTCGTAGTCGAACCGCTCGCCGGAGAGAACGCCACGCGCGATCGTCACCGCGTCGCGCATCGGGCCGAGCGTCTTCTTCGTCTGCGTCTTCGTGTTGTTGAGGAAGATCTTCGACGTCCCGAAGCCGAGGATGAAGCGACCCGGGCCGGCGGCCTCCTGCACGACGCGCGCGTCCATCGCCGCCTGCACGGGATGGCGCGTCGAGGCAGCGATGATCCCCCAGCCGATCGTCAACCGCTTCGTCTCGCGGCCCATCAGCGCGGCGACGCCGGTGGAGGAACGCGCCTCCATGCCGTGCTTCCGCCACCACGGATACGCCTCGGCGAGCCAGATCGTGTCCATCCCCGCCTCGTCCATCGCGCGCGCCGACGCGAGCATCTCGTCGAGCGGCTCCATCGTGAGCTGCATGACGCCGATCCGGAACGGCGGCGCCACTACTGCTTGGCGGCTTCCTGCACCTGCGCGTCGAGCGCAGCGAGGACGTGCTGGACCTGCTGGTTGACGATCGGCTGGAGGACGCGCTGTCCCATCGATCCGACCGGCCCGGCGATCTTCACGTCCGCCGACCACGCCATCGACGTGCCTCCCTCGGGAGCGTCGCCGAGCGTGAACGAGGTCTCCATATTCATCATCGCGCCGACCCCGTGGCCCTTGACCGAGAGCTTCGCGAACTCCGGCTCGCGCTCCTCGATCTTCTCCATGTCGACCTTCATCTTCAGGCCGCCGAGGCCGAGCGGGATCTTCACGTTCGCCGTCCAGCGCCGGTCGTCGTGGATGTCGAAGCTCTCGACGCCGGGCATCGTCTTCGCCATCGACTCGGGGTCGTTGAGGACTTGCCAGACGAGGTCGCGCGGAGCATCGAACGTCTTCTCTCCCGAGACGTTCACCGCAACATCTCCCACACGCGGCGATACGGGTTGTGGCTGTCCGTCACGACGACGCCTGTTGCGTCCTGGATCGCCGCGCAGACCGCGTGGATTCCGGCGCCGCCGCCCTCGCCCATTCCCTTCGTTCCGAGCGGGGTGAACGGGGACGGGCTCTCGATCGCGCCGGTTGCGAGCGGCGGCATGTCGAGCGCGTGCGGGACGTGGTAGTCGTAGAAATTGGGCGTCAGCAGGTTCCCGTCCTCGTCGTATTCGTAGGTCTCGTGGATCACGGCGCCGATCGCCTGCGCGGTCGCGCCCATCACCTGCCCCTCGACGATCTGCGGGTTGATCCGCTTGCCGCAGTCGTCCACCGCGGCATAGTCGACGATCTCGTAGTAGCCCGTCTCCGGGTCGATCTCCACCACTGCAACGTGGAGCTGCGCCGCGTACGTCAGCGTCAGGTTGCCGAACTTCGTCTCGACGTCCGGCACCTCGAACGGCGGCCGGTAGACGTAGCGGCAGTTGAGCGTCACGTCGAGGTCCTCGGGGAGGCCGGCGTTGTTCGCGTTGATGATCGCGCCGCAGGCCATGAACGGGAGGAAGGCGTCGGGGTTCTCCTTGATCCGGATGCCGCCGTCCGCAAGCTCGAGCGCCTCGGCGGGGACGCCGCCGAAGACCGCGCCCGCGAGCTTGAAGATCTCGTCGCGCAGCATCTCGGTCGCGCCCTTCACGGCCGAGAGGCCGGTGACCGCGAACTGGCTCGCGTACGTGCCGGAGAAGCCGGCGTGCGAGTTCCAGTAGCTGTCGTGGCCGGCGCGCACGTGGACGTCCTCGAGCGCGCAGTTGAGGATGTCGGCGACGACCTGTGCGGCGGTCGTCTCGTGGCCCTGTCCCTGCGGCGTCGTCCCGAGGGTCACGACGATCTCGCCGAAGATGTCGAGCTTGACCGTGGCGACCTCGTTGTTGCCGGAGAACTGCAGCTCCGGATTGATCAGCCGCGACTGGCCGAAGTTGTTCGTGCCGGAGTCGAGCGTCGAGCCGATCCCGACGCCGAGGAGCTTGCCCTGCTCTTTCGCAGCCGCCTTCCGCCCGGCCATCGCGTCGTAGTCGATCAGCTCGAGCGCGAGATCGAGCATCCTGGCGTAGTCGCCGGAGTCGTAGACGCAGCCGTTCGGCGTCTCGTACGGCATGTCCTCGGCGCGGATGTAGTTCTTCTTGCGCACCTCGACGGGGTCGAGGTCGAGTTCCTTGGCGACGATGTCGATGACACGCTCGGTGAACCAGAGGTGCTGCATCCGCGAGTAGCCGCGATTTGGGGAGACGGGCGCCTTGTTCGTCGCCACTTGCGTGAAGTCGAGCTCGATGTGCCGCCAGCGGTACATCCCGGGCGTGACCTGCGCCCAGATCACGCCGCCGAGCGGCTCGTAGCGGAGCCACGCGCCGGCGTCGTCGAGGGCCTTCGTCCGGAAGCCGAGCAGCGTCCCGTCGTCCTTGACGGCGACCTTCGTGTCGCGGAACCAGCGCTCGTTGCCGTGTGACATCGAGAGGTGGAAGTCGGTCCGCCACTCCGTCCACTGGATCGGCCGGTTGAGCTTGCGCGCCAGGAGGCAGCAGACGACGAGCTGCGGATGCGACGTGATCTTGTTGCCGAAGCCGCCGCCGATGTCCTGCGTGACGAAGCGGAGCTTGTCCAGCCCCACCTTCATCGCCGGCCCCATCATGATCGCGGCGAAGCCGGGGAACTGGTTGTTCGTGTGGATCGTCCACTGCTCGACGCCGCGGTTGAACTCGACGAGCGCGCCGTCGCATTCGAGCGGGGTCGAGTTGAAGCGGTGGAAGTGGAGCTCGGGAATCTCGATGACGCGATCCGCCTCGGCGAACGCAGCGTCGAGGTCGCCCCACGAGTAGAGGCCCGTCCACATCAGGTTTCCCTCGGCGTCGTCGTGGAGGACCGGCGCGTCGGCGTCCTGCGCGTGGCGCGCATCGACGACCGCCGCGAGCGGCTCGTAGTCCACCTCGACGAGCTCCGAGGCGTCGCGCGCGAGCTCCCGCGTCTCGGCGACGACCGCGACGACCGGCTCGCCGACGAACCGCACCTTCCCGAGCGCGAGCGAGTAGTCCTTGATGTTCGCGCCCGGCGCGCTCGAGATCTGGAAGAACGGATCGGTGAGCGCCGCGACCTCCTCGCCGGTCAGCGTCCCGTAGACACCGTCGACCGCCTCGGCCGCCGAGACGTCGATGCGCGTGATGTGAGCGTGCGCGTACGGCGAGCGCACGAAGTGGAGGTAGCCCATCCCGTGCCGCTTGATGTCGTCGACGAAGACGCCCTCGCCCTGCAGGAGCCGCTTGTCCTCGCGGCGCTTGACGCTCTGGCCGGCCCAGCCCTTCTGCACTTCGACGGGCGCCGGTGCGACGGTGGTCGTGCTGTCTTCGGTCACTTCGCCACCGCCTTGACCGCCTCGAAGATGTTCCAGTAGCCGGTGCAGCGGCAGATGTTGCCCTGCAGCGCCTTCTTGATCTCCGCGTCGGACGGGCTCGCGTTGTCGCGGAGCAGAGCCGTCGCGCTCATCAGCATCCCCGGCGTGCAGTAGCCGCACTGGAGCGCGTGATGCTCGTTGAACGATTGCTGCAGCGGCGTCAGCTCGCCGTTCTCCGAGATCCCTTCGACGGTCTCGATGCTCGCGCCGTCGGCCTGGACGGCGAGGAGCATGCAGCTCTTGACGAGGACGCCGTCGACGATGACCGAGCACGCGCCGCAGTTGCCCGTGTCGCAGCCGATGTGGCTGCCGGTCAGATCGAGGTCGTCGCGAAGGAAGTGGATGAGGAGCTTGCGCGGCTCGACGTCGCGCGCGTAGGTCGTGCCGTTGACGGTGACCGAGACGTCCATCAGCGGGCCGCTGCCTCCTGCGCGGCGCGGGTCGCGAGCACCGCGGCGAGATGGAGCCGGTACTCCGCAGAGGCGTGGACGTCGGACGGAGGCTCGATCCCCGCGGCACGCACCGCCTCGGCGATCCCGTCCGGCGAATCGGCGGTAACGAGGACGGGCACCGCGTCGACGCAGCCGAGCGCGACGCGGACGGAGCCGTTCACCGTGGCCGCGGCGTTGCAGATGCACGTTCCCTCGGTGCCGAGCGTGACAGCGGCGAAGCCGTCCTTCTTGCCGGCCGGGATGGCGATCTTCGTCAGCAGCTCGCCCTGCCCGACTGCGGTCATGTAGACGCCGAGGAAGAACTCCTCGGCTGTGACTTCGCGCTCTCCCGCGGCACCGGCGATCGTCATCCGCGCGCCGACCGCGACCATCAGCGGCGGCAGGTGGTTCGTCGGGTCGTTCGCGCAGACGTTGCCGCCGATCGTGCCGCGGTTCCGCACCTGGACGTCGGCGATCGTCGCGCAGACCTCGCCGAGGATCGGACGCGCCTTCGCCTCGGCCGAGCGCATGAGCTCGGTGTACGTCGTCATCGCGCCGATCGTCAGCGTTCCGTCCGCGGCGAGCTCGATCCCGCGCAGCTCGGCCAACCCGTTGAGATCGACGAGCATGTCGGGAGAGGCCGCGCGGGCCTTCATGACGTTGATCAGCGTCTGGCCGCCCGCGAGCGCGCGGGCGCCATCGTTCGCGGCGAGCAGCTCCAGCGCCTGCGCGACGGAGCCCGGCTTCGCGTATTCGACCTCGCGCAAGAGCACGACAGCGATCCTATAGAGAGGCGTGAATGCGGGTTTCGGCGTCTCTCAGCCGCCCACCGGCGCGGTTCGCGCGGACCGCCAGAATCTCGGCGAGCATCGACAGAGCGGTCTCGGCCGGCGTGTCCGCGCCGATGTCGAGACCGGCCGGGCCGGAGATGCGGTCGAGGTCGGCATCGGTGACGCCCTCCTCTCGCAGAATCCCGCGCCGGCGCTCCTGGTTCCGGCGAGAGCCGATCCAGCCGACATAGAAGGCGTCGCTCGCGAGCGCGCCGTGGATCAGGGGCAAGTCGAACTTGTCGTCGTGCGTGAGCACGACCACGGCGGTGCCGAGGTCCGGCTGCACCTGCGCGAGCGCCTCGTCGGGCCAGGCGAGCAGGAGCTCGTCGGCGCTCGGGAGCCGCTCGGGCGTCGCGAAGCTCGCGCGAGCGTCCGCGACGACCGTTCGCCAGCCGAGGAGCTTCGCCGCACGGCAGAGCGCTTCGGCCGTGTCCACGGCTCCGTAGACGAAGAGCCGCGCCGGCGGCGCGGAGACGTCCGCGAGAACCGTGCGGCTCTCGAGCTCGAGCACGTGGCTCCGGCCACGCCGGCGTGCGGCCTCCTCCAGGTCCGGATCGTGGAGTCGCTCCCCCACACCCTCGCCCGCAACGACGGTCAGCGTCACGTCCGGCCGCTCCACCTCGGTGAACTCCTCGACGAAGACGTCGATCTCGCCACCGCACGGCAGGCCGACGCCGAACGCCATCTCGTCGGTGATGCCGTAGGTGAGGAGGCGGGGCGGACCGCCGGCGAGAACTTCCTGCGCCGCGAGAACGACGTCGCTCTCGACGCAGCCGCCGGAGACGGAGCCCGCGAGCTCGCCGCCTTCGCTCACAACGAGCTTCGAGCCGACCGGCCGCGGCGCCGAGCGGCGCGTGGCAACAACCGTCGCAAGCGCGACCTTCTGTCCCTGCACCCGCCAACGTCCGGCCTGCGACAGCACCTCGTCCATTCCGGTCAATCTATAGACGTGCCGGAACACCGCGATCGCGAGGCGCTGCGCCAGACGTTCGGCTCCGTTGCGGAGCAGTACGACCGCGCGCGCCCGACGTATCCGGCCGCGGTCTTCGGCGACCTCGCCGACCTCGCGGGGCTCGAACCGGGTTCCCGCGTCCTCGAGATCGGGCCGGGAACCGGCAAAGCGACGGTCGAGCTCGCGCGGCGCGGCTACGCGGTGACCGGAGTCGAGCTCTCGCCCGACCTCGCTGACGTCGCCAGGCGCAACGTCCCGCAGGCCGAGATCGTCGTCGCGGAGTTCGAGTCGTGGGAGCCCGGCGAGGCCGGCTTCGACGCGATCGTCGCCTTCACCGCATTCCACTGGATCGCGCCGGACGTGCGCTACGCGAAGACCTCCCGCCTGCTCCGGCCCGGCGGCGCGCTAGCCGTCGTCGCAGCGGCGCACGTACTGCCGCCGGACGGCGATCCGTTCTTCGCCGAAGTGCAGGCCGACTACGACGCCGTCGTCCCCCACCCCGACAACCGCGCGCCAGGGCCGCCCGAACAAGCGGAGGGATGGTCGGAAGAGTTCGAGGCGTCAGGCCGGTTCGCGGCGGTCGAAGAGCGCCGCCATCTCCATGCAATCCCGTACACCGCCGACGACTACATCGCCGTCCTCGGCACGTTCTCGAACAACCTCACGCTCCCCGCCGAGCAGCGCGAGGAGCTCTTCCGCCGCATTCACGCCCGCATCGAGGCGCGTCCCGGCGGAACGGTGACGAAGCACTACATCCTGACTGTGACAGTCGGTCAGCGGCCGAGGTAGGCCTTGCGGAGATCCTCGTGCTCGCGGAGCTCGGCGGCGGGGCCTTCGAGCACGAGACGTCCAGTGGAGAGGACGTAGCCGCGGTCGGCGATCGAGAGCGAGACGTTCGCGTTCTGCTCGACGATGAGCATCGCGACGCCGGACTCGTGCACCTGCTTGATGATCTCGAAGCTGCGCTCGACGAGGATCGGCGCGAGCCCCATCGACGGCTCGTCCATCAGAAGCAGCCGGGGCTTCGCCATCAGCGCGCGGCCCATCGCCACCATCTGCTGCTCGCCGCCCGACAGTGTTCCGGCGAGCTGCCGGCGGCGCTCGTGGAGGAGCGGGAAGAGCGTGTAGACGCGGTCGAAGTCTTCTTTTGCTCCGCCGGCGTGCAGGTACGCGCCCATCTCGAGGTTCTCGAGCACGGTCATCGGCCCGAAGAGGCGCCGGTTCTCGGGCACGATCGCGATGCCCTTGCCGATCCGATAGCTCGTCGAGCGGGAGGTGACGTCCTCCCCCTCGAACTGCACGGTGCCATTGCGCGGCTGGACGATCCCGAGGATCGTCTTCAGGGTGGTCGACTTGCCGGACGCGTTGCCGCCGAGCAGGCAGACGAGCTCTCCGGACTGCACCTCGAGGTTCAGCCCTTGGAGGATGTGGATCTGCCCGTAGTACGTGTCGACCGAGTCGAGCTTGAGGAGCGGGTGTGCGGGCGGAGCGGCCTTCTCGGTCGCGGTGATCTCGGCCTCGGTCATTTCGTCGCCGTCGCCTTCGTCCCGAGGTACGCCTCGACGACCTTCGGGTCGGTCGCGACCTGCTCGAACGAGCCCTCGGCGATCTTCACGCCGTGGTCGAGCGCGACCACGCGGTCGGAGATCCCCTCGACGACGTGCATGTCGTGCTCGATCACGAGGATCGTGTAACCGCCCTCCTCGCGCAGCTTCCCGATCAGCTCCGTGATCTCGTGTGTCTCGACCGGGTTCATGCCCGCCGCCGGCTCGTCGAGGAGGAGGATCTCGGGCTCGGTCGCCATCGCCCGCGCGATCTCGAGGCGGCGCCGGTTCGCATAGGAGAGCGAGTACGCCGGCTGGTCCCAGCGGTAGCCCATGAGGCGCTGCCCAAAGAACGAGAGCTTCTCCTCCGCCCGCGCCCGGATCTGACGCTCCTCCTTCCACCAGCCTGGCGTGCGGAGCATCGAGCGAACGATGTCGACCTTCGTCTTCCCGTACTGCGCGGCCATGACGTTGTCGATCACGCTCATGTTGAGGAAGAGCCGCAGCGTCTGGAACGTGCGCGCCACGCCGCGCTGCGTGATCGCGTGAGGTGGCAGCCCGACGAGGCTGTTGCCCTCGAGCAGGATCTCGCCGTCGTCGGGCCGGTAAATCCCGGTGATCAGGTTGAAGAGCGTCGTCTTGCCGGCGCCGTTCGGCCCGATCACGCTGACGATCTCGCGCTCGTTGACGACGAGGTCGAGGTTGTCGATCACGACGAGACCGCCGAACGCCATCGACAGCCCCTTGAGCTCGAGCAGCGGCTGAGGCGGTGCGTCGGCCATCAGACGATCTCCACCCGCGCGGTGCCGAGCAGACCTTGCGGCCGGACTGTCATAAGCCCGATCAACATCGCGCCGAAGAGAATGAACGCGGTGATGCCGCCGTTCTGCGTGAGCATGTTCTCCCAGACGAGCGCCGTCAGGTAGAGCGTCGGCACCAGGGCGATCATGCGCCACCATCCCTTGAGGCTCGCTGTGCAGACGACTGCAACCACGAGTCCGATGTAGAGGTAGTTGTTGAAGTTCCCGTGACTTCCCGTCGGGATGACAGCCCAGCGGGCGAGCCAGCTCGCGCCGGAGACGGGGACGCCTGACGTCCAGGATGCGGCGGTCGTGGCGGCGACGATCGCGTGCACGACGAACCCGAAGGCGATCGTGCCCGCGAGCACGAGCACGGGCCGGAACCAGGGCTTCAAGAGCGCGATCAGCAGGACGATCGTTCCGTAGAACAGCCAGCGCTTGACCTCGGGGTGGTCGTTCTGCGGCTCGAGGAACTCGAGGGTGCAGTTGATGACGATCGCGCCGACGAAGACTCCCGCGATGCTGCCGAAGCCCCCGAGGATGACGACCGCATAAATGATGATCAGCACGCTGACGCTGAAGTTGGTCGAGACGGCCGCGGTCTCGATCGCGGCATAGATCGTCCCGCAGAGGCCGGCAACGGCCGCGCCGAAGACGAAGGCCAGAATCTTGAGCCGGTTGACGGGGATGCTCATCACCTCGGCGGCGAGCGGGTCTTCGCGCAGCGCACGCCAGGCGCGTCCGGTCCGCGACTGATTCGCGAAGTAGAGCGCCGTCGCCAAGAGAGTCACGACGATCAAGAGGAAGAAATACAGCTGTTTCGTCGACGTGAGCTGGTAGCCGAAGAACGTGAGCGGATCGAGCTGCGGGATCCCGTTCGCGCCCCCCGTGAGCCCCTTGCCGGCGACGGTCGGGTTGGCCACACCCGTGAAGAAGACGAAGGCCTGGCCGAGGAAAAGCGTGACGATGGCGAGGTAGTCGCCAAGCAGCCGACGCGCGGAGAACCCGAGCACGACTCCGACGAGTGCGGCCGCAGCCATGGCGATCGGGATCGTCGCCTCCGCCGGCCAGTGGATCCCGTACTGGCTCGACGAGAGTTCGGCGTAGGTGTAGGCGCCGATGCCGAAGAAGGCGACATAGCCGAGGTCGAGGAGGCCGGCGAAGCCGACGACGACGTTGAGCCCGAGCCCGAGGGCCGCGTAGAGGAGGGTGAACAGGCCAAAGACGAAGAGGTCGCCTTCGTTGGTCCAAAACGGGACGGTTGACGCGAGCGCGACGAAGGCGAGCAGCTTGACCGGATCGGGCGAGTACTCCCACAGCCGTGCGAGCTGCCAAAGCGGGCCTCGCCCGCGGCCGTGGCGCTCCGTTTCCGCGACCCAGCTGTCGACTCCGATCCGGCTGGCCTGCTCCTCCGACGGCTCCTCGGGTGGCGCGGGAATGCCCGGCGTCTCGCTCATACCTTTTGGATGGCGTGGGAGCCGAGCAGGCCCGTCGGGCGGACGAGTAGGAACAGGATCAGGATCCCGAAGACGACGATGTCCTTCCACTGCCCGCCGGCGTAGCCACCGGCGAACGACTCCACGACGCCGACGAGGACGCCGCCGAGCATGGCGCCCGGGATGCTGCCGATCCCGCCGACCACGGCGGCCGTGAAGGCCTTGAGGCCGTAGAGGAAGCCGACGAAGAAGTATGTGTCGCTGAGGTAGAGGCCGTACATCACTCCCGCCGCCCCGGCGAGGACGGAGCCGATGAAGAACGTCGCCGAGATGACACGGTCGGTGTCGATCCCCATCATCGAGGCGGCTTCCCGGTCGAACGACGTTGCACGCATCGCCTTCCCGAGCTTCGTCCGATAGACGAGGAACATCAGCGCCGCCATCAGCCCGATGGCCGTCAGGACGATGAGCACCTGGACGACGGTGACCGGGTTCCCGGCGACGCTGAACATCGGGGTGAAGAGCGGGCCGAAGACCGGGAAGGTGCTGTACTCGGAATGGGTGGAGTTCGTGATCAGCTGGACGCTGCTCTCGAGGAAGAACACGACCCCGAGAGCGCTGATCAGCGGCGCGATCCTGGGCGCGTTGCGCAACGGCCGGTACGCGAACCGCTCGATCACGACGCCGAGGATGCCGGAGCCGAGCATCGCCACGGCGAACATCACCAGGAGAAGCGGCACGAGCCCGAGCGCCGGTGCGAGCGGGCCGCCCAACTGAGCCAGCACCCCGAAGCCGATGAACGCTCCGACCATGAAGACATCGCCGTGGGCGAAGTTGAGGAGCTTCAGGATCCCGTAGACCATCGTGTAGCCCAGGGCGACGAGCGAATAGAGGCTCCCGAGGACGACCCCGTCGCGCAGCAGGGTGAACGCTCCATTCCAGCCGAGGGAGCGGACCTGGTCGTAGATGTTGAAGAGGAGGAGGTGCACGGGAAGCGCCTAGCCTCTCAAAAAGACGAGCGGCCCGCCAATGGCGGGCCGCTCGGTAGATCGATCGCTCGGTGAACTACCCGACGCGCTTGTAGCTTCCGTTCGCCTGGATCTGGTAGATGCCGAACGCGGCCGTGCCGCCCATGTCGCCAGGCCCCTGCCACTTCCCCGCATTCTTCGCGAGGAACTTGACCGGGAAGCCGAGCAGCGACTGAGCCGTGGTGAGCTGGACCTTCGGGACGTCCTTGCGGATGGCATTCCGCGTCGTCTTGCCCTTGCCGGCCTTGCACGCCGTCTTGATCGCAGTGGCGTTGACGATGACCGACGTGTAGCTCGGGATACCGAACGTCTCCGGGTCGCCGCCATGCGACGCCGCGAAGCTCTTCACGGCCGTGCTCGAGAAGTCGACCGGGAAGCCGGACACGTAGCTGCCGTTGCCGGTGAAGGTGCCGGGCACGTCCGTGCCGTCCGAGCCGAACAGGATCTCCTTACCGCCGTGCGCGTGCAGCTGGGTATAGAACTGCTGCGCCTGCGTGGCGTTCTGCCACGGGATGTAGATCACCTGCGTGCCGGACGGGATGGAGTCGATGACCGACGAGAAGTCGGTGTCCTGCTGACTGACGTGGTTCGTGGTGACGTGGGCATTGACCTTCAGCAGGTCGGCCTGCACCTGAGCCGAGAGGCCGGTGCTGTACGCCTCCTCGTCGTCGATGATCTCGACCTTGTTCTTCTTCAGCGTGTTGTGGATGTAGGCCGCGACGTTGTCGCCCTGCTGGCCGTCATTCGGAACAGTCCGGAAGAAGTACCCCTTGGTGGTCTCACGCGGGGTGCCCGTCGTACCGCGCGTCAGCGCGACACGAGTCTCGGAGCCCGACACGGGCGCGAGGCTCGCGCTCTTCCACACCGACGCCGTGTCCTGCATCTCCTGGCTGCCGGCCGGTCCGGTGACTGCGACGATCTTGCTGTTGCTCGCGAACTGATGAGCAACCTGAAGGGCCTGCGGCGTGGTGCCGGCAAGCTGGGTATCGCCCTGGAGAAGCGCGATCTTCGGCTTGTTCTTCTTGTTCTTGTTCCATGCCTTCATTGCGGTCTTCGCCCAGTTCCACTGGTTCGCGCCGAGTGTGGCGACCGGACCAGTCTGCGGATAGGCGACGCCGATCGTGACGGTCTTCTTGCAGTTGATGCTCGCGGCCGCTACGGCGTTGTTACGTGCCGAGGCCGTGCCACCGAGCGTCGCTGCGACGATGGCCGCGGTCACGGCCCCCGTCACTGCGAGTGCTCCAATTCTCTTCAACATCCAGTGCCCTCCTTTGTCGACGTCCTGAGAAGTAAGACGCCTGCCTTGGAACATGGTTTGAAAATCGCTTTGGGCTAGTAGGCGGCCGACTCTATCCCCCCAAAGCCCTTGGGGGAAGAGGAACGGCACGCCCGGTGTAGGCTCGCGCCGTAGTGGAGTTCTGCATTCAGGCACCCGAGCCGTCCGGCCCCGTCACCGAACTGATCGGGTGTCCGGAGTTCCAGCAGCGCCTTCTGCGCTTCGACTCCGCTGGCGACGAGCGGCGCGACGGCGACCGCGACGAGGTGCTGTACGTCCTCGAGGGAAGCGGCCGCGTCACGGTCGGCGGCGAGACGCATAACGTCGAGGCCGGCGGCGCGGTCTTCGTGGCTCGTGGCACCGCGTGGCGCGTGGACGCGGCCGACGGCCTGCTGCTCCTCTCCGTACTCGTCGAAGAGCCGCTTCCCGCCGACGTCAGCCATGTGGTCGTCGCCAACGGGGAGCGCGGCACGGCGACCGCGGGACGGGAGTTCGACCTCCTCGCGCGGCCGGAGAACGGCTGCGCCTCGGTGACCCAGTTCGTCGGCCACATCCCGGCCGGCCGCGCTCCTGAGCATTTCCACCTCTACGACGAGGTCGTCTACGTCCTCGCCGGCGAGGGCGCGTTCCACGTCGGCGACGAGAGCGCGCCGCTGCGGCCGGGCGCCTGCGTCCACCTGCCGGCACGGCTCGTCCATTGCCTCGAGAACTTCGGTCCGCACGAGATGCGCGTCCTCGGCGTCTTCAGTCCGGCCGGCTCCCCCGCCGAGGCCTACTACCCCGACGGGACCGCGGCCGCAGTGCCGGTCGCCTGCTGATGCCGCGGATCGAACGCACCGCGCATGTCGGCTGGGAGGGGAACCTCGCCCGCGGCGCGGGCACGATCGACGCCTCGACCGGCGCCTTCGCGCGGCTCCCCTATTCGCTGCCGTCCCGCGTCGGCGAGCCGGGCGGGAAGACGAGCCCGGAGGAGCTGCTCGCCGCCGCGCATGGCGGTTGCCTGACGATGTCCCTTGCCGGCGAGCTCACCGCGGCGGGCACGCCGCCCGGCCACCTGAACGTCGCGTGCACCATCGTCATGGACGAGGTCGAGGGGCAGGGCCACCAGATCGTCGGCTCCCGCGTCGAGATCGAGGCGCGCGTGGACGGAATCGACGACACGGCTCTCCAGGCTGCGGTCGCGACGGCGGACGAAAGCTGTCCGTTCTCCGCGCTCCTGCGGCGCGCCGGCGCCTACGTCGAGATCAGCGCGCGACTCGGCTAGCTCGCGGCGGTCTGCCGCCGCGGCGCGAGATAGAGGTACTCGTAGAGGAGCGCTGCCACGAGCGCGCCGGCGATCGGCCCGACCCAGTAGATCCACCAGCCCGACCACGTGTTGCCCGCGAGCTCCGGGCCGAGCGCGCGAGCCGGGTTCATCGCCGCGCCGGTGACGCGGCCGCCGACGAGGACGTCCATCGTGATCGTGAGCCCGATCGCGAGGCCGGCGATCGCCTTGAACGCGCCGCGTGTGTCGACGGCCGTCGCCCAGACCGCGAAGACGAGGAAGAACGTCATGATCATCTCGAGGAGGAACGCCCGGCCGTCGTTCGTGTGGACCGCCGGAGCGGCGCCGAGCACGACCGAGATCTTGCTGAAGAGGTACCGCAGGATGAAGGCCGCGCTGATCGCTCCGAGCAGCTGCGACACCCAGTAGACGACGGCGAGCAGCGGCGTGATCCGTTTCGTCACGAGGAAACCGAGCGTGATCGAGGGGTTGAAATGGCCGCCGGAGATGTGCCCGAGGTTCGTGACCATGATTCCGATCGCCAGGCCGTTGGCGAGCGCGACGGCAACGATGTCGTTGCCGCTCCAGATCCCCGCCCCGCCGCCGATGAAGATGAGCGCGAAGGTGCCGACGAACTCCGCAACGCCGCGCTGCAAGAAGCTCTCGTCCATCGCCTGGGGAGGCTAAGGAGCGGTTCGGACGGAGCCTCCGCGGGTAAAAGAAGCGCGTGACCGGGGTCTCGCAGGAGCGCGAATTCGAGGTGGAGTGCCCGCACTGCCGCAAGCGTTTCGCGGCGGAGCCGATCAGCGGCGGTCACGCCGCCCGCTACCGCGGCTTCAAGTGCCCGCACTGCAAGCTCTTCGTCCCGCTGCAGCGCGCCGCCGACCGCGACCTGCTCGAGCCGCTCTCCCGCGATACCGACGCCGAGTAACTACGAGACGGCGTCGCGCAGCGCCTGCGCCTCGGGCAGGTGCTCGAGCTTCTTCAGCGTGTTGTTCTCGATCTGGCGGATCCGCTCGCGCGTGACGCCGAAGGCGCGACCGACCTCCTCGAGCGTCCTCGGCTCGCCGCCGAGCAGCCCATAGCGGAGCTCGATCACCTGCCGCTCGCGCTTGGGGAGCGCGTTGAGCGCGTTCTCGACGTCCTCGCGGCGGAGCATGAGCTGCGCCGTGTCGAACGGGGACTCCGCGGAGTCGTCCTCGACGAAGTCGCCGAGCGAAGAGTCCTCCTCCTCGCCAATCGGCTTTTCGAGCGAGACAGGTAGCTGCGACATTCGGAGGATCTCCCGCACCTCGTCGGTCGTCATCTCGAGCTCCTCGGCGATCTCCTCCGGGTTCGGCTCGCGACCGAGGCGCTGCACGAGCTGGCGCTCGATGTGGACGACCTTGTTGAGCTTCTCGACCATGTGGACGGGGATCCGGATCGTGCGGGCCTTGTCGGCGATCGCCCGCGTCACGGCCTGGCGGATCCACCACGTCGCGTACGTCGAGAACTTGTAGCCCTTGCGGTAGTCGAACTTCTCCACCGCGCGGATCAGGCCGAGCGAGCCTTCCTGGATCAGGTCGAGGAAGGAGAGCCCGCGGCCGAGGTAGCCCTTGGCGATCGAGACGACGAGGCGGAGGTTCGCTTCGATCATCGCGGTCTTCGCGGACATGTCCCCGCGCTCGATCCGCTTCGCCAGGGTCACTTCCTGGTCGGCGGTGAGCAACGGCACCTTGCCGATCTCGCGGAGATAGAGGCGGAGCGAGTCGAGCGAGGGCTCGACGGTCAGGTCGAGCTTGGGAACCGCGGCGGCCTTCTCGTCCTCCGGCGGCGCTTCCTGGTGAGGCGGCGTCTTGTGCTGCTCGCCCTCTACGAGGTCGATGCCGTGCTCGACCAGGTAGGTGTAGAAGTCTTCGACCTGCTCCTTCGTGAGCTCGACGTCCTCGAGCCCCGTAACGATCTCGTCGTAGTTGAGGAACCCCTTCTCCTTGCCCTCGGCGACGAGCTTCTGCAGCTCCTCTACCTCGGGAAGCGAGATGTCGACGGTGAGCACGTCCTCCGAACCTCCCCGGCCTCGTGGTTGTCCCTACCGCCCCCCGATGCCCGGCAGTCGCCGGAACCCCGGTCCTCCCTCAATCGCCCGGCGGATACTAGTCACGGGTCGCGGTTTCGTAAAGAACCTGTCAGGAAGCAGCGGTGACGACCTCGCCGACGCGCTCGCCGCGACTGTTGAGGACGGGGACCTCGGCGAGCTCGTCGACATCGACGCCGATCTCCTTCAGGAACGTCGCCAGCGCGGGGCGGTGGCCGCGTCCTGCACCGTCCTCGGACTTCAGCGCGATGCCGGTTCCGTCCGGCCCCGCCGCGCAGAGGAGACCCTCGGCGCCACCCTTCGCGAGCCAGCCCGGCGCGGCGCGCATGAGGAAGTAGTCGGCGCCGTCGGGGCCGCCGACGAGGTCCGGGCGCGCGCGCATCGCGGCACCGATCCGCTCGCCACCGGGCAGGGACTCGAGACGCGAGTACGCGTGCGCCATCCGCTCGAGGGTCATGGCGAACGTGACGACACCGCAGCCATCGGTGCCGGTGGGGAGGTCGTCGAGCTCCGTTGCCTCGGCGTGCGCGTCGCGGCACGCCTGCTGGACGGGATGGTCGGGAAGCCGGTAGCCCTCCTTCGGCCAGCCGCGCGCGTCGCAGAGGGCGAGCATCCCGGCGTGCTTGCCCGAGCAGTTGTGGTGGATCTTCTGCGGCGGCCGCCCCTCCTGCAGGCCGAGCTCAAGGTCGTCCTCAATCGCGTTCCCGCGCGCGAGCAGCTGACGGACGGCCTCCACCTGGTCGGGTGTGTCGTGGTGGGAGGCGCAGGCGATCGCGAGCTCGGCCTCCGCCAGGTCGTCGCGGGAGCGAACGAGCGGCAGCGCCTGCAGCGGCTTCGAGGAGGAGCGCATGAAGCACGTCAGCTGCGGATCGCCGGCCGCCGCCACGATCTCGCCGCCGCGCACCGCGACGGCGTGAATGCGGTGCCGCGCCTCGACGATCCCGTTACGGCGCACCTCCACCTCGATCGGGCCGGCCATTCGGGAAACCTACGTCCGCGGCGGTACCGTTCGGAGCGATGCCGGAGCTGCCGGAGATGGAGGCGTGGCGGCGCCAGCTCGACGCCCCCGTCGCCGCGTTCCCCGTGGCGAAGGCCGGGCCTGGGCACATCGCCACGCTGAAGACGTTCGACCCGCCGCCGACTGCGCTCGAGGGACGCCGCTTCCGTGGCGTCGAGCGGCGCGGCAAGCGGCTCCTCTTCCCGACCGACGACGGCGAGCTCGTCCTCCTCATTCATCTGATGACGGCGGGGCGCCTCAAGTACATCCCCGCCGGCGGCGCCTCGCCGAAGTCGCCCGCCTTCCGGCTCGAGTTCGCAGACGGCGCGCAGCTCGTCCTCACCGAGAACGCAAAGAAGAAGCGCGCCGGCGTCTGGCTGCTCACGCCGGAAGCCGCCGCGGCAGAGCTTGCGCACCTCGGTCCCGAGGCACTCGGGCTGGGAGCAGAGCGGCTCGGCGAGATCCTCCACAACGAGTCGCGCCGCCTCCACGCTCTCCTCCGCGACCAGCGCCTGATCGCCGGGATCGGACGCGCGTGGGCGAACGAGATCCTGCACGCCGCGAAGCTCTCCCCCTACGCCCTCTCGACCGATCTCGACGACGAGGAGGTCGCACGCCTCGCCTCCGCAATCGACTCCGAGCTCGAACGCGGGCTCGAGCTACGCGAGGAGGGCGCCTCCGACGAGAAGACGTACCGCGTCCACCGCCGCCTCGGCGAGCCGTGCCATGTCTGCGGGACGCCGCTCGCGCAGGTCGACTTCGAGGAGCACACGATCTTCTACTGCCCCACATGCCAGACCGGCGGCCGCGTCCTCAAAGACCGGCGTCTTTCGCGGCTGCTCCGTTAGTCTCCGGCCATGACGACCGTCGCAGAGGTCATGAACGCGAACGTCCTGACCGTCGACCCGACGGCGTCGATCGGCGAGGCGGCCGAGAAGATGATCGAGGCCGGCGTCGGCGCGGTCGTGGTGATGGAGGACATGGTGCGGATCGTCGGCATCGTCACCGAGCGCGACCTCATGCGCGCGGTCGCGCAGCGGGCGCGGGCGGCCGAGGCGCGGGTGCGGCAGTGGATGACCGAGAGCGTCGTGACGATCGAACCGGACACGACGGTCAAGGACGCCGCGAAGATGATGTTCGAGAAGAACTTCCGCCACCTCCCCGTCGTGAACAAAGACGGGCGGCTGCTCGGGATCGCGAGCCTGCGGCGCCTGTCCCAGTGGGAGTTCGAGCACTCGAAGTAGTGGAGGGCTCCGTCGGGTCCCCTTCTTAGGGTTGACCCAGTGATCAGGCTTTTCCCGAATGCCGGCGGCTGGCTCGAGGTCGTCTGCGGCCCGATGTTCAGCGGCAAGAGCGAGGAGCTCATCCGCCGCCTCCGCCGCGCCGAGATCGCCGGGCAGCGCGTGCTCATCGTCAAGCCGCAGATCGACAGCCGCTACGACATCGGCCATGTCGTCAGCCACGCCGGAGCGAAGATGCGCGCGGTAGCGGTCGAGAACCCGGCGGACATTCCCGGTCTCGTCGACGACTACGACGTCGTCGGCGTCGACGAGGTGCAGTTCTTCCCTCCCGAGATCCTCCTCATCCTCGACGGACTCGTGGAGAAGGGGATGCGCATCGTCGTGAGCGGGCTCGACCAGGACTTTCGCGGGCTCCCCTTCGGCCCGATGCCGGAGTTGCTCTGCCGCGCCGAGCTCGTCGACAAGCTGCAGGCCGTCTGCCACCGCTGCGGCGGGCCGGCGACGATGACGCAGCGCCTGGTCGACGGCTCGCCCGCTGCGGCTGACGGAGCGACGATTGTCGTCGGCGCGCTCGAGCAGTACGAGGCGCGCTGCCGCAGCTGCCACGAGCTCGCGGCGCCGGGCTTCGCGACCGGCTAGACCAGCCGCACGACGAGCGTCTCGCCCTCGACGGCGAGTGAGCCGCCGAGCCGGGAGACGAGCCGCGCCGCGACCGCCGCCCCGAGATCGCGCAGGTCTTCTCCGAGGACGACCGGAGCCGACGCCGGGGTCACCGGCGAGATCCGCAGCTCCGCCCCGGCCACCTCGATCGCCACTTCGTCGAAGCCGCCGTGGCGCAGCGCCGACTGAGCGAGCGCCGCAATGCCGCGCTCGAGCGAGTCGCCGTCGGTCTCGATCGCCGCGCCTTCGCCGGAAACCGTGACCCGTTCCTCCCCCAGCCGCGCCGCCGCGGCGCGCGCGACCTCGAGCGTGTCCGCCTCCTGCAGCGTCGGGTCGTAGCGTCCGCTCTCGATCCGTGCGGCAAGGGAGAGCTCGTCGAGCAGCTCCGCGAGCTGGGCGGATGCGGCGTCGATCATCTCCACATACCGGTCGTTCGGAGCCTCGAGGCCACCGCCGCGCACGAGCGTCTTCGCGAAGCCGTGCACCGTCGCCAGCGGCGTGCGCAGGTCGTGGACAGCGAGCGAGACAAGGCGCCCGAAGTCGGAATCGTCGCTCATGGCTCTAACCTTGTCAGATGGCACGCGCCGAGACTCCTGATCTCCAGGCTGCCACGCCGGACGTCGCGCTCGGCCTGTCGAGCGTCGGCGTCACCGGCGTCCAGAAGGCCGTCCGGATCGGCCGCGGCAAAGGTGAGAAGCTGATCGCCGCGACGATCGACTGCACCGTCGACCTCGACCCGTCCCAGAAGGGCGCGCACATGTCGCGCTTCACAGAGCTGTTCGAGGAGGCGGTCGAGGGAGTCGTCGCCGACGACGCCTTCCTCGTCGAGGATCTCGCGGCGCACGTCGCACGTCGCATCGTCGATCGCCAGGGCGCGCTGCTCGCCGAAGTGCGGATCACGGCTCGCTACCCGTACGAGCGGCAGACGCCGGTGACGAAGCTCACGACGCAGGAGATGGTCACGCTGATCGGGATCGCAGCCGCTACGCGCGAGCGCGTCCGCCGCGTCGTCGGCGTCGAGGCGACCGGAATCAACGCCTGCCCGTGCGCGCAGGGTCTCGTGCGCGGTGCGGCCACCGACCGGCTGCTCGAGGCGGGGTTCGCGGACGCGGACGTCGAGCGGATCCTCGAGCTCGTCCCGCTCGCGACCCACAACCAGCGCGGCCGCGGCACGCTCCTCGTCGGCACCGGCGAGCGCGTCAACGCGGAGCGGCTCGTCGAGATCGTCGAGGGCTCGATGAGCTCGCCGATCTACGAGCTCCTGAAGCGGCCGGACGAGCTGTTCGTCGTCGAGCACGCGCACCTGCAGCCGCGCTTCGTCGAGGACTCCGTCCGCGTCGCGCTCAAGAGCGTTCTCGACGAGCTGCCCTCGCTCGCCGACGGCGACTTCATCCAGTCGAGCCAGGTCAACTTCGAGACGATCCACGCGCACGAGGTCGTCGCCGCGCGGCACGGGACGGTCGGGGAGCTCCGCGCGGAGCTCGAGGGCGCCGATCACGGCCCCGCCGCGCACACCGTCCTCAGGGACTGGCTCAGGTCCTAGCTCGCGGGTGCTACGCACCCGCTCGCTGTTGGACGTACTGCGCCGCCGGGAGAGCGCGGTCTCCCGNNNNGTCCGCGCAGCGGCGGCTTAGCCGCAGGCGCGCACGGGGCAGCCACCCCATCCAGAGCATCAACAGCAAGAAAGGCACGGAGCGCGGGCGAGACCACGCTCTCGCCCGCGCGCAGTTCCGTCTCCCAGCAAGCGAAGCGTCAGCTTCGCGAGCTATGCCTTCACCCAGCGGCGCCAGAGCGTCGAGCGGTTCTCTTCCCCGCGCCAGAGCCGCGCGAGATTGGCCTTGTGGAGGAAGAGGACGCCGAGACCCGCTGCGCCGCCGAACGCGATCACCGGCCACGGGTAGCCGTACAACCAGGCCCAGAAGGCGAGCGACCCCGCCGCGACGATCGAGGCGACCGACGCGTAGCGCGTCAGCGCGAAGACGACGAGCCAGACGCCTCCCGCCGTCAGCCCGACGAGCGGCGCAACGCCGAGGAACGCACCGCCGGCAGTCGCGACCATCTTCCCGCTCCTCTTGAAGCCGAGGAAGATCGGCCGCCAATGCCCGAGCATCGCGGCCGCTCCCGCGAGCACGCCCGTCCCGTGACCGACGAGGTGCACCCCGATGATCGCCGGCGCGAACCCCTTCGCCGTGTCGAGGAACGCTGCGGGCAGGCCGAGCTTCGCTCCGTAGACGCGCCAGACGTTCGACGCGCCGATGTTGCCGCTCCCCTTCGTCCGGATGTCCTCGCCACGGAAGATCCGCACGAGCCAGTAGCCCGCCGTCAGAGAGCCGCACAGATAGCCGACGGCGACGAGGACGGCGGTGAGCACGACTGCGCCCGCTTAGGCGGGGATGCCGTACTGCTCGACCCAGCCGTTCACGACGTCCCAGTCGAGGTTGCCGAAGAACGCCTCGATGTAGGCGGCGCGGTCGGTCTGGTAGTCGAGGAAGTAGGCGTGCTCGTAGACGTCGAGTGCGACGAGCGGCGTCGCGTTCCAGACGGGGAACGTGTTCTGCGCGTCGCCGATGTAGTTGAAGAGACGGCCCTCGTCCCAGTCGTACGCCGTCCAAGCCCAGCCGCGCCCGGCCATCCCCGTCGCCTTCAGGTCGGCGCGCCACGCGTCGGCCGAGCCGAAGTCGCGCTTGACGAGCTTTCCGAAGGCGCCGTCGGGCTCGCCTCCACCGCCGCCGAGGTGGCCGAAGTACAGCTCGTGGTTCTTGATCCCGCCGATTGCGAAGGTCAGGTCGACCTTGAGCGAGCGGAGCTCGGAGAAGGTCTGGTTCGCGGTGGAGAGGTCGACGTCGGCGAGGCGGCCGAGGATCTCGTTCCGCTTCGCGACATAGCCCTCGTACAGCTTGTAGTGGGCCTCCACAGCGGCCCGCGAGATGCCGTCGAGCTCGAGCGTTTCCGGCCGCAACGGCCGCGGCACGATCTCCTCGAAGTTGTACGCAAGCGTGGACACGACGCCGGAGCATATCCTCCGGGGCAGGAAGCGACGCTGCGAAAGGAGCTAAGAGAGATGGCCTTCGAGCTGCCGGATCTGCCGTACGACTACGACGCGCTGGAGCCGCACATCGATGCGGAGACGATGCGGATCCACCACGACCTGCATCACGGCGCGTATGTGACGAACGCGAACGCCGCGCTCGAGGGAACGGAGTGGGCTGACGCCTCGATCGAGAGCGTCCTCACGAACCTCGACGCGCTCCCCGACGACAAGCAGGCGGCCGTGCGCAACAACGTCGGCGGACACGCGAACCACTCCCTGTTCTGGCGGATCATGAGCCCGGACGGCGGCGGCGAGCCCGGCGGCGCGCTCGGCGCTGCGATCGACGAGACGTTCGGCTCGTTCGAGGAGCTCCGCACCGCGCTCAACGACGGCGGCGTGAAGCGGTTCGGCAGCGGCTGGACCTGGCTCGTCTGGGACGGCACCGCCCTCTCCGTCTACTCGACGCCGAACCAGGACTCGCCGATCATGCAGAGCGACGTCCCGCTCCTCGGGATCGACGTCTGGGAGCACGCCTACTACCTCAACTACCAGAACAAGCGCCCCGCCTATCTCGAGGCGTGGTGGAACGTCGTCAACTGGCCCGAGGTTGAGCGGGAGTTCGCGTCAGCTGCCGGTTAGTTGCACAATCCGACGGAGCGTGAGATGCGTAAGTCGGAACAGGACATGGAACTCGCACTCGACCTACCGCGCCTGCGCGCCGTGCCACCGCGCGCCGCGCCGGCGGCGGCCCTGACCGAGGAGACCTCGGATGCCGAGCTGCTCGCGCGCGTCGGCGAGCACGATCGCGGCGCGTTCGACCTCCTCTACGAGCGCTACGTGCGTTCCGTCTTCGGCCTGGCGCTGCGGCGCCTGCACGATCGCGGCCACGCGGAGGACGCGGTGCAGGACGTTTTCGCGGCGGTCTGGCGCTCGGCGGGGAGCTACCGCCCCGAGCGTGGACCGGCCGGCGGCTGGATCTACACCGTTGCGCGAAACGCGATCGTCGACCGCCTGCGCCGCAGCGGCCCCACCGTCGACAGCGAACTGCCGGAGCTCACGTCAGCGGAGAGCGGGCCGGACCTGCGCGCCGAAGAGGCGTACACCGCGTGGCAGATCCACCGCGCGCTCGAGGTGCTGCAGCCCCGCGAGCGCGAAGTGATCGAGCTCGCGTATTGGAGCGACATGTCCCAGAGCGAGGTGGCCGAGTTCCTGGGCCTCCCGCTCGGAACCGTGAAGACCCGGACGCGGAGCGGCCTCGCCCGGCTCGCGACAGTGTTGGAAGGAGAACTGCTTTGAATCCCGACTTCGACGAGATCGTCGGCACCGAGGTGACCTCGGACGCCGAGCGCGACCGGCTGCGCCAGGTGCACGAGCTCCTGGTCAGCGCCGGACCGCCGCCGGAGTTGACGCCTCGGCTCGAGCGCGCGCCGGCCGCCTCGAGCAACGTGATCTCCCTGCCGCAATTTCCCGTCAAGCGCCGGGTCACGCTGCTCTTCGCCGCCGCAGTCCTCGTCCTGGCCGTCTTCATCGGGGGCTACGCGATCGGCTTCCACCGCAGCGCGACCGGCAAGCCGCTCGAGACATTCGCGCTGCGCGGCACCGCCAGGGCGCCGCATGCGCTTGCGTCTCTCGCGCTCCTGCCTGCCGCACAGGGGAACTGGCCGATGACGCTGAACGTGAGCGGCCTGCCGCCGAGCTCTCACGGCGCGTACTACGAGGTCTATCTCGTGCGGAACGGCAAGCCGTGGGGATCATGCGGAACGTTCGTCATCAGCAACTCCGCCCAGCCCGTGTCGGTTCCGCTCAACGCTCCCTACCGGTTGCGCAACACCGACACGTGGATCGTGACGCTCGAGAAGCCGGGCAAGAGCAGCCCTGTCGCGACCGTCCTCAAGCCCGTCTAGATTCGTTCCGCATCTCCGACATGAGCCGCTCGAGGCGCGGCTCGGTCGACTCGTCCACGAAGCTCATCGCGGCCGCGACGCTCGGGTGGACGGCGGCGATCGCGTCGCGCATCTGCAGCGCGACCGCGCGATAGGAGGGATGGCCCTCGCGCCCGGAGCGAAGCTCGACGAGGTGAAGCGCCTCGCGGGCGCTGAGATCGAGGACGTAGCGGATCCGGTAGGCGAGGCAGAGCGCGTACGGCGCCTCGTCGACCATCCCCTCGCCGCGGAGTCGCTCGTACTCCGCCCGCGAGACGTCGAGGGCGCGCGCGTACTCGCCGCCGAGCCCCGCCTCCTCCACTTCGTGCGGCACGTCGGCGCCGAGGTCGGGAGAGAGCCGCTGCCACTGGCAGGTCAGCAGCCGGTGGCGCTGCAGGTCGCGGAAGGCGCCGTAGTCGGAGACGATCTCGAAGCGATACGTGAGCGTCTCGAAACCGCGGCCGGGCCGGTGGCGCCGGTTCTCGCGCGTCCCGACGAGCTCGGAGACGAGAGCCGCGCGCTCCTCGCCCGACAATCCGCGGACCAGTTCCAGCGTCTGCTCCTCCCCGACCGCCGCCGCCTCGTAGAGCAGCGAGGCGAGAAGCTCCTCCTCGCTGCCGTGCGTGCGGAGCAGCCGGACGGACGGCGCCGCGTCCTGCGCCGAGGCGTCGTCGAGACCGAGTCGCGCGGCGAGCCCCGCGGCAGCGTCGCTCCGCTCGCGGAGGAACTCGATCCAGCGGCCGCCACGATCCGGTCGAGGCACCCGCGTGACGAAGCTCGGCATCACGGCCTGCAGCTCCTCGAGCAGCATCTCGCCGTACGCGCGCGCCTCGGGCAGCGGATGCGCGAGCAGGTGAAGGACGAGCTGCTCGTACGTCTGGCCGGTCGCGTAGATCCCGACGTGGGAGAGGGACGCGGCAGGCAGGACGCCGCGGACAAGGTCGAGCGCCTTCGCGCGCACCGCTCGCCGATGCGCCGCCGGCGACTCTCCCTCCGCCGCCGGGAACGTCTCCGTAACCCACTCCGACACGCCGGTGAGGAGCCGCGAGTACGTCGCGAACAGGTCGTCCATCGCCGCCTCGTACGCCGGCCCGAAGCGCGAGTCGCGGTAGTAGCGGTAGCCGAATCCCTCGAGCTCGGCGTCGTACGCGATGTAGCGCGTCGACTGCTCGAGATAGGCGGCGAGACGCGGGCGCTGCAGGATCTTCGTCAGGAGGTTCGACGTCCACTCGCACGCGATATGCGCGCCGCCGAGCTGCGCTACCGAGTCGTCGCCGTAACCGAGGAAGATCGTCTCGTAGAGCTTCGCCGCGCGCTCGCCCTCCCCGAGCTCGACGATCGGCACCTCCGGCAGCGAGTCCGCGAACTCGTCGAGGAAGAGGCGCCGCAGCGTGCCGGCGTAGCGGGAGTAGCGGGCGAAGAGCGCGCCTTTGACGGTCTCCGGCAGGTTGACGAGGGCGAAGACCGGCCGGTCGAGGTTCGTGAAGTGCGGCGCGAGCCGAGCCCGCTCCTCATCCGTGAAGCGCTCGACGGGAACCGTGACGCTGAGATCCGCGGCTGCCAAGGGACTGCAGCCTAGAAAATGATCAGGACGCTGCGGTCAGTGCCGCGAGGCGCATCGCCGCGAGCTTCGCCGGCGTCGTTGCGTCGCGGGAGTACGTCGGCCACGAGTACGGCGTGCTCGACGTGAGCGGGCAGCCGATCGTGCAGGCGAGCTTCGCGCCGGCTGACGTCGTCGAGAAGAGGCTCGACAGGAGATTCGTGACCGCGCCCTGTCCGTGCTGCTGCCGGACGATGTTGAGGATCTCCCAGTCCTCGATGCCTTCCCGGATCTCCTCGAGCCGGGCGCTCGGCATCGGCCCGCTGCGGCTCGGATAGATGAGGACGAAGGAACCGGCGGCACGGTCGATCGAGACGAGCGGATTCGTACTCCCGTACGTCGTCGTGCCTTCGCCGTAAAGGAGGCCGGTGATCTGTTCGAGCGACGCCCAGTCGACGAACAAGCGCGGATCCGTGAGCGGCTCCGTCGCCGTGAACCCGGGGGTCGAGTGCGACCCCGCCGCGTAGGTGTACGTCCAGATCTGCTTGCCGCGCTTCCGCGCCCCGTTGATCAGCTTCAGGTACTGGGTCGCGTGCGAGATGTGCTTCTTCGTCTGCTCCGGCACCGTGTACTTGCCGTAGTAGCGGCTCGCAAGGACGACCCAGTTGTCGACGTCGTCGCTGCCGCCGTTCCAGAGGAACTTGTTCGCGGCCGACGGGACGCCGGTGATGGTCACGTGGCTGCCGGGGAAGCACGAGTGCGCGACGGTCGCCTGCTGCGCCACGGTCTTGAACAACGTCGCGCCCGGCTCGTCCAACGCATAGAGGTACGGATAGGACCCGTTGAGCCAGCCATGGCTGTCCCAGAAGCCGTGCACGGAGCGGAGGTATGCGCACCAGGTCTGCGGCGCGAACGGCGACAGCCCTCCGACGTAGCTGCTCTTCGGCCAGCGGTTGTTCGAGATCGGAATCCACATCGAGCCGAAGCGGCGCGGGCTGCCGACCGCCGAGATCATCTGACCGGATTTGTCCAGCCACCACTTCGCGCTGCTCGTGTAGCCGGACTTCGAGTCGGGGTTGCCGTAACCCCAGTTGTTCGGCGAGAGCCGGTACCGCGAGAAGAAGTCGAAGAGGGCCGGCAGCGACTGGTCGGCCGTGATCCCGTAAAGCTTGTCCACCTCCGCGCCGTACGCCTGCGGTGAGAAGTTGAACGCGGTCATGAGCGCTCCGGAGAGCTGCCCGAGCGCCGGCAGGTGGACATTGAAGACGGTGACGACGATCGGAACGACCGTCGTGACGGTGTCGGCGACGACCTGCACCGAGCCGTGGTAGACGCCGGGGGATGCGGACGACGGAACCGTGACCTGCAACCAGACCGGCTGGTTCGTCTTCTCGGCCGAGCGCTGGCTGCCGTCCCACGGCTCGAGCGCGTCCGGCACCGGCGTTCCGTTGACGGCGACGTAGTGCGCGAAGAGGAGGTTGAGCTGGAGCGGCGAGTCGATCGTCGGTGAGTCGATCGTGACGTGCGAGGCGCCGCGAACGAGGATCGTCGCATCGTCGACTCCGCCGATCGGCATCGAGAGCGCGACGGAAGAGACCGCGCCACTCGGGGGCGCGCCGGTCGCTGTGAACGAGGCGCCGGCCGGGTAGACGGCGACCGTCGCAGCCGCGGTCCGCGCGTGGCCCGCTCCAGCCCCCAACAACAGCGCTGCAACGAAAACCCCCAGACCCGCGACCCACCGCATCTCTATCCGTTATAGCGCAGAAAACTCAGAATTGGGCGGTGGATTCTGCGCTTCTCTTGTAAATCCCGCTCGCGACGATCTCGGCGAGCTCGGAGAGGGCGCGGTCCACCTCCTCCTCGCTGTTGAAGAAGTGCGGGCCGAGGCGGATTCCCCCGTCCGGATCCGGCCGGAAGTCGCAGATCACGCCGCGCGCACCGAGTTCGGAGTGCACGGCTGCGTGGTCGGGAGTCGAGATCGTGACGGTGCCGCCGCGCCGCTCGGGCTCGCGCGGGGAGACGACCTCGAGCCCGGCCGCGTCGGCGCGTTCGATGAGCAGCGTCGTGAGCGCGAGCGAACGCTCGCGGATGGCCGGAACGCCGACCTCCTCGATCACGTCGTAGCCGGCGGTTGCGGCGTAGAGCGCGGGGACGTTCGGGGTGCCGGTGAGGAAGCGGCGCGCGCCGGCCGCGTACTCCAGCTCCGGCTCGAAGGCGAACGGCCGCGCGTGTCCCTGCCAGCCGACGAGGGTCGGTTCGAGCCGCTCCGCGAGATCCGGCCGGACGTAGAGCCAGCCCGCGCCCGGCCCGCCGCACAGCCACTTGACGCTGCCGCCGACCGCGAAATCCACGCCGAGCTCGGTCAGGTCGAACGGGACGACGCCGGCGGACTGGTAGCAGTCGAGCACCACGTGCGCGCCGACCTCGTGCGCGCGCCGGACGATCGGCTCGACGTCCTGGATCTCTGCGTTCTTGAACAGGACGTGGCTGATCGGGACGAGGAGCGTCCGCTCGTCGATCGCGTCGACGATCGCCGCGTCGTCGGACACCGCCACGACCTCGAGCTGGGGCTGCGCCTGGAAGAGGTAGCGAACGGACGGGAAGTTCCCCTCCTCGTAGACGACCCGGTTGCGCTCTCCCGGGCTCGGAAAACACGAGAGGACAATCGCCTCGGCGACGGTCACGTTCTGGTGCATCACGATCGACCCGGGCGGCGCGCCGAGGATGCGGCCGAGCTGGTCGCCGACCGTGACCGGCATCTCCCACCAGCCCTCGCCCCAGCTGCGAATCCCCCGCTCGCGCCACATGCGCGCGTACTCGCGCAGGTTGTCCTCGGCGGCCGCGGGCATCGCCGCGAGCGAGTGGTTGATCAGGTAAGTGCAGGTGGAGAGGATCGGGAAGCGGTCGCGGTACTCGTTCGCGTCGATCACGTGGCGGAGCCTAGAACCTCGTCCTCCGCGTCGTAGTCGAGCATCCCCTCGAGATACGTCTCGTTCCAGTCGCGGCCGCTCTCGAGCTCGCCGACGAGCCACGCGCACGTCTCGCGCACGGCCTCCGGGTACGTCGTCACGGGCCGGTAGCCGAGGTCGCGCTCCGCCGCCTCCATGGCGACGATGAACGGGAATTCGGGCGGAGCCCCCCACGGGTTGTCGTAGGCATCGCCTTGCAGGAGGACGGGGTCGAATTCGTGTCCCATCGCGGCCCCGATCGCATGACAGATCTCGAGCGTCGTCGGCGGCTCCGGGTCACCGCAGTTGAGGGCGCGGTCGCCGGGCTGCGCGGCCGCGAGTCGGATCAGTTCGGCGAGGTTCGCGACCGAGGTCGTGTGGAACTGGCTCTTCCCCTCCCACGCGATTGCGACCCGGCGGCGCCCGTCGAAGGCGCGCTTGGCGAAGACGACCTCGCGCGGCAGCTTCGCGCCCGGCCCGTGGATCGCGCAGGCGCGGACGAGGGTCGACGGGAGCGGCCCGCCGACCAGCGTCTGCTCGAGCTCGGTCTTGCGCGTCGAGTACGTCTCGTCTCCCGGCTCGACCGTCCGCTGGCTCTCCAGGACGGGGACGGGCATGTGCGGCGGGTCGCTCACGCCGTCGAGGGCTCTTCCCTCGTCGTCGGCGTAGACGGAGGCGCTCGAGATGACGACGAGCGACCCGACGAGGCCCGCGAGGCTGTTCAGCTGCTCGGCCTGCTCGCGGCCGTAGGCAACGGTGTCGACGACGACGTCAGCACTGTCACCGATCGCGGCGCGCAACTGCGCGTCGTCCGCGCGGTCGGCCTGCGCAGCCTTCACTCCCAGCTCGGCGAGCCCGTCGGGAAGCGTCCCTGTCCGCGAGATCGCCACTACGTCCCAGCCGTCTTGCGCCAGCGCCCGCGCGGCCGCGCGGCCGATCTGGCCCGTGCCGCCGATCAGAACCGCGCGTCTGCTCACGCCGCTTTCCGCGGCCGGTGCCGCGCCGCGAACAGAGCGATGAATCCTGCGCTGAAGACGATCACCCAGCCGATCGTAAGTGCGAGGTGGATGCCGTGGCCTGCGGACCCGGCCGCCGCGTTGAGCACCTTGGCGACGAGCTTCTCGTGGCCGCGTGCCGCCGGGTTGCTCTCCGCGGTCGAGATGTTGCCGCCGGTCGTGACGAACTGGATGACGATCTCGCGGAACTTCGCGGGCACGCCGAGCTTGACGAGCTTCGCCGTGAGCCCGCCGGTCAGCTGCGCGTTGACCACGGCTCCGAGCACCGCGACGCCGAAGACGCCGCCGAGCTCGCGGCTCGTGTTCACGGTCGACGCCGCCATCCCCGACTCCTCCGGCGGCACAAGCCCGAGCACCGCCGCGGTCATCGAGACGAGCGCGATCCCGAAGCCGAGCCCCGCGATCGCCAGTGGCCACGACAACGCCGCGACCGTCGTGTGAACGGTCAGCTTCCAGTCGACGAGGAGAAGCCCGAGGCCGGCGAGGAAGCAGCCGATCACCATCGGCTCCCGCGGCCCGATCCGCGCCGTCCAGCGGCCGGCGATCGGCCCGCCGACGATCATCGCGGCGGCGAGCGCCGCAAAGACGAGCGCGATGTGGAAGCCGTCGAAGTTCGCGATCAGCTGCAGGTAGAGCGCCGTGAAGAAGAAGACGGAGAAGACCGAGAGGTTGGTCGCGAAGGCGACGATGTTCGCCGCCGTGAAGGTGGGATCGCGGAGGAAGTCGAGCTTGAAGACCGGATCCGGCACGCGGCGCTCGACGAAGACGAACGCAACGAGAAGGACGATCGCCAGCCCGAAGAGGAAGCCGATCCACCACGTCCCGTAGCCGCCGTTCTCGCCCTCGATCACCGCGAAGGTCGCCGCCATGACCGCGGCCGCGCCGAGGACGAGCCCCGGCACGTCGACCTTTCTCCCGACGGGATCCTTGCTCTCCGTGAGTGTCACAGCGGCGGCGGCGAACGAAAGCGCCGCAAGTCCGACTCCGAACCAGAAGATCCACCGCCAGCCGCCGGGGTTCGCGACCGGGTCGCCGACCAGAACGCCGCCGATCACCGGCCCGAGCGAGAGCGCGACGCCGGAGACCGCTGCCCAGACGCCGAGCGCGCGTGCCCGCGGCGCGGGCTCCGGATAGATATGGCGAATCAGCGAGAGCGTCCCCGGCTCCGACGCCGCCGCGCCGACGCCCATCACGATCCGGCCCGCGATGAGCCAGCTCGTGGTCGGAGCGATGGCCGCCATCACCGAGCCGCCGCAGAAGATCGCGACGCCCGTGAGCATCACCTTCTTGCGGCCGAGGATGTCTCCGAGTGCCCCGCCCGTGAGCATCAGGGCGGCGAACGCGAGCATGTAGCCGTCGACGATCCACTGCAGGCCGGTGACGCTGACGCTCAGTGACGTCTGGATGCCGGCCAGCGCGACGCTGACGATCGTGTTGTCGAGGAAGGTGAGGAACAGGATTGCGCAGAGCGCGGCAAGAGCCGCAGCGCGCGCATGTTTCCCTCGCCAGGCCGCGATCGCGCTCATGCGCGCGACCCTACTAAGAGTGGGTGCTGGCCTTGCAGGCGGCCGGCGTGCTGCCTTCGAGCGCGATCAGCTTGCAGAGGCTCGCGTAGTCGACCACCCAGTTGCCGTTCTGCTTGCTCGCGTAGCCGGTCTGGTCCTTGAGCACGGCCGTGCTGCCGAGATAGACCGAGAAGACGACCTTGGCCTTGCTCGATCCCTGCAGCGTCACAGTGGAGACCTTCGAGCTGAGGTTGCTGGCAAGCGGATTCTTCGCGAGCGCGGTGATCGTCGAGGCGAATCTCGAACCGTCCTGAAGCATCGCCGGCTTCTGCGAGACCGGCGTCTTGGCGGAGAAGAAGGACGTCCAGACGTGGGTGATCTTCGCCGTGTCGGAGGTGCCGCCGCCCCCGCCGCCGCACGCGGCGAGGACGAGCACCGAAACGAGAAGAAGCACCAGCCGTCTCACAGGCGAGACCCTAAACCTCCTGCAGGCTGCGCGCGCCCGGCCCGACGTAGCGCGCCGACGGCCGGAACAGCTTCCCGGTCCGCTTCTGCTCGAGGATGTGCGCCGACCAGCCGGCGACGCGCGAGCACGCGAACATCGCAGGCGCGAGCGGCGGCGGCACCTCGGCGATGTCGAGCACGACGGCCGAGTAGTACTCGACGTTCGTCTTGAGCGGACGGTCGGGCTTGCGCCGCTCGAGCTCCGCGAGCGCCGCGGCTTCCAACTCCTCGGCGATCTCGATCTGCGGGGAGCCGAGCTCGCGGGCCGTCTCCTTCAGGAGCCGCGAGCGCGGATCCTCGGCGCGGTAGATGCGGTGGCCGAAGCCCATGATCCGCTTGCCGGAGTCGAGCGTGTCGCTCACCCACTTCGCCGGATCGCCCATCGCGGCGACCTCCTCGAGCATCGGCTTGACGTACGCCGGCGCGCCACCGTGCAGTGGGCCGGAGAGCGCCCCGACAGCCGCGGAGAGCGCGGCGCCGCAGTCGGCGCCGGTCGAGGCGGTGATCCGCGCGGCGAAGGTCGAGGCGTTGAGCCCGTGCTCGGCGGTGCAGATCCAGTACGTGTCGATCGCCTTCGCCGCCTTCGGGTCCGCCACCCCGCGCCACTGCAGGAGGAACTTCTCCGCTGCGGTCTTGCCTGCGGCGACGACGTCCGCCGGGATCTCGTCGGTGTGCCCGTCCGCGATCCTCGCCGAGCGGGCGACGATGCCCATCATTTGGGCGGAGATGCGCCCAAGATCCTCCCGCGCCTGCTCGTCGGAGATCTCGTTCAGCTTGCCGAGCTTCCAGACCGCGGAGAAGCGGGCGGTCTCGGCCTGGAGATCTGACGGCGCGTTGCCGGTGAGGCGCGCAGGCTCGTACGGCTCCGGCTCGGGCATCGCGGAGTGCAGGTCGTCGTCGACGAGGAGACCCCAGACGTTCTCGTACGGGTAGCGCCCAACGAGGTCGACGATGTCGATGCCGCGGTAGCGGAGCTGGCCGCCTTCGCGATCCGGCTCGGCGATCTCGGTCTCGACCGCGATGACGCCCTCGAGGCCGGGGCTGAAGTCGTTGCTGCTCATGCCGTTATCCCCTCCAACTCGATCTCGGTGCCGGCGCCGCGCTCGCGGGCGGCCGTAAGGACGAGCGCCGCAGCGGCGAGGTCCTGGACGGCGACGCCGACCGACTTGTACAGCGTGATCTGATCCTCTGACGTGCGGCCCTGCGCGGTGCCGCCGATGACTTCGCCGAGCTCGACGACTCCGTCGCGGCCGCGCGGGTCGAGCTCCGGCGCGCCGGCGGGAATCGGCGCGAAGGCCGAGTCGCGCTGCTCGACGACGACGACGTCGGCGCGGGAGACGATCTCCGGATCGAGCTCCGACAGGCCTTCGAGATTCGAGCCGACGGAGCCGACGTGCGCGCCGGGGCTCAGCCACTCCCAGCGGACGACCGGCTCGGGCGCCGCGGTGGTCGCGTGGACGACGTCCGCGCCACGCACCGCCTCCTCGAACTCGCCGCGGCCGGCGACACGGATCTCGGCGAAGTCGCGGACGCGCGGGAACATCTCCTGCGCCGAGCGCGACTGGACACCGGTGCCGAGGATGGCAAGGACGCGCGCATCGCGGCGCGCGAGGAGCTTCGTCGCGAGCGCTGCCGCCGCCGCGGTGCGCATCGCCGTGATGTACGTCCCGTCCATCAGCGCGGCCGGCGTGCCGGTGGCCGGGTCGAAAAGCGCGATCAAAGCCTGGTGCGTCGGCCGGTCGCGGTTCTCCGGGAAAAGCGTCACGAGCTTGCAGCCGAGCCCAGCGGACGGCGCGTAGCCAAGCATCGAACCGAGGACTCCTGCCTTGCCGGCGAACGCGCCTGCCCGTGGCACGAGCGAGGCGTCGCCGGCCGAGAGCTCCGCGTGCGCCGCGGCGAGCGCGTCGATCAGCTTGTCGAGGTCGAGCAGCTCCTCGACCTCGGTGCGGGTCAGGACGAGCATGTCGGCTCTGACGGTACTCCTAGCCGACGAGCGTGAGCGTCCACTCGGGACGGTGCTGCGCGTCGAGCGAGAAGAGGAGGATCCGCTGCCACTGGCCGAGGCAGAGCGCGCCCGCGGCGACGGGAACCTGCTCCGAGCGCGGCCCGAGCAGGAAGGCGAGCAGCCGCTCGCGCGACGCGAAGCTCGACGGGACAACTCGCTCGAGCAGCGACTCGAGATCCTCGAAGAAGCCCGTCTCCCGCTCCTGCACGCGGATGATCGTGAGCTGGCTCTCGGCGTGGAGGAACGCGATGCCGGCGTCGACGTCGGCGGCGGCGACCTCGCGCGAGACGTCGTTCGTGATGTCCATCACGGACAGCGACGGGAGGGCTGCCGCGATCGAAACGGGGATCTCGATGCTCGTCATGCGCGCGCGACCTCCTTCGGCAGTCTGAAGTGGACGTCTTCCTTTGCGACCTCGATCTCCTCGGGCAGGGCGTAGCCGACCTCGGAGAGCCGCGCCGCCGTCGCGCGGACGAGCTCTTCCGGGGTCGAGGCGCCGGCGGTGAGACCGACGATCTCGTGGCCGTCGAGGAGCTTCGCGTCGAGGCCGCTCTCGCCGTCGACGAGCGTCGCCTGCGCGCCGGCCGCCTGCGCGACCTCGACGAGACGCTGCGCATTCGAGCTCGTCTCCGAGCCGATCACGAGAACGAGCGACGCACCCTGGGAGACCATCGCCTTGACCGCGTCCTGGCGGTTCTGGGTCGCGTAACAGATGTCGTCGGCGTGCGGCCGCCGCAGCGTCCCGAGGTGATTCTCGAGCGCGTCGACGATCGGGGCGACGTCGTCGAGCGAGAGCGTCGTCTGGGTGATCACCGCGACGGGCTTGTCCGTGACGAGCTCGCGTGCCTGCTCCGGCGACTCGATCACGACGGTGGAGCCGGGCCGCTCGCCGAGCGTTCCGATCACCTCGACGTGGTTCTCGTGGCCGACGAGCGCGACGAGGTGGCCGCTGTCGGCGTAGCGCCGCGCCTCGGCGTGCACCTTGTTCACGAGCGGACAGGTCGCGTCCACGACCCGCAGGCCGCGCTTCTGCGCGTTTTCTTTCACCGCGGGCGCGACGCCGTGGGCGGAGAGGACGCAGATCTCGCCCTCCGGAATCTCCTCCTCGTCTTCGACGAAGACCGCGCCGAGCTTCTCCAGGCGGCGGAGGACGTGGTCGTTGTGAACGATCGCGTGGCGTACGTACACCGGCGGGCCGTACTGCTCGAGCAGCCGCTCGACGATCTCGATCGCGCGGTCGACGCCGGCGCAGAACGACCGCGGGGCGGCGAGGAGGACGCGACCGCGAACTGCGCTCACGCTGCCACCGCTTGTTCCAAAGCCTTGAGCGCGTGGAGCGCATCCCGCATCGAGCGGAGCGCGTCGCCGCGGCGCGTCGCAATCCAGCGGAGCAGCCCGACGACGTTCGTGCGGCCGTCGGCGTGCACGGTCGTGTCCACTCCCTCGACGAGGCTCGCGGCGTCGTCGGAGATGGCGCGGACGACTCCGGCGAGTCGGCCGCTGCGCGCGAGCGTGCCGCTCTCCATGTCCACGGCGTCGGCGCCGCTCGCGGCGCGCAGACGCTCGCGCTCGGCCGCGTCGTGGACGAGGACGTCGCCGCCGAGAACGACGCCGCCGCGGGCGCCGCGGACGCCGAGTCCCGGTCCTTCCCACAGCGTCGCGCCCGTCTCGTCGACGACGCGCGTCGCGTCGAGGACGTCACCGACGCGGAGCCCCCCCTCGAGTGGACTCGCGAGCGAGCCCGCCACGCCGAAGGAGACGAGGCGCCCCTCGGGCACCCCGTTCGCAACGGAAACGCCGACGCGCACAGCGGCGAGGCCTGCGCGCTTGGCGACGCGCTCCTCCGCCGAGGTCGCGCAGGCGAACGTCAGCCCGTCAGCGTCCAAGCCAAGCTCCGGACGGTTTCCTTCAGGCTGCTCGAGGCCTCGTAGGCGGCCGACGGCTCGAAGCCGCAGTGGATGCCGCAGTGCTCACAGCGCGGGTCGTTGCCCGGGCCGTAGTCGTCCCACTCCATCCCGTCGAGCAGCGCCTCGTAGGTCGGGAAGATGCCGTCGGTGAGGAGGTAGCACGGGCCTTTCCAGCCGTACGGGTTGCGCGTGATCGAGCCCCACGGCGCGCAGGTCAGCTCGCGCGTGCCGGTGAGGAAGTCCTGGTAGATCGGCGACGCGATCCAGCGGTAGCCGCCCTTCTTCGCGGCGGCGCGAATCACGCGGAACTTCTCCTCGTGCTCGTCCCGCGTCATCGTCAGCGCCGGATCGATCTGGGAGTACTGATACCCGGGCGCGATCATCATCCCGTCGATCCCGACCTCGTCGGTGAGGTAGCGCATCATCTCGACGACGTCGCCGACCTCGGTCTCCTTGAAGACGGTGGTGTTCGTCGTGACGCGGAAACCACGCGCGCGCGCCGTCTTGATCGCGTCGACCGCGATGTCCCAGAGGCCCGGGTAGTCGCAGACGTAGTCGTGGATCTCGCGCATCCCGTCGAGGTGGACGACGAAAGTCAAATAGTTCGAAGGCTCGAACCAGTCGAGGCACTGCTCGAGCCGCAGCGCGTTCGTGCAGAGCTCGATCGTCTTGCCGAGCTCGCGGACTCCCGCGGCGACCTCGTCGATTCCCTTGTAGACGAGCGGCTCGCCGCCGCAGATCGAGACGACCGGCGCTGGGCACTGGACGGCGGCGTCGATGCACTCCTCCACCGACAGGCGCGCACGGTTGGACTCGTACTCGCGGATCTTCCCGCAGCCGATGCAGGCGATGTTGCACGCGAGCGTCGGCTCGAGCATCAGCACGAGCGGATAGCGCTCGCCCTTGCGCTGCTGCGTGGCGACGTACTTGCCGATGGAGACCGTCGATGCGAGCGGGAACTTCATCCAGCCAACCTTTCTCTCAATCGTCCGAGTGCGAGCAACGGGAACGTGATGCGGTACAGGTGGTAGCGAATCATGAAGTCGAGCGGGAACCCTGTGCCGGTGAAGTGCTCCTCCTCCCAGTCTCCGTCCGGGCGCTGCGCGGCACAGAGGTAGTCTGCCGCCCTCCGCGCACCGGAATCCTCAGAGTTTCCTGCGGCCACGTAGCCCAGTAGCGCCCACGCCGTCTGCGACGCGGTCGTGAAATCGCCGCGGCCACGCCAGGCGGGGTCGGCGTAGGAGCGGATGTCCTCGCCGAAGCCGCCGTTTCCCTGCTGCACCGAGTCGAGCCAGGCGACGGCGCGGCGCATCGAGGGGTGGCTGGACGGAACCCCCATTGCCTCGAGGCCGGGCAGAACTGCGCCGGTGCCGTAGATGTGGTTGACGCCCCAGCGGCCGAACCACGAGCCGTCCTCCTCCTGCTCGGAGAGGAGCCACTCGAGGCCGCGCGCGGCGGCGTCGCTGTGGATGCCGAGGGCGCCGAGCACCTCGAGCGAGTGGCCGGTCACATCGGCGCTCGGCTCGTCGGTCACCTTGCCGAAGTCGCAGAACGGCACTTTGTAGAGCCACATCGCGTTGTTGTCGACGTCGAAGGCTCCCCAGCCCCCGCCGCGGGACTGCATCCCGACGAGCCAGTCGAGCCCACGCCGGACCGCGTCCTCGTCGGCGCCGAGCTCGTGGAGCGTGAGCGCGACGACCGCCGTGTCGTCGACGTCGGGATAGAGGTCGTTCTCGTACTCGAAAGCCCAGCCCCCGGCGGCGAGGTGCGGCTTGCGGATCGCCCAGTCGCCCTTGGTCGTGACCTCCTCGCGCAGCAGGTAGTCCGTCGCCTTTGCGAGCGCGGGATGGTCGGTGGGAAGCCCGCAGGCGCGGAGCGCGAGCGCGGCGAGCGCGGTGTCCCAGACCGGCGACTGGCACGCCTCCGGCCGCAGCCGCTCGCCGTCTTCGACCATGAAGCCGCGCCAGCCCTCGACCGCCTTGGCGAGTGTCGGATCGTCGAGCCCGTGCCCGAGTGCAGCGAGGGCGACGATCGACCACACCCATGGCGGCTGGATCCCACCCCACGAACCGTCCGCCTCCTGCCGCTCCCGGATCCACTGCTCGGCGACGGCGTGGGCGCGCCGGCGCACAGGGTTCGCGCGGCGCGGCCGCCGCGTCTTGCCGGGGATCGCGCCGATCGCGCGCAGGTCGACGTCGCTCGGGCGGACCGGGCGGAGCGATTGCGAGACGGCGAGCGCGACGAACGTCTGCCGCGCCCAGCACGAGAAGTCGTAGATGGAGAACGGCACCCGCGGCGGCAGCAGGACGAGCTCGGGCGGGATCGGCGCCATCTTCTGCCACGGCCACTGCCCGATCAGGGCCATGAAGCACTTCGTGAAGATCCGGGCCTTCGGGATCCCACCCTCCCGCTGGATGTAGGCGAGCGCCCGCGGCCCGGGGTCGACTCCCGCAAGCCGGCACGCCGCGTAGGCCTCGATCGAGGTGGAGAGGTCGGCCGGGCCCTCGAACCAGATCGACCACGTCCCGTCGTCGCGCATCCGAGCCATCAGCTCGTTCGCGATGCGGCGGTCGAGCTCGGGCGTGCGCAGCCCGAGGAAGTGGTGCCAGAAGAGGTGCTGCGCCGTCATCGTCGCGTTCGACTCGAGCTCGCCGACCCAGACGCCGTCCGGCCGCTGCAGCTCGAGCAGCCGCTTCGTCCCGCGGTCGATCGCCTCGTCGAGGCGCGTCAGCTCGGGGGCGACAGTCACACCGTTACTTTTGCGGATGCGCCGCTCAGGATGTGCTGAGCCGCGCGGCGGCCGCTGCGGACGGCGCTCTCCATCGTCGCCGGCCAGCCGGTGTCCGTCCATGTGCCCGCGCGAGCGACGTTCGGACGGGAGGTCTCCACGCCCGGCCGCTGGACGCCGGGGCGAAGCGCGATCGTCGCGTAGGGCTCCCGGCTGACGCGCGACCAGAGGAGCTCGGCGTCACCGAGCCGGCCGGTCAGCTGCTCTGCGACGGTCTCGACGAGCCCGCGCCCGCGGACTTCCAGCAGCTCCGGCACGCCGCTCGAGACGACGGTGAGGTACTGGCCACGCTCGGGCCGGTGGCCCGTCAGCGCGCCACGGTCGAAGACCCAGTGCGCGTCCGAGCCGAGGAGTGCGGCCAGCGGTTGCCGGAGAAGCTCGCGGTCGAACCAGAGGTGGACGCTGACGATCGGCGAATCCTCGAGCCCCGGCGCCGACTCGCTGAGGAGCCGGGCGCTCTCCGCCGGAGGCGCCGCGACGACGATCGCGTCGGCGTCCAGCTCGTCCAACGACTCGACGCGTTGCTCGAGGCGGACGCGATCGCCGAGCGCTCGACCCGCCGCGTCCCCGTGCATCCAGCCCAGTGGCTTCGTCGGGAGGATCAGGTCGCTGTTCGCACGCGGGCCGAGCAGCGCGGTGCGCACGGTGAACAGGCCCGCCTCGGCGTCGACCTCGTCCGTGGGGAGGTTGAGCGCCGGCCGGATGAAGACATCCCAGAAACAGGTGATCGATTGCTCGGACTCTCCGAGCCTTCTGAGCAGTTCCCCGAAGCTTTCTTTCGGTTGCGACTGCGCCGAGCGCAGTCGCAGGAGTGTCAAAGGCAGCCGTGTGCGGTCGCGAAGCGGCAAATGCCCGTAACGGAGCACACCTGTCAAAGACGGTCTGATCGTCGCCACGCGCCCGTCCTCGTCGAGCACCGGCAGGTCGAGTCGCTTGCGGAGGTACGAGCCGCTCTCGCCGACCCGGTCGAGGAAGCGGAGGTACTCCGCGAAGCAGCCAAGCGCGATGTGCTGGCCGTTGTCCGGCGGCGGTGAGGGATCGCCCTCCCGCTCGGGCAGCGTCTGGACGGCGCCGCCGAGCGTCGGCCGCGCCTCGTAAAGCGTCACCTCCTCGCCCGCGTCGACGAGCTCGAGCGCAGCTGCCAGCCCGGCCAGCCCGCCCCCGACGACCGCCACCTTCACCGGAGCAGACCCCGCGCCACGACCGCGAGCTTGCGCGGCGTCGACAGGCGCGTCTTCTCCCCGAAGACGTCGTAGTCATTCGCCTCGATCCGGTCGAGCGTCGCCTCATAGAGACCGGCGAACGTCCCGACGCAGAGCGCGCTGCGGCGGTCGAGCGAGTCGAGGAGCTTCATCCCCTCCGCGAGATGAGCGCGCGCCCGCTCGGCCTGGAACGCCATCAGCTCCCGGAACTCCGGAGACGGCTCGAGTCTGTTCACGCCGAACGCGGTGAGCTCGTCCTGCGGCAGATAGACGCGGCCGAGTTGCCGGTCCTCGTGGACGTCCCGGATGATGTTGATCAGCTGGAGCGCGATCCCGAGCGTCTCGGCGCGCTCGGTGTCGCCGGAGCCGTAGACCGGCAGGCACGCGAGCCCGACTGCGCCGGCGACCTTCTCGCAGTAGCTCCGTAGCTCGGCGAAGTCCGCGTACGTCTCCTGGTCGAGATCCTGCAGGCCGCCGTCGACGAGCGCCGCGAGCGGCTCGCGCGGGATGCCGAAGCGCTCGCGCGCGTCCGCGAGCGCGACGAAGACGGCGTCGCGGGGCTCGGCGTCGAGCGACGAGCGCAGCTCCTCGAGCGCGGCGCGCTTGGAGTCCGCAGGCAGCGTTCCGTCGGCGATGTCGTCCACCTGCCGCGCGAAGGCGTAGATCGCGGCGATCGCCTGCCGCTTCGGCCGCGGCAGCACCATGATCCCGTAGGCGAAGTTCTTCGCCTCGCGGCGCGTGATGCGGAGCACCTCGTCGTAGGCGGCGGTGGTGCTCACCTGACGAGGACAAGCGCGGCCTCGCGCGCGAGCCGCGTCCGCGAGGGCTTGGGCCGCTGCGTGAACACGTCCCAGCCGGCCGACTCGAGCGCGTCGAGCGCCGCGAGCCCACCGCGGGAGAAGAGCGCGACGGCGCGGCCGAGCCGGCCGCCGATCCGCGCCCGCAGCACCTCTCCGGCCGCGAGCAGCTCCGCCGCGCGCGCCGCCTCGAACCGCAGCAGCTCCCGCAGCTCTCCGCTCGGCCGGTCGAGCGCCGGCTCGCCGAAGCGGCGGCGATCCTCAGCGGGCAGGTAGACACGCCCGAGCTCGAGGTCGCGCGGCACGTCCTGCAGGAAGTTGACGAGCTGGAGCCCGGTGCAGACGGAATCGCTCGCAGCGACGAGTTCCGGCTCGCCGAGCCGGCGCAGCACGCCGAGGACGAGCCGCCCGCACGGATCGGCGGAGTGGACGCAGTAGTTCTTCACGTCGTCCCACGTCTCGTATTCGCTGATCCGCTGATCCATCCGGTTCGCCTCGATCAGGCGGGCGAACGGCTCGCGAGGCAGATCGAACTCGCGGATCGTCGGCTGGACGTTCCGCAACACCGGCCACGTCGCCTCGCCGGCGAAGGCCGCGTCCACCTCGCGCTCGAGCTCGTCGAGCGCCGCGAGCCGGTCTCCGTCGTACGCGTCGCCGAGCTCGTCGACGAGCCGCGCGTAGCAGTAGAGAGCCCGGATGTGGGGCCGCACCGGGCGTGGGAAGAGCACCGAGCCGACGGGAAAGTTCTCGCCGGCGGCGCGGGCAGCGACCTCAGCGACCTCCATGCAGCCATTCTTGCTTGAATCCGCGCTTGTGACCGACGTGGGGGGAAACCGCGAGTCACCCGTCGCCGGGGTCGACCGCCGCGACGGCGCCGTCGTCGTCTCGCTGACCGGAGAGCTCGACCTCTACAACGCGGAGGACGTGCGCGCCGCGCTGCTCGAGTGCTGCGCCGAGGAGCCTGCGGTCCTCGTCGTCGACCTCGGGGAGGTCACCTTCATCGACTCGACGGCGCTCGGCGTGCTCATCGAGGCACGCTCGCGGATGGCGGACCGGGCCGGCTTCCGCCTCGCCGCGCCCGGGCTCGAGACGCGGCGCGCGCTCGAGATTTCCGGGCTCGACCGGCACTTCTCCGTCCACGACACCGTCGACGCGGCGCTCGAGGCGGGGAACTAGCCCTGCCGACCGAGAAGCTTCTCCCCCCGGACTCGCTCGCGCGCTACGCCGACGCGATCGTCAAGGCATCGCTCATCATCGGCAAGGGAGACACGCTCCTCGTCCAGGGCGAGCCGGAGCACCGCGAACTGCTCGTGGCGGTCGCCGAGTCGGCCTACCGGGCCGGCGCGCAGTTCGTCGACGTCGTAACGAGCGACCCGCTCGTGAATCGCTCCCAGCTCCTCTACGCGCACGACGACGCGCTCGGCGCCCTCGCCCCGTGGAACCGCCGGCGCCTGCGCGAGGTGGCGGGACCGAGCGGCGCGTTCGCTGCGATCGTCGGGGAGGGCGAAGCCGGCTACCTCGACGACGTGCCGCCGAAGCGGATCGCGGACGCCTACGGGAGACGCGCGAAGCAGACCGCCTTCCTCCAGAACGCCCAGCTCAACTACCGCGCGCGCTGGACCGTCGCCGCCTGGCCGACCGACCACTGGGCGAGCCAGGTCTATCCGAAGCTCGAGCTGCGCAACGCGAAGCGGAAGCTCGCCAAGGATCTCCTCGACTTCTGCCGCCTCACCGACGCGGACGGCAAGGGGACGAGCGGCTGGCTCAAGCATCTGCAGACGCTCCGGCGCCGCTCGACGAAGCTGACGAAGCTCGGGCTGACGCGGCTGGAGCTGCGCGGGCCGGGCACCGCACTCGACGTCGGGCTGGTTCCCGGCACCGTCTGGATCGGCGGCGGCGACACCCTCGAGGACGGGCGCCAGTTCGCGGCCAACATCCCGACCGAAGAAGTCTTCACGAGCCCCGACGCGCGCGCGACGAGCGGCACGTTCCACTGCACGTATCCGCTGTCCTTCCGCGGACGCCTCATTGAGGGGTTGCGCGGAGAGTTCGTCAGCGGCCGCCTCGTCAAGCTCGACGCGGACTCGAAAGCCGACCGCGACTTCGTCGCCGCCTACCTCGACACCGACAAGGGCGCCCGGCAGCTCGGCGAGTGCGCGCTCGTCGACGCCTCCTCACGGATCGGGAAGGCGGGGCGGGTCTACTACAACACCCTCCTCGATGAGAACGCCGCAGCGCACATCGCGTTCGGCAGCGGCTTCGGCGGCACGCGCGCGACGAAGCCCGAGCGCGCAATCAACCGCTCGACGACGCACCTCGACGTGATGATCGGCAGCCCGAAGCTCGAGGTGACGGGCATCGGCGCCCGCGGCCGGCGGATCCCGCTCATCCGCGACGGCGTCTGGCAGATCTAGCCGTCCACCAATAAGCCGTTGAGCGGGCCCCAGAGCGCCTCGGCGCGACGGGACACGCCGGGGAGCAGCGTCAGCTTCCCGTCCGCCCAGCCGTCCCGCTTCCGCCGCTCGTAGTGCTCCTCGGCAAGCGGACGCCAGAGCTCGTCCACGACCTGCGTGGGATCGCCGTCGACCTCCTCGCGCGGCCGCTCGAGATGCTCGGCCCACAACCGCAGCCGCGCCTCGCGCGCGAGCGTCTCGTCCCGTAGGACGACGTTCACCTCTGTGTCGTTGAAGAGGGAGTGCTCGTTGAGGTTCGCCGAGCCGACGGTCAGCCAGACGTCGTCGACCACCGCCGTCTTCGAATGGACGTACACGGGATTGCCGCCCGGGCCGGACTGGTAGAGCGTGCAGGCCAGGAAGCGCGCCGTGTCGTCGCCGGAGCCGCGATCGGCGTCGACGAGGAGCCCGATCTGTCCGCGGCTGTCGTCCTCCCCGTTGTTCGGGTGCGCAGGGAGCAGGACGACCACCCGGAAGTCGCTGCTCGGCGGGTGCCGCAGCTTGTCCGCGAGGACGAAGGTCACCTCGGGCGACCAGAGGAACTGGCTCTCGAGGTAGACGAGCCGTTCGGCGCCTCGCAGCGCCCGAAGATAACTCTCGAGAATCGTCCACTCGCCGTCGCGGCACGACTCGTAGAGTCGCTCGGGCACGGTCCGGACGAGTTGCGCCTCGACTCCCTCTGCGAGCGCTGCGGGCGCGGCCGGCTCCGGCACGGGCTCGTTCGCTACGGCGTTCCAGCGCATCGCGAAATGCCGTCCGACGTCCGCGACGACAGGCCCTTCGAGTCGCAAGCAGCTGTCGTGCCAGCTGAGACCGTCGCGCGGCGGGTGCTCGCTCGAGTCGAGGCGATCGCCGCCCAGGCGCGTCAGGTCGATCCCGCCCACGAAGGCGATCTCGTCGTCGACGACGACGAGCTTCTCGTGATGGCAGTGGAAGGGTCGCTCCTTCGCGTCGAGCGCCATCGAGATACGCGTGCCGCGGACGAGCTCGTCCCTCGCCTGGCGTACCTCGCGGCGGTCGGGATGGAAGATCGGCAGTGGCGCCCCGGCCCAGGCGAGGACGCGGACGTCGATGCGCTCGGCCGCATCCGCGAGGAGCTCGCGCAGCGCCGGGCCTTCAGGCTCGAGCTCGAAGGAGGGGTCGAAGTGCCAGCCGGCGAGATGGACGTGCGAACGGGCGCCGGCGATCGCGTCCGCGATCCGGGACAGGACGTGGGCGCCGTCGACGAGGAGCTCGACGCGGCAGCCGGCACGTGGGACGAACTCGCCGGTGCGCGCCCATCCGCCCGGCGCCGGCGTGATCGCCTCCTCCATTCCACGCCTGCGCAGCCGCCGCTTGTGGTGGGAACGGATCCCGCGCTCGATCGCCGCGCCGACCCAGCCGTCGACGCGGTCGAGCGGGAGACCCGCCATCAGTGACCGCCGTGCTTCCCGTGACCGGGCGGTGGCGGCGGAGGTTTCGCCGTCGTGGTGGTGGCTGCAGTGGTGGTCGGTGCGGGGAAGGAGCCCGGCGCGTAGCTGTACACCCCGGTGCCGCTGATGATCGTGCCGCCGATCACCGGCGACGGGAAGCTCGCCACCGGATACGGCGCGACGGCCGGCTCCATGAAGGCGCGCCAGATCTCGGCCGGCAGCGTGCCGCCGAAGACGTCGTAGACGCCCTCGACGTTGATGAGCGGAATCTCTCCGGCCGGATACCCCATCCAGACGCACGTCGCGAGCTGCGGCGTGTAGCCGCAGAACCACGCGTCCTGGTAGTTCTCGGCCGTGCCGGTCTTGCCGGCGGCCGGACGGCCGATGTTCGCCGCGGTGCCGGTGCCGTGGGAGATCACTCCCTCGAGCGCATATGTGACCTCGGCGTCGACGTTCGAGCTGAGGAACCGGTGGCCGGAGGAGCTCGTCAGCTTCGAGAGCACCTTCCCATTGGGGCCGCGGACGGACTGGAACGCCGTCGGTGCGTGGTGGATCCCGCCTGACGCGAGGGTCGCGTAGACGTCCGTCAGCTCGAGTGGCGTGAACCCGACGGAACCGAGGGTGATCGCGCAGACCGGCTTGAAGTCGCTGCCGGTGCTCGTGATCCCGAGCCAGTGCGCCATCTTGACGGTGTTGGCGACGCCGACCTTTGCGATCAGCTGCGCGAAGATCGTGTTGATCGAGCCCGCCGTGGCGTCGAGGAGGTTCACCGTTCCGACGGATTCGTCGCCGCTGTTGTGGACGTCCCACGGGCCGCCGTTCGTCGAGCACTGCGGGTCGGTGATCAGGATCTCGGGCGGCCCGACGAAGGTCGAGTAGAGGGAGACGCCCTCGGTCAGCGCAGTGGCGAGCGTGATCGGCTTGAAGGCGCTGCCCGTCGAGCGGTGCGCCTGCGTCGCGAAGTTGAACTGCATCCGCCGCCCGCTCGGCAGGTAGTTGACCATCGCCTTGACTGCGCCGGTGCGCGGGTCGATCGCGACGAGCGCCGCCGCCGGATCCGTCGAGGTGCGCATGACGCCGGCGACGGCGTGGAGCGCGAGCGCCTGCAGACGCGGGTCGAGCGTCGTCTTCACCTTCAGCCCGCCGCGTTCCACCTGCCGCGCTCCGAACCGGTCGACGAGCGCCTGCGTCGCCCAGCCGAAGAAGCTCGGCTGGTGGAGTTGCGTGTAGAGCGTTCCGAGCTGCAGGTTGAGCGGCTTCGCCTTCGCCTGCTGGTAGCGCACCCGGGTGATGTAGTGGTTCCTCAGCATCGCCTTCAGCACCTGGTTGCGTCGATCCATTGCGTACTGCGGATTGACGGCCGGGTCGTACGTCGTCGGCGCCTGCGGCAGGCCCGCCAGGAGCGCCGCCTGGCTCAGCGACAGATCAGCGGCGTCCTTCGAGAAGTACGTCTGCGCCGCCGCCTGCGCGCCGTAGGCGTGGCGGCCGTAGAAGACCTCGTTGAGGTAGGCGGCGAGGATCTGCTTACGCGACAGCTTCCCGAACAGCTTCTCCGCGAGGCAGGCCTCCTTCAGCTTGCGGGAGAACGTCCGCTGCGGATCGCCGATGTAGAGGTTGCGGACGAGCTGCTGGGTCAGAGTCGACGCGCCCTGGACGATCTGGCCGTGCGAGAGGTCGTCGTAGATGGCGCGGAGGATGCCCTGGTAGTCGAGCGCCCCGTGCTCCCAGAAGCGCGCATCCTCGATCGCCACGGTCGCCTCGGGAAGCCACGGCGACATCTGCGAGAGCGGCAGCGGCTGCCGGTTCGTCGCCGACGGGACGACGCCGAGCAGCTTGCCGTTGTCCGTGTAGAGGAAGGAGTTCGAGCCGAGCGAGAGCGGGCGGAGGTCTTGGAGGCTGCAGAACGTCGTGAGCAGCTGCGGGCCGGTAAAGGCAACGGTCGCGAGGACGAGCACGATGGTCGAGCCCGCGAGCATCGTCAGTAGGAGGAGGACGCTGCGGCGCGGGCGGCGGGTGCGGCGCAGGCGGGCATGCCGGACCGCGAGCAGCCGCCCGAGCTCGAGGTCCGCCCGCGACGGCTGTTTCCAGCCGGGGCCCTTCCCGTTACCGCCGTTCGGTCCCGCCACTGCCGCAATTGTGCTTCATCCGGCAAGGGTGGAAACCGGCGGGCGCGTTTGCAGGCCGCTGAGGCGGGCAGGTTCCTCGCGCCTTGACCGGCCACCACACCGCCTTCGTCGTCGCCGAAGACCTCGGGATCCTCCTCGCCGTCGTCTTCTGGCTCGCGCTCGCCTACTGGGTGCACCGGGACGCGCGGCGGAGGATCGGCGACTCCTTCCTCGTCGGAGCGGCGACCGTCCTCGGGCTTCTTCCGCCGTACCTCGGGCCGGTGATCTACCTCCTCTTCCGCCCGGCCGAGACCCTCGAGGACGTTCGTTCCCGCCGGGCGGAGCTGCGCGCCCTCGAGCAGCAGGCCGGCCGGGCGCGGCCGGTGTGTCCGACGTGCAGCGCGCCGACGGAACCGGACTACGTCGCGTGCCCGGTCTGCGCGACCCGGCTGCGCCAGCCGTGCGCGCGCTGCGACTCGCCGCTCGAGCCGCTCTGGCAGATGTGCCCGTACTGCGCGACGCCGATCGAGCCGTCCGAACTCGACCTCGACGCGGCACTCACCGCGGAGGCGCGGACGCTCGGCTCGCTCGATCTCGTCCCCGAGCCGAAGACTCGGGTCGCCGACGCCTGAGAGAAAGAGCCGACGGGGAGACTCGAACTCCCGACCCCATCATTACGAGTGATGTGCTCTACCAGCTGAGCTACGTCGGCGGGGGGTGCAAGTCTAGCCGCGCTATTTCGTGAAGAAGCCGACGAGGAGCTTGCCGGTTCTCACGTCGATCGCGACCGAATAGTGCTTCACGAAGAGCGGCGTCTTGCCTTGGCTGACGTTCGTCGCCTTGGGCGACGTGAACGTCACGACCCAGGCAGGCACGTTCTGGACATGGCTGTTCCCGGCCGCCGTGATGCTCGCCTCGAGCGCCGTTGCCGGGAAGTGACGGTCAGTCGCGTAGCCCCGCGCCTTCTCAATCGCGGCCGCCTTCGAGAGCGCGACCGGCGGCGGCGGCGTGAGCGGCTTGAGGACGATCTGGCCGCTGATGATGACCCCGCCCTTGGGCAGCGTCGCCGGCACCTCGCTCACGTTCGCCGGGCCGCCCGAGCGGAGCCCGATCGCCAGCCCCGTTACCGCAACGACGAGGATGAAGATCAGGAGCGACCCTCGGAGACGTCCGCCGGGAATCACGATTCGATGGTGACGAGCGTGCCGATCGGCGTATAGGGCCAGACCTGCTCGGCCGCGGTATACGGCAACTCGACGCAGCCGAGGCTCTGCGGCGTCCCGTACGACGCGCGCGGGAAGGCGTGCAGCGCGTCGCCGCCGTGGAAGTAGCTGATCCAGCGCACGCCCGGGTCGTTGTAGTGCGAGCCGTCGGGGTTCGTGCCGCTCATCGTCCCACTCGAGATGTGCTCGAAGACGGGCCACGTCCCTTGCTGCGTCGGCGCGGACGCGATGCCGGTGTTGCCGGGCGAGGTGAGGATGACCTTGCCGTTGTGCCAGAGGTTCATCGACTGCGGGATCGTCTCGTGGACGAGGACGTAGCTGTAGCCGCCGGCGCGGCGCTGCCCGGCGAGGTCGGCGCGGAAGAGCGCGCGCCAGACGGCCGGGCCGGCGACTCCGTCCGTCGCGAGGCCGTGCTCGCCCTCGAAGACCATGACCGCGCCCTGGGTGACGACGTTCCGGCTCCCTTCCTTCCAGAGGCGCTGCAGCGAGGCGGGCGTTTTCGCGAAGCGCCAGGCGAAGACGCCCTGCGGCGCGGAGACGGCAGCCGCGAGCTCGGCCGCGGGAGTCGTCGGCTGTTCACCGTGCCAGCGCAGCGGCAGGTAGCCGAGCCGTCCGAGGATCTCCTGCAGCCGGAGCGTCGAGCCCGCCTCGACCCGCCACGCGAGCGTCCGTCGCGGCAGCCGTACCTTCAGAGTGCCGCCGAGTGGCAGGCCCGCGGCAGCCGACCGGAACTCGAGAGTGTGCGCGTCGACGCGCGTCCACGTGCCGGGGGTCGCGGGATCCAGCGTCGGCAGCTTCGAGCCGAGGACGGTCGAGACGGGCTCGGCGAAGGTCAGCCTCAGCGGGGCCGTCGGCGAAACGCGGGCGCCTGCGGCGGGGTAGGCGACGACCTGCGTCGCCGCGCCAGGCGTGAACCACGAGACGCTGACCGGCGCCGGCAGCGACTCCCACGGCCGCACAGCCGCGGCGACCGTCGTCGAGCCCTCGCTCGCCGCCCCCGACGCGACCACGCCAAGCGGAACGTCCGTCCGGCCGCCGACCTCCCGAACACGCTGTCCGCCAATCGAGACGCGGCTCACCGGAGCGTCGAAGCGAATCGAGACGGCCGAGCCCTTCGCAAGCCGGAGCAGCGTCTCGCGTAGGTGCGCAACCGGCGCGACGACCGTGTACGTCCGTTCGGTGTCGTGCCCGACGAGCCAGCCGATCCAGCCTGGCCGGTGGAAATCGACCGTCACCGTCAGCTTCTCGCCGGGCGCGAGCTTCTCGAGGGGCCAGATCGTGCCGTGCCTGACCGAGACGGCGAACGCACGGCCGCGGGGATCCGTGACGAGCACGCTCTCGACGTCGGCGGCAAAACCGGGAACGGAGATCGCCGCAAGGCCGGTGCCGGAGGCTCCGACGGATCCCTTCGGCCACGCGAACATCGCCGCCGCGGCCACACCTGCGGCGACGAGAACGGCGACTGCGGCCGCCGTGAGCAGCCAGACCCGCTTCGTCACGGCGGCCAGTATGCGCGACGCGCGCCGAAACCGGTGCGTAGCCTCTCGCGCATGAGAGAGCTCTCCCGCGACGAGATCGACGAGTTCCTCCGCGGCCAGCGGATCGCGCGGCTCGGCTGCCATGCCGGCGGCGAGACGTACGTCGTCCCCGTCATCTACGCGTACGAGGACGGCGCCATCGTCACGGTCACGACTGAAGGCCGCAAGACCGCGATGCTGCGGGAGAATCCGCGCGTCTGCGTCGAGGTGGACTCCTACGACGCCGACAGCCGCGGCAGCTGGCGCAGCGTGATCGCCTACGGCAGCTCGGAAGAGCTCGCCGGCGAGGAAATCGAGGCCGCTTTGGCTCTGCTGCGGGAGCGATTCGCCCGGGCCGCAGGCCGCGAAGCGCCGTCGCGGGCGCTCGGCGAGGGCACCGTCGTCCTCCGAATCCGCCTCGATGAGGCGTCCGGAAGGGCCGTGGAACGCTGAATTTCGCCGCTGAGCAGGACTTAAGAGTTTGTTCGGAAAGAGCAAATTCCCCTGTTTTGGGAATGGACTTCGGTGCAACGCCGTTCTATAACTCACTACGGCGGCACAAAGTTCGCGGGAAAACCCGTAATCAAGCCGTCCAGGGCGCCGCAATCCGGCAGCCCGCACAGAGCGAAAGGAACCAGCGCTGAACGAGACAATTCACCTGCACGACCTCTCGCCCGTCGACCGCCTGCTCGAGGAGGCCGCTGAGCGCGGTTTCGTCGAGGAGAAGGAGATTCAGGCCCTCGCGGACGAACACGAGCTGACCGAGGACGACCTGACGGCCCTGCGCGCCGCGCTCGAGGAGCGCGATGTAATCGTGCGCGAGCCACAGGAGGAGGCGCGCCCCGTCGCAGCTGCGGCGAGCGGCACGCTCGACCCACTGCAGCTGTTCATGGATGCGGCGGGCCGGCACAAGCTGCTGACGGCGGCCGACGAGGTCTCGCTTGCGAAGCGCATCGAGAAGGGCGATCTCGCAGCGAAGGAGAAGATGATCAACTCCAACCTCCGCCTCGTCGTCTCCATCGCAAAGCGTTACCAGGGTCACGACGTGCCGCTTCTGGACCTGATCCAGGAGGGCGTCATCGGCCTGAACCGCGCCGCCGAGAAGTTCGANNGACCTGGTGGATCCGCCAGGCCTGCCAGCGCGCGGTCGCGAACCAGTCCAAGACGATCCGCATCCCGGTGCACGTCCAGGAGCGCCGGATCAAGCTCAACCGCGCGTCGGCGGAGCTCCAGGCGAAGTTGGGCCGCGAGGCCACGCCCGAGGAGCTCGCGCAGGCGACGCGGCTGAAGCTCGAGCACGTCATCGAGGCCCTCGACGCCGTCGACTCCGTCTCCCTGAACCAGGGTCTCGGCTCGGACGGCGACTCGGAGCTCGGCGACCTGTTCGCCGACGAGTCGTCGGTCGATCCCGCCGAGGAGGCAGTGGAGTCGGTGCGGCGCCAGCGCGTGCAGCGCGCGGTCGCCGACCTGCCCGAGCGGCAGCGCCGGATCGTCGAGCTGCGCTTCGGCTTCGAATCGGAGCCCGCGTCGCTCGAGACGATCGGCAAGGAGCTCGGCCTGACGCGGGAGCGCGTCCGGCAGCTCGAGAGCGACGCTCTCGCGCGGCTCCAGCTGGCGCTCGGCGACGAGCTCGCCTTCTCCGCGTAAGCGCGAAACGTCTGAGAGACACCACGAAGGGCCGGGAGCAATCCCGGCCCTTTTCTTTGCGAGCGCGTATGAATGTGTTCAGATCGTCGTGCCGTCCCCCGACCAAGGAGGCACACATGCAGCTCTACGCGATCATCCGCCGCGACGGCTGGACCGGCGGCCCTGAGCTCGAAGCCGCCGCCGCGCGCTCGACCACCGTCGGCGACGACGAGATGTCCGACGACATCCGCTGGATCCGCAGCTACGTCCTCTCGGAGGAGGCCGGCGGGCTCGGCACCGTCTGCATCTACGAGGCGTCGAGCCCGGAGAAGATCCGCGAGCACGCCGACCGCGCCGACCTGCCGGTGACGGAGATCATCCCGATCGCCGACACGGTCGTCGTTCGCTCAGACCCGGCCTGAGGGGCTAAACCGGAGCCGCGGCGGGCGCGAGCTCGCCGCGGAGCCGGATCAGGAGCGCCTCGAGCGCGAGCGGCGTCGAGACCTGCAGTTCCTCGGCCTCCCGCCACGCCGCGCGAACGAGTTCACACCCCTGCTCGGCGGCGCTCATCCGCTCGGACGTGCCGTCCTCGCGGAGCTCGGCGAGCCGGTCGACGTGGACGGCCGCCGCCTCCGCGCCAGCTGCGACGACGACGAGGTCGCGGTACCACCACTCCAGCTCCTCGAGCAGGGAAAGGAGCTCTTCCCGCTCGGCGCCGCGCTGGGCGCGGCGAATCCGCTGCTCGGCCTCGCGCCCGGTCAGCTCGAGCGTCTCCACCTGTGCCTCCGCTGCGTCCTTCGCCTCCGCCCCGCGCTCGGAGATGCCCGCGAGCAGCGCCTCCGTCGCGGCTGCCGTGTCGAAGCCGGGCTCCGTGTAGACCGCTCGCGCCACGCGGATCAGCTCCTCCCGCCGCCGCGCCGCCGCCGGGTCGAGGAGCTGCAGCGCGCGCCCGAGCCGTCCGCCCGCGACGCGCGCGAGCGCCGACAACTCCTCCTCGCCGAGCTGCGGGGCACGCGCCTTGAGCGCCTCGCGCACCGCAGGCTCGGAGAGGCGCCGGAAGGGGATGAGCTGGCAGCGGGAGCGAATCGTCTCGGGGAGCGGGCCGAGCCGCTCGGCGACGAGGACGACGACGGCGTAGGGCGGCGGCTCCTCGAGATCCTTGAGGAGCGCGTCGGCGGCGTCCTCGTTCAGGGAGTCCGCGCCGTAGACGAGGTAGACGCGCCGGTCGGCCTCGAACGGGCGCATGTGGAGATCGCGGCGCAGTTCCCGGACGTCGTCGATCCGGATCTGGTCGCCGAGCGGCTCGAGGACGTAGAGGTCGGGATGGCTGCCGCGCTCGACGCGCGCGTGGTCGCCGAGCAGCTCGCCGGCGAAGAGCCGCGCGACCGCGCGCTTGCCGACGCCCGCCGGCCCGTGGAAGAGGTAGGCGTGCACCGGCCCCTCCTGGAGGGCCGCCGCAAGCAGCCGCTTCGCCTCGTGCTGCTCAGGAACGCTCTCGAAGGCGGTCATGCACCTCCCTCGCGATCTCCTCTGGCGGCCGCGCGGCGTCCACGGCGACGATTCTCTCCGGAAATCTCTCCGCGAGCTCGCGGTAGGCGGCGTCGACCTTGGCCTGCAGCGCGGTTCCCTCCCGCTCGAGCCGGTCGGGCTCGTCGTAGCGGCCCGCGGCGACGTCCGGATCGAGGAGGAGCAGGAAGGTCACGTCCGGCAGCAGGCCGCCCGTCACCGCGAGGTTCAGCTGCAGCACCGCATCGACGCCGAGCCCGCGGGCGATTCCCTGGTATGCGAGCGACGAGTCGACGTAGCGGTCGCAGACGACCACGGCGCCGCGCTCGAGCGCCGGCCGGATCACGTGCTCGACGTGCTCCGCGCGCGATGCCGCGAAGAGCGCCGCCTCCGCCCAGGCGCCCATCTGCGGGCCGTTGAGCACGAGGTCGCGCGCGCGTTCGCCCAGCTCCGTCCCGCCCGGCTCGCGCGTCAGGACGACCTCGCGGCCCTCGGCGGCGAGCGCCTCGCGCAGGAGTTCCGCCTGCGTCGACTTGCCCGAGCCGTCGGCTCCTTCGAAGGTGATGAACACGGCCGCCCTACGATAAGCCGCCATGCGGGCGATCGTCACCGGCGGTGCCGGGTTCATCGGCTCCCACCTCGTCGATGCGCTCCTCGAGCGCGGCGACGACGTCCACGTGGTGGACGACCTCTCGACGGGGCGGCGCGAGAACGTAGCGGAGGCGGAGCTGCACGAGCTCGACGTCCGGTCCTCGCTGGTCGAGCTTTTCGAGGACGTCCGGCCGGAGATCTGCTTCCACCTCGCGGCGCAGGCGGACGTCGTCACCTCGGTCGACCGTCCCGCCTTCGACGCCGCGGTCAACGTCGTCGGCACCGTCCGCGTGCTCGAGGCCGCGGAGTGCCGCGTCATCTTCAGCTCGACCGGCGGCGCGATCTACGGCGAGTGTGAGCGGCCCGCGCGGGAGGACGATCCGCGCCGCCCGGTCTCGCCGTACGGCACGGCGAAGCTCGCCGGCGAGGAGTACCTCGCGACGTGGAACCGGCTCTCCGCAGGCGAGCACGTCGCCTGCCGTCTCGGCAATGTCTACGGGCCGCGGCAGCAGCCGATGCTCGAGGGCGGCGTCGTCGCGATCTTCCTCGACCGGATGCGGGCTGGAGCCGAGACGGAGATCTTCGGCGACGGCGAGCAGACGCGCGACTTCGTCTATGTCGGCGACGTCGTCGAGGCGCTGCTCGCCGCGGCCGGCTCGAGCGCGGCCGGCGTCTACAACGTCGGCACGGGCGCCGAGACGAGCGTCCTCGAGCTACACCGTCTTTGCGCGGTGACGGCCGGCGCCGGCGACGAGCCGCGCTTTGCAGCCGAGCGCCCGGGCGACATTCGGCGCAGCGTCCTCGATCCGGGCCTCGCGCAGCGCGAGTTGGGCTGGCGCGCGAAGACGGCGCTCGCGGAGGGGCTCGCTCTCACCTGGGCGGCCGGCTAGAAGGAGCGCGCGGCCGTCCGGCGAACCGGGACCGGCTGTGGAGCATGCCCATCCCCTCAACCGGCCTTTCTCCCAAGATCCTCAGCCCGCGCGTCGCGGGCTTCGCACGCGACGCTTGCAGGCACTGCGCGGCGCCGCGCTGGCCGCGGCGCTGGTGGGCGTCGTAGTCCTCGCCGCCTTCGGCGGGATGGCCCTCCTCCACCGGCTCGGCCACGCCACGCCGACAGCGCCGGTCGCGAAGCACACCGGCCCGCAGCACAACGCCGTCGCGCTCCGCCCTCGCTCGCGCATCTCGGTGCTCGTCCTCAACGGCAACGGGATCAACGGTGCGGCCGGCGGTATCGCGACTCGGCTCCTCACCCACGGCTACCGCCACGCCGTCCCGGCCGATGCGCCGAACCACAACTACGCGCGCTCGGTCGTCCTCTTCCGGCCGGGCTGGGGGGCCGAGGCACACCGGCTCGCCCGGGAGGTCGGCGCCCGCGTGGCAGAGCCGCTCGACGGCAGCGTCGCCCCCGCGTACTCTGACGATCAGCTGATCGTCATCCTCGGCGGCTAGGCGCTTCCGAGCCGGCTTCGGGTTCCGTCCGACTCGGGGTCTAGCGTGCGGTCCCCCGTCGGAGGGATCGCGTGCCGACGGCCAGCCGCAGAGAGGGCTTCGGCCACTACAGTTTCGGGAGGGGAAATGGCTAGCGTCGAGCAGGTTCCGGGCACTGAAGAGGCGACCCCAGAGGTCGTCAACACCGTCGTCGAGGAGGGGGCTCGGCTCGGCGTCAAGCGCTTTTTCACGATCCCCGGACGCGATCCGTTCGACGAGATCGAATGGGAGACGCGCGACGCGCTCATCCCGGGTCGTGACGGCCCGGCGTTCGAGCAGCGCGGTGTCGAGTTCCCGAAGTTCTGGTCGCAGACCGCAACGAACATCGTCGCGCAGAAGTACTTCCGCGGCCGCCTCTCCTCGCCCGAGCGCGAGTCGAGCGTCAAGCAGATGGTCGGCCGCGTCGTCGACACGGTCGTCGCCTGGGGCAAGCAGGGCGGCTACTTCGCCGACGCCGACGAGGCCGAGACGTTCGAGGCGGAGCTGAAGACGATCCTCGTCAACCAGTACGCCTCCTTCAACTCGCCTGTCTGGTTCAACGTCGGTTTCGAGGAGACGCCGCAGTGCTCCGCGTGCTTCATCCTCTCGATCGAGGACTCGATGGACGCGATCCTCGACTGGATCCGCCGCGAAGGCGTCATCTTCCGGGGAGGCTCGGGCTCGGGCGTCAACCTCTCGCGCCTGCGCTCGTCGAAGGAGCAGCTGTCGAAGGGCGGCTACGCCTCCGGACCGGTCTCGTTCATGCGGGGCGCCGACGCGTCCGCCGGGACGATCAAGTCGGGCGGCAAGACGCGCCGCGCCGCGAAGATGGTCGTCCTCGACGTCGACCATCCCGACATCGAGGAGTTCATCTGGTGCAAGGCCAAGGAGGAGAAGAAGGCGCGCGTCCTCGAGTCGGCCGGCTACGACATGTCGCTCGACTCGCCCGACTGGGCCTCGATCCAGTACCAGAACGCCAACAACTCCGTCCGCGTCAGCGACGGCTTCATGGAGGCGGCGACGAAGGGCGACGAGTTCAACCTCACCGCCCGCACCGACGGCACCGTCCTCGACACGATCGACGCACGCGACCTGCTCCGCCAGATCGCCGCGGCGGCGTGGGAGTGCGCGGATCCGGGCGTCCAGTACGACACGACGATCAACTCGTGGCACACGCTCCCGAACACCGGCCGGATCAACGCGTCGAACCCGTGCTCCGAGTACATGTCGATCGACGACTCGGCGTGCAACCTCGCGTCGCTCAACCTGATGAAGTTCCGGCGGGAGGACGGCGAGTTCGACGTCGAGGCCTTCGAGCACGCCTGCGACGTCGTCTTCCTCGCGCAGGAGATCCTCGTCGGCTACTCGTCCTACCCGACGCCCGAGATCGGCCGCAACGCGAAGCGGTTCCGTCAGCTCGGGCTCGGCTACGCGAACCTCGGCGCGCTGCTCATGGCGCGGGGCCTCCCGTACGACTCCGACGAGGGACGCGCCTATGCGGCGGCGATCACCGGCCTGATGACGGGCCGCGCCTACCGCAAGTCGGCGGAGATCGCAGCACGGATGGGGGCGTTCGACGGCTACCAGGCCAACCGTGCTCCGTTCATCGGCGTGGTCGCGAAGCACCGCGCTGCGGTCGGGAACATCGAGCACTCCGACTCCGTCCCGGCCGACCTGCTCGGCCACTGCCGCAAGGCGTGGGACGACGCGCTCGACCTCGGCGAGATCCACGGCTACCGGAACGCGCAGGCGACCGTGCTCGCGCCGACCGGGACGATCAGCTTCATGATGGATTGCGACACGACCGGCGTGGAGCCCGACTTCTCGCTCGTCAAGTCGAAGAAGCTCGTCGGCGGCGGCGAGATCACGATCGTCAACAAGACGGTGCCGATGGCCTTCGAGCGGCTCGGCTACGCGCCGGCCGAGGTCGAGGAGATCGTCGCCTACGTCGACGAGCGCAACAGTGTCGTCGGCGCTCCGTACGTCAAGGCCGAGCACTTCCCGATCTTCGACTGCGCAGTCGGCGAGCGGGCGATCCACTACGCCGGCCACGTCCGGATGATGGGCGCCGTCCAGCCGTTCATCTCCGGCGCGATCTCGAAGACGGTGAACCTGCCGGAGGAGGCCACGGTCGAGGACGTGATGAGCCTCCTCGTTGACGCCTGGAAGCTCGGCGTCAAGGCGATCGCGATCTACCGCGACAACTGCAAGGTCGCGCAGCCGCTCTCGAGCTCCAAGGACGGCCAGCAAACGGTGGCGACGCCGCCGATCCACGTGCACGAGCGGAAGCGCCTGCCGCTCGACCGCACGGAGGTCGGCCGCAAGTTCCAGGTCGGCGACCACGAGGGCTACATCCACGTCGGCCTCTACGACGACGGCAGCCCGGGCGACATCTTCGTCGACATCGCCAAGGACGGAACGACGATGGCCGGCCTGATGAACTCGCTCTGCCTCGCCGTCTCGATGGGCCTCCAGTACGGCGTGCCGCCGGAGGTCTACGTCTCGAAGCTCAGCCACATGCGGTTCGAGCCGAGCGGGCTGACGAACGATGCCGACATCCGCGCGGCGAAGTCGATCGTCGACTACATCTTCCGCTGGTTCGGCAAGCGGTTCCTCACGCCCGAGCAGCAGGAGGAGGCCGGCATCCTCTCGCCCGAGGTGAAGGCGCGGCTCGCCGAGCGGTACGCGAACGGCGACGTCGGGGTCAAGGAGCCCGGCGACACGCCACCGCCTGGCCAGACGGCGCTCTTCAACTCGTGGGAAGACGCGGTCGAGTGCGCCCGCTGCGGCGGCCGGATGATCCGCACCGGCAGCTGCTACACGTGCCGCGACTGCGGCACGAACACCGGCTGCTCCTAGAGCCGGCGCGACAACTCGAGTAGGACCGAGGCCCCGCGCGAGCGGGGCCTCGTCGTCAGTGGCGGCGATTCGCGTCGATCAGCGCGCGGAGCTTGGCGCGGTAGACGTCCATGTCGGCGCGCTTCCAGTCCGCATGAGTCTGGTGCGCCCAGGGCTTGTACAGCTCCCGGTGGTACGGGCTCGAGAGGCTCTCGTTGTGGCCGATGACGTTGCGGATCTTGATGTGAAAGCGGCCGACGAGCCACGCGGTCAGCTCCAGCGAGGAACGGATCTGCGCCGGGTCGCCGAGGATCTCGGCGTCGCTCGTCCCGACGTGCTCGATCCCGATCGCCACGTAGTTGAGCCCGACCGTATGGCGGCACATGACGTTGAGGTGTACGAGCTGGTAGATCGTCCCGTCCCGGTCGATGATGAAGTGCGCGCAGTCTCCCGGCAGCCCGCCAAGCTCGCCGTCGGGCGCATTCGAGGCGAACGAGTTCCAGGCGGCCGAGAAGCTGTCCGAGCCCGTGTAGTGCTCGACGATCACCTTCGGGTGGAGCACCCAGGAGTGGATGCCGTAGTGCTTCTCGGCGTAGGCGGCCATCTCCGCCTTCCGCTGCGCGCCGTAGGGAATCGGCTTCCAGACGACGTGCGGTTTCGGCGCGATCGCGAGGACGACTGCTGCGACGAGGGCGGCGAACACGGCTCAGGAGGCTAGCCGGTAGATGCGCTCCCCGACAAGCTCCGCGTGGAACCGCTCGAGGAATTCCTTGGCGTACGGACGACCGGGTTCCGCCAGGAGGACTTCGCCGCCTAGCCGTGGCAGGAGCTCGGCGAGCTGCTCGGCGTTTCGCGCCTCGTAGAGGAGATCGGCGCCGAGAACGATGTCCCAGGGCGCCGCGCGCAGTAGTGGCTCGGGCTCGCTCCAGCGGACCTGCGCAACCCGAAGCGAGACGCCGGCGCGCTCGGCGTTCCGCCGGAGGAGCTCGATCGCGTCGTCCGCCCAATCCGTTGCGAGGACGTGGGCGCCGCGCAGCGCCGCCGCCAGCGACGGCAGGCCGAGACCGCAGCCGAGCTCGAGCACACGCCGGCCCTCGAGCTCGAGCCCGGCGACGTGGCGCGCGAGTGCGAGGCCGCTCGGCCAAAGCTCCGCCCAGTACGGCAGGAACTCGTCGTGGTCGAACGCGGCCTCGTCGATCAGCTCCTCAGGGCTCGGCGGCCGCAGCAGCGACAGCCGCAGGCCGGCCGCGAGCTCGACCTCCTCCTCGACTAGCCCTAGTCCGTCGATGGCAGCGCTGCGAAGAGGTCGACCGGGACACCGTCGGGGTCGGCGAGCTGCGCGTAGCGCTGGCCCCAGAACGCGTCCCACGGCTCCTTCTCGCCGTCGAACCCGGCGGACACGACGCGCGCGTAGAACTCGTCCACCTCCTCGGGGCTTCCGCACTCGAAGGCGAGAGCGAGCTGGTTGCCCGCGGCGCGCGTCCAGTCGGGCCGGAAGCTGCGGACGACGTCCTCGCTGTCGAGCATCAGACGGACGCCGTTCGACAGGGTCGCCTCGATGTGGCCGTTGCCCTCCGGGAACTCGATCCCGAGCAGGCCGTAGAACGCGACGGACTTGCGCATGTCGGCGCAGACGATCCCAATCGCGTTCAGATCCGGCACAGACCGGACGCTAACCGTTAGCGCCCACCTGTGAAGGCTGCTCGGTTGCTGACGAGCGAAAAGCAAGCGAGGCAAGGACGCAGGAGCGCCGATAGCTGTGCCTATCGGCGCGACCGAGGACGCCGCAGCCGGCGGAGGGGCTTGCCGGAGCCGGCCGACGAGCGAAGCGAGGAGTAGCGAAGCTTTGCAGCCGTCAGCAGCCCAGCGTGCCTTTGCAGGCGGGCGCTATCGTCGATGCGATGCGGAAGAGACAACTCGGCGCGAGCGACCTGATGGTCTCGGAGATCTGCCTCGGCTCGTGGCTGACGTACGGCGGCGCCGTCGAGCACGAGCGCGCCGAAGCGTGCGTCGCGAAGGCGTTCGAGCTCGGCATCGACTTCATCGACACCGCGAACGTCTACTCCGGCGGCGCGGCGGAGGAGTTCCTCGGCGAGGTCCTCGCGGATCGGCCGCGCGACTCGTACGTCCTCGCGACGAAGCTCTTCTTCCCCATGTCGGAGACCGACCGTGGCCTCTCGCGCGAGCAGGTCGCGAAGCAGATCGACGCCTCGCTGCGCCGGCTCCGCACCGACTACGTCGACCTCTACCAGTGCCACCGCTACGACTGGGACACGCCGCTCGAAGAGACGATGGAGGCGCTCACCGAGGTGGTACGCCAGGGGAAGGCGCGCTGGCTCGGCTTCAGCGAGTGGCCGGAGGAGCAGATCCGCGAGGCGCAGGCGATGGCCGGGGTCGAGCACTTCGTCTCGAGCCAGCCGCAGTACTCGCTGATCTGGCGCGGGCCGGAACGCGACGTCATCCCGGCCTCCCGCGAGCTCGGCATCTCGCAGATCGTCTGGTCGCCGCTCGGGCAAGGCATCCTCACCGGCAAGTACCTCCCCGGCCAGGCGCCGCCCTCCGACAGTCGCGCCGCGCACCAACGGATGAACTACTTCATGGACCGGGCCGAGGACGAGGCCCTGCTCGAGCGCGTCCAGCGTCTCAAGCCCGTGGCCGCGGGGCTCGGGCTGACGCTCGCGCAGCTTGCGCTGGCGTGGGTGCTGCGGGAGGAGAACGTCGCCTCGGCGATCGTCGGCGCGACGCGACCGGAACAGGTCTCCGACAACGCGGGCGCAGCGGACGTCTCCCTCGACGGCGAGACGCTCGCGCAGATCGACGAGATCATCGGTGACCGCGTCCTGTACGAGCCGCCGGCGTCTGTCGGCATGCGCGACTAGGGGAAGAGCCGAGTCAGCGACCAGCCGTCCGCTCCGCGCTCGTAGCGGAAGCGGTCGTGGAGGCGGCTGTCTCGGTGCTGCCAGAACTCCCACGCGTCCGGTCGGACGACGTAGCCGCCCCACGTCGGCGGCCGCGACACCGGCTCGCCGGCGAGATCGGCCTCCAGCTCGGCGAGACGCTCGTAGAGCACCGCCCGCGACTCGAGCGGCTCGCTCTGGCGCGAGGCGAGCGCACCGAGCTGGGCGTCGTGCGGCCGGGTGGCGAAGTAGGCGTCCGACTCCTCCTCCGGCAGCCGTTCGACGCTTCCCTCCACCCGCACCTGCCGGCCGAGTGGCGACCAGTGGAAGAGGAGCGCCGCGCGCGGATTCGCCTCGAGCTCCTGCCCCTTGCGCGACGTGTAGTGCGTATGGAAGACGAGGCCGCGCTCGCCGAATCCCTTCAGGAGCACCATCCGCACGGACGGCGAGCCGTCCGGCGCCGCCGTCGCGAGAGCCATCGCCTCCGCCGCCTCGACTACGGGGTCCGCCTCCGCGAACCAGCGCCGAAACTGCTCGAGAGGGTCCCGAGCGAGGTCGGCTCGCCGCAACCCCAACTCCGGCTCATTGGCCGGCATCGTCCTCCGCGAGCAAGCCGCGCTCGATCGCGACGCGCACAAGCTCGGCGCGGGTCGTCAGCCCGAGCTTCTGCATGATCCGGGCGCGGTGCGTCTCGGCCGTCCGCACGGAGATGAACAGCTGCTTCGCGATCTCCTGGTTCGTGAAGCCGAGAGCGAGAAGGCGGAGAACTTCACGCTCGCGGTCCGACAGCGGATCGGAGTCCTTCGCAGCTGCTGCCTTCACGTCGTGGGCGGCGAGTCGCGAGCCGAGCTGGTGGTCGACATAGTTGCCGCCGCCCGCGACCTCCCGGATCGCGGCGAGGAGCTCGTCGTCGGCCGCCTCCTTGAGCACGTAGCCGCTCGCACCCGCCGCGAACGCTTGCCGCACGTAGCTCGGGTCGTCCTGCATCGAGAGGGCGAGCACTTTCACCTTGGGCGCCGCTTCCAAGATCTCCGGAATCGCGTCGAGGCCGCTTCCCCCCGGCATCACGACGTCGAGGAGGACAACGTCGGGCTTGTGGAGGCGGGCGAGCCGGATCGCGTCATGCGCCGTCCCGGCCTCGTCCTCCTCGACCTCTATGTCGTCCTCGGCCTCGAGCAGCCGGCGGAGGCCCGAGCGGACGAGTTGGTGGTCGTCGACGATCAGCAAGCGGATGCTCACAACGGCACCTCGGCGACGAAGGTCGTGCCGGCGCCCGGCCGCGACTCGAGCGCAACACGGCCGCCGAGCAGGCCGACCCGCTCCTGCATCCCGATCAACCCGATCCCGTCACCGTTCTCGCGCCCGGGTTCGAAGCCGATGCCGTCGTCTTCGACGACGATCGAGACCGAGTCCGGCTTACGGGTCAGGACGATGCTGACGCGGTTGGCCCGCGCGTGCTTGACGACGTTCGTGAGCGACTCCTGCACGATTCGGTAGAGAGCGGTCTCGACCTCCGCCGGAAGTCTCACATCCCCTGGCAAGTTCGGAGCGAACTCGATCGAGATGCCCGTCTGCTCGGCGAAGTTCTCCGTCAGGCGCTCGAGCGCCGCAACGAGCCCGAAGTCGTCGAGCGCCGTCGGGCGCAGCTCGACGGCGAGCCGGCGAACGTCTTGGAGCGTCGAACGGACGAGATCGCGCACCTCGGCGACAGTCGCGCGGAGTGTGTCCGTGTCCTTGACCTCCTCGAGCCCGCGGAGGCCCAGCAGGATCGAGGTGAGAGCCTGTCCCGTCTCGTCGTGCAGCTCACGCGCCAGCCGCCGCCGCTCGAGCTCCTGCGCGGTCACGACCCGCTGGAGCGCGTCGCGAGCGACGCGTTGCCGGAGCTCGACCGCCACCGCCGCGCGCGCGGCGAAGATCTCCGCGAGCCGCAGGTCGGCGTCGGTGAAGCGAAGCTCCGATCCCTGCTTGTCGTGCGCGGCGACGACACCGATCGCCTGGTTGCGGGCGAGCAGTGGCACGTAGAGCGCGCTGTGCGCTCCGAGCCGCCGAGCGGTCTCTTGCTCCACCTCCGGATCGTCGAGAACGGAGTCGACGCGCTCGCTGCGCTTCCGGCTGAGCACCCGCATCGACTTGGAGCGAGCGGACAGCTCGAGGCCCGCGTACTCCTCAGTACCCTCGCCCGACACCGCCACCATCCGCAGGCCTTCCCCCTGCGGCAGCGAGATCGCGACGAGGCGGGCGTCGATCAGCTCACGCAACCGGTCGGCTACGAGCTGGAGCAGCGTGTCGAGGTCGAACTCGGTGACGAGGATGTTCATCACCTCGTTGAGCGACTCGAGCTGCGCCGCCCAGCGGGTCGCCGTCTCGTAGAGGCGGGCGTTCTCGATCGCGACCGCCGCCTGGGCTGCAAGCAGCTCGACGCTCGCCTCGTCTTCGGAGTCGAAGTCGGCGCCGCCCGCCTTCTCGGTGAGGTAGAGGTTGCCGTAGACAACGCCGCGTAGCCGCACGGGAACGCCGAGGAACGTCTGCATCGGCGGGTGATTCGGCGGGAAGCCGACCGAGCGCGGGTCGTCGTGGAGGTCGTGCAGGCGGAGGATTTCCGGATCGTGGATGAGAGCGCCGAGAATGCCGCGGCCGCGAGGCGGCTCGCCGATCGCCTTGCGGGTCTCGGCGTCGATGCCGCTCGTGACGAAGCGCTCGAGATTGTCGCCGGTCGGGTCGAGCACGGCGAGCGCGGCGTAGCGCGCGCCGGTCAGCTCGGCAGCCGTCTCCGCGAGCTTCTGGAGGACTGCATCGAGGGACAGCTCCGACGTGAGGGCGATCCCGGCCTGAACGAGAGCCCTCGTCCTGTCGACCGAGTTATCCACCTGCCTAGAGCCCGGCCCGCAGCTCCGCCGCGCGCAAGGTTCGCGAGCCGAGCTCCGAACCGGAGGGCACGACGTCGCGCACGACTCGCAGGACGAGCTCGGCCTCGTCGCTGAGCGGGCTGAGGATCTTGTTCCCCTTCAGGAGCGCGCGGCCGCGCGGAGCCGGATGGACTGCGAGGTCCCGCTCGGCGTAGCCCTTCTCCTGCAGTAGCGCATTCGCCTGCTCGATTGCCCCCATTGCAGAGGGTTCTAGCGGAAGAGGTCGGTCTCTGGCGGGATTACGAGATCGGCGCCTTGCATGTCGCCGAGCACGTCGAGCCCGCGAATCACGGCGACGGGCACGCGGTCGAGCTTGCCGAAGACGAGCTGCGCGGCGCCGGCGATCTCGTCCCCGAGCGCCATTCGGGTGGCGTGGAGCTCGTAGCCGGCGGGATCGCGCTCCCCGTCGAGAATGCGCAGGACTTCGACGCCGGCGGCGCCGATCGCAACGTCCGTCGTGCCGGCACGCCAGGGGCGGCCGAACGAGTCGGTCACGATGACGCCGACGTTTGCGCCGGTCCGCTCGCGCAGCTCCTCGCGCAGCCGCGCGGCGGACGCGTCGGAGTCGAGCGGGAGAAGAACGACCGTCTCCGGCTCGGGCGCGTTCGAGGCGTCGACGCCGGCCGAGCCGCAGACGAAGCCGTGCTTCGTCCGCGCGATGAGCAGCGGGGGACGGACGCGGACGAGCTCCGTGGACTCGTCGAGGATCACCTGGATGCGGCGCGGGTCGGCCAAGCCGGCGGCGAGCTCGACGGCCTGCTCCGACGGCTCGATGCCGGCGAGCGCGACGACGCGCCCCTCGACCTTGGAGACCGCCTTCTGCGCGACGACGACGACGTCGCCGTCCTCGAGCTCCGTGCGCTCGACGATGAGGCCTGCGAGGTCGTCTCCTTCGCGCAGCTCCGGAAGGCCCTCGACGGGAGTGACCGAGAAGCCGCTCACGCTTCGGGCAGGCCCGTGACCCGGATGCCGGCGTGCCCCTTGTAGCGCTTGTTCAGGCTGACGATCACGCCCGTGAGCCCCTCGAGGACCCGGGCGCGCACAAGCGGGCCGGCATCGAGCGCGCGCCCGGCGACGACCTTGGCGGCGAGCTCGAGCGCGAGCGCCTTCGCGTCGGCATCGTCGCCACAGACAAACGCGTCTTCGTCCGGCCGTCCGTGCGCGAGCTTCCCCGCGGCGAGCGACTGGAGGCCGGCGGCGACCGGCCCGCGCACGAGCTCCTGCGTTCGCTCCGCGAGCGAGCTGGGCTCGGTGGAGCGGAGATCGCTCGCGACGCTGAGCACGGGCGTTTCGCCGATCGCCTCGGCGAGTGCGGCGGCGGTCTCGAGCGTCGCGCCTGCGTTCGTCGCGAGGACGACGAGCTCGACGCCGCGAACGGCGGCTTCGTTCGTCGCGCCGGCGGCCGCTCCGACTTCGTCGGCCTTCTCCTGCGCACGCTCTGCGTCACGGGAGCCGATCACGACCTCGTCGCCCGCCTCGACGAGCCGCCGCGCGAGTGCGAGCCCGAAGTCGCCCGTCCCTCCGACGATGGCCACCTTCACGCGGGCACCGCTCCCAGCGCCACCTCGGCGAGACGGCGCCGGGCGTCGTCGTCGCTCATCAGCGTCCGCGTCACGATCGGCCGGACGTCGCCGAGACCGTCGAGATCGTCCGCATCCGCTTCGTCGACGACGAGCGCGTCGATCAATCCCTTGTAACAGGCTGCTACGTGGCGAGGTGAGGAGCCGCCGGCGAGGCGCCGCAGCATCCGGTCGGCCGGCCCCTTCACCGCCCGGCCGCCGATGAGCGGGCTGACGGCGACGCACGGCACGCGCCGCGCGGCGAGCGCTTCGCGCAGCTCGCGCACGGCGAGGATCGGCCCGATCGAGACGTAGGGATTGCTCGGCGCAAGGAGGATCAGATCCGCCGCTGCTAGCGCCTCGAGCGTCCTGGGCGCCGGCCGGGCCGCGTCCTCGCCCTCGTAGCGAACGGCGTCGACCTCGTCGCGGTGGCCGCGGGCGACGAACCACTCCTGGAACGGAAACGTTCCCGCCGGAGTGTCCAGCCATGTGCGGAGCCGGTCGTCCGTTGCCGGCAGCAGGCGCGTCTCGACTCCGAGTGCCGCACCGAGCCGGACGGTCACGACCGAGAGCGGCTCGCCGTCGCGCAGCGCCTGGGTGCGGACGAGGTGGAGGCCGAGGTCGAGATCGCCGAGAGCGAACCATTCCTCGCCGCCGAGCTCACGCACTGTCTCGAGCGCGCGCCACGTCTCACCTCCGCGCCCCCAGCCGCGGCTCTCGTCGGCGAGGCCGGCGAGCGCGTAGAGGATCGAGTCGAGGTCTGGCGAGACGTGGAGGCCGAGCACCTCGACGTCGTCCCCGACGTTTCCGAGCACGGTCGTGGCGGCGGCGCCTGCGACTCCCACCACGCCGCGCACGAAGCGCGCCCCGCCGACGCCACCGGAAAAGACGGCGACGTTCAGACGAGGCTCCCCTCGAGCTGCTCGAGCGCATTCCGCGTGCGCGGCCCGAGGCGGAGCTGCAGACGCGCGAGATCGTCCATCGTGTCGACGTCGTCCGCGAGGTTCGGCAGCACCACGGAGACCGCGGCCGTGTGCGCGAGGAACCGCGCAGCGCTGCCCGAGCCGTAGAGGGGCGCGAAGTGCCCGGCGGAGGGGAGGCTCAGCGCATTCGTCGTCCCGTCGGCCGCAGCGATCAAAGCGGGCGTCGCTTCGGCGAGCGCGCGGAGATCGGACGGCGTCGCGCACGGAAGATCGGCGTTGACGACGAGCACGGGTCCGCGCACTCCGGCCAGCGCCGCCGCGACCGCAGCTCCCTGGCCTCCCCCTGGATCGGAGACGATCTCGACGCCCGGAAGCTCGACCAGCTCCTCGTCGGGCGTCACCACGCGCGTCGGACCGACCTCGACGCACGCGGCGAGCACGTCGGCGAGCATCGCCACGGCGAGCGTGCCTCGCACCTCGGCCGACGCGTCCAGGCGCGTCTTTCCCTCGGCGCCCGCGAACGGGATGACCAGCGTCGGCATGTGGGCAACTATGCACTCCCGGGATACTGCGACGGTGAGGATCGCGGCGACACGACGACTCCCCGGGCCTGCCTGGGACGAGCTTGCGGACGCGGAGGTGCTCGAGACCTGGCCGCCGCCGGGGCCGCTGGCCGGTGTCGAGGTGCTCGTCGGCGTGGTCGCGCGCGTCGGCCCGGCGGAGCTCGACCTGCTCCCCGACCTTCGGCTCGTCGCGAACTACGGCGTCGGCTACGACTCCGTCGACGTTGCAGCCTGCCGTGCCCGGGGCATCGAGGTCACGAACACGCCGGGCGTCCTCGACGCGGCCGTTGCGGACCTCACGGTCGCGCTGATCCTGGCGTGCCGCCGTCACCTCGTCGCCGCCGACCGGCACGTGCGGGAAGGACGCTGGCGGCGCGGCTGGGCGGAGCCGGACATCCTCGGCCGCGATCTCGCAGGCTCCGCGCTCGGTCTCGTCGGCTTCGGACGGATCGGACAGGAGGTCGCGAAGCGCGCCGAGGCGTTCGGGATGCGCGTCGGCTTCCACCGCCGCAGCGGCGGCGGGATTCCGCTCGACGAGCTCCTGAGCTCCTCCGACGTCGTCTCGCTCCACGTGCCGCTGACCGACGAGACGCATGGTCTCATCTCGCGCGAGCGGCTCGCTCTCCTCCAGGACGGCGCGACGCTGATCAACACCGCGCGCGGAGCCGTCGTCGACGAAGAGGCGCTCGTCGACGAGCTCGTTTCCGGCCGGATCTCGGCGGGCCTCGACGTCTTCACACGCGAGCCGCAAGTGCCGGAGCGGCTGTTCGGCCTCCCGAACGTCGTGCTGACGCCGCACGTCGCGAGTGCAACCGTCGAAACCCGCGCCGCGATGACGCGCGTGCTCGTGGAGAACGTCCACGCCTTCCTGCGTGGCGCGGCGCTGCCGAATCCGGTCGACCCGTAGGCGGTGCTAGTTCTCGCCGGGCCGGCCGGCGGCGACCCAGTCGCGCACTTCGAACCAGTGGCTCGCGCGCAGCGCGTCGGCCAGCTTCTCGTCCGTATGGCCCGCGTAGAAGACATGCCGCTCGAGGTCGCAGCAGATCTCGACGTCCGACAGGGACACGTCGGAAAGCAGCATGACCACATCCGCGGGCAGCTTCGCCTCGGCGACGCTGTAGTGCTTGAACTGGAGCTCCGGAGAGATCTCCATCAGATCCGGCCATTCGGGGCAGCTACGCGAGCTCACGCCTCTGAAGGTACCGACAGAGCCCGCTTCACAATCGTCGCAAGGGTCAGGACAAACTCCGGATCCGCATTCGGCATCTCGATCCGCTCGAGCCGCATGCCGAGCTCGGCGGCCTTCTCCCGCGCCTCGACGTCGAGATCCCAGCGGATCTCGAGATGGTCGGAGACGAAGCCGACCGGGCAAACGAGGACGTCCTCGACGCCCTGCCGGTGGAGCGAGGAGAGGTGGTCGAGGATGTCCGGCCCGAGCCACGGCTCGCCGGTCGGCGACTCGCTCTGGAAGGAGAAGCTCCAGGAGTCGAGACCTGCCGCCTCGGCAACGAGCCGCGCCGTCTCGAGCAGCTGCTGCTTGTACGGATCGCCCTGCTCGAGGATCCGCGCGGGCAGCGAGTGCGCGGTAAAGACGACGTGCGCGTCGGTGCCGCGAACACGATCGGCGAGGAGCTCGACGAAGCCGGGCTCGTCGTGCCAGCTCTCGACGAAGTGGACATGCGCCCGGCCGGCGAGCGCGCGCTCGAGCTGCTCGCGGTAGCCGGCGATCGAGAGAGCGGAGTAGTGCGGCGCGAGAACGAGCCCGGCGATCTCCGTCGCGCCGGCCGCGAGCGCCGACTCGGCGGCTTCGGCGATCCGCGGCGTCCAGTGCTTCATGCCCGTGAAGACGGGCAGCCCGAGCTCGGCCTCGAGCGCCGCGCGCGTCGACTCGGTGATCGCGTTGAGCGGCGAGGAGTCCTCGATCCCGAGCCGCCGGTAGCGCTCGACGAGGTCAGCGAGATTCTCGGGCGCGACCGGCCGGCCTCCGCGGATGTCCGCGTAGTAGGCCGGAACGTCCGCCAGCCGTTCCGGCGAGCCGTACGCCATCAGGACGACCGCGGCCTTCACGCGGAAGGACGGTAGTCGCGGACGAGCGCGGCGAGCCGGGTCAGGACGTCGGGATCCGTCTGAGGCAGGACGCCGTGGCCGAGGTTGAAGATGTGCCCCGGGCGCCCGCCCGCGCGCGCGAGCACGTCCTGCGCGGCCGCCTCGACCCGGTCCCACGGCCCGAGCAGCGCCGCGGGCTCGAGGTTCCCCTGGATTGCCCGCTCCTCGCCGACGACCTGCCACGCGACGTCGAGCGGGATCCGCCAGTCGACTCCGATCGCGTCGCCGCCGGCCCGCGCCATCTCCTCCAGCAGCCGCTCGGTCGTTCCCGTACCGAAGTGGATCGTCGGGACGCCGGCCGCCTCAAGCACACGGGCGGAGTACGGCGCGACGAACTCGACGTAGTCCTGCGGCGAGAGGACGCCGGCCCAGGAGTCGAAGAGCTGGATGGCGTCGGCGCCGGCGGCCGCGAGCGCGGCGACGTAGCGGGCGAAGTGATCGGTCAGCCGCCCCATGAGCGCATGCCAGACCGCGGGCTCGCGGTACATGAGCGACTTCGTGCGGACGAAGTCCCGGCTCGGCTTCCCTTCGACGAGATAGCCGGCGACGGTGAACGGCCCGCCACAGAAGCCAACGAGCGCGCGCTCGGGCTCGAGCTCGGCGCGTACCAGCCGCACCGCCTCGAGAATCGGCGCGCCCCACTCCTCCGTCTCGCCGACGACGAGGCGCTCGACGTCGGCCGCCGCAGCGATCGGCTTCCCCACGACAGGCCCCACACCCTCGACGAGCTCGACGTCCACGCCCATGCCGAGGACGGGCGACATGATGTCCGCGAAGAGGACGGCCGCGTCGACGCCGTGCCGGCGCACCGGCTGCAGCGTCACCTCGGCGCAGAGCTCGGGCGTTCCGGCCAGATCGAAGAAGGAGTGGCGTTCACGTAGCGCCCGGTACTCCGGCAGCGACCGGCCCGCCTGCCGCATGAACCAGACCGGCGTGCGCTCGGTCGGCTCGCGCCGCAGGGCGCGGACGAGAAGCGGCTCGTCGCTCAGACGCCGACGGGCTCGCGGCCCTGCGCCCGGAGAAGCCGGGAAAGCCCCTCCTCGAGCGTGATCTCCGGTTCCCAGCCGAGGAGCTGCTGGGCGCGCGTGATGTCCGGCTTCCGCTGCATCGGATCGTCGACTCGGAGCGCCTCGAAGACGATCTCGCTCGACGCGCCCGTGATCCGCTTCACGAGCTCGGCGAGCTCGAGCAGCGTCCGCTCGTCCGGATTGCCGAGGTTGACCGGCAGGTGCTCGCCGCTCTCCGCGAGGAGGACGATGCCGCGGATCAGATCGTCGACGTAACAGAAGCTCCGCGTCTGCAAGCCGTCCCCGAAGACCGTGAGCGGCTCCTCGGCGACCGCCTGCCGCATGAAGTTGGAGACGGCGCGCCCGTCGTTCGGGCGCATCCTCGGCCCATAGGTGTTGAAGATCCGGACGATCGCCGTGTCGACGCCCTGCTGGGCGTGGTACGCCATCGTGAGCGCCTCGGCGTACCGCTTTGCCTCGTCGTAGACGCCGCGCGGGCCGATCGGGTTGACGTGGCCCCAGTACGTCTCCGGCTGCGGGTGGACCTGCGGATCTCCGTACACCTCGCTCGTCGACGCGGTGATGAAACGCGCACGCTTGAACTTCGCGAGGCCGAGCATGTGGTGCGTGCCGTACGAGCCGACCTTGAGCGACGCGAGCGGCATGCGGAGGTAGTCCTCCGGGCTCGCGAGCGCGGCGAAGTGGTAGACGAAGTCGACCGGCTCGTCGATGAAGAGCGGCTCCGACACGTCGTGCGGGACGAACCGGAACCCGTCCTCGCGGATGTGCTCGATGTTGTGCAGCGAGCCGCTGACGAGGTTGTCGACGCAGACGACGCGATGCCCGCGCTCGAGCAGGTATTCGCAGAGATGCGAGCCGAGGAAGCCGGCTCCCCCCGTCACGACCGTCGTAGGCACCGCCCGATGGTAGCTCGCGAGAGCTTTGCTCTCGCTCGCTGGGAGAAGGAACTGCGCGGGCCGGAAGCGCGGTTCCGTCCCGCTCCGTGCTGTCTTGCTGTTGATGCTCTGGGTGAGATGGCTACCCCGTGCGCTCGCGCGCGGCAGAGGCCGACGCGAGCGCAGTGCGGTCTAGGGCCGCTCTTTGCTTTAGCGGTCAGAACCCTCACTCGGACCAGGCGGCGGCGTAACGGCGCGTTACGACGCCGCGGAATAGCGGGCGGGCACGCCGAAGGCCTGCGCGCCCGCGATGGAAGAGCGCTCAGAACCCTGCGTCAGCCCCAATGAAGCTCGCTGCACGGAGCTGACCTGAGACCGCGCTCTCCGGTCAGCGCAGTTCGGCGTCCCAGCGAGCGAGTGCGCAGCACTCGCTCGCTACTACCGCAGGTCTTTGTTCGTCTCCATGTCGAACCACATCGCGAAGAGTGTGAACTGCGAGCCCGAGAGAACGAGCAGCGCGACGAGCACGACTGTGGCGATCGGAATCGAGTTGCCCGCGATCCGGTAGCCGACGACGACGAGGCCGAGCAGGACGCCGGCCAGCGTCGCGAGGAAGCCGAGGAGGTAGAAGAAGACGAGCGGGTGGAAGTCGCGCTTGACGTACTTCTCCCAGAGCCGCCAGAAGAAGCCGCGCAGGAGAAGCCACGCGATCCGCGGCACGACATGGCGGTAGCGCATCTTCGACCGCTCGCCGACGCCGTAGACAGGCCTCGACGGGATGTCGCGCACACGTGCCTTCCAGACGTTCAGGTGGACGAGCATGTCGTTCGGGAAGCCGTAGTTCGTGTAGACGCGGTCGAGATCGAGCTGCGCGAGCATCTCCCGCGAGATCACGGTGTACGTCGTCTGCGAGTCGGCGACATGCCAGTAGCCGGACGCGACCTTGGTCAACATCGAAAGGACGGCGTTGCCGAAAAAGCGCCACTTCGGGATCAGCTGCCACGCCTGGCCCGACGCGAGACGATTCGCCTTGGCGTAGTCCACCTCGCCGCGGACGACGGGCTCGAGCAGGCCCGGCAGCTCGACGGCGTCCATCTGGTTGTCGCCGTTCATGCAGACGACGAGGTCGAGCCCCTCTTCGAGCGCGCGGCGGTAGCCGGTGAGGATCGCCGCGCCGACGCCGCCTCTCCGCTCGTGGCGGATCACTTCGACCCGGGGGTCGCCGGTCTCGAGCGCGCGCTCGGAGGTGGCGTCGGTCGAGGCGTCGTCAACGACGAGGATCCGGTCCGCGAGCGGCGGGATCCCGGCGATCGTCGCGCCGATCAGCTCCTCCTCGTCGTACGCAGGCACGACCACGCCGACGCGCTTCCCCTCGAACATGGCGGGAACGCTAGTCGGCTAGACGCCGTTGCCGTTGCGCGGCGCCAGCCGCGGCACGACGCGATCCCAGAGCAGCGCTGCGAGCACGCCGAGGATCAACCCGATGATCGCCGCGATCACGACGGTGTTGCGGCGGCTGCGCGCCGTGATCTTGTGCGACGCGGCGGGCGTGATCACCTGCGGCGACTCGACGTGTGTCGCCTCGAGCAGAAGCTGCGCGTTCGTCGTCTTGTCCAGCTGGTCCTGGCGCAGGATCGTCTGCAGAACCAGCTTGTCGGTCGATGAGACGCTCGGGCTCGCGATAGCGGTCTCGATCGCCTTGATCCCCTGGTTATCGAAACCGACGGCCGCCTCGAGGTTGGTGATCTTCGCGGCCGGATACGTGCCGAGGTGCTTCGCGGCCTCGCTCGCAAGCTGATTGGCGGCACAGGCGGCGACCTTCCCTTTCTTCGCCTGGACGCTGATCTGAACGAGCGGGTTGACGGCTGCCGCCGCACCCTTCGTCGAGGCGCCGCTCGCGACCGCCTGCGTCGAGATGCCGTTCTTGAACGCGCCGACCGTCGTGTGGCACGCGTTCTTGACCGTCTCGTCGACGGACTGAGCCCTGATGACGAGGCCGACCGCCGAGGGATTCGACTGCGGTGTGAGCACCGGCGAATTGCCTTGCGGCGTGTACGGCTGGCCGATGTAGAGCGTCGCGGTCGCGGAGTAGACCTGCGTGCCGCCGAGGGAGACGAGGTAGCCGATCACCGCGCCGGCGACGAGGCCTGCGGCGAGCAGCCACCAGCGGACGGCGAGCATCCGGCCGTACCGCGCGAAGTCGACTTCCTGCTCGGCCTCCGGATCGAAGCCGTGCCCCCCAGGACCAACATTGGAAGCAGGCGTGGTCACGGCTCGCGACGATACCCGACGCGGCTAAGAGCTTTCTCATGAACCGGTCTCAGCACGAGGGACGGCGCTTCGGCTTGTGCTTCGGATGCTTTCGCGCATGGTGGGAGTGGTGCGGCAGCTTGTGGCCCGGCTCTAGCGCGTAGAGCCGGTCGAAGCCGTTGAACAGGAGCCGCATCCCGTTGCCGGAGATCGGGACAAAGTCGCCGTGTGGGAAGACCATCACCTCGCGGCCGGTACGGACGTTCACGCCGACGATGCGATGCGCGAGGGTGCCGGCATACGCGATCCCGTCGACGACGACTGCTGCACCCGAGATCGCTCCGCCGGTGTAGATACGCCAGAGGATGGCGCCGGTCGCAGCCGCGACGGCGTAGAAGTCACCGTTGTACGAGCCGAAGAAGACGCGGCCGTGCCAGACGGCGGGCGAGGAGTAGACGTAGTTCCCGGTCGTCACCTGCCACAGGTAGCGCCCGCTCGTGCTGAACGCCGTCAGTGAGTCGCCGTCGGACGAGGGGACGAAGACGCGTCCGTCCGAGACGGCGGGCGTGCCGTAGATCTTCCCGTTCACCTGGCCTGTCCAGAGGGTCGCGCCGGAGCGCGGCGAGAGCGCCCAGAGCCGGCCGGCGTAGTCCCCGATGAAGAGGCGGCCGCCGGCGATCGACGCGCTCGAGGTGATCTTCGAGCCGAGCGAGTGGCTCCAGCGAAGCTTGCGCGCGCGGAGATCGAGCGCGTCGACTGTACCGCCCGCGGTGCCGAAGTAGTCGATCCCGTGCACGACGATCGGCGACGGCTCGATCGCCGAGCCCGCGTCCCAGCTCCAAAGCAGCTTCCCGTTCGTGCGGTTGAGGACGTACACCCAGCCGGCCATCGTGTGGTAGACGATCTCGTTGCCCCAGACGGCGGGCGACGAGGCCATTCGCGGCCCGCCGGGAGTCTCATGCGACCACGCGACGGCGCCCGAGCGGATGTCGAGGGCGCGAATGGTGCCGAACTGCGTCCCGACGTATGCCCAGCCGTCCCAGACGACCGCCGGGAACTCGATCAGCCCTCCCATGCTCTTGCTCCAGACGAGGCGGAACGGGGGGTGGAGCTTGATCTGCGTCTGCGCCTGGGTGCGGGCCGGTGTCGCGCCGTAGATCGGCCACTGCAGCCGCGGCTGGTAGATGCGGATCGTCTGGCGGCGGCGCTGGAAGTTGACGGGGATGCGGACGGCCGTGTAGCCGTGCGCCGAGACCGCGACCTCGAGGCGCTTGCGCGGGCCTTTGATGGCGACCTGGCCGTGCCGGTCGGTGCGCTTGTGCTTGGCGAGGATCCGGACGAGCGCGTGGGGCACGCGCGTGCGCAGGTCGCCGTCGAGCACCGTCACGACGAGCTCGGTGATCGACGCGAGGCACGCCTTGTGATGGCCGGCCGGGTGCGTATGGGTCGTCGTCGTCGTTGTCGGCGGAGCTGCCTGCTGCGAGCCGCCGCACCCGGCGAGCACGACGACGAGCGCGATGAGGCTGACCCCGCGCCGCACGTCAGCCAGGCGTCTCGGGCGGGTGCTCTCCGACCGCGAGCTCGCGGTAGCCGGTCAGCCAAAGCGGCTCGCCGTCGATGTCCCGGAGGATGACGTTGTCGTCCGGGAAGCGCGGAACGGGCTCGCCGATCTCGTCCAGCCTGCCGAGCGTCGCGAGGAGCTGCGCCTCGGCGAAGTTCGCGCCGCCCGCGGCAAGCGCGGACGTTGCCGCGACATGCCGGATGTTGATCTCCGTGACCTTGAGCGCGCCGGTGCGGTCCTCCCGGAAGTCGACGGTCAGGAGGCCGTGCGCCGTCTCTCCCGTGCGCTCGGCGATGAGCCGCACCGCCTGCTCGGCGAGGGCGCGCGCGCGGTCGTCGTTGACGAGGCGGCCGCGGTTGATGTTGCCGGTGATCCCCGACGCGGCGAGATGGCCCATCAGGTACTCGAGCCGCTCGTAGCAGCCGGCCTTGAGCACCTCTCCCTCGTGAAAGAGGAGCGTGCACGCGAGGTTCCGGCCCGGCAGGTGCTCGGCCACCATGTAGCTCTGGATCTCGGGGTTGAGATACGCCCACGCGTACGCCTCCTCCGGCTCGGTCACGGCGATCGAGCCCTTCGCGCTAGACGAGGCGTCGGAGTAGTCGCGGAGCCATACGGGCGTGCCGTCGAGCTCGAGCCCGCGGCGCTCGAGCAGCTCCTCCCGCGAGACGATCCCGTAGCGCGGCACGATCCCGCTCTCGCGGAGCGCATCGTACAGCTTCCGCTTGCTGATCGCGATCTCGACGAGACTCGGCGGCGGCAGGAGCGCCGGCACCGGGAATTCGCGGCCGCTCCAGAACAGCACCTCGGCCTCGGGAGCGACGATCGCAGCGTCGATCTCCTCCTTACGGCAGATCTCGGCGACGAGCTCGCCGTAGCCGGGATCGTCGGGCCGCAAGACGCGGTAGACGCGCCCGTACAGGCCCTCGTAGAAGCCGTACCAGTTACCGCCGGCGTCGATCCCGACGAGGCGGGCGTCCCCGAAGACCGAGCTCGCGCGGAGCGACCGTGCGATGGCGCGCGGCGTCACGCCGCACGCTCCCGTGATCAGGACGTTCACGCGCCTAGGGTACGGGCGGTTTCCAGCCGCCCGTGTCGCCCTTGTACGTGCCGCTGAAGAGGGCCGCCGGCGTGCGGGCGAGGATCCGCAGGTCAACGAGCGGCGAGCGGTTCTCGACGTACCAGACGTCGAGCTCGATCCGGTCCGCCCACGCGAGAGTGGCGCGCCCGTTGATCTGTGCCCAGCCGGTGATGCCCGGCCTCACGTCGAGACGGTGCCGCTGCCGCTCGTCGTACTGCTCGACCTGGTAGCGGAGCGTCGGCCGTGGGCCGATGACGCTCATCTCGCCGCGCACGACGTTCCAGAGCTGCGGCAGCTCGTCGAGCGAGAGCCTGCGCAGGAACCGGCCGGCCCGCGTGATCCGCGAGTCTCCCTCGGTGACCGCGAGGCCTGCTCCCATCGTTTCGGCGCCGACGACCATCGTCCGCAGCTTGAGGAGGTCGAAGTCGACGCCGTCCTTGCCGACGCGCGTCTGGCGGTAGAGGACGGGGCCGCGGTCCTCGAGCTTGATCGCGAGCGCGGCGAGCAGGAGGACGGGCGAGGCGACGACGAGCGAGGCGCCGGCGACCGCGACATCGGCAGCGCGGTTCACGCGAGCTCCTCCCGCTGCGGTGCCCACGTCGCGGGCACGCCACGGCGGAGGTAGTTCCAGAGCGCGACGACCGTGGCCCAGGTGATGAGGACGTAGTAGCGGACGATCCCGACGCCGGCGAGCGCTGCGGCGAGAACTCCGAGCTGCAGGCCGAGGAAGACCGGATAGACGACGCCGTGGCGGAGCAGCGCGATGGAGCTTCCCAGCAGGACGAGGTGGAGCACCCCGCTCGCGTAGCGCAGGTGCCGGTGCGAGAGGAGTGCGACGAGATAGCCGAGCGGCTGGCCACGGAGCATCCGGCCCCGGAGGACGATCAGCCACGTGTGCTCGAACATCCGCACCTTGCGGCGGTACTCCGACTCGTTAGTCGGCGTCGGCCGCTCGTGCGCCACGGCCTCCGGCTCGTAGACGGCGCGGCGGCCGCTCTGCGGCATGAGATACGGCAGCGAAAGGTCGTGGCCGAAGCGCGGGTCGACCTCGACGTAGTCGGCGCGCCGCAGCGCGTAGATCGAGCCGTTGCCGGCGGTGACCGAGCCGAGCCGCGACTCCGACTCCCGCGTCACGAGCTCGTAGCGCCAGTAGATCCCCTCCTTGTTCGAGCCGCCGGGAGCCTCGAGGCGGAGCTGCCCGCAGACGTACGCGACCTTCGGGTCGGCGAGGTTGCGGACGAGCTTGCGCAGCGCGTCGGGAGACCACGTCGAGTTCGCGTCGGAGAAGGCCACGACCTCCGCCTCCGTCGCGCGCACGGCGGCGTCCTGGGCGGCGACCTTGCCGCCGCGCTGATTCCGGATCACGCGCGCCCCGGCCGCCTCGGCGAGCTCCTCCGTCCGGTCCGTCGACGCGTCGGACGTGACGACGATCTCGAGCAGCTCGGAGGGATAGTCGAGCGCGCGGAGGTTCTCGATCCGCGCCTCGATCGCCGGCTCCTCGTTGTACGCGACGACGATCACCGCGACGGATGGGAGATAGGCATCGTCCTTCGCGACCGCCCGCGTCCGCAGCCGGGCCGCGAGTGCTGCGACCGCGGGGTAGAGAACGTGCGTCCAGGCGAGCGCGGCGAGTGAGGCCCAGAAGAGGACGACGGCCGCAATCACGGCCGCAACGCTAGCGACGCCTCAGGTCCCCCAGGGACCAATGTGTGGATACACGGGCTGCGTGAGCGAGAACGCGAGCGACTTCCCGGAGCCGGGAGCGACCGCCCGCAGCCAGTCCTTCGTGGTCGCGGCGAGCCTGAGGTTCGCCGCGAAGATGCCGCGGTGGTTGCTGACGATCCTCGCGACCACGTGCCAGGTACCGCGGATTCTGGTCCGGCGCTCGATCGTCACGGTCGTCTTCGTGCTCGTCGCGTCGCGTCCCCAGACATTCACGCGGCCGCTGTGGAGGTAGGCGACGAACGGGAACCGGAACGCGGTCAGGGTCGGCTTGGCGCGGGCCGTGGCGATCGGCTTGCCGGCGAAGTAGAGGCCGCTCTTGTTCACGTTGTTCCCCGGTTCGTCCTGCAGCAGGTACCACGTCACGAGCGAGACGCCGGACAGCCACATCTGGTGGAGCGCCTCGGCGGTCGCGCGCGCCTGCATCCCCATCTTCATCGCGCTGCGGCGCGGCGGGTTCGTGTCCCAGGCGAACTCGGTGACCCAGAACTGCACCGAGCGGGGTGAGACGACGCGGTGAAGCCGCAGCCCGGCGTCGAGCAGCGCCCGCATCCTCGGCAGGTCGCCGAGCGAGACGTCGTCTGCGAGCCGTGCCTTCCCGAACGGGCCGCCGAACGTGTACGGGTGGTGCGACCAGACGTCGAAGTGGATCTTCGTCCTGCACGTCGCGTGCGGATGTGCGCCCTTCGAGACGCAGAGGAGTGCGCGCATATAGGCAAGCGGCGCCATCGTGTGCCAGCTGTTCGTCCGGTTCTCGAAGGGGTCGAGCTCACCGGCGACGACGACGTTCGCGGAGTCGACCCGGTGGACCGACGACGCAATGGCGTTGACCATCGCGCGGTACGTCGCGGGCTTGACGGGCGAGAGGTCGAGGCTGAGGTTCGGCTCGTTCCAGACCTGGAAGACGTGCGCCGCCGGCACGCCGTGACTGCCGTCGTAGTGCGCCGCAAGCGCGTGCGCGAACTTCCCGAGGTCGGAGACGTTCGGCGTGCCGCCGCTCACACCCTTGCGCGGGACGGAGAACGCCCACTTCGGCGGCTGCTCGAGGTCGAGGATCGGCGTGAGCCCCGCCGCCTCGGAGTTCTCCACGACGGGATCGAGCGACGCCCAGTTGTAGTCCGGCGAGTCGGGATCGGAGGCGTCGAAGCTCGGGTCGGGACTCGCCGGAGCGATCGAGCTCCAGGGCACGGCGACGCGCACGTACGTCGCGCCGGCTTCGCGCGTGACCGCGAACGCGTTGGTTCTGTCGCCGAACCCGAAGAGATTGGGATCCATCAGCGCGGTCTGGAGCGGCCGCGTCAGCGGTGTCGAGTAGGTGCGGACCCTGTGCATCGTGCGCGCGGACGCGACGGCGGCTCCGGAGAGCGCGAGAAGACAGATGAGGGCCCAGACGATCCGGCGCACTAGCTGCTCAATTCCCCCACGGTCCGTACCTAAGCTTCGAGGACGGCTGCGTGAGGGAGAAGGGCAGCGAGTTGCCCGAGCCGGCTGTAGCGGCGCGGATCCAGTCCTTCGCGGACACCTTCTTGAGCTTCAGTTTGCCGAGGAAGATGCCGTAGCGGTTCGCCTTGATCCGGCCGACGGTGCGCCATGTCCCCCTAGCGCCGTGGCGTTGCTGAATCGCGATCGTCGCCGTCTTGCTCGTCGCGTCGCGTCCCCAGACGCTGACGCTGTTCTTCTTGCCGAGGTAGGCGACGAACGGGAAGCGGAACGACGTACGCATCGGCTTCGCCCTCGCATGGGCGAGCGTCGGCGAGTAGAAGTAGAGGCCGCTCTGGTACGCCGTTCTTCCCGGCTGGTCCTGGAGCATGAACCAGGTGACGAGCGAGACGCCGGAGAGCCACATCTGATGGAAGGCCTCCGCCGTCCAGCGGGCCTGCAGGTTCAACGGAGCCGCGTTCTTCCGGGGCGGGTTCGTGTCCCAGCTGAACTCCGTCACCCAGAACTTGACCGGGCCGTTCGACACGACCTGGTGGAGCTTGACCCCGGTCTTGAGAAGAGCGTCCATCGTCGGCAGGTCGCCGAGCGAGACGTTGTCCGTCCCGCGCGCCTTGCCGTACGGACCGTTGAAGGAGTACGGGTGCGTCGACCAGACGTCGAAGTGGGCCGGCGTGTGACAGGTCTTGTGCGCCTTCTTCTTCTTCGTGGCCTTGGAGAGGCAGAGGAAGCCGCGCATGTAGGCGAGCGGCGCCATCGTGTGGAACCGCTTGGCGCTGTTGCCGAACGGATCGAGCGCTCCGGCGACCACGATGCTCGAGGGATTCACCGCGTGCACCGCGGTCGCGAAGGCATTGACCATCGAGCGATACGCACTGGGGCGGACGGGAGAGAGGTCGAGGCTGAGGTTCGGCTCGTTCCAGACCTGGAACACGTGCACGACCGGCGCGCCATGGCTGCCGTCGAAGTGCGTGGCGACGGCGGTGGCGAAGTCCGTGAGCTTCGTGAGCTTCGGCGTGCCGCCCCCGGTCCCGATCGAGGACGGAACCAGCGCCCACGTCGGCGGTTCGCCGACGTCTACGATCGGCGTCAGGCCCGCGTTCTCGGCCGCCGCGACGCTCTCGTCGAGCGTCGCCCAGTCGTACCCGAGTGAGTCCGGGTCGGCGCCGACGAAGCCTACCGGCACTGTCACCGGGGCGATCCGGTACCAGCGCGCGATGAGCCGCACGTAGCTACCTCCGGCGGACTGGAGCATGCCGAAGGCCCGTGCCTGCTGCGTCCCGCCGAAGAGGAAGGGGTCGAAGATCCCCGTATTCAGCGGCCGGGTCGACGGGGTCGCGATGATCCGAGCAGGATGGGCACGGGCCGCGGAAGCAGCGGTGGCGCCACACGCGCAGAGAACCGCGGCAGCAAGCAGCACCGAACGTAAAGAAGAGACCCTCAACCGCACCGCGAGCCACTCTAGCCCAGCCCATGGCGAGGGCCTACAACTCTAACAGAAGGCTTACCCCTAGACCCTCGAGTCGGTGGCAACGCCGCTCGGAGCTATCATCGTCCGGTGAGGCCGGGGCTGTGGGCGTGTGCGGGGCTCTTCGTCGTCGTCTTGGGCGCGACTGCCTGCACGTCCGGGCTCCAGGGGGCGGCCGTCGGCTCGCAGAGCGGCGGCGGCGGCGTGGTCACCGTCTACAGCCCGCTGCCGGGAGTCGCGAGCGGCCCGACCCCGCCGACCCAGTACGGCGGAGCGAAGAACCTCCTGTTCAACGGCAGTTTCGAAGAGGGGAACTACCCCTGGCAGCCGTTCACGGGCTCCTCGCTCCTGCTGAGCCACAAGCCACGCCGCTTCAACAAGACGGCCCTGCTCGTCAAGCCGACCACATTCAAGCCGTTCGGCGCGCAGGCGGAGGTAATCGCCAGCCCCGGCCGGCGCACGACCTACGCGTTGCGAGCCTGGGTGAAAGGGAGCCCAAGCCTGGTGGGCGGCCAGATCACCGCGCAGCTGTACGCGCTCACCGCCGGCCGTCAGCCAGTGCCGTTCGCGTCGGTCACCCAACGCGTGACAGGACGCTGGCAGCGCCTCTACGCGCACGGCAAGCCGACGCTCGCGCACGCGTCGTACCTCGGCGTCTGGATCTTCGCCACGAGCTCCATCTCGCTGAACGGCTGGTTCGCGATGGACGGCGTCGACATCACGCAGAATCGATGAAGCTCGCCGCGCGAGCCGAGGCAGCGCTGGGGCCCGAGCTGCGCGTGCGGCTGCGCGGGGAAGCGTGGGTCGCCGCCGTCTGGGTGGTCGGCTCGGCGATCGTCGCGGCCGCCCAGCCCGATCTCGACCGAAGGATCACGGGAGCCGCGGCGGCGGCAGCGGCCGTGACCACGATCCTCGCCGTCTCGTATTCGACCGCGGACCCCGGCCGTCGCTACGTCCGCTCGGTCCTGGGAGCGATCGTCGTCGTCGCGGTCACCACGAACTGGCTCTTTCATGTGCTCGGAGTCGCCGACTCGGGCGCATTCTTCGGCGTCGGCGGCCTCGACGAGCGCATCACCCTGCCGCTCCTCTTCGTGCTGCTCGCGCCGCTGGCGGCGCGCAGGCTCCCTCGCCGGCAGGCAAAGCCGGAAGCCCTCCGCGCCTGGGTCGGCGAGCGATGGCGAGCCCCGGGCCGGATGGACGCGATCGTCGCCGCCTACGCGTCGGTCGTGGCGATGCCCGCCCTCCTGATCGGCCTCGCCCATCACGACCGGCTGCTGTACGTCGCGCAGGACCTCGGGCTCATCGTCTTCTTCGTCTTCATGTACGTCGTCGGGCGGACCGTTGACGCCACCTCGGCGCGCGAGTCGGCGGGAGATGTCGTCGGAGTCCTCCTCACGCTCGCGGTCGCCCAGTTCGTGCTCTTCGGATGGCAGCCGTTCCCGCTCGACGTGTTCGTCGAGGCGGCCTGCGCCGGCGCGATCGCGTTCCTGCTGCTGCGGCCGCGCTCGACCCTGCTTCTGCCCGTCGCGGTCGCGATCCTGCTCCTGCTCGGGGAGGCCGTGTCGTTGACCGGCACGACCGGCTCGTCGACCGGAGTCCAGCTGGCGGCCGCCGTCGGCGTCCTCGCTTATCTCGCCCTCCGGATGCGCCCGCTCGTGCCCAAGCCGCTGCTGGTCGCCGTGGCGGTTCTCGGCGTCGCCGGCTTCCTGGCGCTCACACCCGACGGCGCGACGGTCCGCGGCCAGTACCACGGCCCGGACCCCTCCAACCAGGGCCGAACGTTTGAGGCGCAGCGAGTTCGCGCCGCGATCCGTAGCTCGCCCGTCTCCTTCGTATTCGGACGAGGTCTCGGCGGGACGATCGACGAGCGCCGCGCGCCGGCCGCGTTTGCCAAGTCGCTCGTGACCGCGAACCGCGACCTTGCCCACGTGCAGGAGGTCCACCTTCTCCCGTACTCATTCCTGCTGAAGGAGGGCATGCTCGGCCTCGCGTGGCTGGCCGCATTTGTGCTCGGCGTGGCGGTGCTCATGTTCCGCGGCCTCGAACGGGCGGCGCGCGATCGCGACCCGACGATCGTCGTCTACGGGGCGCTGCCGCTGATCGCAGTGGCGCAGGCGTTCGCCGCTGCGTCCCATCTGCAGGCGAATCCCCTCAACACGCTGGGACTGGGGATCCTCGTGACGTGCCTCGCCCGGCCGCGCGCCGCCGCGAGCGAAACGTCGGTCAGCTAGCGACGACGCCGGCTGCGGAGACCGGGTTGTGCGTCTTCGTCCATTCGACCCTCGGGTCGATCACGCTCTCGTCGACACGGTCGCGATTCTCGATCGCGACGTTGACGAGTGAGTCGAGAAGCGACTCGGAGAGCTTGTGGGGCTCGAGACCCAGGTCGAGCAGCGCCGTGTGCTTCGGGTTGTAGTAGTGCTGCTCGAGCTCGATGCGCGGGTTCGGCTGATGCTCGATCGTCGCCTCGATCCCAAGCGTCTTCGCGGCGTGCACGACCATCTCGGCGAGCTCCCGGACGCTGAAGTGCTCGGTGAACTGGTTGAAGACCCGGTACTCGCCCTGGGCCGGGGGGTTGACGGTCGCGAGCTCGACGCAACGGACGGTGTCGCGGATGTCGAGAAACCCGCGTGTCTGGCCGCCCTTGCCATAGACCGAGAGCGGATGCCCGATTGCAGCCTGCACGCAGAAGCGGTTGAGCGCGGTGCCGAAGACGCCGTCGTAGTCGAAGCGGTTGACGAGGCGCGGGTCTCGCGAGGTCTGCGGGGTGACGCAGCCGTAGACGACCCCCTGGTTGAGATCCGTCGCCCGCAGGCCCCAGATCCGCGAAGCGAAGTGGATGTTGTGGCTGTCGTGCACCTTGGTCAGGTGGTAGAAGGAGCCCGGCATCTTGGGGAACGGCAGCCGGTCACGGCGGCCGTTGTGCTCGATGTCGATGAAGCCTTCCTCGATGTCGATGTTCGGCGTCCCGTACTCGCCCATCGTCCCGAGCTTCACGAGGTGGCACTCAGGGACGAATTCCCGGATGGCGAAGAGGACGTTGAGCGTGCCGATCACGTTGTTGTACTGCGTCGAGACCGCGTGCTCGCGATCCATCATCGAGTAGGGCGCGGAGGACTGCTCCGCGTAATGGACCATCGCCTCCGGGCGATAGGCGGCGACGGCAGCGGAGAAGAACTCCCAGTCGAGCAAGTCTCCGAGCGCGAGCCTGATCTCGCGGCCACCGATCTCGTGCCATGCATCGAGCCGCTCCTCGATCGTCGCGATCGGCGTCAGGCTGCCTGAGCCGAGCTCCGCGTCCCACTCCCGCCGCACGAGATTGTCGATGATCATGACGTCGTGGCCGGCATCCGCCAGGTGCATTGCCGTCGGCCAACCGCAGAAACCGTCTCCCCCGAGGATCAGGATCTTCACGTGGCCGAGCGTAGCCAAGAACGAGAATAGGACGGTCCATGATCGAACCCGCTCTCGTATCGGTCGTCACACCGTCCCTGAACCAGGCAGAGACGATCGCGGCGACGCTCGCATCGGTTCGGGAACAGGAGCATCCGTACCTCGAGCACATCGTCGTCGACGGCGGTTCGACGGATCGGACGCTGGAGATCCTCCGCGATGCCAGGGACACCGTTCGCTGGACGTCCGAGCCGGACGCCGGCATGTACGACGCGCTCAACAAGGGGTTCGCCTCCGCGAGCGGCGATGTCCTCGCCTACTTGAACACAGACGACGCGTGGTTCCCGTGGACGGTCGCGGTCGCGGTCGCGGCGCTGCAGCAGCATCCCAAGGTGGGCTTCGTCTTCGGCGATCTCCTTATCGAGGAGCCGACGGGTGAGCTGCGGCTCGACTTCCACTCGCCGTTCCGGCTGGCCTATCTCCGCCGCCACGCCTTTCTCGCCCAGCCGACGGTGTTCGTCCGTCGCAGCGTCTGGGACCAGGCGGGGCCGTTCGACTCCTCCCTGCAGCTGCTCGGCGACGTGGAGTACTGGATGCGGATTGCCGACCGCTTCCCGGGCAGAAAGGTCAACGAGGTGCTCGCGCTGCAGCGAAATCACCCGGCAGCAAAGCGATTCGCGCAACCGCAGCTCCTCGCAGCCGAGCTCGATGAGGTCCGCGGCCGCTACCCGCGGCCGGGACGGCCGTCGGGAGCGCTCGGCAAGATCGAGGCCGGCGTCTGGCGGCGGATCTTCACGCTGGCGTTCCTCGCCGAGCAGGGCGGCTGGTCGCGCTTCCGGCACGAGGGCTGTGTACGGGTCTCGCGGCTCCGCCTCGCCGCGACGATGCTGCCCCTCGTCGGACGCCGCTTTGCGAGCGGAGCGATCAGAAGGACCTAGCCGCGAGGCCTGAGGATCGCGAGGAGGTCGCCATCGACGCGGGTTACGTCGACCGGGCCGTGGTGGCCGAGGAACTCCTTCAGCTCGGCGTCTGTCCAGAAATGGAGATGGCCTTCCCACACGTCCGCGGAGCCGTCGGGCACCGTGATCACGACTGCGCCGGACGCCGCACAGAGCCCTACGAGACGCTCGACGGCACCTTCCGGATCCCGCACGTGCTCGAGGACCTCGGTGCAGAGCACGAGGTCGAACTTCTCCTCGAGACTGACGTCGTAGAGGCTTGCGGTGTAGAACTCGCCGGCAGGGAGACGCTCGCGGGCGCGTCGCACGCCCGCGCGGGCATGGTCGATGCCGACGATGCGTTCGGGCGTGCTCCGTGAGGCGATCTCGTACAGGAGGTTCCCGGTCCCACACCCGACGTCGATGACCGAGTGCCGCGCGAACCTGGCCGCCACCAACGCGACCTCGCGGTAGAAGGCGGCTCTCGCGGGGGTCAGGTATTCGTCGAGCAGCCGGTCGTCGCGGTAGACGCGCTCGTAGGCGCGGCGCGTGTTCTTCCTCGTGAGGTTCGCCGTAGTGCGTGCGCGCCGATTCTTGAAGTCCGTGTAGGCCCGCTCCCAGAGGAGCTGGCGGCGCTGCAGGAATCTCCGGATCCCCCAGTGCGTGCGCGAGCCGACTCTCAAGACCGAGCCGAGGAACGGGAGCCGAAGCATTCGCCGCCGGCGTACCGAGCCGTGCTGGCCAAGGAGGCGATGGGTGAGGCCCGCCGGGCGCGTCGCGCCACTTTAGCGGGCCGCACCTCCCGGGCCGCGGCTACGATCGCCGACGTGACGACGCGGCAGTTCCTCGTGCGAGCGACGGCCGCTGCCGGCCACAGGCTGACCAGACTCTCGGCGCGTCTCGATCACAAGCCGCCTGCCGGTGCACCTACTCAGTCCACCGGGAAGACCCTGGCCGGCGACCGCGAGATCGAGTGGACGTGGACGCTCGCCCATCTCCGGCGCGACCGTGGCCGGGTGCTCGACTTCGGCTCCGGTAACGGGATGATGGCCCTCGGCGCGGCGTTCGCCGGACACGACGTCGTCGCGGTCGACCTGGAGCCCGAGCAGTATCCATTCCATCCGGACCGGATCGAATACGTACAGGGCGACCTCAACGAGTTGGAGCTCGAGCCGCAGTCGTTCGACCAGGTAATCAACTGCTCGACCGTCGAACACGTCGGCCTCGCCGGCCGCTACGGCTCCCCGGACGACCCGGACGGCGACCTCCGGGCGATGGCGAAGATGGCCCGCCTTCTCAAGCCCGACGGCGACATGGTCCTCACGATCCCGGTCGGCCGCGATGCAGTCCACCGTCCACTGCATCGCATCTACGGCCCCGAGAGACTGCCGCGGCTGCTCGAGCACTGGCAGGTACGCGAGGAGCAGTACTGGGCGAAGCCGACGGACGACAGGTTCGAGCCCGTAACGCGCGAGCAGGCCTTGGACGAGGCCGGGGCTCGCTCGTATTACGCGCTCGCCCTGTTCGTCGTCGTCCCTCGATGACCCTCCCGCGGCTGACGGTGATTACGCCGTCGCTGAACCAGGCCCAATACCTCGAACGCACCCTCCGCTCCGTGCTCGACCAGGGGTATCCGGACCTCGAATACATCGTGATGGACGGGGGCTCGACCGACGGCTCCGCCGACATCCTCCGGCGCTACGACGACCGGCTCAGCCACTGGGTCAGCGAGCCCGACGAGGGGCAGTCGTGGGCAATCAACCGCGGAATCGAGCGGGCAACCGGTGAGGTGATCGCCTACATCAACAGCGACGACTACTACCTCCCCGGCGCGTTCGCGGCAGCGCTCCCCTTCTTCGAGGACCGGAGCGTCCGCTGGGTGGCGGGCGCGTGCGAGTACTGGGAGGGCGGGGCTCTCGACCATGTCCTGGTGCCGACGTGTCCGGCCGGGCGCCGGCCGCACTGGGTCCGCAAGTCGTGGTACATCCCGCAGGCGTCCTCGTTCTGGCGGAGAGACGTGTTCGAGGAGTTCGGCCTTCTACGCGAGGACCTGAACTACGTCTTCGACACGGAGTTCGGGATGCGCCTCGCTCTCGGAGGCCTTCTCCCTCTCACCTTCGATCGTCACGTCGCCGTTCGGTACAACCACGATGAGGCGAAGTCCGCGCGCCCCGAGGCTTTCCGGCAGGAATGGGCGACGGTCGCCGAGGCGTTCCGCCGCGAACTGACCACGAGAGAACGCGCGCGAGACGTTGCCGCCAGACTGCACTACGCCCTGTTCCGCAACTATGTGATCCAGCGAACTCGCAGGCGACTCGGTCTCCTCGATCTGCGCGAGCGCTGCTTCGGCGGCAGGTTCGCGCGGCGTTGACCCTGCGGTAGAACAAGCCAGGGAGGCGGCTATCCTGGCCGCGTGCAGGCCACCAAGCCCCAGGCGCTCGCCACGCCGCACGAGACCGCGCCCGGTGGCAGCATTCACCGCATCCAGCCGTCGCGCTGGCTCGTCCCCGTCAATTTCCGCGAGCTCTGGCGGCAGCGTGAGCTCATGCGGTTCTTCGTCCTGCGGGATCTCAAGTCGCGCTACCGGCAGACGTATCTCGGCCCCGTCTGGGGGATTGTGCGACCGCTGCTGACAATCGTCGTCTTCGCCGCCATCTTCGGCGGCCTCGCTGGGATCAGCCCGGACAAGAGCTTCCATGGCCCGTATGCGCTCTGGGTCACACCGGGCGTGGTCGCATTCAGCTATGTCAGCGCCGCCCTCAACGCCACGAGCACCAGCCTCGCCAGCAACACGCACCTGATCACGAAGGTCTACTTCCCTCGGCTTTACGTCCCGATCTCCACCGCCGTCACCCCGATCTTCGACTTCCTGCTCGGGCTTTTCGTCGTGCTCGGCCTCTTCATCTACTTCCGGCAAGTTCCGAGCTGGCACATCGTCTTCCTGCCGGCGTTCATGGTGCTCGCCGCGCTCGTCTGCATCGGTTTTGGCATCTGGCTCTCCGCCTTCACGGGCCGCTACCGGGACATGATGTTCGCCGTCCCGTTCATCTTGCAGATCTGGCAGTACGCGACGCCCGTCATCTACCCGCTGTACCTCGTCCCGCAGCGGTACCACCTCCACCTGCTGGTCGAGCTGAACCCGTTTACGGCGGTAGTGTCCGGTTTCCGCTGGGCGCTGCTGGGGACCCCGTTCGGGAGCCTATGGATGCTGGCCTCGAGCATGGGGATCGGCGTCGCCGCAACGTTTTCCGGCCTCTATGTGTTCCGGCGGGCTGAGCGGTTCATGGTCGACACCCTCTGATGACCGAGCTCGCGATCGGCGCGCACGGGCTGGGGAAGCGCTACCGGATGGGCCGGCTCGAGACCGGCTTCCGGCGGGCACGGCGGTTCGCGCGCCGCCAGGAGGGCCCCGGCTACCTCTGGGCGCTTCGGGATGTCACGTTCGACGTTCCTGTCGGTTCGGCCGTCGCGATCGTCGGGAGAAACGGGGCGGGCAAGTCGACGCTCCTCAAGATCCTCGCCCAGCTCACGGAGCCGACGACCGGCTACGTGGACCTGGCAAGCCGCGTAGGCGCGCTCCTCGAGGTCGGAACCGGCTTCAACCCCGAGCTGACGGGACGCGAGAACGTCTATCTGAACGGGACCCTCCTCGGCATGAAGCGGAAGGAGATCGACCAGCGTCTCGACGAGATCGTCTCCTTCGCCGGCGTCGAGGAGCACCTCGACAAGCCCGTGAAGTGGTACTCGAGCGGGATGTACATCCGCCTCGGCTTCGCCGTCGCGGCGCACCTCGAGCCGGACATCCTCATCGTCGACGAGGTGCTCGCGGTCGGTGACCTCGCCTTCCAGCAGAAGTGCCTCGGCCGGATGGGCGAGGTGGCCGGAAGCGGGCGCACCGTGCTCTTCGTGAGCCACAACCTCGCGGCTGCTTCTGCGCTGTGCAGCACGGGGATGTACCTGCGCGACGGACAGCTGGTCGCGGAGGGGTCGCTCCGCACCGTGATCGACGAGTACCTCGACGACGTCCAGTCCAACGCGCGAATCGACATCCGGGAGCGCGAAGACCGAGAGGGCGACGGTCGCATCCGCTTCACCGACGTCCACGTCGCTCGCGGCTCCGTCCGGACGGGAGACGGTTGCGAGGTCTCCATGCGCTACAAGGGAACGCCGGGTCCGGGGGTGATCCGCGTCGGCTTCGCCGTCTACGGCGCACTTGTCGAGCCCATCTTCCAGTGTGTGAACGACGTCTCGGGCGACTTCATCGCCGATGTGGCGCCGGAGGGGATGTTCACGTGCACGATCCCGAGACTTCCGCTGGCTCCCGGCCACTACACGGTGAGCGTCTACGTCGAGATCGACGGACGGGTGGCCGACTGGGTTCAGCACGCCGCCGTCCTGGAGGTCGTGGAGGGCGACTTCTTCGGTACAGGGCGCCTCCCAAGCGACAGCCACGGCAGGTTTTACGTCGACCACAGCTGGACGAGCGAGGCGACAGGCGTCGCGCCGCTCCAGCTTCGTGGCAGCGCCAGTTGAGCTCTCGGCTCGCCCCGGGCTGGAGGTTCCGCCCCAGGCTGCGCTCGCTTCCGGGCATCGGCAGGCCCTTCGTCCTGATCTCGGTCGCATACCACCGGCGGCGGGCCGCGCTGAGCAGCGTCGGCGCCGACCTGCGCAGCACGCAACTGCCGGCCGCGCGCGATGCGACAACAGTTGCCGTGGGAAGGTGGCTCGCGGAGGCGGGACGGCGGCTGCTGCTTGCCCCGTACCGGCGGGAGCGCGTCGATTTGCCTCCACCGCTGGTGGAGGGGAGCCATCGCTTCGACGTCGTCGCGGACCTCGTCGACTTCACCGGCCTCCAGCCGGAGCTCGTGCGACTACTTCTCGCCCGACGCGTCGAGAACTTCCGCACGGAGTGGCTGCAGTCCCCGCCGGAGCTTCGCGCCGACGCCTGGTTCTACCTCTCGGCGCACACCTACCTGTTCGGCAACGCGGTGCACTTCCACGACACGCCGGCCCTCGTCGACGAGATCGCCGGCCAGCTCCCCGCCTGCGCAAGAGTGCTCGACTTCGGAGGCGGCACGGGAAACCTCTCCCTCGCTCTCGCGGCGCGCGGCTTCGAGGTCGACTATCGCGAGCTGTCCGCGCTGCAGAAGGACTTCACCCGCTTCCGGCTGCAGCGCTACGGACTGGCAGAGCAGGTTCAGGTCCTCGATAGCTGGGCCCCCTTGGCGCCGGCGCGATACGCGGCGGTTTGTGCGTTCGACGTCCTCGAGCACCTGCCGGATCTTCGCGCAGCAATCTCGGAGATCGCCTCATCGCTCGCGCCGGGCGGACTGCTTCTCGAGACCCCGAGCTTCGGAGCCGGACTCGCGAACCCCATGCATCACGAGGATCCGGGACTGGATGGCTTTCTCCGGGAAGAGGGGCTCGAGCTCGGGAGCCGGTCGCCTAATTTTCGCGTCTGGGCGAAACGCGGCGGCCTGTAGCCTCGGCAGCTGCCGTGTTCTCGATCTTCTCGGATCGAAGCTTTCTCGCTTCACCGTCGACGCCTCACGCCGTCATCCTCGCCCCGTTCTGGGGAACGAACCCGGAACCGCCCGGCGACCCCGACAACGGGCGCTTCGACCGCTACGCGGAGGTCGGTGACGCGTTTCTCCGTCTCGCCCCGCTCGAGGAATGCGACGTCGGAGTCTTTCCGCAGAACTGGGAGTCGGCGGGCGAGCAGGCCGCCGAGCTTGCCGATCGCTTCTCGGCGGTCTGCCGGGACGCCGGTAAGCCCACTGTGGTCTTCCACGGAGCGGACTCGACGGACGCGCTACCGGTCGAGGCCGTCGTCCTCCGTACGTCGCTGCTCCGCTCGCAGCGCCAACCGAACGAGTTCGCGACACCTGCCTGGAGCGCGGACTTCCTCGAGCGGTACGCGGGCGGCACCGTCCGCCCGCGCAAGAAGCTCACGCGGCCGGTGGTCGGCTTTTGCGGCAACACGATGGCCGGGGCGCCCGCGAAGCCGTTTGCCCAGACGCTCCGAAGCGGCCTGCTCCGGCGGCCGCCGAACGCGACGCGCGACCTCCCCGGGGACCACCCACGCACTCTTGCCCTCAGGGCCCTCGGGCGCGACTCACGTCTTCGTTCGAACTTCACTCTGCGGGGCGAGTTCTGGGGCGGCGCCGCCGGCAACTCGGCCGGCCTCGCTCGCGTGCGCCGCGAGTACGTCCAGAACATGCTCCAGAGCGACTACGTGCTCTGCGCGCGTGGGATCGGGAACTTCTCCTACAGGCTCTACGAGACCCTCTCGCTCGGACGGATTCCGATCTTCGTCGACACGGATTGCGTCTTGCCGCTCGAGTCCGAGATCGACTGGCGCGACTACTGTGTCTGGGTCGCCGCAGACGATCTCGACCGGATCGGCGACCGGGTGATCGAGTTCCACGAATCGCTCGACGAGTCCGCGTTCGAGGAGCGCCAACGGGCATGTCGCAACCTGTGGGAGACCCGAATCTCGCCGCAGGGATTCTTCGCCTCCTTCCACCGCCACTTCGAGCCCGCATGAAAGCCAGCCTCCGCCGCCTCCTTCATCTGCCGCGCCGGTCGGGTGCTGCCGAAGACCCGTACGAGCCCGAGCTGACCGCGGCCATCGAAGGGGTCGTGGAGCCCGGTTGGACCTGTGCCGACGTCGGAGCCCACGTGGGACGGATCACCGAGACGCTCGCGAGACTCGCCGGGAAGCAGGGCCGGGTCGTCGCTTTCGAGGCCCATCCAGCCAACGCGGAGGAGTCGCGCAGGCGCTTCCGCGGCACCGGCTGGGTGGAGGTCGTTAACGCGGCAGTAGGTGACGGCAGCTCCGACCGGCTCTCGCTCTACGCCGGTCGGCACGACCACAGCACGGAGTGGAACATCGTCGGTCACGATGTCGACGGCGCCCCGACACGGCGCGTGCTCGAGGTTCCGGCCGTCTCGCTCGATGCCTGGTTCCCGTCCGGGACGGCGCTTCAGCTCGTCAAGATCGACGTCGAGGGAGCGGAAGGCCTCGTTCTGGCCGGCATGGGGCGCCTCCTCAGAGAGCAGCGGCCGGTCATCGTGGTCGAGTTCCACGACGAGGAGGGCTGGGCTGCTCGCCGGGAGCTCCTCGAGGCCGGCTACGAATTGGTTCATCCCGACGGCTCACCGGTGGATCCGGAGGGACCGCGCGTGTACCACGTGATCGCGCGTCCGCCGAGCTGAGAGACGCTTCAAGCTGCGGCTCGAACCGCGTCGGCCACCAGCTCGACCTCACTGTCCTCGAGCTCCGGGTAGAGCGGAAGGCTGACGACGGTCGCGGCCAGGCGCTCGCTCTCGAACAGCGTTCCCGAGCGCGGAAGATCGCGGTAGACGGGGTGCTGGTGGATAGCGCGCGGGTAGTGGACGAGCGTCTCGACACCGGCCGTCCCCAGCTCTTCCCGGAGCCGATCCCGGTCTGGGACGGAGACGACGTAGAGATGGTAGGCATGCAGCCCGCCGTCCGGATCACTCGGCGCGCTCAGCGGCGTCTCGGCCAACGCCTCGGCATAGCGGGCGGCGATCTCGCGCCGCCGCTCGCGCCATTCGGATGCGTGTCGCAGGCCGACCGAGAGGACGGCCGCCTGCAGCGTGTCGAGCCGGCTGTTGCTCCCTCGCCTTGCCGATTCGTAGCGCTCGAACTCTCCGTAACTGCGCAGAGCGGCGACCTCGGCCGCGAGGCTTGCATCGTTCGTCACCACTGCACCCGCGTCGCCCAGCGCACCGACGTTCTTCGTCGGGTAGAAGCTGAACGCCGCGGCATCGCCCATCGTCCCCGCCGCCCGCCCACGCCACGTGGCGCCGTGGGCCTGGGCGCAATCCTCGACGACCTTCAGACCGTGCTCCGCTGCGACACCGAGAATCGCGTCCATGTCGGCACAACGGCCGTAGAGGTGGACAGGGACGATCGCGGCCGTCCGCTCCGTCAGTGCGGCTGCGAGCCGCTCCGGGTCGATCGTCATCGACTCCGCGTCGGCATCGACGAGGACAGGGCTCGCGCCGGAGCGCTCGATTCCGGCGACCGTCGGGACGCACGTGTTCGCGACCGTGATCACCTCGTCGCCCGGCTGGATGCCGACGGCCCGGAGAGCGAGCTCGATCGCGTCGGTACCGGACGCAACGCCGACCGCGTGGGACGCGCCGAGCCACTCCGCGAACTCCCGCTCGAACCGCTCAACCGGCTCACCACCGACGAAGCGGCCGTCGTCGAGCACGCCCGCGAGAGCGGCGTCGAGCTCCGGCCGCAGCGCGGCAACATGACGCGACAGATCGAGGAACGGGACGCGCGTCACGACCAGTAAGCCGCGCCGTGCTCGCGGTAGAAGTCGAGCGACCGCCGCAGCCCCTCTTCGAGGTCGACCCGAGGCTCCCACCCGAGCTCCTCGCGAATCCGGGTGAAGTCGCCGTAGTAGTCGCCGATGTCGATCGACTTCCTATCGTCCGGAAACGGGATGACGCTGTAGGAGCCGGCGCCGTTCAGCGCAACGAGGCGCTCGGCGAGCTCGAGGAGGGAGACGACGTCGGAGGCGCCGAGGTTGTAGACCTTCCCCACCGCCTCGGGCCGCGTAGCCGCGAGCAGGAAGGCGTCGACAGCGTCGTCGACGTAGTTGAAGTCGCGCTTCTGCCGGCCGTCCCCGAACACGGCGATCTCCTCGCCGCAGACGATCTGGCGCAGCCAGTAGCCGAGGAACGTCTGGCGCGCATCCTTGACGCGCATTCTCGGTCCGTAGGTATTGGTCAGCCGCAGGACACAGACCGGGATGCCGTACACCTCGCCGTAGAGCAGGTGGTACCACTCGCCAGCCGTCTTGTTGATGCCGTTCACGTCCACGGGGTGCAGCGGGTGGCGTTCGTCGACCGGGAGGTACTCCGGCCGACCGTAGATCTGCCGCGTGCTCGCGAAGACGACGCGCGCTGAGGGGTTGACGTCGCGGCACACCTCGAGCAGCGAGAGCTGCGAGCGGCAGTTGATCTCGAGATCGGTGTACGGATCGGCCATCGAGTCGAGATGGCTCGTCTGGCCAGCGAGATTGAAGATGACGTCACGGTCGCGCACGAGGTACGGGAGGCTGTGCACGTCCCGAACGTCGGCGATGTTCACCCTCACCTCGTCCTCGATGCCCGCGAGGTTCGCCACGTTCCCTCCGTACTCGGGAATCATCGAGTCCACGAGCACGACGTCCGCGCCAACCTCCACGAGCCGCCGCGCGAGGTTCGAGCCGATGAAGCCGAGCCCGCCGGTGATCAGGACGCGCCTGTCGCGAAGGTCTTCCGCGCTCATTCGGCTACCACGCCGAAGAGGAAGCTGTGGATGTCGTCCTGGACGTGGAACGAGGCGAGGATCTGCCTGTCATGCCGGGCGCCGATCCTCTCGAGATCCTCGCGGTTCACGTAGGAACGATAAGTCGTCTGGCCCTCGTAGCCGGGCGCGACCTCCGCCCGCGACGATCCCTCTGTCAACTGCTGCCGGTGGAGCAGGACGAAGCGAGCCTTCGACCCGAGCAGAACGTCCAGTGCCCGGTCGTACTCGTCGATGACATCGACGAGAGCGCTCGCGCAGACGACATCGAAGGCGCCGAGGTCGAGCGTGTTCGAGAAGAGATCGTTGACGACGAACTCCCGGCTCGGCCACTCGGCGCGGGCTGTCTCGACCATCGCCTCGGAATAGTCGCAGCCCGTGTACCGGAAGCGGCCGGGAAAGCGGCGTTCGAGCAGCTCGCCGTAGTGGCCGACGCCGCAGCCGAAGTCCAGGAAGTGGGCCGGTTCCGGCAGCGCCAGCTCGCTGAGCGACCAGTCGATCGCTTCGAGAAACGCGCGATAGGGAGGGACGGCATCGGGCTCGCGAAGCTGCTCGCGGGCCAGGGCCAGCATCTGCTCGGCCACCTCCCGCGCCTTCCAGCTGGCCCTGTGATCCGGGAGCCGCGCCGACCCCAACACCCGCTTCGCCCGGCGGACGGCGCCGACAAGGCGGGGGAGCCGCTGCCGGACGACTCTTTGAGCCTCCCCCAATGCCAGCGCCCGGCCGTCGAGATCGACGAAGCCGGCGCTGAAGCCGGGGACTGTTCGACGGACGTCCTCGAGCGCCCGGCCGAGCTCATGCAGGTACGGATCCCAGACAAGCTCTCGCTCGCTCGGCGCCATCGGATAGTTGGTCATCCAGACGAAGGGGACGGGGCCCGGCGTGTAGCGGTACCGGTCGGCGAGGAAGCCCGCCGCACGCAGGCGGGTGATGCCGCGATAGAGGCGGAGCGAGTGGTGGTGGTAGAAGACGAGCTCGCGCTCGTCGACGAGGACGTTGCCGTTCCGCCGCGCGAGGTCGTAGTTGTCGACGTTCCACGGTGCGAGGCCGCCGCCCGGATGCTGGAGCACGTGGACGCCGCTGAAGCGCTCTGGCCAGTCGTCGAGGTACTTCTGGTCGCCCATCTTGCCGTCCTCGTAGCGGAAATAGCACCACTCGAGACAGCGGTCGCGCCACCAGTGAAGCGTCTCGAGCCCCGGTTCGTCACGACGGAAGGTCATGAACTCGACGTTGTACGTGCCGCTCGTCTCTTCGTGCGGCTTCCACTGCGGCGCGTATCGGTGCGGGACGATCAAGACCGAGTCGTCCCCGAGCTCCTGCCAGATTGGCTCCGGATCGCGAAAGAACATGAGGTCGGCATCGACGTACGTGATCGCGTCGAGATCAGGCTCGGTCTCGAGCGCGTAGACGCAGACCGCGGGAGTTGCGGTCCAGCAGTACTCCACCTGCGTCCGAGTGGGCTTCACGCTCGCGAGCGCCGAATCGTGCGCCTCGAGCTCGTCGAGGCCGATCGCGATCAGGCGGGGCAGTCGAAGCCGCTCGAGGATTTCCTTCGTCTCCGCATCCATGCAGAAGACGCGCAGGCGAAAGTCGTCGCAATGGCGCTCGAGCGAGCGGTAGAGCACCAAGCCGCGCGGCAGGTAATTGACGTCAAAAAGGGTGCAGAACTCGTTCCTCATCCGGCCCGAGGATACTGGCGGCGTCTCGGCACTCAGTCGAGGTGCGAGCCGAGGATGTCGGCCAGTTCCCGCATCCGAACGGCGTAACCGTGCTCGCGGAGCGTCCGCTGCTGACCCGCAGCGGCAATCGCAGCGCGCTCGTCCTCATGCTCGAGGTAATGCTCGACGGCCTCGACGAGCTCGTCCGCATCGCTGTAAGCCACCAACTCGCGTCCGACGTCGAACAGCTCTCCCAGATTGCGCTTCGCGTCGGTAAGGAGGAGCGAGCCGACCCCGGTCGCCTCGTACAGGCGCATGTTGTTCGCGTAGTCGCCGGCGACGTCGATGTGCCGATTGACGGAGATCCGGGACTGGGCGAGAACGCGGAACATCTCGATCCCCCACGCTTCGCCGTGGTAGCGACGGACGAGCGGAGAGTCGGGCGGCCTCTCCTCGATGTCGTAGCCCCAGACGTCGATCCGGCTCCGACCCGCCGCGCGCTCGAGCAGGTCGTTTCCCCGCGCGTGCTGCGCCTTTCCGAGGCTGCCGACGAACACGGCTCCGAGGCGCGTCTCAGAGCCGCCGAGCCGCTTGAGAACCCGAGGATCGAACCCGATCCGGAAGTACTCGCTCGCGACACCCAGGCCCCGAAAGCGTTCCACGTAGTGCGGAAACGAGGTGAGGATCAGGTCGAACGCCCGCAGTTGCGGCTCCGGCGGCGGACCGCTCGCGATCTGCCCGACGACGAGGCGACCGCGGCCCAGCCGGCGCAGCTGCTCCGCGCCGAGCACGCTGAGGTTCTGCACGTAGAGAACGTCGGGCTGGAAGTCCTCCACCTGCGCAGCGACGACGTCCTCCAGCGAAGGCGGTTCTCGTCGCGCGAAGACCCTCCGTCGCCGCAGGCCGTGCTCCTGCGTCCACGCGCGTTGCAGCGGCTCGCAGTTGACGACAACTTCATGTGCGTCGTGCCCGAGCTCGCCCAGGTAATGCGAGTACGCATCGGCCGTCCCGAAGAACGTGTCCATCAAGGCCCGCCACTGCTCCGAGTAGGGACGGCGCTCAAGCCCTGGGCTGGACCCATAGTGAGTGGCGAGGAAGGCCGGGTAGCACGTATCGACGATGAGGATGCGCATGCGTCAGCGCCCTGGCCTGCGCGCCTCGGCGTGCTCGAGCGCCGCCGCGTAGGCCCGTGCGTGTGCGTTCGCGGAGGACTCGATTCCAAAGCGCGCGACCGCAGCGTCGCGCCCGGCCGCGCCCATCCGCGCGCGCAGACCGTCATCGCGGAGCAGGCGCAGGACGGCCTTCGCCACGAGCTCGGGCTGATCGGGCTCGAGAAGCAGACCCGTCGTCTCATCGTCCACGACCTCTGCGATGGCCCCGACCCGCGTGCCGACAACCGGCACGGCGCACGACTGCGCCTCGAGGAGCGTCGTCGTCGTCCCCTCGGAGCGAGAGGTGACGAGGGCGACGTCGAAGGCGGCGTACCAGTTCTCGACATCGCCGCGGTCACCGGCGAAGACGACCGGATGCTGAAGTGCGAGCGCCGCTGCCTGCTGATGCAACCGCTCGCCGTACGCGCGATGGGACTCCGGCGCAGACCCCACGACGGCGAAGCGCGCGTCGGGCCGCTCCGCAGCGATCCGTGCCGCAGCCTCTAGGAAGGTCTCGATCCCCTTAAGCGGCGTGAGGTTGGAGACCGTCCCCACGAAGGGCGCATCGGGTGGGATGCCGAGTTCCTCACGGAGGGCCAGACCGCGCTCGCGGGAGGGTGCGAACAGCTCCGTGTCGACCGGCGGGTAGTACACGAACGTCGGCATCGGCAGATTGCCGCCGTGAAGATCGCGCAGCGCCTCACCGTTGAACATGACGGCGTCGGCGAAGCGCCGGACGAGTGTCATCGCGGCCCGACGGAGCGGCTCCGGCGCGCGCGAGTCGACGATCTGCCAGACGACCGCGGCCCCTCGAGCTCGCGCGGCGAGCGCGGCGTGCGGGTTGACGAGACCGCTGATCTGGACGACCGATGCTCCCGTCCGGTCGATCGCGGCTTCGAGCGCGCGGACGCTCGGCCGAAACTGGCGGCCGTAGCGCAGCAACAGGCGCGGGTCGGCGGAAGCGCGCAAGCGACCGAGCGGCAGCAGCTCGGGCTCGACCCCAGCCGCGCGAAGACGCGGCGCTGCAGTCCCGACTTCGTCCGGGATCGCGATCGCGGTGTCCCAGCCCTGCCGGCGCAGCGACTCCCGTAGGCGCACCGTCTTGTTGTGCGGCCCGCCGTAGATGGGGTAGTGAACGACGCAGAGGACGCGCCGGAGGGGCTCGTCCATGGCTAGCGACCGGCTCCGGCGAGACCGCGCTGTCGATCGGTGAGCTGGACGGGGTGGACGGTCGCCACCTGCCGGAGAACCCGCCTCCACCTTGCATCGACGCGCCACGGGAAGGCAGGCGCCTGACGCTCCCACGTGAGAACGGCCGGCACTCCCCGCACGCGGCGCACGAGGCTTCCAAGCCGGCGGAGGCGGCGGTGCTCGAAGACAGGCCCGTACTCGCGGATCAGCCGTTCGGTCTCCTCCACGAACAGGTCGTCGGTCGTCCGCACCTTCCGCTGCGGGTGGTCGCGATCGACCGCAAGAACAGCGGGAAGGTGGACAAAGCGAGCACCGCGGCTGCGGAGGCGAAGCCAGAGCTCGTAGTCGAGACGCCGGTGAAGGTCGGTGCGGACGAGCGGCTCGCCGGGTCCGAGCGCGACGCGGCGGAGGAACACCGCCGGCTGCGCGAGCGGACTGATCAGGGGCAGCCGCCCACTCTCGCGCCAGCGGGCGTGGTGGTGCCGGAGGATGAGGCCGCGCTCATCGACGAGCCCAGCATCGCCGAAGACGACGTCCGCCTCCGGATGGCGCTCGAACGCCTCGACGACCAGGGCGACCGTGTCCGTAGCGAAGAAGCCGTCGTCGCTGTTGAGCCAGCCGACGATCTCCCCCGTGCTCGCCGCGTACGCCTTGTTGACAGCGTCGGCCTGGCCGTCGTCCGGCTCGCTCGTCCAGCGGACGCTCTCGCCCGCCGCCGCCAGCACCTCGAGGCTGCCGTCGGTCGAGCCGCCGTCGAAGACAACATGCTCGAGGTGCGGGTACGTCTGGCGCGCAACCGACTCCAGGCAGTCCGCCAGGAAGCGGCCCTGCTGGAACGACGGCGTGAGGACGGAGACGAGCGGAGCCCGGGATTCGCTCGACACGGCGGCCACTGTAATTAGCCTTGCGCGAGATGGCCGCGGAGATCGACCTGGCGCGGACGCATCCCGGTTCGTACCGGCCCGGGCGGCCGTTCGCCGTCCGCGCGCTGTGGCTGATCGTCGAGGCGCTCTTCCTCCTCAACCCGGTCGTGACGTCGTACGGCTTCAAGCGATGGCTCCTGCGGGCGTTCGGGGCGACGATCGGGGAAGGCCTCCTGATCAAGCCGGGCGTCCACGTCAAGTACCCGTGGCGGCTGCGGATCGGCGACCACTGCTGGCTCGGCGAGCGCGCCTGGATCGACAACATGGAAGACGTCACGCTCGGCTCGAACGTCGTCCTCTCGCAAGGCGCCTACCTCTGCACCGGCAACCACGACTGGACCGATCCCGTCCTGCCGCTCGCGCCGCAGGCCATCCTCGTCGAGAACGGAGCCTGGATCGGCGCGTTCGCCAAAGTCGCGCCCGGCCGGACGATCGGCGCCGGCAGCGTCCTCGCCCTCGGCGCGGTCGCCCTCGAGGACACCGAGCCATGGGGCATCTACGCCGGGAACCCGGCCGAGCGGATCGGCACGCGAGAGCTCACTGCAACGTGAGCCCACCACGGATCTCGGTCGTCATCCCGACCTTCAACAGGGCCGCCGTCATCCGCCGCTCGCTCGACTCGGTCCTGGCGCAGACGCTCCAGCCGCTCGAGGTCATCCTCGTCGACGATTGCTCGACGGACGAGACCGAGCGCGTCGTGCGCGAGCTCGGCTCCGGGCTCGTCCGGTATGTGCGACTGGACGAGCGCCTCGGAGCGCAGGCTGCGCGCAATCGCGGCATCCGCGAGGCGCGTGGCGATTGGATCGCGTTCCAGGACTCCGACGACGAGTGGCTCCCCGACAAGCTCGAGCGGCAGGTTGCTCTGCTCGCAAGGCGGGGCTTCGACCCGTGCACGGTCGTGCACGGGAGCGCGGTTGTGCCCGGCCGCAGTGACCCGATGCCGGAGCGCCGGATTCCCGAGGATGCGCTCGACGCGTTGCTGCAAGCGCCGGCCCCCTTCCTGCAAGCGATGCTCGTGTCCCGCGCGGCACTCGAGCGGATCGGCGGCTTGGACGAGCAAGTGCCTTCATTCCACGAGTGGGAGACCTCGATCCGGCTGGCCGGGTTCTGCGAGTTCGTCGAGCCGGCGGATCCGGTCTTCGTCTATCACGCTGGACGGCTCGACTCGATCTCTGCCTCAGGGGTTGCATATGTGCGCGGCTACGAGTACGTGATCGACAAATTCCGCTCCGAGATCGTCGAACGCTGCGGCGCGGAGACCTGGGAGTGGCACGTCCGCTTTCTCGTGCGCAGCGCGCTCAACTTCGGGTTGTGGGACGAGGCGCGGCGGCTGCTGGCCCGCTCGCGCGAGCGCGACGCCCGGCACTACGCGTACGCGCTCTGTGCGCGGCTGAGGCTCGGCCCAAGCTACGTTGCGCGCGCAAGACGGCGCCTCAGCGACGCGGCCCGATGAAGGCAAACTAGCCGGCATGCGCGGCCGGAACTCCATCCACAGAATCCTCCGAGCGTGCGCGGCGGAGATCCCTGCGGTCGAGCGGACCCGGGCCCGCGCCCGGAGACGTTCATTCGAGGCGTCCGGCCGGAAGCCCTGGTCCCCGGGCTACGTCGCTTATCGAGACGACTACGTCTCGGCCGCATTGGCGGACGGTGACCTGCTCCGAGCCTTCCACGACGCGACGCCTCTTCCGGACGGCTACGGCATCGGCCTCGACGAGCGCTGCATCGAGCTCCCGTGGTTGTTCGCGCAGCTCGGCTGCGAGAGCGGCCGACTCCTGGATGCCGGCTCGACTCTCAACCACAGTCACCTCGTCCAGCGCCCCGAGCTCCAGATCCGGGAGCTTCACGTACTCACTCTGGCGCCCGAAGCGACGGCCTTCTGGCGCGACGGGATTTCCTACCTCTATGCCGACCTCCGCGAAATCCCGATCCGCGACGCCTACTACGACGACGTCGCGTCCATCTCGACGCTCGAGCACATCGGCCACGACAACGCGGTGTACGTCGCGGGGAGGAAGTCCTTCGAAGCCGGCGAGGGCGACCACCTCGACGCCGCGCGAGAGCTCGCGCGCGTGCTGAAGCCGGGCGGACGGCTGCTCGTGACAGTTCCGTTCGGGAAGGGACACGACTATGGAACGTTCCGCGTGTTCGACTCAACCTCGCTTGCGCAGCTCGTCGACGTTGTCCCCGGTACCGTCGAGTCCCGGAGCTTCTACCGCTATTCGCGCAACGGCTGGCAGATCGCAGACGAGGCTGCCTGCGCCGAGTCGGCGTACGCCGCGGAGGTCGCGCGCGCAGGAGCCGAGGGTCGTCCACCCGATCCGGAGCGGCTGGATGATGACCGCGCCGCCGCCGCGCGAGCGGTTGCCTGCGTCGAGTTCCGAAAGAGCTGACCCCGCCGCTCAGGCGAGCGCTTCGCCCACGGCCTCGCACACGCGTCCGACCTGCTCGTCCGTCAGCGCGAGGCCGGACGGAAGGTAGAGCCCTTGCCGCGCGAGCCGTTCGGCGACGGGATACGACTCGTCGCGGAACAACCCGAGCTCGTGCAGCGCCGGCTGCTCGTGCATGCCGAGAAAGAACGGACGCGTGTCGACGCCGCGCTCGAGCAGCCGCTCGGCGAACGCGGCTGCGTCGAGCCCCGTCGCCGCGTCGACGACGAGCCCGTACATCCAGAAGACGCTGCGCGCCCACGGCGCCTCGACGGGAAGCGTGAGCCCGTCGATGTCCGCGAGGCCGGCCGTGTACAGCGCCGCGACCTCGCGCTTCCGCGCCACGATCTCGTCCACCCGCTCGAGTTGCGCCACGCCGAGCGCGGCCTGGAGGTTGGTGAGCCGGTAGTTGAACCCGAGCTCTGCGTGGTGGAAGCGCCGGTCGGCGTTGAAGCCGAGGTTGCGGAGCGAGCGGAGCCGCTCGGCGAGTGCATCGTCGTCAGTCACGACCATCCCGCCCTCCCCCGTCGTGACGAGCTTGTTCGCGTAGAAGCTGAACGTGCTCATCTCGCCGAAGCTGCCGCAGCGCCGCCATGTCATGTCGCTCGAGCGGTACGCGGCGCCGTGTGCCTCGGCCGCGTCCTCGATCATCCGCAGCCCGCGCCGGCCGGCGAGCTCGAGCACCGGGTCCATGTCGACCGGATGGCCGTAGATGTGCACCGGCATGATCGCCCGCGTCCTCTCCGTCACCAGTGACTCGACCTGGCCGACGTCCATCGTCCAGAGCTCCGGATCGGAGTCGACGAGGACGGGGACGGCGCCGACGGCTAGAAGAGCCGTGATGCAGGAGACGATCGTGAACGTCGGCACGATCACCTCGTCGCCGGGCTCGAGCGCGAGCGCCGCGACTGCGGCGTGGAGCGCGGTCGTGCCGTTGCTGACCGCGATCCCGTGGCGCCGCCCGCAGTACGCTGCCCAGCCCGCCTCGAACTCCTCGATGTAGCGGCCGGCGGACGAGATCCAGCCGCTGGAGACCGCCTCGGTCACGTACTCCAGCTCCCGCGCGCCGAGCTTCGGCTCGTTGACGGGGATCAGGTCGCTCAGAACCGCTCCTTCTCGTCGAGCCCGGTGTACGGGCCCTGCTTCACCTCGAGCAGGACGGTGTCCTCGAGCATCCGGAACCCGTGGCCGCCGCCGACGATGAAGATGACGTCGCCCGCGCGCAGCTCCCGGGTCGCTACGTGCTGGCGATCGTGGTCGTAGAGGTCGATCTCGCAGCGGCCGGAGCGGACGACGAGCACCTCCGCGGTGCCGACGATCTGCCGCTCGAGCAGCTTGTGGTCGTGACGCGGGATCTCGCCGCCCGCGGGATAGACCACGAAGCCGACCTGCAGGTTCAGCTCGGGCGGCGTGGGGAAGGTCGTCTCTGCCGGGTCGCCCGCGCCGGAGAGGAGCAGCGCGAGGAGCGGCCCTTCCGCCGGGATCCGCTCAAACACGGGCCGACTCCGGCGACTGGCAGACGAGTGCGCCCGCCTGGTCGAGGACGGCGCCGAGTCGTCGCCCGTACTCGTCGCGCGTGTAGAGGGCGAGCCGCTCGCGGCCGCGCCGGGCGAGCTCAGCGCGCAGCTCCTCGTCCAGCCAGACTCGCCGGATCGCCTCAGTGAGCGCCTCCAGCGATTCCGGGTCGACGAGCAGCGCCGCGTCGCCGGCCTGCTCCCGGACGCCGCGGATATCGGAGGTGATGACGGGACAATCGAGCGCCCACGCCTCAAGAACGGGGATGTTCGTCGGCCCGAAGAAGGTCGGCATGACCAGCGCGACGGCCTCAGAGTAGAGCGCAGCGACGTCCGCCGCCGGCACGTAGCCGAGATGGTGGAGGCGCCGCTCGAGGCCGAGCTCGCGCGCCCGCGTGAACAGTTCCGCATGGTTACGCTCGCGCACCTCGCCGACGGCGGAGCCGACGAGGACGAGCTCGGCATCCTCGACATGCGCAAGCGCCTCGACGATCAGGCGATGGTTCTTGTGCGGCCAGAACTGCGCCGGATAGAAGAGGAATCGCTCGGGCAGACGGTGATCGCGGCGCACGCGCGCACGATCGTCGTCCGTCACGGCGGTCGGGGCGCCCGGAAGGAAGGGGAGAACCGCGATCCGATCCGGCGTGATCCGGTCGGCGTAGAACTCGAGCACATCCTCCTTGCCGACCTCGGAGTCAACGAGGATCAGCTCGGCCTCCTCGATGCCGCTGCCGAAGAGGTACTCGCGCTCCGCCAGCTCGGAGCCGCTGAACTCGGGGAACTCGGGGTGGCGGCGATGCATGAGGTCGTGCACGGCGAGGACGTACGGCGTCCCCGCTTCGAAGGCGAACGGCGACGTGAAGGGGTAGACGACGAGATCGATCCCCAGCCGCTCGTGCCAGGCCCGGATGTCCGGCCGGCGACGTGCCGCGCCCGTCGGCCCGCCGCGCTGCTCGCGCCAACGATGTCGGTGGCGATCGGGCGCGAGCTGTTTCGCCACGCGGAAGGCACGGCGGCGAAGAGAACCCGACGTCAGCGGCGCAATCTCCCACTCGACGCCGCCGAGCAGTGGATCGCCGGCGCGGAGCTCGTCCGCGAGGACGACGAACTCCTCCTTGCGCTCGTCGCGCAGCTCCGCCAGCACGCTCAGCATCGTCTGACCGTACTGGTACGCGCCGCCGCCGGACTCGTTCGTCAGCAGCGCGATCCCGATGCGCAACGGGGCCATGATGGGAACGAGCTTACGGCCGCGGTGGCGTCGAGCGCCTAGAACGCGCCGCGTCGGCCGAAGACCGCAGGAAGCGTCAGGAGGACGATCCGGAAGTCACGCGTGAGCGAGAGGTTCTCGACGTACTCCCGCTCGACAGCCAGCCGCTCGGCGAAGCTGAGCTCGCCACGCCCGTAGACCTGCATCGGGCCGGTCAGGCCCGGCTTCACCGCGAGCCGGAACTGGTGCTCCGGCTCATAGCGCTCGACGAGGTCGAGCTGCTCGGGCCGCGGCCCGACGATCGACATGTCGCCGCGTAGGACGTTCACGAGCTGCGGCAGCTCGTCGATGCTCATCTTCCGCAGGAACCGCCCGACGCGGGTGACACGCGGGTCGTTCGGGAGCTTGAACATCGGATCCGCGAGCTTCTCGAGCGGCACGAGCTCCGGCAGCATCGCCTCCGCGTCGCGGACCATCGTCCTGAACTTGATCATCTCGAAGGGGCGCCCTTCCTCGCCGCCACGCGTCTGGCGGAAGAAGATCGGGAAGCCGCTGTCGAGGACGATCGCCAGCGCGGCGAGGATGAGTAGCGGGGAGACGACGAGGAGCCCGAGCAGCGCCCCGAACACGTCGAACGCGCGCTTCAGCGCGCGCGTGACACGGGAGATGTCCCACGTGTTGTAGTCGAGGAGCGGCAGGTCGGCGATGTGCCCAAGGTGGGTCGCCGTCCCGAACATGCCGCGGGTCGGCGGCACGACGGTGAGCTTGACGCCGCGGAGCCGGCACGCCGGCAGCAGCTGCTCGAGCACTTCCTCGCTCAGCTCGCTGCAGGCGACGATGATCCTGTCGACGCCGTCGAGCTCGTCGAGCTGGTCGCCAAGGTCGTTGCAGTTCGCGACCTCCCCGACGACCTCGGCGTGGATGTCGGGGAAGAGCTCGAGCTTGCGGACGACCGCCTCTGCCAGGGGGCCGTCTCCCACGATGAACACGCGCTGCGGCGGAGTCACGCGGCGCCAGAGCGCACGGGCAGTCGCGCGGAAGAGGAAGCCGAGTCCGATCGCCGCCCCCCAGACGACGAGCCGGTTCCTGGAGCTCATGTCGAGCGACGGGAACGGGGCGGTGAGCAACGTCAGGAACGCCGTGGCTCCGAACGCCCAGCCGATGATCCAGGGCAGTTCGTCGACCGTCAGGTGCCGCAGCGTCCGGTGGTCGCGGTCGTAGAGGCCGGCGATCTTCGCGGTCACGATCCAGGCCGGGGCCGAGAGAAGGAGGAGGAGGGCGATGTTGGCGCCACCGCCGGAGAGCAGGACGACGAGCGAGATGCCGAGGACGGTCGCGACGTCCGCGGTCGCGATCACCCGCCGGAGAAGCGCATCGCGGCCGTGACGCGTCTCGATCCGGTGCGCGACAAGCCCGGCCTCCGTCGTTCCGCTGGCCGTCTCGCTGCGTGCCGAACCGATACTGATCTCGAGCTCGCTCATTCCCCCGCTTCCCGTCAGGACTCGCCCCGGAAGCCCGAGTCCGGTTGCCAAGAATGTATCGGGCTGCTTGTTAATTCGGGGTTAATCACGGCGATCCCGCCTGGAGAGTCGGTTCGAGTGGGTTGAGCAGCCGCGCTTCGTCGAGTTCCCGCCTCGCCTGGAGGATCTGACCGCGCCGAACGTCGAGCGACGCGGCGTCTGCCCACAGGAACCAGTAGTCGTGTGAACGGCGAATCGCGTCGCCTAGATACGTGCGCGCCTCTGCGTTGAGTCCTTCCTGCTCGTCGATGAGCCCCAGCTGGAGATACGCGGACGAAGCCCAAGGCTCGACCTCCTTCGCCGCGAGCGCCTCGGACTTCGCGCGGGCGAGATTCCCGTTCGCGTCGGCTGTCCGGCTGTGCGCGAGGTGGAGCCCGGCGGCGAGAATCACGATCTGGGGGACGATTGCCGCCACGGCCAGTAGGGCGAGCAGCGGCCGCCCGAGCTCGAAGCGTCCCCACGGGACCGCGCGACTCGACGGCAGCGCGCCGAGCGTGAGACCGAGGGCGCCGACGCCGACCATTGCGATGCCCGACAGCTGCCAGACCCAGTCGTAGGCCGCCGCGGCGAAGAAGGCGATGCCGCAGGCGGCCAGCCCCGCGATCGTCGGGCTGCGCAGGAGGAGAGACGCCCGCACGGCCCCGGCGACGGCGACCAGCACGGCGGCGGCGAGGAGCAGCAGGCCGATGATTCCCAGCTCCCCGAGTGTCTCGAGGTAGAGGGAGTGGGCGTACTGGGAGTAGAGGCCGATCGGGCGGTGCTCGAGCCACCAGTACAGGTACGACCCCGCGCCACCGCCGTTGAGCGGGTGGGCACGGAACTGCGATACGGCGTCCGTCCAGAGCTGCCAGCGGCCGCTACCGGAGCTCGAGAGCAGGTGCGAGGTGACGAAGTTGCTCGAGCCGGAGTAGTTCGCCTGCGTCTTGAACTCCTCGAAGCGGCGCACCGGATGGGCGAGGACGATGCCCACGAGCACGGCGACGACGAGCACGCCTGCCGTCGCCCAGCCGACGACAGCCCGTGGAGCCGGCAGGCGGCGTCCAAGCTCTGCGATCCCGAGCCAGACGAGAGCCCCACCGACGGCGATCAGGAACACCGCGAGCGCGGCGACATGGCCCTGGTGGTCGCCGAGCGCCGTGGACATCTGGCCCTCGATCAGCGCTCGCCGCGAATGGATGAAGAAGACCGCGAGGACGAAGGCGACGCCCGTCAACGCCGTCGCGGCCAGTGCCGTCCAGCGGTTGGACGTCAGAACGAGGTAGAGGACGATCGCCACCGCCGCCGCGGCGAACGCGCCGCGCGACGAGGTCAGGTACATGTCGGCGGCGATGACGGGCAAGGGCAGCGCTGCGAGCGCGCTGGCGACCCGGCTCCGGCGCGAGACCATGATCGACAGCAGGAGGGGAAGGGCCAGCGCGGACTCGATCCCGAGCCCGTTCCAATAGCCGAGCGGGAAGCTCAACCGCACGTAGAGCGGATTGAGGAGCTCCGCCCCGCCGGTCGAGCCGGGGAACGTACTTGGAAAGACGCGGCTCAGGAACGCGACGATCGCGATCCCGGCCAGGGCGAGCGCGATGCCGCCAACGAGCCACGAGGCCGGCACGAGCCGGCCCAGCGCGATCGCGAGGATCAGCACGGCGACGTAGAGGGAAACCTGGTTGAACTGCTCGAAGGCGCGCTCCCCGTCCGGTGTCCAGCTCATCGAGAGCAGGATCCACAGCGCGTAAAGCGCGAGTAAAATCGGCGCGGCGACCGCGAGCCGGCTGATCTGCGCGCGCGCCGTCCAGAGCGTGAGCGCCGCGCCTACCCCGATCAGCCACCAGGCGGCAATAGCGGCGTACGCGCGGGTCGTAGTGGCAAAACCGCCGTCCGTGTACGAGAGGAGGAAGACGGAGAGGCTGACCGCGAACGCAGCACTCGCGTTACGAACCAACGCAAGCCGGTCTTCCGCCCCCCAAGTCGCCAACACGGTTGGCTACAGTAGCGGTGCGTGATTCGCCGCGTGCCGCATCTCGCACTCGCCTTGCTCGCCGTCGCCGCGTTGCTGTCGCCCCCTGCGCTCGCGAGTGGCGGCAAGCCCAAGAAGCACAAGCATTCGTCGGACTGCGGCACGAGCGCCCTGTGCGTCTACCACGAGCCCAATCCGACCGCGAGCGGCGGGTACGTGACGGTAGGCGGAAAGGCAGTTCCCCTCTCGGCTGCCCTCGCCGCGGAACTCGCAAAGCTCGGCGGTAAGGATGCACGCGTGCTCCAGGCGATCGCGACCTCGCGGACCTTCGGCGCGGCCGGGCGACCGACCACCGGGGCGACGAACGGCCCCGTGAGCTCTCCCGGCGCGCTCCTCGCGGCGCTCGATCTCGGGCCAGGCCCGATCGCGCTCTTCGCGACGCTCCTTTTGGGAGCGACGGCGTTCGCCGTCGGCCGCGCGCTACGCCGCCGGCGCGCCGGTAACTCCTAGAACCTCCTCGAAGCGCGACGCGATCGCGTCGATGTCGAACGCGGCCTCCGCGTAGGCCCGCGCACGCTCGCCGAGCTCGCGGCGTCGTTCCTCGTCTGCGAGGAGCTCTGCCGCGGCGGCGACGAGGGCTGCCCCGTCTGACGGCGGCACAACGATTCCGCCGCCGCTTCGCTCGACGACGCGCGCTGCGAGGTTGTCCGCCGCGACCGAGACGAGAAGCGGCCGGCCGGCGCAGAGGTACGTGAGCACCTTCGACGGGACGGAGAAGCCCGCGGCCGTCGGGTCGAGCAGCGCGACGAGGACGTCGGCGGAACCGAGCACCTCCGCCAGCCGCTCGTAGGGCTGGTACGGGAGGACGCGGAGTGCGGGCTCGGCCTGCTCGGTTAGCCACGCCGCGCCGGGGCCTTCCGAGACCACGACGACGAGCGCGTCGCGCGCGCCTGCCCAGCGGGCGAGGTCGAGCAGGAGGCTCGGGTCGTGCTTGACGCCGAGCGCGCCTGAGTAGAGAAAGACAAAGCACCCGTCGAGCCCCTGCTCCGCCGACCAGGCATTGACGCGCGGCACGACCGACAACTCGTCGAGCGGCGCCCAGTTCTCGATCACCTCGACGCGCGAGGAGTCGATGCCCCAGCGGCGCAGCAGGGGCAGGAAGTCCTCGGAGATGACGACGACGCCGTCGCTCCGGCGCAGAAGGCGGCGTTCCAGCAGCCCGGCCGCCCAGCCGGCGGCGCCCCCCGCCACGCGCCGCGCCGCGGCGCTGATCACGTCCTGCTGCCAGAAGACGAAGCGCGCGCCGGCCGCATGCGTCGCGCGGAGCAGCGCGCGCTGGACGAGGAGCGGCGCGTTCGAGGAGAGGGCGACGTCGGGGCCGAAGGCGGCGATCTTCCCCGCGAGCTCGCGTCCCGTCGCGCGCTCATGGCGGATGCGCCGCGGGATGTCGTACTTCGCGAACTCCCCTTCCACTGCGACCGAGTCGAACACGAGTCCCGGGGAATCCCCGTCGACGCGAGCGAGGTTTCCCTTGCCGGCGACAAATGACCGGCAGTGGAGGTGGAGGACGTCGTGGCCGCGCCCGGCGAGCGCGCGGGCGAGCTGCGCCGGGAAGGCGTAGCCGACGTAGTCGTGGACGACGATGCGCAAGGCTCAGGAGCGCCAGGCGCTCGCCTCCGCGACCGGGGCCCGCTGCTTGAGCGGCTCCCACCAGTCGCGGTTGGCGCGATACCACTCGACGGTCGCGCGCATGCCCTCGTCGAACGGGATCTCGGGCTCCCAGCCGAGCTCGCGCCCGAGCTTGGACGAGTCGAGGAGGTAGCGGCGGTCGTGGCCGGGGCGGTCGGGGACGATCGTCTTCAGGGACTCCGGCTTACCGGTCAACTCGAGGACGAGATCGGCGATCTCCTCGATCGAGCGCTCGAGACCGGAGCCGACGTTGTACGTCTCGCCGTCTTTCCCCTCGAGGAGGACGAGCTCGATCGCGCGGCAGTGGTCGTCGACGTGGAGCCACTCGCGGCGGTTCGCGGTCGAGGCGTACAGCGGCAGCGCGACGTCGTCGAGCGCGTTCGTGACGAAGAGCGGGACGACCTTCTCCGGGAACTGACGCGGCCCGTAGTTGTTCGAGCAGTTCGTGATCGTCACCGGCAGTCCGAACGTCTCGTGGTAGGCGCGGACGGCGTGGTCGGCGGCGGCCTTCGAGGCGTTGTACGGCGTGCGCGGCCGGTAGGGAGACTCCTCGGTGAACGACTCGTCGGAGTCGAGCGGCAGGTCGCCGTAGACCTCGCACGTCGAGACGTGATGGAAACGACCGACACTGCACCGTCGCGCAGCCTCTAGCAGCGCCTGCGTCCCGAGCACGTTCGTCCGGAAGAACCGCCCGGGGTCGAGCGCCGCGAGGCTGTTGTGCGACTCGGCCGCGAAGTTGACGACCGTGTCGAGCTCCTGCTCTGCGAGCAGCCGCTCCGCGAGGTCGAGGTCGCAGATGTCACCGTGGACGAGCCGGACGTCCAGCCCGTCGAGGTTGCGCTTGTCGCCGGCGTACGTGAGCAGGTCGAGAACGACGACGTGGTCATCGGGATGGCGCTCGAGCCAGTGGCGGACGAACGCCGAGCCGATGAAGCCGGCCGCGCCGGTGACGAGCAGCCGCCTCATCCGTGCCTCGCCCGCACGAAGTCGTTGACGGCGTAGTAGGCCTCGATCGACTCGCCGGCGTCTCCCCAGTAGCCGTCGACGACCTCGGCCTCCAGCTCGCCGCGCCCGGCGTACCAGTTGATGACGTCGGTGATCTCGAGCTCGCCGCGGCCGGAGGGCGCGAGCGTCGGCAGCACCTCCCAGACCTGCGCGTCGAAGAAGTAGAGGCCGGTCACGCCGAGGCGGCTGGGCGGCTCGGCAGGCTTCTCGGCGATGCGCACGATCCGGTCGTCACCGTCGAACTCCGCGACGCCGAGGTGGCGGAGATGCTCGTCCTCTTCGATCCGGGAGAGGACGATCAACGCGCCTTTCTCCTGCGCCGCAAACCGCTCGACGAGCGGGCGCAGCGGCGTCTCGAAGACGTTGTCGGCGAGCAGGACGCAGCAGCCGTCGTCGCCGACGTACCGCTCGGCGAGCCCGAGCGCCTCGGCCACGCCGCCCTGGTTCTCCTGGTACGCGTAGAAGAGCCGGTCGATCCCGTACTCGTGGCCGTTCCCGAGCAGGCGGAAGAACTCCCCGGCGTGCATGCCGCCGGTCACGAGCATCAGCTCCCCGATCCCGGCGTCGACGAGCGCCTCGACGGCGTACGTGACCATCGGGCGGTCGTAGAGCGGCAGGAGGTGCTTGTTCGTGATCCGCGTCAGCGGCGCGAGCCGGCTGCCGACTCCGCCGGCGAGGATCACGCCTTTCATACGTAGTGCTCTTCGGTGTGGCGGCGCTCGCGGTCGTGGTCGACCATCATCCGGACGAGCTCGGGGAAGCGGACGGTCGGCTCCCAGCCGAGCTTCTCCTTCGCCTTCGACGCGTCGCCGAGCAGGAAGTCGACCTCGGCGGGACGGAAGTAGCGCTCGTCGATCTTCACGTAGTCGTTCCAGTCGAGCCCCGCGTAGCCGAACGCCTCGTCGAGGAACTCGCGAACGGAGTGCGTCTCGCCGGTCGCCAGGACGTAGTCGTCGGGCTCGTCCGCCTGGAGCATCTGCCAGGCGCCTTGCATGTAGTCGCGCGCGAAACCCCAGTCGCGCTTCGAGTCGAGGTTCCCGAGCCGCAACTCGTTCTGCTCGCCGCGGAGGATCGCGCCGATCGCGCGCGTCGTCTTGCGCGTCACGAAGGTCGGCCCGCGCCGCGGCGACTCGTGGTTGAAGAGGATCCCGTTCACCGCGAACATCCCGTACGCCTCGCGATAGTTGCGGGTGATCCAGTAGCCGAAGACCTTCGCGACGCCGTACGGGCTGCGCGGATGGAACGGCGTCGTCTCGGTCTGCGGCGTCTCGGCGACCTGGCCGAACATCTCGCTCGAGCCCGCCTCGTAGAAGCGGCACTTGAGATCCTCCTCGCGGATCGCGTCGAGCAGCCGCAACGTCCCCATCCCGGTCACGTCGGCGGTGAACTCCGGGACCTGGAAGCTGACGTGGACCTGGCTCTGCGCGCCGAGGTTGTAGACCTCGTCCGGCCGGATCGTGCGCATCAGCCGGTTGAGGACGGAGCCGTCGGTCAGGTCGCCGAACAGCAGCTCGATGTCGCCGAAGATGTGGTCGATCCGAGCCGTGTTGAACGAGCTCGACCGCCGGATCATCCCGTAGACCTCGTAGTCCTTCTCGAGAAGAATCTCGGCGAGGTAGGAGCCGTCCTGGCCGGTGATGCCAGTGATGAACGCTTTCCGCTTCGCCACGGCGCCCTACCGTACCGGCCGCGCGGTCTACGCTTGCGGCATGCGCGTTTTGGTGACGGGTGGCGGCGGGTTCCTCGGCTCCCACCTGGTCGAGCGGCTGCGGGCAGACGGGAGCGAGCCGTTCGTCGCGCGGCAGGCCGACTACGACCTGACGAGCGCCTCGGACGCGGCGCGGCTGTTCGACGACGCGCAGCCGGAGCTCGTCTTCCATCTCGCCGCCGAGGTCGGGGGCATCGGCGCCAATCGCGCCAATCCCGGCCGCTACTGGTACGCGAATCTGATGATGGGCGCGAACGTCCTCGAGCAGGCGCGGCTCGCCGGCACCGGCAAGGTCGTGCTCACGGGAACGGTCTGCGCCTATCCGAAGTTCGCTCCTGTGCCGTTCCGCGAGGACGATCTCTGGGACGGCTATCCCGAGGAGACGAACGCGCCGTACGGCGTCGCGAAGAAGGCGCTCCTCGTCGGCGCGCAGGCGTACCGCGAGCAGTACGGCACGAACGCGATCTTCCTTCTCCCCGCGAACCTCTACGGGCCGGGCGACAACTTCCACGAGACGAACGCCCACGTCATCGCCGACCTGATCCGGAAGATGCACTCCTCGCCCGACGAGGTCGTGCTCTGGGGCGACGGGACGCCGACCCGCGAGTTCCTCTACGTCGACGACTGCGCCGACGGGCTGCTACTCGCGGCCGAGCGGTATGACGGTGCGGATCCCGTCAACCTCGGCACGGGCAAGGAGATCTCGATCCGCGAGCTCGCCGAGCTCGTCGCCGAGCTGAGCGGCTTCGAGGGAGAGATCCGCTGGGACTCCTCGATGCCGAATGGCCAGCCACGCCGCAGCCTCGACGCGTCGCGCGCGAAGGAGCTGTTCGGCTTCGAGGCGAAGACGCCGCTGCGGGAAGGCCTGGAGCGGACTATCGCCTGGTACCGCGAAGCCGCGCCTCAGGCTGCCGCGCGGTAGATCTCGAGCGTCCGCTCGATCACGGCATCCCAGCCGTAGCGCTCGCGCGCGCGGGTGCGGGCGGCGGCGCCGAGGCGCTCGCGCAGATCCGCATCGGCGAGGAGCCGCTCCACCGCTGCGCGTAGCGCCGCTGCGTCGCGGGGCGGCACGAGCAGCCCCGTCTCGCCGTCTTCGACGAGCTCGAGCAGCGCGCCGCCCGCTGCGGCGACCACAGGACGCCCGAAGGCCATCGCCTCCGCGGCGGCAACTCCGAATCCCTCCCGCTCGCACGGCGCGACGACGACCGTGGCTCGCTCGAGCAGCCGCTCCACCTCCGCGTGCGGCACGGCGCCGAGCGCGCCGGGGACGAGATCGCGCAGAGGCCCGTCGCCAGCAGCGACGAGGTTGAGGTCGCCCACCGCCTCGACGAGCACGTCCACGTTCTTCTCCGGCGAGAGCCGCCCGACGTAGAGCACCTCGGGAGGCTCGGCCGGCGCGCCGACCTCCTCGGGAACCCGGACGCCGTTCGGGATCACGACCGCCTCGATGCCCGCCTCGCGCACGGCGGCGGCGAGCGTCTCCGAGACGCAGATCACCGCGGCGGCAGGACGCAGGAGCCGGCGGACGAGCCACGGCCGCCGCCGCGCGAGCCCGACGTCGGAGGTCGCCTCGAAACGGATCGAGCCGTGCAGCGTGACGACGAACGGCTTCCCCGCGAAGCGCGCGACGAGCGCCGTCAGGAGCCAGTGGGCGTGGACGAGATCGGCGCTGCGCGCTGCCCGCCGCACCGCGCGCCACATCGAGAACAGCATCAGAGGTGCAGCCCACGGGCGGCGCCGCAGGTTGACGGCCATCCCGTCCCCATACGCGAGACCGAAGTCCCGGAAGCCGTTCCCGGGCGCAAGGACGTCCACCTCGACCCCCCGCTCCCGCAGCCGCTCGACGGCATCGGCGACGAAGCGGCCCGCGAACTCCCGCTCGTGCCGCGGCCACGACGTCGTGAGGACGACGACGCGCACGCGCTACGGCGAGGCGTCGCGCGCCCGCCGGCCGAAGACGAGCGGCAACGCGAGCGCGAACGCCAGGAAGGCGTAGAAGTAATAGAACTGCATCGTCAGGTAGAAGAAGTTCGCGGCGATCGTGCCGACGAGCGCCGCCGTCATCCCGTAGGCGAGCGGCCTCACGCGTGAGCCTTCCTCATCACCGCTCCGGTCGAGGATCCTCCCCAGCCGCCGCGCCGCGAGCAGCCGGACGAAGACGTAGCGGAGGAAGACGATCCAGACGAGGAGCCCGAGCAGCCCCGACTCGACGATGACCGAGACCCAGTACGAGTGGGCGCCGAAGTTCGCTTTCCCCGTGATGAACTCGTAGTAGACGGCGAAGTTGTTCTCGCCAAGGCCGAGCAGCGGGTGCATGTGCAGCACCGAGCCGATGAACGAGTAGACGGCGAAGTGCGCCTGGGTTGACGATCCGTTCGCCGAGAACCTCTGGCCGAGCAGTGTCGAGAAGAAGTGCTGGTGCGTGACGAGCACTGCGAGCAGCAGGAGGGCGAGCCCGCCGAGCGGGTAAAGGAGCTGCTTCGAAAGGAGAAAGCGCCGGTACGGGAACGCGAGCACGATCGCCCCGACCCCGAGCCCGAGCCAACCGCTGCGCGAGAGCGTCGCGATCTCGATGAGGAGGAGGAAGGCAAGCGCCCCCGCGAGCGGCCACTTCAGCCGGTGGCCGCGCGGCAGCCGGAGATAGACCGGCGCCAGCGCGAGCAGCGGAATGACGAGCATCACGCCCAGATGGTTCGGGTCGCCGGTGAGCGCGTTGACCCGGTAGATGCTCTGCCCGTTGATGGCCCCGAAGACGTTGATCGAGCGCGTGCCGCCTGTCAGCGGGTCGATCACGACGTGGTCGAGGTTGTGACCGGCGACGGCCGCACCGAGCTGGAGGATCCCGTACACCGCGTTGGCGACGAACCCGAGCGTGAACCAGCCGAGCGCGCGCCAGAAGAACGCCTCGCCGCGCCGCCAGAGATAGGCGACCGCCGCGACGAGGAACGTCCAGTGGATGGCGAACTTGACCATCCCCTTTACGAACTGGTCGAGCCCCTGCTTCGTCTGGAGATCGAAGAAGCCCGCGAGGTAGACGAGCGCGAAGGCTGCGAAGAAGCCGAGCACGATCGCGCTCGTGCGCGGGAACGGCCGCTCGCGCTCCGCCTGGCTCGCGAGGAACGCGATCAGGAACAGGATCGTCGCGATGTCGTTGATCCCGATCGCGCCGATGAAGCTCCATTGCAGCTTCTCGAAGGTCGAGACGAAGAGCGAGGCGAAGAGGAGCCCCGTGGCGACACGGTCGCGGGAGACCGGCCGGGCGCGCACGACGGAGATGGCGGCGGCTGTCACGCCACGCTCCTTAGCACGTCGGCCAGCTCCTCGACGCGGTTGGCGCGCGACAGGCGATCGCGCCACTCGGGCGAGAGCGGCGTGCCGTCGAGGCTGCCGGCCCGCCAGCGCCGGTGCAGCTCGAGCAGCGCTGCGCGGATCGCGTCCACATCGTCGGGCGCCGCGACGACGCCGGCGCCGGTGTCGCGGACGAGCTGCGCAGCGGCTCCCTCCTCCGGCACAACGGCGAGGATCGGCCGCTCGGCGGCGAGGTACTCGAAGATCTTCCCGGTCAGGACGCCCTTGCCGCGCCCGCCCGACTCCGGCACGAGGAGGAGCAGAGCCTCGGAGTCGCGCTGGAGCTCGAGCGAGCGGCGGCGTGAGACGTAGCCGAGCAGCTCGATCCGGTCGCCGAGCCCGAGCGACTCCGCGTACTCGCGGTCGGCGGCGCGAAAGTCACCGGCGAAGCGGACGACAACGTCCTCGAGGCCGGTCGCGGCGAACGCCTGGAGGAACGGCTTCGGGTCGCGCTTGCCGTGGAAGTTGCCTGCGTGAGTGATCCGGAGGCGATCGCTCGCGTGGTGCTCGAGGCCCGCGAAGTCGTCGAAGTCGCAGCCGTTGGCGATCGTCACGACCTTCCCTTTCGGATGCAACGCTCGCGCCTCCTCCGCAATCGCGTCGGACGCGGCGACGATCGCGTCCGCCTGCGACGCGACGAGCCGCCCGACTCCTCCGACCGCGAGCTCCTTCAACTGCGCGAGCCGGGACTCGTAGCCTCGCCGGTGAGGATGAGAAGTAAGTGGGTCCCGCAGGTCGGCGACCCAGGCCGCGCCGCTCGCGCGCTTCACGGCGGCGCCGAGCAGGTGGAGAGACGGCGGCGGTGAGGTGGTGAGGACGACGTCGATCCCTTCCCGGCGGGCGAGCCGGATCGCGACCGGCGTCGCGACCGTGCTCCAGGGGAGGTTCTCGTCGGGGACGAGCAGCCGCCGCCCGAGCAGCGCCGCCTGGGTGCCGACGCGCGCAAGCCCTTGCGTCCCGGCGAGGCGCTCGGCGGGACGGCCACTGCGCGGCCCGACGTAGCGGACGCGATGGATCCAGGCCTGCGTCGGCAGCTCGAGCTCGGCGTCTGCGGGAACGGCGCCGGGAACGTCCGGCGCGAGTACGTGCGTCTCGATCCCGAGCGCGGGCAGGTGCGTCGCGAACTTCAGCGGCCGGTGGACGCCGCCGCCACCTCCCGGCGGGAAGTGGAGGGTCACCAAGAGAACCTTCACTGCGGCAACGGTAGTGCCGGGTTCGGCAGCGCGAAGACGAAGAAGTGCCTGTCCTTGTAGGCGGGCTTCAGCCCCTGCGCCAGCGCCCACGCCACCGGCCCGCTCTTGCGCCGGAGGATGAGCCAGTTCGCATCCCAGCGGTGGGGCACGCCGAGGCTCGGCTGCAGCAGGAAGCGCTGCACGGCGTGCTTGCGCGTCTGCACCTGGTTGGGCGTCGTCCGCGCGACATGGGTCGGCGGCACAGCGACCGCGTAGACCGGTGCGAACGCGACCGCCTCGTAGCTCGTCTCCATGTCCGCGAAGATGACCGACCGCGGCGGCACGTCCCGCTGCAGGAAGTGGATGAGCCCCGGCGTCAGCTCCGTGCCGGCCACCGGGCGCGGCGTCCAGTGCGAGAAGCCGTGGACCGAGATGGGGACGATGAAGAGCAGCGCGGCGAGCGCGGTGGTGATGCCGCGCCGGCGCGCTCGCTCGCGAAGGAAGTCGCGACGCGCCCAGACGAGCACTGCTCCGACGACGATGGCAGCGGCGCCTCCGAACAGCGCGATCCAGACGACGATCGACGGCGTCGTCCTCGCGGCGCGCAGGCCGAAGTTCCCGCCGTAGTCGAGCTGTAGCCAGATCCCGGCGCCGATCGCGAGGGCAAGGGCGAGTAGCCGGGAGAAGCCGGCGATCACCGCGACTCCGCCGGCGAAGGCGACCGTAAACGGGACGAACGTAGCGGCGCGGCGCGCCTGCGAGAGCGAGACGAGGTTCGCGAAATGCGGGAAGACCAGGGGCCAGAGCTCGAGCGCGAGGATCGCGACAGTCCCGCCCAGCACGAGAGCCGCCCAGCGGCGGCGGCGGGCGAGCAGCGCGAGCGGGACGAGCACGAGAGCCGCGATGTCGACCGCGCCGTTGCGGTCGACGCGCTGCGGCGCGAGGTTGTACCTCGTCAGCGAGTGGACGACGAGGCTGCTCCTGTAGTGGTGGAGGCTCCGCGCCAGCTCCTTCGCCCCGAGATGAAGCGTCAGCGTCTGGTCCGCGATCGGCCGAAGCCAGACGAGCGCAGTGGCCATCGGGATTCCCAGAGCCGCGAACGCCAGAATCCCGCGCCGAAGATCGGCGCCGCGCGCGAGGATCGGGCGGACGACGACGAACGCGGCCAGCGGGATCGCGAGGAAGAGCGCGTAGGTCGGGTGGACGAAGGTGAGCGCCGCGCTGTCGGCGGCGAGTGTGAGCGCGAGCATCCACGCCGGCTTCCGGACGAGGAGGAAGAAGAGGGCGATCGCCGCAGGCGCGAGGAGCTGGGTCGCAACCGGCGCCGGCTGCCAGAGGAGCGTGTAGTCGCCGCCGTGGCCCGGCGCCATCGCCTTGAGCGCGAAGACGGCGAGGACGACGGCGAAGGCAGGCCCGGTCGAGCGGAAGACGGCCCAGCCCGTCTCGAAGGCAAGGACGAGCGCGAGCGGAACGAGCAGGCTCGACTCGTGGCGCGCGACACGGCTGGGGTCGACCGCGGCGAGCCGGGAGACGAGCGCGATCCAGCCGTGCCAAAGCGGGAACGCGTAACCCGGATGGAGCCCGCCCTGCTTGAACTCGCCGACCCGGTGGAGCGAGAGCTCGTGGAGGTCGACGAGCTTCCGGATCCGGCCGAGGTGGAAGAACGAGTCGCCGCTGAGGTTGCCCTGGATCCCCCAGGTCGCGGCGCCGATGATCAGCCCGGCGAAGACGACGAAGGCGCGGACGAATCGCACCCGTCCGGGCAGGCCCTGTCCTTGCAGGTGACGCCTTGTCACCAGCGCGATGAGCGCGACGGCTCCGACGCCGAGCGTGAAGGCGAGGGCGAGGTCGAGCGACTGGCCGAGGACGAACGTGATCCCGAGCCCGACGCCGACGATCGCCACCGACCACGCGACCGTCGCCGCCATGGTCCGCTGGCCGAGAGCGCGCGCGACCAGCCGTCCGGGCAGGAGCACGAGCAGCGTCGCCGCAGCGAGCCGCAGCCAGAGCCCGAAGCCGGTCGTTGGCAGGAGTCGCGCGATCCCGAACAGAGCGGCCGCCGCCACCGGCCCGGTCAGTCGCTCCCAGCGGAGCTCCGTCACGTCACCGCCCTCGGCTCGTGTCGCCTCACTCCCTCCCACGCGACGATCGCCGCGCCGGGCAGCGCCACTACGACCGTGACGAGGAAGAAGAGGAAGCCGGTCGAGAAGGCGCGGTCGCCCGAGACTCCGAGCGTGCCGAGGAAGCTGACGAAGAACGACTCGCGCACGGCCAGGCCGTTGATCGTGAACGGGACGAGCATCACGAGGAAGAGCAGCGGTCCCATGACGTAATACGGCCGCGGCGAGAGATCGACGCCAACCGCCTTCCCCGCGCACCAGATGGCGAGGACGCGTCCGGCCTGCACGACGAGCGTGAGCGCGAACATCGCTGCGAGCAGCGGCCACTCCGTCCGGAAAGAGTGGAGCGCGAGGTACGTCTGGCGCAGCGGCGACTCGATCCGCAGCTTCCGCAGCAGCGGGCGGAAGCGGCGTAGGAGCGGATGGAGCCGAGTCGAGAAGAGGACGAACGCGCCGGCGACGGCGAGAACGACGAACGCGAGCTCGACCCAGATGTAGCCGCCGACGGAGTAGCGGCCGATCGCGAGCGCGAAGCCGACGGCGGCGAGGACGAGCGTCGCGAAGGCGCCGAGCGCACGCTCGAGCAGGACGGTCCCGGCGGCGGGCCCTCCCGAGCCCGGATGGCGGCGCGTGGTCTCGTAGATCCGCGACGCGTCGCCGCCGAGCGAGGTCGGCAGAACCTGGGCCGCGGCGAAGGCGACGAAGCTCGTCCGCACGAGCCAGCCGAGCCGCTCGTGGATGCCGCGCGCGGCGAGCAGCCGCTGCCAGCGCCAGGCGAACGGCCAGACGGCGGCGAACCAGATCGCACAGGCGACGAGCCACCAGCCGACCCGCGCGTGGGCGAGGACATGTCCCGTCCGGCCGAGGTCGATTCGCCAAAGGATGTAGGCGACGGCGAGCCCGGTTACGAGGAGCGTTGCTGCGGCGCGCTTCACCCGCAGGCGAGTCTAGTAATGGGAGCGTCTGCCGGGGCAGTGGCTGTGTCGCAGGGCCGCGCTGAGCGCCGCGACTCCTCGCTTCGCTCGTCGGCCGGCTGAGCCGGCTGCGGCGTCCTCGGGCGCGCCGATAGAACACCGCTATCGGCGCTCCCTGCGTCCTTGCCTCGCGACGCCCATCGCACCCCTGCAACGAGCACCGTCCCGGCAGACCCTCCCGCGCTCCCGAAGTAGCATCGCGGTCGTGGCGGATCCCCGGACACGGCTCGTGGGCGACGGCTACGACGCAATCGGCGAGACGTTCGCCGAGTGGCGCGAGCAGGGCAGCGGCGATCCCCGCCGCGACTGGGAGGACAAGCTCGTCTCGAGACTGAGCGATGGTGCACGCGTGCTCGAGCTGGGTTGCGGCGGCGGATCGCCCGAGACGACGCGACTCGCGCAGCAGTTCGCCTTGACGGGAGTCGACATATCCCCGCGCCAGGTGGAACGCGCTCGCGCCGCCGTCCCGGACGCCGAGTTTGTCTGTGCGGACTTCACCGAGCTCGAGCTGCCGGGTTCCTCGTTCGACGCGGTGGCCTCCTTCTACGTCTTCAACCATGTGCCGCGCGAGCTCCTGGCGCCGCTGCTCGCGAACATTCACACCTGGCTCGTGCCGGGCGGCTGGCTCCTGACCGCGTTCGGCCAGTCGGACAACCCGGGCTGGACCGGAGACTTCCTCGGCGCGCCCACGTTCTTCGCGAGCTACCCGCCCGAGATCAACTCACGGCTCGTCCGTGAGGCGGGATTCGCGATCGCCGAAGACGAGGTCGTCGCGTGGGAGGGTGCCGACACGCCGGAGTGCTTCCAGTGGGTGCTCGCGCAGACATGACGACGATCCTCGTCACCGCGTGCGGTGCGCCGGGCGCTGCGCGGCTGCTGCGCGCGCTGAAGGAGAACGGCGAGCGCGAGATCCGCCTCGTCGGCGTGGACATGTCCGACCGGGCGATCGGCCGCCACCTCTGCGACGCCTTCCACCTCGTCCCGGCCGGCAAGGATCCGAGCTTCCCCGACGCGATTCTCGAGCTCGTCGAGCGGGAGCAGGTCGACGTCGTCCTGCCGGAGTCGTCCCACGACCTTCCCCACCTCGCCGCGCGGCGCGAGGAGTTCCCGGTGCCCGTCATGGTCTGCGGGCCGGAGGCCGAGCGCCGCTCGAACGACAAGGCGGAGACCTTCGAGGCGCTGCACCGGATCGGCGCCGGCGCGCCCGAGTTCCGCCGCGTCACCGGCGCGGCAGGCGTCGATGCGGCCGCCCGTGAGCTCGGCTACCCGGACAAGCCCGTCTGCTTCAAGCCGGCCTTCTCCTCCGGCTCGCGCGGCTTCCGTGTCCTAGACCCGACCGTCGACCGCACTCATCAGCTCCTCTACGAGCGCCCCGGTGCGCTCGCGATGACGCTCGAGGAGGCGGTCGAGTTGCTGCCGGAGGACGGCCTCGACCTGCTCGTCATGGAGTTCCTCACCGAGCCCGAGCGCACGGTGGACGGCATCGCCGACGGCCGCCGCATCGTCCTCCGGGCGACCCGGACGCGCGAGTCGGTGCGCTGCGGCCTCGGCATGTTCTTCGTCACGCTCGACGCGCCCGAGCTCGTTGCGGCGTCGGAGCGGATCGTCGAGGAGTTCGAGCTCGACTGGTTCTTCTCGATCCAGTTCATGGGCGAGAAGGTGATCGAGATCAACCCGCGGATCTCGACGATGATGATCCAGGAGGACTTCAACCTCCCCTGGCTCGCGGTCAAGCGCGCGCTCGGCGAGGCGACCGACGACGAGCTGAGAGCGCTGCAGAGCCGCGTCCGGCCCGGGCACACCGTGCTTCGTTTCTTCGACCAGGTGGAATTCAGTCCGTGATGGACTGGAAGTCGCTGGAGAAGACGCTCGCCGCGGCCTGTGACGAGCCGAGCGACGAGACCGCCGAGCCGGCCGTTCACGCGGCGGAGCTCGTGGCGGCGACCGCGGGCGAGCCTCCTGACGAGCTCTCGGACGATGCCCGCGAATGGGCCGAGACGCACGGCATCCCACCGGAGGAGCTCGTCGAGCTCGCCTGCCGCTCGATGAAGTGCGTCGCGGCGCTGTCCGACGACTGGCACGCGCGGCTGAACGACCTCCGCTTCCGCCTCGGCGACGTCGCGGCGGCGTAAATTCCGCACATGGCGCGTCTCGGGCCGCTCGTCCTCCTGTTCGGTCTCCTCTCCAGGTGTGGCGGCGGCGGGCTCTCATCCGCGACGGTGCACATCACGCCGCTTCCAGCTCACCGCATGCCGGCTCGGCACGTCACCCTCCGACCGGGCGAGCACCGGACCTTCGGGCCGGGAGTGCTGCGCCCGGGCGACGTGGTCACGTGCTTTGTGTCAGGCGGGACTGTCAGGCTCCGCGTCCCCAACCGCCCGAATGGGAACTGGTCCGTCGGCAAGAGGGTCGCCACTGCTGGCGGACAGGGCGGCGAACTGCAGCTCCGGTCCACTCCGGACGGCTCGGCGACCGCGACCTGCCGCCGCTAGGCCGCCCGAGGCGCGGCGTGACGTTCTCGCCCGCGGCGCCGTACATTCAGCGATGAGGCGTGCGCCGCTCGCACTCGTGCTCGTCCTGCTCGCCGCCGGCTGCGGGAGCGGATCGACCACGCCGTCGACCCGCTTGACGCTGAGCGCGCTCAATCCGTCGGTCGGGATGGCCGTCTTCCATCTCGACTGCTCCCCGAGCGGCGGAGACGTTCCGGACGCCGCCGCAGCGTGCGCGGTGTTGCGGCGGGACCCGGCCCTCGTTAGGTCGCCGCAGCCGTACACCTGCATCGGGGGTCCGTGGTCGTGGTTCGACATGACGATCTCCGGCCGCCTCGCCGGCAAGCCCGTGCGGGAGAAGTTCTCGACCTGCTGGACGCCGCAAATGCCGACACTCGGCAAGCTCGGCCTCTTCAAGGCGCTGCAGCGCCACATCCGGCCCCCACGCCACGGCAACGTCCCTGCCGGGCAGACCATGACGTTCCCGCCTGGCGCGCTCCGCCCGGGCGACCTCCTCACCTGCCACATCCGGGGTCACCACCTCGAGCTCGGCATTGTCGACAGGGTCGGCTCAATGGGAAGCAACGGCTTCGGCGGCAAGGACGTGGTGAGCGTGACGCTCACCGCCACCCGCCATTCCGACGGCGCGATCACAACGCGCTGCTACCAGGGAAAACCCTAGAGCTGCAGCTCGAACCAGAGGACGTTCGGGATCGGGTTGTTGCTGTACGGCGTGCTCGGCATGAAGCCGAGCGAGGCGTAGATCCCCAGCGCCGCCTCCATCCGCGGCAAGGTGTCGAGCCGGATCGTCTTGTAGCCGAGCTCGCGCGCCCGCTCGACCGCCGCCGCGGCGAGCGTCTTGCCGAGCCCGGTGCCGCGCGCGGCCGGCCGCACGTAGAGGCGCTTCAGCTCCGCGTCGCCGTCCGGCAGGTGCTTGACCGCGACAGAGCCCACGAGCTCGCCGGCGTCGTCGCGCGCAATCAGCAACGCCTCGTAGTAGCCGGGCAGCGCGGCGAGCTCGTCCTCGAAGTCGTAGTGCCAGAAGTCGACACCGATCCATGCGGCGTACTCACGGAACAGCTCGCGGAGCTCGGCGACGTCGCCGGAGCCAGCGTCGGAGATCAGCGGAGCGCCCGCAGCCCCTCCACGTCGGCCGCGTTCGGCTCCCACGCGCCGGCGGCGACGTTCGCCCGCACCTGCTCGGGCTTCGTGGCGCCGGCGATGACGGACGAGACCGCGGGTTGCGCCAGCAGTCCGCCGATCGCGACATCGAGGACGTAGATCCCCCGCGCGCTCGCGTAGCCCTGCACCCTCTCGAGCAGGTCCCACCGCTCGTCCGCGATCTCCTGGCCGGCGAGTCGTCCCTCCGTCGCCTCCTCGCCACGCGTGTACTTGCCGGTGAGGAGTCCGCTCGCGAGCGGGAAGTACGGCAGGAAGCCGAGGCCAAGCCGCTCGCAAGCCGGCAGCACCTCGTCCTCGGGCTCGCGCTCGACGAGCGAGTACTGGTTCTGCACCGTGACGAAGCGCGCGAAGCTCCGGTCCCGCGCGACGTTCTCGGCCTCCTCGATCTGAGCCGCGGTGAAGTTCGAGCAGCCGATCCAGCGCACCTTGCCCTCGCCGACGAGCTCGCTCAGCGTGCCAAGCGTCTCGTCGATCGGGGTCGAGGGATCGGGCTGGTGGAACTGGTAGAGGTCGATCACGTCGGTGCGCAGGCGGCGGAGCGAGTTCTCGATCGCCCAGCGGATGTACTCCGGACGTCCACGCGCGTCGTCCGGGCGCTCCTCCATCAACATCCCGAACTTCGTCGCGAGGACGACGCTGTCGCGGCGCCCTTCGAGCGCGCGGCCGATGTACTCCTCGCTCATCCCCTGGCCGTAGATGTCGGCCGTGTCGAGGAGCGTCACGCCGGCGTCGAGCGCGGCGTCGATCACCGCGAGCGTCTGCTCGTAGTCGCAGCGCCGGCCGAAGTTGTTCGTGCCGAGGCCGACCACCGAGACTTCCGGGCCGCCGTCACCGAGAAAGCGCGTCCGCATCTCCCCGACGCTAGTCGAACCGACACATACGATGACGCGCCGTGCGTGACCATCGTTTCGTCTTCCTCGCCGGCCTGCATCGCAGCGGCACGACGCTGCTCGCGCGGCTCCTCGCAGCACATCCCGAGGTGGCCGGCATATCGGCTACCGACGTTCCCGCTCGCGAAGGCCAGCACCTGCAGGACGTCTACCCCGCGGCGAAGACCTGGGGAGGGCCGGGCCGCTTCGGTTTCGCGCCCGAGGCGCACTTCACGGAGGAATCGCCGCTCACGAGCGCGGAGAGCGCGAGTGCTCTGTTCGAGGCTTGGTCGCCGCACTGGGATCTTTCCCGTCCGGTCCTGCTGGAGAAGTCCCCGCCGAACCTGCTCAAGACGCGCTGGCTGCAGGCGCTCTTCCCCGGTTCGGCGTTCGTCGTGATCCTCCGTCACCCGATCGCCGTTTCGCTGCCGACGTCGAAGTGGCGCGGCACACGCCGCTACGACCGGCTGCTCGCGCACTGGCTCCGCTGCCACGAGATCTTCCAGCGGGACCGTCCCAAGCTCGAGCGCGTGCACGTGATCCGCTACGAGGACCTCGTGCGCGAGCCCGAAACCGTGCTGGGCGGCGTCTTCGAGTTCCTCGGCGTCGACCCGATCGCGCCGAGCGAGCCGGTCAACGACCAGGACGGGCGCTACTTCCAGGAGTGGCAGGAGCTGAAGCGGGATCCGCGGATGCGGCTCTACCTCGACCTCGCCTCGCTCCGCTACGAGCGGCGCTCGCGCCGCTTCGGCTACAGCCTCCTGCGCCCGCGCGCCTAGCCGAGCGCGTCGGGAAGCGGGCGCGCGTGGACGATGACGAGCGTCTGCGTCGGTCGCGTCAGCGCGACGTAGAGCTCCCGCAGGCCGCGGTCGCCGTCATCGAGGATCGCCGCCGGCTCGACGACGACGACGTGGTCGAACTCGAGGCCTTTCGCCTGGCGCGGCGTGAGGATCGGGAACGGGAAGTCGTCGACGGCAGGCAGCGAACGCGGCACGATCACCGCGAGGAGGCCTCCGAGATCCTCGAGCGCGACCGCTTCGCGCAGCGCGGTCTCGAGCAGCTTCTCCTCCGCCACCCGCACGAGACGCGGCGGTTCGCCGCCCTTGCGGTAGGCGAGCGGCGGCTCCACCTCGGGCGCGATCACCTCGAGCAGCGGCAGCGCGAAGTCCATGATCTCGGCCGGGACGCGATAGGCGTGCCGCAGCTCCTCGATCTCGAGCTCCGCCGTGTCGGGAAGGAACGGCTCGAGCTCCTCCCAGCGGCGGTAGACGACGGGGCCGGTCGCCTGGGCGACGTCGCCGAGGATCGTCAGCGAGCCGTCGAGCGCGCGACGAGAGATCGCCAGGAGCTGCATCGGCGAGAGATCCTGCGCCTCGTCGACGATCACGTGCCCGTACGAGCGCGGCGCGCCTTCGAGCAGCGCCCGCGCCTCGTCGACGAGCGGCACGTCCTGGTCGCTCCAGCGGAGGTCGGCGACACGGCGCGGGCGATCGCGGAGGAGGAGCTTCTGCTCGTCCGCGTCGAGCACTCCCTCCGACGCGGCGGCGAGCCCGGCAGGAGAGGTGAGGAGCCGTGCGACGAGCTTCTCCGGCTGCGGCAGCGGCAGGACGCGGTCGAGCCAGCGCGTCAGGAAGCCGCGGCTTCGCAGGCCGCGCTCGAGCTCGTCGAAGCTGCGGAACGCCTGCGGGCCGAACAGCTCGCCGTAGCGCTCGTAGAAGCGGCGGAGAACCGCCATCCGGAACCGGTCGCGCGCCAGCCCGAGCGGATCTCCCGCCTCGAGCGCCTCGTCGAGCAACTCGGCGACGTCCCGCTGGCGCACGCGGACGTAGACGCCGTCGACTCGCGTGTACAGCTCCTCCGGTGCCGGCACGACCGCGAGCTCGACGGCACGCGCGACGACCTCGCGCAGCCGCGGGTCGCCCTTGAGGCGGGCGACGTCCGGCTCCTCCTCCCGCACGACCTCGACGCCGTCGACCAGTTCGGTCACCGCCCGCTGCTCGACCGCCTCCTCGCCGAGCGTCGGCAGGACCTGCGAGACGTACTCCATGAAGGTCGGGTTCGGACCGACGACGAGTACGCGCCGCAGCCGCTCGCGGTACGTGTAGAGGAGCCACGAGGCGCGGTGGAGGCCGACCGCCGTCTTGCCGGTGCCCGGGCCGCCCTGGATGACGAGCGCACCGTCCGGCTCCGCCGTGATCAGGCGGTACTGGTCGGACTGGATCGTTGCGACGATGTCGCGCATCCGCGCGTCGCGGCGGCGCTCGAGCTCCTCGAGGAGGAAGTCCGAGACCGCGGCGCCCTCGACTGCGCTGCCGTCGAGCGACTCGTCGGAGATGTCGAGCAGCTTCCGCCCGCTCGCGCGGAAACGGCGGCGCTGCGTGACGCCGTGCGGCTCCTGCGGCGTCGCGGTGTAGAACGGACGCGCCGCCGGCGCCTGCCAGTTGACGACGAGAGACTCCTGCTGCTCGTCGGTGACCCAGCGGCGGCCGACGTAGAGCGGACGTGGTCCGGCATCGAGCGTGAGCCGTCCGAAGACGAGCCCGCGCTCAGCGTCCTCGAACGTCTGCATGCGGCGCTTCGCCCACGCCTCCATGTTCAGCGCGGCCCACTCGGTCGCCATCGCGTCCTGGGTGCGCGCGACCGTCGACCGCATGCGCTCGAGTTGCTCGTACGCGTTGTCGACGTACGCCTGCTCGGCGGCTAGTTCCGGGTGCGCCACAGCCGCGAGAGGCTACCGGACGCGGATCGCGATTCCTACGCGCTGCGCCGGCTTGTTCGGCTGCCACGGCCGGATGTAGCGGAAGCGCAGGGCGGTGGAGCCCTTGCCGACCGCGCGGAAGCGCCAGATCTCCTTGCCGGGGGCGCCGGGCTTGTTGTTCCCCGGCGCGACGTAGCGGTGCGAGACGAGCCGAACGACGCCGCGAACAGGCTGCTTGACGAACTTCCAGCGGTAGCCGGTGCTCGCGTTCGACGCGAGCGTGAGGACGATCCGCGTCTGCGGCTTCACCGTGAACGAGCGGCTGTTGTCCGCCGCAGTCAGATGAAGCGTGACGATAAGGGCGACGAGCGCGAACATCCCTACGAGCTTACGCCCGTAGGATCGAAGTGTGAAGCTCGGCTTGAATCTCGGCTACGCGCCTCCGGGCACGAATCCCGCCGACCTCGCGCCACTCGTCCAAGAGGCCGAGCGGCTGGGCTTCAACTCGGTCTGGGCGGCGGAGGCGTGGGGAACCGACGCGGTCAGCGTCCTCGCCTACATGGCGGCGCGCACGGAGACGATCAAGCTCGGCTCGGCGATCATGCAGATCCCCGGCCGCACGCCGGCGAACACGGCGATGACGGCCGCGACGCTCGACCTCCTCTCCGGCGGCCGCTTCCTGCTCGGCCTCGGCACGTCCGGGCCGCAGGTCGTGGAGGGCTGGCACGGCGAGCCATGGGGAAAGCCGCTCGGCAAGACGCGCGAGTATGTCGAGATCGTCCGGGCGGCGCTGCGCCGCGACGTCGTCGAGCACGCCGGCGAGCACTACCGGATCCCGTGGGACGGCCCCGGCGCGACAGGCCTCGGCAAGCCGCTCAAGCTGATGATGCGCCCGCTCCGCGCCGACATCCCGATCTACCTCGCCGCGCTCGGCCCGAAGAACGTCGCGCTCACGGCGGGGATCGCGGACGGCTGGCTGCCGCTTTTCGTCGATCCCGAGCATTTCGACGACGCCTTCGGCGCGAGCCTCGCCGGCGCGAAACCCGGCTTCGAGATCGCCGCCACCGTCAACGTCCTCGTCGGCGACCACGTGCAGGCGCTTCGCGACTCCCTCAAGCCGTATCTCGCCCTCTACGTCGGCGGCATGGGCGCGAAGGGGAAGAACTTCTATAACGCGCTCGTGCGCCGCTACGGCTGGGAGGAGGAGGCCGAGCGGATCCAGGAGCTCTACCTCGCAGGCAAGCAGCGCGAGGCGATCGCCGCGGTGCCGGACGCGCTCGTCGACGCGGTCGCGCTCGTCGGACCGAAGGAGCGGATCGCCGAGCGGCTCGACGCCTGGCGCGAGACGCCGATGACGGAGCTGATCGTCGGTTCGCCCCAGCCCGAGGCGTTGCAAGTCATGGCGGAGCTCGTCCTCTGACCGCACCGCCGCTGATCGTCCTCGGCGTTGGACGCTCGGGCACCACGCTGCTGCGCGTGGTGCTCGACCGCAACACGACGCTCGCGATTCCCGACGAGTCGTTCTTCATGCTCCCGCTCGCGCGCCGGCACCGCGGCCGCATCAAGGCGGATGCGTTCTACGAGGATCTCCGCCGCCTGCCGCGCCTGCGCGAATGGGACATCGAGCCGGCGGACGTCCGGCCGCGCCTGGGCGACGGGATGACGACCGGCGAGGCGATCGCGGCGATCTTCGAGACGTACGCGGCCAAGCAGGGCAAGCCGCGCTGGGGCGACAAGACGCCGCTGTACATGCAGCACCTGCCGCGGCTCGAGCGGCTGTTCCCCGACGCGCTCTGGCTCCACCTCGTCCGCGACGGGCGCGACGCGGCGCTCTCGTTCCTCGCGCTGCCGGAGGGCTTCTCCGGCAAGACGTGGGCGCAGCCGCGCACGGTCGCGCAGTTTGCCGCCCGCTGGAAGGTGGAGATCGAGACGGCGCGCGAGCTCGGCCGGCGCGCGGGCAACCGCTATCTCGAGCTGCGCTACGAGGACCTCGTCGCCGAGCCGGAGCGAGAGCTGCGCCGCATCTGCGAGTTCGCCTCGCTGCCGTGGGAGCCGGAGATGCTCGCCTACTCGGGCTCGGTCGACGTCTCGAAGCTGCCGCAACACCAGCGCCTTGCGCAGCCGCCGACGCCGAACGTCCGCAACTGGCGGGAGGAGATGCCGGCGGCGGACGCGCGGGCCTTCGAGGACGTCGCCGGAGACGTGCTGCGCGATTCCGGTTACGAGCTCCTCTCGCCGGAGGCCCGCTACCCGACCCCGCGCGGCCGTCGCGAACTGGCCCGCTTCCGTGTCCTCTACCGCAGCTGGAACACGACGACCTTCGCCGTCCAGAGCTCACCGCTCTGGACGCGCTCGCATCCACCGGTGGACTGACGGCGACTAGCGGATTGGCGGCCTGAGCATGCCGCCGAAGCCCCCGTGCGGGATGTCAAACCCGAGCGGCTGATGCCCGTAGAAGTGGACGGTCAAGTGCGGCGGGCCGAAGATCCAACAGTCCTGGCTACGAGCACGACGCGCTGCGGCCGTCCGGAAGTCCACTCGCACGACACCAACCACGAACCCTCCCTCGCCGCCCGACTCAGCCGCGAGCCACTGCACACGGTTCGCGCTGTAGCGGAACCACAGCGTTGGGTCACCCGGCTCGACACTCCGATCCCGGCTGAACTGTCCGGCGCGAAGCCTGACCACCGTCGAAGCGGTGTCGAACAGGTGGAGGCCGAGGGAGAAGCGCGACTGGTGCGACCAATCTCTGGAGCGCCACTCGACCGTTCCGATCGCCGGCAGCGCCGTGAGCACGGCGGTTCTCGGACAAGTCCATGCGACGCGAGCCGTCGGCAGCGAGCCGGAGCCGTGAACGGCGAGGCCGGCAGCGCCCAGCGCTGCGGCGAGCGTAAGCAAGGTTCTCAACGCATGAGAACTACGACGCAACGGCACCTAGAAGTCCCGGCTCGCCTGAGCCAGTGCGCGGGAATGTCCCTTGAGCGAGGGATGGCGTGACAGCAGCGCGTTCGGCGCCGTATAAGTAAGACGATGGGTCGCAACGCCGTCGTATTGTTTGGACTGGGAGCCGCGATCGCTGCGGTCCTGCTCGTGACGGGCTGCGCCAACAGCCGTTCGATCTTGTACAGCGGCATCTCTGGTCCGCTCGGGGAAAACAAGGTGGTCGTGTCGGATGCGCGAGCCGTGCACGACGCTCGGGAGTTCCGTGCGGAGTGGCGTGCGATGATCGGCCGGACCGCGCGGCAAGCCAAGAGTGAGAGCTTCTCGAGCCTCTCGGATCGGCGGTTCCGGCTGCGTCTCGCTAGCGCCGCGGATCGCTATAGCTTCACGCTCAAGGCGGTTCAGTTCCTCCATCGGCGGCAGGTGACGCCTCTCGTCATTGTCCAGAGTCGTCACTACCTCGCGTTCGCGCGGGCTGTGCCCGCGATCGAGCACTCCCTCGACCCCCACAGAGGACGAAACGACTCGCGGGGCTGGACGTATCGCGCGTTCCTCCTTGAAGCACAAGACGAACGAGGCGTCCCCTTCCTCCTAGTGTCGAACGTGGTCGCCTCTTCGGGCGTCACCGGCGGGCAGTGGGCGCGCAGCGACCTGCTCTTTCCTTTCGCACGCAGCTAGGGGATCGATCGCCTGCGCCAGTGCGGACTCTCACTTGGACGCTCTAGGGCCGGAGGCTAAGACCGCGCTCTCCCGCGCCGGAGTTCCTTCACACAGCGAGCGAGTCCGCAGGACTCGCGAGCTATGCGATGACGCGGTACACCTGGAAGACCTCGGCGTACTCGCGGTTCACGTTGACGCCGTGCGTCCGGGCGAGGTTGCGGACGTACTCGGCGTTCGCGTAGCGGCGGTGCTGCTGTGAGGCGTAGTGCTCGAGCGCCGCGATCTTGCGGTCGATGTGCTTCTGCTCGAGCGCCGAGTACCACTGGTATTCGAAGTCGAAGTTGTTCCAGGGGATCTCGTAGCCGAGGATCGTCGTTCGCTTGAAGGCGCGCAGGCCTTCCTCGGCGACGGTGCGGTGATCCTGGTGGACGTCGTGGAGGCTCGGCTGGAAGACGACTTCCGGCTGCCATTCCTCCCACAGCGCGACGAGCAGCTCGAGGATGTCCTGCCGCCGCTCGGGGAACGTGCGAACGTCGAAGTCGTGGACGGTGAGGGACTCGGCCGGGATGCCGAGCTCTGCCGTCGCCGCGGCGACCTCGCGCGCGAGCGTGTCGGGCGGGAAGCCCTCCGGCAGCGACCGCGTCGCGATCGAGAACGCGACGTAGCGGACCTCGCAGCCCGCCTCGACGAGCCGCGCCATCGTCCCGCCGCAGCCGAACTCGCCGTCGTCCGTGTGCGGCGCGAGGACGAGCGCCTTTCTCCAGGTCTCGATCATCGGGTGCTCGCCACCCGATGATCGGAGGGAGGGGGTGTGGGGGAACCGAGCGGTTCCTCCACACAAACAAGAAGAAGGGGGCAACGTGGGAGAAACATGGTTTCCCCCACGGGAGCGAACCGAAGGTGAGCGACGATCACGGCTCAATCATGGCTGATGGCTCGCCACGCGCGGCAACGCGTTGGCGTGCGACGAGGCCGATCAGGCCGATCACTCCCCACGTCGTCGGATCCTCGAAGAAGTCGTTGTAGGCGAGGGAGTGGGCGAAGATCGCAACGAGGACGAGTCCCGCGGCGAGCGCGACGTCGCCTCGAACGCTGCGCTCGATGCGCCGGAACGCCGAGAGCGCGAGCGAGATGACGAGCCAGGCGTAGAGGAGGAAGCCGATCCCGCCCTCCTCCGCCGCCACGGTGACCGGCGTGTTGTGGGAGGCGCTCTTGCGCGGCGTGCGATGCGTGCGCTTCGCGTAGGCGTGAGAGAAGCCGCCGATCCCTACCCCCTCGACGGGATGCGCCTTCGCGATCAGGATCCCGTTGTAGATCAGGCTCCCGCGCCCGCTCGCGAGCTTGTTGAGCTCGGAGACGCCGTGATGGCGTAGCGCGTGCACGATCTTCGGCTCCGCCACCGCCGCGCCGGCGAGAAGGACGACCGCGGCGACGACGAGCGCCAGCGACTTCCAGCGCCAGAGGAAGACGCAGAGGCAGAAGACCGCGACCATCAGGGCCGAGAAGCTCGACTGCGAGAACGAGATCAGCAGCCCGACCCACGCGACGACGGCGAACGCCACGGCGAGAACCGCGTCGCGCACCGAGCGCCCCCGCACGATGAGCACGGCGGTCGGCACGAGCGCGACGACGAGGAAGCGCCCGTAGATCGAGGGGTCGTAGAAGACCGAGTTGACCCGGAAGAAGGCCGCGTACGCATTTCCCGTGATCTGCTTCGGGTTCTCGAAGAGCTGCCGGGTCTCGTACTGGTAGAAGCCGACGCCCGCGAAGACGAGCGCCATGATCACGAGCTCGCCGTAGAGCAGCCGCAGCCGCAACCGGTCCCACGGGAGCCGCGCGATGGCGAGGGCGAGGATCGCGAACGGCAGGTAGACGCCGACGATGTCGAGCGCGGCGTTGCGGATGTCCCCCGTCCAGGCGACCGAGATTCCGACCCAGGCGAGATAGAACGCCAGCGGCTTCGTCGCACGCCCGAATTCCCGCATCCGCTCGTCTCCCTGCACGAGCTCCCGGAGCAGGTTGAACCCGGCTGCGGCCGCCACCACATACAGCGGCGCGAGCAGCTGGTGGTGGAGGTAGTGCACCTGGACGGGGATGCACGCCAGCGTGAGGAAGGCCACGAGCCACGGCTCGCGCCGGAAGAGCAGGGAGAGGAGCCCGCCGAGGACGAGGAGACCGATGACGGCCACCGCGACGGTGCCCGCGCCCGCCGGCTTGAGCGAGGCGACGAGGAGCGCCGCGCCGACGCCGGCGTAGCCGAGCCCCGCGAGCCGATTCTGGCGCGTGCGGGCGAGAAGCAGAACGGCGAAGCCGAGACAGGCGATCGGTGCGGCGATCCGCGCGAGACCGATCACTTGCGCCTCACGATCACGGACGCTGTCGCCCGCTGGTGGTGCCTGCCGACGACGACGAGCCCATACCTCCCGTGCCGAGACGGCGCGGTCAGCCGAAGGACTGCGCCGTGCGCGGTGCCGTGCTTGCCCGCGAACCACCAGCGGTACGCCCCCGACACCGACTGGACCTCGGCCCTGAAGCGCCGGGCCACGCGCGTGTAGATCGCGCCCTGGGGAAGCGCGACGTCGAGAAGCCGGACGACGACCCGCTTCCGCTCGCCGGGCGGAGTGACGTTTCCGGCGAGGTCGAGCGCGCCGATCTCTAGGACGTACCGTCCCTGCGGCAGCGCCGCATGGTCCTTCCGGCCGTTCCACTTGATCTCGCTGCGCGTGCGCGTGCGTCGGCCGAGGATGATCCGCGTGCCGCCGAGATAGACGACGGGATGCGCCGCTTCGCTGAGGCTGTATTGCACGTGGATCGTGCGCTTGGCGCCGGGCACGAAGCCGTGCCGGCCGGTGAACGCCAAGAGCACCTTCGGCACAGTCGTGTCGACCTGGATCTTGTTCGGCAGCAGAATCGTCCACCGCGCGGTCGCGAGCTTGACCTGTGCCTGGTACGTGCCGCTCGAGATGCGGCCGCCGGTGTCGGTCTTCCCGTCCCAGAGGAACGTCGCGTAGCCCTTCTGCCGGTGGACGTGCGTGGCGAGCGTGTCGACTGTGCGCCGCGACGAGTCCTCGATCGAGACCGTCAGCCAGTCGGAGTGGCGGAGCTTGATCCGGATCGAGGCTTTCGCCGTCGCGCAGCCGCAGACCGGCGAAAACGCCTTCGGCACGGTCGCTCCCGAGATCGGGCTCTTGATCAGCTTCAGGTGCTCGGTGATCGCGAACGCGGCAGCGGTGGCCACCAGCAGGCCCAGGAGCGTCACCGTCGAGAGAACCCGCTGCAAAGCGGGACGATTCTACGGCGCGCCGATTAAGAGAGTGATTAGGCCTGCTCGAGCGGGACGCGCGGGCCGGCCCGCATCACGCGCACGGTGTAGATCCCGAGCACGATGATGAGGACGCCGATCCCGATCCCGAGGACCCAGTTCGCGGCCGGCACGTTGAGGAGTTTGAGGCCGCTGAGGATGAGGATCCCGCCGAGCCCGCCGCGAATCGTCAGATCCGGCACCTTCACCGTGTAGCGGCTCGAAATGAGGATTCCGGGCACCGAGCCGGTGAGGAGCCACGCGGTCGCGTGCAGGTCGACGTCGCCGATGATCAGGTGTCCGACGCCGGCGATCCAGAGCAGCGCCGCGGCGTGGAAGATGTCCGTCCCGACGATCCGCGCCATCGTCAGTGGGTAGGCGAGCACCATCACGAGGCCGAAGTACGTGCCGCTGCCGACGGAGGTGAGGCCGACGATGAAGCCGAAGACGGCGCCCGTGGCGAGCGCGATCGCCTTGTCGCGGCCACTCATGATGAACGGCGCCGCGCTCGGCTGGACGCCGCGCGACACGAACGACTTGGCGAGGAAGCCGCCGCCGCCGCCGATCAACGCCGCGCCGACCGCGTAGCCGAGAACCGTCTGCGCGTTACTGATCTCGTTCCGGAGCACCCAGGAGAGCGCGACGCCGGCGATCGCGAACGGTCCGGAGGCGGCGAACAGCCACAGCGTCAGATGTCCGTGCACCGTTCCCAGCCGCCGGTGCCGGATCGCTCCGAACGTCTTGAAGATCGCGCCGTGGAAGATGTCCGTCCCGACGGCGTAAGTCGGCTTGAAGCCGAAGACGATGATCAGGATCGGCGTCATCAGCGAACCGCCGCCGACACCCGTCAGGCCGACGATCAGCCCGAGGCCGAGCCCCGTCAACGTGAACTGCCAGGTCACGGCTTGGCGCTGAGGACCGTGCCGGCGCCGACCGTCTCGTTCGTCGCCTCGTCGATGAGGACGAACGCGCCGGTGGTGCGGTTCTCGGCGTAGGGATCGACGCACAGCGGCTCCGAGAGGCGGAGCCGCACGACGCCGATGTCGTTCAGCTCGAGCCGCTCAGGGCCGGGAATCTCCTCGATCGCGTGCACGTCGACGCGCGAGACGAGCTCGTCGGCGATCGCGCGCACGGAGCGGGTCGTCTGCTTGACCGCGAGCCGCGCGCGCGGCTCGAGCGGCCGCTCGCTCATCCAGCAGACGCGCGCCTCGATCTCCCGCGCGACAGTCGGAGGAGCGGCGGGATCGGCGAGCATGTCGCCGCGTGAGACGTCGATGTCGTCGGCGAGGAGCATCCGGACGGACATCGGCGGTATGGCGCTCTCGATCTCGCCGTCGAGCGTCTCGATCGCCTCCACCCGCGTCCGCAGCCCCGCGGGAAGGACGATGACCTCGTCGCCGGGGCTCCAGACACCGCCCGCGACCTGTCCCGCGTAGCCGCGATAGTCGTGATGCGCGTCCGACTGGGGCCGGATCACCCACTGGACCGGGAAGCGCCGGCTGTCTAGGACGCGGTCGGTCGAGATCTCCACGGTCTCCAGGTAGTCGAGGAGGACCGGCCCCTCGTACCACGGCGCGTTCTCGGAACGGTCGACGACGTTGTCGCCGTTGA
>PMOB01000002.1 GCA_003161615.1 Actinomycetota bacterium
GGAAACCACGCTTTCCGGCCCGCGGAGTTCCGTCTCCCAGCGAGCGAGTCTGCAGCACTCGCGAGCTAGACCGGGAGGATCGCCTTCGCCTGCTCGACGAGCTCGTCGAGGTCGAAGCCCTTGCCGACGAAGGCGCGGGCGCCGCTCGACGCCGCTAGCCGCTCGCCTTCGGCGTCCACCTGCCCGCTGAACATCAGGACGGGGATCGCGCCGGCGCCGTAGCGCTCCTGAATCCGCCGCAGCATCTCCCAGCCGTCGACGTGGGGCATCATCACGTCGAGGAGGACGAGGTCAGGCTTGCGGGCCTCGATCGCGGCCATCCCCTCGTCGGCGCTCGCCGCCTCCTGCACGTCGTAGCCCTCGCGCTCGAGCTCGAGCCGGACGACCTCGCGCATCCGCTCGTCGTCGTCGACGAGGAGGACGGGCGGGCCGGCCTGCTGGCGGCCCTGACCGGAGCGGACGAGGAACGCCTCGAGGTCTCCGCGGCGATAGCGCCGGTGACCGCCAGGCGTGTAGAAGGTCGGGACGCGGCCGTGATCCGACCACTTGCGGATCGTGCTCTGGGCGACTCCGAGGAATCGTGCCGCCTGACCGAGGGTCAGCCATTCCGGCTCGCGCCGCGCGGTGTCCTCCCGGTAGTTCATCGGAGGGAAGTTGTCCAAATCTCCCTCTTTGTACACGTCACTGCCGTGTTTTGCTTATTTACGGCTCGTAATCGACGGCGCCGCGCTGGTAGGCGTCGAACGCCGCGGCGAGCACGGTCGTGAGGTCGCGATGCCAGCCGGAGAATTGCGCGCGCTCGTCGAGCACCTCCCGCGCCCAGCGTTCCGCGTCGCCGTAGACGGTCGCGAGCTCGCCGAGCGAGTACGTCTGGCCGACTTGTTTCCGCAGCTCGTCGTAGACGAGCTCGAGCAGCTCGACGAGCTGCCGGTAGCGGTGGGGATCGTCGCGGGACGCCTCGAGCCGGCGCGTTCCCTGCTCCCACTCCTGCCGGGCGACGACTACGGACGTCACTCGCCGAGTGTGCAGCAGCGGTCGGGCCAGAGCGGTTCGAGCTCGGCGAGGATCCGTTCCCCGAGCTCGTAGCCGGGACGGGCGAGGGCGTACGCCGTGTGCGCGTGCAGGCATTTGAGGCTGCCGCTGCGACGGGAACCGCCGACGCCGTAGTCGAGTGAGGCGCCGCCGTCGGCCCCCTCCTCCCCGCCGGCGAGCTCGCGCCGGATGCGGCGCTGCTCGTCGTCGGCGGCGGCGAGACTCGCGGCGAGCTCTGGCTCGGCACGCGCCGCATCGCTCCAGCGCTCGACGCCGCCCGCTGCCTCGAGCCGCGACACCGCGGCGACGAGGTGGCGGCACGTGAGGTAGTACGTCGTCGGGAACGGCTCGCCGCCGGGCGCGTACGGGCTCTGCTCCGTGACCGCGGGCGCGCCGAAAGGACAGCGGACGACGACGCGGCGAAACGCGCGCGGCTCCCGCCCGAGCTGGCGCGCTACGAGGGCTCGGTCGGCCTCAGGGTCAGTGGGCACGGCGCGAGGCATCATGCCTGCGCCGCCACTGCGGGATGTCCTTGACGATGAACAGGTGCTCGCCCGGCCGGATGTACCCGAGCGCGCGAGCCTCGCGGGCGAGGACGGCGGGAGACGACGCCTCGCGGAGCGACCGCTCGAGGGCGGTCTGCTCTCGGTTGAGCTTGCGGACGGCCGCCACCCGCCCCGCGCGCTGTCCGCGCGCATCGAGGTAATCGTGCAGCGGCCGGTAATACAGGAGGCCGACGAGGACGAGAACGCCCAGCGCGAACCAACGCCGCGCAATGCGGCCACGGAGGCGGCGGCTTTCCTTCTTCGCGGGCATCCGGTCCGAGTTCTCGGACCGGGGCGGCTTCCCTCCTTGCCCGCTCCTGGGGCGTCGCTCGCAAGGGAGGCAAACGCGCGCCGCGAAGGGCAGTACAGGTAGTACGACCGAGCGGCGCGCGTGCAGCATCCCGCCGCGAGCGGCGTCAGGCGGCGGCGGAGCCGGGCTCGGCCCGGCGGGAGCCGTCGCCGGCCAGGGGCGGGCTACGCGATGTCGACCTTGATCACGTTGGTGGAGCCGGGGATGTTCACCGCGGTGCCCGCCGTGATCACGACGCGGTCGCCCGGATCGACCAGCCCTGCGTCGCGCGCCGCCTCCACCGCGAGCCGCCAGAGATCCTCGACGCTGCCGGTCTCCGTGATCAGCACCGGGGTCACGCCCCACTCGAGCGCGAGCTGCCGCATCGCCCAGTCGACGTGCGTGAGCGCGACGATCGGGCGGCGGGGACGAAGCCGCGCCACAGCGCTCGCCGTCCGGCCGGAGAAGGTCGGGACGAGAATCGCCTTCGCCTGCAGCGCCTCCGCGAGGTCGCACGCGGCGTTCGACATCGCCTGGCCGATGGTCGGGTTCTCTGCCGCCGCGGGCAGCTCGTGCCGGTAGTCGAGGCTCGGCTCGACCGCGCGCGCAATCCGGTCCATGTACGCGACCGCCTCGACCGGGTACTCGCCCACGGCCGTCTCGCCGGACAGCATCACTGCGGACGTCCCGTCGAGGATCGCGTTCGCGACGTCGCTCGCCTCGGCGCGCGTCGGCTCGGGCGAGTGCACCATCGTCTCGAGCATCTGCGTCGCCGTGATCACCGGCTTCCCGTACTCGAGCGCCTTCTGGATGATCCGCTTCTGGACGAGCGGCACGACCGCCGGCCCGATCTCCACGCCGAGATCGCCGCGCGCGACCATCACTGCGTCGGTCGCCTCGAGCACCTCGTCGAGGACGTCGACCGCTTCCGCCTTCTCGATCTTCGCGATCACGTGCGCGTGCGAGCCTGCCTGCTCGAGCAGCGTGCGCAGCTCGCGGACGTCCGCCGGCGAGCGGACGAAGGAGAGCGCGACGAAGTCGACGCCGGTCTCGAGCGCCCAGCTGAGGTCGGCGGCGTCCTTGCGGGTCAGGGAGGGAATCGGGATCGGGACGCCGGGGAGGTTGACGCCCTTGTGCGAGCTGACGAGCCCGCCGACGACCACAGCGCAACGCGCCCGGCCGCGCTTCACCTCGTTGACGCGCAGCCGGACCAAGCCGTCGTCGATGAGGACGTCGTGGCCCGCCTCGAGCACATCGCCGATCACTGCCGGTGCTATCGGCAGCTCGCCGTCGGACGCTGACTCCTCTGCGCAAACGGTGATCTCGTCGCCTTTGTGGAGGACAATCGGCTTCTCGAGCTTGCCGATGCGCAGCTTCGGCCCCTGCAGGTCGCCGATCAGCGCGATCGGGCGGCCGACCTCGGCCGCGATCTCACGGACGAGCCAGGCGCGCGCGGAATGCTCGGCGTGCGTGCCGTGCGAAAGGTTGAACCGGACGGCGTCCACGCCCGCCTCGATGAGCGCGCGCAGCCGCTCACGCGAGTCGGACGCAGGCCCGAGCGTCGCGACGATCTTCGTCCGGCGATCCACCACCATGTCTTCCAAGATATCTAGCGCTTCGCTCTCGGAAACGCGCCCCAGCCCGGAAAGCACGGGGGAAACCATGTTTCCCCCGTGGGCCCCCTTCTTCCGCGTGCTGGCGACCGCCTGCGGGTCGCGCCCGCGCATGTCGGTCGCGACGACGAGCTCGAGTCCTACTTCCCTGCCCGGGGGAAGGCGCTCCAGCCCGGATAGACCGCTCTGTCACCGAGCTCCTCCTCGATCCGCAGAAGCTGGTTGTACTTCGCGACGCGGTCGGTGCGCGCGGGCGCGCCCGTCTTGATCTGGCCGGTGCCGAGCGCGACGGCGAGGTCGGCGATCGTCGTGTCCTCCGTCTCGCCGGAGCGGTGGGACATGACCGCGGTGTAGCCGTTCTCGTGTGCGAGCCGCACTGCCTCGATCGTCTCGGTGAGCGTCCCGATCTGGTTGACCTTGATCAGGATCGAGTTGCCGGCGCCGCGCTCGATCCCCTCGCGGAGGCGGTCGACATTGGTGACGAAGATGTCGTCGCCGACGAGCTGGAGCCGGTCGCCGAGCAGCTTGGTCGTCGCCTGCCAGCCGTCCCAGTCGTCCTCCGCGTTGCCGTCCTCGAGCGAGACGACCGGGAACCGGTCGACGAGACCCGCGTAGAAGTCAGGCATCTCGGCGGGCGACGCCTCACGGCCCTCGAAGCGATAGATGCCGTCGGAGAAGAACTCGCTCGAGGCGGGGTCGAGCGCGATCGCGACGCGGTCGCGGTGGCCCGCCCGCTCGGCAGCCTCGAGGATCGCCTCGATCGCAGCCTCGCTCGTCGGCAGGTCGGGTGCGAAGCCGCCCTCGTCGCCGACGGCGGTGGAGAGCCCGCGCTCGTGGAGGAGCGCCTTCAGCGCGTGGTACGTCTCCGCCGCGAGCTGCAAGCCGTCGGAGAAGCTGTCCGCGCCCACCGGCACAAGCATGAACTCCTGTAGGTCGATCGTGTTGTCTGCATGGACGCCGCCGTTGATCACGTTGAGCATCGGGACAGGCAGCGTCGTCGCCTCCTCCCCGCCGAGGTGGCGGAAGAGGGAGACGCCGGCCTCCGCGGCGGCCGCCTTCGCGTTGGCGAGCGAGACGCCGAGGATCGCGTTCGCGCCGAGGCGCCCCTTGTTCGGCGTGCCGTCGAGCTCGATCAAGCGCCGGTCGAGGGCGTCCTGGTCGCCGGACTCCAACCCCACGACCGCCACCGCGATCTCACCGTCGACGTTGGCCACTGCCTGCGTCACGGCCTTGCCGCCGTACGCGGAGCCGCCGTCCCGCAGCTCGACCGCCTCGTGCACGCCGGTCGACGCGCCGGAGGGGACGATCGCGCGGCCCGAGGCGCCCGAGTCGAGCGTGACCTCGACCTCGACGGTCGGGTTGCCGCGCGAGTCGAGAACCTGGCGCGCATGGACGGAGGCGATCGTGCTCATTCGGTCTGCTCCTTGGCCTGGTCGAAGTAGGCGTCCTGCCGCTCGAGCGGCAGCTCCATCCAATTCTCACCGGCCGCCGCCGCGAGTGCCTCCGCAACTTCCACGCGCCGCCGGAAGCGCTGTGTCGCACGCCGCAACTCGAGCTCGGGATCCGCCTCGAGCCGGCGCGCGACGTTCACCGCGGCGAAGAGGACGTCGCCGAGCTCCTCGCCCGACGGCTCCTCCTTCAGCTCGCGCAGCTCGTCCTGGAGATCGGCCATCGCGCCGGCGAGGTCCGGGTACTCGAAGCCGACCGCCTTCGCGCGCTGCTGCATCTTCCGCGCGTAGAGAAGTCCCGGCAGCCCGTCGGCGACGTCGTGGAAGATTCCCTCGCGCCCCTCCTGCTCGCGCTTGATGCGTTCCCAGTTCGAGCGGACGCGGTCGGCGGTGTTGGCCTCGACGTCCCCGAAGACGTGCGGATGGCGGCGGACGAGCTTCTCGTGCACGCCACGCGCGACCTGAGCGAGGTCGCCGGCGCCGCGCTCGGCGAGCAGCAGCGAGAGGAAATAGACCTGGAAGAGCAGGTCGCCGAGCTCGTCGACCAGCTTCGCGTCGTCGTCCGCGAGCGCTGCGTCTGCGACCTCGTACGCCTCCTCGACCGTGTGCGGGACGATCGTGCGCGCCGTCTGCTCGCGATCCCACGGGCAATCGCGGCGCAGCCGCTCCGTCAGGGCCTGGAGATCGAGGAGGGCCTGGCTCAGGCTGGAAGCGCCGGCGGCAAAGCCACCGGCGCCCAGCGGAACTTCCCGCCTTGGGCGGCGGGGGCCCTCCACGCTAGGTCGTCGTCGGCGCCGCGGTGCTCGCCGTCGTCGCCGGCGCGTAACCGGTCTGGTAGGCGATCTTGCCCTTGTACTGCTTCTGCAGGTTCGTCAGCCAGGTCCCCCACGCCGTGCTCTGCGCCTGCGAGACGAGGTTCTGCTGGATCGCGCCCTGCACCTGCTTGAACGTCTGGGTGTGGGCCGGCTTGATCGGCCCGAGCGCCTGGATGACGTGCCAGCCGTACGGGCTGCGCACCGGCTGCGAGATCGCATTCGTCTTCAGGGCGAAGGCTGCCTTGTCGAAGGCCGGCACGTCCTGGCCCTGGATGGCGGTGTACTTGCCGCCCACGGCCGCGGTGCCGGTGTCCTTCGAGTACTTCTTCGCGAGTGCCGCGAAGCTGGCGCCGTTCTTCAGCTTGGTCTCGATCTGCTCCGCCAGCTTCTTGGTGCTGACGAGGATGTGCCGAACGCTACGGCTCGTGTTCTGGTGGTAACCGGCCTTGTTCTTGTTGTAGTACGCGAGCTCCTGAGCGGTCGTGACCTTCGCGGCCGACGTCACCTTCGTCTTGAGCTTCTGCTCGAGGAGATTGACCATCACCTCGAACTTCGCCTCGGCCAGCGTCAAGCCGCTCTTCGCGATCGCCTGCTCGAGCTTCTTCTCGCTGCCGCCGTAGTGGAGCTTCACGATGGACTGGATGTAGGCGTTGATGTCGCCGTTCGTGACCTTGACGCCGAGCTTCGTCGCCTCCTGCTGCAACTCCGAGACCTGCACGAGGTACCCGATCGCGCGGTCGCGCAGGGAGGTGTACTGCGGCGTGCCGATCGTCGGCGGCGTCTGACCGGAGGCCTTGGCCTGCGCGGCAGCCTGCGTCATCAGATTGTCGAGCTGAATCTTCGTGATCGGCTGCGAGCCGACGAGAGCGACGGCGTCGCCGGGAACGCTCTTCGAGCCGCCGCCGCAGGCGGCGAGAGCGGCAACGGCCGCGATCAACAGGGGCATGAGCAAGAGACGAGTCTTCATTTCCATCCAGTGAGGTCGAGGTCCGAGGGAGCGCCGCAGCGGCAAAAGTGGCTAGGCGGCCCGGCGCGCGTCCAAGATAGCATCGACCAGCGCGACTGCCTGGGTGATGTTCTCCTGGTCGCGAATGCTTATCTCCTGCTTAGCCGAGGCGTAGATCGCGGTCTTCGCGCGATCGCGCAGCTCGCGTAGCTCGCCCGACCCCAACACGAGCCTTCCGACGGTCGCCTTGCCGCCCTGGAAGACGAGGTAGTCGGCGCCGAGGAGCGCGACCTTGATCTTCGCCTCCTGGATGGAGAAGAGGTTCTCCACGGGCTCCGGTAGCGGGCCGTAGCGATCCTCGAGCGTCGCCTGCAGCTCGCGCAGCTCGTCCTCGGTCTCGGCGAGCGCCAGGCGGCGGTGGACGTCGATCCGCAGCGCCTCCGAATCGACGTACGGCGCCGGGACATAGGCGTCGACGCGCGCGTCGACCCGCACCGGCCGGGCCGCGATCCGCTTCTGTCCCTGCAGCTCGGCGACCGCCTCGTTGAGGAGCTCGACGTAGAGCTCGAAGCCGACCGCGGCGACGTGGCCGGACTGCTCTCCGCCGAGCAGCTCGCCTGCGCCGCGGATCTCCAGATCGCGCATCGCGATCGCGAAGCCGGCCCCGAGCTCGGTGTGGTCGGCGAGCGTCGACAGCCGCGCCCGCGCCTCGGGGGTCAGCTCCCGCGCGTCGGGATAGAAGAGGTACGCGTAGGCGGTGGCGTCGGAGCGGCCGACGCGGCCCCGGATTTGGTAGAGCTGGGAGAGCCCGAGCGTGTCGGAGCGCTCCACGATCAGGGTGTTCGCCTGCGGGATGTCGATCCCCGACTCGATGATCGTCGTCGAGACGAGCACGTCCGCATCGCCGCGGAGGAAGGCGTGCATGCGCTCCTCGAGCTCCTTCTCCTTCATCTGCCCGTGCGCGACGAGGAAGCGGAGCTTCGGACAGAGCTGCTGCAGCTGCGCCGCGCGCTCCTCGATCGACTCGACCCGGTTGTGGAGGAAGAAAGCCTGCCCCTCGCGCTCGGCCTCCCGCTCGAGCGCGAGCTTGACGAGCTCCTCGTCGTACTCGCCCACAGTCGTGCGGATCGGCCGGCGTCCCTCCGGCGGCGTCTCGATGATCGAGATATCGCGCATGCCCGCGAGCGAGAGGTGGAGCGTCCGCGGGATCGGCGTCGCGCTGAGCGTGAGCACGTCCACCTCGAGGCGGAGCGACTTGAGGAGCTCCTTCTGCGCGACGCCGAAACGCTGCTCCTCGTCGAGGATCACGAGCCCGAGCTCCTTCGGGATCACGTCGCGGCTGAGGATCCGGTGCGTCCCGATCAGAATGTCGACCTTGCCGGCGGTGAAGTCGGCGAGGATCCGCTTCGTCTCCTTCGGAGGCACGAAGCGCGAGACCATCTCGACGCGGACAGGGAAGTCGCGGTAGCGCTCGCGGAACGTGTTGAAGTGCTGCTCGGTGAGGATCGTCGTCGGCGCGAGGAAGAGCACCTGCCGCCCGTTCACCGCGACCGCGAACGCCGCGCGGACGGCGACCTCCGTCTTGCCGAAGCCGACGTCGCCGCAGACGAGCCTGTCCATCGGGCGCGGCGTCTCGAGGTCCTCCTTCACCGCCTCGATCGCCGTCTCCTGGTCGGGCGTCTCACGGAACGGGAAGGACGCCTCGAGCCGCGGCAGCCATTCGTGTGAGAGGTCGTAGGCGATCCCCTCACGCGTCTGGCGCTGCGCGTAGAGGCTGATCAGCTCGCCGGCGAGCTCGTGGACGGACTCGCGGGCGCGCGACTTGAGCGTCTGCCACGCCTTGCCGCCGAGCTTCGAGAGCGCCGGCGCCGAGGCATCCGCGCCGACATAGCGCGACACCTTGCCGAGCTGCTCGTGCGGGACGTAGAGCCGGTCGTCGCCCTTGAAGGCAAGGAGGAGATAGTCGCGTGTAACGCCGGCGACGGTCTTCGTCTCGAAGCCGAGGAGCTTCCCGACGCCGTGGTCCTCGTGGACGACGTAGTCGCCGGTGCGCAGGTCGGCGAAGGACTGCAGCGCGCGGCCGCCGAGGCGGCGCTCGCGCGGCGCGCGGCGACGGAAGACCTGGTGGTCGGGCAGGAGGACGAGGCCGAGGTCGCGCCAGACGAAGCCGCGCCGCGCCGGCGAGATGGCGAAGAGCAGCTCCGGCTCTCCCGGCAGCTCCTCCCCAGGCTCGAGCACGCGCGCCTCGACGCGGCGCAGGAGGTTCTGGGTGCGGAGCGCCTCGCCGCGGTGCGCGAACGCGACCACGACGCGCTGGCCCGAGCGGAGGAGCGCCGCGAGCTCGCTCTCGGCTTCCGCGAGGCCGCGCGCGGCGATCGCGGGGCGTTGCGCCTCGAAGGCGAGTGGCTGCGCCTGTGGGAACGGGTCGAGCTCCGTCGCCCCGGCGAGCGACGGCGGGTTGCGGATGCCGTCCTCCTCCCAGACGCGCCGCACGTCGTCGGGCTGGAAGACGAGATCCGGCGGGCCGGCGAGAACAGGGACGAGGTCCTCGGGGACCCCTTCCAGCTCGAGATCGACAAGGTCGGCTCGCCGCTCGGCCGCCGGGTAGAGCGTCGCCTCGGCGACCGGATGGAGCGCCCGCTGCGTGAAGGGCGAGAAGGCGCGGATCGACTCGATCTCATCACCGAAGAACTCGACGCGGAACGGCTCCCGGCCTGTGGTCGGGAAGACGTCGACGATGCCTCCGCGCACCGCGAACTGCCCGCGGTCGTCCACTCGCTCGACGCGCTCGTAGCCGGAGAGCGCGAGCGACTCCGAGAACTCCTCGACGCCGGGCTCGAGCCCGGGCCGCAGCTCGAGCGGCTCGGGACGCAACGCGGCGGGCGGCATCCCTTCCCCGAGGGCGCGCGCCGAGACGCAGACGAGGCCGCCGCGCTCGAGCACGTCCAGCGCCCGTGCCCGCTCCCCGACTAGATGCGGTGGCGGCGCGAGGCCGGAGTCCCACGAGACGCCGCGACTCGGCAACAACCCGACAGCGTCCTCCCCGATGAACCAGGCTGCCCCCTCGGCGGCGTCGCGCGCGTCGGCGTCCTCCGGGAGAACGACAACGACTGCGCGCTCCAGCTTCTCGTGCAGAGTCGCCAGCAGCAGTGGCAGCGCGGACTCCGAGACGCGAGCACGAGTCGGCAGCGCGTCAGCGAATTCGGCGACGCGCTCGCTCTCGACGAGCTCGCGGACGATGGCGTGGAGTACCGGACGGTCCATGACGAAGGGCGGAACCGGCGGTTCCGCTGGGGTCGATGGTAACGGCGCGGCTCAGTGGCGTACTCTGCGAGATGTGCGTGGGGTCGCGCGTTTTGGGCCGCTGAAGGAGCGGCCCTTCCGTTTCCTCTGGCTCGGCCGAACCGGGTCGGCTGTCGGCGACTCCATGATCCCGGTCGCGCTGATCTGGACGGTGGGTCATGACTTGCGCGGCGGCGCCACCGGGCTCGGCATCGTCCTCGCCTCGAACCTCGTGGGCGGCGGCGCAGTCACGCTCGCCGGGGGAGTCTGGGCCGACCGGCTGCCACGGCGACTCGTGATGATCGGTGCCGATCTCGCGCGCCTCGCCACGCAAAGCGCGACGGCGGCACTTCTCTTCACCGGAACAGCGCATGTCTGGGAGCTCGCGATCCTGCAGGGGACAGCGGGAGCAGCCGCCGGTTTCTTCAACCCGGCCTCAATGGCGCTCATCCCCCAGACCGTCAGCGCCGGCCGGCTGCAGGAAGCGAACGCACTCGTGGCGTTCTCGCAAAGCGGGACGCGGATCTTCGGCCCGAGCCTGGCGGGCGTGATCATCGCCGTCGCCGGAGCCGGCTGGGTGTTCTCGATCGACGCCGGCAGCTTCCTCTTCAGCGTCGTCTTCATCGCGGCGATGCGCGTCGCGCCGTACGCGCGCCCTGCGGCGCAGCGGTTCTGGACAGACCTCGCAGACGGTTGGCGCGAGGTACGCAGCCACCGCTGGCTGACCGCCGGCTTCCTCGGCTACGCCCTCGGCAACATCGGGATCGGCGCCTACATCGTCGTCGGCGGACTCGTCGTGATTCACCACCTTGGCGGCGCGTGGGCCTGGGGACTGATCGCCGGCGCGGCCGCAGTCGGCGGCACGCTCGGCGGCGTCCTCGCCTACCGGTTCAAGCCACGCCACCCGGTCGCCGCAGCCTTCGCGATCTGGACGCTGACCGCCCTCCCGCCACTCGCGCTCATCCGCCCCCTGCCTCTCCCCGTTGTAATGGCCGCGGCGCTCGCGTTCGGCGGCTCGATCCTCGTCGGCAACACGCTCTGGGAGACCGCGATGCAGCAGGAGGTGCGTCCCGACCGGCTCGCGCGCGTGGCATCGATCGACGCGCTGCTGTCGATCTGCCTGATGCCACTCGGACAGGTCCTCGCGGGATCGCTCGAGGCGGGAATTGGCGTACGGGCCACGCTCCTCCTTGCGGCGCTGCTGATGGCGGTGCCGAACCTCGCGGTCGTCGCCTTCGTCCGCGAGGTGCGAGCAGTGGAGCGCAGGGACGACCGCGAGGCCGCCCCGGCGCTGTCGCCGTCCTAGTCCAATGCCGGCTGCGTCGGGACTTCGCGCTCAGCCGGGATAAAGAGCGCCCGCCGCGCCCATTCCGGCAGCCACCAGTTCGCCGGTCCGAGCAGGCGCATCAGGGCCGGGACGAGCAGGGCGCGGATCACGGTCGCGTCGAAGATGATCCCGGCCGCGAGGCCGATCGCGAACTCCTTGATCTCGAAGCCCGGGCTCGAGCCCGGCGCGGCGCACAGCGCACTTCGCGAGCCCGGCTAGCGGCGGTTGACCTGGATCTGGGCGCGCTCGACGCCGTCGGCGTCCAGCGTCTCGACAGCGTCCGCGGCCCGGTCGACAAGCGACTCCGCGTCGTCGTGCGGCTCGAAGTCGGCGAGCACCCAGTCGGCAAGCGGGCGTGGGTCGCCGCGCTCGGGCCTCCCCACTCCGACCCGCAGCCGTAGGAAGTCCTGCGTCTTCAGGTGCTGCGCAATCGAGCGCAGGCCGTTGTGGCCGGCGAGCCCGCCGCCGAGCCGGAGCTGAAGCCGGCCGAGCTCGAGGTCGCTGTCGTCGTGGACGACGAGCACCGATTCCGGCGCGACCTTGAAGAACTGCGCGGCGGCGCCGGCCGAGCGGCCCGACTCGTTCATGTACGTCTCCGGCTTCAGGAGGGCGAGCTTGTGCCCCTCGAGCCGGATCTCCGCGATCCGCCCCGAGAACTTGGAGCGCCAGGAGCCGTCGTGCCGGCGCGCGAGCTCGTCCGCGACCATCGCGCCGACGTTGTGGCGGTTCCGTTCGTACTCGCGGCCCGGATTGCCGAGCCCCACGACGAGCAGGTCGAGCGAGGATCCCTGACGCCGCGGCCAGAGCCGCATGACTCAGCCTTCGTCGGTCTTGTCGCCGGAAGCGTCCGCGTCCGGCTCGGCCGAGTCGCCGGCACCACCCTCGGCCGCCTCGCCCTCGGCAGCCTCGCCTTCCTCGCCCTCCTCGCCCTCGGCGGCTTCCGCCTCCAGTGCGGCGAGCTCCTCCTCGGTGGGCTCGGGCACGACTTCCTTCGTCGGCGCGGTGATCGTGGCGACGACCATCTCCGGGTCGTCGAGGAGCGTGGAGCCCTCGGGCGCGGTGAGGTCGGAGATGCGCAGCGTGGCGCCGATCTCCAGGCCGGAGACGTCGACCTCGATGTGCTCCGGAACCTCGAGCGGCAGCGCCTCGACGTTGACCTCGCGCAGCGGCTGCGAGAGCACGCCGCCCTCGCGCACGCCCGGCGCGTCCTCCCCGCCGAGGAGATGGACCGAGACCGCCGCCGTGATCGCCCGGTCGAGCCGCACCTCCTGCAGGTCGACGTGGGTCACGCCGCCCCGCACGGGATCGACCTGGTACTCCTTGAGGATCGAGGCGTGCGTGGAGCCCTTGCCGTCGATCTCGACGTCGAGGATTGCGTGGAGACCGGCCGAGCCTGTCAGTGCCCGGCGCAGCTCGCGCTCGGCGATGGAGATCGCGACCGGCTCGCCGCTGCCGTAGAGGACGCCCGGAACGAGGCCCTGGCTGCGCAGGCGCCGCGTCTCGGCGGAGCCGAGCTTGTCGCGCTGGGCGACGAGAAGTTTGGTGCGCTCTCCAGCCATTCCGGCGGCGGAGTGTAGCCAAGAGGCGCTCCGGTACCGTCCGGCCAATGGACTTCGGCAGCCTCCTCGCGGACTGGAGCGGCGAGCACGCGGTCGTCCGCTATGACGCCGAGAGCGGCGCGTGGATGTTCGTCTGCGTCCACTCGACCCGGCTCGGGCCGGCGGGCGGCGGCACGCGGATGCGCGTCTATGCCGAGCCGGCGGACGGGCTCGCCGACGCGATGCGCCTCTCCGGCGCGATGACGCGGAAGATGGCGGCGGCCGGGGTGCCGCGCGGTGGCGGGAAGGCGGTGCTCGCGGTTCCCGAGCTGCCGAGCGGCGAGGCGCGGCGCCGGCTGCTCCTCCGTTACGGGAAGCTCGTCGACTCGCTCGGCGGCAGCTACCGCACCGCCGGAGACATGAACATCTCCCCCACCGACCTGGACGTCGTAGCCGAGACCTGTCGCTGGGTCTACGGGACGAACCAGGGCGGCGGAGACAGCGGCCGCGGCACCGCCCGGGGCGTCCTGCACGCGATCCGCGCGACGGTCGAGCACGCGTTCGGCTCACCCGAGCTCGCGGGCCGGAGCGTCCTCGTTCAAGGCGTCGGCGCCGTCGGCGCGACTCTCGCGCGCGAGCTCGCGGAAGGCGGCGCGCGGGTCCTCGTGAGCGACGTCGACGAGGCGCGAGCGGCTGCGACGGGCTACGAGACGGTTCCGATCGAGCGCGCGCTCGAGACCGAGGTGGACGTCTATTCCCCGTGCGCCGTCGGCGGGACGCTCAACGCGGAGTCCATCCCGCACCTCGCCTGCCGCGCCGTCGCCGGCTGCGCGAACAACCAGCTTGCGGAGGACGACGACGCGCTCGGCCTACACGAGCACGGCATCCTCTACGCGCCCGACTACGTCGTCAACGCGGGCGGGATCATCCAGCTGATCGGGCTCGAGGACGAAGGCTGGGACGAGGCACAGCTAGAGACGGCGCTCGCCGGGATCGGCGGCACGCTGCGCGAGATGTTCGCGGAGGCCGAGGCGGACGGGATCACGCCCGCGGAGGCCGCAGACCGGCTCGTGCAGCGGCGCCTAGCAGTGGCGTAGGAGCGTCGCCTTCGAGCCGTTGGCGTGCGCGCGCCACAGCGTGGAGCACTTCGAGCCCTGCGCCACCTTGACGGCGAGAAGCGTCTTCGAGTCGGGCGCCCACGTGACGGTCGCAAAGGTGACCTGCAGCACCTGACGCACCTTCGTCGTCGCGACGTCGACGACGTCGAGCTTGCCGCTGCCGGCCTCGAAGGCGAAGTGCTTCCCGTCCGGCGACCAGCCGACGACGGCCGACACTCCCTGCCTGACGAGGGTCTTGGCCTTGCCGCCCTGCGCCCCGACGAGGCGCAGGCCGCTCGAGGAGGTTTCGGACGTGATGTACGCGATCTTGTTTCCGACCGGCGACCAGAGCGGCTGGAAACCCTTGGTCTCAAGTTGGCGCAGGCCGGTTCCGTCGGCATTTGCGGTCCAGATGCCGAGCGTCTTCCCCGAGTCGTTGGCCGGCTGGCGATCGAGCACGACCCGGCTGCCGTCGGGCGACAGGCTCGGGTCGAGGTTGTCCAGCTTCTTCCCGCCGACATCGCCGACGAGGGCTCCCGTGGAGACATCGAAGACAGTGACCGGCCCAGCGCACGTCACACACCCGGGGAAGTTCGCGCCGCTTGCCAACCTGTCGCCAGCGGCGTCGAGAGCGAAAGAGGGAGCGTTCACAGAAATGCCGGTCTTCTTCGGCTTGCTGCCCGGAGTGATGCTGAGGACAGGCCCGTCCGCCACATAGAGCAACTCGTTCGTGCTCACCCAGGTGATCTGGTACGGGAAATCGGGGCACTTCTCGCTGCAAACCGTGTAGCGGAGCGGCTGGGCGTTCTTGCCGTTCGCATTCGCGACGCAGAACGCCTGGAGGATGGAGTTCGGGTTGCCGTGGCTGGCCGGGCGAGGCCAGCGCGTGCCGTAGTACGCAATCTGCGTCCCATCCGGCGACGCGACCGCCTCCGTCCTCAGGGCGGTGCACGGCGAAAAGGTCGTCGACGAGGCGCGGCTGCACGTGGCGGCAGCCCCGACGAGCGCGAGGAGAACAACGATCCCTACTGCGAGGCGTCGTCTCATGTGGACAAGGGTACGCCGCGCCGCCAACGGCTGGCTAACGGGAAGCGAGGTATTCCGCCTGCGCGCGGCGATGGCGCGCGCGCACGCGCAGCGCGATCCCGAGCGGGATCGCCAGGAAGATGCCGACGAGCGCGAGGACACCGATCAGGAACCAGCGCGTACCGATTCGCGCCGAGCCGCCGAGCGCGCTGCCACCCGTCGGCGACGGCGCGTAGTCGTTCAGGCCGGTCACCTTGCATTTCGCCGAGGCGCAGCTGCCGCTGTGGCCCTTGCCGAGCCGGAAGATCCCGTTCGGATAGAAGGCGTTGACGAGCCAGTGGCCGTTGCGCAGAACGAGGCCGGTCTGCTCCTGGACCATCTGCGCGTTCTTGCCGCGCCCGGACCGAAGCGCCACGACGAGGCCCATCGCAGTCGGCGTCTTCCACTGGACGTACCAGGCCTTGCGGAAGTCCGTCCCGACGAGCGGGAAGTGCTGGACGGGAAGCGAGCGTCCTGCGATCCACGCCTGCCGCGTCGTGCCGCCGCGCAGCTGGCGGCCGGCGATTGTCCAGCCGTCCGCGAGGTTCTTGCGGAGGACGACGTCATTCACCCAACGATTGACGAGCGTCGAGATCTGGCGCGTCTGCCCATCGCTCAGGTGCGGTACTGCGAGCGCGCTCGACGCGACGGCGAGCGCGCAAGAGAGCGCGGCGACGAGGACGCAAACCCGGCGCATCGCCTGCATAGACGATTTCTCGCTAGAAGAGTTGGTTCTCGCCGCCGAAGATCGCCGAGACGGAGTCGTCGGCGAAGACGTTCATGATCGCCTCGGCGAGGAGGCCTGACACGCTGAGGACGGTCATGTTGTCCGGCCGGGTGCGCGCGTCGATCGGCACCGAGTCGGTGACGACGATCCGGTCGATCTCGGAGTTGCCAAGCAGCTCGAGCGCCTTCTCGGAGAACAGCGCGTGCGTGACGAAGACGTTGACCTCGGTCACGCCGTGCTCCTTCAGCGCCTGCGCACCGGCGACGAGCGTGCCACCGGTCGTCGAGACGTCGTCGCCGATGATCGCGATCTTGTCGCGCACCCGGCCGGTCACCTCGGTCACCTCCACCTTTTCGGCGGAGACGCGCATCTTGTGCATGATCGCGAAGCTCGCCTCGATCATCTCCGCGAAGCGCACCGCGTGCCTCGCGCGTCCGGCGTCCGGCGCGACTGCCACGACGCCGTCGCCGGTGAGGCCAAGGTCGCGGAAGTGCGTGGCGAAGAGCTGCAGCGCCGTCATGTGGTCGACGGGAATCGTGAAAAACCCCTGGATCTGCCCCGCGTGGAGATCCATCGTCAGAACGCGGTCGACGCCGGCGAGCTGGAGCATGTCCGCGACGAGGCGCGCCGAGATCGGCTCGCGCGGCTTCGCTTTGCGGTCCTGGCGCGAGTACGGGAACCACGGGATGACCGCGGTGATCCGCTTCGCGGACGCGAGCTTCGCCGCCTGGATCATCAGGACGAGCTCCATCAGGTTCTTGTCCACGGGTGGAGCGCCGGTCTGGACGATGAAGACGTCGGCGCCGCGGATCGACTCGAGATAGCGGCAGTAGGTCTCGTCGTTCGGGAAGGTGCTGAGCTCGACATCGCCGAGCTCCACCCCGAGCTTCTCCGCCATCGACCTCGCGAGCTCGGGATGCGAGCGGCCGGAGAAGACCATCAGCCGCTTCTGCGGCCCACGGACGATGAAGTGCTCGGGCGCGGGCTCGCTCGTCACGACGCTCCCCTCGAGCCCGGGCAGGGCCAGCTCAATCGCTGTCGGGGTTTCCATGCTTCTCGTAAACCCAGCCTTCCTTGGTCTCTTGCCGAGGGGCGAATCCCGCAAGCGAGCCGGGAGGAACATTCTCCGTGATCACTGCTCCGGGCGCAATCCACGCGTCGTCCCCTATCTCGACTGGCGCATCGAAGACATTGTCAACACCGGTCCTGACGTTGCGGCCGATCTTCGTCCGCGCCTTGGGCTGGCCGGGCTCATGCTTGAAGTTCGCGGTGATGTTGCCGGCGGCGACATTCGTTCCGTCGCCGACCTCCGCGTCGCCGATGTAGGAAAGGTGCGGGATCTTCGCGCCGGCGCCGACGACCGCGTTCTTGAGCTCGACGAAGGTGCCGACCTTCGCGCCAGGGCCGAGCTCGGTGATCGGACGGATGTAGGCGAAGGGGCCGATCTCCACGCCCGTCGCGATGCGGACCTCGCCGCGGATCACGACGAACGGATGAATGACGACGTCCGGCTCGATCTCGACGCCGGCCTCGATCCACGTCGACGACGGATCGACGATCGTCACGCCCGCGAGCATGTGGGTCTCGTTGATGCGGTCGCGCAGGCGGGCGGCGACCTCGGCCAGCTCGGCGCGCGTGTTCACACCATCAGCCTCGAGCGGATCGGCGGCAAGTTGGACGGCACAGGTCTCCCCGTCGCCGGAGAGGATCCCGAGCGTGTCCGTGATGTAGAGCTCGCCCTGCGCGTTGTGCGGCTCGAGCCGCTCGAGCGCGGGCCAGAGCTTCTCCGCGCTGAAGACGTAGATGCCGGAGTTCACCTCGCCCAGCGCGAGCTCCTCCGGCGAAGCGTCGACGGCCTCGACGATCCGCGCCAGGCGGCCGTCGCCGTCGCGGACGATCCGGCCGTAGGCGCCCGCGTCCGCCGGCTCGAAGGAGAGGACGGTCGCGGCCGCCGCTGCAGCGCGATGCGTCTCGACGAGCGCGGCGATCGTCTCCGGCCGCAGCGCCGGCACGTCGCCGTTGAGGACGAGGACGTCGCCCGTGAATCCGGCGAGTGCCTCCCGCGCGCAGCGGACGGCGTCGCCGGTTCCCAGCGGCTTCTCCTGTACGACAACCTCGACTCCCTCGAGCAGGTCGCTCGACTGGGGCGAGGCGGTGACCACCACGCGCTCGACGCCCGCGCCCCGGGCTGCCTCGACGACCCAGTCCACCATCCTCCGGCCCAGCAGCGGGTGCAGGTGCTTCGGTGTCGCGCTCTTCATGCGCGTGCCGATGCCGCCGGCCATCACGACTGCTGCGAGCTTGTTCGCCATATCAGGAAGAAGTGGCTGGGGCGCCAGGATTCGAACCTGGGATCACGGGACCAAAACCCGTTGCCTTACCACTTGGCTACGCCCCAGGGCGCCCACAACTCTACCGGCGTTCGAGCAGAAGTAGGCCGAGGGCGACGAGCGCAAAGATCACGAGAAGCACGATCAGCGCGCCGATGATGATGTAGCCGGCGGCGACGAGGATCGTGGCTCCCAGCTGGGACGCCGCGAGCAGCCAGACGAACTCGTGCAGGAACGACGAGCGCGTCCTCTCCGTCGTGAAGAGGTAGAGCATCAGGCTCGCGAACGCGATCGCGGCGACCACCACGATCGTCGCGATGTGGAGCCCATGTGTGGCCCAGACGACGATCGCCTCGGCCACTGCGATCCAGAGGACGATCCGGAAACGGTGGCGGTGGAGCCAGCCGGTCGGCCCGCGCGAGCCCTCGATCGCGTGCGAGGCCATCCGTCAACCGTACCAGGCTGGTGCCGCGAGCCAGGTCTGTCCGAGACGGCTCAGGGAGCGGCGTGCAGCCTCGGCTGCGCGACGTTGGGCGAAGAGCCCGTAGAGCGCGGGCCCGGCTCCGGAGACGTCGGCGCGGAAGGCTCCTGCGGCCCTGAGCTCGTCGGCGAGCGGCGAGCTCGCGAGGTCGTTCGACGGCAGCGCGGCGAGGTCGCGCGCGCGGTCGAGCGAGGAGAGCGCGCCGAGGACCGCACGTCGCCGCTCATCCCAGCCGGCGGCGCCGTCGCGCGCGTCGAACGCCGCGTAGACGTCGGCGGTCGAGCTCTTTGTCGCGCCGCTCGGGAGGAGGACGACGACCCAGAAGTCCTGCGGCAGGTTGAAGAGCTCGAGCTCACTCCCGTCACCTGAACCGAGCTGCGGCCCGTCGGCGAGGAAGAACGGGACGTCCGCGCCGATCGTGGCGGCGATGCGATGGAGCGCGTCGGGCGCCAGCGGCTGGTCGAGGGTCTCGTTGGCGAGCCGGAGGGCGGTCGCGGCGTCGGAGCTGCCGCCGCCGAGGCCCGCCGCGACCGGGATCGTCTTCTCGATCCGAACCCGCCAGCGGGGCTCGATCTCCGCCGCGCGCGCCAGCGCCTCGAGCGCGGCGCGAACGAGAGTGTCCCCAGGGAAGCCCTCGACCGTGAGCGTCGCGGCCTCGTGGAACTCGATCCGGTCGACGAAGTCGATGCGCTGCAGGACGGTCAGCACCTCGTGCTTGCCGTCGTCGCGGGTCGGGCCGACGACGAGCGCAAGGTTGACTTTCGCGGGGGCCGGCGCGCGCTTCACGGCAGCGCCTCGGCGAGCGCGACGAAGTCCTGCGGCACGAGCGCCTCGGCCCGCGTGTCCGGCGCATGGCCGATCGCGGCGAGCGCCTCCGCGGCCTGCTCCCGCGTGGCGACATCCCTGAGGTCAAGCGAGTTCGGCAGCGTCTTGCGCCGGTGGAGGAAAGCCGAGACGACGACCTTCTTCAGGCGAGCGAAGTCCGGCGGCAGCTCGATGCGGCGAAAGGCGACGAGTGCAGAGTCGACGTTCGGCGGCGGCCGGAAGACATGGCGTGACACCGGGTGGAATCCCGTCCGCTCGGCGGCAAGCTGGACGAGGACGGAAACGGCGCCGTAGTCCTTCGTACCGGGCGACGCGAAGAGGCGGTCGGCGACCTCCCGCTGCACCATCACGCACCAGAGACCGATGTTCGGGAGACCGTCGAGGCTCTCGACGATGAGAGGCGTGGCGACGTTATACGGGAGGTTGGCGACGAGCTTGGTCGCGTCCTGCGGCAACTCGAGCTTGAGGGCGTCGCCGAAGACGACGTCGACGTTCGGGCCGAGGTTGCGCAGCTCCGGCTCGAGCTCGGGGTCGATCTCCACTGCGTGGACGTGCCGGACGCGTTCGGCGAGGTAGCGCGTGAGGACGCCTTGTCCCGGGCCGATCTCGAGCACGACGTCGTCAGGGCCGAGCTCGGCGAGCCGGCCGATCACGTCGAGGATGTTGGGGTCGGCCAGGAAATGCTGGCCGAAGGACTTCTTCACACGCCGAAACATGCGCTCGCGTTCGTGTCGATCTGCCGCTCGAGGTCGGCAGGCTCCTCCCCGCGCGCATTGGAGAGCGCGGCGAACGTGTGGGTGACGTAGGCGGGCTCGTTGCGCTCGCCGCGGACCGGTTGCGGCGCGAGGTACGGCGAATCGGTCTCCGCCAGGATCCGGTCGGCCGGCACCTGGGCGGCCGCGAGGCGGAGATCGACCGCCTTCGGGAAGGTCGCGTTGCCGGCGAACGAGACGTACCAGCCGCGCTCGAGCGCGGTCGGGAGCAGGTGCGGCGACGAGAAGCAGTGCAGGACAGCGACGCCCTCGTAACCACTGAGCGTGGCGAGCGTGTCCTCGTCGGCGGCGCGCGTGTGGATCACGACCGGCTTGCCGAGCTCCGCGGCGAGCTCGAGCTGCGCCGCGAACAGCCACTTCTGGGGGCCGCGCGGCGCGTAGTCGCGGAACCAGTCGAGGCCTGTCTCCCCGACCGCGACCGCCTTGGGGTGCGCGAGCAACTCGCGAAGCTCGGCGAGGTCGGCGTCCGCCGCGTTCCCCGCGTTGTGCGGGTGGATGCCGAGGATCGCCGAGACGCCCTCATGCTTCTCCGCAAGCGCGAGCGCGTTGCGGCAGTCGTCGAGGTCGGTGCCGACGGTGAGGATCCGGGTCACGCCGGCCTCCCGCGCGCGAGCGATCGCGCCCTCGGGGTCGTCGAGCGCCGTGAGGTGCGCGTGCGTGTCGATCATGTGCCAGCAGTTGCGGGCAGCTCGATGCGCGGAAAGAGCGGCTCCGCGGCGGCGATCCCGGCCGCGTCGGCCGCGACGCCGTTGCGGATGCGCTCCCACGAGAGGTCGTCGCCCTGGCCGACAGCGGCGAGGATGCGCGGCGCCGCGTCCGGCAGGAAGGGCGCGAGCGCGACGGCGAGCCCGGTCAGACCGTCGACGAGGTTGTAGAGGACGGCGTCGAGCCGGGCCGCGTTCGCCTCGTCCTTCGCGAGCTGCCACGGAGCTTCAACCGTGACGTACTGATTGAGCGCGCGGACTCCGACCCAGATCGCGTCGAGCGCGCCGGTGACGTCGTAGCGCTCGAGCCGTGCCGAGACGTCGGCGCCGAGGGCGTCGAGATCCAGGGCCGGCTCCACGTCGACGCGCCTGGTGGCCCCGTCGCGGTAGCGCGCGACCATCGCCGTCGTGCGGGAGAGGAGGTTGCCGAGGTCGTTCGCGAGCTCGTTGTCGTACCGCTCCTGAATTCCGTCGACAGACGCGCTGCCGTCCTGACCGAAGGAGATCGCACGCGCCATCCAGTAGCGCACAGCGTCGGAGCCGTAGATGTCGATCAGCTCGAGCGGCTCGACGATGTTGCCGAGCGACTTCGAGATCTTCCGCTCGTCGAGCAGGAGATAGCCATGGACGAAGAGGTCCTGCGGCAGCTCGTAGCCCGCGGAGAGGAGCATCGCCGGCCAGTAGACGCAGTGGAAGCGGAGGATGTCCTTCGCGAGCAGGTGGTGGGCCGCGGGCCAGAACGTGTCGCGGAGGTCCTCGCCGGGGCGGGCGTACGTGAGGGCGCTGATGTAGTTGACGAGCGCGTCGGCCCAGACGTACGCGACCTGGCTCTCGTCCCACGGCAGCGGGATGCCCCACGGCTGGCCGGCGCGCGAGATGGAGAAGTCGCGCAGCCCACCGGCGATGAACGACCGTGCTTCGTTGTAACGGAAGTCCGGCCGCACGAACTCCGGCCGCTCGTCGTAGATCGCGAGCAGCTTCTCCTGATACGCCGAGAGCCGGAAGAAGTAGTTCTTCTCCTCGATCCACTCCGGAGCGACGAGGTGATCGGGACAGAGCCCGTCCGGCGTCAACTCCTCCTCGGTCTTGAACGCCTCGCAACCGACGCAGTACAGCCCGGCGTAGACGTCCTCGTAGACATCGCCGTTGTCGTAGATCCGCTGGAGGAACTCACGGACGAAGGCCTTGTGCCCCTCGTCGCTCGTGCGGATGAAGAAGTCGATGTTCGCGTTGATTCGCTTCGGCACCTCGCGCCACGGCACGGCGATCCGGTCGGCGTATTCCTGCGGCTCCAGCCCCTGCTCCTGCGCGACCCGCCAGACCTTCGTCGCGTGCTCGTCGACGCCCGTTAGGAAGAACGTCTCCTCGCCGCGCTGCTGGTGATAGCGGACGAGCATGTCGCCGATCGCCGTGGTGTACGCATGCCCGATGTGCGGGGTCGAGTTGACGTAGTAGATCGGCGTCGTGAGGTAGAAGCGCATCTACCCATGATACGAGCCGCGTCTACGCGTTTTCCGCCATTTCAAGCCGCGCGACGGAGCCGGACAGCCCTCGCAAACGGGTAGGTGATGACAACCGCCGGCGGACGATCTCGCCGCCGCCGACGGCGGAGCCCGGTAGCGAGAGCGGCGAGCGTCGCGAGGATCCCCGGACCTGCGGCGAGCGCGGCTGGAAGGAACGCGGGTGCCTGCTTCGGAGCGGCTCGTACGGGCGCCGCTGCGTGGCCGGCGACAGCCGGCCCGGCAAACGCACCCTCGAACCTCCGCGGCTTGCTCGCCGTCTGCGTCGGCTTCTTCTCGGCACGGGTCGGGCGGCGCTTCGGCGCAGTGCTGCTTCGGGCCGCGCTGCTTTCGGCCGCGCGAGGAACCGTCTGCGCTGCAACGGGAGCCGATGCGCGAGCGCGGATGACGAGCCCCGCACCGCCGGAGCTCGCCGGGTGTGCCGCCGCGACGGGAGCGGGACCGGAGACCGGCGCAGGCGTCGGAGCGGGCTCGGAACTCGAGCCGCTTCCGGAGCCGGCGGGCACGCCGACGCTGCCGGACGAGCCTCCTACCTGGTCGGGCGGCGGCGAGGCAACGGCGGGAAGCAGGCCGAGCGGATCGACGTAGCCGTTCGCGTCGGCGCTGTGCCGGATGCCGAGATGGACGTAGGGAACGGAGAAGTCGGTCGTGCCGCTCGGTCCGACCGTGCCGACCACCGCACCTTCGGCCACTGTGGCGCCCTTCGCCACGCCGATCGAGCCGAGATGCGTCAGCGTCACCGAGTAGCCGTCGGCCGTCTCGATCGTCACGCACTTCCCGTTCGTGGGAACCGAGCCGGCGAAGCTGACGACTCCGCCCGCCGGCGCGACGACCGGATCGCCGGTCGCGGTGGCGCCGATGTCGATGCCGCGGTGCTGCCCGCCCGCGTACGGATGCGCAGGGTCGTAGGCGAACGTCTGGAGCACCGACCCGTGCACCGGCCAGCTCCACGCCTGCGCCACCGGCACCCACACGAGGAAGACCGCCGCCATCGTTGTCAGTCTGAGCAACATCGTCCGCGCACGATAGCGACGGCGCCGGCTGTTGTCAAATCTGATTACAACGACGCCTTGTACAGCCGGTTCCGCGCCACGCCGGTGAGGCGGGAGACGATCTCGGCGGCCTTCTTGCGGGGGACTCCGGCCGCGACCAGCTCGGCGACCGCCTCGAGCGCGACGTCATCCCCCGGCCCGGCCGGCGCAGCTGCCGGCCCGATGACGAGCGTGATCTCGCCTTTCGGCGGCTCGGAGAAGGGCTCGGCGAGCTCCGCCGCCGTCCCGCGAGCGATCTCCTCGAAGCGCTTCGTCAGCTCGCGGCAGACCGCAACCTGTCGGCCGGGATCGGCAGCCGCGAGCGAGCGCAGCGTCGCGGGCAGCCGTTGCGGGGACTCGAACGCGACCGCCGGCCACGGCCAGCCTGCCAGCTCCTCCCACACGGAAGCCAAGGCCTTCTCGCCGCGCGGCAGGAAGCCGAGGAAGCGGTACTGCGCCGCGACCAGCCCCGACGCGATGAGCGCCGTCTCGACCGCCGACGGCCCGGGAAGGACGGTCACCTCCACTCCCGCGTCCAACGCGGCCCGCACGAGCCGCGCACCGGGATCGGACACGCCAGGCATCCCCGCATCCGACACCAGGGCGACCCGCTCCCCCGCCTCGAGTCGCGGCAGGAGCTCGGCCGTGCGCTGTGCCTCGTTGTGCTCGTGGTACGAGAGGAGCCGCGCCTCGATGCCGTGCCGCTGGAGGAGCCCGCGCGTGTGGCGTGTGTCCTCACAGAGGACGACGTTCGCCGCGGCGAGCTCGGCGAGGACGCGCAGCGTGACGTCCTCGAGGTTGCCGATCGGCGTGGCGCAGACCGCGAGCGGCATCAGGCGGAGTCGAGCGCCTCGAAGCCGACGAACGCGGCGCCGATCAGGCCCGCCGCCGTGCCGAGCTCTGCCTTCGCGAGCCGGAAGTCGTCCCGCATCGGTTTGAGCGCCTCGCGCCGCGCGACCTCCTCCGCCGGCCCGCACAGGTAGTCGAATGCCGCAACGCCGAAGCCGCCGCCGAGCAGAACGAGCTCCGGGGCGAAGATATTGACGAAGGAGCCGATGCCGGAGCCGAGGTGGCGCGCGAGATCTTCGAGGATCTCCTTCGCCTTCGCGTCGCCCTCGTTCGCAAGCCGGATGAGCCGGTGCGCGTCGGCGGACGGCCCGAACGCCTCGCGCGCCGCGTCCGTCGCCGCCGTCCCGCTCACGTACGCCTCGAGATGACCACGCCCGGTGCACACGCCCTGGCACGGGCGGCCATCGTGAACGATCACGACGTGGCCGAGCTCGACGCCGCCGCCGTTGCCGCCGCGGAACGGCACGCCGCCAGAGACGATTCCGCCGCCGACGCCGGTCCCAAGCGTGAGCATCACGAGGTCGTCGACGCCGCGGCCCGCGCCCGCGCGCCACTCTCCGATCGCGGCCCCGTTCGCGTCGTTGTCGAGCCCGACCGGGACGCCGAACCGCTCGTGCATGTGATCCCGCAGCGGTGCGTTCTCGAGCGGGACGTTGACGCTGCGGACGACGACGCCCCGTTTTGCGTCGATCGGGGATGGCGCGCCGATGCCGATCGCGGCGACCGAGTCGTCGAGCAGCTCCGCCACGGCAGCCTCGAGCTCGGCGAGAACGTGCTCCTGGGAATCCTGCGGAGTCGCGCGCTCGTGGCGGCGAACGACGCTTCCGTCGCGGGCCACGACGCCGGCGAGGATCTTCGTGCCGCCGAGGTCGACGCCGATGGCGTGGAGGGCTTCCACTGTGGGTACCGTAATTGGCCGGATGGCCGCCCCCGAGGACAAGCCGTACCGCGTCTACCGGGGCGGGCGGTCGAAAGGGAAGGTGCCGCTCGACCGGCGCGACCGGGAAGCGCGGCGGGCGCGCCGGACCGACGGCGAAGGCCCGGACAAGGGCAGCGGCCGGATCACGAAGAAGAGCAACCGCCGCCGGCTCTGGCTCGGCTGGACGTGGCGCCGCTGGACACTCGTCACGATCCTCGGCCTCTTCCTCCTCATCGTGATCTGGGGCGTCGCCGGCTACCTCTCCGTCGCGAGCGGGGTCAGCGCCGCGAACAAGCGGCTGCCGAAGGGCGTGCGGACGGTGCTCGCGCCCGACGCAGGGCTCATCTACTCGAACCCGACGAACATCCTCCTCGTCGGCACCGACCACGCGACCGGGAAGGGATCGCAGGGACGGAGCGTCGACCAGCACTCCGACTCGCTCACGCTCCTGCGCACCGAGCCGGGCCGCGGGCGCCTCGTCTACCTCTCGATCCCGCGCGACCTCGAGACGACGATCCCCGGCTACGGCGACCAGAAGATCAACGCGGCGATGCAGCTCGGCGGCCCGAAGCTCGCGATCAAGACGATCGACCAGCTGCTCGGCAAGCAGCTCCAGATCAACCATGTCGTCTTCGTCGACTTCAACCAGTTCGAGAAGCTCATCGACGCGATCGGCGGGATCACGGTCGACGTGCCGGAGAACATCGCCTCCAACAAGTTCGACTGCCCGTACCCGGCGAAGCGGTGCGCGACGTGGACCGGCTGGCACTTCCACAAGGGGCCGACGCACATGACCGGCCACCAGGCTCTGATCTTCTCGAGAATCCGCGAGAACCGGCTCGACCCGTCGTGGACCGACTTCGCGCGCCAGCACGACCAGCAGCTCGTCGAGCAGGCGACGCTGTCGAAGCTGTCGAGCGCCTCGCGGTTCTTCTCCCTCCCGTTCAACGGCAGCGACCTGCTCGCGCCGATCGCGACCGACCTCTCGACATGGCAGCTGATGCAGCTCGCGTGGGTGAAGTTCCGCTCCTCGACGGCGAACGCGCTTCATTGCAGGCTCGGCGGGACGGCGGAGCAGATCGGCGGCCAGGACTTCATCGTCGGCGGCGAGCAGAACATCGCCGTCCTCGACCAGGTGCTCGGAACCGCGGCACCTCAACGCCCGGCCGCGGGGAACCTCTACGCCCCCGGCTGCCTCGTCGGCACGGCCAGCGGCCTGCTGAAGTGACGATCCGCCGCCCGGCGGCGTAGCCCGCGGCGCTCAGACGACAGAGGGACTCACCCAGCCGACCGGTCTCCCAGTTGGCGCGTCGTTAGGCGACGGCGATACGTTCGGCTTGTCATGACGATCCGCCGAACCGCTGATTCGCGGACGGGAGCGACGGCGGCGGTGGTCGGCATCCTTCTGGCGTCCGGGTGCGCGGGAGGACACCAGACTGCGACGTGTAGCCCCTATCCCTCGCGACGTCCGGCCGTCCCTTACCGGGTTCAAGCGGCAATGAAGCGATATGACCCGCGCCTCGCCTACGTCCCGACTCGCCTGCCCACCGGCACCGACGGGTACGGCTTCTACTTCGGGAAGTGGGGTGTCGGCGCTGGAGGCGAGCTCCGGCGGCCCAAAGCGGGTGATCGAGCCAGGGCCGGCTCGGGCTTTGGCATCTCCTTCAACCAGAAAGGGAACTCGGTACCGGGGTTGGTCGCGTACTGGCTAGGCAGTGGGAACTGTCAGTCGCAGGGGTCGGCGATGCACCAGTTCAGGCTCAACGGCGCCGCCGTCAACTGGTCGGCTACCTACGAGGATCAGGAGGCGTGGAGCTGCGTCCGCCGAGGAGGTACTCGATTTGTCGTGTCCGTGACTCGGAGCGTTGCGGGCGACGACAACCTGCACAGCCGGCAGGGTCGAAAGGATGCGCTCGAACTAGCTTGCATGCTCGCCTACATCCGGCCAGCTCGCTAGACAGCGCCCCCCAATCGCTCAAGTGACACTTAGACGCCGAACCCGTCTCCGAGTTAGAGGGGGCTACCCGCTGCGAACGCGGTGCAGCGTGCCGTTGCGCGCCCAGCCGCCCGCCCGCGGGGTGACCGAATCAATCACGTTGGCGCCGTCGCGCTGCAGGCAGTCGATATCGCCGCCGCGACAAGACGCGCCTGAGGCCAAATGCCGGCGATAGTGGTGGTAGCCGTCGGAGATGTTGTGGAGGGTCAAGCTGCCGCGACAACTCGAACTGACCTTCCAGCTTCCGGCGGTCTGGCGTGCGTTCACGACGATCGTGATTCGTTCTCGGCGGACGCTTCCATTGACCGACCCGGTGAGCACGCCGGTCCACTTTCCGGTGAGGACGACGCTCCCGTTCGCCCGCGTCGCGCGCGCAGTGCCGGGCGTAGCCGCGGAGCCGGCTGCCGCGGTCGCCGCGGCGAGCATCGCGATCACGAGAGAGACACGAATCGTGCGGGCCAGAGTGAACTCCATCAGTCGCCGCTCGCGGCGGTCTTCTTCTCCGCCGGCTTCGAATCGGTCTTCTTCTCCCCGCCCGACGACGAGCCGCCGTCGCCGCCGTCCGTCTTCGCCTTCTTCCCTTTGCCGTAGTCGGTCGTGTAGAAGCCGGAGCCCTTGTAGTGAATCGCGATCGGGTAGAGGACGACCTCGACAGGGGACGCGCCGCAGACGTCACAGCTCTCCGGCGGCGGCGCCGTCATCGACTGGAACCGCTCGAAAAGGTGGCCTTTCGGGCAGCGGTACTCGTAGATCGGCACCTGTCTGACGGTACCTAGGAGGGCGGCGATTCCGCCGGAACCGCCTCGGTCTCGAGCGCCGCGCGCCTGAACACCGGGACGCGCACGCGCAGCCGCACCGGCGCGCTCGTCGGCACGAAGCGGGCGGCGGCGCCGACGACCGCGATTCCTCCCGCAAGCTCGTACGCGGCTGAGTCGTTGACCAGAAGCGAGGTGACGAGCGCGACGCCGAGGGCGAGCAGGAGGTCACGCGTCGCGCGTTGCTCCGCCCGCCGCCACACCACGGCGAACGTCGCCGCGAGCACCAGGAGGAGCGGCAGCACGAGCGTCCACGCGTGGAGCGCGGGCAGGTACGAGAGCGACCAGCGACTCTCGAGCGATGCGATCAACCCGGCGCCGTTGTTCGAAAACGCGCTGCGCAGGTGATCCGGGCCTGCCTGCGCGAGCCCGCGCGAGACGACCCACAGGACGGTGACCGCCGCCGACGCGAGCAGGGTGAGGAAGCCAGTGACGTTGAGCCGGAAGAGCCGCGCCCCGAGCACCGCGAGCGCGACGCCGAGGACGATCGCGCCGCCGCCGTCCGAGCCGATCCGGTTGTCCGTCATCACCACGAGGCCGAAGATCCCGAACAGCGCGAAGCCGAGCAGGCCGAAGCGTCGGCGGGCGATAACGGCCCCGGCGAGCAGCGGCGCGAGCATCAGGGTCTCCAGCTGGTTGCCGATCCCCCAGAAGCGCGAGTTCTGGGTCGGCCCGAAGGGATTGATCGCCTGCCACTCCGGCCGCGTGACCATCACGAACGCGTACACCGCCACGACTCCGCCGTAGAGCGCAAGGAGCGCGTTGTCATCGCGACAGAAGCGGGCGAGCGCGAACGCGAGGAGCGCCGTGCCTGCCGAGATCGCCGCGCAGAGCGCCACTTCGTTCGAGACCCCTCCGATCCCGAGCAGGAGGTTGACGACGAGAGCAGCCGGCACCGCCGTCATGGCCGCGCGCATTCCGAGCAGCGCGAGCGCGAGCAGCAGTCCCGCGAGGATGAAGAGCGCCGCGAACTTGAGCCGGTTGTTCGCTCCGATCTGCCTGTTGAGACCCGCCAAGCGCGAAAGTGGGTGATCCGCCGCGGTCCACGAGAGCCCGTTCGGGTGGCCGGGAAGCGCAGTCGGCGCGATGTCGACGATCGAGACGAGCCCCGGGATGTCGGTCGTCGGCGACGTCAGCAGGCCGTGGAATCCCTGCCCGATCACGGCGATCCGGAACAGCCGGTCGTTCGCCGTCAGCCCACCATGCCCCGGGAGCTGGAGGACGATGCACATGCGGCAGTTGGGAACCCGCGCGCCCGTTCCCTTGTCCGTCGCAATCAGCGGCTTGCCGGGCGGCACTCCGCCAAGGCGCGCATTCACCTCCGCGCCACGGACGAGCTCGGCGAGTGCGCGACGGCGGTTCGTCGTCGGCCCGAAGCCGGGGCGCAGGAGCCCGACCGCGCCACGCTGCGCGAGGGCGGCCCACGTGGTGTTCGTGACCCGGTCGAGCACGATGACGCGCCAGCGCGCGCCGAGCGGCTGTTGCCGCGCGGACGCGGCGCCGGGCGCGACGAGCGCCGCCACGACTGCCACAAGAATTGCGAGCAGGAGAACGAGACGTCCGGGCCGCACCATCAAGTGAGCATTCTCACGCATCTACGCCGCGAAACGGAAGGTTCACCGGTCGGCGTCTACCGACGATTGCTCGAGCAGTTCCTCGAAGCACGGCGCTCCCTCGAAGGCGGCGAGACCCGCGGGACGGTCGAGGCGGTCTTCGCGCAGGCGCCGCAGCTTGCGCGCGCGGCGAGCGGTCGCGACCGCTGCCGAGGCGCCGACGACTCCGCCGATCAGGAAGTCCAAAGCTCTCCCGCGCTTGCCGTCTCCGTCCATGGGACGATTGTGCCTTGCGCATCGCGACCCTCGGGGACGTATTGCTCGATGTGATCGTGCGGCTCGAGGAGCCGCTCGTTCCCGGGGCGGACGTGCGCGCTCAAACGCGGGCCGGCGCCGGCGGTCAGGCGGCGAACGTCGCGGCGTGGGCGGCGGAGCTCGGCGCGGAGGCGCGGTGCATCGCGAAACGCGGCGACGATCCCGCGGGCGAGCTCGTCGCGCGGGAGCTCGCGTCGCACGGGGTCGAGCTCGTCGGGCCGGTGGCGGCCGGGCCAACGGGCATCGTCGTCTCAACGGTGGAGACGAGCGAGCGCGCGCTCGCGTCCGATCGCGGCGTGGCCACGACTCTCGCGCCGGAAGAGCTCGACGCGGCCTGGCTCGCCTGCGACGTCCTCCATCTCTCGGGCTACGCGTTCGTCGAGGCGCCGATCGCCAATGCAGCGCTTCTCGCGGCGCGGCTCGCGCGCGAGGCGGGCGCGCAGGTGTCGGTCGACGTCGCGGCGTGGACGGAGATCCGCCGCTTCGGACCGGTCCGCTTCCGCGAGCTCCTCGACGAGCTCGCGCCCGACGTCCTCTTCGCGACCGAGGCGGAGTGGGAACTGCTGGGCGGCGCCTATCTCTCCGCGCCGACCGGCGTCCTGAAGCGCGGCCCGCGCGGCTGCAGCGTCTTCACCGCCGAGTCGAAGCTCGACTTCGCCGCCGTCGAGACGGAGGTCGTCGACCCGACCGGCGCCGGCGACGCGCTCGCCGCGGGCTTCCTGTTGGGAGGCTCGCTGGAGGAGGCGGCGCGGCGCGGGCTCGAGGCCGCCGCCCGCTGCGTCGCCAAAGTAGGTTCGTTCCCGTGAACGTCGAGCCGCTGACGGACAGGCACGCCGCGGAGATCGCCGAGTGGCGGTACGAGTTCCCGTACGAGTGGTACGACACGTCGACCGACCCGCGCCGCGTCGAGCTGTTCGCGAACCCGGCGCGCCGCACGCACCTGCGCGCGGTCGTCGACGAGGCCGGCGAGCTCGTCGGCTTCTTCAACTTCGTCCCCGAGGGACACGAGGTACGGCTCGGGCTCGGGATGCGACCGGATCTGACCGGACGCGGGCTGGCGCAGCCGTTCATCGAAGCCGCCCTCGACTACGCGCGGCGCGAGTGGCGGCCGCGGCTCTTCCGGCTCTGGGTTGCGCGCTGGAACGAGCGGGCACTGCGGGCCTACCGGCGCGCCGGCTTCCGCGAGGTCGCTCCCGCCGAGGAGAGCCGCTTCGTCGAGATGGAGCGCCCCGCATGATCCGCGTCGGCGACGAGATACGCGAGACCCTCGCGAGCGGCGGCGCCGTCGTCGCGCTGGAGACGACGCTCGTCGCGCATGGCTTCCCGCCCGGCGAGGGCGTCGCCGTGGGGCTCGCCTCAGAGCTGCAGGTGCGCGCCGCCGGAGCCGTCCCGGCGACGGTCGGCGTCCTCGACGGCGAGGTGCGTGTCGGGCTGACGGAGGCTGAGCTCGCGCGCTTCGACGTCTCCGCCCGCAAGGCCGGGCCGCGCGACCTCGCCGCAGCTGCGGTGCAGGGAGCTGTCGGCGCGACGACGGTCGGCGCCACGCTCGCGGTCGCGCGCGCGACCGGGATCCGCTTCATGGCAACCGGCGGCAGCGGCGGCGTCCACCGCGGCTTCCCGCATCCGCCCGACGTCTCCGCCGACCTCGGCGAGCTGGCGCGGACGCCCGCGCTCGTCGTCTCGGCCGGCGTCAAGTCGCTCCTCGACGTCCCGGCCACAGCCGAGCTGCTCGAGACGCTTGGCGTGCCGGTGCTCGGCTTCCGCGTCGACACGCTGCCGCTCTTCTACGGCGCCGCGGGAGGGCCGCCGGTGTCGGCGCGCGTCGAGTCGGCGGAGGAGGCCGCGCGCGTCGCGGCGGCGCACTGGGAGCTCGGCGGCGCGGGGCTGCTCCTCGGCCGCCCGCCCGACGAGCCGCTCGAGGACGTCGAGCCGCTGATCGAGGCTGCGCTGCGCGCAGCTGAGGCCGAAGGCGTCTCCGGCCAGGCCGTGACGCCGTTCGTCCTCTCCTATCTCCATCGGGAGAGCGGCGGCCGGACGCAGGAGGCGAACCGCGCGCTCATCGCCCAGAACGCGCGTCTTGCCGGCGAGATCGCGGTCGCCAGTACCCTCCTCTGATGGCTCGCGGCTACCTCGAAGGCCCCGCCGCCGAGGAGGCGCAAAGGCGGCTGGACGAGCTTGCGCGCGGTGTCGCCGACGAGCCCGCCGCCGACCTGCAAGCCGCCGTTTACGGCTGTACGGAGGACGATCCCGAGCCGCACTTCCTCGGCTGGCTCGGCGAGGTCGACCCGGACGAGCTGTTCGCGTCGGGCGCCGCCTGGGGCGTCACCGTCCGGCGGACGGCGACCGCCGCCGCTAGCTGATCGAGGCGACGAACTCGTCGATCGAGAGCGCCGGCAACGTGTGGACGCGCGTCGAGCCGCGCGCGCCGAGTGCGACCGAGACCTTCGCGACGGTCGCCGTGTCGGGCGCCTCGACGACGTTGACGAAGTCCCACTCGCCGAGCGTCGCCCACTGGTGGAGCACCTTGGCGCCGAGCTCCTCGACGTCCCGGTTGACCTCGGTCAGCCGCCCCGGATTGCTCTGGAGTGTCTGCACGCCCTGCTGCGAGAGGCGCGAGAGAAGGATGTAGATCGGCATGGGCCGGAGCCTATTCGACTCGCGCCGCTTGATCCACGTAGAGCAACGCGGCGCCGATGAAGAGGAGCGGTTGCACGACGACACTCGAGAGGAAGTACGCCACCCACTCCGTCGCGTTGCCGAAGCCGCGCAAGATGAACGCGAGCATCGCCTGCGTGAGAAAGGCGACGACGGCGAGCGTGATCAGAGAGCCGATCTGATGGACGAAGTCCGCGCGCGCCAGCCGCCAGGCGCGTGCGACGGCGCCTCGTAGCGGAACGTCCTCGACGACGAGAACCGGCACCAGGAGCGCGAGCAGAGCGAGCCAAACGAGGCCGGGCAGGATGTACACGCGCACCGCGAGGATCGATCCGGCCGCGAAGACGACCCAGCCGGCGAGCCAGGCAACGGCGAGCCGCTCCCGCGAAGCGTGGCTGCCAAGCACGAGCACACTGGCGTACACGTAGGCAGCGCTGAGCAGGGCGCCGAATACCGTCGGCAAGAGGATGAATTCCGTCCGCCGCGAGACCGCGGCACCAACCACTACGGTCGTCGCCGGAGCCAGCCCGAGGGCGAGCGACGCCCAGAAGTTCTCGCCGTAGAAGCGGACCGTCTCGGCGACAAGCTGTCCGATCGTCCGCTCCGCGGGCGGCAACGCGACAGGACGCGAGTCAGCCACGGCGCGGAGAGTACAGTCGCCTCGTGGGCTATCACGTCGTCCAGGCGAGCGATCTGGAGTGGGAGGAGCGGCCCGGCCACGAAGGCCAGGCGCCGCGGCACGCAGCCGACCTCACAGGCCCGGCGCAGATGACGGAGTCGCGCGCACGGATGTGGCGCTATCCCGCCCACGTGCGCGGCCACCGCCACCTCGATCCAGATCAGGAGGAGGTCTTCGTCCCGCTCAGCGGCACGCTGACGATGCTGCTCGGCGAGCCGTGGGAGCGCGTCGACGTCGAGCCGGGTGGAGTGGTCGTCGTCCACCAGGGAACGCCGCTCCAGCCGCGCAACGAGACCAGCGAGGAGATCCTCTTCCTCGCCTACGGCGCGCCGAGCGAGCACGGCAACGCCGAGTTCCTAGAGGACGTCGAGACGCTTTAGCGCGTCGGCGAGCGCCGCGAAGGCGTCGTCGAACCTCCACTTCGTGCGGTCCGGCTCGGCGGGCGAGTTCGAGATCGCGCGCAGCTCGACCGCCGGAACCCCGGCGAGCTCGCAGGCGCGAAGGACGCCGAAGCCCTCCATCGCCTCGACGTCGTAGCCACTGCCGCCGCCGACCCTGCCGCAGGTCGCGATCGGAAGGACAAGCGCCTCGGGCAGCGCGGCGCGCAGCCGCTCCAGCAATGCAGCGTCGGGATGGGCGCGCTCGACGCGCGGCAGCGTCGAGCCGGGGTCGATCACGTCGCAGTAGACCGCCTCGCTGCCGAGCACGAGCGCCGGAGGCTCGATCCCGTGCGCACCGGCGATGCCGACGTGGAGGACGGCGTCGGGCCGCCGCTCTTCGATCGCCCGCGCGGTCTGGAGCGCCGCCTCGACCGGCCCGATCCCACAACAGAAGGTGTCCGCTCCGTCGAGGAGCGCGAGTTCCCGCTGCGTTGCGGCGACGACGAGCATCGCCGCAACGCTAACGGGAACGGAGTTCAGCTCAGCTTGCCGTGACGGTGCACGTGTCGTTGCCGCCGAGCAGGTCGCCCGGCTTTACGGGACCGCCGCCGTCGACCGGCCGGAAGCCGTCCGTAATCGCATGGGTGATGTCTCCGCTCCACACGAGGGTCACCGAGTCACCCGACTGCAGCGTGATCCCTGTGGGATAGAGCCAGGTGATGATGTACCCGTCCGCCGGGTTGAAGACGGTCGTGGTGGGCGCGAGCGCGCTCCAGTAGCTCATCGGATCCGCGATCGGAGCCCCGTCTACCGACGCGTTCAGGTCAAGTGCGCTCTCGAACAGATTCTCGAGTCCTACTGTTCGCGTGATCCAGGAGATCTTGAACGAGATCGTGCTGCCGGCCGGAACCGACATTTGGCCGCCGTGCACGAGCGTACAAGCGGCGATGTTGATCGTGGTCGGTGTATCCGCCGCCGACGCGCCGGTGAAGACCGCTGCCGCGACAAGCGCGGCGCAAACCACCAACAGCTTCCGCATTTCCCCAGTCCCCTTTCTCGGATCCCCCCGAGGACTGCGACCCTAGGACGACAAAACAATGTCAATGCGATGCATCTTGATCTCGCCGTCCTCGGCGTCGACGCGGATCGTGTCGCCGTCGCCGAAGTCGCCTTCGAGCAATCGCAGCGCGAGCGGGTTCTCGACGAGCCGCTGCAGCGCGCGCTTGAGCGGCCGCGCCCCATAAGCCGGATCCCAGCCCGCCTCGGCGAGCGCCTCCTTCGCGGCGTCGGTCAACTCGAGCTCGATCCGCCGCTCGGTGAGCCGCTCGCGCAGCCGCGCGAGCTGGAGCTCGACGATCTCCGCGATCTGCTCACGCGTCAGCGCCTTGAACTCCACGATCTCGTCGACGCGGTTGAGGAACTCCGGCCGGAAGACGTCACGCAGCGCGTCCGCCGAGCGCAGGTTCGAGGTCATGATCAGGACGGTGTTGCGGAAGTCGACCGTGCGGCCCTGGCCGTCGGTGAGGCGCCCGTCGTCGAGCACCTGGAGGAGGACGTCGAACACCTCGGTGTGCGCCTTCTCGATCTCGTCGAGAAGGATCACGCTGTACGGCCGCCGCCGCACCGCTTCCGTGAGCTGGCCGCCCTCGTCGTAGCCGATGTAGCCGGGCGGCGCGCCGATCAGACGCGCGACCGTATGCCGCTCCTGGTACTCCGACATGTCGAGCCTGACCATCGCGTGCTCGTCGTCGAACATGAACTCGGCGAGGGCGCGCGCCAGCTCGGTCTTCCCGACGCCGGTCGGCCCGAGGAAGACGAACGAGCCGATCGGCCGGTTCGGATCCTGCAGGCCGGTCCGTGCGCGGCGCAGCGCGTTCGCGACCGCCTCGACCGCCTCTTCCTGGCCGACGATCCGCTGGTGGAGCCGATTCTCCATCTGGACGAGCTTCTCGGTCTCGCCCTCGAGGAGCCTGTCGACCGGGATGCCCGTCCAGCGCGCGACGACCGCGGCGATGTCGTCCTCGTCGACCTCCTCCTTGACCATCGACTCCGCCTGCTCGGAGTCGCGGTCCGCGAGCTCCTTCTCGAGCCCGGGCAACTCGCCGTAGCGGATCTCCGCGACGCGCTGGAGGTTGCCCGCACGCTCCTCGCGCTCGGCCTCCATCCGCAAAGCGTCGATGCGCTGCGTGATCTCGCCGATCCGGTCGAGTGCCTCCTTCTCACGCGCCCAGCGCGCGGCGAGACCGTCCCGCCGCTCCTTCGCCTCCGCGAGCTCGGACTCGACCGGCCCACGCACCGCATCCGACTCGCCGGCCATCGCCGCGAGCTCGATCTCGAGCTGCGTGACGCGGCGGTTCGCCTCGTCGAGCTCTACGGGAGACGACTCGATCTCCATCTTCAGGCGGGAGGCCGCCTCGTCGACGAGGTCGATCGCCTTGTCGGGGAGCTGCCGGTCGGCGATGTAGCGCTCGGAGAGGACCGCTGCCGCGACGAGCGCGGCGTCGCGGATCCGCACCTTGTGGTGCGCCTCGTAGCGCTCCTTCAGGCCGCGCAGAATCGCGATCGTGTCGGAGACGGACGGCTCGCCGACGAAGATGGGCTGGAAGCGCCGCTCGAGTGCCGCGTCCTTCTCGATGTGCTTGCGGTACTCGTCGAGCGTCGTCGCGCCGACGCAGCGGAGCTCGCCGCGCGCGAGCATCGGTTTGAGCATGTTCGCGGCGTCGACGGCGCCCTCGGCGGCGCCAGCGCCGACGATCGTGTGGAGCTCGTCGATGAAGAGGATCAGCTGGCCCTCGGCGTTCTGCACTTCCTCGAGGACGGCCTTGAGCCGCTCCTCGAACTCGCCGCGGTACTTCGAGCCGGCGAGCAGGCCGCCGATGTCGAGCGCCCAGACGCGCTTCCCCTTCAGCGACTCGGGGACGTCGCCCGCGACGATCCGCTGTGCGAGCCCTTCGACGATCGCCGTTTTGCCGACGCCGGGCTCGCCGATCAGGACGGGATTGTTCTTCGTCCGGCGCGAGAGCACCTGGATGACGCGGCGGATCTCCTCGTCGCGGCCGATGACCGGGTCGAGCTTGCCGCTCTCGGCAGCTTCCGTGAGATCGCGGCCGAACTTCGCGAGCGCCTGGTAGGTGCCCTCCGGATCCGGCGAGGTGACCCGCCGGCCGGCGGTGACCTCGGCGATCTTCGCGAGCAGCTCCTTGCGCGGGACGACGTCGAGCGCGAGCAGGAGGTGCTGGCTTGCGACGTACTCGTCCTCGAGCTTCTTCGCCTCGTCGAAGGCGCGGTCGAGCACCTTGGAGAACGCGGCGGAGACGCCCGGCTGCTGCTGCGAGCCCTCGATGCGCGGCTTCTGCGCAAGCGTCGCCTCGGCCTGCGCGCGGAGAGCGTCGGCGTCGGGGACGAGCTCGCGCGGCAGCTCCTGGTCAAGGAGCGCGACGAGGAGATGCTCGGGATAGAGCTCGGGATTGCCCATGCGGCGCGCGAGCTCCTGCGCCGCCGCGACTGCTTCCTGGGCCTTGATCGTGAGCTTGGTGAAATCCATCACTGCCTTTCCGGGAGCCTGTCCTCGCGGACGACCACGAGGTCGCGCCGGTACTGCTTGTGAACGTTGTCCACTTCGCGGCGCAGCTCGTGCTGCAACCGGTCGATCTGGGAGTGCGCCTTGCGCAGCTCGTCCTCGAGCCGCAGGACGAGCTCGACGCCCGCGAGGTTGAGGCGCAGCTCGGTCGTGAGCCGCTGCACGATCCGCAGCCGCTCGATGTCGGCCTCGGAGTAGAGGCGCGTCCCGCCCGGCGTCCGCTGCGGCCGGATCAGGCCCTTGTTCTCGTACATGCGCAGCGTCTGCGGGTGCATGCCGACGAGCTCGGCCGCGACCGAGATCATGTAGATCGGCCGGTCGTTCATCAGGCGTGCCTCCGCCGATAGAACAGGACGGCACCGCCGACGAGCGCGGCGACGAGAAGGATCCCGAGCCAACCGCCGATCCGTCCTGCGGTGCTGACGCCGTTCCAGAGGAAGAGCCAGAGAAAGACCTTGCCGAGCCCGCCGATCGCGCCGACTTTGGCCGCGACGGCGCCGCCGCCGGCGACCGCGCCGCCGGCCGTCTTGAGGCCGAGCTTGCGGCTCTTCTCCTCTGCCGTCTCGGGCTCGGGCGCCTCGTGGGGGCCTTGCTTGAGCAGATCGTCGTGGTCAGACATCAGCCGCTTACCTTCCCCAGCTCCTCGAGGAGCTCGCGTTCCTTCTTGTTGACTCGCTTCGGCACCTGAATCCGCACCCGTGCGAGCACGTCGCCCTTGCCCGAGCCCTGCAGCCTCGGCGCGCCACGGCCCTTGATCCGCAGGAGCTTCCCGTCCTCCGAGCCGGCGGGAATCTTCAGCGAGACCGCTCCGTCCGGCGTCGGCACGTCGACCTTGCCGCCGAGCGCGGCGGTCGAGAAGGTGACCGGCACCTGAACGATCAGGTCGTCGCCGCGGCGCTCGTACGTCTCCGAGCGCGCGACGCGCGTGATGACGACGAGATCGCCGTTCGGGCCGCCGTTCGCGCCGGCCTCGCCCTTCCCCTTGAGGCGGATCTTCGTACCGTCCTTGACGCCGGGCTTGATCTTCACCGTGTAGGTTCGCCGCCGCCGCTCGCGACCGGAGCCCTTGCACTTCGAGCACGGCTGCTCGATCACGGTGCCATTGCCGCGGCAGCGCGGACACGGCTGCGAGAGCGCGAATAGGCCCTGCGACTCGGAGATCACGCCGCGGCCGTTGCACTCTGGGCAGATGACGGGAGCCGTGCCGGGCTGCGCGCCCGTGCCGCCACACTGGGAGCAGGCGACGGTCAGCTCGACGGGAATCTTCACCTCGCTGCCGCGCAGCGCGTCCTCGAACGAGAGCCGCACCTCGGTCTCGACGTCGGCGCCGCGGACGGGCTGCGGTCGCCGCGGACCGCGCGGGCCACGCGCGTTCCCGAAGATCCCACCGAGGATGTCACCGAGATCGCCGGACCACTCGAAGTCGCGGAAGTCGACGTTGGGGCCGCCGGGGCCACCGGCCGGGCCGCGCCCGTTCGTCGAGCCGTAACGGTCGTACGCCTTGCGCTTCTCGTCGTCGGAGAGGACGTCGTACGCCGTCTGCACCTCCTTGAAGCGCTCCTCCGCGGCCTTGTCGCCGGGATTCGCGTCGGGATGGTGCTGGCGTGCAAGCTTCCGGTACGCCTTCTTGATCTCGTCCTGCGAGGCGCCCTTCTTGACCCCGAGCGTGTCGTAGAGCGAGCTCATTCGGCGACGATCACCCGTGCGGGTCTCACCACCCTGTCGCCGAGCTTGTAGCCCTTCTGCACGACGTCGAGGACAGCGCCTGCCTCCGCCTCTTCGGACGGCTTGGCGAGCAACGCCTCGTGGACGTGCGGGTCGAACTTCCCTTCCGTGGAGATCGGCGTCACGCCGTGGCGCTCGAGCAACGCGGCGAGGGAACGGTGGACGAGGCGAACGCCCTCCTCGAGCTGCGCCTCCTCGTGCTCCTCGGCCGCCGCGAGCGCCCGCTCGAGGTCGTCGATCACCGGCAGCAACTCGGCGAGGAGCCGTGCGTTCGCGAGCGCGACGTACTCCTCCCGCTCGCGCGCGACCCGCTTCTTGTAGTTCTCGAAGTCGGCAGCGAGCCGGAGCAGGCGGTCGTCCGCCTGCTCGGGCTCCTGCGTCTGTGTCTCTTCCTGAAGAGGCTCGTCGGTCACGAGGTCGGCGCCTCCTCCTCGTCGACGACCTCGTACTCGCCCTCCTCGACGACCTCGTCGTCGGAGCCGGCCGAGCCGCCGTTGCCGCCGCCCGCGGACGCCTGCGCCTGCGCAGTCGCCTCGGCGTAGACCGCCTCGGCGAGCTTGTGCGACGCCTCGGTCAGCGCCTCGGTCTTGGCCCGAATGTCGGCGAGATCGTCGCCCTCGAGCGCCTGCCGCAGCTCCATGATCCGGCCGTCAATCGTCGAGGCGTCGGACTCGTCGAGTGAGTCGCGGTGCTCTTTGAGCGAGCGCTCGGTCTGGTAGGCGAGCGTCTCGGCGAGGTTCTTCGTGTCCACGGCCTCGCGCAGGCGGTGCGCCTCGTCGGCGTGCGCCTCCGCCTCGCGGATCATGTTCTGCACCTCGTCTTCGCTGAGGCCAGAGCCGCCTTCGATTCGGATCTGCTGCTCATTCCCCGTGCCGAGATCCTTCGCGGTGACGTGGATGATCCCGTTCGCGTCGATGTCGAACGCGACCTCGACCTGCGGCATGCCGCGCGGCGCCGGGGGGATCCCGACGAGCTGGAACTTGCCGAGCGTCTTGTTGTACGCCGCCATCTCCGACTCGCCCTGGAGGACGTGCACCTCGACCGAGGGCTGGTTGTCCTCGGCGGTCGTGAAGACCTCGGCCTTCTTCGTCGGGATCGTCGTGTTGCGCTCGATCAGCTTCGTCATCACGCCGCCCTTCGTCTCGATGCCGAGACTGAGCGGGGTGACGTCGAGCAGGAGGATGTCCTTGACCTCGCCCTTGAGCACGCCTGCCTGGAGCGCGGCGCCGACAGCGACGACCTCGTCCGGGTTGACGCCCTTGTGCGGGTCCTTGCCGACGATCTCCTTGACCTTCTCCTGCACCGCCGGCATGCGGGTCATGCCACCGACGAGGACGACGTGGTCGATCTTCGAAGCGTCGAGACCGGCGTCGGCGAGCGACTGCTTCGTGGGGCCGACGGTGCGGCTGAGGAGGTCGGCGGTGATCTCCTCGAGCTTCGCGCGGGTCAGCTGGAGGTCGAGATGCTTCGGGCCGTCCTGCGTCGCTGTGACGAACGGAAGGTTGATCTGCGTCGTCATCGTCGACGACAGCTCGATCTTCGCCTTCTCCGCCGCCTCGTAGAGACGCTGCAGCGCCATCCGGTCGGCTGCAAGGTCGATGCCCTGGTCCTTCTTGAACTCCGCGACCATCCAGTCGACGACCGCCTTGTCGAAGTTGTCGCCGCCGAGGTGGTTGTCGCCCGCGGTGGACTTGACCTCGAAGACGCCCTCGCCGAGCTCGAGCACCGACACGTCGAACGTGCCGCCGCCGAGGTCGAAGACGAGGATCGTCTGGTCGGAGCCTTCCTTGTCGAGCCCGTACGCGAGAGCGGCCGCGGTCGGCTCGTTGATGATGCGGAGGACATTGAGGCCGGCGATCTTGCCGGCGTCCTTCGTCGCCTCGCGCTGCGCGTTGTTGAAGTACGCGGGGACGGTGATCACCGCGTCGGCGACCGACTCGCCGAGGTACGCCTCGGCGTCGGCCTTGAGCTTCTGGAGGATCATCGCGCTGATCTCCGGCGGGGCGTAGTCCTTCCCTTCCGTCTCAACGCGCACGTCGCCGTTCGGGCCCTTGACGACCTCGTACGGGACGATCGTCATCTCCTCCGTCACCTCGTCGAACTTGCGTCCCATGAAGCGCTTGATCGAGAAGATCGTGTTGGTCGGGTTCGTGACCTGCTGCCGCCGTGCGGGAGCGCCGACGAGCCGCTGGCCGTCCTTCGTGAACGCGACGACGGACGGGGTCGTCCGGCCGCCCTCGGCGTTCGGGATCACGGTCGGCTCGCCGCCCTCGAGCACGGCCATGCACGAGTTCGTCGTACCGAGGTCGATGCCGATGGTCTTTGCCATGATTCTGTTGTGCCTCCTGTGGTGAGAAAATCTAAGCGTCTTTATAGCAGATCATGGGAACGGCTGACCCTTGACTTTCCACCGGGGGCGGGGAATGCTCGTCGCAAGTGGCACGTGTTGTCGTTAGCGGCGCGGCAATCGCCAGCGCCTGCGCTCTACTCCTCCTCGGCTCGGGGCCGGGCCTCGGCGCGACCTCCGACGCACAGTTCCAGCTGATCTCACCGAAGCAGGGATCGGTGACGACGACATCGCAGGTCAAGGTCGTCGTGAGCGTGACCTCCTCCGAGACGGTGAGGGGCGTCTCGCTGAACAACTTCCCGATGCAATCCGCCGGTGGCGACCGCTGGACCCGGACTCTCCACCTGCGCAACGACTTTGCCGGCAAGAACGTCCTCAACTTCACCGCCGACCTTGGGGGCCAGTCCGGGCCGAGCGCGACGTTCTTCTTCTACTACTACACCTCGATCGGGCTCACGACCGAGTTCGACCAGCAATCCGCCCTCGGCTGCAACCCGTGCTCGTTCCGAGATCGCACCGGCGACGCGCGCGGCGGACCGGACATCTCACACGTGCGGGCGACGGAGCGGGCCGGCAATGTCCGCATCACGATCACGACCTCGAACTCGTACGCGACAGGTGGCGGAACGACCTGCGCCTTCTTCCTCGCTCCCCAGACCTCGAACCCGCACGATCGCCGCGGCGGCAGCATCGACTGCTTCGGCCGGAAGATCAACAACGGCAACGTCGGTAGCGACCGGCCGGCCTACCTTGCCCACCCGAACGCCCACACGACGGTCGTGGGCTTCGCGCTGGCCACGATCCGGGGAGCGCCGTACCGCATCGTCGCGCCGAAGTACCTGCTCGTCGGCGTTTGGACGCACGGGAACGCGGACTACCAGTTCGACCGCTTCCCGGCTGGAGAAGCCTCACAGACCGGCAAGTGGATCAAGCTCCAGATAGACAAGCGCGGGCTTCCGAAGTAGCTGCCTAGCGGAACGCGCCGATCAGTGCGCCGCCGCCGTGACGCAAGTGCGGGGCTTTCCCGGATGCCGGGCAGGCGCCGCTGAACGAGACTCGGCGGAATGAGAGCGACGGCGAAACTCGTCCCCGGCACCCTGCAGAGCGACGTGCTCGTGCGCGACCGCTTCCGGCTCCTCACCGACGAGCCCGAGAGTGTCGGCGGTGACGACACGGCCCAGACGCCGCACGAGCTGCTCGCGGCCGCGCTCGCCGCATGTATCTCGACGACGATCGGGATGTACGCACGGACGAAGGAGTGGGAACTCGGGGAGGTACGCGTCGACGTCGAGTACGACAAGAACGCGACGCCGCGCCACTTCCGCGTGGACGTCCACCTCGACGGCGACTACGACGCCGACCAGATCGCGCGGCTGGAGGCAGTCGCAGCCGCGTGCCCCGTCCGCCGCTCCCTCGAGGCCGGCTTCGCCATCGAGGAGCACGTGCACGCGTCCGTTCTCGTCTAGCGGTAGGCGCCGATCAGCGCACCGCCGGCGACGATGAGCGCTGCGCCGAGGACGAGCCTTCTCCCGACGAGCTCTGAATCGCGCAGGAGAAGGACCGACAGCGCCACCCCGACGAGCGCCTCAATCGCGACCAGCGGCGCGACGACCGTGACCCGCCCGCGGTAGTACGCCTCGAACAGCGACACGTACGAGCCGCCGAAGAGGAGCCCGGCGGGAAGGAACGGCAGCCAGCGCGTCGAGAAACCGCGCCGCCCCCACGCGAAGACCAGGCAGCCGCCACCGACGAGCGCCGCCGCCGCCGCGACGCCAGGCGGTACGGATGTCCTCCCCGCCGCGAGATGCCGAACGACGTTGTCCCGGATCGCGAACAAGACGACGCCGGCAAACGCGTAGAGGAGACCGATCCGCCGCAGGTGCGCCGGCCGCTCTCGCTCGCGGGCGAGCTCGACACCGCCCGCCACGACAAGCACCGCGCCCGCGATGAGCGGCACGCGCGCCGGCTCCCCGAGCACGACGAGCGCGATCGTCACCGAGACGAGCGGCGCTGCGCCGAAGACCATCGAGACGCGCGACGCGCCCGCCTCGCGGATCGCGACGGTGACGAGGATCTGCGCGGCGCCTGGCGAGAGAAGCCCTGCCAGCAGGAACGGCCAGGCGCCGCCGAGATGCCAGCCGCGCGACGGCGACTCGGCGGCGGCCGCGATCAGCGCGACCACGATCGCCGGGACGACGGTGCCCATCGTCCCGAGCGCGATATCGGGCTCCCGCTGCAGCGCCATCCGCAGCGCCACGCTCATCGCGCCGAAGAGCAGCGCCGACAGGAGCGCTAGGCCGACCGCGGTCATGGCGAGACGCTACTCACGCGCTTCGGACGTGGGACAATCGGCTCAACCGACCGTTGGGAGGAATTCGATGTACGCGACCATCCGGGCGTATCAAGGCAACGCCGAGCTGGCCGATGCACTGATCGAGAACGAGAGCGATCTCCGGCGCGTCATCGGAGAGATCGACGGCTTCAAGGCCTACTACCTCCTCAAGCTCGCCGAAGGAACGGCGACGGTGAGCGTGTTCGACAGCCAGGAGGGTGCGGACGCGTCGACCGCGGCTGCCGCTGCGTGGCTGTCGGAGAACTTGCCGGGCATCGCATCCGCTCCCTATGTGACCGCCGGCGACGTCGTTCTGAGTTTCTAGACGGCTTCGAGAGCGCCCTCGGGCGGTCGGCGGCCGCGCGAGAAGAACGGGATGAAGACGTGCGCAAGCGGCCCGATCGAGAGCGCGTACGCCAGCGTTCCGATGCCGACCGTCCCCCCGAGAAGCCAACCCGTAACGAGGACGGTCAGCTCGAGCCCTGTCCGGACGACCCGGATCGAGTGGCCGCGCGCGGCGAGCCCCGTCATCAGTCCGTCGCGTGGGCCTGGCCCGAGCCCAGCGCCGATGTACGCGCCGGTCGCAACGCCGTTGAGGAAAACACCGGCAACCAGACACGCGATCCGAACGCTCAGCGCGTGCGGCGCGTGCACGTGCCCGAGCACGACGTCCATCGTCCCGCCGACGAGCACGACGTTGCTGACCGTCCCGATCCCCGGCTTCTGGCGCAGCGGGATCCAGAACAGGAGCACGACGACGCCGATGAGGATCGCCCACGTCCCGATCGCGAGACCGAACGTCCGGGAGAGTCCCTGGTGGAAGACGTCCCACGGGTCGAGCCCGAGCCCGGCGAGGACGAGCAGCGACGAGCTGAAGCCGTAGAGGAGAAGACCGGCATAGAGCTGCACGAGGCGCAGGCGCACCGCCGCACGGTACGCGGCGGGTACCGGTCAGTGCGTCCGACCGCCATAGGTACCCTCGCGCCTCGTGGCTATCGAGGGGTCGACAATTCGTGCTGCCCAGCTTTCGGAGGACGCCGCGGAGCGGTTCCTCCGCTACGTCCGCATCGACACGCAGTCGAACGAGGACTCGGAGACGTATCCGAGCAGCGAGGGACAGCTCGTCCTCCTGCGGCTCCTCCGCGACGAGCTGGAGGAGGCGGGCCTCGAGGACGCCTCCCTCGACGAGCACGGCTACGTCACCGGGACTCTCCCGTCGACGGTCGACCGCGACGTCCCGACGTTTGCGCTCTTCGCGCACGTCGACACGGCGCGCGAGGCGAGCGGCGCTGCGCGGCCGCAGCGGATCCGGTACGACGGCGGCGAGATCCGGCTCGGCGACTCCGGCGAGACGATCCGGCCCGAGGAATCGCCGGAGCTCGAGAACCACGTCGGCCACGAGCTCGTCACGACCGACGGCACGAGCCTCCTTGGCGCCGACGACAAGGCCGGCGTGGCGGAGATCCTCGCGGCAGTCGGCTACCTCGCCGCCCATCCGAAGATTCCGCACGGTCCGGTCAAAGTCGTCTTCAACCCCGACGAGGAGATCGGCCGCGGCGTCATCCACCTCTCGATCGAGAGCCTCGGCGCGGTCGCGGCCTACACGGTCGACGGTTCGACGGTCGGCGAGATGCAGTCGGAGACATTTTCGGGCGCGCAGGTACGAATGCGGATCAAGGGACGCGCGATCCACCCGGGCTGGGCGAAGGAGGACCTCGTCAACGCCGTCAAGGTCGCCGCCGACGTGATCGAGCGGCTGCCCAAGGATCGCCTCTCGCCCGAGACGACGAACGACCGCGAGGGGTACGTCCATCCCGTCGCCGTCCAGGGCGACTCGTCCGAGGTCGAGATCCGCTTCATCGCGCGCGACTTCGACGACGACGCGCTCGCGAGGCATGTCGCCTTCCTGTGCGAGCTCGCCGAAGCGATCGAAGCCGAGGAGCCGCACTGCACGATCGCCGTCGAGGAGCGGATCCAGTACCGAAACCCGCGAGCCCGCATCGAGGAACGCCCCGAGATCCTCCGCAACCTCGAGGCGGCGATCCGCCGCGTCGGGATCGAGCCGCGCCAGACGGCGATCCGCGGCGGCACCGACGGCTCGGCGCTCACCGAGATGGGCCTTCCCACCGCGAACATCTTCACCGGTGGGCACGACGCGCACAGCGAGCGCGAGTGGATCTGCGTCGAGGACATGGGCCTCGCCGCGGCGACGCTCGTCGAGCTCGCGCGCGTCTGGGCCGAATAACGCCCTCGGGGTACTCTGGCGGCGTGGAGCCGCTGCTCGATCGGCTCGGGCGCCCGCTCGAGACACTGCGCATCTCGGTCACCGACCGCTGCAACTTCCGCTGCGTCTACTGCATGCCGAAGGAGGTCTTCGGCCGCGACTACACCTTCCTCGAGCGGCGCGAGCTGCTCTCACTGGAGGAGATCGCGCGGGCCGCCGGCGTCTTCGCGAGCCTCGGTGTCCGGACCGTGCGGATCACCGGCGGCGAGCCGCTCGTCCGGCGCAACGTCGAGCACCTGATCGAGCTCCTCGCCGCGATCGAACGGCCCGATGGGAGCAAGCTCCAGATCGCGCTGACGACGAACGGATCTCTCCTGCCGCAGAAGGCGAAGGCACTCGCCGCTGCCGGACTGAGCCGCGTCACGGTGAGCCTCGACTCACTCGACAACGCCGCCTTTCGCGCGCTGAACGACGTCGACTTCCCCGTCGAGCGGGTGCTCGAGGGGATCGACGCGGCCGCCGCGGCCGGCTTGCCGGTGAAGGTGAACGCCGTCGTCAAGCGTGGCGCCAACGACGGCGACCTCCTCTCTCTCGCGGAGCGCTTCCGCGGCAGCGGCCACGTCCTGCGCTTCATCGAGTACATGGACGTCGGCTCGACGAACGGCTGGCGCCTCGAGGACGTCGTCTCCGCCGACGAGATCGTGGGACGGATCGGAGAGCGCTGGCCGCTCGAGCCCGTCGAGCTCGAGAGCCCGGACGCGACCGCCCGCCGCTTCCGCTACGCAGACGGCGCCGGCGAGATCGGCGTCATCGCCTCGGTGACGAAGCCGTTCTGCGGCGGCTGCTCACGCGCGCGCCTCTCGGCCGAGGGCCGCCTCTACACATGCCTCTTCGCGGCGAAGGGACACGACCTCCGCGCGCCCCTCCGGCTCGGCGCCACGGACGAGGAGCTCGCCGAGACGGTGCGCGGGATCTGGGGTCGCCGCACCGACCGGTACTCCGAGCTGCGCACGGCCGAGACGGCGGCGCTGCCGAAGGTCGAGATGTCGTACATCGGCGGGTAGCCGGCTCTTAACCGGCCCGACTAGAGTTCGTCACATGGAGAGGGTGGTCGCACTCGGCCATAGGGTGCTTCCGCGCGGTTGGGTTCATTTCGCGCTGCAAGTCGTCCTCTGGTTCGGCTTCTACATCACGTACCTCTTCGTGCGGAGCCTCGTCGACCACAATCCGACGGAGGCATTCGCGAACGGCCTGCGGGTGATCCACTTCGAGCGCCGCATGACGCACCACCTCTTCGAGCTGAGTGCGCAGCGGATCGCGGACTCGTCGCACTTCCTCCTCACCGCCGCCGCGTGGACGTACTGGAACTCCGAGTTCACGGTGATCGGCCTGACGCTGCTCTGGGTCTACCTACGCCGGCACGAGCGGTTCCCGCGCTTCCGCAACACGATCCTGCTCGCCAACCTGATCGGGCTCGTCTGCTTCGCGTTGATGCCGACGGCGCCGCCGTGGATGTTCCCGAACAAGGGCTTCGTCGGCGGGGTCAACCACTCGAGCGAACTGCTGCACACACTCGGGAACCAGTACGCGGCGATGCCGAGCCTTCACGCCGCCGACGCGCTGATCGTCGGTTGCTTCCTTTCCCTCAGCTGCCGGCGCCTCTGGGCGAAGGCGCTCTGGGCGCTCTGGCCGCTCTGGGTCTGGTTCTGCGTCGTCGCCACCGCGAACCATTACGTCCTCGACGTCCTGGCCGGAATCGGCGTCGCCCTCGTCTCGCTGGTCGCCACAGCGGCAGGCCCGCGCGTCGCCGAGCGCTTGCGGACCGTTGGGCCGGTCATCGCAAACCTGCTATAGTCAGACATAGCAGGATTGCGATGTTGGAGATGAATGCGACTCCTCGGCTCCGCCGTGTCAAGCAGGGTTACACGGACGGATTCCGCTCCCTCGCCAGCCGATCGGTGTCGGGCCTCGCACGCACCCGTGTGACGCCGAACGTCCTCACCACAGCAGGCGTTTCGCTCTGTCTGGCGGCCGCCGTTCTCGTCCCCTTCGAGAACCGCAGCCCGTGGCTCGTCTACTGGCTCGCCGCGGGGATCTTCGTCATCGGCTCGCTGCTCGACATCCTCGACGGCGCGCTCGCGCGGGCCGGCGGGAAGTCGACGCCGTTCGGCGCGTTCCTCGACTCGACCACCGATCGCGTCGGCGAGGGCGCGATGCTCGCTGCGATCGCGCTCGTCTTCGCCCGTCAGGGGCGGGAGTGGGCTGTCGTGCTCGCGGTCGCCGGAGTGGCCGGGTCGTTCCTCGTCTCCTACACGCGCGCGAAAGCCGAGGCGCTCGGCCTGCGCGGCGACGTCGGCTTCGGCTCACGTGCCGAGCGCGTCGTGATGATCACCGCGGGACTCGTGTTCGCGCCCTGGGGTGGGCTGCCGTGGGCGATCGTCGTGCTCTGCGCGACGGCGTGGCTCACGGTCGTCCAGCGCATCCTGCATGTCCGCACCCAACTTTCTTCTGGAGGATCCAGTGGCATCGACCAACGGTAGGGCTCGCCTCGACGACGGCAAGGTCCGCGTCGCGCTCATCGGCGTCGGCAACTGCGCGAACTCGCTGTTGCAGGGCGTCGAGTACTACAAGGATGCGCCGGACGACAAGTTCGTCCCCGGCCTGATGCACGTCAACCTCGGCGGCTACCACGTCAGCGACGTGGAGTTCACCGCGGCGTTCGACGTCGTCAAGGGCAAGGTTGGCGAGGACCTCGCCGACGCGATGTGGGCGCATCCGAACAACACGATCAAGTTCGCCGACGTCCCGAAGACCGGGATCAAGGTCTCGCGCGGGATGACGCACGACGGGCTCGGCAAGTACCTCTCCGAGATCGTCGAGAAGGCGCCCGGCAAGACGGACGACATCATCGGGATCCTCAAGGAGACCCACACCGACGTCGTCGTCAACTACCTCCCGGTCGGCTCCGAGATGGCGACGAAGTGGTACGCGGAGCAGATCCTCGAAGCCGGCTGCGCGATGGTGAACTGCATGCCGGTCTTCATCGCCCGCGAGGACTACTGGGGGCAGCGGTTCGAAGACGCCGGCGTGCCGATCATCGGCGACGACATCAAGTCGCAGGTCGGCGCGACGATCACGCACCGAGTCCTCACAAGCCTCTTCCGCGAGCGCGGCGTCCACCTCGATAAGACGATGCAGCTCAACGTCGGCGGCAACTCCGACTTCCTCAACATGCTCGAGCGGGAGCGGCTGGAGTCGAAGAAGATCTCCAAGACGAACGCCGTCACGTCGATGCTCGACTACGACCTCGGCGCCGGGAACGTCCACGTCGGGCCGTCCGACTATGTGCCGTGGCTGACCGACCGCAAGTGGGCGTACATCCGGATGGAGGGCTCGTCGTTCGGCGACGTGCCGCTCAATCTCGAGATGAAGCTCGAGGTCTGGGACTCGCCGAACTCGGCCGGGATCGTGATCGACGCCGTCCGGATGGCGAAGCTCGCCCTGAACAACGGCGTCTCGGGCGCGCTCGTCGGCCCGAGCTCGTACCTCATGAAGTCGCCGCCGAAGCAGATCGTCGACGACGAGGCGTACGAGCTGACCGAGGAGTTCATCAAGAAGAACCGCCGCAAGGTCAAGTCGAAGGACAAGACCGCCTCGAAGGCGTAGTGGCGGTCGAGCTCCGTTCCGCGCGCTTGCTCTCGCCGAGCGAGCGCGCGGCGCTCTTCAACGCAGCGTACGAGGGGTATCTCGTCCCGTTCCACGTGGACGAGGCGACGGTCGCCTTCATGGCGGATGCGTTCGATCTCGATCCCGACGCTTCGCGCATCGCCTACGGCGACGGCGAGCCGGTCGGGCTCGCGAACCTCGGCGTCCGTGGCGAGGACGGCTGGATCGGCGGCATCGGCGTCGTCACGGCTGCCCGCCGCTCCGGCGTCGGCAAGGCGCTGATGCAGGCGGTACACGAGCAGGCGCGCGAGCGCGGGATCCGCCGCGTCTGGCTCGAGGTGATAGTCGAGAACACCGGCGCGTTCGCGCTCTACGAGAAGCTCGGCTACCGGACGGTGCGCGACGTCGAGGTCTGGTCGTTGCCTCTCTCCGTCTCCGAATCGAGCGACGCGCGCGAGATCCCGGCGGAAGGGGCGCACGCTCGGATTCGCGAGCTGAGCAGCGAGCGCGAGCCCTGGCAGCGCGCGGACGAGACGGTCGCGCATTACGACAACGTCCGCGGCCTCGCGACGGACGCAGGCGCGGCTCTCCACCGGCAGCCGGGCGAGCACGTCCAGCTCCTGCAGATCGGAGGCGAGGCGGAGCCGCTGCTTCGCGCGCTCCGCATGCTCGGCCCGGTGAGCGTGCTGAACCTGCCGGCGGACGACCCAGCCGCGCCTGTCCTCCGGGAACTTGGCGCCGCCGTCGCCGTCCGCCAGCACGAGATGCTGCTCGAGCTCTAGGGCAAAGAACTCAGCCAGGTCGCCGGTGACGGCTGGTACTCCGACTCGACGCTGAACCGCGTCGCCGCCGGCCCCGCCTCCTGCCCGTGCGAGCAGAGGAGCGGATCCGACCCCGGCTCGAGGACGAGCGCGACGTGGTGGCCGGGCGGCGGACCCCAAACGACGAGGTCGCCCGGCTGTACGGCGTCGGCCGCGATCGCCTTCATGTGCTGGAGCAGCGTCCCGGTGTACCCGGCGCCCGAATAGCCGAGCCCGTTCGGGTCAGGCGCGCCGGCCCACGCGTAACAGAGCGTCGCGAAGCCGGAGCAGTCGGTCGAGAGCGGCAGCTTGCGCGGCTCGTGCAGACCGTCGATCGGCCGGAGCTGCTCGTAGTGGATCTGCGGCTCGTTCGCGATTCCCCAGCGGGCGTTCGCGACGATCTGGTGACGCAGCGTCAGCGTCGCCGCCGCCTGCTCCCGCCGAACTTCCTGCCGCGCAGCGAACGCGGCGGGCACCGGCGTCCCCTCGAGATACGCGACGAGCTTCGCGTCGGCGATCTCGTCGCAGCGGCGCTGCGGATATCCGAGCTCCCACTTCGCCCGCTCGACCGCCGCCGCGGTGAGCGGGCCGTACTGCCCGTCCGCCGGCCCAGGCTTGAACGGCGCGAGCAGTCTCTGCAGCGCCTTCACGTCCGGCCCCATCAGGAGCGGGTTGGCGAGGTGCAGCGCGCGCACCTCCGTCGTCGTCGTGGTGGCCATCCTCGTCCTCCCCTGTCAACCGCAGCGGAGCCGCAGGCCGCGGGGAACCTAACATGAGGCGATGCGTGTGGCCCTTGTCACGCCGTTCGCCTGGTCGCAGCCGCACGACGTCAACGAGCACGTGGACGGACTGGCGCGCGAGCTGCGCCGCCGCGGCCACGACGTCACCGTCCTCGCGCCGTCGAACCTCGCCCGGGACCTCGCCGCCGGCAGGCGTGCGCTGCTTGGCGACGACGCGCCGCTCGGCGAGTTCGTGGCGCTCGGCACGGCGGTGCCGATCTCCCGCCGCAGCCGGATGGGGGTGCCCGTCGGCGTGCGCGCCAGCCTCTCCCTCGCACTCAGGCGCGGACGGTTCGACGTCGTGCACGGCTTCGAGCCCGCGCTCCCGAGCCTCTCCTATCTCGCGCTCCGGGACGCCGCTGCGCTCACCGCCGCGACGTTCTTCTCGCCGGAGCGGCTGAGCTACCCGCCGGGCCGCGCCCAGCGCGAGCGGCTGCTCGGGCGGATCGACGCGCTGCTCGCGACGACGCCGGCGGTGGCGGAGGCGGCGGCCGCGCGCTTCCCCGGCCGCTACGAGCTCGTGCCGCACGGGATCGACCCGCAGTTGTTCGCGCCTGCGAAGAAGCGGAAGCTCGTCGTGCTCGAATGGCGGCAGGCCGAGCGACCGCTGCTCCGAGCGCTCGTCCGGGAGCTCGAGCAGCAGGCCGAGTGGGAGCTCGTCGTCCTCCGGACGCGGACGCCAGCTTCGCGCCCGGCCGTCTCGCGCCGGTTGCGCGGCCGGATGCGCGTGCGCACAGCACGGAGCGGCGCTGCCCGCGCCGAGCTGCTGCGCTCGGCGGCGATCTTCGTCCCCGCACTCGACGGCTCGCCGCGACTCCTCGCCGAGGCGCAGACGGCGGGCGCCGCGATCGCCGCGCCGCCGGCGCGCGCCGAGCAGCCCGAGCTCGCCGAGCTGCGGCCACAGCTCGCGCGGAAAGCTGTTGGAGCGGTCGATCTCAGCCGCGTACGGCGCGATCTTGTTCTGGGCAAAAGCCCGCACCGTGTCGCGCAGCATGTCGATGTCGCTGCCGAGGCCGAAATCGAGACCGGGAAAGCTGTTCTGGACCATCGGGCGCTCCGTGGCCTCGGCCACACGAGGCGAAGGGCGATAGGGTAGCCGCTGTCGACCGGCGTGTCAGCGTGCCGAACCGGCCGCGAGCTTGGGGGCGGCGCGCCCATTGGCGGGCCGCACCGCGACCTTGTCGATCGCCTCGGCCGGCCGCGGCTTTGCGAACAAAAAACCCTGCATCTCGTCGCAACCGGCGAGCCGCAGCAGCACGCGCTGCTCGTCGGTCTCAACGCCTTCGGCCAAGACCTTCATGCCGAGCGCGTGGCCGAGCGCGACGATCGATTGGATGATGGCCCCGGCATGGCCGGTGGTGCCCAGCGAACCGACGAAGGCACGGTCGATCTTGATCTGGCTGAACGGGAATTTTTGCAGGTAGCTCAAGCTCGAATAGCCGGTGCCGAAATC
>PMOB01000022.1 GCA_003161615.1 Actinomycetota bacterium
CGCTCGCCGACCGCATCCTCGAGCTGACCGACGCCGTTTCCGCGCGCGACATGCGCGCGCAGGTGCTCGACACGATGGACCTCGAGCGCGAGCGCGGGATCACGATCAAGGCGCAGGCGGTGCGAGTGACGTGGAAGGGGCACGAGCTCAACCTCATCGACACGCCCGGTCACGTCGACTTCACCTACGAGGTCTCCCGCTCCTTGCAGGCGTGCGAGGGCGCGCTCCTCGTCGTCGACGCGGCGCAGGGGATCGAAGCCCAGACGCTCGCCAACGCGTACCTCGCGATCGAGAACGGGCTCGAGATCGTCCCGGTCGTGAACAAGATCGATCTCCCCGCAGCCGATCCGGACGGGACCGCGGCCGAGGTCGCCGACCTGCTCGGCGACGACGCGAGCCGGGTCCTTCGCATCTCGGCCAAGACCGGCGAACACGTTGACGACGTCCTCGACGCGATCATCGAGCGCGTACCACCGCCGGCCGGCGATTCCGACGCGCCCGCGCGCGCACTCGTCTTCGACTCGTCCTACGACCAGTACCGCGGCGTCGTCGCCTTCGTCCGCATCGTCGACGGCTCCTTCTCGACGCGGGAGGAGCTTCGCTCGATGGCTACCGGGACGCGTTTCGACGCGGAGGAGCTCGGCTTCTTCTCGCCGACGATGACCCCCGTCGACTCGCTCTCCGCCGGCGAGGTCGGCTACGTCATCACCGGCCTGAAGGACGTCTCGCGCCTCCGCGTCGGCGAGACGCTCACCTCCGTCAAGCGGCCGGCGGCCAAGCCACTGCCGGGCTACAAGGACGTCAAGCCGATGGTCTTCGCGGGTCTCTTCCCGACCGACTCGGACGCTTACCCGGAGCTGCGCGACGCGCTCGAGCGACTGAAGCTCAACGATGGGGCGCTCGCCTACGAGCCGGAGACCTCGAACGCGCTCGGCTTCGGATTCCGGTGCGGCTTCCTCGGCCTCCTCCACATGGAGATCGTTCGGGAGCGGCTCGAGCGGGAGTTCGACCTCGACCTTCTCGTCACCGCGCCCAACGTCGCCTACCGCGTGCAGGAGAAGAACGGCGACTGGGTCGAGGTGCACAACCCGGCCGAGTTCCCGCGCGAGGTCGAGGAGGTCGAGGAGCCCTACGTCGCCGCTTCGATCATCGTCCCGAAGGAATACGTCGGCGCCGTCATGGAGTTGAACAACGAGCGCCGGGGCACGTTCGACAAGCTCGAGTACCTCTCGCCCGAGCGCGTCCACCTCACGTACGAGCTGCCGCTCGCGGAGATCGTCCTCGACTACTACGACCAGCTGAAGTCGCGCACCCGCGGCTACGCCTCGTTCGATTACGACGTCTCCGGCTTCAAGCCGGGAACGCTCGTCCGCGTCGACGTCCTCGTCGCCGGCGAGCCCGTCGATGCCCTATCGCTCATCATCCACCGCGACTTCGCCTACGACCGCGGCCGGCTCCTCGTCGACAAGCTGCGCGAGGAGATCCCGCGCCAGATGTTCGACGTCCCGATCCAGGCGGCGATCGGGGCGCGCGTCATCGCGCGCGAGACGGTGAAGGCGAAGCGGAAGGACGTGCTCGCCAAGTGCTACGGCGGCGACATCAGCCGCAAGCGCAAGCTGCTCGAGAATCAGAAGAAGGGCAAGAAGCGGATGAAGCAGGTCGGCGCCGTCGAGGTGCCGCAGGAGGCCTTCCTCGCCGTCCTCAACATCGGGACGGGGAAGAGCTCGTGAGCCTCGAGATGCGCGCCGAGTGCGAGCGCTGCGGAAAGCCGCTCGTCGCCGACGGCCCCGCCGTCATCTGCTCGTACGAGTGCACGTTCTGCGGCGACTGCGGCGCGGCGCTCGAGCACGTTTGCCCGAACTGCGGCGGCGAGCTCGTGCCACGCCCGAGGAGGGCGGGATCGTGAGCGGCGCCAGGCACCTCTACGTTCACGTGCCGTTCTGTGCGCATCGCTGCGGCTACTGCGACTTCGTCACGGTCGTCGGAAGAAGCGGGCAACACGCGGCGTACGTCGACGGCCTGCTCCGGGAGCTCGAGCTCGAGCGGGGGGTGCTCGCCGGGGAGCTTGAGACTGTCTTCGTCGGCGGCGGAACGCCGACGTTCACTGTCCTGCTCGAACTCGTCCGTCTCCTCGAAGCTCTGCCCGCAGCGGCGGAAACGACGGTCGAGGCCAACCCGGAGACGGTGACGCCCGAGCTTGCTCGCGCGCTGCGGGACGCGGGCGTCACCCGCATCTCGCTCGGAGCTCAGACGTTCAGGCCCGAGTTGCTGGACGTCCTCGAGCGCGTTGCCGGACCTGACGACGTCCGGCGAGCCGTGCATCATCTTCGTGATGTCGGATTTGACAACATCTCGCTCGATCTCATCTATGGGATCCCCGGCCAGGGCGCCTCCGATCTCGAGGCCGACCTCGACGAGGCCCTCGCGCTCGAGCCGGAGCACCTCTCCTGCTACGAGCTCGAGGCGAAGCCGGGGACGCGCTTCACCCATGCCTGGGGAGCCGAGTTGCAGCGGCAGGCAGACGCGATGGAGGACTACTTCGAGCGCGTCGTCGCCCGCCTGAGCGGCGCCGGCTACCGCTGGTACGAGACGGCCAACTTCTGCCGCACCGAAGCGGACGGGCGGGACCTCCGCGCGCGGCACAACCTGGCCTACTGGCTCGGCCGCGACTACCTCGGGCTTGGGATCGGCGCGGTCAGCACAATCGAGAGCACGCGCCGGCGGAACACGCCGACGCTCGGGCGCTACCTGGAGGCGCTCGCCGCCGGGCGTGCGCCGGAACGCGACGTGGAACCGCTCGACGCGGAGGTGCAGGCGCGGGAACGCGTCATGCTCGGGCTGCGGCTCGACGAGCCGCTACCGCTCGCCGGGCTGCGGACGGCGCTCGATCCGGCGGGCCTCGCCCGGGCGGAACGGCTCGGCCTGGCCGTTGACGGTGGAGACACTCTCGCCCTCACTCCGCGCGGGCGCTTTCTCGGCGGCGGCGTGACAGCCGAGATCCTCGCGTGAGCGCGCGAGGCTGAACCGCCGTAGCGGCGGCTAAAATCTCCTGCAAATGCCGGAAACACTGCAACTCACCGAGCGGCAGGGCGAGATTCTCCGCCGGGTCGTCGAGGAATTCGTCGCCACCGGCCAGCCGGTCGGCTCGAAGACGCTCGTCGAGCGCGCCGACCTGCGTGTCTCGCCGTCGACGGTGCGCGCCGAGCTCTCCGAGCTCGAGGCGCTTGGGCTGCTCATGCATCCCCATACGTCGGCCGGACGCGTTCCGACCGAGTCCGGCTATCGCTACTACGCGGACGAGCTCCTCGGACATCTCGAGCCGCAGCCGGCCGCATTCCCGCTCGACCTGACCTCCACGAATACCGAGGTCGAGTCGGCGCTGCAGGCGACGACAGAGATGCTCTCGCAGGTGACGAGGCTGCTCGCCCTCGTCTCGGCGCCCTCGCTCGACGTGACGCACATCCGGCACGTCGAGGTGCTGCTCCTGCAGCCGCAGCTCGTGATGGTCGTCGTCATCACCTCGAGCGGCGGCGTCTCGAAGCGCATCTTCCATTTCGACGATCCCGTCGATCCGGGCCTCGCGTTGTGGGCGAGCGACTACCTGAACGAGGCCGTCTCCGGGCTCCAGCTCGGCACGGGCCTCCTCCGCCGGCGCTTCGAGGACGCGAGCCTCGCGCCGCGCGAGCGCACGTTCCTCGACACGCTTCGACCCGCGTTCACCGAGCTCGTCTCCGCCGAGCAGCGGTTGTATGTCGGAGGAGCCGCCGACCTGCTCGGCGAGGTGCGTGCCGAGGAGCTGGACGCCTATCGCGGCCTGTTCGAGCTCGTCGAGCGCCGCGCCGACCTCCTCGACGTGCTCGGGAGGCCGAGCGCCTCGCAGCGTCCGTTCGTCCGCGTCGGCCACGACCTCGCACACCCGGCACTCGCCGAGATCGCCCTCGTCGGCGCCTGCTACGGGCTCGTCCACCGCGCGCTCGGCGCGGTCAGCCTCGTCGGGCCGGTGCGGATGGACTACGAGAAGGCGCTCGGCGCCGTGCGCTCGGCCGCGCTCGAGCTCTCGCGCTTCGTCGAGTCGATCTACGACGAGGCCTGAGGCGGGCGCGACTGACGCCGGAGCTACATTCCGGCGATGGCCACGACCGACCGCGACTACTACGAGCTGCTCGGCGTCGGCAAGGGCGCGAGCGACGCCGACATCAAGCGCTCCTTCCGGAACCTCGCGCGGGAGCTCCATCCCGACGTCTCCGAGGCGCCGAACGCAGAGGAGCGGTTCAAGGAAGTCGTCGAGGCGTACGAGGTCCTGTCGAAGAGCGAGACGCGCGAGCTCTACGACCGTTACGGCCACGCGGGCCTGCGCAGCGGCGGCTTCCAGCCCGGCCACGTCGACTTCGGGAACCTCGCCGATCTCTTCGCCGCGTTCTTCGGCGACGACGTCCTCGGCGGCCGGCGCCGCCGCGGCCGTGGCGCCGACCTGGCGGCGACGATCGAGATCGAGCTCGTCGACGCTGCGCGCGGAGTGACGCGCGACGTCCCGTTCGAGGTGGCCGTCACGTGCTCCCGCTGCGTCGGCAACGGCGCCGAGCCGGGGTCGGAAGTTACTGCCTGCCCCACATGCGGAGGCGCGGGCCGCCTCCAACAGGTGACGCGGAGTGTCTTCGGCGAGTTCGTCCGGACGCAGAACTGCCCCGATTGCGCCGGCTCCGGCCGGCGGATCGAGAAGCCGTGCAGCGAATGCCACGGCGCGGGTCGCGTGGTCGAGGAACGGACGCTCGCGGTCGAGATTCCGGCCGGAATCCACGACGGCCAGCGAATCCGCCTCGGCGGCGAGGGGCACGCCGGGGTTGTCGGCGAGACTGCAGGCGACGCCTATGTCGAGGTGCGGATCCGGCCCGACGAGCGCTTCGTCCGCGAGGGCGACGACGTCTACACAACCGTCGGCATCACGATCACGCAGGCCGCGCTCGGCGCAACGCTCACGATTCCGACTCTCGATGGCGAGGAAGAGCTCGAGCTGGAGCCCGGCACGCAGCCCGGCGAGATCGTCGTGCTTCGCGGCCGCGGCATGCCGGTTCTGAGGGGTTTCGGCCGCGGCGACGAGCGCGTGCTCGTCAGCGTTCTCGTGCCCCGCAACCTCACCGACGAGCAGCGGCGGCTCCTCCGCGAATTCGACGAGCACGCCGATGAGCACACGTACGACAAGCCCGAAGGGCTGCTCGGCAAGCTGAAGAGCGCGTTCCGCTGACGCTCAAGCGGTACGTCGTCGTCGGAGGTGAGGCGGAGCTCGTCCTGCTCCTCCATCTCTTCCCCGAAGGCGTCGAGGAGCTCGACGGCGCGTTCGCTGTGTACGCCGAGGAGCCGCCGATCGGCTTCGACATCGTCGAGATCGGGGAGGTGCAGGACGGTTGGGAGGACACCTGGCGCGACTTCCACCACGGCATCGTCGTTGGCCGACTCTGGGTGGGGCCGCCGTGGGACACGGCGCCGGCAGGGGCGCTGTCGGTGGTGATCGACCCCGGCCGAGCCTTCGGCACCGGCGCCCATCCGACGACGCGCCTCTGCCTCGAGCTGCTGCAGGACGTCGTGCCATCGAGTCTCGTCGATGTCGGCTGCGGCTCGGGCGTCCTCTCGATCGCGGCGGCGAGGCTCGGCTTCGCTCCCGTGAGCGCGCTCGACATCGACGAGGTCGCGCTCGAGGTGACCGCCGCCAACGCGGCCACGAACGGCGTCGAGCTCGAGCTCGTGACGGAGCCGCCGCCCGCGGCGCTCGCGGTGATGAACATCGCGCTCGACGTCGTCGAGCGCGTCCTGCCGGAGCTGCCGGTAGAGCGGGCGATCGTCTCCGGCTATCTCGAGCGAGACGAGCCGCTTGCCCCGGGATGGCACGGCGTCGAGCGCCGTGTGCGCGACGGCTGGGCGGCGGACCTGCTCGAGCGCGGCTAGCGCTGCCGCACCACGAGGCTGTCGAGCACGCGCAGCGCAAGCGTTCGTGTCCGGTCGCTCGCGCGCGGGCCGAGTAGGACGTGCACCTGGAAGTAGCGACCTGCCGCGCGGAACCGCAGCATGTAGCTGTGGTCGAGGCACTCGTATCGCCCGAGGTGCGCGAGCCGGAAGAGACTGGGACGAGGCGGAAAGTCGGACTTCCGGATCGGCCCATCCGGCGCTCCGGCGTACTCCCAGCCGAAGAGAAACGCGCCGCCCGGTGGCAGCCGGTCGACCGCGGCCTTCGGCTCGCACCCGTCCGCGCCGTCGTAGCCGCGCGGCAGCGGGTACGAGGCGGCCGCGATGAACTGGACCGGCCACGTCACCGGTGTCAGCCGAGCGGAGGTTGCGTGCCAGCCGGGCGGGATCCGCACGCTCACGCCCCTGCCATGCCAGGTCGTCCAACTGCCGGCGGAGCCGGCGCAGGCGGAGAGAACCAGGGCGGCGGCGAGGGCGGCGAGGATCCGCATCGCTCCTGGTACGCGGCAGGGAGCGTGAGCGGTCCTGCTCCGCTTACGATCCGGCGCGTGACGACATTCTCCGTCCGGTTTCTCGGCTGCAAGGTCTCGCACGTCGACGCGCATGCGGTGCGCGAGCGGCTGCTCGCGGACGGCCACGCCGAGGGCGAGACCGGTGCCGACGTCGCCGTCGTCAACACCTGCTGCGTCACCCATGAGGCCCTCGCGAAGTCGCGCAAGGAAGCCGCGCGCGCTGCGCGTACCCATCGGCGCGTTTACGTCACCGGCTGCGGCGCGAATCTCGCCGGGGACGCCTTCGCCGGTCTGCCGGACAACGTCGTCGTCGTTCCTCGGCGGAGCGAGGACACGCCGGAGTTCGTTGCCGGGGACGTCGGAGCGATCGGCTGTGTCCAGGCCGACGCGCGCCTCGATCGCATCCGTGCCTTCGTCAAGGTGCAGGACGGCTGCTCGTTCTCGTGCCGCTTTTGCGTCATCCCGCTCGTGCGCGGCGCCTCGCGCAGCCGCAGCGCCGGCGCCGTGCTTGCGGAGATCGGCCGCCGTGTCGAACAGGGTCACCGCGAGGTCGTCCTGACGGGAATCAACCTCGGCTGCTACCGCGACCGCGGAGTCGGCTACGACCTGCCGCGGCTCGTCCGCGAAGCGGGCGCCACGCCCGGGCTCGAGCGGCTCCGGCTCTCCTCGATCGAGATCAACCACGTCGACGACAAGCTCGTCGCAGCGCTGCGTGAGACGCCGACGGCAAGCCGCCATCTGCACGTGCCGCTCCAGTCCGGGGACGACGCCGTGCTCCGAGCGATGGGCCGCCGCTACTCGGTCGCGACCTACCTCCGCCGGCTCGCCCCGCTGCGCGGCGAGTTCAACCTCACGAGCGACGTGATCGTCGGCTTCCCCACGGAGGACGAACAGGCCTTCGCGAACACGCTCCGCACCGCCGAGGAGGCGGGCCTGACGAAGATCCACGTCTTCCCCTACTCGCCGCGGCCCGGCACCGGCACGGCGACGGACGACCCCGTCGCGCCACAGGAGAAGAAAGAGCGCGGCGCTCGGCTCCGCGCCGCCTCTCACGACGCCTGCCTCGCGCACTGGCGCGCGAAGCTCGGCGAGGAGGATTCGGTGCTCGTCGACCGGCCCGGGCGCGGCTACGGCGACGACTACTCGCCGTGGCTCGTCTCCGCGGACATCCCGGTCGGCGAGCTCCTCCGTGTCCGCGCCGCAGGAATCTCCGACGAGGGGGTGCTCGCGGCATGACGACCGACTGCCTCTTCTGCACGCTCTACCGCGAGGGCGACCACGTCGCCGTAACCGACGGCTTCGTCGCGATCAGGGACATCAACCCGCAGGCGCCGACGCACCTCCTCGTCCTCCCGGAACGGCACGTCGATTCGTTCCGCGAGATCGGTGAGTTTCCGCCCGAGGAGGCCAAGCGGATGCTCGACTTCGTGGCGGACGTCGCGGCGCGTGAGGGCCTGACGGATTACCGTGTGGTTGTCAACGTCGGGCCGAGCGCCGGCCAGACGGTCTTCCATCTCCATTGGCACGTGATAGGCGGTTGGTCGTGAGCTTGATCGAGGAAATCGAGGAAGAGCTGAAGGATGCGATGCGCGCGCGTGAGGCGGAGCGCCGCGACGCGCTGCGCCTGATCCTCAACGCCCTCAAGGGCTCAGAGAAGGAGCTGCAGCGGCCGCTGAGCGAGGAGGAGGAGTTGCAGGTGCTGCAGCGCGAGCGGAAGCGGCGCATCGAGGCGGCCGAGGCGTTTCGCGCCGGCGGCCGCGAGGAGCAGGCGGCGGCGGAGGAGCTCGAACTCGAGATCCTCGAGGAGTTCATGCCCGAGCCGCTCAGCGAGGACGAGATCGAGGACATCGTGGACGACGTCATCGCCGAGGTCGGCGCGACGAGCATGGCCCAACTCGGACGGGTGATGGCCGACGTGATGCCCCAGATCGCCGGCCGCGCCGACGGCTCGCAGGTCAGCCAGATCGTCCGCGAGAAGCTGGCTTAAGCGTTACGGAACGCGGCGGGCGCCGACGAACGAGCCGCCCCAGGTGGCGAGACTGTCGATGCGCACGACCGAGCCGGTATGCGGCGCGTCGACGAACTGGCCGCCGCCGATGTAGATCCCGACGTGGCCCAGCCCGTCGAAGAAGACGAGGTCGCCGGGCTGCATCTCGGACGTCGAGATCGGCTCGGTCGCGTTCCACTGCGACACCGTGTAGTGCGGCAGCGAGATGCCGAGCTGCGCGTAGACGTACATCACGAGGCCGGAGCAGTCGAAGCCGGCGGGACTTGATCCGCCCCAGACGTAGGGGACGCCGAGGTAGCGGAGCGCGATCTGCGCCGCCGCGGGATGTCCCGCGCCGGTGCCCGGGGTCGGGATCGGGCTTCCGACCGGGGAGCCGACCAGCCCGCCGCCGCTGCCGGATTCGGACTTCTGGGCGCGGGCGGCAGCCGCTTTCTCCTCTGCGATGCGGCGCAAGCGCGCCAGCGCCTCGGCCCGCAACCGCTGCTCACGCTGCGCCTCCTGGGCCTGCAGGCGATGAATCGTCGTGTGGACCGAGGCGAGCAGCCGCTTCTCGCGACCGAGCGCGGCGTCGATCTCCTGCTTCTGGGACGAGAGACGCTGCACCGCCGCAGCGCGCTGCCGCCGCAGCGAAGTCAGCTCCCGCTGCCGGTGCTGCACGGCATGCTCGAAGTGGAGCGCCTGGCGGCCGAGCGCGGAATCCTGATTCGAGATCGCCTGCGCCGACTCGGCGCGGTTGATGAGGCCGGAGATGTTCTTCGCGCCGGCGAGGACTTCGAGCGAGCTCGGCTTGCCGTAGACGTAGTCGGAGAAGATCCGCTGCATCAGCCGCTTCTGCGCGGCACGGAAGTTCCGGCGTGCCACGTGAAGCTTGTACGTGTTGCGCTGCAGGCTCTGCTCGACGCGCTGGAGCTCGAGCTTCGCGCCGTCGTACGCCTGGATGACGGATTCGAGATTCGCGCCGATCTTGTTGACCTCGGCGATGACTGCGCGCTCGTGTGCCTTCTGCGCGCGGATCTGCGGCGTGGAGTGAGCCCCCGCGCCGGTCGCGACGACCGAGGCGAGGACGACCGCGGAGAGGAGGACAAGACCGTGGCGTCTCATGGTTAACGGCGTGAAAAGTGCGACCCGGAGCGCGTCACGCTAGCGCACGACCCGGCGAGAGCCAACTTCGCGGCTCCTGCGGAGAGTCCTTTCCGTCCTACACTGAGCCGCATGCAGACGGTTCTCGACGTCCCGAACGAGGTTGCGGCAGAGCTCGCCGGCATCGGCGACGGGATCCTCGACGCCCTGCGGGACCGGCTTGGTTGCACGGTCAATCTGCGCGGCAACCGGCTGACTCTCGACGGCGACGACCTCAAGGTCGCCGAGGCGCAGGCCGTCGTGGAGGAGCTCGTCGAGCTCGTCGAAGGCGGCCAGGAAGTCGGCGCCGGCACCGTCGACGCGATCCTCAGCGCAATCGACCAGGCGGAGGACGTCCGCGAGATCTTCGAGGACGTCGTCTGGTCGCACCGCGGCAAGCGGATCACGCCGAAGACCGTCACGCAGAAGCGCTACGTGGACGCGATCCGCGAGTGCACCGTGACCTTCGGGATCGGCCCCGCCGGCACGGGCAAGACCTATCTCGCGATCGCGCTCGCCGTCGCTGCGCTCTCGGAGCGGCAGGTGGGCCGGATCATCCTCACGCGCCCGGCCGTCGAGGCGGGCGAGCGGCTCGGCTTCCTTCCCGGCGACATCCTGGCCAAGGTCGATCCGTACATGCGCCCGCTCTTCGACGCGCTCTACGACACGATGGACCCGGAGAAGCTCAACACGTTCATGGAGCGCGGCACCATCGAGGTCGCGCCGCTCGCCTTCATGCGCGGGCGGACGCTCAACGACAGCTTCATCATCCTCGACGAGGCGCAGAACACCTCGCCCGAGCAGATGCAGATGTTCCTGACGCGGCTCGGCTTCGGCTCGAAGATGGTCGTCACCGGCGACGTGACCCAGGTCGACCTGCCGCGTGAGCAGGCGTCCGGGCTGATCCAGGTGCGCAACATCCTCGCCTCGGTGGACGGGATCGCCTTCGTCGAGTTCGGGCACGAGGACGTCGTGCGCCACAAGCTCGTGCAGCGGATCGTCGAGGCGTACAAGAAGCACGCCGAGCAGACCGGAACGCAGCGCGCCCGGTGATCGAGGTCGCGGTCGAGAACCGCTCGGGCGCCGAAGTCGACGCGGCGGCCGCGGTGGCACTCGCGCAGCAGGTCCTCGCGGGCGAGGGAGTCGAGGGGGGAGAGCTCGGTCTCGCGTTCGTCGGGCCGGAGGAAAGCCGCGCGCTGAAGCAGGAGCATCTCGGGATCGACGAGGCGACCGACGCGCTCGCTTTCCCGCTCGACGGTCTCGAGGCCGTGCCGGACGGCCTGCCGCGGCAGCTCGGCGACGTCGTCGTCTGCCCGCAGGTGGTAGGCGAGGCGTGGCGGCGGCCGCTCGTCCATGCGCTTCTCCACCTGGTCGGCTACGACCACGGCGGCGAGATGGAAGCGCGGGAAGAGCTGTACGCGTGACGGTCACGCCGTTGCCTCGCGATCCGCAGAACGAGCAGGCCGACCGCCCGCGCCGCTCGCCGCCGCCGGCGCCGGGCCGTGCGCCGTCGCTGCTCGACAGCTTCAACTACGCGTTCGAAGGCGTCATCCATGTCTTGCGGACGCAGCGGAACATCCGCATCCACTTCCTAACGGCGATCCTCGTCTTCGCCGCCGCGATCGCCGTTGGGGTCTCGCGGCTGCAGCTGATCGCGCTCGTTCTCGCGATCGCCTTCGTCCTCATCGCCGAGATGCTGAACACGGCGATCGAGGGAGTGATCGACCTGTCGACAACGTCCTTCGACCCGAACGCGAAGCTCGCGAAGGACATCTCCGCGGGCGCCGTCCTCATCGCGTCGATCACGGCGGTGGCCGTCGGCTATCTCGTCTTCGAGGATGCGGCAGGGACGCGCGCCACGCACGTCCTCGACCGGGTTCGGAACGCACCTTCGACGGTGACGCTCGCCGCGCTCGTGCTCGTCGTCCTCCTCGTCATCGCGACGAAGGCGTGGACCGGTCGCGGGACTCCGCTACGGGGAGGCTTGCCGTCCGGCCATGCCGCGTTCGCGTTTGCGGGCTGGATCGCGGTGACGTATCTCGTCGGCGATCCCCACCGCTTCGTCGTCTCGTCGCTGACGTTCATCATGGCCGCGCTCGTCGCGCAGACGCGCGTCGAGTCGGGGATTCACTCGCTGCTCGAGGTCTTCTACGGCGGTGCCGTCGGCGCGCTCACGACCCTCGTCATCTTCCAGCTGGTCGGATGAGCGACCTCCTCGACGAGCAGAAGCGGTACTACGCCGAGCGCGCGCCCGAGTACGACGACTGGTGGTACCGGCGCGGGCGCTACGAGCTCGAGCCGGACGCACTCGCGCACTGGCAGGCGGACGTCGCGGAAGCGGAGGCGGCGCTCGACGCATTTGCGCCGCGTGGTCGCGTCCTCGAACTCGCAGCGGGGACCGGGATCTGGACGCGCCGGCTCGTCCGGCTCGCCGACCACGTCGTGGCCGTCGACGCGAACGCCGAGACACTCGCCCGCAACACGCCGGAGGCCGAGTTCGTGCAGGCCGACGTCTTCGGCTGGGATGCGGCGGGGGCCTTCGACGTCGTCTTCTTCTCCTTCTGGCTCTCCCACGTCCCGGAGGCGCGCTTCGACGAGTTCTGGTCGACGGTGCGGGCCGCGCTGGTTCCCGGCGGCCGCGTCTTCCTCGTCGACAGCGGCGCGGGCGACACGGCGCACACCGGCACCGACTCCTCGGGCGAGGGCGAGACGCGGACGCTCGCGGATGGCCGCAGCTTCCGGATCGTGAAGCGGCGCTGGGCGCCGGATGAGCTTGCGCAGCGCGTGCGGCCGCTGGGCTTCAAGCTCGAGCTGCGCGATACCGCCAACGGTCACGTCCTCTACGGGGGAGGATCCGCCTCATGACCTCCGAGGAGCTGCTCGCCCAAGCGGACGCGGTGGCGGCGAACGCCTACGCGCCCTATTCGAACTACTTCGTCGGTGCCGCCGTCCTCACCCGCGACGGCCGCGTCTTCGCCGGCGCGAACGTCGAGAACGCCGCCTATCCGCTCGGCATCTGCGCCGAGCGCACCGCGATCGGGAAGGCGGCGAGCGAAGGCGTCCGGCCTGGCGACGTCGAGGCGATCGCGATCACTGCCTCGCCGTGCGGCGGCTGCCGCCAGTGGCTGCATGAGTGGCGGTTCGAGCGCGTCTGGTTCCGGCGCGCCGACGGCTCGATCGCGGAGTACGCCGCCGACGACCTCCTGCCGGACACCTGGGATCTGCCCGAGTGAGATCCGGATTCGTCGCCGTCGCGGGCCGGCCGAACGTCGGCAAGTCGACCCTCGTCAACGCTCTCTGCGGCGGCAAGGTTGCGATCGTCTCCGACAAGCCGCAGACGACGCGCCGGCGCATCTTCGGGATCGCGAACGGCGACGACTGGCAGCTCGTTCTCGCCGATCTGCCGGGCTTCCAGAGGCCGCTCGATGCCCTGACCGAGCGCATGCAGAAGACGGTCGACGCGGCGTTCGAGGAGATCGACGCGGTGCTCTTCGTCCTCTCGACCCGTGAGCGGATCGGCGCCGGCGACCGCTTCATCGCCTCCCGCGTCTTCGGCCTCGGCGTCCCGGTGGTGATCGGGCTGAACAAGGTCGACCGCCTCAAGGCGGGTCACGTCGCCCAGCAGATGACCGCCGCAGCGAAGCTCGGCAACTTCCACGCGCTCCATCCGATCAGCGCGAAGACCGGCGACGGCATCGCCGAGCTGCGAGACGAGCTCGTCGGCCTGCTGCCCGAGGGGCCGCTCTACTTCCCGCAGGAGCAGCGGAGCGACCTCTCCGTCGAGATGCAGGTGGCGGAGCTGGTCCGCGAGAAGGCGCTGTGGCTGACGCGCGACGAGGTGCCGCACGCGCTGTCGGCCGAGCTCGAGGAGATCGAGGAGAAGGTCGTGCGCGTCGCGATCCTCGTCGAGACCGAGTCGCAGAAGCAGATCCTTGTGGGGAAGGGCGGTGCGATGGTGAAGGCGATCGGCGTGCGCGCGCGGCCGGAGGTAGAGGCCGTGCTCGGCCATCCGGTCTTCCTTGAGCTGCGCGTCAAGGTGCGGCCGAAGTGGCGACGCGACGCCACGACGCTCGCGCGTCTAGGTCTCTAGGAGCAGCTTGGGCCGCCGCGGGCGGCGAGCCACGTCTTGAGCGCCCGGATCCGTCCGGCCGCCTGCGCCAGACGCGCCTGCAGGCGCTTCGAGCTCGCCGCGTCGGACGCGAGGGAGAGATAGCCCTGCTCGGCCGCGCTCTCGCTTCCCCAGATCAGGAGATCGGAGCCGGCGAGCATCGCGTGGGTCGCAGAGTGCGGCGTCGCGTCGGCGGCGGGCGCGGTGAGCGAGTCGGTCACCGTGACGCCCGTGAAGCCGAGGGTTTTGCGGAGGATCCCCTGGATGATCTTGGCCGAGAATGCGGCCGGCTTCCGCGAGGTATCGAGGTGCGGGTAGATGGCGGTCGAGACCATCACGAGCTTCACGCCGGCCTTGACCGCGGCCTGGAACGGCAGCAGTCCCTGCTTGAGCTTCCACATCGCGGCATCGATCTCGATCTGGCCGTTGTCCGTGTTGCCGCCCGCGAGCCCGAGGCCGGGGAAATGCTTGGCGGTCGCGGCGACACCGTTCCGTTGCAGGCCTCCGACGAAGGCGCGGGCCATGCTCGCGTTCCACGTCCGGGAGCGCGAGAAGGCGCGGGTGCCGAGGAAGTTGCTCGGCGAGCTCGGCGTGTCGACGACCGGTGCGAAGTCGACGTCGATGCCGGCGGTGTGGAGGGCCGTCGCGGTCGCAGCTGCCTGTGCGTGCGCGTCGGTGGGGCTCTGCATGTCCGCCGGCGCCTCGGTCGGCGGCGCCCATGAGAGCCGCTTGACGATCCCGCCCTCCTGGTCGACGGCGATGAGCAGCGGCTCGCCGGTGGTGCACGCCGCCTTCTGGAGCTTCGCGGTGATCTTCTTGACGTTGCTCTGCGTGAGCCAGTTGTTGCCGAGGAAAAGGACACCGCCCATCCCGCCGCTTCGCACCCGGGAGAGGAAGGCGCGGCTCGGGGGCGCGGTGAGCGTCCCCATCACGACCTCGGACGGATCGGAGATGCCCGCTCGGCGCTCGGGGCTCGGCGCCGACCCCGCAGTCGTCCCAGCCGGGGTCACGAATGCTGCTACCCCGAGCGCCATCGATAGCGCAGCTCCCGCGACCAGCGTCCTCCGGCTCATGGCGGACAGCGTAGCCAGCAAGGAGGCCGAGACTAGACTCAGGCAATGGCGCAGGCGCCGGCTCTTTCGGCTGGCTTCGAGCTACCGCTCGAGGCAAGACTGCCGCGGATCGGCGCGGTCGACGCCGTCGCGCTCGAGGAGCGCGCGGGCTCGCTCGCGAAGCGCTCGATCAAGCGCGACGCGAAGGTGTGGGCGCTGCTGCTCGCGATCCGGACGACCGACCTGACGACGCTCGAGGGCGCCGACACGCCGGGGAAGGCCGCGGCCATGGCGTCAAAGGCGCGGCGGCCCGACCCGTCCGATCCGAACGTGCCGTCGGTCGCGGCGGTGTGCGTCTATCCGAATCTCGTGCCGGCCGTGCGGGAGCGGCTGGCCGGCAGCGACGTCAAGGTCGCGGCGGTCGCGACGGGATTCCCATCGGGGCAGTACCCGACGGCGATCAAGGTGGCGGACGTGCGATCGGCGGTCGAGCTGGGCGCAGACGAGATCGACATGGTGATCGACCGCGGCGCGTTCCTCTCCGGCCGGTACGCGAAGGTCTACGACGAGATCGTGCAGGTGAAAGAGGCGTGCGGCGACGCGCATCTGAAGGTGATCCTCGAGACCGGCGAGCTCGGTACGTACGACAATGTGCGACGGGCGACGCTGCTCTCGATCGCGGCGGGGGCCGACTTTGTGAAGACGTCGACGGGGAAGATCTCGCCGGCCGCGACACTGCCCGTGGCGCTCTGCATGCTGGAGGCGATTCGCGACGTATTCGAGGAAACGGGCCGGCGGGTCGGCTTCAAGGCGGCGGGCGGGATCCGGCAGGCGAAGCAGGCGATCCAGCATCTCGTGCTCGTGCACGAGACCCTGGGGCCGGAGTGGCTGACGCCGGAGCTCTTCCGGCTCGGCGCGTCCTCGCTGCTCAACGACATCCTCATGCAGCTGCNNGGGTTTGGGGAGGCGCCGGCTGCGCCCCACCCGTCCACGCCGACCGCGTCTCGATCAGCCATGACTGAGATCGACAAGCAGCAGCGTGACGTTGCCGTCCCCGGCGACTGGACGTACGCGAGCGCGCCCGAATCGCGCGACATCGTCCGCATCGCCGAGCGCTACGGTTACTACATCGGCGGCGAGTGGCTCGAAGCCGCCGATACCTACGAGACGATCTCCCCCCGCGACGAGGAGCCTCTCGCCGCGGTCGGCCAGGGCACCGTCGCCGATGTCGGCAGCGCCGTCG
>PMOB01000027.1 GCA_003161615.1 Actinomycetota bacterium
ACCGGGCCGAGGCCCTCGCGGGCGGGACCGCGGCCGCGGCCGCTTTCGCGCGACGCGCCGAGACCCTCGAGCGCACCGCCACGGCGGCGGCGCGTGTCCTGGTCGCCGAGACGGTTATCGGTCTCGCCGAAGCCCTCCGGCATGATCTCGCCCTTGTTNNCGTAGTCGATGTCGGCGCGAATGGTGTGGAGCGGGACGCGACCCTCGCTGTACGTCTCGCTGCGGCTCATCTCGCCACCGCCGAGCCGGCCTGCGCACCGGATCTTCACGCCGGCGGCGCCGGAGCGAATGGCCGAGGCGAGCGCGCGCTTCATCGCGCGCCGGAAGGCAACGCGGTTCGACAGCTGCTCCGCGATCGACTGTGCGACGAGCTTCGCGTCGAGCTCGGGGCGCTTGATCTCGTTGATGTTGATGTGGACGTTCTTCTGGGTGATGGCGTGCAGCTCACGCCGCAGCGCATCGACCTCGACGCCCGACTTGCCGATCACGATGCCCGGCCGCGCGGTGTAGATGTCGACCGTGATCCGCTGCTTGTCCTTGCGGATCAGGATGTCGGACAGGCCCGCGTGGGCGAGCTTGTTGTAAATGTGCTCGCGGATCTTGACGTCCTCGAGGATGTAGGCCGCGAACTCTTTCTTGCCGGTGTACCAGTTGGACTTCCAGTCGTGGATGACGCCCACGCGCAGTCCGCCCGGATGGATCTTCTGTCCCATCTACTGATCAGTCCCCTCAGTCGAAACCTCGTCTGCCTCAGCCGCCTTGGCCTCTTCGAGCGTCATGTCTTCGAACTTCTTCTCCTCAGCCGAAGCTTCGACCGGCTCGGCCTTCTTGCGCGGGGCGCGCCGCTTCGGGGCGCCGGCAGCCGTGGCCGCGACGGCAAGAGCCGCCGGGCTCTGCGTGAGCTCGATCGTGATGTGACAGGTGCGCTTGCGGATGCGGGCGACGCGGCCGCGCGCGCGGGCGCGCCAGCGCTTCAGCGTCGGGCCCTCGTCCGTGTACACAGCGGCGACGACGAGGTCGTCCCCGGACCAGTGGAGGTCGGGGCGCGACTCGGCGTTCGCGACGGCCGAGCGCAGCACCTTCTCCACGTCCTTGGCCACCGCGCGGTTGGAGAAGGCCAGGATCGTGCGCGCCTCTGGCACCGAGCGGCCGCGGATGAGATCGGTGACAAGCCGCGCCTTGCGCGCGCTCGAGTGCACCCACTTGGCCTGGGCGCGCACCGTCTGCCGCTCCTGCTCGAGAACCGCCATCAGCGCTTCACCTTCGCGGCGCGATCGCCGGCGTGACCGCGGAACGTCCGGGTCGGGGCGAACTCGCCGAGCTTGTGTCCGACCATCTGCTCCGAGACGAACACGGGCACGTGCTTGCGACCGTCGTGGACGGCGATCGTGTGCCCGACCATCGCCGGGAAGATCGTCGAGGAGCGCGACCAGGTGCGGATCATGTTCTTCTGACCCGACGCGTTCATCGCCTCGATCCGGCTCATCAGCCGCTCTTCCACGAACGGCCCCTTCTTCGACGACCTACTCACTAGCGACGACCCTCCTTGCCGCGGCGACGGCCGCGGACGATCAGCTTGTCGGATGCCTTGTGCTTGCGGCGCGTGCGCTTGCCGAGTGTCGGCACGCCCCACGGCGTCACCGGATGGCGGCCGCCCTTCGACTTGCCCTCGCCGCCGCCGTGCGGATGGTCGACGGGGTTCATCGCGGAACCGCGTACGGTCGGACGCTTGCCGCGCCAGCGGCTCCGTCCTGCCTTGCCACCGGTGATGTTCTGGTGATCGACGTTCCCGACCTGCCCGACAGTCGCGCGGCAGGTGAGCGGAACGCGGCGCATCTCGCCGGACGGCAGCCGCAGCACGGCGAACTCCCCGTCCTTCGCGACGAGCTGGACGCCCGAGCCTGCCGAGCGCGCCATCTTCGCGCCCTGGCCCGGCTTCAGCTCGACGCCGTGGACGAGCGTTCCCGTCGGGATGTTCTCGAGCGGCAGCGCGTTGCCGACCTTGATGTCCGCCTCAGGCCCGGACTCGACCGTCGCGCCAACCCGCAGCTGCGCCGGAGCGAGGATGTAGGCCTTCGCGCCGTCGGCGTAGTGGAGCAGCGCGATCCGTGCCGACCGGTTCGGGTCGTACTCGATCGCGGCGACCTTCGCCGGCACGCCGTCCTTCAGGCGCTTGAAGTCGATGAGGCGATAGCGGCGCTTGTGGCCGCCGCCCTGGTGGCGCGTCGTGATCCGGCCGTTCGCGTTACGCCCGCCCTTCTTCGGGAGCGGCGCGAGCAGGCTCTTCTCCGGCTCCGACTTCGTGACCTCCTCGAACGTCGAGACGGACATGAAGCGGCGGCCGGCGCTCGTCGGCTTGTAGCGGCGAATCGGCATTACAGCTGCGCTCCTTCGAAGATGTCGATCTTGTCGCCGGCCTTGATCTGGACGATCGCCTTCTTCCAGCCGGGGCGCATGCCCTTGTACACGCCGCGCCGCTTCGGCTTCGGCTGCACCTTGACGATGTTCACGGCCACGACCTTGACGCCGAAGAGCTCCTCGACGGCCTGGCGGACCTGTGTCTTGTGCGCGTCTTGGTGCACCTTGAACGTGTAGCGGTTCTCGACGATCTTGCCGTAGCTCTTCTCACTCACGACCGGCGAGATGAGCACCTGGGCGGGGTGGAGACTCATGAGGTCACACCTGCCTTCACGTGCACGAGCGGCAGCGCGGCCTCGCTCACGACGAGCGAGCGCGCCCACACGACCTGGGCGACCTCGAGCTCCGCCGGAACGGTGACGAGCACGCGCTCGAGATTCCGGAAAGACTTGATCAGCGTCTCCTCGTCCTCGCTCACGACGACGAGCGTCGGCGTCTGCTGGCCCCACTTGCCGAGCAGCTCGACCGCCTGCTTCGTCGACGGCGCCTCGAAGGAGTCGCCGGCCACGAGCCCGAGCGTCCCCGCCTGGGCGTGGTCGCTCAGCGCGGCGCGGAGCGCGGCGCGCATGGCCTTCTTGTTCACCTTGATGGAGAAGTCGCGCGAGGTCGGCGGGAACGCGACGCCGCCGCCGGTGAACTGCGGCGCGCGGATCGTCCCCGCGCGGGCGCGACCGGTTCCCTTCTGGCGCCACGGCTTCGAGCGGCCGCCGGCGACGAGCCCGCGGCTCTTCGCCGCGCGCGTGCCCTGCCGGGCGGCGTTCAACTCGGCCCGCACCGCCTCGTGGACGAGATGCGGCTTGACCTCGGCCGCGAAGACGGTCTCGTCGAGCGAGACCTCCTTCTTCGTGCCACCGAGCAAAGGTGCCTTAGGAGCAGCCATCAGCGCGCGTCCTCCCGGATCTCGACGAGGCCGTTCTTCGGGCCGGGCACGGCGCCCTTGACGAGCAGGAGGTTCCGCTCGACGTCGACCGAGTGAATCGTCAGCCCGACCTGAGTGACGCGCTTGCCGCCCATCCGGCCGGCCATCTTCATGCCCTTGAAGACGCGCGACGGCGTCGCGGAGGCGCCGATCGAGCCCGGCTTGCGGACGTTGTGCGAGCCGTGCGAGACCGGGCCGCGATGGAACCTGTGGCGCTTGATCGTGCCCTGGAAGCCTTTGCCGATCCCAGTGCCTGCGACCTTGACCTTGTCGCCTGGCTGGAAGATCTCGACCGTGACGTTCTCGCCCTGCACGGCGTCGGCGAAGTGGCCGCGGAACTCGACGAGGTGCCGGTAGGCACCGTCGATCCCCGCCGTCGTGAGGTGACCGCGCTCGGCCTTCGAGATCTTGCGCTCGGCGACGGAATCCCAGGCGAGCTGGACAGCCTCGTAGCCGTCGGCGTCCGGCGTGCGGACGGCGACGACGGGGCACGGGCCAGCCTCGATCACCGTGACCGGAGTCACGCCGCCGCTCTCCTCGTCGAAGAGCTGCGTCATCCCGAGCTTTTTTCCAATGATTCCGCGCATTGCTCTAGAGCTTGATCTCGATGTCGACGCCGGCCGGGAGGTCGAGCCGCATGAGCGAGTCGACCGTCTTCGGGGTCGGCGAGTGGATGTCGATCAGCCGCTTGTGCGTGCGCACCTCGAAGTGCTCCCGCGAGTCCTTGTCCTTGAACGGAGAGCGGATCACGCAGTAGACGTTCTTCTCGGTGGGCAGGGGCACGGGGCCGGTGATGGTGGCGCCGGTGCGCTGGGCTGTGTCCACGATGTCGCGCGCAGACTTGTCCACCTGCTGGTGGTCGTAGCCCTTCAGCCTGATTCTGATTTTTTGCTGTGGCACCGGCGCCTCCCGTTCCTTCCTACTTGATGATTTCGCTGACGGCGCCTGCACCGACGGTGCGGCCACCTTCGCGAATCGCGAAGCGGAGACCCTGATCCATGGCGATGGGCTGGATCAGTTCGATCTCCATCTGGGTGTTGTCGCCCGGCATGACCATCTCCTGACCCTCCGGGAGCTTGATCGCGCCGGTGACATCGGTCGTCCGGAAGTAGAACTGCG
>PMOB01000005.1:0-128 GCA_003161615.1 Actinomycetota bacterium
TGATCTACAACCGGCTGCACGACCACATGACGCTCGGGATCGACGCGACGCTCCGCTACGGCCTGCACATCCCGCCGACGCAGGCGATCACCGCTTCGGAGCTCGCGAGCAACAGCCCGTACAACACG
>PMOB01000005.1:194-61977 GCA_003161615.1 Actinomycetota bacterium
GTCGACTACCTCTACTTCGTCCGCAAGCCGGACCACAAGCACCACTACTTCACCTCGAACTACCAAGACTTCCTCAACCACGAGGCGCAATACGGCTACTAGCGCTTCGCTGCGCTCGCTTCGNNCGGTCCCCCCACGGACCCCCTCCTTCTGCTTGCTGCTCGGCGAAGCTGGACGTGCCTCCCGCCCGGCGAAGCCGGGCTCCGGCGACGCGAGGCTGCTCTCGTGGGAGAGCGATGAGCCGCGTCATTCTTCTTGGACACCCCGTCGCGCATTCGCTCTCGCCGGCCATGCAGAACGCAGCGTTCGTAGCCGCCGGGCTCGACTGGGAATACGTCGCGCGGGACGTCCTGCCCGAAGAGCTCGAGGCGGCGCTGCGCGAGGTCGAGTACGCAAACGTGACGGCGCCGCACAAGCTCGCGGCGGCGCGGATCCTCGGGAGCGAGCTCCCGTCCGTGAACACGATCGTGCGCGGGCGCGGCTACTCCACCGACACCGCAATTTTGCGGCAAGTGACAAATAGTCACGAGGCCGCGATCGTGGGAGACGGGGGCGCGGCGGCGGCGTTTTGCGCGGCACTGCCGGAGGCTCGCGTCTTCTCCCGCCGTGGCGCCTGGCCGCCGGACGTCCGCGACGCCGAGCTCGTGATCCACGCGACGCCGGTGCGCGACGAGGTGCTGTTCGAGCTGGGGGAGGGGCAGACGCTGATCGATCTCCCGTATCCGCGCACCGCGACGGCGGAGGGGGCGGCCGACGCGGGCGCGCGTGTGCTCGACGGCTTGGAGGTCCTCGTCGCGCAGGGGGCAGCGAGTTTCGAGCTCTGGACGGGCGTCGCGGCTCCCGTTGCGGCGATGCGCGCGGCGCTCGGCTTGACGTGAGCCGGCCGCGGGCATAGAACGGCCCTGATGCATACATGCGGCAGCTGTGGAGGCGAGGTGCGGGACGAGTTCCGCTTCTGCCCGCACTGCGGCAAGGCGCAGCGCACGAAGATCGTCGAGTACTTCCGCGGCCACCCTGACGTCGGCGACGGCGGCCTTCGTGTCTCCGTCTATCTCGGGGAGCCGCAGCACGCGCGTTTGAGCGTCTGGCACGGCGAGGAGGCGGAGGCGGCGATCTCCCTCGCGCCGGACGAGATGCGGCGGCTCGGTCGCTTCCTCCTCGCGACGCCGACCGCCACGCGGCGCGGCATCGCCCGCGTGCTCTCGCGCCTCTAGGCTCCTATCCATGATCTTGGAGCTCGCAACGGCGGGCGAATCGCACGGGCCGGCGCTCGTCGCGATCGTCTCCGGCCTGCCGGCCGGGCTGATGCTGGACAAGGACGCGATCGACGCCGACCTCCGCCGCCGGCAGAAGGGCTACGGACGCTCGCCGCGCCAGCAGATCGAGACGGACGAGGTCGAGGTGCTCGCGGGCCTCCGCCACGGGCGCACGCTCGGGACGCCGCTCGCGCTCGTCGTCCGCAACCGTGACCACAAGAACTGGACATGGGGGATGAATCCATGGCCGCCCGACGGCGAGCCGGAGGGGAAGGGGACAAAGCCCGTCACGCTGCCGCGGCCCGGTCATGCCGACCTCGCGGGCGTCCAGAAGTTCGGGCTGACCGATGTGCGCGACGCGCTCGAGCGCGCCTCGGCGCGGCACACGGCGGTGTACGTCGCGGCCGGCGCCGTGGCGAAGGCTCTTCTCCGCGAGATCGGCATCGAGGTTGCCGGCGAGGCGCTGCCCGAGGCGGGGGCGGATCCCGCCGCCGTCGATGCGGCGCGCAAGGACAAGGACACGCTCGGCGGCCGCGTCCAGGTGCGGGCGCGCAGCGTCCCGCCGGGTCTCGGCTCCTACGCGAGGCGCGAGGACAGGCTCGACGCCCGGCTCGCCGCGGCGGTCATGGGGATCCAGGCCGTGAAGGGCGTCGAGATCGGCGATGGCTTCGCGCTCGCCGGCCTCCGCGGCTCGGAGGCGCACGACGAGATCGGCACCGACAAGCGGCGCACGTCGAACCGCGCCGGCGGCATCGAGGCCGGCGTCTCGAACGGGGAGGAGATCGTCGTCCGCGCCGCGATGAAGCCGCTGCCGACGCTGATGAAGCCGCTCGGCTCTGTCGACCTCGCCACGGGTGAGCCTGCCGAGGCGCTCGTCGAGCGGAGCGACGTCTCGGCCGTCGAGGCGCTCGCCGTCGTCGCCGAGGCGGCGGTCGCGTGGGAGCTCGCGCGCGCGGCAAGGGAGAAGTTCGGCGGCGATGCGCTCGCCGACTTCGTCGGCGCCTGGCGCGCGTACATGGAGCGTCTCTGAACAAGCGCGTCGCGATCGTCGGGTTCATGGGGTCGGGGAAGTCGAGGGCCGCCCGCGCCCTCGGCGGCGTCGACACGGACAACCTCGTCGCGTCCGCCGCTGGGAAGCCCATCCCGGAGATCTTTCGCGACGAGGGCGAAGCGGTCTTCCGCAACCTCGAGGAGCAGACGGTCGTGGCGGCGCTCGGCGGCGGGGCGGTCACCTCGCCGGCCGTCCGCGACTCGCTCGGCAACGCGTTGACGATCTGGCTCGACGTCGACGTCGACACCTGCTGGGAGCGCGTTCGCCGCAGCGACCGGCCGCTAGCGCAGGACGAGGCCGAGTTCCGGCGCTTGTACGAGGAGCGCCGCGCCCTGTACGCGGAAGTCGCGGACGTCGTCGCCAAGGACATGCACGACGTCGTCCTCGCCGCCGCCGGCGTCCACGTCGAACGCGGCGCGATCAAACGGCTCGGCGACCTCGTCCCGGGCAACGGCCCCGTCGCGCTCGTCTCCGACCCGCACGTCGCCGGCATCCACGGCATGGACGCGCAGCTCGCGCTCGGCGCCCGACTGACCGAGATGCACGAGCTGCCGCCCGGCGAGGAGGCGAAGACGCTCGCGGCGCTCGACCGCCTCTGGCAGGAGCTGCGCCTCGACCGCGGCGGCACGATCGTCGCGCTCGGCGGCGGCTGCACAACCGACGCCGCCGGGTTCGCCGCTGCGGCCTACCTGCGCGGCATCGACTGGGTGCCTGTCCCGACCAGCCTCGTCGCCCAGGTCGACGCGGCGATCGGCGGCAAGACCGCGATCGACCTCCCGCAGGGAAAGAACCTCGTCGGCGCCTTCCACTGGCCGGCGCGCACGGTCATCGACCCGGCGCTGCTCGAGACGCTGTCCGAGGCGCAGCGGCTCGAGGGGATGGCGGAGGTCGTCAAGACGGGCCTTCTCGCCGGCGAGCCGTTCTGGGAGTTGCCGGACGACGAGCTCGTGCGCCGCTGCGCAGCGTTCAAGGCAGCCGTCTGTCTTCGCGATCCGCACGACCGGGACGAGCGGAAGATGCTCAACCTCGGCCACACGTTCGCCCACGCTCTCGAAGCGGCGGCCGGCTACGAAAGCGTCACGCACGGGCAGGCGGTCGCGCTCGGACTGCTCGCCGCGCTGCGGCTCTCGGGAGCCGAGACGGCTGTCGTCGAAGAGCTCCTGCAGCCGAAGCCGGTACGCGTCGACCGCGACCGGGCCTGGGAGGCGCTGCTGCGCGACAAGAAGGGCGCGCTCCGGCTCGTCCTTCTCCAGGGCTACGACGTCGCCGTCCCGGAGGAAGACGTCCGGCGCGAACTCGGTAGGTTGATCGCGTGAGGGTGCTCGTCCTCAACGGGGTCAACCTCAACGTCCTCGGGCGGCGCGATCCCAAGCTCTACGGCGGCCTGTCGATCGCGGAGCTCGAAAGCCGCATCTACGGATGGGCGCGCGAGCTCCAGCTGACCGTTCAGTGCCGGCAGACGAACGACGAGGGCGAGTTCATCAAGTGGTGCCACGACAGCTACGACGTCGTCGACGGGATGGTCGTCAATCCGGCTGCGTGGACGCACTACGCGTGGTCGATCCACGACGCGCTCGAGCCGCTCACGATCCCGATCGTCGAGGTGCACCTCTCCAACATCGACGAACGGGAGGAATGGCGCCGGACGTCAGTCCTCTCCGATCTCGTCGCGGCCCGTTTCATCGGCCACGGGCCTGACGGCTACAAACTCGCCCTCGACTACCTGAAGGAGAACGCCGGATGAGCCGCATCGGCCGCCTGCGGGAGCTGCTCTCCGAGCCGCTCCTCGTCACGAACCTCGTCAACGTCCGCTACCTGACCGGCTTCGACAGCTCGAACGCCGCGCTGCTCGTCGAGCCCGACCGTGCGCGCCTGTTCACGGACTTCCGCTACATCGAGGCCGCACAGGGGATCGAGGGAGTCGAGACGGTGCTGACGAAGCGCTCGCTGATGGGCTGGCTGGGAGAGGAGCTGTCGGGCCGAGTCGGCTTCGAGGCGAATGTCCTCCCGTGGTCGTTCGCGGAGGATCTCCGCGCCAACGGCGTCGACCTCGTGCCGCGGAAGGGGCTCGTCGAGCAGCTGCGCGCGGTCAAGGACGAGGGCGAGCTCGAGACGATTCGGCGCTGCTGCGCGATCACCGACCGGATGTTCGAGCGGCTGGTCACGGAGATCCCGTTCGTCGGCCGCCGCGAGCGCGAGGTCGCCTGGGACATACAGCGGCTCTTCCACGAGGAGGGCGCGGAGGAGATGGCGTTCGAGTCGATCGTCGGCTCCGGCCCGACTGGTGCGCGGCCGCACGCGCGCGCAGGCGACAAGGTCATCTCCGAGGGGGAGCTCGTCGTGATCGATACCGGCTGCAACGTCGCCGGTTACGTCTCCGACTACACGCGGACGCTCGCCACCGGCGAGCTCGACCCCGAGCTGCAGGAGACGTACGCCGTCGTCCTCGCCGCGCAGCAGGCCGGGCTGGACGCGATCCGCCCCGGCGTCACCGGCATCGACGCCGATGCCGCCGCGCGGGACGTGATCGAGGCGAGCGACTTCGCGGGCACGTTCGGGCACGGGCTGGGCCACGGCCTCGGACTCGACGTGCACGAGGCGCCGCGCCTCTCCACCGAGAGCCCCGACACGCTCGCTCCCGGCAACGTCGTCACCGTCGAGCCAGGCGTCTACCTCGAGGGACGCTTCGGCATCCGGATCGAGGACGACGTCTTCGTCACCGCCGACGGCATCGAGAATCCCGTCCGGTTCACCAAGGAGCTGACGACCGTCTCCTAGCTACGCTGCCCGCCGTGGCCGAGCAGGTAGATACGAACAGCTTCAAGAACGGGATGCACATTGAGCTCGACGGCAAGGTGTGGCGGATCGTCGAGTTCCAGCACGTCAAGCCCGGCAAGGGCGGCGCCTTCGTCCGCACGAAGCTCAAGAGCCTCGAGGCCGGCGCCGTCGTCGACCGCACCTTCCGCGCCGGCGAGAAGTTCCCTCGCATCAGGACGGAAACGAAGAGCGTCCAGTACCTCTACGACGACGGCACCGAGGCGCATTTCATGGACGAGGAGACGTACGACCAGTTCTCGCTCCCGCACGCCGAGCTCGCGGACGAGCTGCCGTACATGCAGCCGAACACGTCGATCCAGATCCTCAGCGTGAGCGGGAAGCCGTCGAGCGTGCAGCTGCCGTCGTCGGTCGAGCTGCTGGTCGTCGAGACGGAGCCGGGGATCAAGGGCGACACGGTCTCGAACGTGACCAAGGCCGCGACGCTCGAGACGGGGGCGGTCGTCCAGGTGCCGCTGTTCGTCAACATCGGCGACCGGCTCAAGGTCGACCCCCGCGAGGGTCGCTACATCTCCCGCGCCTAAAAGCCCCCTTTCGAGGCCTTGTGGCCTCTGCAGGCAACACACAGAATGCAGCCGTGCTGCGGCGGCTCTTTCTATTCGTGCGCCTTGTGACCGTGATCGCGGTCGCCGGCGTCGCCGTCGCCGTGCTCTCGGCAGCCACAGGCGCGTCGGCATCGTCTCGTCTGAGCGTGGGGCCGGCCGGAATGGTGCGACCGCTCGGGACGGCATCGCCCCTCCGCACGAGCTCATCGCCGCCTCTACTCCAGTACTGGGGTGGCGCGGTGATGCGCACGAACACGACGTACGCGATCTTCTGGATCCCTGCCGGGTCGGCTCTGTCCTACGGCTCCAGCAACGCGGCCTACGAGCAGGGGATCTCCCAGTTCCTCACCGACGTCGGCCACGACAGCGGCACGGCGTCGAACGTCTTCGGCCTCGACACGCAGTTCTACGACACGCTCTCGGGCGGCATCACCCACATCGCCTACAACTCGACCTTCGGTGGCTCGGTGGTCGCCACGGATCCGCTCCCGACGAAGCAGTGCAGCGAAGGCTCGGACAAGTACTGCGTGACGGACGCCCAACTCCAGGCCGAGATCCGGAGCGTCGTCGGTGCCAAGGGCTGGCCGCAGGACACGTCCCACGCGTACTTCATCTTCACGCCGGCAGGGCTCGGGAGTTGCGTCAGCGGCTCGAACGTCAGCTGCTCGTACTCCTCCTACTGCGCGTACCACGGCGCGTTCTCGAATGGGGCCACGAGCACGATCGTCTACGGCAACGAGCCGTGGCTGTACGGCCGCAGCGGCTGCGACACCGGCCAGTACCCGAACGGCGGCCAGGCGGATCCGACGATCAACGTTCTCAGTCACGAATTCAGCGAGGCGATTACCGATCCGGTGCCCAACTACGGCTGGGCCGACGCGAGCGGCTCGGAGATCGGGGACAAGTGCGCGTGGACGTTCGGGACGTTCAGCGGCTCGAAGGGAGCCGAGTACAACCAGACGATCAACGGCCACCACTACTTCCTCCAGCAGGAGTTCGACAACGCGAGCGACGCGTGTCAGTTGCGCGCAGCGGCGGCGCCGGTCGTCGCTCCGGCGATCACCTCCTTCTCGCCGGCGAGCGCGAAGGACGGAGCGCAGGTGAAGATCAACGGCAGCGGCTTCACCGGCGCGACTGCCGTGAAGTTCAATGGGATTAGCGCGAGCTTCTCCGTCACGTCCGGCGCACAGATCCAGGCGACGGTGCCGACGGGCGCGACGAGCGGGACGATCACGGTGACCGCGCCGGCGGGCACGGCCACGAGCTCGACGCCGTTCCTCGTGCTGCCGACGGTGACCGCATTCACTCCCGCAAAGGGCAAGGTCGGGATCAGCGTGGTGATCACCGGCAGCGGCTTCACGGGCGCGACCTCGGTGACGTTCAACAAGACCGCCACGAAGACGCTCACGGTCAACTCCGACGGCAAGATCACGGTCGCGGTGCCGACGGGCGCGACGAGCGGGACGATCTCGGTGACGACGCCGAGCGGCACCGGGGCGAGCTCCTCCACCTTCACCGTCTCGTAGCCCCGCGGTCTGCCGCTACGCGCCCGCGGTAGGCTCCGGCCGTGCCGTCTCTAGCCGACACGACGATTCGCCTGCTTGGCCAAGAGCCGCTTGCGGGGCGGATTCCCGCCGCTGAGCAGCTTCGGCTCGCGGAGATCCTCGACCGCGCCGGCTTCGCCTATCTCGAGGTTTCCGGAGGCGGCTGCTTCGAGTCCGCGGTCAAGCGCGGGGTGGAGAGCCCGTGGGAGCGGATCCGAGCGCTCAAGTCGCGGGTCAAGACGCCGCTAGGGCTAGCGCTGCGCGGCCGCTTCCTCGTCGGCTCCCGGCCCGTGGACGCCGACTTTGCCCGCCGCTTCGTCGCGACCGCCGCCGAGAACGGGATCGACGTTTTCCGGCTCCATGACCCTCTCAATGACATCTCGAACCTCCGTGAAGCGGCGGAGGCGATCGTCGCCGCCGACCGCGACTTCGAGGCGGGTCTCGTGTACAGCCCGGGCCGCACCGGCGAGGTCGAGACGCTGATCGAGCGCGCCAAGATGCTCCCCGAGCTCGGCGCTGTCCGCGTCCTGCTCCACGACCCGACGGGAGGCTTGCAGCCGCATAGGGCGGAGGAACTCGTCCACGCGCTCGCGGAGGCGAGCGGACTGCCGGTCGGGATCTACGCCCAGGGCGCCGGTGGCAGTGCGCTCGCGGCCACGCTCGCGGCCGCCCGCGCCGGCGCACAGCTCATCGCCTGCGCGATCTACCCGCTCGCGTTGACCCTTCACCGCGTCTCCGGCGAGGCGCTCGCGGACGCGCTCGCGGGCGAAGGCCTCGCCTCCGGCGTCGACGTCGACGTGCTCTGGGAGGCGACGGATCTCGTCGACGAGCACATCGGCGACGAGCTCGTGACGCCGCTCGTGCCGCGGATCGCGGTTTTGGCGGCTCGCCACGACGTTCCCGCCAGTGTCGTCGCCGGCGTCGACCAGGCGCTGCAGGCGGAAGGCGCGGGCGACCGGCTCGACGAAGTGCTCGCGGAGCTCGACCTCATCCGTTCCGAGACCGGCTCGCCGCCGCTCGCCTCTCCGATCGGACAGGTGCTCGCGTCCCAGGCGCTCATCAACGTTCTCTCGGCAAGCCGCTATCTCACGATCGTCGACGAGCTGCGCGCCCTCGTCACCGGCGCCTTCGGCACGCCACCGGCGCCGATCGATCCTGCCCTCGAGCGGGTCGTGCAGCTGACTCACGACCCGGAGTCGGAGGAGGACGTGACGCCGGCGTTCAGCGAGATCCGCGAGCGCGCCGAAGGGATGGCCGCAAGCGAGGAGGAGCTGCTCCTCCTCGGGCTCTTCGGCGAGGACGCCGAGCAGCTGCTGCGCGGCATTCGCGGCCGCGGCCGCCGGGACGACGACATGGCCACGCTCGACGAGGGCCGTGCTGAGCGGATCCGCGAGGTGGTGCGGATCGTCCAGGAATCCGGGATCGGCGAGGTGACGATCGAGGAAGAAGGCCTGCGGATCTCCGTCCGCTCGACGCCGGATGCTCCGGCCGGTGGCGGCGAGCCGTCGCTCGCGATCACCGAGCCCGATCTGCCGGCGGTCGCGCCGGTGAGCGGGAGCCTCGTCCGCGTCGAGTCGCCGATGGTCGGCACGTTCTACCGCTCGCCGCAGCCGGACGCGCCGTCGTTCGTCGAGGTCGGCGACGTCGTCGCCCCCGGTCAGACCCTTTGCATCCTCGAGGCGATGAAGCTGATGAACGAGGTCAAGGCGGACGTCGAGGGAGTCGTCCGGGCGGTTCACGTCGAGAACACCCAGCCGGTGGAGTTCGGGCAGCTGCTTTTCGAGCTCGAGCCGCTCGCGAGCCGTCCCGCGCTCTAACGAGATGTTTTCCCGTGTCCTCGTAGCGAACCGCGGCGAGATCGCCGTCCGCGTCATCCGTGCGCTCCACGAGCTCCGGATCGAGGCGGTTGCCGTCTACTCGACCGCCGACGAGGATGCCCTCCACGTCCGGCTCGCCGACCGTTCCGTTCGGATCGGCCCGCCGCCGGCTGCCGAGAGCTATCTCAACGTCGCCTCGATCGTCGCCGCGGCGAAGACGACCGGCTGCGAGGCCGTGCATCCCGGCTACGGCTTTCTGGCCGAGAACGCCGAGTTCGTCCGGATGTGCGAGGACAACGAGCTCGTCTTCATCGGCCCGACCGCCGAGGTGATGGAGCGGATGGGGGACAAGGCTCGTGCGAAGGCGGAGATGCGCGCCGCAGGCGTCCCGCTCGTGCCGGGAACAGAAGGCATCGCGGGGCCGGAGGATGCGCGAGTCGCGGCGGCGGAGCTCGGCTTCCCCGTGCTCCTCAAGGCAGCGGCGGGCGGCGGCGGCAAGGGCATGCGGCTCGTGTCGGCCCCGGAGGAGCTCCACGACGCCTACCAGCGCGCTGCCGGCGAGGCGCACGCAGCGTTCGGCGACGGCTCGCTCTACGTCGAGAAGGTGATTACGCCGGCACGGCATGTCGAGATCCAGGTTCTCTGCGACAACCACGGCCACGTCCTCACATGCGGTGAGCGCGAGTGCTCGATCCAGCGCCGCCACCAGAAGCTGATCGAGGAGTCGCCGTCGCCTGCGCTCGACGCCGAGCTGCGCGAGGAGATGGAGGCCGCGGCCGAGCGCGCCTGCGAGCACATCGGCTACCGCAACGCCGGGACGATCGAGTTCCTTGTCGGCCCGGACGGATCGTTCTCTTTCATCGAGATGAACACGCGACTCCAGGTCGAGCATCCCGTCACCGAGCTCATCTCCTCGATCGACCTCGTCCGGGAGCAGGTGCGGATCGCGGCCGGCGAGGCGCTCGCGCACGGCGGCCGCTCCGGGCCTCGCCTCGGGCATGCGATCGAGCTGCGCATCAACGCCGAGGACCCGAGGCGCGATTTCGCGCCCGCGCCGGGAAAGATCGTGCGCTTCCGGCCGCCGCTCGGCCCCGGCGTCCGCGTCGACACCTTCGTCGAAGAGGGGACGGTCATCTCGCCGTACTACGACTCACTCATCGCCAAGGTCGTCGTTCACGACGCGAGCCGCAAGCTTGCGATCGAGCGGTCGCTTCGCGTGCTCGGCGAGTTCGAGATCGAGGGAGTCCCCACGACGAAGGCCCTCCTCGCCGACATCCTCGCGAGCGACGAGTTCCGCAGCGGCGAGTACTCGACGGCGTTCCTCGAGGAGGCGGGCGCGCGGCTCCCCGCCCTCGCGGGCTCCGAATGACGCGCGTCCTCTCGAAGGACGAAGCCGGCTCGGTGCGGGTCAGCGAGGCGGCACTCGCGCAGATCGTCGGCGGTGCCGTCTCGTCCGTGGAGGGAGCGCGGCTGCGTACGGGACGGCGGCGGCTCGCGCTCGAGCTCGCTGACGGCCACGTGCGGGCGGAGCTCGAGGTCGCGGTCGCGTACGGGCTTCTCCTCCAGGACGTCGCGCGCGCGGTGCAGGAACGGGTCGGCGAAGCACTCGCACGCATTTGTGGGGCCGAGGTGGACGCCGTGAACGTGAGCGTTGTGGAGCTCGTCCGGTGAGCGAGGTCAGCCGCCGCGAGGCGCGCCGCGCCGCCGTGTTCATCCTCTTCCAGTCGGACGTCACCGGCCGGCCGCTCGGCTCGCTCTACGAGGGCGAGGTCGACCCGTACACGGAGCGGCTCGCGCAGGCTGTCTCGGGCCGGACGGAAGAGCTCGATGCCCGGATCACCGAGGCATCCGACGACTGGACGGCGGACCGGCTCGGCGCCGTCGAGCGCAACGTCCTCCGTGTTGCGCTCGAGGAGCTCGACGAAGGCGAGGTGCCGGTCGAGGTCGTCCTCGACGAGGCGGTGACGCTGTCGAAGCGGTACGCATCGGAGGACGCTGCGAGGCTCGTGAACGGGATCCTCGGTAGGGTCGTGCGCGAGGCCGCCGGCACATGAGCACAGAGGATTCCCTGACGAAAGCGGAGGAGTTGCTGGCGCGGCTCGAGGCGGCGCGCGCGGAGCTCGAGCAGCTCTCGCAGGGCGAGCCGGCCTCGCCGGAGCGCGCGATCGAGCTGCTCGCCGAGCTTGCCGAGCTCGCGAAGGCAGTCGAGGAGGAGCTCGAGCGGGCGCAGCGGCAGGCGGAGTCCGGCGGCGATGCACAGTCCTGACGAGCTGAAGGCGCTCGCCGAGGAGGCGCTCGCGCAGCTCGACTTGTGGCCGGAGCTCCACGGACAGGGGACGTCCGTCCGCTATTCGCTCGAGGTCGGCGGCAAGCGCGTGCGTCCCGTGATCGCGCTCGCGGTCGGCGAGGCGCTCGGCGCACCCGTCGAGCAGGTCATGCCGGCGGCCCTCGCGATCGAGCTCGTCCACACGTTCTCGCTCGTCCACGACGACTTGCCCGCGATGGACGACGACGAGGAACGGCGCGGCAATCCCTCCACCTGGAAGAAGTTCGGCGAGGGGACGGCGGTGCTCGCCGGCGACGCGCTGCTCGCCGAGGCCTTCCGGCTCGCCGCCCGTTACCCGTCGTCGGCCGTCGCGCGTGAGCTCGCCGAGGCGACGCTCGGCATGATCGGCGGCCAGTACCTCGACACGATGGTCGAGGGCTACGACCTCGCCGCCGTGCACCGGCTGAAGACGGGCCGGCTCTTCTACGCGTCCGTAACGCTGGCGCTCTGGGCGGCGGAGCTGCCGGAGGCCTCGCAGGCGCCGTGGCGCGCGTTCGCGGAGGAGCTGGGGCTGCTCTTCCAGATCGTCGACGACATCCTCGACTCCGACGGCTACGTGCGCGAGCACGGCTTGGACGGCGCTCGCCGCTTCGCCGACGACGCTGCCGAGCGGGCGCGGGAGCGGCTCGGCGAGGTGGAGGCGGACACGGCCGTCCTGCGCGAGATCGTCGACGGGCTCGCGGTCCGAACGGCTTGAAGAAACGCCTCGACGTCCTCCTCGTCGAGCGCGGGCTCGCGGAGTCGCGGGCGCAGGCGCAGGCGCTCGTCCTCGCGGGACGGGTTCATGGTCACGACAAGCCGGGCCAGCAGGTGGACGAGATGGTCGAGCTCGTCGTCGAGCAGCCGCCGCCATACGTCTCGCGCGGCGGCGAGAAGCTCGCGCACGGCCTCGACGGGCTCGGCGTGGATCCGGCAGGCCTCGACTGCGTCGATGTCGGCGCCTCGACGGGCGGGTTCACGGATGTTCTCCTCCAGCGCGGCGCCTCCCGCGTGATTGCGATCGACGTCGGTTATGGACAGCTCCATCCGCGGCTGCGCAACGACCCACGCGTCACCGTCCTCGAGCGAACGAATGCGCGGACGCTGAGCGACCTCCCGTACGCGCCGCAGCTCGCTGTCTGCGACGTCTCCTTCATCTCCGTCCGCACGGCGCTGCCGCCGGTGCTGCGGCTGTGCGCGCCGGGCTGGCAGACCGTCGTGCTCGTGAAGCCGCAGTTCGAGGCCGGGCGCGCCGACGTGGGGAAAGGAGGCGTCGTGCGCGACGACGCCGTGCGGCATCGGGTCGTGCGTGAGGTCGCCGAGGCGGCGCTGAGCTGGCAGGCGGCCGTCGCCGGCGTCGTAGACTCGGGGCTGCCGGGCCCGAAGGGAAACCGCGAGATCTTTCTCCACCTCGTCCACTCCGACCAGCCCACGCTTCCCGATGACTTCGACGAGCGGATCGAGCATGCACTCGCCGGTTGAGACGGCGGCGATCGTCGCGCACGGCCGCGTCGACGTCGGGCCGGCGGTCGAGCGCGTGCGCGCGGTCGCGGCGTCCGGTGGCGTCGAGCTCGTCGACGATCCGGAGCGCGCACAGCTCGTAGTCGCCGTCGGCGGTGACGGGACGATCCTCCGCATCCTCGCCCGGCTGCTCGGGACCGGCATCCCGGTGATCGGCGTCAACTTCGGGCGCGTCGGCTTCCTCGCCTCGATCGAGCCGGAGGAGCTCGAGACCGACCTTAAGCGCGTCTTCGCCGGTGAGTACCGCGTGATCGAGCAGCCGACGCTCGAGGCGCAGCTCGACGGGAGAACGTTCGTCGCGGTCAACGACGTCGTCGCGACGAGCTCCACCCTCGGCCGGATGGTCGAGCTCGGCTGGGCGGTCGGGGGAGAGGACCTCGGGATCGTGTCGTGCGACGGGATGATCTGCTCCACGCCGTCCGGCTCGACCGCCTACAACCTTTCGAACGGCGGTCCGGTGCTCGTGCGCGGACTCGACGCGATGGCGATCACGTTCATCGCGCCGCACTCCCTCGAGGCGCGACCGCTCGTCGTGCCGCGGGGCGTGGAGCTGACCGTCCGCAATGCGACGGCGGATGTCGGCGCGGCCGTGCTCGTCGACGGTCACCGGAGCGGCGATCTCGCGCCCGACGCGTCGCTATCGATCGGGCTGGGCGAGCAGCGGAGCCTCCTCGCGACGCTTCCCGAGACGACGTTCTTCGTGCGCTACCGCGAAACGTTTACCGGGTAGTCCCGAATGGCCAATGGTCGGCGTCGGACCGTCGATCTACGATCGGTTCCGTGCTTCGGCGTCTCCGCATCGAGAACCTCGTCCTGATTCGTGAGGCCGAGCTCGAGCTTGCGCCCGGGCTCAACGCGATCACCGGCGAGACCGGCGCGGGCAAGACGATCCTTGCGCAGGCGCTCGGCCTGCTTCTCGGCGCGAAAGGTGGGGAGGGCTACGTCGGCGCCGCGGGCGAGGAGGCGTACGTCGAGGCCGAGCTCGACCTGCCGGAGGAGCTCGACGAGCTCGGCGAGCTGCGGCCGGAGGACGAGGAGGCGCTGCTCGTCTCGCGCCGGGTCTTCTCCGACGGCCGAACGCGCGCCTACGCGTGGGGTCGCGCCGCCGCGCGCGTGGACGTCGCGGCCGCGGTCGAGCGCGTCGTCGCGATGTCGGGGCAGTTCGAGCAGCGCCGGCTGGCGCGGCCGTCCTACCAGCTCGAGGTGCTCGATCGCTTCTGCGGCGAGGAGCAGCTCGCGCGCCGGAGAGACGCGCGCACCGCGTGGCGAGATCTGCAGGCGGCGCGGCGCAGGCACGAGGAGCTGACCGTGAACGCCGCGGTCGCGGAGGCGCGGCTGGCGGAGCTGCGCGCGCTCGCCGAGGACACCGAGGGGATGGAGCCGGAGGACGAGGAGCGGCTGCGTACGGAGCGCGAGCGTCTGCGTCACGTCGCCGAGCTCGCGGCCGGAGCGGCGGAAGCGGCGGAGGCGTTGGCGCCCGACGAAGGGGAGGGCGCGAGCGGTCTTGTGGGTCTCGCCGAGCGGGCGGTCGCGCCGCTCGAGCACATCGCGCCCGAGCTGAAGCGCGCCGGCGACGAGCTGCGCGACGCCGAGCTTCGGCTGCGGGAGACGGCGTCCGATCTCCACTCCTTCCTCGCCTCGCTGGAAGCGGAGCCAGGCAGGTTGGAGCAGCTGGAAGCCGACCTCGACCGGATTGCCGAGACGAAGCGCCGCTTCCGGTGCGAGACCTACGCGGAGCTGCTGGCGCGCGCCGCCGAGGCGCGAGCCGAGCTCGCCGCGCTCGAGGACGGCGTCGATCCGGCGGAGATGGCGGCGCGCGAGCTCGCCGCCGCCGAGGAGCGCGTCCACGTGCTCTGCCTCGAGCTGCGCGCCGAGCGGAACGCCGCCGCGCCCGCCTTCGCGGACGCCGTTGCCGCGGAGCTCCGCGACGTCGGGATGGGCGACGGTGAATTCGTCTGCGAGCTGCGGGAGCGAGAGGAACCCGGCTCGACAGGATCCGACGACGCCGTCTTTCTCGTGCGCCCCAACGCCGGCCTGCCGTTCGCGCCGGTCGCCGAGACGGCATCCGGTGGTGAGCTCTCCCGCATCGCACTCGCGATCGCAGCCGTCGCCGGCGGGGACACACTCGTCTTCGACGAGATCGACGCGGGCATCGGCGGCGAGACGGCGCACGCGGTCGGACGGCTCCTGCAGCGGCTCGGCGAGAGGGCGCAGGTCGTGACGATCACGCACCTGCCGCAGATCGCCGCGCTCGCCGACCGCCATTTCCGCGTCGAGAAGACGCCGGGCGATCCGACCCACACGCGGATCGAGCAGCTCGGCGACGAGGAGCGGAAGGCCGAGCTCGAGCGGATGCTCGGCGGCGAGGAATTCCTCGCGACCGTGCGCGCGGGCTAGCTCTCCGGCCGCTCGTACTGCTACCCTGAAATCCCGTGAGCGCGCGGGCCCCGAAGTACGTCTTTGTGACTGGGGGCGTCGTGTCGGCTCTGGGCAAGGGAATCGTCGCCGCATCGCTCGGGCGGCTCCTCAAAGCGCGCGGATTGCGCGTCCAGCTCCAGAAGTTCGACCCGTACCTCAACGTCGATCCGGGAACGATGAGCCCGTTCCAGCACGGCGAGGTTTTCGTCACGGAGGACGGGGCGGAGACCGACCTCGACATCGGCCACTACGAGCGCTTCGTCGACGAGAACTTCCTGCGCAGTGCGAGCCACAGCGCCGGTGCGATCTGGGACACCGTCCTCCGCAAAGAGCGGAAGGGCGACTTCCTCGGCGCGACGGTGCAGGTGATCCCGCACATCACCAACGAGATCAAGGCGCGCATCCGGCGCGGCGCGGAGGCGAGCGGTGCCGACATCGTCATCTCCGAGATCGGCGGCACGGTCGGCGACATCGAGTCGCTGCCCTTCCTCGAGGCGATTCGCCAGTTCCGGCGCGAGGTCGGCATCGAGAACGTCTGCTACGTCCACGTCACGCTCGTGCCGTTCATCGAGGCGGCCGGCGAACTGAAGACGAAGCCGACGCAGCACTCGGTGAACGAGCTGCGCCGGATCGGTATCCATCCCGACGTCATCGTCTGCCGCTCGCACGAGGAGCTCTCGCGCGACATTCGGGACAAGATCGCGCTCTTCGCTGACGTCGACCCGGGTGCTGTCGTCGCCAGCCCGGATGTCCCGGACGTCTACGAGGTGCCGCGCGTCCTGTTGGGAGAGGGCCTCGACCGGCTCGTCGGCGAGCGGCTCGGCCTCGACCTTGGCGAGCCGGATCTCGCGGAATGGGACGAGCTGCTCGAGCGAATCCACAACCGGCGCGAAACGGTCGAGATCGCACTCGTCGGCAAATACGTGAAGCTCCAGGACGCCTATCTCTCCGTCCACGAGGCGCTCAAGCACGCGGGGCTCGAGCACGGTTCCGCCGTACGCGTGCGCTGGGTCGACGCCGAGGACATGTCCTACGAAGAGACTGCGGAGTTGCTCGAGGGAGTCGACGGCGTGCTCGTGCCGGGTGGCTTCGGATCGCGCGGCTGGGAGGGGAAGATCCTCGCCTGCCAGGTGGCGCGGGAGAGGCAGATCCCGTACCTCGGCATCTGCCTCGGCATGCACGTCGCGGTGTCGGAGTTTGCGCGGCACGTCGTCGGGCTCGAGGGAGCGAACTCGACGGAGATGGATCCCGAGACGCCGTATCCGGTGATCGATCTTCTCCCCGAGCAGAAAGGGATCGAGGATCTCGGCGGCACGATGCGGCTCGGCGCGCAGGCGGTCGAGGTGGCCGAGGGGACGCGCACGCGGGAGCTGTACGGCGAGGCGACGATTCACGAGCGGCACCGGCACCGCTACGAGGTGAACAACGCCTACCGCGAGCAGCTCGTGCAGGCGGGTCTCGTCGTTAGCGGGACGTTCCAGGAGGGGCGGCTTGTGGAGATCGTCGAGCTGCCGGGCCATCCATGGTTCGTCGCGAGCCAGTTCCATCCGGAGTTCAAGTCGCGCCCGACGCGCGCGGCTCCGCTCTTCCGCGGCTTCGTCGGCGCGGCTCTCGACCGGGCGCGCTCTCGCGCCGGCGAGCGCGTCGCCGCGTAGCCGCCTCTGCGTACGATCGCGGCGTGTCCGAGGCGGTCGACCTTTTCCTCGAGCTGGCCGCGCTACCGACGCCGCCCGGCGATGAGCAGGCTGCCGCTGACCTCGTCTCCCGCTACCTGCAAGGGCTCGGCCTCGAGCCGGACGAGGATTCGTTCGGCAACGTCTACGCGCGGATCGGGCCGACGGCGGAGGGGACGCCGCTCTTCTTCTGCGCCCATCTCGACACCGTGCCGCCGAACGGCGAGCTCCGGCCGGTGGTCGCGGACGGCGTGATTCGCAATGCCGGAGGGACGATCCTCGGTGGCGACAACAAGGCTGCGATCGCGCAGATGTTGGAGGGCGTGCGCCGTGTCCTCGTCGAGAACATCCCGCACGCCGGGATCGAGCTCCTGTTTACGCGGCAGGAGGAGATCGGCCTGAACGGCGCGGCGGCGTTCGACCACACGCGGCTGAGTGCGCGGCTCGGGTTCGTCTACGACCAGGAGGGGCCGATCGGCGAGATCATCCTCGGCGCTCCGTTTGCCCAGGGACTGGAGATCACGTTTCTCGGCCGGGCGGCGCACGCGGGCATGTCTCCGGAGGAGGGGAGGTCGGCGATCCAGGCGGCAGCGAAGGCGATCGCCGACATGCGGCTCGGCCGCGTCGACGAAGAGACGACGGCGAACGTCGGGGTCATCTCCGGCGGAACGGCGGGCAACATCGTCCCCGACCGCTGCTCGTTCATGGCGGAGGCTCGGTGCCATGACGAGCGGAAGCTGGGCGAGCTCGTGCAGGAGATGCTCGACGTCTGCGCGTTCGCGGCGAGCGAGGCGGAGTGCGAGATGCAGAGCGAATCGCGGAAGTCGTACCGCGGCTACCGGTTCGGGAAGAGCGAGGAGGTCGTGCAGCTCGCTGCGGGTGTGCTGGAGCGGTGCGGGCACGAGGTGCGGTACGCCCTGTCGGGCGGCGCCGCCGACGCGAACGTATTCAACGAGCGCGGTCTTCGCTGTATCAACATGACGCACGGTGTCTACGACTTCCACAGCCCGGACGAGCGGATCGCCGTGACCGATCTCGAGGCGATGGTCGACGTGACCGTTGCGCTGGTCGAGGCCGCGCGAGCGTGAAGCCCGACGAGAGTACAACCGTGTACCAAGGCCGGCTGCTCGGGTTGACCGTCGAGCGCTGGGGCGAGAACGAGCGCGAGATCGTCGAGCATCCGGGCGCAGTGGCGATCGTCGCCGTGGACGAGGAGGGCTTCGTGTGGCTGGTACGGCAGCTGCGCGAAGCGACGAGGGGGAGACTGCTGGAGATTCCGGCGGGGACGGCCGAACCGGGCGAGGAGCCGCTCGAGACGGCGCAGCGCGAGTTGCAGGAGGAGTGCGGACTGACCGGCGGCGAATGGCGCAGGCTGGCGGCGTTCTGGACGACGCCGGGCTTCTGCCGGGAGCGGATGGTTCTGTTCGCCGCTGAGGGCGTGGTGCCGGGTGAAGCGTCGCCGGAGGAGGACGAGGAGCTCGAGATCGTCCGCTGGCCGGTCGCGGAGATCGGCGCACGGCTCGGTGAGATCGAGGACGCGAAGACGCTCGCCGGCCTTCTCCTCTACCTCCACTCTCGGCCGGAGTAGCCAGGTCCGGAGACGGCGGCGCAAACGGCATGCCCCACCCAAAGGGCGGGGTTGCGGTCCCTCCGCCCTCGGCGTCGACGCTACTCGGTCAACCGTGGCTGGTCCGAGCCAGGACGGCACTGAAGGCGGAAATCTGCGTTGCGTCTACGTCGCGCGTCGCTCGCGAGATAGTGTCTTCCCGCTTTGCGGATCGGGGTTCCAAAGGAGATCAAGACGGACGAATATCGCGTCGCGCTGACGCCCGCCGGTGCGCGCGAGCTCGTCCAGCGCGGCCACGACGTCCTCGTGGAAGCGTCGGCCGGGAACGGCAGCGCCTTCACGGACGCCGACTACGAGCGTGCCGGCTCCAGGATCGGCTCGGTCGACGCAGTCTGGGCCGAAGCCGATCTCCTGCTCAAGGTCAAAGAGCCGATCGAGCCGGAGTACGCGCGTCTCCGCGAGGGTCTCGTCCTCTTCACGTATCTCCACATCGCCGCCGACGAGCCGCTGACGCGTGCCCTCGCCGTCAGCGGCATTACGGCCGTCGCCTACGAGACGGTCGAGACCGACGACCGCCGGCTGCCGCTGCTCGCCCCGATGAGCGAGATCGCCGGCCGGCTCGCGCCGCAGGCGGCAGCTCACTTCCTCGAGAAGCCGCTCGGCGGCCGAGGCGTCCTCCTCGCCGGCACACCCGGCGTCCAGCCGGGACGCGTCGTCGTGCTCGGCGGCGGCATCGTCGGTTACAACGCCGCGATCATCGCCCTTGGCCTCGGCGCCCAGGTCACGATCCTCGAGCGCTCCATTGACCGGATGCGGTACCTCGACGAGATCCTCTCGGGCCGGGTCACATTGCTGATGTCCTCAAGCCTCGAGGTGGAGGAGCGGATCGCGACCGCCGACGTCGTGATCGGCGCCGTCCTCATCCCGGGCGCGCGAGCTCCGAAGCTCATCAGCCGCGCGATGCTCTCCGAGATGCAGCCGGGTGCCGTGATCGTCGACGTTGCAATCGACCAGGGCGGCTGCATCGAGACGGCGCACCCGACGACTCATTCCGATCCGACCTACGAGGTCGACGGGATCATCCACTACTGCGTTGCGAACATGCCCGGCGGCGTGCCGGTCACTTCGACGAAGGCTCTGACGAACGCCACGCTTCCCTATGTGGAGGCGATCGCCGAGCATGGGCTGGCCAATGCGATAGCCCGCGACCGCGCAATCGCGCGCGGAGTCAACGTCCTCGACGGGAAGATCACGCACGAGGCGGTCGCGGAGGCGCACGGCCTCGAGTACTCGCGACTCGAGGACGTCCTCCCGCTCGCGCGCGTCTAGTTCGACTTCTGGCCGGGCGTCACTCGCACCACGACCCACGTGATGCCGGCGGCGACGCCGACGATCACGACGCAGTAGGCGGCAAAGGCGAGGAGTCCGAGGGCGTCTGACACAGCCGTACCTAGAATAGCCTCGTGCCCAGGGCGTGCGTCATCGTGCTCGATGCCGTCGGCGCCGGCGAGCTGCCGGATGCCGACCAGTACGGCGACGAAGGTTCGGACACTCTCGGCAACATCGCGCGAGCCGTCGGCGGTCTCGACCTGCCGAGCCTCGAGGCGCTCGGCCTCGGCAATGTCGAGCCGCTCGAGGGATGTCCGCCGCAGCCGGGGGCGCCAGCCGTGGCCGGCCGGCTGATCGAGCGCTCGAAGGGCAAGGACACCACGACAGGGCATTGGGAGCACATGGGCATCGTCACCGCCCAGGCCTTCCCGACCTACCCGCACGGCTTCCCGCATGACGTGATTGACCCGTTCATGCACAAGACCGGGCGTGGAGTGATCGGCAACAAGCCGGCGTCCGGAACGGAGATCATCCAGGAGTTGGGGGAGGAGCACCAGCGGACGGGAAAGTGGATCGTCTACACGTCGGCCGACTCCGTCTTCCAGATCGCCGCCCACGAGGAGACGATCCCGCTCGAGGAGCTCTATGACGCCTGCCGCGACGCGCGCGAGATCCTGACGGGCAAGCACGCCGTTGGTCGCGTGATCGCGCGACCGTTCACCGGCGAGGCCGGCAACTATGTACGGACGCCGAACCGACACGACTTCTCGCTCGTGCCGCGCCGGCCGAATTACCTCTCGCTCGTCCGCGACGCGGGCCAGAAGGTCTACGGCGTCGGGAAGATCGGTGACATCTTCGCCGGCCAGGACATCGACGAGTCGCATCCGACGAAGTCGAACATCGAGGGGATCCAGGTGACGGAGAAGCTCCTCCAAGAGGTCGACGACGGCTTCGTGTTCGTCAATCTCGTGGAGACGGACATGCTCTGGGGACACCGGAACGACCCGGTCAACTTCCACCGCTGCCTGCAGGACTTCGACCGGCGGCTCCCCGACCTCCTCGACGCGCTCCGGCCCGGAGACCTGCTGATCATCACCTCGGACCACGGCTGCGACCCGACGACGCCGTCGACGGACCACTCGCGGGAGCACGCGCTGCTCCTCGCCTATGTCGAGGGTCGCAACGCAGCCGGACAGGTCCACGAAGGCGAGTTCGCCGACGTGGGGGCGACGGTGAACGCGTGGCTCGGCGGCAAGGCGCCGTCGCGCGGGATCCCCGGGCAGCCCATCGTCGCGCTCTAGTCGTGCCCGAGTTGCCGGAGGTCGAAAGCGTCCGGCGGGCGCTCGAGCCCGTCCTCGTGGGGCGGCGCTTCGACCGTGTGCGGATCGACGACGCACGCCTGGTACGTCCCTTCGAGCCGGCCGAGGTGGCGGCCGAGTTGGAGGGCGAGCGGGTCGCGAGCGTCGAGCGGCGCGGCAAGTATCTGATTGTTCGGTTCGAGAGTGGTCGCGTTCTCCTGATTCACCTCCGGATGACTGGGAGCCTTTTGCACGTGGCCCGTGGGTCGCTCCCGGACGACCCGCACCGGCGTGCTGTTGTCAATCTAGACGACGGATCGGACGTCGCATATCGCGACGTGCGCCGCTTCGGCACCTGGCTCCTGCTCGAAGCGGGCGAGGCCGAGCCGTATCTCGCCACGAAGGTGGGGGACGAGCCACTCGACGCGCTCTTCACGGCCGCGCGGCTCGGTGAGAGGCTCGCGGGCAGACGCGGCGCGCTCAAGGCGGCCCTGCTCGATCAACGCACGCTCGCCGGGCTGGGGAACATCTATGTCGACGAGGCGCTCTGGCGGGCGCGCATCAACCCGCTTCGCCCGGCAGGCAGCCTCGAACAGCCTGAGCTCCGGCGTCTGCAACGAGGGATCCGTGCGGCTCTCGAGCACGGGCTAGCGCGGCACGGGTCGACGCTGCGCGACTACCGGCTTCCGGACGGAAGCGGCGGCTCGATGCAGGACGAGTTCCACGTCTACGGCCGGGGCGGCGAGCCGTGCGGCCGGTGCGGCACGCCGATCGCGCGGACGCGGATCGCGGGACGCAGCAGCTGGTTCTGTCCGGACTGCCAGCCCGAAGAGCCGGCGCCGGCGCCTAGTTCTCAGGCAGCGAGGAGCTCGGCGAGGCGTCCGTCGCGGTCGAGGCGCCAGAGCTCCGCGTAACCGCCGATTGGGCGGCCGTGGAGGAGGATCTGCGGCACCGTCCAGCCGCCGGTCGCGTCGAACACCGTCTGGCGAAAGGCCGGATCGTCATCGAGCGAGACCTCCTCGTACTCCAAGCCGCGCGACTCGAGCAGCGTCTTTGCGCGAACGCAGTAGCCGCACCAGTGCGTCGTGTAGATCCGGATCGGCTCCATTACCTCTTACAACGCTCGGGCAGCGCGGCGCGTTCCCCGCCCGATGCCACTTCTAGACTGGACAGGCCATGGCCGGAAGGGCGTACAGCACGGACGCGGTCGTCCTCCGGTCGATGAGGCTCGGAGAGGCGGACCGCGTGCTGCACCTCTACACGCGCGCGCGCGGCCGGGTCGGAGCGGTGGCGAAGGGAGTGCGGAAGACGATGTCGCGCTTCGGCGGCCGGCTCGAGCCGCTGTCGCACGTCGAGCTCATCCTCCACCGCGGTCGCGGCGAGCTCGAGACGGTGACGGCCGCGCAGCTCGTCGACTCGCACCACGACACGCGGGAGGACTACTACCGCTTCTCCGTCGGGATGATCGGCGCGGAGGCAATGTTGCGGCTGTTCAGCGAGCAGGAGCCGAACGAGCGCGCCTTCACGGCGGTGACGCGCTTCCTCGAGCTCCTCGACGAGGCGCCGCATTCCGCTGACCGGCCGGCGCTCGATCCGCTCGGGCTCGCCTTCCAGCTGAAGCTGCTCTGGCTGTCCGGCTACCTCCCGCACGTCTCGGGCTGCACGGAGTGCGGGGCGGAGGGGGATCCGCTAGTCGGCTACTCGCCCCGGTCCGGCGGCGCGGTCTGCGCGCGCTGTGCGCCGGCCGCGGAGGCGCTAGCCCTCTCTGCCGACGGGATTGCGGGGATCGCAGCCCTTCTCGCGCAGCCTCTCGCGGATGCCGTGCCGCTTGGCCTGTCGGAGCGCTCCCGGCGCGATGCGCTCCGGCTGGTCACCGCGTCGTACGAGTACCACGGCGGTTTTCGGTTGCGGACGCTGAGCGCATGAGGCGGGAGCTCGGGGACGGCTACGCGCTCGACGACGATCCCGAGCGGGTCGACGTCGACGCCGTCCACGCCTACATCTCCGGCGAGTCGTACTGGGGAGCAGGACGTCCCCGCGACGTGGTCGAGCGGCTGATCCGAGAGTCGCGGCGCGTCGTCGGGTTGTACAAGGACGGTACCCAGGTCGGTTTCGCCCGCGCGACCTCCGATGGCGTGTGCGCCGTCTATCTCGCAGACGTTTACGTCCTCGCGGATCATCGTGGCCGCGGGCTCGGGCTCGAGCTCGTTCGCGAGATGGTCGAGAACGGCCCGCTCGTCGACGAAGGCTGGCTCCTCCACACGCGCGACATGCACGCGCTCTACGCGAAGGTCGGTTTCGGGCCGCCGGGCGAGCGAGTGATGGAACGGCCGCGTCCCCGCTAGGGGGCCGGAGCGAAGACGTCGAAATTCAGCGTGCCGCGCTCGCAGACGCTCGTCGGCGGGCGGATCGGCACGTCCACCGAGCCGCCGCCGTCCGGCGTGACGCGAAGCGTGGCCGCCTTCGGCTGGCAGGCGCCGCTTTGTGAGTCGCCAGTCCCGGGGACGCTGGGGGAGAAGCGCGCTTGGGCGACTGCGGACACTCCACGCGCGAGCACGATCCGGGCGCCGAGATGTAGCGAATCCGCAGCGGCGATGTGCGTCGGAAGACCGGAGCCGTCGGCTTCGAGGAGCTGTGCCTGAGGGAGCCCGAAGACAAAACAGCTCCCCAGGGACGTGTTCGTCAGCGTCAGGAGGTACGCGACCTGGCCCGCGCCGTGGCTGTCCGGGACGACCGCGAACGTGCCGGAGAGCTGGCTGCCTGTGCAGGCCGCAGCGGACGAGGTGGTCGGGGTCGTCGTCACGGTCGTCGTGACCGTGCGCGTGTGATTGACGGTGACGGTCTTCGTCGTCCCGCCGAGGCTGCAGCCGGCCGCCGTCAGCGCGACTGCGGCGAGCGCCAGTCCTGCGCCAGCGCGTCGTCCAGCCAGGCGCGGACGCCGGAGATGGGGAGGCGCTCCTGCGCGAGCGTGTCCCGGTCCCGAACGGTCACGGTCTCGTCCTCGAGCGTCTGTTCGTCGACGGTGAAGGCCCATGGCGTTCCTATTTCGTCCTGGCGACGGTAACGCCTTCCGATCTGGCCACCTTCGTCGTGCTCGACGATGTGGTGGCGGCGCAGCTCCTCGTAGAGCCCGCGGGCGCGCGTCGCCATCCCCTCGTCGCGTGGGACGAGCGGGAGGATGGCCGCCTTGACCGGCGCGACGCGCGGGTGGAGGCGGAGGACGACGCGCTCGCGGTCGCCGACGGTCTCCTCGTCGTAGGCGTCGCAGAGGAGCGCGACGAAGATTCGCTCGATGCTGACCGCGGGCTCGATCACGTGCGGCGTATAGCGGGTGCCGTCCTGGTCGATCCACTCGAGCTTCGTGCCGGAGTGCTGGGTGTGTTGCGTGAGGTCGTACTCGCCGCGATTCGCGACGCCCTCGAGCTCCTGCCAGCCGATCGGGTAGAGGTACTCGATGTCGCTCGTTGCGCTCGAGTAGTGCGAGCGCTCGGTCTCGTCGTGCTCGCGGACGCGGAGGTTCTCGTCCCGGAGGCCGAGGCTGCGGTGCCAGCCGAGCCGCTGCTCGAGCCAGTAGTCGTGCCACTTCGGCGCCTCCGCGGGCGGGACGAAGAACTCCACCTCCATCAGCTCGAACTCGCGGACGCGGAAGAGGAAATTGCCCGGCGTGATCTCGTTCCTGAACGCCTTGCCGAACTGCGCGATCCCGAACGGCGGCTTGCGGCGCGCGAGCTGAGAGACGTTCTTGAAGTTGATGAAGATGCCCTGCGCCGTTTCGGGGCGGAGGTAGGCGGCCGAGCTCTCCTCCTGGAGGGCACCGACGTGAGTCTCGAACATGAGGTTGAACTGGCGTGCCTCAGTTAGGTCGCAGTCGGGCGTGTCGCCCGGTCGCTTGCTCGGCCTGCGGCCGCAGCTCGCCTGCTCGATCTGGTCGGCACGGAATCTCAGCTTGCAGGTGCGGCAATCCACGAGCGGGTCGGTGAAGCCGGCGACGTGTCCCGACGCTTCCCAGACGAGCGGGTTAAGGATCACCGCCGAGTCGAGAGCGACGATGTCGTCCCGCTCCTGCACCATCGCGCTGAACCAGAGCGAGCGGATGGTGTTCTTCAGGAGGACGCCGTAGTGGCCGTAGTCGTACGTCGAGCCGAGGCCGCCGTAGATCTCGGAGGACGGGAAGACGAAGCCGCGGCGGCGGCAGAGGGAGACGATCTTCTCCATCGTCACTGTGGGTGCCGCCTCGGCCATGCGCGGAGGTTACCCGGCGAGGTTTCAGCCTCTCCCGACGAAGGTGCTACCTCAGGGGCACGCCTTCGCCTCTAACGTCTGCCTCCCCGTGGTGGGTGGGGGTTTGGGATGGGACCAGAGAACGCCTCCCGGTTACGCTGACCCCCGTGCCCAACCCGCCGGTCGAGCTGCACGTCGTCTCCGACGCCACCGGCGAGACCGCTGCCCGGCTCGTCCAGGCGCTCGAGGCCCAGTTCCCCGAGCAGGAGTTCGTCGAGATCCGCCACCCGCGTGTCGAGTCGGAGGAGGATCTCCAGCTCGCCGTCAACCGCATGCGGGGCCGGCCTGCGGTCGTCGTCTACACGCTCGTCCAGCCCGAGCTGCGCGAGACGATGCGCACGCTTTGCCGCCGTGCCCGGCTCCATTACTGCGACCTTCTCGGCCAGCCGATCGACGCCGTCGCCCGCGTCTCGGGCCAGGCGGCGAAGATGACGCCCGGGTCGCGGCCGCCGCTCAACTCCGCCTACTTCAAGCGGATGGAGGCGATCGAGTTCGCGGTGCGCTACGACGACGGCGTGTCCCAGGGCCTTCACGAGGCCGATGTCGTGTTGGTCGGCGTCTCCCGCACTTCGAAGACGCCGCTCTCGATCTACCTCGGCTACCTCGGCCACAAGGCAGCCAACGTTCCGGTCGTGAAGGGAATCGAGGCGCCGAAGGAGCTGTTCAGCATCGACCAGTCGAAGGTCGTCGGCCTTACGATCGACCCGAACCGTCTCGCCGAGATCCGCCGCGCCCGCGTCCGCACGATGGGCTCTCCCCGCAACCGCCAGTACGCCGAGCTGATGGAAATCTACGACGAGCTCGAGCTGGCGAAGAAGCTCCATCGCAAGCTCCGCTGTCCCGTGATCGACATCTCCGAGCTCTCGATCGAGGAAACGGCCCACCGTGTCCTCCGCGTGATCGAAGAACGCCGCACCGAGAAAGCGTCCGCCGGGTGAGCGCGAAGCGTCCGATCCCGTTCTACTACTGGCCGCTCTGGTGGCTCGTGCTGCTGGTCGCCGACGTCATTTTCTACGTCCTGCTGACGCCGATCTGGATCGGGCTCCGGTCGCTCGCGTGGGTGGCGGAATTCCGGGCGCGACGCCGGAACTGAGCGTGTCAACTACGCGCAGAACGACGGCGTCCTTGTGACAACATCAGGACAGATGACCCGCTACGTCTACGCCTTCGACGAGCCCACCGACGGCGGCCGCGAGCTACTGGGAGGCAAGGGGATCGGGCTTGCAGAGATGACGCGGCTCGGCATCCCCGTCCCGGCCGGCTTCACGATCACCACGGACGCCTGTCGCGCGTTCATGGCCTCCGGCGGCACCGTCGAAGGGCTCGACTCCGAGGTCGCCGAGCACATCGAGCGGCTCGAGCAGCAGACCGCCACGCGCTTTGGAGACCCGGCCGATCCGCTCCTTGTCTCCGTCCGCTCGGGCGCCGCAATCTCGATGCCGGGGATGATGGACACGATCCTCAACGTCGGCCTGAACGACGCGTGCGTCGAGGGGCTCGCGCGCTCGACCGGCAACGAGGAATTCGCGCGCGACTGTTACCGCCGCCTGATCCAGATGTTCGGGGAGACGGTCGACGACATTCCCCACGAGCGCTTCAGCCCCGACGACAGCGTCGAGCGCGCCCGCGAGATCTACGTGCAGGAGACCGGCCGGGACTTCCCACAGGACGCGCGCGACCAACTGCGGCGGGCGATCGAGGCTGTCTTCGAGTCCTGGAACTCGCCCCGCGCGCAGGTCTACCGGCGTACGTACTCGATCCCCGACGACCTCGGCACCGCCGTGAACATCGTCCAAATGGTCTTCGGCAACAAAGGCGACGGCTCGGCAACCGGCGTCGGCTTCACGCGCAACCCGTCCACTGGCGAGCCGGGCGTCTACGGCGAGTACCTCGTCAACGCGCAGGGCGAGGATGTCGTCGCCGGCACCCGCACGCCGCAGCCGCTCGAGGAGATGCAGGCGCGCCTACCGGAGGCCTACGAGCAGCTGCTCGAGACGATGGCCGCGCTCGAGCGCCACTACCGCGACATGCAGGACATCGAGTTCACCGTCGAGCAAGGACGGCTCTACCTCCTGCAGACGCGCTCGGCGAAGCGCACGGCGGCCGCCGCGATCAGGGCCGCCGTGGACATGGCCGGCGAAGGCCTGATCGAGAAGGACGAGGCGATCGCACGGATCGACCCGAAGCAACTCGACCAGCTTCTCCACCCGCGCCTCGACGAGGACGCGGAGTTCGAGGTGGCTGCGCGGGGGCTGAACGCCTCACCCGGCGCCGCCTGCGGCAAAATCGTCCTCGACGCCGACACCGCCGCCGAGCGCGGCAAGGCCGGCGAGTCGGTGATCCTCGTCCGCTGGGAGACGACCCCCGACGACATCCATGGCCTCATCCAGTCGCAGGGCGTTCTCACCGCGCACGGCGGCATGACCTCGCACGCGGCAGTCGTCGCGCGAGGGATGGGGAAGCCGTGCGTCGCCGGTACGGAGGGCCTCGAGATCGACGAGGGCAAAGGCATCGTCCGGATCGGCGGGCACAAGCTGAAGGAAGGCGACGTGATCACGATCGATGGCGGCACGGGTCGCGTGATCATCGGCGAGGTTCCGCTCGTCCCGCCGGCGATCAACGAGGACTTCGAGACGATCCTCGAGTGGGCCGACGACGCGCGTCGGCTCAAGGTGCGCGCGAACGCCGACAACGCCGAGGACGCGGCGAAGGCGCGCGAGTTCGGCGCGCAGGGCATCGGCCTCTGCCGCACCGAGCACATGTTCTTCGGCGAGGAGCGGCTGCCCGTCGTGCAGGAGATGATCCTCGCGCGCGACGAGGAGGGCCGCCGCGCCGCGCTCGACCGGCTGCTTCCGTTCCAGCAGTCCGACTTCGAGGCGATCTTCGAGGCGATGGCCGGGTTGCCGGTGACGATCCGGCTCCTCGATCCGCCGCTCCACGAGTTCCTGCCGCCACTCGAAGAGGCCAAGGATGAGCGGATGCGCCAGCGGATCAAGCTGCTCACCGAGACGAACCCGATGCTCGGGACGCGCGGTTGCCGGCTTGGCATCCAGTGGCCGGAGATCTACGAGATGCAGGTGCGGGCGATCGCGCGTGCGGCGAAGGCGGTGCAGGAGCGCGGGGGCCAGACGCCGCTCGTCGAGATCATGCATCCGCTCGTCGGCTTCCGCGAGGAGCTGCGCCGGCTGCGCGAGCTGACCGAGCAGGTAATGGAGGAAGAGGCGCCCGGGCTCGAGTACCTCTGCGGGACGATGATCGAGCTGCCGCGCGCCGCGCTTCGGGCCGACGAGATCGCCGAGGTCGCGGATTTCTTCTCCTTCGGCACGAACGACCTGACGCAGACGACACTCGGGATGTCCCGCGACGACGCCGAGGGCAAGTTCCTCACCTTCTACCTCGAGGACGGCGTGCTCGAGCGGAACCCGTTCGAGGCGCTCGACCAGGAGGGCGTCGGTGACCTGATGCGCATCGGAGTGGAGCGGGGGAGGCAGACGAAGCCGGACATCAAGCTCGGCATCTGCGGCGAGCACGGCGGCGAGCCGAGCTCGGTCGCGTTCTGCCACCGGATCGGCCTCGACTACGTGAGCTGCTCGCCGTACCGCGTCCCGCTCGCGCGGCTCGCAGCGGCGCAAGCGGCGCTGGAGGAAGCGCACCGCGGCCAGTACGTCCAGGCTGGGGGGTGACATCCGGCGCTTCGGCGCCGTATAACCGTGGGATGAAGCGCGTAGTTGTCGCGATGGCGCTCGTCGTCGGCGTGCTGGCCGTCGTCGGCTCCGTTGCTCTCTCGTCCGGGGGCGGTCACATCGCCCGCTCGACGAGCATGCCTGCGGCGATCGCTCAGAAACTCCGGCAGACAAGGATCCGGTTCCACCTCGCTCCGCCTGGACTCAAGCCGTCAATCGACAGCGGGCGAGCTCTCAAGAGCCTGACGGCCGACCTGTGGGAGGAGCACGCGCGGCCGCGGCAGCTCTACCTGGTGCTGATCAAGCACAACACGCGCACGTGGCTCGCCTGGATGGCGGTCGGACACGGCGTGGGCCCACCGGAGAAGTGCCCACCGAATACGCACGGCTGTCCACCTCGGATCAACGGGTGGGCCGTCGCCCTCCTGAATGCGAAGGACGGCAACGGGATGATGGTCACCGGCCTCGCAACTGGCTCGACCCAGGCGGAGCTATCCGGAGCGCAGGTGCAGGTCGTCGAGTACTCGAGCGACGACGTCCGGATCTGCCCGCCGTACGCCGTCGCCACGAGCGCCGGCCCGCCGAGCGTCCCTGATTGCCAGGCCGGTCTGCGCGCCGTCGGCGTCGATACGTCGGCTCTGATGACTCACATCGCCGGCCATCCCGAGCGCTGGGACCTGCTCCACCTCGCCGGCGTCTACAGCAACGGGACGTTCCACGTGACCGCGCAGGGACCGTGGCAGGTGGCGCCGAACCCGCCGTCGCCGTTCGGAGCGCCGATCCCGTGCCCGGCGCCTGACGGCGGCTGGAGGTTCGCCGCTCCGACCCGGTCGCAGAACAAGGCGCTCAACCACTACTCCGTGCTCGCGCACCACCACGATCTCGTCTCGATCGCGATGTGGCACGACGCGTCGATTCTCGTCGTCTCCTCGGCGGATCCCGCGAGGACGCGGACCGTGCTCGGGAAGTACTGGCCGCGCCAGCTCTGTGTCGTCAAGGCTCGCTATCCACGGGCTCTCGTCGACCGTGTCAGAGCGCGGCTCATCTCACTGATAACGGCGCCGGGCTCGCCGAGCGCCGCGAAGTACGGCTAGCCAACTGGAGGGGGAGGAACAGGAGTCGACAGACGCGGCCAGCTCACGACGCAACTCGACGTGCTCCTCGTGACGCCGGAGCTGCGGGCGCTGCTGCGGAAACAACCTCGAGGGGTGGTCGAGGTGCAGACGACGCTCGCCCCGGTCAGCCGCTAGGCGTAGCCGCGGACTTTCCAGTACGCGATCGCGAGGCTCCCCGCCGCGACGACGGCCAACCCGAGGATCCCGCCGATCCCGAGCCGCCCGTACTGCGCTCGACCCGTTCCGCCCCAGTGGCCGTAGCCGAGCGTGATCAGGATCCCGCCGATCAGGCCGCCGATGTGGCCACCGATCGAAATGTTCCCCCCGAGTCCATTGAAGGCGAAATTGAACAGCAGGTTGATCACGATCAGCGTCATCGCCTGGCCGGCGAGGCGACCGGTGATCTGCCATTCGAGAATCATCATCGCCCCGAGGACGCCGAAGATCGCCCCTGACGCTCCCACCACTGGTTGCGTCGGCGTCGCCACGAGCGCACCCGCCGAGCCCGCGAGGCCAGCCACGAAATAGAGAAGAAGGAAGCGGGTTGGCCCGAGGTATCCCTCGACAAGCCTGCCGATGAACCAGAGCGCCCACATGTTCAGCGCGATGTGGAGGAAGAACCCATGGAGGAACATCGCCGTCACGAGCCGGTACCAGCCGCCGTGGGGGACGAATGGCCCGTAGAGAACCCACTTGTAGTAGAGGGTTCCCGGCCCGCCTTGCGGGTTGTTGATCCCGGCTCCCTGCGCAGCGGTGATCAAGTAGACGATCACGTTGAGAGCGATCAGCCCGATCGTTGCGCGGGCGGCGAGCACGCGGTTCGGCGACCGGGCGATCTTCGGTGCCGGGATCCGGGGAGCATTCGGGCCGCGTGCATGATCGGGGCAGCGGATCCCGACCGGCGCGAACGTCGCGCAGTCGGCGCAGATCGGCCGGTCGCACTCGGAGCACGACAATCCCGTCTCGCGGTCGGGGTGCCGGTAGCAGTAGCGGGTCTCCAGGCTCGACATCCGGACTAGCCTAATCCGCGTGCAAGTCCACGTTGCCTTCACTCCGGGTGAGCAGACCCCCGCGCTGGTCGGGATCGTCGTCGACGTCCTGCGCGCAACGTCGACGATCTGCCAGGCGCTCGCGTCCGGCTACGCCCGCGTCCTTTGCTGTGCGGAGATCGAGGAGGCGCGTGCGATCGCCACAAGCGAGGGGCCCGCGAAGCTCGCCGGAGAGCGGCGGCTCGAGCACATCGAGGGCTTCGACTTCGGCAACTCGCCGCGCGAGTTGGAAGGCGCGGCGGCTGCGGAGACGCTGATCCTGACGACGACGAACGGGACGCGCCTGCTCGTCGCCGCCGCCGAGCGCTTCGAGCGCGTCTACGTCGGCTCGCTCCTCAACCTCGACGCCGTCGCCGCCGCGGCGCGCGAGAGCGGGGAGGATGTCGCGGTGCTCTGCGCCGGTGTCCTAGGCGAGCTTGCGCTCGACGATGCGTACTGCGCCGGCCGGATCGCGGCGGCGCTGGGCGGCGAGCCGGCGGACTCCGCCCGCGCGGCGATCCTCCTCGCACAGAGTTTCCAGAGCGCGGCCGAAGGCCTCGGCGCGAGCCGCAGCGCCGCGAATCTCCGCCGGCACGGGCTCGAGGCCGACATCGGCGTGTGCGCGCGGGAGAGCGTCCTCGACGTCGTCCCGCGCTACGTCCGCCGCGTCGGCCCCGCAGCCGAAGTGACGCTCTAGGACTTCATCCGGACGGCGACCTCGTGCTTCGTCACCGAGGTGCGCTGGCCGGGCGTCTCGCCCGCCGGCATTGCGTCGAGGATCGCGTGCCCCGCGGCGTAGTCGTCCTCGTTGTCGAAGAAGACGATCGCGACCGCGCGCTCGGCCTCGGGGTCGTGGAGGATCATCATCTCCGTCGCGTTCAGCCCTTCCGGCTGCTCGCCGCCTTCGATGTTCGCGGCCATCTCGGCCATCCGGTCTGAGCTGATCCCCTCGAATGTGACGACGCGTGCCAGTGCCATGAATCCTCCTGTCGTGGATGTGAGGAGCCTACGCCCGGCGTTGTTTGCGTAGGGCTTCGAGGCGGCGACGATCCTGCTTCGTCGGCCGCATGCCGAGGTCGGCTCCGAGCGGGCGGGCGAGGCGGCGCTCGAGTTGGAGCCGTTCCCGCTGTTCGCTCGATTCCGGCGTCTCCTCGTAGAGCGTTGCCGCAACTTTCGCCGGGCCGCGGCGGTCGGCGATGCCGGTCACGACGACCGTGCGGGGAATCTGCCCGAGGCGGATCTCGACCGTGTCCCCGACGGCGATCTCCCGCGCGGGCTTGACCCGCTCGCCGCCGACCTTGACATGCCCGGCGAGGACGAGCTCCGTCGCGGCGCTCCGCGTCTTCGCGAAGCGCGCCGCCCAGAGCCATTTGTCGATGCGGACGCGCTCCACAGGTTTATCGTGCCGGTTGACAGGAGAACATGCGTTCGTATAGAACATACGTTCCGAATGATTGCTTGTCTCTCCATCCCAGGGCTCGAGTTGAAGGCGGCATTGCGCCGGACGCCGACGCTTGCTCTGCAGCCGGCGGCGCTCGCGCCGGAGCCGCAGGGAGAGCCGCTCGTCGGGCCGGTCACCGCCGCTGCCGAGGCCGCCGGCGTGCGGCCGGGGATGCGCCTGGGGGAGGCGCTCGCCACCTGTCCGGCGCTCGCGCTCGTCGAGCCCGACGCGGCCGGGGCGGAGCAGGCGTGGGAGGAGATCGTCCGCGCGCTCGAGGATGCGGGCTTCGCCGTCGAGCCGACTTCGCTCGGCGTCGTCTATTTCGAGACGCGGGGAGTCGAGCGGCTCTATGGCGGGCTCGAGCCGGCGCTGCGGCGCGCGCTCGACGCCGTCGGGAAGGAGTGGGACGCACGGATCGGCGCTGCCGGCCGGCGTTTCGCTGCACTTGCGGCAGCTTCTGTCGCGCGACCCGGGCAGGTAGTCGTGGTCGCCGCTGAGGAGCTGCCGCAGTTCCTCGCGCCGCTACCGCTCACGCTTCTCCCGCTCGAGCGTGGCCGCTACGAAGAACTGGAAGCGCTCGGAGTTCGCAAGCTGGGACAGCTTGCCGGGCTTCCGGGTGGCGCCGTCGCTGAACGCTTGGGGCCGGACGGCCGGCGCGCCTGGAGTCTGGCGAGGGGTGGGACGGCCGCGCGCGTGCGCGGTCGTCGCCCGCCCGCCGCAGTCTTCGCCTCACTCGAGTTCCCGGAGGCGATCGGCAACGAGCTCACGCTGCGCCGTGCCCTCGCCGGACTGATCGACAAGGCGCTCGCGCGGCCGGAACGCCGCGACCGCTTCGTCCGCAAGCTCGCGCTCTCCGCGCGTCTCGAGACCGGGGGCTCCTGGCGCCGGACGCTGACGCTGCGCGAGCCGAGCGCCGACTCCGAGCGGATCCGCGTCGCGCTCGCTCCGCGGCTCGCCGACCTGCCTTCGCCTGTCGTCGAGCTTCGTCTCGAGCTCGTGGAACTGACCGAGCCGGCCGGCCATCAGCTCGAGCTGCTCGCTGCGGGCGCGGAGGATCGCACCCGGCTGCGGGAAGGGCTGCGCCAGGTGCGGGCGAGCACCGGCTCAGGCTCCGTCTGCACCGTCGTGGAGGTGGCGCCGTGGTCTCGGGTTCCAGAGTCCCGCGCACTGCTGGTTCCGAAGGACGAGTAGCCCGGTTCAATGCGCCGCGGGCGGCGCGCGTCGAGGCGAACCCGAACGGGGCGCCGCTCGAGGTGAACCACCAGGCCGTCGGATGCGTGCGCGAGGAGTGGCGCGTCGTCGACCGCTGGTGGACGGAGGAGCCGGTCGTCCGCCGCTACTTCGAGATCGTCCTCGAGACCGGCGAGAACACCGTCGTGTTCCACGACGGCGCCGGCGGAGGCTGGTTCACGCAACGAGGCGCCTGAGCGCACGCGCAGCCGCCTCCGGATCGTCCGCATCCCGGATCGCCCGCACGACCGCCACGCCCGGAGCGCCTGCGCCCACCACCGCGGCGGCGTTCGACAGCTCGATCCCGCCGATCGCGAACCACGGGACTCTCAGGCTCTTGGCTGCAGCGTCGACGAGCTCGAGGCCGCCCGGGACGGCGTCCTTCTTTATTGGAGTCGCGAAAGCGGTGACACCGACGTAGTCGGTGCCGGCGACGTCCTCCAGCTCGGCAAACGTGGACACCGAGATCCCGAGCAGCCGGTTCGGCCCCACGAGCGCCCGCGCCTCGATGACGGGCGCGTCGCTCCGGCCGACATGAGCGCCGTCCGCGTCGCACACCTCCACGAGGTCGGGACGGTCGTTGAGGATGAAGAGCGCGTTGTGCTCCTCGCACGCGGCCCGAAAGACGATCGCCGCCTCGATCAGACCGTCGTCGCCGAGCTCCTTGTCCCGCAGCTGGACGATGTCGACCCCGCCGCGAAGGGCCGGCTCGAGCACGTGCGCGTCGTCCGCGGCGAGCACGAGATAAAGCCGGGAAGCGGCGAGACGCTCGCGGCGGGCGGATACGTCCATCCGCGGAGCATTGCTCATGTGCGATTCACACCCCGCGGCTAGGGTCGCGAGGTGCTGCGGTCGCGCCTCGCCATCGTCCTCGCCGTGCTCGCGGCGATCGCGCTCGTGGGCGCGCTGCTGACGAAGAAGGGTCACACGCCGGGCGCGACGACCTCCACGCAGCCGAAGCAGAATCCGAATCGGGTTGTGACGCTGAAAGGGCCGCTACCCGGCGGCCTGCTGATCGCCGACCGCGGCAACAACCGCATCCTTCTCGTCGACCCACGCCGGCGCACGCTCTGGAACTTCCCGACCGCCCGTGACCGCGCCGGCGGCGCTCACCTGTTCTTCGACGACGACACCTTCGTCGAACCGGGCGGGAAAGCGCTCGTCACGAACGAGGAGGACAACCACGACATCCTCTCGATCAACATCAAGACCGGCCGGATCACGCGCCTCTACGGCCATCCCGGCGTCAGGGGAAGCAGCCCGGGTCTTCTGAACACGCCCGACGACGCGTACGTCCTCCCCGACGGGACGATGACCGTGGCGGACGCCTACAACTGCCGGATCCTCTTCATCCGTCATCACCGGATCGTCCGCCAGATCGGGACGACGGGCGTCTGCGTCCACAACCCGCCGAGCACGCTCGGCTCGGTGAACGGTGACACGCCGCTCCCGGACGGCGGCGTCCTCGTCTCGGAGATCAACGGCTCGTGGATCGACAACTTCTCGAAGACGGGAAAGTTCCGCTGGGCCTTCCAAGCGCCGGTCTCGTATCCCTCCGACCCGCAGCCGCTCTCCGGCGGCCGGATCCTCCTCACGGACTACAACAAGCCGGGCGCCGCGCTGATCGTGAATCGCCACGGGCAGATCCTGTGGCGCTACGCGCCCGCGTCGGGGTGGGGGGAACTCAACCACCCGTCGCTCGCGATCATGCTCCCGAACGGCGACATCGCGATCAACGACGACTACAACGACCGCGTCGTGATCGTGGACCCGAGAAAGCACAAGATCGTCTGGGACTACGGGCACCTCGGCCGTTCGGGCACGACGCGTGGCTTCCTCAACACGCCGGACGGGATGGACTACATCCCCCTTGGCCCGCACGAGAAGCCGCTCTGGCAGCTCGTGCACCACCCGTAGCGAACGAACATATGTTCGCCTAGACTGGGTGGATGAAACTACCCGCGCAGCGAGTCGAGGAAGCCGACGCGCGGCGTGTGGAAGTTGAGGAGGCGGATCGCCGTCCCCGCCGGGCGGAAGCCGTGCTCGATGTTCGGCGGGATCGAGACGAACGTGCCAGGCACGCTGAGATGCCAGGCGCCGTCGAGGAAGAACTCGACCTCGCCCTCGAGGACGTAGAACGAATCCGTGTGGTCGGCGTGGGTGTGCGGGTCGACGCCCTCGAAGTCGGATGGGAAAGAGAGCTCGAGCGCCTCGAGGTGCGACAGCTCGGCGAGGACACGGTGGTTCCCGATCCGCTCGCCCCCGCCGGCACTGGTGAAGACGGGCTCTCCCATCGCGCAGGATCATGACGTACGCGGAGCTCCATGCGCATTCCGCGTACTCGTTCCTCGACGGGGCGTCGCAGCCGGAGGAGCTCGCGGCGCGCGCGGCCGAGCTCGGCTACGAGGCGCTCGCGCTCACCGACCACGACGGCGTCTACGGCTCCCTCGAGTTCGCGCACGCGGCGAAGCACTTCGGCGTCCGCCCGATCACCGGGGCAGAGATCACGCTCGCGGGCGGATCGCACGTCACGTTGCTGGTCGAGAGCGCGGCGGGCTACGCGAACCTCTGCCGGCTCCTCACCGCAGCGCACGCGCACACCCGCGACTCGACGAACCGGGAGCCGTCGCCGCCGCGGCTCGAGCAGACGCTCCTCGAGCAGCAGAACGAGGGGCTCGTCTGTCTGTCGGGTTGCGCGCGCGACGGGCTCGCCGTGCGGGACCCGAACGCGGCGGTGCGGCTCGCGCGCGCCTTCGGCCGCGACCGCTTCTTCGTCGAGCTGCAGCGTCCGTACGAGCGCGGCGACGCGCGCCGCAATGCCCGGCTGCGCGAGCTCGCCGAGGAGCTCGGGGTCGCGACGGTCGCGACCGGAGACGTCCACGCCCACGGCCGCCGCCGAGCAGCGCTGCAGGACATCCTCGTCGCCGTCCGCTGCCGCACCTCGCTCGAGGGCTGTGAGCGCGAAAGGCGCGGCAACCACGAGTCCGTGTTGCTGTCCCCCCAGGAAAGCCTCGATCGCTTTCCCGAAGATCGTGAGGCGGTCCTCCGCACCGGAGAGCTCGCCCAGCGGCTCGAGTTCGATCTGACCCAAGAGCTCGGCTACCGCTATCCCGACTTCTCCGATGGGGCGGAGCCGGCGATCGTCCAGCTCCGCCGCGTCTGCGAGGCGGCGTTCACCGAGCGCTACAGCGACCTCAACGGCCACAAGCGACGCGTCCGGAAGCGGCTGGAGGAGGAGCTCTCGCTCATCGACGAGCTCGGTCTCGCCGGCTTCTTCCTCCTCCACTGGGAGGTGCTCGAGCTCGCGCGCGAGGTCGCGCTCGAAGTACGCGGCCCCGGCTCGATGCGTCACGTCCTGCCGCCAGGCCGCGGGCGCGGTTCGTCCGTCGGCTCGCTCGTCTGCTACCTGACCGGCCTCTCACACGTCGATCCGGTCGCGAACAACCTCTCGCTCGGCCGCTTCCTCAACCGTGAGCTCGCGTCGGTGCCCGACATCGACCTGGACTTCCCGCGCGACATCCGGGAGAAGCTCATCGTCCGCGTTGTCGAGCGCTACGGATCCGAGCACGCCGCGCTCGTCGCGAGCTTCGCGACGTACCGCTCGCGCGGCGCGATCCGCGACGTCGGCAAGGCGCTCGGCCTCCCGTACGCCGACCTCGAGCGGCTCGCGCGCCTGACGGACGGCTGGAACGCGCAACGCGTCGCCGAGGAGATCGCGGCGCTCCCCGACGCTGCGACAAAGCTCCGTTCGCCGCGCTGGCGCGCCTTCGGCGCCCTGTGCAGCGAGATCGCCGGCCTGCCGCGCCACATCTCCCAGCATCCAGGCGGGATGGTCATCTCGACACGACCGCTCGTCGAGCTCGTCCCCGTCCAGCCAGCCGCGATGGAAGGACGGCAGATGTGTCAGTGGGACAAGGACTCCTGCGCCGACGCGGGCTTCCTCAAGATCGACCTGCTTGGGCTGGGGATGCTGTCGGCGGTCGAGGAGTGCGTCGACCTGATCTCGAAGCACCGTGGCGAGCGGATCGACCTCTCGCGTGTGCGGCTTGACGACCCGGACGTGTTCGCCGAGATCCAGCGCGCCGACACCGTCGGTTGCTTCCAGATCGAGAGCCGCGCCCAGATGCAGGTCATCCTCCGCACGCGCCCGGAGACGATCGACGACATCACCGTGCAGGTCGCGCTCGTGCGGCCGGGGCCGATCCAGGGCAAAGCCGTCCACCCGTACGTCGAGCGGCGGCAGAAGCTCCGCGACGATCCGTCCTATCGCGCGCCGGCGGATCATCCGCTGCTCGAGGAGCCGCTGCGGGAGACGCTCGGGGTGATCGTTTTCCAGGATCAGGTGCTCGACGTCGCCGTCCATCTCGCCGGCTTCTCGGTCGGCGAGGCGGAGGGGCTGCGGCGCGCGATGAGCCGCAAGCGCTCGCACGCGGCGCTCGAGGCGTGGCGGGATCGGTTCGTTGCGGGCGCGCTCGAGAAGGGGGTGGAGGACGCGAAGGCGCACGAGCTCTACGACAAGCTCGTCGCATTCTCCGGTTTCGGCTTCCCGAAGTCGCACGCGGCGGCGTTCGGGTTGCTCGCGTACCAGTCGGCGTGGCTGCGGCACCACTACGCGCCGGAGTTCCTCGCGGCGTTGCTCAACGCGCAGCCGATGGGCTTCTATCCGCCGGCGACGCTCGTACGCGACGGGCAGCGGCGCGGGGTGGAGACACGGTCGCCGCACATCAACCTCAGCGAGGTCGACTGCGTGATCGAGGACGGCGGAGTTCGCGTGGGCCTGAAGTACGTGGCCGGAGTGGGGGAGGACGACGCGGAGGCGGTCGTCGCCTCTCGCCCGTACTCCTCGGTGCGCGAGCTCGCGCAGCGGACGGGACTGTCGGAGGACGAGCTGCGCGCGCTCGCCGAGTCGGGCGCCTGCGACTGCTTCGGGCTGCGCCGGCGGGAGCTCCTGTGGCAGCTCGGCCTCGTGCCGCGGCCGGCGAGCGTTCCGGGGACTGAAGGGAAGGCGAAGCAGCTCGCGCTTCCTTTGGATCCCACGGCGGCGACGCCGGACCTGCCCGAGCCGACGGTGTGGGAGCGGATGCTGACCGACTACCGGACGACGGGACTTTCGGTCGGCGTCCATCCGCTGGCGTTGCTGCGACCGCATCTGCCGCCCGGGACGCTGTCGAGCGAGGAGCTGCGCGTGCAGCCGCACCGTGCCGAAATCCAGTTCGCAGGGCTCGTCGTCGCACGCCAGCGGCCGGCGACGGCGAACGGCGTCTGCTTCATGCTCCTCGAGGACGAACAGGCGCAGGTGAACCTCGTGATCGCGCCGCAGGTGTACGAGCGCTTCCGCGCGGTCGTGCGCAGTGAGCCGCTGCTACTCGTGCGCGGCCGCTACGAGCACTCCGACCGGAACCGGAACGTCCTCGTCCGCGAGCTCGTCTCCCTGGCACCGCTGGCGCGACAGCTGACCGACGGAGCGGACGTCCATGCCGCTCTCCCGCGCGCCCACCACTTCGGGCACCGGTAGCGCTCGCGTGTGCCGGTGCTCGGGAATGTCCCCTGACGGGGGGGGGGGGGGGGGGGGGNNATTCAAATGGCGAGGCGGGTCTACTGATTCGACGTGAAGACGAAACTGCGCAGCCCGCTCGTGCAGGTGATGACGTTGACGTCGCTCCAGGCCGGTGGGAGGCCGCTGTTGCGACAGCGGTAGCCGCTGAGTTTCCCGCGTGGGGATAAAGCGGAGAACAGCTTCTGGGCTGCCGAGCAGGTGAGTAGCGCGGTAGCGCTCAGTGTTCCTCCCTTGCCTGCCGCCTCGTAGCCGCAGTAGCGGGGGCGCGGTCCTGGCGGAGGGCCGCGAAACGGCCCTACTCCGCTGACACTGAGATAGCCGACCTTGTCACGGAGGCTGACGAAGAAGTAGAAGCTGCGCGTGGGCGGGTAGCTGTGGATGAGGTTGAAGGTGTGGTTCCCCGTCACTGTGTGGTGCCAGGTCGTGCCGTCGCCGTAGTCCACCTTCAAGACAGCCGGCCGGCGAGTGAACACATCGAGCCTGAAGCGGAGTTCATGCGGCCTTAGTGGCGCTGAGCCAGCGGCGACCGTTGTCGGCCCGAGGAAGTCCACGCCCCCGAGCCCCGTGTGCGGGTCCGCCGGGGCAGGCAGCTTGCAGAGGTCGAACCGGCCTCGGTAGTCGAGAAACTCGGGATACGCAGCCTGGTCCGCGCCGCAGACCAGAGGGGGAACTCCCGGCAGCGGCCGCCAAGCGTAGGAACCGTTGTTTGACGGGCATGTCCGGTTCACGTGGCACCCAACGGCGGTACGCGGGGCGGATCCGCAGGCCATGAGCATCGTCGCAGCCCCGAGAACTGCGAGTAGGCAGCCGATCCTCGACACGGATCGGAGAATAGAGACGGGCCAGCATGAAGGCATCGATATTCCCGGGAAGCCGCCCCGACCTGGGCGAGTGGTAACTCTCGCCTGAGTCTTCTCATCTCAGCCCATCCGTACCCTGAGCGTATGATCGAGGTCTCCTGCGAAGCGTGCGGTTGGATTGCGCTCACGAATCAGCCGGTGAACGCCGTTTGGCGCGAGCACGAGGACGGCTGCCCGGCGGTCGGGGGCGCCGTCCGGCATCTGCCCGACTTGCCGCCGCTGCCGAGATTGCTGCCGCGCGTGACTCTTTGCCCGCACCAACTCGTCCGCCGCCAGATCGCGGTGACGCCCACGGGCGTCAAGAAGTACGCCGTGATGTGCCAGCTCTGCGGACGCTTCGTCGACTAGCCGGCCCGCCGCCGGTGGAGCGGCAGATCCGAAGCGATGTTGAAGGCCGTGCCGACGAGCGTGAGATGGGTGAACGCCTGCGGGAAGTTCCCCAGCAGGCGTCCGGCGACCGGGTCGTACTCCTCCGACAGCAGCCCGAGGTCGTTGGAGAGCCCGACGAGCTTCTCGAAGAGTTGCTGCGCCTCGTCGTGGCGGCCGAGCAGCTCATAGCAGTTGGCGAGCCAGAACGAGCACGGCAGGAAGACGCCCTCCCCCGGGGGCAGACCGTCGACGCCGTCTTCCTTCGTCCGATAGCGGAGCACGAAGCCGTCCTGCAAGAGCTCGCGCTCGACCGCCTCGATCGTGCCGCGCAGCCGCGGGTCCGAGGCGGGAAGGAAGCCGACGAGCGGCAACATCAGGAGGCTCGCATCGAGCTCCTTCGATCCGTACGACTGCGTGAACGAGCCAAGCTCGGGGTCGAAGCCGCGCTCGCAGACCTCGCGGTGGATCTCGTCGCGAACAGCGCGCCAGTGGTCGACGGGACCGTCGAGCCCGTGTCCCTCCACGCTGAGCACCGCGCGGTCGAACGCGACCCAGGCCATCACCTTCGAGTGGACGAAGTGCCGCGGCTCGCCGCGAATCTCCCAGATCCCCTGGTCCGGCCCGTGCCACGCCTCTTCGAGGTGGTCGAGAAGCGCGAGCTGGATCCGCCACGCGTTCGGGTCGAGCGGAAGCCCGTGCACGCGTGCCTGATAGAGGCAGTCGAGCACCTCGCCGTAGACGTCGAGTTGGAGCTGCTCGCTCGCAGCGTTTCCGATCCGCACGGGCGCGGATCCCTCGTAGCCGGTGAGCCACGGCAGCTCGAGCTCCGTCAGCTGCCGCTCGCCACCTACGCCGTACATGATCTGGACGTCCGCAGGGTCGCCGGCGATCGCCCTGATCAGCCAGCGCCGCCATTCCGCCGCCTCGTCCGCGTGATTGCAGGTGAGGAGAGCCAGCAGCGTGAGCGTCGCGTCGCGTAGCCAGCAGTAGCGGTAGTCCCAGTTCCGCACGGAGCCGATCCACTCCGGCAGCGACGTCGTCGGCGCGGCGACGATCCCGCCGGTCGGCTGGTAGGTGAGCGCCTTGAGGACGATGAGCGAGCGGCGGACGACGGCCGCCCACTCGGGCGGAAGGTCGAGCCGGCCGGCTTCGCTCCAGTCGCGCCAGAAGCTCTCCGTCTCGGCGAGCGCGTCCTCCGGGTCGATCCGCTTCGGCACCTCCTCGTGCGAGGGGAACCACGTGAGGACGAACGGGACGCGCTCGCCTTCGTCGACTGTGAACTCCGAGACCGTCTGCATGTCCTCGCCGCGCGTCGGCGCCGGCGTGCGGAAACAGAGCGCGTCGGGTCCGGCGAGCGCGACCCGGGTGTTCTCCTCGTGCGTGCGCTGGCGCACCCAGGGCACGACGCGGCCGTAGCCGAAGCGGATCGCAAGCTCCGAGCGAAACTCGACGCGGCCCTTCACGCCTTCGACGATGCGGACGATGTCCGGCGTTTTGCCGCGCGGCGGCATGAAGTCGATCACGCGCGCGACGCCGCCGTTCTCCGTCGCCCACGTCGTCTCGAGGACGAGCGTGTCGTGGAGGTAGCGGCGCGTGCTCGTCGCCGGCTCGGACGGCGCGAGGAGCCAGCGTCCGTTCTCCGGGGTGCCGAGGAGGGCGGCGAAGCAGGCGGCGGAGTCGAAGCGAGGGAAGCAGAGCCAGTCGACGGAGCCGCCGCGGTCGACGAGAGCCGCGGTCTGGAGGTCGCCGAGCAGCGCGTAGTCCTCTATGCGAGCCAGCGCCAGCGCCTCCTCGCGGCGTTCTCGAACGCGGCCTCGTACCGCTCCGTTGCGCCGTCGTCGAGCGTGGCGGCGAAGCGGTCGCGCATGTCGGCAAGCGAGTCTTTGACGGCTTCGACCGCGTCCGTGTAGTCGCCGTAGGCGTCCTCGGCCTCTTCGCGGTCGGCGCGGTCGTACCGCTCCTTGAGCTGTTGCACCTCGGCGAGCATGCCGTCCGCTTCGTCCGCGGCGAATAGATCGAGCTGGCGGGAGATCACGTCCGCGAACGTTCGACGCCGGAAGATCACGCGATCTCTCCGTAGAGCTCGAGATGCGCAGCGGCGGACGCGTCCCAGGTCAGCTCCTCGCGCGCGCGGCGGGCGCCGGCCCGCGCCGCCTCGAGTGCGTCGTGGTCGGAGAGGAGCTCGCGCACCGCGAGCGAGAGCGCCGCGACATCGCCCGGCAGCACGACTCGCCCCGCGTCGAACTGCTTGATCGGCTCGGCGATTCCACCGACGTCGTAGGCGATTGCCGGGACGCCGGCGCCGAGCGCCTGAAGGAGAGCGCCGCTCTGATCGAGCTCGGGCCGGTAGGGGAAGACGGCGACAGTCGCGTCGCCGAAGGCGCGCTCGATCTCAGCTCGTGCGAGATACCCGAGCCTCCACTCGACGTCGATGCCCGCGGCGGCTGCACGATACGGCTCGATCGGCTCCAGCGGGTCGCCGGCCACGAGGAGCCGCGCGTGTCCGGCGCGGCGGACAGCCTCGATCGCGTCGCCGAGACCCTTGTACGGGCGGATCATCCCGAACGCAAGGACGGTCTTCCCGTCGTCCCGCCGCTCGGGATTGCTCGGGAAGACGGGGTGGGGGATGACGCGGAGCTTTCCCGTGTCGACGCCGAGCCGGCGGAGCGTCTCCCGGCCGTTCTCGCTGTGGACGACGATCCGGTCGAAGCGGGCGAACAGCCGCCGCCAGAGCCCGCTCCGGTGCGCGGTCCGGCGCGGCAAGAGGTCGTGGGCGGTGAAGACCGAGGGGAGATGCGGGCGGAAGAGGAGTGCGTCGAGCTCCGGTGCCGGGAGCCACTGCATGTGGAGGACGTCCGCGTCGAGACGGTGCAGTGTCCGCAGGCCGAGCGGATGTTCCGCCGCCTTGAACGGCAGCCGCAGCCGGGAGCGTCCGAAGACGCGGGACGACAGCGGATAGAAGAGCTCGCGCCGCCGGTATCCATCCGGAGCAGGCGCCTCGCCGAAGCGGAAATGCGACGTGACGAGCTCGACATCCGCGCCCGCGCGCGCGAGCGCGGAGGCGAGCTCGTGGTCGTACGGCGGGGTGAAGGCCGGGGGATCGGCGAGCAGGACGCGCACGGCTCGTAGGCTACGTCGCATGACCTTCGAAGAGGCTCGCTCCCAGTTCCCGGTGCTCGAGCGCTACGCCTACCTCCAGGCGGGCTCGAGCGGACCGCTGCCGCAAGCCGCGGTCGATGCGGCGCGCGCGTGGCTCGGCCGCGACCTCGAGCAGGGGCGCAGCGGGATGGCGTACATCGAGGAGCTGGGCGGGCTGCGCGAACGGATCCGGGCCGGCTTCGCCGCCGTGCTCGACGCCTCGCCGGAGCAGATCGCGCTCACCGACTCGACGACGAGAGGCTGCCAGATCGTCCTCGCCGGGATCGGGCTCGGCCCCGAGGACGAAGTCGTGACGACCGACGAAGAGCACTTCGGGCTGCTCGGCCCGCTGCAGGCGAGCGGCGCACGCGTCGTCGTGGTCGACGCGGACGAGGCTGCGCTTCTCGCGGCCGTCACGCCGCAGACGCGGCTGATCGCCGTTTCCCACGTCCTCTGGACGACGGGACAGAAGCTCGATCTCGCTCGGCTGAAGGAGACAGGACTGCCGGTTCTCGTCGACGGCGCCCAGTCCGCCGGCGCGATCCCGCCCGATCTCGGCGGCGCCGACTTCTACACGCTTTCCGCCCAGAAGTGGCTGTGTGGGCCTGAGCCGACCGGCGGCCTCTTCGTTCGCGACCCCTCGCGCCTCCCGGTCGGACTGCCGACCTACTTCGGGCAAGCCGGCCACGAGCCCGACGGGGCGTACGCGCCGAGGGACGGCGCGCGACGCTTCGACTCGGGGTGGCTCTCAGGACCGGTGTTGTCGGGCCTCGAGGCGTCGCTCGCGTGCCATCCGGAGTGGCGCTACGAGGCCGCCGCCGCGATGGCCGCCCGCTGCCGCGACCTTCTCGAGCCGCTCGTCGAGGTCGTCACGCCGCCGGGCCACTCGACGCTCGTCTCCTTCCGCCCGCTCGGCGATCCGAAGGAGCTCGTCGCGTCGCTCGACGAGCGCGGCGTGATCGTTCGCGACTTGCCGCGCCGGAACCTCGTCCGTGCCTCGTGCGGCTGGTGGACGAGCGAGGACGATCTAGAACGGCTTACGCAGGGAGTCCGAGCTCAGACGCAATCGGCCTGAGCGCCTCGACGACGGTGCGGATGTGGTCGTCGAGCTCGACGCCGAGCTCCTCTGCACCCTTGTAGACGTCCTCACGGTGGACGCCGGCGGCGAACGACGGCTGCTTGAGCTTCTTCTGCACCGACTTCGGCTCGAGCCCCTCGAGGCCGGTCGGGCGGACGCGGGCGCACGCGTGGACGAAGCCGCTCAGCTCGTCGCACGCGAAGAGCGCCTTCTTGAGCGGCGTGTCGCGCGGCAGGCCGAGGTGCTCCGCGTGCGAGAGGACGGTCTCGACGATCTCTTCGGGATAGCCCTCCTCGCGCAGGATCGGCGCGCCGTCCTGTGGGTGCTTGTCGAGCGTGGGATGGATCTCGTAGTCAAAGTCGTGGAGAAGTGCGGCGACGCGCCAAAGCTGCTCGTCCCCGTCGAACCTCGGTGCGTACGCGGCGGTCGAGGCCTCGACCGCGAGCGCGTGCCGAAGCAGCGACTCACTCTTCGTGTAGCGCGTCAGGGTCTCCCAGGCACGTTCGCGAGTCGGCTCCAAAGCGCGTCTATCCTAGTGCGCGATGTCCGTCGCAACCGCGCCGCAAGCCCTCGTCATCGAGGGTGGAAACCCTCTGAACGGCCGCATTCGCGCCTCGGGGAACAAGAACGGCGCGCTGCCGATCCTCGCCGCCTGCCTGCTGGCGGACGAGGCGGTGACGCTTTCGAACGTCCCGCGCATTCGGGACGTCGAAACGATGATCGAGCTCATCGCAGCTCTGGGAGCGAGCGCGGAGTGGATTGGCGCGAACGAGGTGCGCATCGATTCCGGCGGGCTCAACTCGTACGAGCTCGACGCGGCGCTCGCCGAACGCATCCGCGCTTCCTTCCTCCTCGCAGGCCCTCTGCTCGCGCGGCTCGGCCGCGCCAGCGTCCCGCCGCCGGGTGGGGACGTGATCGGGCGCCGCCGCCTCGACCCGCACATCCACGCACTCGAGCGCCTCGGCGCGCACATCGAGATCGAGAGCCGGTACGAGATGCGGACGCCGGACGGCCTCCGCGGAGCGGAGATCTTCCTCGACGAGGCGAGCGTCATGGCGACCGAGAACGCGGTCATGGCTGCGGTGCTCGCGCCGGGAGAGACCGTCGTCGGCAACGCCGCGTGCGAGCCGCATGTCCAGGATCTCTGCCGCTTCCTCGTCTCGCTTGGGGCGGAGATCACCGGGATCGAGTCGAATGTCCTCCGGATCCACGGCGTCGAGCGCCTGCACGGTGGGGAGTGGGTGATCGGGCCGGAGCACATCGAGGTCGGCAGCTTCATCGGCCTCGCCGCCGTCACGAACAGCGACCTCACGATCGAGGCGGTCGAGCCGAAGGACATGGTGTCGATCCTCGCCTCGTTCGCCCGGCTCGGCATCGAGGTCGAACTCGGCGACGACTGGCTGCGCGTGCCTCCGCACCAGGAGCTCGTGATCCAAAACGACCTCGGCGACCAGGTGCCGAAGATCGAGGACGGCCCGTGGCCGGCGTTCCCGGCAGATCTCACATCGATCGCGGTCGCAGTAGCGACCCAGGCGTGGGGGACGATCCTCGTCTTCGAGAAGATGTTCGAGAACCGCCTGTTCTTCGTGGACAAGCTCGTCTCGATGGGCGCGCGGATCATCGTCTGCGACCCGCACCGGGTCGTCGTGAGCGGCCCGTCGCGTCTTTACGGCCAGCGCCTCACGAGCCCGGACATCCGCGCCGGCATGGCGATGCTCATCGCCGCGCTCTGCGCGAACGGGCAGTCAGTGATCGGCAACGTCGCCGAGATCGACCGCGGCTACGAGCGGATCGACGAGCGGCTCCGCGCCGTCGGCGCGCAGATCGAACGAGTCGACGCATGACCGAGCAGGCTGCGGCGGGCGTCCGGATCGACGTGCATGGCCGGGGAGAAGCACAGGTCGAGACCGGGCTTCCCGTCCTCAACGGCTTGCTCGTGCGGCTCGCCGAGGTCGCGCGCTTCGACCTCGTGCTCGACATCGAGCCGCGCGACGCGGAGGCCGAGGTGGACGCCGCGGCGGCCGCGCTCGGGGACGCGCTCGCCGGCCCGTTACGCGTCGGCGACGCGCGCGGCTACGGCTCGGAGGCACTGACTTCGCAGGAGGCGCTGGCCTCCGTCGTCCTCGAGGCGAGCGACAGTCCGCTCTTCGTCACGAACGTCGACCTGACGGAGGCTCGGATCGGCGGCCTCGGCATCGACGTGCTCCGCAGCTTCCTCGAGACTTTTGCCGCGCATGCGGGGCTCGTCCTCCACGTCCGGCTGCTCAACGGAACCGACAGTGCGCACGTGCTCGAGGCGATCTTCAAGGCGCTCGGCGCCGCGCTGGCGCAGGCATGCGAACGATCGGGAGGGAACGAATGAGCGACAAGACCGTTGTAAGAACGGAGAGTGCACCGGCGCCGTTCCAGGGAGCGCCCTACTCGCAGGCGATCGCGGCGGGAGGCTTCGTCTTCGTCTCAGGCCAGGTGGGCGTCAAGCCCGGCGAGAGCGCGATCGCGGGTGGAATCGAGGAGCAGACGGAGCAGATCTTCGCCAACCTCGCGGCGATCCTCGCGGCGGCCGGCACCGATCTCGGCCGGCTCGTCAAGACGAGTGTCTTCCTCCAGAACCTCGACGACTTCGAGGCGATGAACGGCGTCTATGCCCAACAGGTCGGCGACAACCCGCCGGCGCGCTCGACCTTCGAGGTGGCGAAGCTTCCGGCCGGCGCACTCGTCGAGATCGAGGCAATCGCGCTTCTGTAGCTGCGCGCGCCACAATGGCGCCATGCGGCAGGAAGTTGAGGAGTACGTCCGCTCGCTCGGGCTGGACGCCTACCTCGTCGGCGGCGCCGTCCGCGACGAGTTGCTCGGCCTCGAATCGAAGGACGCCGACTTCCTCGTCCCCGGCGTCGACACCGAGCAGCTGCGCGCCGCGCTCGCCCCGCACGGTCGCGTGGACGACCTCGTCGTCGCGGGCCGGCTCGTCGGCATGCGCCTCCGCCCGAGCGACCGCGACGTCGGAGCGCTGACTCCCGCCGGGATCGAGTTCGCGCCGCCGCGCGCGGAGCGCAGCACCGGTCCTGGGCGGCACGACTTCGAGATCGTGGCGGATCCGTCGCTCTCGGTGTCCGACGACATGCGCCGCCGCGACTTCACGGTCAACGCGATGGCGCGCCGGCTCCAGACGGGCGAGCTCGTCGACCCACTCGGCGGCCAGGCTGACCTCGAAGCGCGCGTCCTCCGCACCGTCTCCGCACAGAGCTTCCGGGAGGATCCGCTCCGCCTGGTCCGGGCGCTGCGCTTCGTCTCGCAACTCGGCTTCGAGCCCGACACGACGCTCCTCGCTCAGATGCGGGAGCAGGCGGGAGGCGTCGAGTTCGTCTCCGGCGAGCGGATCGGCGGCGGTCTCGCGGCGGACGGGATGGGCGAGCTCTCGAAGCTGCTGCTCGGCCGCGAGCCGGCCAAGGCTCTCCGGATCGCCCGTGACACCGGCGTTCTCTCTCAGCTGATCCCCGAGTTCGGCCGTGTCGATGAGGGTCTCTCCGACCACATCTTCGCGGTCGTGCAGGAGACGGCCGACGCAGGCGACGACCTGGCAGTCAGGCTCGCCACGTTCTTCCACGACGTCGGCAAGCCGGTCGATCCGGACCCGCTCGGCCACGCCCGCGTCGCCGCGGAGATCGCGGACAAGACGCTCCTGCGGCTCCGCTATCCGACTCGCCTGGCGCGCCGCGTCGTCGCGATCGTCCGCGAGCACCCGTTCCGGGTGGAGGATCTCCCGCAGACGCCGCGCGACGTGCGGCGCTTCCTCGCGCAGCACGGGGACGAGCTCGCGTTCGATCTCGTCGCGCACCGGCGCGCCGACCTGCGGGCGAAGGACAAGGACGCAACGCCGGTGGAGGAGCTCGGCGCCGCCCTCGAGCGCGAGCGTGCGAATCCGTATCGCCTCTCCGATCTCGCAATCGACGGCAGCGATCTGATCGGGCTCGGCTTCGTTCCCGGCCCAGGTCTCGGCCACGTCCTCGAGACGCTTCTTGCGCAGGTCGTCGACGAGCCGGAGCTGAACACGCGCGACGAGCTGCTCACCCGCGCGAAGGGGCTGCTCTGATCCGCTGGCCGGCCGAGGGGTACGAGGTCGGGTTCACGACGCGCGTCGGCGGGGTGAGCAAAGGGCCGTACGAGTCGCTTAACCTCGGCCGTAAGAGCGGCGACGACGTCGAGCGCGTGGACGAGAACCGGCGACGCGCCTGCGCCGCAGTCGGCGCCGACCTCGAGCAGCTCGCGCTCAACTACCAGGTGCACTCCGCCCGCGTCCTCCGTGCCGAGCCGGGAAGTCGTGGCGAGCACGCGGACGGGCTCTGGACCGACGAGCCGGGAGTTCCGATCCTCGCGATGTCCGCCGACTGCCTGCCCATCGCGCTCGTGCGAATGAACGGCGGCGTTCCCGCGGTGGCCGTCCTCCACGTCGGCTGGAAGGGGCTCCTCGCGGGGATCGTCGCATCCGGAGTCGACGCGCTCGGCCCGTCGCAGCTGGCGGCTGCCATCGGCCCGGCGATCGGGCCGTGCTGTTACGAGGTGGGGGAGGAGGTCGCGCAGCCCTATCGCGAGCGTTTCGGCGACGACGTCGTGCGTGGACGCAACCTCGATCTCTGGACGAGCGCCGAGCGCGCTCTGCACGCCGCCGGCGTCGAGAGCGTCCACCGCTTCGACCGCTGCACGGCATGCGAGCCGGAGACGTTCTTCTCCCACCGGCGCGACCGCGGCACGACAGGCCGGCAAGGGGTGATCGCCTACGTCACCGGCTGAGATCCGCGAGCGCTACGAGCAGATCCGGGCCGAGCTCGGCCCCGGGGTGACGATCGTCGCGGCGACGAAGTACGTCTCCGTCGGCGAGATGGCGGCGCTCGCCGAGGCGGGCATCGAGGTGGTGGGGGAGAACCGCGCTCAGGACCTCCAGGCCAAGCACGCCGCGTACGGCGACGCCTTCCGGTGGCACTTCATCGGGCACCTCCAGAGTCGAAAGGCGCCGGTCGTGAGCGAGATCTGCGAGCTCTGCCATTCGCTCTCCTCGGAGTCGGCGGCGCGGAAGCTGACGATCCCCGCGCTCGTCGAGGTCAACCTCTCCGGCGAGCCGACGAAGTCCGGAGTCACGCCGGAGGAGCTGTCGGCGCTACTCGACCTCTATTCCGGTGTGCGCGGCCTGATGACGATGCCGCCGGCGACCGGCGACCCCGAGGGCTCGCGCCCCTACTTCAGGCGCCTGCGCGAGCTCGCCGAGCTTCACGGCCTCCACGAGCTGTCGATGGGAACGAGCCAGGACTACCGGATCGCGGCCGAGGAGGGCGCGACCTTCGTCCGGCTGGGCTCGGTCCTGTGGCAGCGCTAACATCGGCGGCGTTATGGGCATGGGAAGCGTCTGGGAGCGTGCGCTCGTCTACTTCGGCATCGCCGAGGAGGACGACTGGGACGAGGACGGCTACGACGCCGAGGACGAGACCGTCGCCGACCCGTACGAGCGCCCGAATGTCCGTCATCTGCCGGCGCGGCGCTCGCGCCGCGAGTACGAGGACGACTGGACGGATCCGGAGCCCGAGGCGGACCTGCAGCGGACGAGCATCCTCCGCCCGCGCGCGACCGAGTCGCGCCGCGTCCGGAACCTCGAGCCGGTGCGTGGCCCGGGAACCTCGCGCGTCCATCTCGTCATGCCGCGCGGTTTCAACGACGCGCAACAGCTCGCCGACCGCTTCAAGGACGGCGTGCCGGTCATCCTCAACCTGCAGTCCGCCGACGCGGAGCTCTCGAAGCGGCTGATCGACTTCGCCAGCGGTCTCACGTACGCGCTCGACGGAGGCATGCAGCGCGTCGCGGACAAGGTCTTCGTCCTCACGCCTCGCGACGTCGAGCTCTCCGCCGAGGACCGCGCCCGAATGATCGAGCGCGGCTTCTTCAACCAGGCGTAGGGAAACAGTCGTTCGGGGCGAATTCGCCCCGCATGGGCGTCGTGGCCAGCTTGACGTTGCCTATCGGCGATGCGATCTCCAACGTGGAGACGTTCGTCGACGTCTTCATCACGATCTACGGCGTCGTCCTGATCGCGTACATCCTCATGAGCTGGGTGCGGCTGCCGTACTCGGTCGCGCTCAACCGGATCCAGCGCTTCCTCTACGACGTCTCGGAGCCCTATCTGCGGCTCTTTCGGCGCCTGCTTCCGATGGCAGGGCCACTCGACCTTTCGCCGATCCTCGCCTTCGTCGCTCTGGGCGTCATCGATCGGCTCCTGATCTGGATCCTCGGACATTTCCACTAGAGGGGAGAGACCAATGGGACTCACACCGGTAGAGATCAGACACATGAAGCCGCCACGGACGATGTTCGGTGGCTATCGCGCGGGCCCGACCGAGGCGCTCCTCGACGAGGTCGTCGCGAGCTTCGAGGACGTCTGGCGCGAGCGGGCAGACCTGGCCGACAAGGTCGAGCAGCTCGAGGCCGATCTCGTCCGTTTCCGCGAGCTCGAGACCCTCCTCCGCGCGACGCTCGTCTCGGCGGAGCAGGCCTCGCAACAGGTGAAGGATCAGGCTCGCCGCGAGGCGGAGCTGATCCTCAGCGAGGCGCACACGGAGGCGCGGGAGATCCAGCGGCGCGCCGTCGGCGACAACGAGCGGCTCGAAACGGCCGCACGGCGCTTGCGGGCGCAGTTGACCGAGGCGCTCTCGGTGATCGACGAGGTGCCTGCGGCCGAATCCTCTCCCGAGCAGCCGGAGGAGCTCGAGCAGCCGGCCGACAGCAAAGAAGCGGGCTGGCTCCTCCTGCCGGACGCCGACGCGGCCTGAAGCGCACATAGACTGACCGCATGAGCGCGGAGACGACTCGCCTGCGGCTGCGCGTCAGCCCAGGTGCGGGCCGCTCCGCGGTGGTCGGCCGACACGGCGATGCCTGGAAGGTGCGCGTCACCGAGGCACCCGAGCGCGGCCGCGCCAACGAAGCCGTTCTCCGTCTCCTCTCTGACACGCTCGCGCTGCCTCGCACGGCGCTGACGCTCGTTTCGGGCCATGGCGCGCGGGAGAAGATCGTGGAGCTGACGGGGATGGGGCCTGCTCTGATCGAGCGCCGGCTGACCTCGGCAGCAGCGGGCGGACGCGTGAGAAAGGAGAGGCGTTGAGCACGATCGACACTGCACATTTCCGCGACGTCCTCCTCGAGGAGCGCGCGCGGGTCGTCAGCGCGTTGGCAGGGCTGCGCGACGAGCATCCGGGCTCACTCGAGGACGAGACAGAGGAAGTCAACGCCAGCCTCGACAGCGATGATCTGGCCGAGACCGCGTCGGCGACGCTCGGCCGCGAGATCGACTACACGCTCGGTGAGAACTCGGAGCAGGTGCTGGCGGACATCGACGCCGCGCTCGCGCGGATCGAGGCCGGCACGTACGGGACGTGCACGAACTGCAGCAAGCAGATCTCCGTCGCGCGGCTCGAGGCGCACCCGTCGGCGTCCCTCTGCATCGACTGCGCGCGGAAGGCCGAGGGGGGATGAGCGAGCCGGCGCGGCAGCTCGACGTCCGCGTAGGGTCGGCGACGGATGCACTGACGCCCGTCTCCCGCGCGACGCGGTCCTTCGCTGCGACCCGCGGCCAGTGGCTCTCGCTCGGCGCGCTTGCGAGCGCCGCGGTCGTGGCCGACCAGGTGACGAAGTACGTCGTCGCGTCGAATCTCAGCCTCGGCGACGGCCTTCACGTCGTCGGGCCGTTCTGGATCCGGCACGTCCAGAACTCCGGTATCGCTTTCGGCCTCTTCTCGAGCGCGACGGCCGCGGTGATCGTGCTGACGGGAATCGCGATCGCTTGGATGCTCGGCTACTTCGCGCGCTCCGGCGCACGGCACCCGGTCCTGCCGATCGCGCTCGGGCTGGTGATCGGCGGCAGCGTCTCGAACCTTGCCGACCGCGTCCGCCTGGGGCACGTCACGGATTTCCTCGACTTCCGCTACTGGCCGGCGTTCAACCTCGCCGACAGCTTCATCGTCATCGGCGTCGGGATCCTCATCACAGCGCTCGTCCTCGCCGACCGCGGGTGACGGAGCACGCCGTGCCGCCGGAGGCGGCGGGCGTTCGTCTCGACCGCTGGCTCGCGACGCTGCCGGAGATCGCATCGCGCGCCGCGGCCGAGCGGCTGCTCGAGGCGCGGGCAGTTCTCGTCGACGGCGCCGCGCGCGGCAAGAGCCACAAGCTCGCCGGCGGCGAGCGCGTCGAAGTCGCTGTGCTGCCGGAGGTTCCCGTAGAGGCAGTCGAGGCACCCGAGCTGACGGTCGTGTATGCCGACGAGCACCTCCTCGTCGTCGACAAGGCGGCGGGAGTCGTCGTTCATCCGGCGCCGGGCCACAGAGGCGGCGGGACGCTCGCCCACGCGCTCGCGCTCGCCGGCGCCGAGGGCGGGGAGGAGGAGCGGCCCGGCATCGTCCACCGGCTCGATCGCGACACCTCCGGCCTGATGGTCGTCGCCCGCTCGCACGAAGCGCACGAGAAGCTGCAGAAGCTCGTGCGACGGCGGGAGCTGCTCCGCGAGTACCTCGCGCTCGTCGTCGGAACGCCACGTTCGCGCAGCGGCACGATCGACGCTCCGATCGGGCGCGACCGGCGCGACAGGCTCCGCCACTCCCTCGACACCGACACGCCGCGCGCGGCTGTGACGCACTTCGAGATCGAAGAGCTGCTCGACGGCTACACGCTTCTGCGTGTCCGGCTCGAGACCGGGCGGACGCACCAGATCAGGGTGCATCTCGAGGCGATCGATCTCCCGGTCGCAGGCGACTCGATCTACGGCAAGGCCGACCTGCTCGGCCTCGAGCGCCAGTTCCTCCATGCAGCGCACCTCGCGTTCACACACCCCTTCACCGGAGAGCCTGTGGACGTCCGCTCGCCGCTGCCGCCCGATCTCGTCGCAGCGCTGAAAATGGCGCAGCACAGCTAACCTTCGCGAACCCTGTCCCTACTCCCCGGCGGCCCAGCCGTGGCGCGGGTGCCTCTCTTCGCGGGAGGTGCGCCTCGACCCCGCCGGCGCACGAACCAAAAACGAATCGGAAGGAGCTCTCTATGTCAGTTTCGACTGGCGCAGCAGTTTCCATGCGCGAGCTGCTGGAGGCCGGAGTCCACTTCGGCCACCAGACGCGGCGCTGGAACCCCAAGATGCGCCGCTTCATCTTCGCCGAGCGCGGCGGCATCTACATCATCGACCTCACCCAGACCAGCGAGCGGCTGGAGGAGGCTCAGCAGTTTCTCCGCAACGTCGCCGAGCGCGGCGGCACCGTCCTCTTCGTCGGCACGAAGAAGCAGGCGCAGGACGGGGTCGAGCAGGAGGCGAAACGGACCGGCATGCCGTACGTCAACCATCGCTGGCTCGGTGGGCTCCTGACGAACTGGCGCACGATGGCTGACCGGATCGACCGCCTGCACGAGATGCGGCGGTTGCGGGACGAGGGCCAGATGGATCTGCTCCCCGCGAAGGAGCGCATCTCGATGGCCGCCGAGCTCGAGAAGCTCGAGGCGAACCTCGGCGGCGTTGCCGACATGCGCCGGCAGCCAGACGCGGTCGTCATCGTCGACCTGAAGAAGGAGGCGCTCGCCGTGCGCGAGGCACGCCGGCTCAACGTTCCGGTCGTCGCGCTCGTCGACACGAACTGCGATCCCGACGAGGCCGACTACGTGATTCCCGGCAACGACGACGCAATCCGCTCGTGCAACCTCGTCATCCACGCGCTGGCCGAGGCGATCAACGAGGGCAAGCAGAAGGTCTCCGTCCAGGAGCTCGAGCAGCAGCCGGCCGCGGAGGAAACGCAGGCGCCCACTGAGCCCGAGGCCGAGGCGAAGGCCGAGGCAGAGTCCGCTGCTGAGCCAGAGGCTGAGCCAGAGGCTGAGCCGGCGGCAGAGGTTGAGGCCGCGCCTGAGGCAGAGGTCGAGAGCACCGAGGGGGGCGAGGCTTGATGGCGGCGGAGATCTCGGCTCAGCTCGTCCGCGAGCTCCGCGAGCGCACCGGCGCCGGGATGATGGACTGCAAGGGCGCCCTCGTCGAGACGAACGGCGACATGGAGGCTGCGATTGTTCTCCTGCGCGAGAAGGGGATGGCGAGCGCCGCAAAGCGCGCGGACCGCGCCACGACCGAGGGTCTCGTCGGCTACCGCCTGGCGGACGACGGCTCGCGCGGCACGATGGTCGCCGTCGGCTGCGAGACGGAGCCCGTCTCGAAGAACGAGGAGTTCCAGGCGTTTGGCAAGAAGGTGCTCGACCTCGTCGAGGTGGACGGAGTCGAAGCGACCAAGCAGCTCGAGACCGAGCGGACGGAGTTGTCGTCGAAGCTCGGCGAGAACATCGCCGTCGCCGGCGCTGCCCGCTTCGAAGCCGTTGACGGCGCCGCGATCTCCGCTTACGTCCATCCGCCGGCGAACAAGCTCGGCGTTCTCATCCACGTGCGCGGCGGCGATGAGCAGCTCGCCCGCAATCTCGCAATGCACATCTCCTGGTCCGATCCCCGCTGGGTCGCCCGCGAGGATGTGCCGGCCGACCTGATCGCGGCGGAGCGGGAGATCTATCTCAACTCCGACGAAGTCCAGTCGAAGCCCGAGCAGGCGCGTGAGAAGATCGTCGAAGGCATGCTCAACAAGCGCTTCTACGCCGAGCGGGGAGGCGTCCTCACCGACCAGCCGTGGATCCACGATGGCGCCTTGACGGTGGGGAAGGTGCTCACCGACGCGGGCGCGGCCGTGCTCGAGTTCGAGCGCTTCTCGCTGACCGGATGAGCGCCGAGCCCGAGACTCTCGGCAGCGCCACGACGGGCGCACCGGTCTTCCGGCGCGTCCTGCTCAAGCTCTCCGGCGAGGCGCTGATGGGCGCCCGTGACTACGGGATCGACCCCGAGGTCACGCAGGGAATCGCGAAGGAGCTCGCCGGCGTCCGCAGCGAGGGCGTCGAGGTCGGGATCGTGGTCGGCGGCGGCAACTTCTACCGCGGCATGGCAGTCGCGGCCGACAGCGGCATGGACCGTGCGACCGCCGACTACGCCGGAATGCTCGCGACGCTCCTCAACGCACTGGCCCTGCAGGACGCCCTCGAGCGGGAAGGCGCCGATACGCGCGTCATGTCCGCGCTCACGGTGTCCGAGGTGGCGGAGCCGTACATCCGCCGCCGCGCCATGCGGCACCTCGAAAAGGGGCGCGTCGTCATCTTCGCGGCGGGCACCGGCAATCCGTTCTTCACGACGGACACCGCCGCGGCGCTGCGTGCGCTGGAGATGGGCGCTGACGCGATCCTCATGGCGAAGCACGGCGTGAAGGGCGTCTACGACGGCGACCCGCACACGGTCAGCGACGCGGAGTTCCTGCCGCGGCTTACCCATCTGCAGGCGATCGAGCGCGGACTCAAGGTGATGGACACGACGGCGCTGTCGCTCTGCATGGACAACCGCCTCTCGATCCACGTCTTCGAGCTCGCCGAAGGCAATGTCGCGCGCGTCATCGCGGGCGAGGAGGTCGGCACGATCATCGCGACAGGTGACAAGGGGGGCTGAGGATGGCAACCACCGACGAGCTGATCCAGAACGCGCGGGAGAAGATGGTGAAGTCGGTAGAGCACGCGCGGGCGGAGTTCGCGACCGTCCGGACCGGACGCGCGTCCGCGTCACTCCTCGACCGGATCGACGTCGACTACTACGGCACGGCGACGCCTCTCCGGCAGCTCTCCACCGTCAACGTTCCCGAGCCTCGGATGATGACCGTGCAGCCGTTCGACCCGACCTCGATCAAGGCGATCGAGAAGGCGATCATGGAATCGGATCTCGGCCTGACGCCCTCCAACGACGGCAAGCTCATCCGCCTGCCGATCCCGCAGCTGACCGAGGAGCGGCGGAAAGAGCTCGTCAAGATCGTCCGCAACATGGCGGAGGAGCACCGCGTCGCCGTGCGGGAGATCCGGCGAGACGCGATGCGGCACCTCAAGGATCTCGTCGACAAGGGCGACGTCGGCGCCGACGAGGAGCACCGCTCCGAAGGTCGCGTGCAGGAGCTGACCGCCGAGCACACGAAGCAGATCGACGACCTCCTCAAGCACAAGGAAGACGAGGTGATGGAGGTCTGACCTCTTCCGTCCCCGGTACGGACGTCTCACCGGAAGAGCAACTCCCCGAGGTCGCGCACGCGGTCGCGATCATCATGGACGGCAACGGCCGCTGGGCGACCGCGCACGACGTCTCCGTCGCCGAGGGGCACCGCGCAGGCTCGCGCGCGCTGCGTCCGGTCGTCGAGGCCGCGATCGACCTCGGCATCGAGTCCCTCGCCGTCTACGCCTTCTCGACGGAAAATTGGAGCCGTTCGGCCGGCGAGGTGACCGCGCTCATGGAGATCTTCGGCGAGACGATCGAGCGCGAGCTGCCCGACCTCGTCGCGCAGGGCGTCCGCGCGCGCTTCCTCGGCCGCGACGACCGCGCCCCGGACTGGCTGCGGGAGAAGATGGATGCGCTCGAGCAGGCGACGCTGTCGAACTCGCGGCTCGCGCTCTGGATCGCCTTCGACTACGGCGGACGGGCAGAGCTCGTCGACGCGGCACGGCGGCTGGTCGAGACAGGCACAACTCCGGAGGACGTCAACGAGGCTGCGCTCGCAGCCTGTCTGTACGAGCCGGAGATGCCCGACCCCGATCTCGTCATCCGCACCTCCGGCGAGCAACGCGTCTCGAACTTCCTCCTCTGGCAGTCCGCCTACGCCGAGTACGTGTTCACCGAGACGCTCTGGCCCGACTTCGGGCCTGAGGAGCTGCGGGCCGCAATCGAGGAGTACGCGCGCAGACGCCGTAGATTCGGCGGCCGATGAGTCGCTCGGCTAAGCCTCGCTCCCGTGGGGGAAACCATGTTTCCCCCACGTTGCCCCTTTCTTCTCGTTCGTGTGGGGTAACCGCCCGGTTCCCCCACACCCCCTCCACGTTCACGAGCCGGTGACCGGCTCGTGAACAACTTCGTCTCTCGGACACTGGTCACAGTGGTTGGCCTGCCGCTCGTGCTCAGTGTCCTCTGGCTCGGTGGCTGGTGGTTGTTCGGGCTCGTCGCCGTCGCCGGCTTCATCGGCGTCCACGAGTTCGTGACTACGGCGCGCCCGCTGCGGCCGCTCGCGCCTGCGCTCTACCTCGGCGTCCTGCTCGCGCTGATCGGGGCCGAGAGTGGGGGGCTCGTCTGGATGCTGGGCGGTTTCCTCGCCACGTTCGTGCTCGCGTTCCTGCTCGACACGGCAGCCGAGACGCGGGCTCCGACGACAGCCGCCGTGGGGTCGAGCGTGCTCGGCTCCGCCTGGATCGGGCTCGGTCTCGGCTTCGTGATCCTCCTCCGTCAGATGCAGATGGAGCCGCGGCTGACCGCCTTCGCCGTCGTGCTCACGGTCTTCGCGGCGGACACGGTCGCGTACCTCGTCGGCCGCATCGCCGGGCGACATAAGCTCGCGCCCCGCCTCTCGCCGAAGAAGACGTGGGAGGGGCTCGTCGCCGGTGCTGCGGCCGGGATTTTCGTCTCGTTCATCGCGCTCTACGACACGCGCCACAAGTACCTCTGCGTCTGGCAGGCCGTCGTGCTCGGAGTCTTGGTCGTCGCCGCAGCGGTGATCGGCGACCTGTTCGAGTCGGCGCTGAAGCGCGATCTCGAGGTGAAGGACACGGGCCGGCTGCTCGGCGGGCACGGCGGCGTGCTCGACCGCGTCGACGCGCTGCTCTTCGCCGCGCCGATCGCCTACTTCCTCGTGCTCGCGTACGGCTTCCGCTGAGAAACCCTCCTAGACTGAGCCGATGAAGCGCGTGGCGCTGCTCGGGGCGACGGGGTCGATCGGCCGCCAGGCGATCGAGATCGTGGAAGCGCACCCGGAGCTCGAACTCTGCGCCGCAGCCTCGGGCTCGACTCCGCTCGACGACGTTGCCGTCCCGTTGAAACAGGTCGGCGGCGACCTCACCGAACTCCTCGACCGCGCCGAGCCGGACGTCGTCCTCAACGCCGTCGTCGGCTTCGCCGGCATTCACGCAACGCTCTGGGCCCTCGAGCACGGCGTTGACCTCGCGCTCGCCAACAAGGAGAGCCTCGTCGCGGCCGGAGAGCTGGCGCTCGCCGCACAGGAGCGGGGCGGAGGACGGATTCTCCCCGTCGACAGCGAGCACTCGGCGCTCTTCCAGTGCCTGGAGGGACGCGCGCCCGAGCAGGTAGACACGCTCGTCCTCACGGGCTCCGGCGGGCCGTTCCGCGGGCGCACGCGCGGCCAGCTCGAAGACGTGACGCCCGAGCAGGCCCTCGCACATCCGACTTGGCGGATGGGCCCGAAGATAACGGTGGACTCCGCAACGCTCGCGAACAAAGGGCTCGAGGTGATCGAGGCGCATTTCCTGTTCGGCATCCCGTACGACCGCATCGAGGTAGCCATCCAGCCGACGTCGATCGTCCACTCCCTCGTCCGCTTCCGCGACGGCGCGTCCCTCGCGCATCTCGGCTACCCGGACATGCGCGTGCCCATCTCGTACGCGCTCACGTATCCCGAGCGCGCCGCTACCCCGCTACCGCCGCTCGACTTCACCTCGCTGACACTCGAGTTCTCACAGCCGGACGTCGAGACGTTCCCGATGCTCGCGCTCGCACGGACGGCGGGAGAGGAGGGAGGCGCCGCGCCGTGCGTGTACAACGCCGCGAACGAGGTGGCGGTGGCGGCCTTCCTCGGCGGCCGGCTGCCGTTCCTCGCAATCCCGGACGTCGTGCGCGAGACTCTGGCCGTGGCGAGCGGCACGCAGGTACGGAACCTCGACGAGCTGCTGGAGATCGACGAGGCAGCACGGAGCACGGCCGAAGGAGCGCTGGCGGCAGCGTGACCTGGGTCGTCGTCATCGCCGGTCTCGTCGGGCTCGTCTTCATTCACGAGCTCGGCCACTTCACGGTCGCTCTTGCCGTCCGCATGCGGCCGCGGAGCTTCTACATCGGCTTCCCGCCCGCGCTCGTCAAGATCCGCCGCAACGGCATCGAGTACGGGATCGGGATGATCCCGCTCGGCGGGCTCGTGCGGATCCCGGGCATGCACCGTCCTGCGGCGCGCGACCTACAGGTGTTCATGGAGCCGGCGCTGCAGGAGCAGCCGTCTCTCGCGCCCGCCGCCCTGACGGTGCGGCGCGCGCTTACAGCCGAGGACTACGACGGTGCGCGCTCGGCCTATTACGCGCTCGAGGAGGAAGTCTCCGCCGCGCATCTATCGAAGAGCGCTCGCCGCTCCGCGAACCGCGCGCTGCGCGAGATCGAGGAGGGAACCTCGCCGGAGGCCTACTGGCGCGCACCTGTGTGGAAGCGCGTCGCCGTCATCGCGGCCGGCCCGCTCGCCAACGTCGCCGTCGCGTTCGTCATCCTTTTCATCGTCTTCGCGACGAGCGGCGCGCCCTCGAACCAGGCGACGAACGAGGTGGCGGCGGTCGACCGCGGCACGCCCGCTGCGGCCGCGGGACTGCAGGCCGGGGACCGGATCGTCGCCGTGGGCGGCCGCCCTGCCGAGACGTTCGCAAGTATCTCGCGCCTTGTCCGGGCAGACCACGGCGCGCCGATCACGCTCACCGTGAACAGGGGTGGCAAGCTCGTGCTGCTCGGGCCGCGCCGGACGATTCGGCGTGGCGGTCGCTGGATCTTGGGCTTCGTGCCGGCAGTACAGCTTGTCCGCTATCCCGTCGGAAAGGCGGCGACCACCGCAGCATCCGATCTCGGGAACATCGTCACGGGCACGGTCTCGGCCGTCGGCTCGCTGTTCAACGCCCATTCGCGCGGACAGCTCACGAGCGTCGTCGGCATCAGCGAGGCGTCGGTCGAAGCGCTCAAGGTCGGGATCAGCTACTACCTCGAGCTGCTCGCGCTCGTCAGCATGTCTCTCGCGCTCCTCAATCTTCTGCCCCTGCTGCCGCTCGACGGGGGGCACATCCTCTTCTCGATCATCGAGCGCGTCCGCCGGCGCGCGCTGGCGCGGGAGGTCTACGAGCAGGTGTCCCTCGTCGGGATCGCCCTCATCCTCCTCGTCTTCGTTATCGCGCTCCAGAACGACACGGGGCACATCTTCGGCTGATCGGAGACGCCTCAGCGTCCGTTGAGGCCTCGGATTCCGGCACAGACCGCCGGGCTAGACTGATTTGCGGATGGCCAGCAAGCGCCAGATCACGGTCGGGAACGTCAAGATCGGCGGTGGTGCGCCCGTCGTCGTGCAGTCGATGACGACGACGAAGACGCACGACGTCGAGGCGACGACCGCGCAGGTCGCTGCGCTCGCGAGCGCGGGCTGCGAGATCGTGCGCGTCGCCGTCCCGAAGACGGAGGACGCAGAGGCGCTCTCGAGGATCGTGCGCTTCTCGCCGGTGCCGATCATCGCGGACATCCACTTCAACGCGAGCCTCGCGCTCAAGGCGATCGAGCAGGGCGTCGCAGCCGTCCGCATCAACCCCGGCAACATCGGCGGAGCCGACAAGGTGGCCGAGGTCGTCCGCGCCGCGAAGGCGAAAGGCATTCCGATGCGGATCGGCGCCAACTCCGGCTCCCTCCCCAAGCATCTCGAGGAGCTCGCGCAGAAAGACCAGGCCGAGGCGCTCGTAGAGACTGCCCTCGAAGAGGTGCGCCTGCTCGAGAGCCTCGACTTCTACGAGTTCAAGATCTCCGTCAAGTCGAGCCACGTGCCGACGATGATCCGCGCCTACCGGATGCTCTCGGAGAAGGTCGACTACCCGCTTCATCTCGGCGTGACCGAGGCCGGGACGGTCTTCGCGGGATCGGTCAAGAGCGCGGTCGGGATCGGGACGCTGCTCGCGGAGGGAATCGGGGACACGATCCGCGTCTCGCTCAC